>NZ_JAKCMI010000001.1 GCF_021412585.1 Halomonas alkalisoli | reverse complement strand
GCAGGCAACTTCCCTGCTGTTGGAGGAAGCTTTAGCTCACGACTGGAGGCCGAAGGGCTCCCGGCGGTGTTGCCAGCGCTGGCGATGACCACCAGTGTTGCCGCCTCCGCCGAGGCGCCTGACGGCGCCAGTCGCGACGCGGAGCGGCGCTCCAACAGCGATTCTATCCGCCGACGCTGCCACACCGCTGTTGGAGGAAGCTTCAGCTCACGACTGGAGGCCGAAGGGCTCCCGGCGGTGTTGCCAGCGCTGGCGATGACCACCAGCGTTACCGCCTCCGCCGAGGCGCCTGGCGGCGCCAGTCGCGACGCGGAGTCGGAGCGCCGAACCGAGCGCTCCAACAATGATTCTCTCCACCGACGCTGCCGCTTCTCTCAGGACGCGCCAGCACCGCGCCAGGGCCCGCGGTGGGTCAGGCGATCGCGCAGCAGGTGGGCCATCGCTTCTGCCGCCGGCTGGGAGGCGGGGGCGATATGCGGGGCGAAATGGAGCCTCGCCTCACAGCGCTTGAGCGGTGGCATATCCTCCGCGGACCCCAGCTCGCGCATGGCCCCGGTCAGCCGTTCGCGGTCGAGTACGCTGATCGCCAGGCCCATTTCCACCGCCTTCTCGACGGCGTGGATGCTGGTGCTGGTAAAGACCGCATGCCAGGGCCGGCCGATCGCCTCGAGCGCCTCGATGGCCAGGGCCCGATAGGGGCAATCCACCTCGTGGAGCGCCAGGGGAAGGCGTGGCCTGTCGTTCAGGTCGCCGACCCGGGGGCCGGCCCACACCGGCGAGGTATGCCACAGCACCTCGCCGCCGGGCAGCGGGTTGGGGCGGTCCAGCAGCACCGACAGCGTCAGTTGGGAGCGGCTCAGCTGTCGGGCCAGCTCGCCACTGGTGGCGGTCACGATCTCGAGCAGGACATCGGGGTGGTGCGCCATGAACTCCGGCAGCACGCTGCCCAGCAGCTCCCGCGCATAGTCTTCCGGCAAGCCCAGGCGCAGCTTGCCCCCCAGGCCGCGCCCGGTGAAGCGCGAGAGCATGCCGTCATGCAGCCGCAAAAGCTCGCGGGACTCCAGCAGCAGGGCCTCGCCTACCGCCGTGGGCTTCACGCCCCGGGAGCCCCGCTCGAGCAGCCGAGACCCCAGCGCCTCCTCGAGGCGCTTGATCTGCATGCTGATGGCGCCGACGGTGCGATGGCGCTGCTGTGCCGCGGCGGCCAGCGACCCCAGCTGGGCGGCCGCCTGAAAGCTGCGCAACAGCTCCAGGTCCAGCGCCGCAGACGAGACTTCAGACATATTGAATGCTCACTCGAATAGTTATCGATTCATTGAAATCCATTTCTCCCTCATGCTCAAGGCCGTTCACCCAGGAGGGAGGAGAAATGCGAGCGTCATGGGTTTCACCGCTTATCGCCATGGGCTTCGTGGTGTGCTGGAGTTCCGGATTCGTCGGAGGCAGGTTGGCGACCGAGGCCGATACGCCCGTGCTGTCGCTTTTCGCCTGGCGTTTTCTGCTGGCGAGCCTGCTGGTCGCACTCTGGTGGCGACTGGTCGGCGGTGTCCGACTGGCCCAGCGCGATGTGGTGCGGGAAATGGCCGTCGGCAGCCTGACCATGGGCGGCTACCTGCTGGGGGTGATACTGGCGCTCGAGCAGGGCGTCAGCACCGGCGTGACCGCCCTGATCACGGCGCTGCAGCCGCTGCTCGCCGCAGCGCTTGCAGGGCCTTGGCTCGGTGAACGCCTGTCGGCCCGGGGCTGGGCAGGCATGGCCATCGCCACGCTGGGTGTATTGCTCTATGTGGTGAATGATATCGAGCATGGCGGCGGCAATGCGCCGCTGTGGGCCTATGCGCTGCCGCTGGGTTCGGTAGTGGCCGTGACTCTCGGCAGCCTGCTCTCCGTTCGCTGGGCGACCGCCCTGCCGCTGGCGGCGACCCTGATGGTACAGCTGTTCGCCGCCACCGGGATATTCACCCTGGCGGCAATGATCGTGGCGGGTGGTGCGCCGGCCCTGCCCACCGATCGGCTCAGCATCTCCGCGATCGGCTGGCTGGTGATGCTTTCCAGCCTGGGGGGATACGGCTTCTTCGTCGCGAGCCTGCGCCGGCTCGGCGTGACCCTGACCTCATCGCTGGTCTACCTTACCCCCGCGGTGACCCTGCTCTGGGCGGCGGCCATGTTCGGCGAGCAGCCGAGTGCCCAGGGCATCGCCGGCATGGCGATCGCCATCGCCGGCGCGGGCCTGGCTATGCACAGCGTCGATACAGCAGGTCCCAGACCCCGTGCCCCAATCGCTCGCCACGAACCTCGAACTTCGTGAGCGGGCGAAACGACGGCCGGGGGACGTAGGGCGCGGTCTCCGGCGAGGCGGTGTTGGCATAGCCGGGAGCGGCCTCCATCACCTCGGCCATCCACTCGGCGTAGGCCTGCCAGTCGGTGGCCATGTGCAGCGTGCCACCCATCTTCAGGCGCGTGCGGATCAGCTCGACGAAGGCGGGCTGAACGATGCGCCGCTTGTGGTGCTTCTTCTTCGGCCAGGGGTCGGGGAAGAAGAGCTGCAGCGTATCCAGGCTGGCTTCCGGCAGGCACTGCTCGAGCACCGCCAGCGCATCCTCGCGATAGATGCGGATGTTGCCCAGGCCGCGCTTGTCGGCCTCGTCGAGCAGCTTGCCTACGCCGGGGGCGTGCACCTCGATGCCGATGAAGTCGGTGTCGGGATGGCGCTCCGCCTGCTCGATCAGCGAGGCGCCCATGCCGAAACCGATCTCCACCACCCGGGGCGCCTGGCGTCCGAACAGGGCATCGAGGTCCTGGCGCCCATCCGCCAGGGTGAGTCCCAGGCGAGGCCAGACCTCCTCCAGCCCGCGTGTCTGGGCCTGGGTCATGCGTCCGGCACGCAGCACATAGCTCTTGATGCCGCGGCGGTGCAGGGGGGCATCCGGCCCTTCCGGGCCGGTGCTCGAGGTGACGTTGTCGTGGCGCTGGTCGCTCATGGAATCGATTGGGCTCTGGTAGGAAATTCAGCCGTTGATGCGGCCGGCAAAGGGCGACGAGGGGTCGGCGCTCTGGCGGCGCGGCATGCGCCCGGCCAGGAAGGCTTCACGGCCGGCTTCGACGGCTTTCTTCATGGCACTGGCCATCAGCACCGGCTGACGGGCATGGGCGATGGCGGAGTTCATCAGCACGCCGTCGCAGCCCAGCTCCATGGCCATGGCCGCATCCGAGGCGGTGCCGATGCCGGCGTCCACCAGCACCGGCACGCCGGACTGTTCGATGATCAGCCGGACGTTGTGCGGGTTCTGGATACCGTGGCCGGAGCCGATCAAGGAGCCCAGCGGCATGATGGCGCAGCAGCCCATCTGCTCGAGCTCCCGGGCCACGATCGGGTCGTCGCTGGTGTAGACCATGACGTCGAAGCCATCCTTGAGCAGCACCTCGGCCGCCTTGAGGGTCTCGACCACGTTGGGATAGAGGGTGTGGTCGTCGCCCAGCACTTCCAGCTTGACCAGCTTGTGGCCGTCGAGCAGTTCCCGGGCCAGCTTGCAGGTACGCACGGCATCCTTCGCCGTATAGCAGCCCGCGGTATTGGGCAGCAGGGTGAAGCGCTCGGGCGGCACCACGTCCAGCAGGTTGGGCTCGCCGGCCTCCTGACCCAGGTTGCTGCGGCGCACGGCGAAGGTGACTACCTCGGCACCGGAAGCGGCAATGGCTTCGGCCGTCTCGTCGAAATCCTTGTACTTGCCGGTACCCACCAGCAGCCGTGACGCGAAGGTGTGGCCGGCAATTCGCAGCGGTTGATCCTGAAAGAAGTCTGTCATCGAATATGCCTTCGTAGGGTATCTGGAAAAGAGCGGCTCATCGAACCCGTTCGTCTATCCACTCATCCACCGCCGATAGCGTGGACGATTTCGACCTGGTCGCCCTGGCTCAGGCGGGTCGTCCCGTGCTCGCTGCGGGGCACGATCTCCTCGTTGAGCTCGACGGCTATCCGTCGTCCTGTCAGGCCCAGGGTATCGATCAACTGCGCCACCGTGAGATCGGCGGCCAGATCATGGGCCTCACCGTTGAGCTGGATCTGCATGGCGTCCTCTCTGCGTTGACGGGCCAATATTGTAGCCGGTTACGTCCCCTCGGGGTACGGTGAGCAGCGATACCAACCGACAGGGAGTGACATCGATGCAGGACCGATCCTGGTGGGGCATGGCGGCGGTGTCGGGTGCCCTGATGGTGATGGCGGGCGCCTTCGGCGCTCATGCCCTGGAGGGCCAGCTGGCCCCGCGGCTGGCTGCCGCCTTCGAGACGGGGGTGCGCTATCAGGCCTGGCACACCCTGGCGATGCTGGCCGTGCTGGCCTGGCGCGCCGCGCACCCGCGTCGGGGACAGGGCGTGGTGCTGGGGCTTTGGACAGCGGGAATCGTGCTGTTCTCCGGCTCGCTCTATGTCATGGCGCTGACAGGCCTGCGCGGGCTGGGCATGATCACACCCATCGGCGGCCTGCTGATGATCGGCGGCTGGCTGGCACTGGCCGTATGCGCCCTGCGTGACCGCGCCTAGGTTCCGTATGGCCGAGCGCAGCCAGTTTTCGGACAGTGTCTAGTCGTTGTCGGGCAGCACATAGGTCGCCGTCACCAGCGCCACCGGCGCCTCGTCGCCGGCGGAAAACAGCTGCACCTCGCCCACGGCCAGGCGACGGCCCAGCTTCATGATGCGGGCATTGGCGATGATATCGCGATCCCCCCGGGGCCGGCGCAGGAAGCGGCAGTGCAGGTCGCTGGTCACGGCCATGGGCTCCGGGCCGATCTGGGCCAGGATCGCCACGTAGAGGCAGACATCGGCCAGCCCCATCAGGGTGGGGCCCGACACGCTGGCCCCGGGCCGCAGGTGCTCATCCTCGATGGCCAGGCTCATGGTGGCCCGCATCGGGCCGACGCCTTCGATGGTCCCGGCGCGCTGGGGGAATATCTCGTCGAGAAAGTCTTCGATGGCGGCGGCGGTCATCACGGTCATGGCATGGCTCCCTGCGGAAAGAAGTAATCGTGGGACGATCGGACCAAGATAGACGAGGCGGCCCGCCCCGCCCAGTGGTCGAACGTCGCCAGCATCAACGAAAACGCCCCCGCGGCTGAGTCGCGGGGGCGTGACGCCTTGCGTGCGGCCCATCGGGGGCCGACGCAGACCTACTTCGACTTGTGCACGGCGCGCCAGTGGTGCAGCAGCGGCTCGGTGTAGCCGGAGGGCTGCTCGCGCCCCTTGAAGATCAGGTCCGAGGCGGCCTGGAAGGCCGAGGAGCCCTTGAAGTCGGCGCTCATCGGCGTGTAGGTCGGGTCCCCGGCGTTCTGCTCGTCGACCACCTTGGCCATGCGCTCCAGGGTTTCCTGGACCCGGGCACTATCCACCACGCCATGGTGCAGCCAGTTGGCGATATGCTGGCTGGAGATGCGCAGGGTGGCACGGTCTTCCATCAGGCCGACGTTGTGGATATCCGGCACCTTGGAGCAGCCGACGCCGTGTTCGACCCAGCGCACCACGTAGCCGAGGATGCCCTGACAGTTGTTGTCGAGCTCCTGCTGGATCTCGTCGCTGGACCAGTTCGCCTCGGCGGCCACCGGCACGGAGAGCAGGTCATCGAGCAGGTCCGGCTCGCCCTGGGCTTCCAGCTCGCGCTGGATGCCGGTCACATCGACCTGATGATAGTGCAGCGCATGCAGTGTGGCGGCGGTGGGCGACGGCACCCAGGCGGTGTTGGCGCCGGCCTTGGGGTGGCCGACCTTCTGGTCGAGCATCGCCGCCATCAGGTCCGGCATGGCCCACATGCCCTTGCCGATCTGGGCACGGCCGCGCAGGCCGCAGGCCAGGCCGACCTGAACGTTGTTCTTCTCGTAGGCGGCGATCCAGGCGGCGTTCTTCATGTCGCCCTTGCGGATCATCGGGCCCGCTTCCATGGCGGTGTGCATCTCGTCGCCGGTGCGGTCGAGGAAGCCGGTATTGATGAACACCACCCGGGAAGTGGCCTCGGCGATACACGCCTTGAGATTGACCGTGGTACGCCGCTCCTCGTCCATGATACCCATCTTGAGGGTATCGCGGGCCATGCCCAGCAGGTCTTCCACGCGGCCGAATAGCTCGCTGGAGAACGCCACTTCCTTCGGGCCATGCATCTTGGGCTTGACGATGTAGACGGAGCCGGCGCGCGAGTTGCGCGGCGCATCGCTGCCCTTGTTGAGGTCGTGGAGCGCCAGCAGGCCGGTGACGATGGCATCGAGGATGCCCTCCGGCAGCTCATTGCCGTCGGCATCGAGCACCGCCGGCGTGGTCATCAGGTGGCCGACGTTGCGCACGAACATCAGCGAACGGCCCGGCAAGGTCAGCTTGCCGCCATCGGGGGTGGTGTAGTCGCGGTCGCCATGCAGGCGGCGAGTGATAGTCTCGCCACCCTTGGCGACCTGCTCTTCCAGGTCGCCCCGCATCAGGCCCAGCCAGTTGCGATAGACGCCAACCTTGTCCTCGGCATCCACCGCCGCCACGGAGTCCTCGCAGTCCATGATGGCGGTCAGCGCGGCCTCCACCACGAGATCCTTGACGCCGGCCGGGTCGGTCTTGCCGATCGGGTGGGCAGGATCGATCTGGATCTCCAGGTGCAGGCCATGATTGGCCAGCAGCACCGAGTCGGGACTTGCCGCCTCGCCGGTGTAACCCACCAGCTTGCCGGCATCCTTGAGGCCGGTCTCTCGGCCGCCCTCCAGGGTCACCACCAGGTGGCCGTCACGCAGGACATACTTCACGGCTTCGCGGTGCGATCCGGTGGCAAGCGGGGCGGCGCGGTCCAGCACACCTCGGGCGTAGGCGATGACCTTCTCACCGCGCTTGGGGTTGAAGCTGGTGCCTTTCTCGGCACCATCCTCTTCGGAGATGGCATCGGTACCGTACAGCGCATCGTAGAGGCTACCCCAACGGGCGTTGGCGGCATTCAGCGCATAGCGGGCATTACTCACCGGTACCACCAGCTGCGGGCCGGCCTGAATGGCGACTTCGCTATCGACATTGCCGGTGGTGACCTTGACCTGGGCAGGGGCATCCACCAGGTAGCCGATCTCCTTCAGAAAGCCGCGGTAGGCAGCCATATCACCCACCGGGCCGGGGTTTTCCCGGTGCCAGGTGTCGAGACGCTCCTGCAGATTCTCGCGTTCGGCGAGCAAATTCCGGTTCTTTGCTGTCAGATCATGAAAGATGGCGTCGACACCGGCCCAGAAGGTTTCTGCGTCGATGCCGGTGCCCGGCAGGGCCTGTTCGGTAATGAAGCCGTCCAGCTCGGCTGCCACCTGAAGACGGTGGCGAGTGACGCGTTCTGACATGGGAATCTCCTCGTGATGGCAACGGACGAGACACAATCCGCCGCCGCAATCCGTGGGGGTGAAACCACTCTATGAAGCCAATTTTGTGGAAAATTGTTCCATATGTAAACCCGGGTGAAAGGTTCAGCGCACTAGACATAGGGTTAAGAGGCAGGTTTTTGACCATTTGGTCAACACATCTGCACTTCATCGCCTATCGCTAGGCTAGACGACTCCTGTGTAAACTGCGCCTTCAGCACCATTCGACTGCCAGCCGCCATCTACGGCGCGTGAGACGACCGGCTTACCTGTCGGAGGACATGATGACCGACTTCACCCCCCTGCAGGGCCTGGGGCCAATCGCTCCTTTCGGCTCGGATGCCGGAGAACCGCTGGCCGACTATCTCGACTACTATGGGCTGTCGCCCTTGCTGACCGAGCACGTAGGGCTCTACGTCGGCTACCTGGAAACGGAACGCTATCAGCTCTGGACCCAGGTCTGGAGCCCCCGCCAGGCGGTCGGCACCGCCTTCGTGGTGCACGGCTACTTCGATCACCTCGGCTTGTATCGCCATCTGCTGGAGCGCCTGCTGGAGCGCGGCTGGCGCGTGGTGCTCTGGGACCTGCCAGGACACGGTCTCTCCAGCGGTCGGCGCGCCTGTATCGACGATTTCGAGCACTATGGGGAGTGCCTGCGCGCCCTGCAGGACCAATTGAGCGACCGGGGGCTGGCGCCCAAGCCCTGGCTCGGGGTCGGCCAGAGCACCGGTGCGGCGATCCTCGCCACCGATGCCCTCAGCCGACCCGATGACGGCCACTGGTCGGGCCTGGCCCTGCTGGCGCCGCTGGTGCGCCCCTCGGGCTGGTCCCAGTCGAGCTGGTTGCACCTGCTGGTCGGCCCGTTCGTGCGCACCCTGCCCCGGCGGTTCCGGGAGAATTCCACCGATAGCGAGTTCGCCATCTTCCTGCGTGAACAGGACCCGCTGCAGCCCGAGCACCTGTCGATGATCTGGGTCAGCGCCATGCGCCGCTGGATGCCGCAGCTGCTGGCGCTTCCCCCAAGCCAGCTACCCACGCTGATTCTGCAGGGGGAGCAGGACCTGACCGTGGACTGGGAGTGGAACCTGTCGGTGCTGGAGCGCAAGTTCCCCAATGCACGCGTTCACCGCCACCCCGAAGCGCGTCATCACCTGGTCAATGAAGCGGAGGCCATACGCCATACGCTGTTCGCGGCCCTGGACGACTTCATCGTCGACCTGGAGCTTCCCTCCCAGGCCTTCGACGAGTCTTCGCCCCGATGCTGAGATACGCCACGATACTATTGACGGCCCTGCTGCTCGCCGGCTGCGCCGCCCAGCCTCCCGAACCCGACCCGATTCGCAGGGCTTTGCAGAACCTGAGCGACCGTGCCGCCGACCGGTTGATGCATGTGGCAGAAATACAGCCACCCCAGGAGCAGGTGCTGCTGCTCGATACACCATCCGTGGATACCAGCCTGAGCATCGCCTCCGAACGCTTCCTGGAAAACCTGACCCGGGCCATGCTGCGGATTTCGGATGGCCCGCAGGTGCTGGACTGGCGCCCCGCCATGGCGGGCGACAGCGGCGACCATCAGTGGCGCCTGGCGAGCCGGCTGGAAGCCACTGCGCCGCGCCTGCAGCTCTCCGACCGCGAATTGCTGCCCTACCGTCTTACCCTGTCGCTCTATCGGCCCGATGCCGACAGCGCGCTGTGGGAGACCGAGATCGAGGGCGCATTCGACGCCACGGCGCTATAGGCCTCAGCGCAGTCGCGTGAAAACGGCCTCTTAGCCCTGGCGCTGACGATCCAGTTGCCGATAGCCGATCGCCTCCATCAGCTCGCCGCGCTCCGGCTGCGGCTTGCCGGCAAGGTCGGCCAGGGTCAGCGCCACCCGCAGCACCCGATGGTAGGCGCGCGCGGAGAGCCGCAGCCGCTCGAGCACCCCGGCCAGCCAGGCGCGATCCGCCGTCGACAGGGCACAGGCCGCCTCCAGCTCCCGGCTTCCCAGATAGGCATTGAGCGCCCCCCGGGCATACTGGCGCTCGCGGGCCGCCATGACCCGCTCACGCACCTCCGCCGAGCTTTCCCCCGTCTCGCGGGAGGTCAGCTGTTCCGGCGGCAGGGCCGGCACCTCCACCTGCAGGTCGATTCGATCCAGCAGCGGCCCCGAGAGTCGCGACTGGTAGCGCTGGATCTGGGCGGCGGTGCACTGGCAGGCCTGGCGGGGGTCCCCCAGGTGGCCACAGGGGCACGGATTCATTGCCGCCACCAGCTGAAATCGCGCCGGAAATTTCCGTTCGTGGTTGGCCCGGGCGATATGGATGCGGCCCGACTCCATGGGCTCGCGCATCACCTCCAGGACATGGCGGCTGAACTCGGGCAGTTCATCGAGAAACAGCACCCCCTGGTGGGCCAGGGATATCTCACCGGGACGCGGCCAGGAACCGCCGCCCACCAGGGCCACGGCGCTGGCGGTATGGTGGGGTGCACGAAAGGGACGACGCCCCCACTGCTCGGACAGCGGCAGGCCACAGACCGAGCGGATGGCGGCCACTTCCAGGGCCTCATCCTCGGTCAGCGGCGGCAGGATGCCCGGCAGGCGGCTGGCCAACATGGTCTTGCCGGTGCCTGGCGGGCCTGAGAAAAGCAGGTTGTGGCCGCCCGCGGCGGCGATCTCCAGCGCCCGGCGCGCCTGATGCTGCCCCCGCACCTCGGCCAGATCCCCCTCGATGACCGGCGATAACGGCGGTGCTTCCAACTGGTGCGCCGCGATCGGTGTCTGGCCCAGCAGATGGGCCACCACCTCCAGCAGGTGGTCGGCGGGCAGCACCTGAAGGTCGCCGGCCAGGGCAGCCTCGTCGGCACACTCCCGCGGCACGATCAGCTTGCGGCCGGCACGCCGTGCGGCCAGCGCCAAGGGCAGTACCCCGCTGATCGGGCGCAGCCGGCCGTCCAGCGCCAGTTCGCCGACGCTTTCGATGCCATCGAGGGCATCGCCGGGCAGCTGGCCGGAGGCCACCAGGATCCCCAGGGCAATGGGCAGGTCGAAGCGCCCGCCGACCTTGGGCAGGTCGGCGGGCGCCAGGTTGAGCACGATTCTTCGCGTGTTGGGGAAGTCGAAGCCGGCGTTGACCAGGGCGCTGCGCACTCGCTCGCGGCTCTCCTTGACCGCGGCCTCCGGCAGGCCGACCAGGGTCATGCCCGGCAGGCCGTTGGCCAGATGTACCTCGACGAGCACCTCGGGCGCCTCCAGCCCCAGGCCGGCCCGGGTGGCAACGATTGCCAGCATCATGCGGTCCCTCGCAGTCAGTGTGCTTGATCGCTACAGATTAGCACCGCTGCATAAAGGCCGCCGAGCGGCTCGTCAACGCCCGGCTTCGCCGCCGCCGGCGTCTTCCTCGGGTTGGCCGTCGTCGACTTTCGCCGCGGTCCCGGCGGTTGTTGCCTCGTCTGCGCGAGCCGCCAGCGCCGCCTCGAGTGCGCTTACCTGCTGCTCCAGCGCTTCCACGCGAATGCGAGTGCGCTGCATGACGTCCATGAGGATGTCGAAGTCCTCTCGCGACACCAGGTCCAGGCGGTCGAAGGCGCCGCGCACGACCTGCTGGACCCCCTTGTGGATCTCCTCGGGCGCCTGGGAAGCGCCCTGAAGGCGTTCGCCCAGCTGCTGGGCCAGCCGGCTGATGGGATCTTGACTCGCCATGGTTCTCTCTCCAACACAAAAGGTTGCCTACAGGATACGCAACGCCTGCCCGTGACGCATTCCCCTTCGCCGCTCCACCGTGAAGCACCTGCACCACCACCCCGCACCGATTTGGTGCACCAGCCGGCGTCAGGTCTCGAAAAGGTGGGCAACATGACCAGTCACCTCGTCACAACATATTGATACATATTGCATTTGAACCAGCCCGGCATACATCTCGCTTGGCAAGCATAACCAATGCGCCGGCCGAGTGCCGTCGTGCCATCCAAGCCGGGAGATTCGAGATGAAGCTCATTACCGCCATCATCAAGCCATTCAAACTGGACGACGTCCGCGAGGCCCTGGCCGACAACGGCGTCCAGGGCATCACCGTGACCGAAGTGAAGGGGTTCGGCCGTCAGAAGGGCCACACCGAGCTCTACCGCGGTGCCGAGTACGTGGTCGACTTCCTGCCCAAGGTAAAGGTCGAGGTCGCCGTGGATGATTCGCGCCTGGAAGGCGTACTGGAGGCCATCTGCGGCGCTGCCAACAGCGGCAAGATCGGCGACGGCAAGGTCTTCGTCACGCCGCTGGAGGATGTCATCCGCATCCGTACCGGCGAACGCGGCGCCGACGCCGTCTGATAACGACACCGCTTGCAATGACAAGCTGTTTTCTAGGGCTCTGGAGAGATTCCAATGACTGAACTGGCAGAGTTGAGTTACGCGCTCGACACCTTCTATTTCCTGATCTGTGGCGTGCTCGTGATGTGGATGGCCGCCGGCTTCTCGATGCTCGAGGCCGGCCTGGTGCGCTCCAAGAACACCGCCGAGATCCTGACCAAGAACATCGCCCTGTTCGCCATCGCCTGCACCATGTACCTGCTGGTGGGCTACACCATCATGTACTCGGGCAATGAGGGTGGCATCCTGCCCAACCTCGGCTTCCTGATCGGCGGCGAGAACAGCGTGGCGGCCGTCACCGCCGGTGGCGACGATGCGCCCTACTACTCGATGCGCGCCGACTTCTTCTTCCAGGTAGTGTTCGTGGCCACCGCCATGTCCATCGTCTCCGGCGCCGTCGCCGAGCGCATGAAGCTGTGGGCCTTCCTGGCCTTCGCCGTGGTGATGACCGCCGTCATCTATCCGGTATCGGGCTACTGGACCTGGGGTGGGGGCTGGCTGGACGCCGTGGGCTTCTCCGACTTCGCCGGTTCCGGCATCGTTCACCTGGCCGGTGCCGCCGCCGCCCTGGCCGGTGTGCTGATACTCGGCCCGCGCAAGGGCAAGTACGGCAAGGACGGCAGCATCCACGCCATCCCCGGCGCCAACCTGCCGCTGGCCACCCTGGGTACCTTCATCCTGTGGATGGGCTGGTTCGGCTTCAACGGTGGCTCGGAGCTGAAGCTTTCCGACGTGGCCTCTGCCAACAACGTGGCCCAGGTACTGGTCAACACCAACGCCGCCGCCGCGGGCGGGGTGATCACCGCGCTGATCCTGGCCAAGGTGTGGTTCCGCAAGGCGGACCTGACCATGGCCCTCAACGGCGCCCTGGCCGGCCTGGTGGCCATCACCGCCGAGCCGCTGGCACCGACGGCCCTGGGCGCCACCCTGATCGGTGCCGTGGGCGGCGCCATCGTGGTGGCCGCTATCGTCGGCCTCGACAAGCTGAAGATCGATGACCCCGTCGGTGCCATCTCGGTCCACGGTGTCGTCGGTATCTGGGGCCTGCTGGCAGTGCCGCTCACCAATGGCGACGCGAGCTTCGGTCCGCAGATCATCGGCGGCCTGGCCATCTTCCTCTGGGTATTCCTTGCCAGCCTGGCTGTCTGGCTGATCCTCAAGGCCGTGATGGGCATTCGGGTCAGCGAAGAAGAAGAGTACGAGGGCGTCGACCTTGCCGAGTGCGGCATGGAGGCCTACCCCGAGTTCAGCGTCGCCAACAAGTGACGACGCCAACCCCGTGAGCTGGCGTGCTCCACCTGGCCCCCTTGCGAGGGGGCTTTTTTCTTCCCGCTCGTCGCGGTGTATGCTTGAACCCAACGAAACCCTACACTGCGAAGGGCTGCACCCAGCGAGCCCACCCTGGATTACGAGGAAAAGACCATGAAACTGGTGACCGCCATCATCAAGCCATTCAAGCTCGACGACGTTCGCGAATCGCTCTCCGAAATCGGCGTTCAGGGCATCACCGTGACCGAGGTGAAGGGCTTCGGCCGCCAGAAGGGTCACACCGAGCTCTACCGGGGCGCCGAGTACGTGGTCGACTTCCTGCCCAAGGTGAAGGTCGAGATCGCCGTGGATGACGAGATGTCCGAGAAGGTCATCGATGCCATCACCCAGGTCGCCAATACGGGAAAGATCGGCGACGGCAAGATCTTCATCACGCCGCTGGAACAGGTGATTCGCATCCGCACCGGCGAAACCGGCAAGGATGCAGTGTAGTAAGAGAAAATAGGCGGCCAGAAAAAACCACCTGTCTGCACAGGTGGTTTTTCCGTCAGTGGCGGGATTTACTTCTCGACGAAGGCCCGCTCGATCACGTAGTCGCCGGGCTCGCCCATGCGTGGCGAGATATTGAATCCCAGGTCGTCGAGCAGGGCGCTGGTCTCGTCGAGCATCGCCGGGCTGCCGCAGATCATGGCGCGATCCTGCTTGGGGTCCAGCTGGGGCAGGCCGGTATCCTCGGCCAGCTTGCCGCTGCGGATATGGTCGGTCAGTCGCCCCATGGTGTGGAACTCCTCACGGGTCACGGTGGGGTAGTAGACCAGCTTCTCGCTGATCTCGTCGCCCAGGTATTCGTGAGCCGGCAGCTCCTTCTGGATGAAGTCGGCATAGGCCAGTTCGCTCACGCTGCGCACGCCGTGGATCAGCACGATCTTCTCGTAGCGCTCGTAGGCTTCCGGATCCTGGATCAGGCTCATGAACGGCGCCAGGCCGGTGCCGGTGGAGAGCAGATAGAGATTGCGGCCCGGTAGCAGGTCGTCGGTCACCAGCGTGCCGGTCGGCTTGCGGCTGACCATGATCTGGTCGCCCACCTTGAGATGCTGCAGCCGCGACGTCAGCGGACCATCGGGGACCTTGATGCTGAAGAACTCAAGGTGATCCTCGTAGTTGGGGCTGGCGATGGAGTAGGCGCGCATCAGCGGCTTGCCGTTCACTTCCAGGCCGATCATGACGAACTGACCGTTCTTGAAGCGCAGGCTGCGCTCACGGGTGGTGCGGAAACTGAACAGGGTGTCGTTCCAGTGGTGGACGCTGAGGACCTCTTCCAGGGCAAACTTGCTCACGACCGGCTCCTTGATATTCCATTGGCGAATAACGTCGCCGCTTCAACTTTGATACTAATTCTAAGCGCTCGCAGCATATCTGTTAAATGGGTAGTTTGGATAAAGCATATCTATAATGTGAATATGCCACTACCTGGAGAGATGCCATGCGCTACACCCTGCGCCAACTGGAAGTGTTCGTCGCCGTCGCCCAGCACGAGAGCGTCTCCCACGCCGCCAGGGTACTGTCGCTATCTCAGTCGGCGGCCAGCACGGCTCTCTCGGAGCTCGAGCGGCAGTTCGATTGCCAGCTGCTCGACCGTATCGGCAAGCGCCTGAAGCTCAATGCACTGGGCTTCCAACTGCTGCCCAAGGCCGTGGCCCTGCTCGACCGGGCCGAGGAAATCGAGGAACTGCTGCGCGGCCAGCGCGGCGTCGGCTCGCTGGACGTGGGGGCAACGCTGACGATCGGCAACTACCTTGCCACGCTGCTGATCAGCGATTTCATGCAGCGCCATCCCGACAGCCGGGTACGGCTGCAGGTGCGCAATACCAGTGCCATTATCGAGCGGATCGTGCATCACGAACTTGATCTGGGTCTGATCGAGGGTGATTGCCAGCATGAGGACGTGGTGATGCAACCCTGGGTGGAGGACGAGCTGGCCGTCTTCTGCTCACCGCGTCATCCGCTGGCCAATGTCGGCGAGGTGGACATGGACAAGCTGCTGCGTGCCGACTGGATCATGCGCGAGCAGGGCTCCGGCACGCGGCTGACGCTGGAGCATGCCACACGGCACCGGCGCGGCCGCTTCAACATCCTGCTGGAGCTGGAGCATACCGAGGGGATCAAGCGGGCAGTGGAGTCGGGGCTGGGTATCGGCTGCGTCTCGAAGCTGGCCCTGCGCGACGCCTTTCGCCGCGGCAGCCTGGTGCCGATCCCCACGCCGGAGCTGGACCTGAGCCGGCAATTCGCCTTCATCTGGCACCGCCACAAGTACCTCGCCACCGGCATGCGCGAATTCCTGCGGCTGTGCCGCCAGATGACGGAAGGGATACAGCGCAGCGACGAAATCGACCTGCCGCCGGTGCCCTGACCCCTCCCGCCAGCCACGCCGTCACTGGCGCAGCTTGAAGCCTCCGATCACGCCGGCCAGCCGGTCCGCCTCGTCGCTCAACCGCTCGGCGGCGGTGGTCGACTCCTCGACCATGGCGGCATTCTGCTGGGTCATGCGGTCCAGGTCCGCCACGGCCACGCTGACCTGGCTGATGCCGTCGCTCTGTTCACTGGCGGCCACGCTGATCTCGCCCAGCATGCTGGCCACACGGTTTACGCTGGCGACCAGCTCGCCCATGGTGGCCCCCGCCTGACCGACCAGCTCCGTGCCGGCGGCCACCCGCTGGCCGGAGGCCTGGATCAACCCCCTGATGTCCCGCGACGCCTCGGCGCTGCGAGTCGCCAGCTGGCGCACCTCACCGGCCACCACGGCAAAGCCCCGCCCATGCTCGCCGGCCCGCGCCGCCTCGACGGAGGCATTGAGTGCCAGCAGGTTGGTCTGGAAGGCGATGCCATCGATGACCTTGACGATGTCGCCGATCTGCCGCGATGCGTCGCTGATCTCATCCATGGTACTGACCACCTGGCCCACCGCCTCGCCCGACTGCTGCGCCACCTGAGCGGCCGACTTCGACAGGGCATTGGCTTCCCGTGACGAGGCAGAGGTATGTTCGACGGTACTCGAGATCTCCTCCATGGAAGCGGAGGTCTGCTGGAGGCTGGCGGCCGCCTGCTCGGTACGCCGCGAAAGGTCCTCGCCGCCCATGGCGATCTCGCTGGCCGCCAGGCGAACCGATTCGCTGCTGTCACGCACATCGATCAGCACGTCGTGCACCTTGTCGACGAAGGCGTTGAACTGCGCTGCCAGCTCGGCGCCTTCGTCACGCCCCTTCACGGGCAGCCGCTGGGTGAGGTCGCCATTGCCGGTGGCGATCCCGCGCATGCGATCGGCGAGCAGGCGCAGCGGTCGCGATACCCGACCACCCACGATCCACAGCGCCGCCATGCCCAGGGCCGCCAGCAACAGGCCCACCAGGCTCATGCCCAGGGTGTCGGTACGCCGTTGATCGTCGAGCAGATTCTGCAAGGCCGTCAGGTCACCCATCACCGCCCCCTCGGGCAGGCGGATCATCAGCACCCAGGGCGTCTCGCTCGCGCCGATGGTGAAGGGCTGGTAACGCTCGATCATGCCATTGCGAAACACACTGGCCGTGACACCCTGTTCGCGGGCCTGATCCACCGAGGCCAGGATGTCCGCTCCCAGTGCGTCAGCGGCCGGCATGCCCAGCCGTTCGGCATCGGCGGAATAGGCGGCCAGGCCACCCTGGCCGGCAATCAGGGCCAGTTCACCGGCACCGTCATAGAGCGAGGCACTGGCGGCTGCCAGCAGCTCCTGAATGAAATCCAGGGACAGGTCGACGCCGGCAACGCCGCGAAAGGCGCCATCCACCAGGATCGGCACGTTGAAGGAGGTGACCATCAAGGTTTCGCCGGCATAGTCATAGGGGGCCGGGTCGATGATGCAGGGTGCCAGGGTCTCCCGTGGGCAGAGATAGTATTCACCTTCGCGGACACCGCTGCCCAGCAGGGTGTCGCTCTCCATGGTGTCGCCCAGTGGCAGCACTTCCACGCTGCCACTGTCGGTGCGGTACCACCAGGGCATGAAACGCCCCGAGCCATCGTATCCCTCGGCCTCGCCCAGGTCGGCATGCAGGTCGTCTCGACCGAAGGCGTCGGGTTCCCAGCCGATGAAGGCGTCGAGCAGCGAAGGATTCCCGACCACGGCCTGGCGCACCAGGTTGGAGAGTTCGCGACGGCTCATGGACAGTGCCACGCGACCGCTGTCGTCGCGCTGTCCCATCAGGGCGTTGGCACTGGCCAACTGGGTGGCCAGGGTCAGGGCATGCTCCAGCTCACGCTGAATACGGCCCGCCTCGGCATCCGCCAACACCGCCAGGCGCTGATCGATGGCCCCCTCGAGCAGCCCCCGTGTGTGTGTCTCGACGGTCTGCTGGGTACGAGAGGAGGAGAACAGGCTATAGACGACCAGGGCCGCCACGACTGCCAGCAGGCAGGGACCGGCCAGCAGCACGACGAATTGGCGAATCGACTTGAGATGCATGGGCGCTCTCGCTGAAGAAGGATAAGCTCGGCGGCATCAAACCGCGGCTCTGCTCTCCTTGATATCGGCAAGGGCGCCCGACTCTTGAGGCGTAGCGTCGGTACGATCAGCGCATATCGCTGACCGCTTCCTGAATGTTCTCCAGTCCGGACTTGCTCAGGTCCTTGGCGAGGGTATGGATGACCAGCTTGCGGGTGGGAGCATCCAGCTCATCACGCAGTAGGCCGAGAAACTTGGGGGGGGCCACGAGAATCAGCTTGTCCATGAGATTCTCGACCCGAGCGCGGTAGATCCGCTCGGCCACCTGCTTGGCAAACAGCTGGTCTTCGTGCTCGGAGGCGATATCCTCGCGATAAGAGGAGCGTGAGCCGGGTCCCTTGGATTCGTGCACGTCGGCGCCGCCATCGGTCACCAGATCTCCCTCGTGCAGCCTCCCTGCCGGGTGCACGAGACTTTCCTTCTCCTGCAGCTTGAGGGCATCGCGTGTAAAGACACGCGCCCGTGCTGCATCGGCCACCACGATATACGTTGTCATAGCCTCTCCTTGATACGAATTGACGGAAGGGCGCGCCATGGGGCGATGCCCCGCCTCCCCCTTCAACATGGCAAGGTGGGTCCCCGCGGTCAAACCGCTCGCGTCCCCCCTAGATAACCTTGCGCCGCAGAATGCTGGTAATGGCTTCACCGAACAGCACCAGGATGATAATGGCGATCAGGATGGTCGCCACGGTGGGCCAGGCGAAGGTGTCGATGGAACCCTGAAGCAGGACCCCGATACCACCGGCACCCACCAGTCCCAGCACCGTGGACTCGCGGATGTTGATGTCCCAGCGCAGTATGACGATGGCGAAGAAGGCCGGCATGACCTGGGGCACGACAGCATAGGCGATCACCTTGAGCTTGGAGGCACCAGTGGCCTCCATGGCCTCCACCGGGCGGCGGTCGATCTCCTCGATCGCCTCGCCCATCAGCTTGCCGATGAAGCCGATGGAACGGAACATGATCGCCAGGATCCCCGCCAGCACCCCGGGGCCGAAGATCGCCACGAACAACAGCGCCCAGATGATGGTGTTCACCGAACGGCTGGAGACCAGGATGAAGCGCCCCAGCCACAGGCAGGCGCGGTTCGGCGTGGTGTTCTGGGCGGCGATGTAGGAGACCGGCAGGGCGATGAAGATCGTCAGCATCGTCGCCAGCGTTGCGATATGCACCGTCTCGATCATGGCGCCGATGATCTGCTCCAGCCGCCGCGGGTCCGGCGGCCACATCCGCGCACCGAGACTCGAGATCTGGTTGGGCGCATCCCACACCCAGGGCCAGAAGATGTCGATATCGCGAACCGCCCAGTAGACCACCATCACGGTCACCAGCAGCACGGCATAGCGGATCAGGCGCTCCTTGCGATCATAGCGATGCCAGATGCGGTCGGCGAGGGCTTCGGTTCGATCTACCATATCTTCTTCCTCACCCAGCCGCTGATGCCTTCACTGACCAGGATCACAGCGATAATGATCAACAGGATAGCGAACGCGAAGTCGTAGTCGTAGCGTCCGAAGGCATTCATCAGGGTGCCGCCGATCCCCCCTGCCCCGACGATCCCCACCACGGCCGAGGCACGCAGGTTGCTGTCGAGCTGGTACATGGAAAGCCCCACCTGGCGCGGCAGGATCTGGGGGAAGACGGCGTAGACCAGAATCGAGAAATAGCCCGCACCGGTCGCCTTCATCGCCTCGACCTGACCCCAGTCGATCTCCTCGATCTCCTCCGCCAGCAGCTTGCCGACGAAGCCGATGGAGTAGAGGGTCAGGGTCAGCACGCCCGCCAAGGGGCCGAACCCCACCGCTGCCACGAACAGGATGGCAACGATCACCGGATGGAAACTGCGCGAGACGATGATCACCGCACGGCCGAACAGGTAGATCGGCAGCGGCGCAATGTTGCGTGCCGCCATCACCGCGAAGGGAATCGACAGCGCAACCCCCAGCAGGGTTGCCAGGATGGCGATCTGAAAGCTCTCCTTGAACCCGGTGAGCAGCAGGCCGCCGCGCTCGAAGCTCGGCGGGAAGCCGCTGCCGAAGATCCGTGCCGCCCGCGGCAAGCCCTCGGCAATGCGCTCCCAGTTGAACGGCAGGCTGCCGAAGGCCCAGATCAGATAGACCAGCACCACCAGCCACAGCCCATAGCGAAGGACCGGATTGGCGATGAAGGAAGGCTTGCGCCAGGTTCTGGGCCCCGGCGTCGTGCCGGATACGTCAGGTCTCGTCATGAGGCACCCTCGGTTCGGCTTTGTCGGGCTCTGCGGCGAGCTCCTCTTCAGGTGCCTCGATACCGCCATAGATGGCGTCCAGCGCATCCTTGTTGAAATCGCTCGGCGCCCCGTCGAAGATCATCTTGCCGTGACGCAGGCCGACGATGCGCTCGGTGTAGGCCTTGGCCTGGGCGACGTTATGGATATTGATCAGCACCGGCAGCGACAGTTCGCTGGCCAGGCTCTGCAGCAGCATCATGATCTGCTCGGAGGTCCGCGGATCCAGTGACGCCGTCGGCTCGTCGGCCAGCAGGATCTCGGGCTCCTGCATCAGCGCCCGCACGACGCCGACCCGCTGACGTTCGCCACCGGAAAGCTCGTCGGCACGCTTGTTGGCGTAGTGGGCGATGCCTACCCGCTCCATGAGCGTGAAGGCACGTTCGATATCCTCCCGAGGGTAACGCCTCGAGATGGCCTGGTAGAGGCTGACGTAGCCGAGCCGGCCCGCCAGCACGTTCTCCATCACGGTCAGGCGGTCGATCAGGTTGAAACCCTGGAACACCATGCCGATCTTGCGCCGGGCCCGACGGAGCGCAGCCCCTCTCAGCTTGACCAGCTCATTGCCGTTGAGCCGGATCGAGCCCGAGGTCGGCTCCACCAGTCGGTTGATACAGCGCAGCATGGTGCTCTTTCCCGCCCCCGATGCGCCAACGATGGAGACCACGCTGCTGCCCTCCACCACGAGATCCAGATCTTGCAGCACCGGTTCGTCATTCCCGTAGCGCTTGACCAGCTTGGAGATCTCCAGCATTCATCCACCTCGCTATGCAGAAACCGACCCCCGGCCAGAGGCCGGGGGCTCACACCGTCTCGGACAGGAGACCCGCGGGTCTGTCAGGCTTACTCCTGGTCCAGGTCTTCGCGGGTGTAGCGGACATTGTTGGCCGCCTGGATGGTGCGGATCACCTGCCAATGCTCCTCGTAGTTGATGGGAATGAACTTCTCCACACCCTCGAACTCGTCGCCCAGGGCGGTTCCAACGAAGTCGAAGGAGAAGAAGGCTTCCTCGATCTTCTCGATCAGGTCGGGATGCAGGTTGTGGGCATAGTTGTAGGAGGTGGTCGGGAAACGGTCCGACTCGTAGATGATCTTGACGTCCTCCTCGTCGTAGAGGCCGCGGGCGGCCATGCGCTCGACCACCTCGGAGGCCACCGGCGCGGCGTCATAGTCACGGGCAACGACGCCAAGCATCGACTGGTCATGGCTGCCGGAATAGACCACCTCGTAGTCCTCGTCGGGTACGATACCGAGTTCCGGGAACAGCGCGCGGGGCGCCAGGTTTCCGGAGTTGGAGGTGGGCGAGGTGTGTGCCACCCGCTTGCCCTTGAGGTCCTCCATGTCATCGATACCGGAATCGACGTGGGTGTAGACCTGCAGGGTATAGCCGAACTGGCCGTCGTCGGACCCCATCAGGGCGAACGGCACCGCGCCGGCCAGGTTCACCGCAAAGGGTGTCGGCCCGGTGGAGAAGCCAGCGATATGCAGCCGCCCGCTGCGCATGGCCTCGACCTGGGCCGAGTTGGACTGCACGGCGAAGAAGCGCACGTTGCGCCCGGTCACCTCCTCGAGGTGATCGATGAACGGCTGCCAGATATCGGAGTAGATGGCCGGGTCTTCCACCGGGGTATAGGCGAAGATCAACGTGTCGGGGTTGGCCCACTCGGACTCATCGGCCGGCCGGTCGGCAACCATGTTGCCGTCTTCATCGCAGTAGAGATCGTCCAGGTCGCCACGCGGACAGTCGGCGTGGGCCTGGGCCGACATGAGCATGGCCAGGGGCAGCAGGGAAGAGATGGCCAGCGTGGCCAGGGGGTGCTTGTTTACGGTGCTGTATGCTTTCATGGCGTGACTCACTTTGCGTACGTTGTTATTGGAACGTTCGAGAGAGTTTTCGTTGCAGGGTGCCAGTGGGTCGCCCGCATGATTGATCGAAATCGAACATGTGAGCGCGCGTGATGATCATTATCGAAACTAAAGATCAATCTAGGTAGTATGACGATAGCATGTCAAACAGATTCCTCAACGCCACGACGCCACGGCGCAACCGTTACCTCCTGATGCGACACGGCCATAGCCAGGCCAATGCACAGGGGCTGATCGTCAGTACCCCCGAGCGGGGCCTGGCGGCCTTTGGCCTCTCCCCCCAGGGCATCGCCCAGCTCGACGCCCTGCTCGCCGACTGGCGCTGGCCGACACCCACGCGGATCCTTCATTCGGATTTCCTGCGTACCACCGAGACCGCGGCCCGGGTGGCAACCCATTTCACGCTGCCGCTGCAGAGCGAGCCTCGCCTGCGGGAAAGGCACTTCGGCGACCTTGAAGGCCAGGCGGACGACCGATACCCCCGAGTCTGGGCGCTGGATGCACGCAGCGCCGAGCACGTCGAACATGGCGTGGAGAGCGTCGCCAGCGTGGCCGAGAGGATGCAGGCAGTGATCGAGACACTGGAGCATTCACTGGACGGGGAAACGGTGCTTCTGGTCAGCCACGGCGATCCGCTGCAGATACTGCTGACGGCCCTGGAGGGCCGGCCGCTCCGCCGGCACCGCGATCGAGAGCCGCTGGCTCCCGCCAGTTTGACTGTGCTGCCGTGAGCCAACCGACACGATAGCCAGCATCTACGGCTGCACCCGGCTATCATCTGAGGTAGCATTCTGCATTGTCGGGCATGGAGGCCGGCGAGATTCATCGTGCCACGATGTGCACTCTACGGGAGGATCCCCGATGCAACAATTCCTGTTTCCCCGCCGTCCGCTCTCTCGCGGCACCCTGATTTTCTGCCATCTACTGCTTCAGCTCGGCCTGTTGACCGCCGCCGCACTCTGGTTGATGCCACGCACCCCGGTGCTGGCGTCAACCGACTGGGTAACGGCCTGGCCGGCCCTGGCAGTCGGTGGCGGCCTCTGGCTGCTGGGCGCCATGACCCTGCGCCTGCTCGCCGAGCTGTGCCTGCTGCCCCATCACTTGAAAGGCCGGCCCGGCTTCGCACCTGGCGATGTGATGACACGCTCCTTCGAACGCCGGCCTGCGGTACACGCCGAGGATGCGGCCTGGACCAGCGAGGCGCGCCACCTGGAGACAGAAGCCAGCGTGGTGGGAAGCGCCCGGATCACGCGTCCCGCCGAGCCATTTCGCCCCCAGGGCATGGGCTGACCTTCTGCCCGGCCCATGAGCCCAGGCCGTGAAGCCAGCGCGTGACGTGACGGCTTCGGGCAGGTCCGACACCCTCAGTGACCCAGTATCTGGCTGAGGAACAGCTGGGTACGCTCGGACTGGGGGTTGTTGAAGAAGGGCTCCGGGGCGTTTTCCTCGATGATCTGCCCCTGATCCATGAAGATCACCCGGTCGGCCACGGTCTTGGCGAAACCCATCTCGTGGGTCACGCAGAGCATGGTCATGCCCTCGTTGGCCAGCTCGACCATGACGTCGAGCACCTCCTTGATCATTTCCGGATCGAGCGCGGAGGTCGGCTCGTCGAACAGCATCACCTCCGGGTGCATGCACAGCGAACGGGCGATGGCGACCCGCTGCTGCTGGCCCCCCGAGAGCTGCCCCGGATACTTGCGCGCCTGCTCGGCGATCTGCACCCGCTCGAGATAGCGCATGGCCAGCGCCTCGGCCTCGCGGCGTGGCTTCTTCTGCACCCACATGGGGGCGAGACAGCAGTTCTCCAGCACCGTCAGGTGCGGGAAGAGATTGAAGTGCTGGAACACCATGCCCACGCTGCGACGAATCTGCTCGATGCGCTTGATGTCCTGGGTCAGCGGGATACCCCCGACCACGATCTCGCCCTGCTGATGCTCTTCCAGATGGTTGATGCAGCGGATCAGCGTCGACTTGCCGGAGCCCGAGGGCCCGCAGATGACGATACGCTCGCCACGCTTGACCTCGAAGTCGATATCGCGGAGCACGTGGAAGTCGCCGTACCACTTGTTGACGCCGCGCATCTCGACCATGGGTGTCTCGGTGCCGGCCTTGGGAGTTGTCGCCTGTTCACTCATCGTTGTTGTCTCTCAATAAGGTGCTCTTGGGAAGCGCTGCGCAGCATGGAACCGGTCTCTCATCAGCGTCGGTGTCCGGTATGCAGCTTCCGTTCGAGATACTGGCTGTAGCGCGACATGCTGAAACAGAAGACCCAGAACATGAAGGCGGCGAACACATAGCCTTCCAGGGCAAAGCCCAGCCAGCGGGAATCCGACAGCGCCGCCTGCACGATACCCAGCAGGTCGAAGAGCCCGATGATCATGACCAGGGTGGTGTCCTTGAACAGCGAGATGAAGGTATTGACGATGCCCGGAATCATCATCTTCAACGCCTGGGGCAGCACGATCAGGCCCATGCGCTTCCAGTAGCCCATGCCCAGGGCCGCCGCGGCCTCTTCCTGGCCCCGCGGGATCGCCTGCAGGCCACCCCGTATCACTTCGGCCATATAGGCACTCTGGAACAGGGTGATACCGATGAAGGCGCGGATCAGGCGGTCGACGCTGACCCCAGTGGGCATGAACAGCGGCAACATCACCGAGGCCATGAACAGCACCGTGATCAGCGGTACGCCGCGCCAGAACTCGATGAACACCACGCAGAAGCTCTTGACGATGGGCATCTGCGAACGCCTGCCCAGTGCCAGCATGACGCCGATGGGCAGGGCGCCCACCATGCCCACCACCGCCAGCACCAGGGTCAGCATCAGCCCACCCCAGCGGTGGGTCTCCACCACGCGCAGGCCAAAGTGGCCGCCGTAGAGCAGGAAGTAGGCCAGCAGCGGAAAGCCCACCAGCGTCGCCACCGCCACCCAGCGCTTGAAAGGCAGCCGCGGTATCGCCAGCCAGGCGATCAGCCCGGCGAAGATGGCGAAGGTCAGGTTGACCCGCCAGATCTCGCTGCCCGGATAGAGCCCATAGATGAACTGGCCGAGACGGGCATTGACGAAGACCCAGCAGGCGCCCTCCCGGGAGCAGTCGTCGCGGCTGGTGCCGATCCAGTCGGCGTTGATGAAGGCCCACTGGATCGTCGGCGTCAGCAGGATATAGAGCAGGTAGAACCCCAGCAGGGTGAATACCGTGTTCACCGGTCCGCTGAAGAGGTTGGCACGCAGCCAGGCCACCGGGCCAACGGTGCTCCTGGGTGCGGGGCGCGCCTCGATCATCTTTTCTTGAATTGTCATGGCGCTCTCCTAGCGTTCCACCAGCGCCACGCGGGCGTTGAACCAGTTCATGAACATCGACACCAGCAGGCTGATGGTCAGGTAGACCGCCATGGTCATGGCGATGACCTCGATCGCCTGCCCCGTCTGGTTGAGCGTGGTCCCGGCGAACACCGACACCAGGTCCGGATAGCCGATGGCGGTGGCAAGCGAGGAGTTCTTGATCAGGTTGAGGTACTGGCTGGTCAGCGGTGGAATGATGACCCGCATGGCCTGCGGCACCACCACCAGGCGCAACACCAGGTTGCGCGGCAGGCTGAGCGCCTGGGCGGCCTCGGTCTGGCCATGGGAAATCGCCTGGATGCCCGAGCGCACGATCTCGGCGATGAAAGACGCGGTATAGATCGACAGGGCCAGCCACAGGGCCAGGAACTCGGGAATGATCGTGATGCCACCGCGGAAGTTGAAGCCGGTCAATTGCGGCACATCCCAGGTCACCGGCACGCCGGTGGCGACCAGTACCAGCAGCGGCAGGCCGAGTATCAGCCCCAGCGAGATCCAGCCCGCCGGGAAGCGCTTGCCCGTGGCCTCGTGGCGACGCTTGTTCCACACCACCAGGGCGATGCTCGCTGCCACGGCAATGCCCAGGGTCAGGGGAATCAGTCCGAAGCCGGATTCGAACAGCGGCTCGGGCAGGTAGAGACCACGCACGTTGAGGAAGACCACCTCGCCCAGCGACAGGCTGTCGCGGGCACTCGGCATGGTCCGCAGCACGGCGAAGTACCAGAAGAAGATCTGCAGCAGCAGCGGTATGTTGCGGAATATCTCGATGTAGGCATTGGCCAGGCGGGCGATCAGCCAGTTGGGCGAAAGCCGGGCGATGCCCACGGTGAAGCCGATGATCGTGGCCGCCAGCACCCCCAGCGCCGACACCAGCAGGGTGTTGAGCAGTCCTACCACGAAGGTGCGGCCGTAGGTGCTCTGGGAGGAGTAGTCGATCAGGCTCTGGACGATGCCGAAGCCGGCCGTATTGGACAGGAAACCGAAGCCGGTCGTGATGCCGCGAGCGGCCAGGTTGGCCTGGGTATTACCGATGATATAGAGCAGGAAGGCAGCCACTGCAGCAATCAGCAATACCTGGAAGATCAGTGCGCGCTTGGCGCGATCACGCCAGAAAGGCGGTTTTGGGCCCACTGGATGGGCCTGTGGTCGAACGGACATGAAGGGACTCTCCGCCTGGATCCGTCAAGCAGGTATCAAGCCCCGGGCCGGGATAGCCGGGCCGGGGCATAACAAGGCTCGGGGCGCCATCAAGCGACGCCCCGGACGGTTCGATCAGCGAATCGGCGGTGCGTACTGAATGCCACCCTGGGTCCACAGGGCATTGATGCCGCGCTCGATCTGCAGCGGGGAGTCCATGCCCACATTGCGCTCGTAGCTTTCGCCGTAGTTACCCACCTGGCTGATGATGTTGTAGGCCCAGTCGGCCTCGAGGCCCATGCCCTGGCCATAGTTGCCGTCCTCGCCCAGCAGGCGGGCAATATCCGGATCCTCGGAGGCGAGCATCTCGTCGACGTTGTCGCTGGTGATGCCCATTTCCTCGGCGTTGAGCATGGCGAACAGCGACCACTTGACGATGTTGAACCACTGGTCGTCACCCTGACGAACGACCGGGCCCAGCGGCTCCTTGGAGATGACTTCCGGCAGGATCACCGAACCGTCGGGGTCGGAGAGCTGGATGCGCAGGGCCGCCAGCTGGGAGGTGTCGGAGGTCAACACGTCGCAGCGGCCGGCCTCGTAGCCACCCACGGTCTGCTCGGAGGTATCGAAGACGATGGGATCGAATGTCATGTCGTTGGCACGGAAGTAATCGGCGACGTTCAGCTCGGTGGTGGTGCCGGACTGCACGCAGACCGCCGCGCCGTCGAGCTCAGTGGAGCTGGAGACACCCAGGTCGCGATTGACCATGAAGCCGATACCGTCGTAGAAGTTCACGCCGGCGAAGTTCAGGCCCAGGGTGGTGTCGCGGGTGGTGGTCCAGGTGGTGTTGCGCGAAAGCAGATCCACTTCGCCGGACTGCAGCGCGGTGAAGCGCTCGACGGCGTTCAGCGAAATATAGCGCACCGCCTCGGCGTCGCCGAAGACGGCGGCGGCCACGGCGCGACAGACGTCGACATCGAGCCCCTGCCACTCGCCCTGGTCGTCCGGTGCGGAGAAGCCCGGCAGGCCGTCACTCACGCCGCACTGAACGGCACCGCGCTCGCGCGTATTGTCGAGCGTATCGGCAGACGCCGCGGAAACGGCACCCAGTGTCAAAGCCGCTGCGGATGTCAGCAGTAGCCACTTGTTCTTGTTGTTGCGCATGAGGGTCCCTCGATAACAATAGTAGCGTATGAATGATGCATGCCGAGGCATGTGCCACGCACCTTAGCAAGGTTTCTTCCGTCACAGGGATAGTCCAGTCGAAACCCTTATTCAACGATCCGCCCGAAGAGGATCTCCCTCGACGGCCAGACCCTGCCAGTGCCACCGCCTAGCCGTCACACTCGGCCTCAACGCACCGGCGGCGCGTACTGGATGCCCCCATCTGTCCACAGCGCATTGAGGCCTCGGGCGATCTTGAATTCGGAACCAGCGCCGACGGTGCGGTCGAACATCTCGCCGTAGTTACCCACCTGGCTGATGATCTGATAGGCCCAGTCGGCCTCGAGCCCCATGCCCTCGCCGTAGTTGCCGTCACGCCCCAGCAGACGCGCGATATCGGGATCCTCGGAATCGAGCATCTCCTCGACGTTGGCCTGGGTGATGCCCATCTCCTCGGCGTTGATCATGGCGAACAGCGACCACTTGACGATATTGAACCACTGGTCGTCGCCCTGACGGACCGCCGGACCCAGTGGCTCCTTGGAGATGATGTCCGTCAGTACCATGGCGCTGTCGGGATCGGGCAACTGCATGCGCTGGGAGTAGAGCTGGGAGGCGTCGGAGCTGAGCACGTCGCAGCGCCCCGCTTCGAAACCGGCAATCGCCTGTTCGGGGGAGTCGAACACGATGGGGTTGTAGCTCATGTCATTGACGCGGAAGAAGTCCGCCAGGTTGAGCTCGCTGGTGGTACCGCTCTGGGTGCAGACATCGGCTCCGTCCAGCTCCAGTGCGCTGTTGATACCCAGGTCGCTTGCCACCATGAAGGCCTGGCCGTCGTAGTAGCTGACCCCGGTGAAGTTGACGCCCATCGTGGTGTCCCGGCTCGATGTCCAGGTCGTGGTGCGCGACAGTACATCGACCTCTCCCGACTGGATTGCCGTGAAGCGCTCCACGGAATCCAGCGGCACGAAGCGCACGCTCTCGGCATCGCCCAGCACCGCGGCGGCAATGGCGCGACAGACATCGGTATCCAGCCCCCGATAGGTATCCTCGTCATCCAGCGCCGAGAAGCCCGGCTGGGCGGCGTTGACGCCACAGCGCACATGGCCCTGGTCGCGTACGTCCTCCAGAGTGCTGGCCTGTGCCAATCCAGTGGCGCCAAGGGTCAGCAGTATCACCGGCATCAGCCGAGCCATCGTGTTGTTGTCGTTCATGCGGTTCATCCTTGCCATGGTGGGTCATGCGGGGGCCGGTGGAGATGCCTCCCGTATTACCATTAGCCCATATACCCACCACTTTCACCCGCTCATTTGGACGAACCCGCGAATTTGACCTGCCCGCATACGCAATCGCCCCGCAGGCTGGGCCTGCGGGGCGATGCGGGACAACTTGCGCCGAGCTCGTCGTCAGAGACGAATCAGGTAGTCGAAGGCACCCAGTGCCGCCTTGGAACCTTCGCCCATGGCGATGACGATCTGCTTGTAGGGCACCGTGGTGACGTCGCCGGCGGCGAAGATACCCGGCACCGAGGTCATGCCGTGATCGTCGACGACGATCTCGCCACGCGGGGAGAGCTCGATCGACGAATCGGTCAGCCACTCGGTGTTGGGCACCAGGCCGATCTGCACGAAGATGCCCTCCAGGTCGAGCCGACGCAGCTCGCCGCTTGACCGCTCCTCGTAGGTGAGGCCGTTGACCCGCTTGCCGTCGCCGTTGACCTCGGTGGTCCTGGCTCCCTTGATCACGTCCACGTTGGCCAGGCTGGCGAGCTTCTTCTGCAGCACCGCATCGGCACGCAGCTCGTCCATGAACTCGATCAGGGTGACATGCTCGACCAGGCCGGCCAGGTCGATGGCGGCCTCGACGCCGGAGTTGCCACCCCCGATCACCGCCACGCGCTTGCCCTTGAACAGCGGCCCATCGCAGTGAGGGCAATAGGCCACCCCCTTGTTGCGGTACTCGTCCTCGCCGGGCACGCCCATCTCACGCCAGCGGGCACCGGTCGCGAGGATCAGCGAGCGGCTCTTGAGCGACGCGCCCGACTCGAACACCACCTCATGCTCGCCGCCGGGCTGTGTGGCCGGCACCAGCTTGACGGCCCGCTGCAGCGGCATGATATCCACGTCGTACTGCTTGACGTGCTCCTCCAGCGCGGCGGCCAGCTTGGGGCCGTTGGTCTCCGAGACGGAGATGAAGTTCTCGATGGCCATGGTGTCGAGGACCTGGCCGCCGAAGCGCTCGGTGGCAACCCCCGTACGGATGCCCTTGCGTGCGGCATAGATGGCCGCCGCGGCACCGGCCGGGCCGCCGCCGACCATCAGCACCTCGTAGGACGACTTCTCGTTAAGCTTGGCGGCCTCGCGCCTGGCGGCGCCGGTGTCGACCTTGGCCAGGATCTGCTCGAGGCTCATGCGGCCCTGGTCGAAGGGTTCGCCATTGAGGTAGATGCTCGGTACCGACATCACCTCGCGCTGCTCCACCTCGTCCTGGAACAGGGCCCCGTCGATGGCCACGTGGCGCACCTTGGGGTTGAGCACCGCCATCAGGTTGAGCGCCTGAACCACGTCGGGGCAGTTCTGGCAGGAGAGCGAGTAATAGGTTTCGAAGCTCAGCTCATCGTCGAGGCTCTTGATCTGCTCGATCACCTCGTCGGAGACCTTGGGCGGGTGCCCGCCCACCTGCAGCAGGGCCAATACCAGCGAGGTGAACTCGTGGCCCATGGGGATCCCGGCGAACACCAGGCCGGTATCTTCCCCGGGACGGTTCAGGGCGAACGACGGCGTGCGGGCATCGCGACCATCGCTGCGCAGGGTAATCTTGTCGCTCAAGCCGGCGATCTGCTCCAGCAGCTTGAACATTTCCCGAGACTTGTCGCCGTCATCGAGGGACGCGACGATCTCGAACGGTTGGGTGACCTTTTGCAAATACGTCTGCAGCTGGCTCTTCAGATTGTCGTCCAACATGACAGCGGCTTCCTCATGTCTCGCTCATGAAACAGGCATGACTCGACGCCCTGCGAGGCCAGGGGCCAGCGCACGTCGGGTCAGGGTCTTGGTCTTGAATCGCCCGGGCGGGGCACGCCCGGGCGTGGAACTCACGAGGTCAGGGGATAGCCCCGCGGGTTCGGCAAGCGTCGTTTAGATCTTGCCGACCAGGTCCAGGGACGGAGACAGGGTCTCTTCGCCTTCCTTCCACTTGGCGGGGCAGACTTCGTTCGGATTGGCGGCCACGTACTGGGCAGCCTTCACCTTGCGCAGCAGCTCTTCGGCGTTACGGCCGATGTTGCCGGCATTGATCTCGACGATCTGGATCTTGCCTTCCGGGTCGATCACGAAGGTGCCACGCTCGGCCAGACCGGCTTCCTCGATCAGCACCTCGAAGTTGCGCGAGATGGTCAGGGTCGGGTCGGCCAGCATCGGGTACTGGATCTTGTTGATCGTCTCGGAGCTGTCGTGCCACGCCTTGTGGGTGAAGTGGGTATCGGTGGAAACACCGTAGACCTCGACACCCAGCTTCTTGAACTCTTCGTAGTTGTCCGCCAGGTCACCCAGCTCGGTGGGGCAGACGAAAGTGAAGTCAGCCGGATAGAAGAAGAAGATGTTCCACTTGCCCTTCAGGCTCTCCTCGGTGACGTCGATGAACTCGCCATTGTGGAAAGCGGTGGCCTTGAACGGCTTGACTTCGGTGTTGATCAGGGACATTCAGTGATGCTCCTTGTCGGTGGTTGATGGTCCGAATACGAGGCCCATGATAACCGCTGAGCCCCGATAGGCTAAATTGAATGCAAGCATGGTGGTGATAAGTATCGCCTATAGCTGGCGAGCAACTTATTGAAACGAAACCACCTCTCCCTGGCGATCCAGCGCCAGGAAGCTCCCTATGTTACCCATCTTGAGCGATTCGACCATACGTTGCAGATGACGTTCGGCTTCCTCGCCGGAGGGTGGCTGCAGACCGCTGCCGGACAGCGCGGCCACGAACACGATATCCCACTCGATGCCGGTGTTGCGCGACTCCGCCACCAGCGCCTCCATGTCACTGAGCTCCTCGGGCGACTTGTCGACGCATAGCGCCGGGGTCAGCACCCCACCCTCGCCCTGCTCGAAGCGCTGGCGCTGCTCGGCGGTGGGGTTGTCCGGCAGCTCGGCACGGGTGAAGACGAACAGCAGCCGCTGGGGCTCCGGCTGCTGATTCGCCTCCTCCAGCAGATCGGCGAAACGGGAAATGGCCAAGATACTCCTCCAGAACTCGGTCGCAACATCGCATTGGCGATGCCGATAATGAAACAGGCGCCAGCCAGGGGCAAGGCGCACGCGGTACGATAACGCATTCGATGCGCCCCTGCCCCCCGCTCCGCATCAGCGCGAAGACGAGAACACGACGCGCAGCCCCGCCTCGTCCAGCGGCCATGTGCCGGCCTCGAGGGTATCCCCCTCGGCGTCCTGGACCAGATAGCTGCGATGCTGGTGGTGTCTCAGTGACGCCACCAGCCGTCGCAGCTGGCCAGGTTCAGCGGCACTCACGACCACCACCCGGCTTTCCGGCAGCGTCCACATCCGCGCCTCACCCCGTGCTGCCAGGGCCGTCGACGGCTCGGGCAACGCCTGCTCGGCCAGCCAGGTAGCGACATCCTCGGCGTCGCCGAGCACCAGTAGCGGCGCCTCGCCCTCGAGAGACGGTTCGCCAACCACCGGGGCCAGGGGCCGGCCCAGGGCCTGCTGTACCCACTCGCGCCCCTGGGCCTCCAGCGCCTTCGGCAGCACCAGCAGGCGGCTTTCGGGATGCAGGGCGACGTGTCTCAGGATGAACGGCGCCGGGTCGAGCTCGCGCAGCAGGTCATGGTCAGGGTCTACGGTAAGGGAGAGGGGCTCTGCGTCATACGATAGCGAAAACCTGGCCTGCCGGGTCTCGAGCGCGACATCATGGCGCACGGGGCCGCTGCGGGTCTCTGCCACCACCGGCACCAGAAGCGGCCAGGGTGCGTGGTCGCCCGCCTGGTCGAGCACGCCCTCCACCTGCCAGCCCGTCTCGGTTTCACGGCGCTCAACCGCCGCCATGCTCAATGCCGGTCGCCCCGGCTTGTGTCGCCAGGCGCCGAGGAAGTCTCTCAGGTCCTCGTCGGCCGCCTCGGAAAACGCCGCCGCCAGGTCATCCCAGCTTGCAGTAGCATGCATATGCCTCGCGGCGAAGCGCTTGAGGCCGGCATCGAACGCCTCGTCACCGATGCGCTGTCGCAGCATGTGAAACAGCATCGCACCGTGCTGATAGCCCATCAGTCGCAGCGCGGGGTCACGGCCACCACGGAAATCCACCAGCGGTTGGTCGAAGGTGTCGGGCAACGCCGCCAGGTCGACGAGCCAGCGGCGGCGAGTGTCGCTGGCTTCACCACGCAACTCATCCAGATGATAGTCGGCCAGGTAGGTGGTCAAGGCCTCCGACCAGTTGCCGCTGGGGTAGTCCACCCGGACACCGGCACCCCACCAAGCGTGCATCAGTTCGTGCGCCAGCGAGGTGTGCGGTATGAACGGCAGCGGAATCACCCGCTCGCCGAGCAGGGTGAAGCCGGGAAAGGCCAGCCCCAGCGGCGCCGGCGATGCGGCAATGGTGAAGCTGTCGTAAGGGTAGTCGCCGACACGCTCGCCGAACTGGGCGAGGTAGCGACCGGAGTGAGCGAGATAGGTCTCGGCATGGTCGTCATCCAGCTCGGCGGGGAACAGGGTGCGCACGCGCACGCCACCCACCGTCCGCTGGCGCTCCCGCCATGGCCCCGCGGCAAGCTCTATCGACGCCGTTCGCGGATGGTAATGCCGCACCCGATAGCCCGTCTCGTCAGCAAGAGGCTCCCCAAGCAGCGACCCCGTGGCCACCGCCCGCTGGCCATCCGGCACCTGGACCTCGATATGCAGCGCAAAGGGCCCCAGTTCGGCAAACTGCGGATACCAGACGCCGTCACCCGCCAACAGGCTGCCTTCCGGGGACACCATCGACCGGCCGTTCGCGGTGTTCAGCACGCCGCTCCAGCGCAGCGTCACCGACTCGGCCTTCGGTGGCATCGCCAGGCGATAGCGCCCTACCGCACTCTCCTCCAGCGACAAAGCCCTATCATCGACCAGCGCCTCGCTGATTTCGAGCCCCGGATCGAGCCGGAAGGTGCCCATGCGAGGAGACGGACGAACGATCATTTCACCCTGGATCCGCCGCGATGACGGCTCCAGCCAGACGCTCAGCCGCACCTCGCGTTCACGCTCACTCTGGGCAGACTCACTGCCATGGGCCGGCAGCGCCAGCGACAAGACCAGCAGCAGCGCCGTTACCACTCGCCAGGCGCAACCCAACATTCCTCGATCTCTCACGTTGACCGCGGCGGAAAGCGAGCCAGCACCTCCCGCTCATCGCCGTCTCGACGAATGACCAGCGGCAGCAGGGTGCCCGGACGCTGCTGGCGTATCAGGCCGGTCAGGTCGGAGGGACGTGCCAGGGACTCCCCGGCGGCCTGGAGAATGATGTCACCTGCCTCGAGGCCCGCCTGTTCGGCGACCGAGCCCTCGAGGATGGCGTGAACTTCGACACCCGCCTCATGGGGGGTGGTATAGACGCCCAGCTGCATGGCGGGGGCTGCCTCGTACCGAGTCTCATCCAAGGCAAAGACCGCCCGGGCAAGGCCTTCCGGCGGTAGCTGGCATTCGTTTCCATTCACCGGCCAGGGCAGTAGCGTCGCGTGGTTGTCGACGCCGAGATCCGTGAGCTGATGCGGCACACCATGTTCGTATTGCAGATGTCCCTGGCCGATCAGGCCAACCACCAGATCAGCCTCCTTCCCGGCTTCCGCCAGTCCGTCAGCCATGGCGCGATCCCATACCAGCTGCGCCTCGATGAAGCGTTCGAGCCCCGCCTCGCCGCCACGGGACGGATGCTGCGCATACACTTCCGCCAGTCGCTCGCGATAGGCAGCCGGCGCCTCGGCCGGTGCCGTGATACCGAAGCGCTCGGCTTCCGGCACCGCCTCCCACCCCTGCTCGACCAGCCGGCCCCGCAACTCCGGGGTCACGTTGATCGCCTTGAGCGGTACCCGATGGAGCCGGGCGAAGTGCAGGATGGGAAAATAGAGCGCCGGATCGAAGCCCCAGGCGGTGTTCCAGCGACTCTCGTCGATGAAGGCCTGCTCGCCAAGCTCGCCCGCCACCCAGGCATCGAGCGCCGGCTGCGCCTCTCGCGGCAGCATCTCCAGGGCGATGACCATATCGGGCCGACGCCCATGCAGGCCCGCCAGGGTGTGGAGTTGCCAGCGATGATGATCCACGTCGTCGTGCTGCTCGCCAAGCAGCACCACATCGCGCTCGGCCAGCTCGGCGAAGAGGGCATCCGGTGTCAGGCGCGTCCCCTCGGGCTGCCACCACTGCCCGGGGGCGGGGCAGGTATCGGCCTGCACGGCAATGGCGCTCGACATGAGGGCGCCTGCCAGACAAATCATCGGCAGGGCCCCTCCAGGAAAGGCAAACGGAAATGGCATCGGTGGCTCCAGCACGGCTGCACTCCCACCATCATGGCGCATTCGCCGCGCCTTGGCAGCCCCGTCAACGTCGCGGCGGAACACGAAAGCGCACGGTGTAACGAGATGAAAGCAAAATCGACCATTAAGGTTGTTCGGCAACTGAGGTTTGGATATGCTCTAGAAGCGCCGCGAGCCTCTGAAAGCCAGCTATCGGTCGATTGACGATTTTTTTGGAATTCTTCGCCACTCAAGGCGCCCTGTTCATAACCTGGGTTATTGAATAGACGGGCTCTTCAAGCGAACTTCGATGAGCGGTGCCCGCTCTGGCAATTCGAGATGGGCGATGCGAGACATGGCTTCGACACTTTTGCCATGAGCTGGCGCGAAGGCGGCATATTGAAGATTGCACATGGTGCGGGCGCGTCACCGCTATCAAGAAGCTATAATAAAACAGGCCAGCACCCGGATTAATCATACATGACTGTTTTTCCTGGAATGGTTTTCCTGGCACTAATCGAATCACGAAACTGATACTCACCGCGTCCTTAGCCTTAACTATTTTAACGACATATCTTTATCGACATATAGAGAGCCAATGAAGACAGAACTACAGGAATTTGAAGAGTCCATGCGCCGTCAAATCAGCGCCTTTCAAAACCCCAAGGAAGAGAGCAAGCGGCCGACTCGCCCCACGCCCGACAGAGAGGCCAGGTCCCCAGGTCAATCGGCCAGCTCCTACAAGACGGGTCATCTGGTCAGGCTCGCCGTGCGTACCAGGGCACTCGAACAGGACAGCGTCTTCGAACACCATTCCAGCAGCATTTCAAAGCTCGAGGCACAGCTGGAAGCCGAGAAGGCGGCCAAGAAGGCCGGCTACCCCATCATCGGCCACCTCATCGAGATTCAACGGCTTTAACTCTCCCAAACGGCTTTCAAACGACTCAGAACCCGACCTGATAGTTGAGCACTGCCGCGGTATCCGAGCGCGCGGCACGATCATGCTCCGGCTCCAGGGTGTGGCTCAGGTTGAGCTGCAGTAGACCTCGACTGCCTGGAAGCGGTAGCCCGGTTCGATATCCTGCTGACGCCCGCTGGGGCCAGGTCAGCCGTGGGCGCTTGCTGTCTCCCCGTTATCGCCCCACCGGTGCTGAAATGGCTGCCTTTCTGTTTCGTTCTCGTTACACTCGGTTGGACATCTACCCACTTGAGGGCGCCATGGGCAATCGTTCCGGCAGATGTCATCTAAGGGTGTGCGGCGCTCTGCTTTTGGGGATGGCGCTACTCGCTTCACCGCGACCGCTACTCGCCAACGAAGTGCCTCTGATGCCGGTCAGCCTGCAGCTGCTGTGGTATCACCAGTTCCAGTATGCCGGCTACTACGCGGCCAAGGCGCAGGGGTACTTCCAGGAAGCCGGGCTGGACGTCGAAATCCGCGATGGCGGGTACCACACCCCTGGCCGGGCGGCGGATCCTGTGCGGGAGGTGGTCACCGGCCGGGCTGACTTCGGCGTGTCGCGCTCGGACCTGCTCCTGCATCGTGCCCGCGGCGAGCCGGTCACGGTGGTGGCCAATATCATGCAGCGCTCGCCGTTGGTGTTCCTGACCCTGGAGCGCTTCGGTTTCTCTCGGCTTGAGGAGGTCGGTGATCGCCCGATCAGCGTCACGCTGCCGGGAGTGGATGAGCGTATCAGTGCCGAAACGCTGGCTACCTTTCTCGCCGCCGGGGTCAACCTCGAGTCGCTGAACAACGCCGCACCGAGCTGGAACCTGCAGGATCTTTACGCGGGCCGGACACAGCTGATGCCGGCCTACTCGACCGATGGCCTCTATGCCGTCAGACGGCATGGCGAGGTGCCGGTGATCATCCGGCCTGCCGACTACGGGATCGATTTCTATGGGGACCTGCTGTTCACGCGCCAGGCCCTGGTGGAACAGCACCCCGAACGCGTCGCGGCCTTCCGCCAGGCCACCATCAGGGGCTGGGTGTATGCCTTTGAAAATGTCGAGGAGACCGTCGACCTGATCCTAGAGGCCTACCCCAGGCGCCATGGCGATATCGATCGCGACCTGCTGCTGCATGAGGCCGAACAGGTTCGCGAGCTGCTGCAACCGAGCCTCATCGAGATCGGTTACAGCAACCCCCAGCGCTGGCAGAGTATCGGTGACCAGTACCTGGCCATGGGCATGATCGACGGCTATGAGCTGGAGGGCTTCCTGTTCCAGCCTGCACCTCCGACCCTCACCACCCTGCTGCTCACCCTCTGGCGCTGGTTACTGCCCTTCATGGGCGTAGTGGTCGTGGTGGCAGGCCTTGCCGGGTATCTGTTGTTCACCAACCGACGCCTCAAGGAGGAGATCCAGCGGCGTCGCGAGGCCGAGGCGACCCTGCAGCAGTTGGCCGATCGGGATGGGCTGACCGGGGCGGGGAATCGACGCCTCTTCGAGCAGCAGCTGCAGCAGGAATTTCAGCGCTCCCGGCGCGCTCGCCATGCGCTGTCCATCATCCTGATGGATGTGGATAACTTCAAGCGGATCAACGATGAGTCAGGCCACCTGGCGGGAGACGTGGTGCTCAAGGAGATCGTCAGAGTGACTCGCGCCGCGCTGCGAGCCCAGGATCATCTGGCCCGCTATGGCGGTGAAGAGTTCGTTGTACTGCTGCCCGAGACAAACCTCCAGCAAGCCCGGCACGTGGCAGAACGCATCCTCGAAGCCAACCGGGCTCATCGGGTGAATACCGATGCCGGCCCGATCCGTTACACCCTTAGCCTGGGGCTGAGCCACCTGCAGGGCAACGACCAGGACCCTTGGCAGATGGTCCAGCGCGCCGACGAGAGCCTCTATTGCGCCAAGCGGCTCGGCCGGGACCGCCTCTGCATCGACGCTGCCCCCCCGTTGCCTCAGCCGGATTAACCTCGGATCACGACCCGGGTACCGATGTTGAGCCAAGGGTCCAGTGCACGGATCTGGTAGTTGTCGACGGCTACGCACCCCTCGGTCCAGTCGAAGCGCTGGTGTACATCGGGATCGCCGCTGCCCAGCCCATGCAACCCGATCAGGCCACCCAGGGCCGTGGTATGCGGTGGCCTGCCATGGCGTGCCCGGTAGGACTCGATATAGTGGTACTCCTCAGGCGTGATCTTGCCGATTCGCAGTGCCTCGGAGGCCACCTCGGCATTGGGATAGTCGATCCCGAAGAAGAGCCCGAAGCGGGAGGCGCGGTTGATCCGGTCCACCCGGAACTCGCCCAGCGGCGTCATGGAGCTACCCTTCGCTCGCAGCGGAGCCGCCCCCCCCGCCCCATAGGCCAGGTGCTCGATTCGCTTCATCACATATTCACCGCGATAGACCGTCACCAGGCGGCTCTTCAGGTCCACGCTTACCCAGATCTCATCCGGTGCCAGGCCGGCCGGCATCGCCGAGGCATCGAGCGCGTGCAGGAACCCGGGCTGGGAAAAGGCCGGCTCCATGCGATCATCGAGTGTCGTGGGAAAATCGAAATTGGCTTGTGCCGCACCACTGCTCATCATGACCAGCGACGCAGCGAAAGCGGTCAACCAGTGAGTTGTCCTGTTCATGCTCCCCCCTGCCCAGAGCGGTATCTTTTTTTGGTTATCGGCAGGGATTTTACCCATCTTTAATGAGTAGCGTCTCGAACTTGTTTCACGCCGGCCTGACTTTTTCAAATATCCATGAAGATAAACTAAAAAAGCGATCGCGTATAAGCTGCGTCACACAGGACGACAGCGCTATGCCTCTTCACATGCCAGCGGTGGGCGCACTTGGGCGGGAGCCGTCCCGGCTGATTCGGGCGCTCCAGCCAGATCCCCGAGAATCGGGCAGCTCGGGCGATTGTCACCCTGGCAATGCTCCGCCAGGTGCTGCAAGGTCTGGCGCATGGAGATCAGCTTCTCGATCTTGCTGTCCAGTTCTTCTATATGGGCGTAAGCGACGGCCTTCACGTCTGAGCTGGCACGATTGCTATCACGCCACAGGGCGAGCAGGTTCGACATCTGCTCCACGGAAAACCCGAGGCTTCGTGCCCGCGCGATAAAGCGCAGCGTATGAATGTCCTTGTCGCTGAAGGTTCGATAGCCTGCCTCGGTCCGGCCAACCGAGGGGATAAGGCCAATGCTCTCGTAATAGCGAATCATCTTCCCCGAGATGCCAGACGCCTTTGCCGCTTCTCCGATATTCATCCGCTTTCTCCTGCTTTTCTGTATCAAGGCCTTCTGTATCAAGCTCTTCTGTATCAAGTCCTGCCGTGTGACACCGCCATTGCTCATATCATGGCTTGACCTTCCAACGATGGGAAGGTCTATGGTTACCACTCTAGCAACTGCGGCACATGAGAGGAAGCCAGATCATGCAACGCAACCAAGTCAGCTCGACAGGGGCGACCACCCAGAAGGCTCCTGCCACCAGCGCCTCCTACTCCCTGGGCATCGAAGGCATGAGCTGTGCCTCCTGCGTCGGCCGGGTCGAGAAGGCGATCCGTGGCGTGGCGGGGGTCACCGACGCCTCCGTCAACCTGGCCACTCAGCGCGCCCAGGTGACATTCGCTGCCGACCACGCGGACCTCGCCGGTGTCGTAAAAGCGGTGGATAGCGCCGGCTACCCCGCCATTACCGACACCCTCGAGCTGCGCATCAAGGGCATGAGCTGTGCCTCCTGCGTCGGCCGCGTGGAGCGCAAGCTCGCCGACGTACCCGGTGTCCTGGATGCCAGCGTCAACCTCGCCACATCGACGGCCACCCTGAGAGTGGTGGCCGAGGCCGTGACCCCGCAGCGCCTGATCGAGGCCGTGAAGGCGGCGGGCTACGACGCCGAGGCCGCCAGCGACGCACCGGACCGCAGTGACCGTGAGCGCGAGGCCCGCGAGCGAGAAATCTCCGAGCTGAAACGTGCAGTGACAGTGGCGGCCATGTTCACCCTGCCCATCTTCGTGCTGGACATGGGCTCGCACTTCATCCCCATGCTCCATCACTGGCTGCATATGACCGTGGGCCAGCAGAACCTGTTCTATCTGTTCTTCGTCCTGGCCTCGGTGGTGCAGTTCGGCCCCGGCCTGCGCTTCTACCAGAAGGGCTGGCCGGCGTTGATGCGTGGCGGCCCGGACATGAACTCCCTGGTGATGCTCGGCACCTCTGCCGCCTGGGGCTACTCGGTGGTGGCCACCTTCGTCCCCCAGGTACTGCCGGCCGGTACGGTGAATGTCTACTTCGAGGCCTCGGCCGTGATCATCACGCTGATACTCGTCGGCCGCTATTTCGAAGCCATCGCCAAGGGCCGCACCAGCGAAGCCATCAAGGCGCTGATGAAGCTCCAGGCCAAGACGGCCCGCGTCGTTCGTGGCGGCGAGGAAATGGAGATCGCCATCGAGGAAGTGCGTCAGAACGATATGGTGCTGGTACGCCCCGGCGAGAAGATCCCGGTGGACGGCCAGGTCACCGACGGCAGCTCCTTCGTGGATGAGTCCATGATCACCGGCGAGCCCGTCCCCGTGCGCAAGGAGGCCGGTGCCGAGGTAGTGGGCGGTACCATCAACAAGGTGGGCAGTTTCACCTTCCGGGCCACCAAGGTCGGTGCCGACACCCTGCTGGCTCAGATCGTGCGCATGGTGGAACAGGCCCAGGGCTCGAAGCTGCCGATCCAGGCCCTGGTGGACAAGGTCACCAACTACTTCGTGCCGGCGGTAATCGCCGTGGCCCTGGCCACCATCGCCGTCTGGTTGATCTTCGGGCCGGCCCCGGCGCTGAACTTCGCCCTGGCCAACGGCGTGGCAGTACTGATCATCGCCTGCCCCTGCGCCATGGGCCTGGCCACCCCTACCTCTATCATGGTGGGTACCGGCAAGGCCGCGAAAATGGGCGTACTGTTCCGCAAGGGCGAAGCGCTCCAGTCGCTGCGTGACGCCACGGTCATCGCCCTGGACAAGACCGG
>NZ_JAKCMI010000002.1 GCF_021412585.1 Halomonas alkalisoli | reverse complement strand
TGTGCTACCAGGCGCTGCCGGAAGGCCTGCTGCCGGCACCGCTCAAGGACGGCAACCCCTGGGGCGTGTCGCGGCTGGTGGATGGCAAGCGCGAGGCCTAGGAGCCTGGTCGATGTAGCTCATATCTCGCCCACAAGAAAGCCCTCGTACCGACAACGGTACGAGGGCTTTGTCTGGTTCATGCCTGCCGGGCTTGTGCCCGGCAGCGATCAGGCGGTGTTACGGCGCCGAATCGGGGCATCCCCATCCTGGCGGCGGCGCGGAGCGCGCTCGGCAGTGGCGCCGGCATCTTCGCTGATCTCCAGCGGACGACCGGCGACACGGGCACGTGCCATCTTGTCGAGGATGCTGGCCGGCAGCGAGCTCGGCAACTCCACCACGGAGAAGGCGTTGCGAATGTCGATGCGACCGATGCGGGCACCTTCGATGCCCCCTTCATTGGCCAGGGCACCGACCAGCTGGCCCGGCTTGACGCCATCCTTGTGACCCACGGCGACACGGTAGCGGGTCATGCCTTCGCTGGGGCCGCGCTCGCGACGCGCCGGCTTGCCGTCACGCGGCTCGCGCTCGGTGCGTTCCTTGCGCGGCGGCTGCATGCGACCGATCGGCGCTTCGTCGGCGCGGGCCATGGCGGCAAAGGCACAGGCCAGCTCGATCGGGTCATGCCCTTCGGCGACCAGGCGCTCGATCAGCGCACGCTGCTCCTCGGCACCGGCCGTCAGCGCACCCTGGGTACGCAGGAAGAAGGCGTCATCCCGATGGGCACGGATGGCGGCTTCGTCGGGGATCGGCATATCGGCCATGTGCTGACCGGTGGCCTGCTCCATCCAGCGCACCTTGCGCAGCTCACGCGAGCCGACGAAGGTGATCGCGATGCCGGTCCGGCCCGCGCGGCCGGTCCGGCCGATACGGTGGGTGTAGGCTTCGCTGTCCTGGGGCAGGTCATAGTTGATGACGTGGGTGATGCGTGACACGTCGAGGCCGCGGGCGGCCACGTCGGTGGCAATCAGCACATCGACCTTGCCGCGCTTGAGGCGAGTGATGGTGCGCTCGCGCAGGCTCTGATCCAGGTCACCGGAGAGGCTCGCCACGTTCACGCCGCGGGCGGAGAGCTGCTCCATCAGGGTGGTACAGGCCGCACGGGTCCGCACGAAGACGATGGCACCGTCGACGGGCTCGACCTCGAGGATACGCGACAGCGCCTCCAGCTTGGCGCCGCCTTCGACGCGCACCAGGCGCTGGTCGATGCTGGCGGCGGTACCCACGCTGGCTTCGATCACAACCTTGACCGGATCCACCAGGTAACGATTGACGATGCGCTCGATCTCGGTCGGCAGCGTCGCGGAGAAGAAGACCCGCTGGGCATCCTTGGGCGTATCGGCGACCACGCGCTTGACGTCGTCGATGAAGCCCATGCGCAGCATCTCGTCGGCTTCGTCGAGCACCAGGGCAGAGAGGCCGTCGAGCTTGAGGCTACCGCGATCCAGGTGATCGATGATGCGGCCAGGGGTACCGACCACGACCTGGGCGCCGCGCTTCAGGGCGCCCAGCTGCTCGCGGTATTCCTGGCCGCCGCACAGGGTGGCGACTTCCAGGCCCTTGAGGTTCTGGCCATACTTGCTGAACGACACGGCAACCTGCTGCGCCAGCTCACGGGTCGGCGCCATTACCAATACCTGGGGCTCACGGCGAGTCAGCTCCAGGCGAGACAGAATCGGCAGCGCAAAGGCAGCGGTCTTGCCAGTGCCGGTCTGGGCCTGGCCCAGCATGTCACGCCCTTCCAGCAGTGCAGGAATGGTCTGCAACTGGATCGGCGAAGGGATCTCGTAGCCCAGTGTTTCCACAGCGGAGAGAACGGCAGGCAACAGAGCAAGATCGCCGAAGCTCGGCGAAGCGACAGAAGTCGAGGTCATCAATCACACCTTGGTAGGCCGGCAGGGGCCGGCAAAATCACATTGAGGCATCCCCGACGCAAAAGAACGGTCGGGCGCACTGCGCTTCTCGAGGGCCATCATTGGCCGAAGGGCAGAGCGAGTCACGGAATCGGGGACGCCGGTCGCACCTGGCATCCGGTTCGCGCCCTGGGGCTTGCGAACCGCTAAGGCGACCTTTCTGCGCCGATGTCGCCGGTTGGCGGCATCTGGTGGCGCTCCATCTTCACATCTCGGACACTGTCGGTAGATGACCGCAGGTCTCGGTGATTCGGCTCGGGCAACTTCAGCACCGGCGAATCGTCATGATGGCGGGGTCAGCACATGCGAGGAGGGCGCATGCTACCATCGGTGCTTTCTCCTGGCCAGTACTTTCAACGCTAACGGCCATGTCCCCCTTGATCGAGGAGCCTGCCAATGCCAACCCTGTGGGTCGATGCCGACGCCTGCCCCAAGGTGGCACGCGACATTATCGTGCGTGCCGCCGAGCGTACCGATACCCCCACCTGGTTCGTGGCCAACCATACGATCCCGCTGCCGCCCTCGCGCTGCGTCAAGTCGCTTGCGGTGAGCCATGGCTTCGACGCCGCCGACAACGAGATCGTCGCCCGCCTCGCCTCCGGTGACCTGCTGCTCACCTCCGACCTGCCGCTGGCCCTGGAGGCCATCGAAAAAGGCGCGGCGGTCATGACCACCCGTGGCGAAATGCTCGACAAGGGCAATATCAAGGCGCGGGTACAGATGCGGGATTTCATGGAGACACTACGCGCCAGCGGCGAACACACCGGCGGCCCCAAGGGCTACAGCGATACCGATCGGCGCGAGTTCGCCAATGCGCTGGACAGGTGGCTGGCGAAGCAGCGGTAAGAGGCGGGGAGGCGATTTCCCCTTTGTCGGAGTATCTTTAGATCACGACTGGAGGCGCTAGCCTCCCGGCGGTGTTGCCGATGGGCGCGGTTGTTGCCAACTCCGGCAGCCTCCGCCAGGGCG
>NZ_JAKCMI010000047.1:0-67500 GCF_021412585.1 Halomonas alkalisoli | reverse complement strand
GGGCGGTCTCCTCCTAAAGAGTAACGGAGGAGCACGAAGGTACCCTCAGCACGGTCGGAAATCGTGCAGTGAGTGCAAGAGCATAAGGGTGCTTGACTGCGAGACAGACACGTCGAGCAGGTACGAAAGTAGGTTCTAGTGATCCGGTGGTTCTGTATGGAAGGGCCATCGCTCAACGGATAAAAGGTACTCCGGGGATAACAGGCTGATACCGCCCAAGAGTTCACATCGACGGCGGTGTTTGGCACCTCGATGTCGGCTCATCACATCCTGGGGCTGAAGTCGGTCCCAAGGGTATGGCTGTTCGCCATTTAAAGTGGTACGCGAGCTGGGTTTAGAACGTCGTGAGACAGTTCGGTCCCTATCTGCCGTGGGCGTTGGATGTTTGAGAAGAGCTGCTCCTAGTACGAGAGGACCGGAGTGGACGCACCTCTGGTGTTCCGGTTGTCACGCCAGTGGCATTGCCGGGTAGCTATGTGCGGACAGGATAACCGCTGAAAGCATCTAAGCGGGAAGCCCCCTTCAAGATGAGACATCCCTGAGGCCTTGAGCCTCCTGAAGGGCCCAGCGAGACCAGCTGGTTGATAGGCCGGGTGTGGAAGCGCTGCAAGGCGTTGAGCTAACCGGTACTAATTGCCCGTGAGGCTTGACCATATAACCCCAAGGGGTCTGCGCATTACGCGCGCAATTGACGGATACGCAAGGCCCGGTGAGCACCGTGGCCGAGACGATCACGCCAGCATGATTCCAACCAGTTTTGCCTGACGACCATAGCGTTCGGGAACCACCTGATCCCATGCCGAACTCAGCAGTGAAACCGCTCAGCGCCGATGGTAGTGTGGGGTCTCCCCATGCGAGAGTAGGTCATCGTCAGGCATTTATTCAGAAGCCCCGGCCATTGGTCGGGGCTTCGCTATTTGGGGGTCTCCCGTGGAGAGTCGCGGGAGGCCGCCCCGGTCGTCAGGCATTTATTCCAAGAAAACCCCGAGTTCGAAAGAGCTCGGGGTTTTTCTTTTTGTAATCAGTGCAGGGCCCGCGGCAGTTCCGCTAGAATGGGCCTTTTCCCGGTTGGGGCACAGGGCATGACCATCGGTGATCTGATCCGCCTGCTGAGTGACGGAGAGTTTCACTCCGGCGAGCAGCTGGGCGAGCGGCTGGGCGTGTCGCGTACGGCGGTATGGAAGCAGCTGAAGAAGCTCGAGGCGCTGGACATCCCCCTGGAGGCCGTCAAGGGGCAGGGATACCGGATCGCGGGGCCGCTGGAGCTGCTGGATGGCGGGGGCATCGTGGCGGGGCTGTCGCGGCAGGGTCGGCAGCATCTCGCTCGCCTGTTCATTGAAGAGACGCTGCCATCAAGCAATCAGTTCATCCGCCAGCGCTTCGACCATGGCGCCGGGCACGGAGAGGTGTGCCTGGTGGAGCAGCAGAGCGAAGGCCGTGGGCGCCGTGGCCGAACCTGGTCTACCCCCTGGGGGCGAGCCCTTATGCTGTCGCTGGGCTGGAGGTTCGACTCCGGTGTCGTGGCCCTGGAGGGGCTCAGTCTGGCCGTCGGGGTGGTACTGGCCCAGGTGCTGGAACGGCACGGCCTTACCCCCAGGCTCAAGTGGCCCAACGATGTGCTCCTGGAGTGCGACGACGGGGGGCTGGGCAAGCTGGCCGGCATCCTGGTCGAGATCAGCGGCGATGCGGCAGGTCCCTGCGAGGTCGTGATCGGCATGGGGATCAATGTCAGCCTGCCGCAGGCCTTTCGCGAGACGATCGAGCAGCCGGTCGCGGCGGTGCACGACCAGGCTCCGGAGCTGTCTCGCAACCGACTGGCATCCGAATTGCTGGATGAGCTTCTGCCGTTGCTCGCCGGCTACGAAGGGCAGGGTTTCGCTGCCTGGCGCGACGAGTGGAATGCCAGGCATGCCTTTGCCGGCTGCGACATCGACGTGCTCCGGGGAGGGCAGAGCCTGGTGGCGACGGCGGAAGGGGTCGACGAGTCGGGCAATCTCTGTATTCTCCGCGAAGGGCGGCGTGAACGGTTGGCTGGAGGGGAGATCAGCGTGCGTGGACGTTCATGATCCTTGACCTGGATATCGGCAATACGCTGTCGAAGTGGCGCCTCAAGGATGCCGACAGCAGCGAGATCCGTTCGCGTGGTGCCGTCTGGACCCGCGAGGAGTGGAAGCCTGGCTCCGACATTCCCGATCTGGATGTGGTCGAAGCGGTACGAATTTCCAGCGTGGCCCGGGAGGCGGTCCTGGAGCAGACCGTTTCGCTGCTGCATAGTCGCGTGCGGGGAGTGCATGTGGCGCGCTCCACGCCGGAGGCGCTTGGCGTCGTCAATGGCTATGAGGAGCCTCATCGGCTGGGGGTGGATCGCTGGCTAGGGGTGCTGGCGGGCTACCAGTTGGCGGGAGGCTGCTGCGCGGTGGACTGCGGCAGTGCCATCACCGTCGACTTCGTATTGCCCGGTGGGCGGCACCTGGGCGGTTATATCATCCCGGGACTGCGGCTGATGAAGGAGAGCCTCAAGCTGGGCACGCGCAACGTGGCCATCGATCCGGACAGCGAGGCCGAAGAGCTGCTGCTGCCCGGGCAGCGCACCGTTGAGGCGGTCAATCACGGGATCTATATGGCCGCGGTCAGCGCCATCAACCGGATCTACTCGGAGGTGTGCGACCGGGAGGGCGTGGCGTTGCCGATGCTGCTTACCGGGGGGGATGCCCGCGTCGTGGCGCGTGGGATGCAGTCACCCCATGCGGTCTGGCCGGACATGGTGTACGGGGGGCTCGAGGCGTGCTTCCCGCTGACTGCAGCCGAGCGTGCCGGGCGCATGTCGGGCGCCCCGCGGGTGCCTCCGCCGGCAGGATTGGAAAAAATCCGCGCGGGCCTTGCTTTCTCCATGCTGCTTTGACACAATGCAGCGCGTTCCACGGCCTGGGGTGTTCCCGATTGGGATCGATCCAAGCAAGTTGCTGATAAACAAGCACTTGACACGGTTCGTGGAGGCGGTAGAATAAGCCGCCAGTTGGAGGGGTTCCCGAGTGGCCAAAGGGAGCAGACTGTAAATCTGCCGCGAAAGCTTCGAAGGTTCGAATCCTTCCCCCTCCACCAAGTTTCATGCCGTGATCGACTTTGGCGATTCGGCTGCCAGAGTGGGTGGGCGGGCATAGTTCAATGGTAGAACCTCAGCCTTCCAAGCTGATGATGCGGGTTCGATCCCCGCTGCCCGCTCCAGTATGGCAAGCGCTGACGATAGTGGTCGGTGCGGGGCATGCAAGATGTGCCAAAGGGTTTTGCTCATGTAGCTCAGGGGTAGAGCACACCCTTGGTAAGGGTGAGGTCGACGGTTCAAATCCGTCCATGAGCTCCAAACAGAGAGAGGCGAGCAATGGCTCGCCTTTTTCTTTTTCCGGTGCAGGCGTCCGGAAAGGGTTGCCAGAAGGCGGTACCTTCGCTATCATGGCGCCCGCTGTTGTGCATGCTGCCTGCAAGGGGTTGCGCGCATCAGATACAGGCCAGTAGCTCAATTGGCAGAGCAGCGGTCTCCAAAACCGCAGGTTGGGGGTTCGATTCCCTCCTGGCCTGCCAGCCTCCCCCAGGTTGGCACCCATCTTTCAGATATATGATTCGATTGCCGCACCCTGAGGAGTCACGTTTTCATGAAACATAACGCCGAGGTGCAGGAGTCGCGCCACGACGGGCTCAAGTGGGCGGTGGTCGTCACGTTGCTGGTCGTGGCTGTCGTGGGAAACACCTACTTTGCCGACCAGGCCATCCTCTACCGCGTACTGGGTGTCGTCGTTCTCTGTGCAGCCGCCGCGGTGATCGCGCTGACTACCGCCAAGGGACGCGATCTGGCCGAGCTGGCCAAGAGCGCCAAGAAAGAGATTCAGCGGGTGGTGTGGCCGACCCGCCCCGAAACCGTGCAGACCACGGCTATCGTGCTTGTCGCCGTGCTGGTGGTCGGTCTGATGCTGTGGCTGATCGACACCCTTCTTGGCTGGGCGATGTCCGGCGTCATCGGTTAGGAGTTTTCATGTCCAAGCGTTGGTACGTCGTTCACGCCTACTCCGGCTTCGAGAAGCATGTCATGCGCTCCCTGTTGGAGCGCGTGAAGATGTATGGCATGGAGGATCGCTTCGGCGAGATTCTGGTGCCAACCGAAGAAGTCGTCGAGATGCGGGACGGCAAGCGCCGCAAGAGCGAGCGCAAGTTCTATCCTGGCTACGTGCTGGTCGAGATGGAGATGGATGACGCGACATGGCACCTGGTCAACGAGACGCCCCGGGTCATGGGCTTCATCGGTGGCACCAAGGAGAAGCCGGCGCCCATCACCCAGAAGGAGGCCGATGGCATCCTGCGTCGGGTGAAGGATGGCACCGACAAGCCGCGTCCCAAGACCGTCTTCGAGCCGGGGCAGTCCGTGCGCGTCGTCGACGGCCCCTTCGCCGATTTCAATGGCGTGGTCGAGGAAGTCAACTACGACAAGAGTCGCCTCCAGGTCAGCGTGCTGATCTTTGGGCGGGCGACACCGGTCGAACTGGAATTTGCCCAGGTCGAGAAGGAGTAATCCTCTCGGCCCGGCATCTGCTGTCTGGCCGCCGAGGCGGCCGTATAACCCGGGGAGCCGAAAGGCGCTACTACCCAACTGGAGTCCATCATGGCCAAGAAAGTACAGGCTTACATCAAGCTGCAGGTTGCAGCCGGTAAGGCCAACCCGAGTCCCCCCGTGGGCCCCGCGCTGGGTCAGCACGGTGTCAACATCATGGAATTCTGCAAGGCCTTCAATGCGGCTACGCAGGAGATCGAGCCGGGTCTGCCGACTCCCGTGGTCATCACCGTCTACTCCGATCGCAGCTTCACCTTCATCACCAAGACGCCGCCCGCGGCCGTCCTGCTGAAGAAGGCGGCTGGCATCAAGTCCGGCTCCGGCGAGCCGAACAAGAAGAAGGTCGGCACCGTGACCCGCGAGCAGCTCGAGGAGATCGCCAAGACCAAGGAGCCGGATCTGACGGCTGCCGATCTCGACGCCGCTGTGCGTACCATTGCCGGTAGCGCCCGCAGCATGGGCCTGAACGTGGAGGGTCTCTGATCATGGCTAAACTGTCCAAGCGCGCCAAGGTGATTCGCGAGAAGGTCGATCCGACCAAGGCGTACTCCCTGGAAGAGGCCGTGGCGCTGCTCAATGAGCTGTCCACCGTCAAGTTCAAGGAGTCTCTCGACGTCGCCATCAACCTGGGCGTTGACCCGCGTAAATCCGACCAGGTCGTGCGCGGTGCCACGGTGATGCCCAACGGTACCGGCAAGGACGTGCGCGTTGCCGTCTTTACCCAGGGTGCCAATGCCGATGCCGCCAAGGAAGCCGGTGCCGATATCGTCGGCATGGACGACCTGGCCGAGCGGGTCAAGAAGGGCCAGCTCGACTTCGACGTGGTCATCGCCTCGCCGGACGCCATGCGCGTCGTCGGCCAGCTGGGCCAGATCCTCGGTCCGCGTGGCCTGATGCCCAACCCCAAGGTCGGCACCGTGACGCCGGACGTTGCCACCGCGGTGAAGAATGCCAAGGCGGGTCAGGTGCGTTTCCGTACCGACAAGAATGGCATCATCCACACCACGCTGGGCAAGGTCGACTTCGATGCGACCGCCATCCAGGGCAACCTGGAAGCGCTGGTTGCCGACCTCAAGCGTCTCAAGCCGAGCACGTCCAAGGGTATCTACTTCAAGAAGGTCACCCTGTCCACTACCATGGGCCCGGGTCTGACCCTCGACCACTCCGCCCTGGTGTAACCAGGGCGAGAGTCGGCTGCTGTCGGGCATCGATGCCGGCAGCGAGCCGCAAGTGTAGTTTGCAAGAACTTTGCGGTCCCCGAGCGCCTTGCCAGGCAGGGTGCGAGGGGCGCCGTCAAAGACCGCAGGCGCCGCCGCTCACGAGTGGCGGCTTAATGTCCCCGGCATGGGGTGCCTGCGCAGATGGTGTGGCCGCCAGATCGCTGGTGAGCACCATCACCCGGGACTTCCGGAATCCGTCGCAAGGCGGCCTACGGAAGAGATGGTAACCCCCGGAGCCCGCGTAGCGAGGTTCCGGCACGAAGGAGTGATCACTGTGCCACTAGCACTCGAAGGCAAGAAGGCGATTGTTGCCGAGGTCAGTGAAGCGGCCAAGGGCGCACTCTCCGTCGTAGTTGCCGATTCTCGTGGTGTCACGGTCGAGAAGATGACCGACCTGCGCAAGCAGGCCCGCGAGAATGGCGTGCAGATCCGTGTTGTTCGCAACACCCTGGCACGCCGCGCCCTCTCAGGCACCCAGTGGGAATGCCTGAACGAGAGCTTCATCGGTCCGACACTGCTGGCTTTCTCCACCGAGCATCCGGGCGCTGCAGCCCGCCTGTTCAAGGAGTTTTCCAAGCAGGATCAGAACTTTGAAGTGAAGGCGCTGGCCTACGAAGGTGAGCTGATTCCGGCAAGCGACATCGATCGACTGGCAACGCTGCCGACTTATGACGAGGCCATCGCCAAGCTGATGTCCGTCATGAAGGAAGCATCTGCCGGCAAGCTGGTTCGTACCCTGGCCGCCCTGCGCGACCAGAAGCAGGAAGCGGCCGCCTGATCGGCGAACTCGCTCCTGCAGCCTGAATCGAACTCTGAACAGACGAGCGCTCGGCGCGCCGAGGCTCCCGCAAAGTTAGGAAGACCAAAATGGCACTGACCAAAGAAGACATCATCAACGCCGTCGCCGACATGTCCGTCATGGAAGTCGTCGAGCTGATCGAAGCGATGGAAGAGAAGTTCGGCGTTTCTGCCGCCGCCGCCGTGATGGCTGGCCCGGCTGCTGCTGGCGAAGTCGCTGAAGAGCAGACCGAGTTCGACCTGGTCCTGACCAGCGCTGGCGAGAAGAAAGTCAACGTGATCAAGGCTGTGCGCGAACTGACCGGCCTGGGCCTGAAGGAAGCCAAGGGTGCCGTTGACGGCGCACCGGCGACCATCAAGGAAGGCCTGTCCAAGGACGACGCCGAAGCGGCCAAGAAGAAGCTGGAAGAAGCCGGCGCGAGCGTGGAGCTCAAGTAATCCTTGTGCCCATGGCTTCACGCGCTGCGTAAGCTTCCACGGCTGGTGGCGGGCCCTCCCGCTGCCGGCCTTTTTCTGTTGCACTAGCCGCCTGCCGTTGCAGCGCTGCTAGAAGAATCCCGACGGCGAGCTACCCTCTGGGGAGCTTGCCGTCAGCGCCTGACGGGGTCGAGCCCGTCGGGTGGCGCCGACCACGCATCGGTCACCCATGGTGAACAAGCTGGGGAATACAGATGGCTTACTCATACACTGAGAAAAAACGCATCCGCAAGGATTTCGGCAAACTGCCCCAAGTGATGGATGTGCCCTACCTGCTGGCGATCCAGCTTGATTCCTACTACGACTTCCTCCAGCAGGACCGCTCGGCCGATGAGCGCCTCGATAGCGGGCTCCACGCGGCCTTCAAGTCCGTGTTCCCGATCGAGAGCTTCTCCGGCAACGCCGCGCTCGAGTATGTCAGCTACCGCTTCGGCACGCCGGCCTTCGACGTCAAGGAGTGCCAGCTCCGTGGCGTTACCTACTCGGCGCCCCTGCGGGTCAAGGTTCGCCTGATCATCTATGATCGGGACTCCTCGAACAAGGCCATCAAGGACATCAAGGAGCAGGAAGTCTACATGGGGGAAATCCCCCTGATGACCGAGAACGGGACCTTTGTCGTCAACGGTACCGAGCGTGTCATCGTCTCCCAGCTGCATCGCTCTCCCGGCGTGTTCTTCGATCACGACAAGGGCAAGAGCCATTCATCCGGCAAGCTGCTCTACTCCGCTCGCGTGATTCCCTACCGCGGCTCCTGGCTCGACTTCGAGTTCGATCCCAAGGACAACGTCTTCGTGCGTATCGACCGTCGGCGCAAGCTGCCGGCGACCGTGCTGCTGCGTGCCCTGGGGTTGACCGCCGAGGAGGTTCTCGACGAGTTCTTCGAGACCAGCACCTTCCACATCGAGAAATCGGGTTTCTCTGTGGAGCTGGTGCCGTCGCGCCTGCGCGGCGAGACCGCCACCTTCGACATCAAGGATGGCGAGGGCAACCTCATCGTCGAGGAAGGCCGGCGCATCACCCAGAAGCATATCCGCCAGCTGGAGAAGTCCGGGCTGGAGCGCCTGGACGTGCCGATGGACTACCTGTTCGGCAAGACCCTGGCACGGGATCAGGTCGATTCCAGCACCGGTGAGCTGATCTGCCCCTGCAATACCGTGATCACTCCCGAGCTGCTCGAGAAGCTCGGGCAGGCCGGCATCACCACCATCGAGACGCTGTACACCAACGATCTCGATTGCGGTTCCTTCATCTCCGACACGCTGCGGCTGGATACCACCGGTTCCCAGCTCGAGGCGCTGGTCGAGATCTACCGCATGATGCGTCCCGGCGAGCCGCCCACCAAGGAGGCCGCCGAGACCCTGTTCCACAACCTGTTCTTCACCGAGGACCGCTACGACCTGTCGGGCGTCGGTCGGATGAAGTTCAACCGTCGCCTGCGTCGCGATGCCGACACCGGCTCCGGCGTGCTCGACAACCGTGACATTCTCGATGTGCTCAAGGAACTGATCTATATCCGTAACGGCTTCGGCGAAGTCGACGATATCGATCACCTGGGCAACCGCCGCATCCGCTGCGTCGGCGAGATGGCCGAGAACCAGTTCCGCGTTGGCCTGGTGCGGGTCGAGCGTGCGGTCAAGGAGCGTCTCTCCATGGCCGAGAGCGAGGGCCTGATGCCCCAGGACCTGATCAACGCCAAGCCCGTCGCCGCGGCGGTCAAGGAGTTCTTCGGTTCCAGCCAGCTCTCGCAGTTCATGGACCAGAACAACCCGCTCTCCGAGGTCACCCACAAGCGCCGCGTCTCCGCGCTTGGGCCGGGCGGCCTGACTCGTGAGCGGGCCGGCTTCGAGGTGCGCGACGTTCACGCCACGCACTACGGTCGCCTCTGCCCCATCGAGACGCCGGAAGGGCCGAACATCGGTCTGATCAACTCCCTGGCCACCTACAGCCACACCAACAGCTATGGCTTCCTCGAGACGCCGTACCGCAAGGTGGTGGATCGCCAGGTGACCGACGAGGTGGTGCACCTCTCGGCCATCGAGGAGGGCGATTACGTCATCGCCCAGGCCTCGGCTGCCGTGGACGAGTCCAACAAGCTGGACGACGACCTGGTTCAGGTGCGCCACAAGGGCGAGACCACCTTCATGCGTCCCGAGCAGGTGACGCTGATGGACGTCTCTCCGCGCCAGGTGGTCTCCGTGGCCGCGGCGCTGATCCCGTTCCTCGAGCACGATGACGCCAACCGCGCCCTGATGGGCTCGAACATGCAGCGTCAGGCGGTGCCGACCCTGCGTGCCGAGAAGCCGCTGGTGGGTACCGGCATGGAGCGTTTCGTGGCCCGTGACTCCGGCGTCTGCGCCGTGGCGCGTCGCGGTGGCGTGATCGACTCGGTCGACGCCAAGCGTATCGTGGTGCGTATCAATGAGGACGAGATCATCGGCGGCGAGGCCGGCGTCGATATCTACAACCTCACCAAGTACGTGCGTTCCAACCAGAACACCTGCATGAACCAGCGCCCCATCGTGCGCCCCGGTGACGTGGTGGCGCGTGGCGACATCCTGGCCGACGGTCCCTCCGTCGACATGGGCGATCTGGCCCTTGGCCAGAACATGCGTATCGCCTTCATGCCCTGGAACGGCTACAACTTCGAGGACTCCATCCTGCTCTCGGAGCGGGTGGTACAGGAAGACCGTTTCACCACCATCCACATCCAGGAACTGACCTGTGTGTCCCGCGACACCAAGCTGGGGCCGGAGGAGATCACCTCCGACATCCCCAACGTGGGTGAGTCGGCGCTCTCCAAGCTGGACGAGGCGGGCGTGGTCTACATCGGTGCCGAAGTCGGCCCGGGCGACATCCTGGTGGGCAAGGTCACGCCCAAGGGCGAGACCCAGCTGACGCCGGAAGAGAAGCTGCTGCGGGCGATCTTCGGCGAGAAGGCCTCCGACGTGAAGGACACCTCGCTACGTGCGCCGACCGGCATGAAGGGTACGGTCATCGACGTCCAGGTCTTCACCCGCGACGGCGTGGAGAAGGATTCCCGTGCACTGGCCATCGAGCAGATGCAGCTCGACGAGGTGCGCAAGGACCTGCAGGAGACCTACCGCATCGCCGAGGACGCCACCTTCGAGCGCCTCAAGCGCACCCTGAATGGCGAGGTGGTGCATGGCGGGCCCAAGCTCAAGAAGGGCGACGTGCTCTCCGAGAGCTACCTGGAGGAGCTGCCGCGCCAGCAGTGGTTCAAGCTGCGCCTGCAGGAGGAGTCCCTCAACGAGCTGCTGGCCCAGGCCGACGAGCAGCTGGAGAACCGTCGCAAGGAAATGGAGGAGCGCTTCGAGGACAAGAAGCGCAAGCTCACCCAGGGCGATGATCTGGCGCCGGGCGTACTGAAGATCGTCAAGGTCTACATGGCGGTCAAGCGTCGCATCCAGCCGGGTGACAAGATGGCCGGCCGTCACGGTAACAAGGGTGTCATCTCCGCCATCATGCCGGTCGAGGACATGCCCTTCGACGACAACGGTGTGTCGGTGGACGTCGTCCTCAACCCGCTGGGCGTGCCGTCGCGCATGAACGTCGGTCAGATCCTCGAGACCCACCTGGGCCTGGCGGCTCAAGGGCTGGGCGTGAAGATCGATGCCATGCTCCGCGACGCCCGCGGCCAGCAGGTGGCCGAGATCCGCGAGTTCCTGGACAAGGTCTACAACTCGGCTACCGGTACCCGGGTCGAGGACCTCGACACCCTCAGCGACGACGAGGTGATCGCCCTGGCGAAGAACCTGCGCAGCGGCGTGCCGATGGCCTCGCCGGTGTTCGACGGCGCCGATGAGAGCGAGATCAAGCACCTGCTGCGCCTGGCGGATCTGCCGGACTCCGGCCAGATGGCCCTGTACGACGGACGTACCGGCGACGCCTTCGACCGGCCGGTCACGGTGGGCTACATGTACATGCTGAAGCTCAACCACCTGGTCGACGACAAGATGCACGCGCGCTCCACCGGCTCCTACTCGCTCGTCACCCAGCAGCCGCTGGGCGGCAAGGCGCAGTTCGGTGGCCAGCGCTTCGGGGAGATGGAGGTCTGGGCGCTGGAAGCCTACGGTGCCGCCTACACCCTCCAGGAGATGCTGACGGTGAAGTCCGACGACGTGGAAGGTCGCACCAAGATGTACAAGAGCATTGTGGACGGCGACCACACCATGCATGCCGGCATGCCGGAATCCTTCAACGTACTCGTTAAGGAAATCCGTTCGCTGGGCATCGATATCGAGTTAGAGAGCTAGGAGCCGACTCCATGAAAGATTTGGTGAAAGTCCTCAAATCGCAGTCACAGTCCGAAGAGTTCGATGCGATCAAGATCTCGCTCGCCTCGCCGGACATGATTCGCTCCTGGTCCTTCGGTGAGGTCAAGAAGCCCGAGACCATCAACTACCGTACCTTCAAGCCGGAGCGGGACGGCCTGTTCTGCGCCAAGATCTTTGGCCCGGTGAAGGACTACGAGTGCCTCTGCGGCAAGTACAAGCGCATGAAGCACCGCGGCATCATCTGCGAGAAGTGCGGCGTCGAAGTGACCAAGGCGGCGGTGCGTCGCGAGCGCATGGGCCACATCGAGCTGGCCTCGCCGGTTGCCCACATCTGGTTCCTGAAGTCGCTGCCGTCACGCATCGGCATGTTCCTGGACATGACCCTGCGCGACATCGAGCGGGTGCTCTACTTCGAGAGCTTCGTGGTGATCGACCCGGGCATGACCACCCTGGAGCGCGGCCAGCTGCTCAACGACGAGCAGTACTTCGAGGCCCTCGAGGAGTTCGGTGACGACTTCGACGCCCGCATGGGCGCCGAGGCGATCCAGGCGCTGCTCAAGGACATCGAGCTGCCGGAAGAGATCGACCGGCTGCGCGAGGAGATCCCGCAGACCAACTCCGAGACCAAGATCAAGAAGCTCTCCAAGCGGCTCAAGCTGCTGGAGGCCTTCCACAACTCCGGCAACGCGCCGGCGTGGATGGTCATGGAGGTGCTGCCGGTACTGCCGCCGGACCTGCGTCCGCTGGTACCGCTGGACGGCGGTCGCTTCGCGACCTCCGACCTGAACGACCTGTATCGCCGGGTGATCAACCGCAATAACCGCCTGAAGCGTCTGCTCGACCTCAATGCGCCGGACATCATCGTGCGCAACGAGAAGCGCATGCTCCAGGAGGCGGTCGACGCCCTGCTGGACAACGGCCGTCGCGGCCGGGCCATCACCGGCTCGAACAAGCGCCCGCTGAAGTCCCTGGCCGACATGATCAAGGGCAAGCAGGGGCGTTTCCGTCAGAACCTGCTGGGCAAGCGCGTCGACTACTCCGGCCGTTCGGTCATTACCGTCGGCCCGACCCTGCGCCTGCACCAGTGCGGTCTGCCCAAGAAGATGGCGCTGGAGCTGTTCAAGCCGTTCATCTACTCCAAGCTGCAGTCGCTGGGCCACGCGTCCACCATCAAGGCCGCCAAGAAGATGGTCGAGCGCGAGCTGCCCGAGGTGTGGGATATCCTCGCCGAGGTCATCCGCGAACACCCGGTGCTGCTCAACCGTGCGCCGACCCTGCACCGTCTGGGTATCCAGGCCTTCGAGCCGCTGCTGATCGAGGGCAAGGCGATCCAGCTGCACCCGCTGGTGTGTGCCGCCTACAACGCCGACTTCGACGGTGACCAGATGGCGGTCCACGTGCCGCTGACGCTGGAAGCCCAGCTCGAGGCGCGGGCGCTGATGATGGCCACCAACAACGTGCTGTCACCGGCCAACGGCGATCCGATCATCGTCCCGTCCCAGGACGTGGTGCTGGGTCTGTACTACATGACCCGCGAGAAGATCAACGCCAAGGGCGAGGGCATGGTGTTCTCCGGCCTCAACGAGGTCGAGCGCGCCTTCGGTACCCAGAGCGTGTCGCTGCACGCCCGGGTCAAGGTGCGCCTCACCGAGGTGCTGGTCGACGAGGAGACCGGGGAACAGAGCACGGTGCGTACCATCTACGACACCACTGCCGGTCGTGCCCTGCTGTTCCGCATCCTGCCCGACGGCGTGCCCTTCGAGCTGGTCGACCAGCCGATGAAGAAGAAGGCCATCTCCAAGCTGCTCAACGAGGTGTATCGTCGTGCCGGCCTGAAGCCGACGGTCATCTTCGCCGACCAGCTGATGTACACCGGTTTCCGCATGGCGACCTGGTCCGGCGCCTCCATCGGCGTCAACGACTTCGTCATCCCGGATGCCAAGGTCGAGATCGTCGACGCGGCCGAGGCCGAGGTGAAGGAGATCGAGGATCAGTTCTCCTCGGGCCTCGTCACCGCCGGCGAGAAGTACAACAAGGTCATCGATATCTGGTCCAAGGCCAACGACAAGGTGGCCAAGGCGATGATGCGCGGGATCGAGAAGGAGACCGTGATCGACCGTGACGGCAACGAGGTCGAGCAGGACTCCTTCAACAGCGTCTTCATCATGGCCGACTCCGGTGCCCGGGGTAGTGCCGCCCAGATCCGTCAGCTGGCGGGTATGCGTGGCCTGATGGCCAAGCCGGACGGCTCGATCATCGAGACGCCGATCGTCGCCAACTTCCGTGAAGGCCTGAACGTACTCCAGTACTTCATCTCGACCCACGGCGCGCGGAAAGGCCTGGCGGATACGGCACTGAAGACCGCCAACTCCGGTTACCTGACCCGTCGCCTGGTCGACGTGGCCCAGGACATGGTGATCACCGAGACCGACTGCGGCACCGAGCGCGGCCTGACGCTGCACCCGGTCATCGAGGGCGGCGATATCATCGTCTCCCTGGCCCAGCGCGTGCTTGGCCGCGTGGTGGCCCAGGATGTCATCGATCCGGCCACCGACGAGGTGCTGATCGAGAAGGGCACCCTGCTCGACGAAGCCTGGTGCGAGCATCTCGACACCATGGGCGTCGACGAGATCGTGGTGCGCAGCGCCATCACCTGCGAGTCCGCGCACGGCGTCTGCGCCTGCTGCTACGGCCGCGATCTGGCCCGTGGCCATCAGGTCAACATCGGCGAGTCGGTGGGTGTCATCGCCGCCCAGTCGATCGGTGAACCCGGCACCCAGCTGACCATGCGGACCTTCCACATCGGTGGCGCGGCATCGCGTGCCTCGGCGGTGGACAGCGTCCAGGTCAAGCACGGCGGTCGCGTACGCCTGCACAACATGAAGTTCGTCGAGCGCGCCGACGGCAAGCTGGTGGTGGTCTCCCGCTCCAGCGCCCTGGCCGTCGCCGACGACCATGGCCGTGAGCGCGAGTACTACAAGCTGCCCTACGGTGCCGAGCTTTCCGTCAAGGATGGCGACGCCGTGGATGCCGGCCAGGCCGTGGCCAAGTGGGATCCGCACACCCACCCGATCATTGCCGAGGTCGAGGGCAAGGTGCATTACGCCGACATGGACGAGGGCATGACCATTCACCGCAGCGTGGATGAGATGACCGGCCTCTCCTCCATCGAGGTGATCGAGTCCGCCGCCCGTCCCCAGGCCGGTCGCGAAAAGCGCCCGATGATCCTGCTCACCGACGAGGCCGGCGAACCGATCAGCGTCACCGGTTCGAACACGCCCGTCCAGTACCTGCTGCCGGGCAAGTCGATCGTCTCGGTGGAGAACGGTGCGGCGATCGGTATCGGCGAGATCGTCGCCCGTATCCCGGTGGAGGCGTCCGGCAACAAGGACATCACCGGTGGTCTGCCCCGCGTGGCCGACCTGTTCGAGGCGCGCAAGCCGAAGGAGCCGGCGATCCTCGCCGAGGTCAGCGGCGTCATCAGCTTCGGCAAGGAGACCAAGGGCAAGCGTCGCCTGACGATCTCCCCCGAGGACGGCAGCGATCCGTTCGAGGCGCTGATCCCGAAGTGGCGCCAGATCGCCGTCTTCGAGGGCGAGAGCGTCGAGAAGGGCGAGGTGATCTCCGATGGCCCGAGCAACCCGCACGATATCCTGCGGCTGCTGGGGGTGGCGGAGCTGGCCAAGTACATCACCGCCGAGATCCAGGAGGTCTACCGCCTCCAGGGCGTGGGCATCAACGACAAGCACATCGAAGTGATCGTGCGTCAGATGCTGCGCAAGGTCGAGATCACCGATTCCGGCGATTCCGACTTCATCCCGGGTGACCAGGTCGAGCTGGTGCGGGTGCTGGAGCAGAATGCTCGCCTGGAGAAGGCAGAGAAGTTCCCGGCCAAGTACCAGCGCGTGCTGCTGGGTATCACCAAGGCCAGCCTGGCCACCGAGTCGTTCATCTCCGCGGCCTCCTTCCAGGAGACCACGCGGGTGCTGACCGAGGCGGCGGTTACCGGCAAGCGCGACTACCTGCGCGGCCTGAAGGAGAACGTGGTGGTCGGCCGACTGATTCCGGCAGGAACCGGTCTGGCTCATCACCAGGAGCGTCGCCGCCGGCGTGAAGATACCGAGCGTCTGCTCCACCCGTCAGCCTTCGATGTCGAGCAGGAGCTGGGCGCTCAGCTCACCGCGCTGGACTCGGACGACGACGACCTGTAGACGGCGTGCGAAGGCGTCAGGCCGTGAGCGGTGCTCCCGGCTTGACGCCCGACCCCGCTAGACATTAGAATGCGCAGCCTTTAACAGTGGGGTGGGTGTGCCCGCGCCCGCTGAAAGGCAAGGCAACCATTGGAGTCAGCTACACAACATGGCAACGATCAATCAGCTCGTGCGCAAGCCGCGCAAGCGCCCCGCCGCCAAGAGCGACGTGCCGGCGCTGCAGGCCTGTCCGCAGAAGCGCGGTGTCTGCACCCGCGTCTACACCACCACCCCGAAGAAGCCGAACTCGGCCCTGCGTAAGGTCTGCCGCGTGCGCCTGACCAACGGGTTCGAGGTGTCGTCCTACATCGGTGGTGAAGGACACAACCTTCAGGAACACTCTGTCGTGCTGATCCGCGGCGGCCGTGTCAAGGATTTGCCGGGTGTGCGCTATCACACCGTTCGCGGCGCCCTGGACACTTCCGGCGTGCAGAACCGCAAGCAGGGCCGTTCCAAGTACGGCACCAAGCGTCCCAAGTCCTGATCGGCCTCGGTACGCATCCAGAATCAATTTCGGTCTGATAAGAGTAAGGCCGGGCGTCGCGAGTTCGAAAAGAGCGTGCGGGAGTTCCGGGTTTGCCTGAAAGACCCTTCGATAGAGGGCTTGTCATGCCTAGAAGAAGAGTAGTAGCCAAGCGCGAAATCCTGCCGGATCCCAAGTTCGGAAGTGAGCGCCTGGCGAAGTTCATGAACCACCTGATGTACAGCGGCAAGAAGTCTGTGGCCGAGCACATCGTCTACGGTGCGCTGGACAAGGTTGCCGAGCGTAGCAAGGAAGAGCCGCTGGAGATCTTCGATCGCGCGCTGGAAGCCATCCAGCCGATGGTCGAGGTCAAGTCCCGCCGCGTCGGTGGTGCGACCTATCAGGTTCCGGTAGAAGTTCGCCCCTCGCGTCGCCAGGCGCTGGCCATGCGTTGGCTGGTGGATGCGGCGCGCAAGCGCGGCGAGAAGACCATGGTGCAGCGTCTCGCTGGCGAGATGCTCGACGCCGCCGAGGGCAAGGGCTCCGCGGTCAAGAAGCGTGAAGACGTGCATCGCATGGCCGAGGCCAACAAGGCGTTCTCGCACTACCGCTTCTAAGTGCGCTTCTAAACGCATCGCCAACCAACGGGGAGTTCCACCGTGGCTCGCAAGACTCCACTAAAACGCTACCGTAATATCGGCATCGTCGCTCACGTCGATGCCGGCAAGACCACCACGACCGAGCGCGTGCTGTTCTACACCGGCCTGTCCCACAAGGTCGGTGAGGTCCATGATGGCGCAGCCACCATGGACTGGATGGAGCAGGAGCAGGAGCGTGGTATCACCATCACCTCCGCGGCGACCACCTGCTTCTGGCAGGGCATGAACAAGCAGTTCGATGAGCACCGCATCAACATCATCGACACGCCGGGACACGTTGACTTCACCATCGAAGTCGAGCGTTCCCTGCGCGTGCTCGACGGTGCCGTCGTGGTGCTGTGCGGCTCGTCCGGCGTCCAGCCCCAGACCGAGACCGTCTGGCGCCAGGCCAACAAGTACGAAGTCCCGCGCATGGTGTTCGTCAACAAGATGGACCGCACCGGCGCCGACTTCTTCATGGTGGTCGACCAGCTCAAGGAGCGTCTCGGCGCCAATGCCGTGCCGATCCAGATCAACTGGGGCACCGAGGAAGACTTCAAGGGTGTCGTCGACCTGATCACCATGAAGGCCATCGTCTGGAATGAAGCCGACCAGGGCATGAGCTATGACCTCGTCGATATTCCTGCCGAGCTTCAGGAGACCGCCGAGAAGTACCGCGAAGAGATGGTCGAGGCGGCCGCCGAGGCATCCGAAGAGCTGATGGACAAGTATCTCGAGGGTGGTGAGCTGACCATCGAAGAGATCAAGGCCGGCCTGCGTCGCCGCACCCTGGCCAACGAGATCGTGCTCGTGACCTGCGGCTCGGCGTTCAAGAACAAGGGCGTGCAGGCCGTGCTCGATGGCGTCATCGAGTACATGCCGTCACCCACCGAGGTCAAGGCCATCGAGGGTGAGCTGGACGACAGGGATGGCACCATCGCCACCCGCGAGGCGGATGACAGTGCTCCCTTCGCCGCGCTGGCGTTCAAGATCGCCACCGATCCGTTCGTCGGTACCCTGACCTTCATTCGCGTCTATTCCGGGGTGCTGAACTCCGGCGACAGCGTCTACAACTCGGTCAAGCAGAAGAAAGAGCGCGTGGGTCGTATCGTGCAGATGCACGCCAACTCGCGCGAAGAGATCAAGGAAGTTCTGGCTGGTGACATCGCTGCCTGTATCGGCCTGAAGGACGTCACCACGGGCGATACCCTGTGCGATCTGAACGACAAGATCGTGCTGGAGCGCATGGAGTTCCCGGATCCGGTGATCTCCGTGGCCGTGGAGCCGAAGACCAAGACCGACCAGGAGAAGATGGGCGTCGCACTGGGCAAGCTGGCCCAGGAAGATCCCTCCTTCCGCGTCAAGACCGACGAGGAAACCGGGCAGACCATCATCTCCGGCATGGGCGAGCTGCACCTCGATATCATCGTCGACCGCATGCGTCGCGAGTTCAAGGTCGAGGCCAATATCGGCAAGCCCCAGGTCGCCTACCGCGAAACCATTCGCGGCAGCGTCGAGCAGGAAGGCAAGTTCGTGCGTCAGTCTGGCGGTCGCGGCCAGTATGGCCACGTCTGGCTGCGTATCGAGCCGCTGACCGAGGCGGACAAGGGCGAAGACGAAGACATGCACTTCAAGTTCGCTTCCGAGATCGTCGGCGGTGTGGTGCCCAAGGAGTACGTGGGTGCCGTCGAGAAAGGGGCCTTTGAGCAGCTGCAGAACGGCGTCATCGCGGGTTACCCGATGATCGACGTCAAGGTCACGCTGTACGATGGCTCCTACCATGACGTGGACTCGAACGAGAACGCGTTCAAGGTTGCCTCTTCCATGGCTGTCAAGGAAGGGGCCCGCAAGGCCAAAGCCGTGCTGCTGGAACCGGTGATGAAGGTCGAGGTCGTGACCCCCGAGGAATTCATGGGTGACGTCATGGGCGACCTGAACCGTCGTCGCGGTCTGGTGCAGGGCATGGATGACTCTTCCTCCGGCAAGATCATCCGCGCGACGGTGCCGCTGGGCGAGATGTTCGGTTACGCAACCGATCTGCGTTCTCAGTCCCAGGGTCGTGCGAGCTACACTATGGAGTTCTCGAAGTACGACGAGGCGCCCTCCAGCATCGTAGAAGCCGTCATCAACCAGAAAGGTTAAACCGTTTTAGCTAACGTAAAGAGGTTATCGAAGTGGCTAAGGAAAAATTCGAACGTTCCAAACCGCACGTCAACGTCGGCACCATCGGTCACGTCGACCACGGCAAGACCACTCTGACTGCGGCCCTGACTCGCGTTTCTGCCGAGGTGTTCGGCGGCGACTGGCGTGAATTCGACACCATCGACAACGCACCGGAAGAGCGTGAGCGCGGCATCACCATCGCCACCTCCCACGTCGAGTACCAGTCCGAGCAGCGTCACTACGCTCACGTCGACTGCCCGGGACACGCCGACTACGTCAAGAACATGATCACCGGTGCTGCCCAGATGGACGGCGCTATCCTGGTCTGTTCCGCCGCCGACGGCCCCATGCCGCAGACTCGCGAGCACATCCTGCTCTCGCGTCAGGTCGGCGTGCCGTACATCGTCGTGTTCCTGAACAAGGCCGACATGGTCGATGACGAAGAGCTGCTCGAGCTGGTCGAGATGGAAGTTCGCGAGCTGCTGAGCGAGTACGACTTCCCGGGCGACGACACCCCGATCATCACCGGCTCTGCCCTGATGGCGCTGGAAGGCAAGGACGACAACGGCATGGGTACCACCGCCGTTGCCAACCTGATCAAGGCCCTGGACGACTATATCCCGGAGCCGGAGCGCGCCATCGACCAGCCGTTCCTGATGCCGATCGAGGATGTCTTCTCCATCTCCGGTCGTGGCACCGTGGTCACCGGCCGTATCGAGCGTGGCATCGTCAAGGCTGGCGAGGAAGTCGAGATCGTCGGTATCCGCGACACCACCAAGACCGTCGTGACCGGCGTCGAGATGTTCCGCAAGCTGCTCGACGAAGGTCGTGCCGGTGAGAACGTCGGCGCCCTGCTGCGTGGCACCAAGCGTGATGACGTCGAGCGTGGTCAGGTTCTGGCCAAGCCGGGCTCCATCAATCCGCACACCGTCTTCGAAGCCGAAGTCTACGTGCTGTCCAAGGAAGAGGGTGGTCGTCACACGCCGTTCTTCAAGGGCTACCGTCCGCAGTTCTACTTCCGTACCACTGACGTGACCGGTACCTGTGAACTGCCGGAAGGCGTCGAGATGGTCATGCCGGGCGACAACGTCAAGATGGTTGTCACCCTGATCGCTCCGATCGCCATGGATGACGGCCTGCGCTTCGCCATCCGCGAAGGCGGCCGTACCGTCGGCGCTGGCGTCGTGGCCAAGATCATCCAGTAAGCGGTTTTCGCTGGAATGATCGAAGGGGGCTCCGGTTGGAGCCCCCTTTCTGCGCACCGCGGGCAGAGTGTTTGACTCTCGCACGCGACGTGCCTATAATGCGCATCCTTTGAATGCGTGGGTAGACGGCCGACGCCGTCGACATCCATTGGAGTTTAGGGCAAATGCAGAACCAGAAGATTCGCATTCGGTTGAAAGCTTTCGACCATCGCCTGATCGACCAGTCCGCCGCGGAGATCGTTGAAACCGCCAAGCGTACCGGTGCTCAGGTACGTGGGCCGATCCCGCTGCCGACCAATCGTGAGCGCTACACCATCCTGATCTCTCCGCACGTCAACAAGGACGCGCGCGATCAGTATGAGATTCGCACTCACAAGCGTGTGCTCGATATCGTCGAGCCGACCGAGAAGACTGTCGATGCCCTGATGAAGCTCGACCTCGCCGCTGGCGTGGACGTTCAGATCAAGCTCGACTGACTACACTAGACACCCCGCGGCCCAGCGCTCATCGCCTCTTTTGAAGAGCTAGCATGAGCAGCAGCCGCCACGCCGGGATGGCGTCATACAACGTGCTAGTGGAATGCTCTGGAAAGGGCAGCCATAGCGGGTGATAGCCCCGTACACTAAAGGAGACTGAGAATGACTATCGGTTTAGTCGGTAGAAAGGCCGGTATGACCCGTGTCTTTACCGAAGATGGCGCCTCTGTGCCCGTAACCGTGATCGAGGTTGAGCCGAATCGCGTCACCAGCGTCAAGTCTGTCGAAGCCGACGGCTACGCAGCGATTCAGGTCACAACCGGCTCCCGCAAGGCCAAGCACCTCACCAAGGCCCAGGCAGGTCAATATGCCAAGGCAGGTGTCGAGGCCGGTCGTGCGCTGATGGAGTTCCGCCTTGCAGAAGGCGATGAGGCTCCGGCAGTGGGCGGCGAACTCACCGTATCCCTCTTCGAAGCTGGTCAGATGGTTGATGTGACCGGTACCTCCAAGGGCAAGGGCTTCCAGGGCGCCGTCAAGCGCTGGAACTTCCGTACCCAGGATGCCACCCACGGCAACTCACTGTCGCACCGCGCGCCGGGTTCCATCGGCATGTGTCAGACCCCGGGTCGTGTCTTCAAAGGCAAGAAGATGGCCGGCCAGATGGGCAATGTCCGCTGCACCGTGCAGAGCCTGGAAATTGTCCGTGTCGACGCCGAACGCAACCTGCTGCTGGTCAAGGGCGCCGTACCCGGTGCTACCGGCAGCGACGTCATTGTTCGCAGCGCCGTCAAGGCTGGCTGAAGGGGATAGAACCGATGAATCTGAATCTAGCTGCAGGCGCGGGCACTGTCGAAGTCGCCGACGCCACCTTTGGCAAAGAATTCAACGAGGCGCTGGTTCACCAGGTCGTCACCGCCTATCTGGCCGGTGGTCGTCAGGGAACCCGTGCCCAGAAGAACCGTTCCGACGTGCGTGGCGGTGGCAAGAAGCCGTGGCGCCAGAAGGGCACCGGTCGTGCTCGTGCCGGTACCATTCGCTCGCCCCTGTGGCGTAGCGGTGGTGTGACCTTTGCGGCTCGCCCGCAGGATCACTCCCACAAGGTCAACCGCAAGATGTACCGTGCGGCCATGCGCGCGATTCTCTCCGAGCTGGTTCGCCAGGAGCGTCTGGTGGCGATCGACGAGATCACCGTCGAGGCGCCCCGGACCAAGGAGTTGGTGGCCAAGCTCAAGGAGCTGAACCTCGAGAAAGTGCTGATCGTCACCGAGGAAGTCGACGAGAAGCTCTATCTGGCCGCCCGCAACATTCCCAACGTGGATGTGGTGGATGTGGCTGCTGCCGACCCGGTGAGCCTGATCGCCTTCGACAAGGTGCTGGTCACCGTCTCTGCTCTGCGTAAATTCGAGGAGAAGCTGGCATGAACCAGGAACGCGTATTCAAGGTTCTGCTTGGTCCGCACGTGACCGAGAAGGCCGCTTTCGCCGCTGAGAACAACCAGTACGTGTTCAAGGTGGCCAGTGACGCGACCAAGCCGGAAATCAAGCAGGCCGTTCAGGTCCTGTTCGGCAAGAAGGTCGATCGCGTCCAGGTATTGAACGTCAAGGGCAAGACCAAGCGCTCCGCGAATGGTCTGGGCCGTCGCCAGGGCTACCGCAAGGCTTATGTGTCCCTGGCCGCCGGTGAGACGCTCGAAGACTTCACTGGCGCCGAATAAGGGCAGGAGTACGGATCATGGCAATCGTCAAGACAAAACCCACATCCGCCGGTCGTCGCCACGTCGTCAAGGTCGTCAGCGAGGATCTGCACAAGGGCAAGCCCTATGCACCGCTGCTCGAGAAGCAGTCGCGCTCCGGTGGACGTAACAACAACGGCCGCATCACCACCCGTCACGTGGGCGGTGGTCACCGTCAGCATTATCGGCTCGTGGACTTCAAGCGCACCAAGGATGGCGTTCCCGCCGTCGTCGAGCGCCTGGAATACGACCCGAACCGCAGCGCCCACATCGCGCTGCTGAAGTATCTGGACGGCGAGCGTCGCTACATCATCGCGCCCAAGGGCGTGAAGGCCGGCGACCGTCTCGAGTCTGGTGTCAACGCGGCGATCAGGAAGGGTAACACCCTGCCGCTGCGTAACATCCCGCTGGGTTCCACCGTGCACTGCATCGAACTGAAGCCCGGCAAGGGTGCCCAGATCGCGCGCAGCGCCGGCACCAGCGCCCAGCTGGTCGCTCGTGAAGGTAACTATGCCACCCTGCGTCTGCGCTCCGGCGAGATGCGCAAGGTGCTGGCAGAGTGCCGCGCGACCTTGGGGGAAGTGAGCAACTCCGAGCACAGCCTGCGTCAACTTGGCAAGGCCGGTGCGAAGCGCTGGAGAGGCGTGCGTCCGACCGTTCGCGGTGTGGCCATGAACCCGGTGGATCACCCGCACGGCGGCGGCGAAGGCCGCACCAGCGGTGGTCGTCACCCGGTGTCCCCGTGGGGCGTTCCCACCAAGGGCCACAAGACGCGCAAGAACAAGCGCACCGACAAGCTCATCATCCGTCGCCGCAAGGCACGGGGCTGAGACCATACGCCAAGACATTAAGAGGTAACGGCTGTGCCACGTTCACTGAAGAAAGGTCCCTTCATTGACCTTCATCTGTTGAAGAAGGTTGAGGCTGCAGTGGAGAAGAGCGACCGCAAACCGATCAAGACCTGGTCGCGTCGCTCCATGATCCTGCCGAATATGGTCGGGCTCACCATTGCTGTCCATAACGGTCGCCAACACGTCCCGGTGCACGTCTCCGAGGAAATGGTTGGCCACAAGCTGGGCGAATTCGCTGCCACCCGCACGTATCGCGGGCATGCGGCGGACAAGAAAGCCAAACGGTAAGCCAGAGAGGATTGAGAGATGGAAGTCACAGCTAAGCTGCGTGGCGCTCGTTTATCCGCCCAGAAGGCCCGTTTGGTGGCTGACCAGGTGCGCGGTAAACCGGTCGCCGAAGCAATTGACCTGCTGACCTTCTCACCGAAGAAGGCTGCCAAGCTGGTCAAGAAGGTGCTTCAGTCCGCCATCGCGAATGCGGAAGAAAACAACGGTATGGATATCGACGAGCTGCGTGTCTCGACCATCTGCGTCGATGAGGGCATGACGCTCAAGCGCATCAAGCCGCGTGCCAAGGGCCGTGCGGATCGCATTTTGAAGCGCACCTGCCACATCACCGTCAAGGTAGCCGAGAAGTAGGAGTCGACCAGATGGGTCAGAAAGTACATCCGACAGGTATTCGGCTGGGTATCGTCAAGGATCACTCCTCGGTGTGGTATGCCGAGCGCGGTGCCTACGCCGACAAGCTGAATAATGATCTCGAAGTGCGTCGTTTCCTCGAGGAGCGACTGAAGAATGCGTCCGTGAGTCGCATCCACATCGAGCGTCCGGCGAACAACGCCCGCATTACCATTCACACCGCCCGTCCGGGCATCGTGATTGGCAAGAAGGGTGAAGACGTTGATCGTCTGCGTCGCGACGTCACGGCGATGATGGGCGTGCCCGTGCACGTCAACATCGAAGAAGTCCGCAAGCCGGAACTGGATGCCAAGCTCGTCGCGCAGAACATCGCCGGCCAGCTCGAGCGTCGCGTCATGTTCCGTCGTGCCATGAAGCGTTCCGTGCAGAACGCCATGCGCCTGGGTGCCGGTGGTATCAAGGTGATGCTGTCGGGTCGCCTCGGTGGTGCGGAAATCGCACGTACCGAATGGTACCGCGAAGGCCGCGTGCCGCTTCACACCCTGCGTGCGGACATCGACTACGCCACCTACGAAGCAAAAACCACTTACGGCATCATCGGTGTCAAGGTTTGGGTCTTCAAGGGTGAAATCCTCGGGGGCATCGAAGAGGTCCGCGCCAAGGCTAAACAGCCGCAGGCCGCGCCCTCCAAGAAGAAAGGTTCCAGGTAAGGGGAGAGCGAGTCGATGTTACAACCCAAGCGCATGAAATTCCGCAAGATGATGAAGGGCCGCAACCGTGGCCTGGCGCATCGCGGAAGCAAGATCAGCTTCGGGGAATATGGCCTGAAGGCAACCGGTCGCGGCCGTATCACGGCGCGCCAGATCGAAGCCGGCCGTCGTGCGATCACTCGTCACGTCAAGCGTGGCGGCAAGATCTGGATCCGCATATTCCCTGACAAGCCGATTTCCAAGAAGCCGCTCGAAGTTCGTATGGGCAAGGGCAAGGGCTCCGTCGAGTACTGGGTCGCACAGATCCAGCCTGGCCGGGTCCTGTATGAAATCGAAGGGGTGTCGGAAGAGCTGGCTCGTGAAGCCTTCTCCCTGGCGGCCCAGAAGATGCCCATATCCACCACCTTTGTGAAACGGACGGTGATGTGATGAAAGCCCAGGAAATTCGTGAAAAGTCAGTAGACGAACTGCGTGAGCAGCTCTTCGAACTCCTCCGCGAGCAGTTCAACCTGCGCATGCAGAAGGCCACTGGCCAACTGAGCCAGACTCATCTGCTCAAGCAGGTCCGTCGGGATATCGCCCGCGTCAAGACTGTGCTCAACGAGAAGGCAGGTGACTGAGATGGCCGAAGAAAAGAAAGCTCGTACGCTCACCGGCAAGGTGGTGAGCGACAAGATGGAGAAGTCCATCGTCGTCATGATCGAGCGCCGTGAACGGCACCCGATCTATGGCAAGTACGTCAAGCGCTCCACCAAGCTGCACGCCCACGACGAGACAAATCAGGCGAAGGTCGGCGACACGGTTTCCATCCAGGAATGCCGTCCGCTGTCCAGGAAGAAAGCCTGGTCCCTGGTCGAGGTGGTCGAGCACGCCAAAGGCTGAGCTCGGCGAGAGCAGTCAGATTAGGTTTGGAGAAAACCGATGATTCAGACTCAGACAATGCTGGATGTCGCCGACAACAGCGGAGCGCGCCGGGTGCAGTGCATCAAGGTGCTTGGCGGTTCACACCGTCGCTACGCTCGCGTGGGTGACATCATCAAGGTCACGGTGAAGGAAGCCATTCCGCGTGGCAAGGTCAAGAAAGGCCAGGTCCTCAAGGCGGTTGTGGTTCGCACCCGCAGCGGTGTCCGTCGTCCCGACGGCTCGCTGATCCGCTTCGATGGAAATGCGGCAGTTCTGTTGAACAACACCAACGAACAGCCGATCGGTACCCGTATCTTCGGACCGGTGACACGTGAGCTTCGCAACGAGAAGTTCATGAAGATCATTTCCCTGGCGCCCGAAGTGCTGTAAGGAGCGAGGCGGATATGCAAAAGATCAAACGTGACGATGAAGTGATCGTCATCGCCGGCAAGGATAAGGGCAAGCGTGGCACGGTAAAGCGCGTCCTCGGAGAGGAACGCTTTGTGGTGTCCGGTGTGAACATGATCAAGCGTCACACCAAGCCCAATCCTATGGCGGGCAAGCAGGGCGGTATCGTCGAGCGCGAGGCTCCGATTCACGCGTCCAACGTGGCGATCTTCAACTCGGAGACCGGTAAGGCGGATCGCGTCGGCTTCCAGGTTCAGGAAGACGGTACCAAGGTACGTATCTACAAGTCGACGCAGACGCAGATCGACGCCTAACGCGAGTCGGGTAGCAAAATGGCGAACTTGAAAGAACGTTATCAGAACGAGGTGGTGGCTCAGCTCAAAGAGCAGTTCAGCTACGCCAACGTGATGCAGGTGCCGCGGATCACCAAGGTGACTCTGAATATGGGCATCGGCGACGCGACCAGCGACAAGAAGCTGATCGAGAATGCCGTCGGCGACCTGGAGAAGCTCTCCGGTCAGAAGCCGTTGGTGACCAAGGCACGGAAGTCCATTGCGGGCTTCAAGGTGCGCGAAGGCTGGCCGATCGGCATCAAGGTGACCCTGCGCAGTGAGCGCATGTGGGAATTCCTCGATCGCCTGGTCAACATCGCGATACCCCGCGTGCGTGACTTCCGTGGTCTCAACCCGAAGTCCTTCGACGGTCGCGGCAACTACTCCATGGGTGTGCGTGAGCAGATCATCTTCCCGGAGATCGAGTATGATAAGATCGACCGGATTCGTGGTCTGGATGTCACCATCACCACCACTGCCAACACCGACGACGAAGGTCGTGCGCTGCTGAGCGCGCTGAACTTCCCGTTCAAGAAATAAGGGTTGGATCATGGCAAAGAAGAGCATGGTAGAGCGTGAGCTCAAGCGCACCAAGCTGGTCGCGAAGTATGCGGCCCGGCGCGCCGAGCTCAAGGCGATCATCCAGAACGTGAACACTTCTGAAGAAGAGCGCTTCGACGCAACGCTCAAGCTGCAGCAGTTGCCGCGTGACTCGAGCCCGGTACGTCAGCGTAACCGCTGCCGCATCACCGGTCGTCCGCACGGCTACTACAACAAGTTCGGCTTGGGCCGCAACAAGCTGCGTGAAGCCGCTATGCGTGGCGAAGTCCCTGGGCTGAAGAAGTCCAGTTGGTAAGCCGCCACGGAATCATCAGGAGCGCAACGTAAATGAGCATGCAAGACACTCTGGCGGATATGTTCACTCGTATCCGCAATGCGCAGATGGCCACCAAGGAGACGGTCACCATGCCGTCTTCGAAGCTCAAGGTCGAGGTGGCCCGCGTATTGAAGGAAGAGGGCTATATCACCGACTTCGCGGTGGCTGAAGGCACCAAGCCCGAGCTGACCGTAACCCTCAAGTACTTCGAGGGAAGGCCGGTCATCGAGCACCTGCAGCGGGTTTCCAAGCCGTCTCTGCGCCAGTACAAGGGCAAGTCTGCACTGCCCAAGGTGGCGGATGGCATGGGTGTCGCGATCGTCACCACCTCCCGGGGCGTGATGACCGACCGTGCCGCTCGCCAGGCGGGCGTCGGTGGCGAAGTCATCTGCACCGTATTCTAGGAGTTTGGAATGTCCCGCGTAGCCAAATATCCGGTTAAAGTGCCTGCCGGCGTCGACATCAAGCTTGATGGCGACCAGCTGACCGTCAAGGGCAGCCAGGGCACGCTGTCCATGACCGTTCACCAGGACGTGGTCGTCGCTCAGGAAGAGGGTCAGCTGACCTTCAACCCGAGCAAGACCGCCAAGTCCTGGGCCATGGCCGGCACCACACGCGCACTGGTCCAGAACCTGGTCACCGGCGTCTCCGAGGGCTTCACCAAGTCCCTGGAAATCATCGGCGTCGGCTATCGTGCCCAGGCCAAGGGCCAGACGCTCAACCTGACACTGGGCTTCTCGCACCCGGTCGACTACACACTGCCTGATGGTGTCTCAGCGGAAACGCCGAAGAACACCGTGATCGTGCTGAAAAGCGCGGACAAGCAGAAGCTCGGCCAGGTCGCTGCGGAAATCCGCGCCTTCCGTCCCCCGGAACCCTACAAGGGCAAGGGTGTACGGTACGCCGACGAGCAGGTGCGTCGCAAAGAAGCCAAGAAGAAGTAAGGCAGGGTTATGAACGCGAAGAAAGAATCTCGTCTCCGTCGTGCCCGCCGCGCTCGCGCCAAGATCCGCGAGCTGGGCGTGTATCGCCTGTGCGTCAACCGTACCCCGCGTCACATCTATGCGCAGATTATCTCGCCGGATGGTGGCAAGGTGCTGGCCAGCGCTTCCACGCTGGACAAGGACCTGCGCGAGGGTGCGACCGGTAACTCGGACGCCGCCGCCAAGGTGGGTGCGCTGATTGCCGAACGTGCCAAGCAGGCAGGCATCACCCAGGTAGCCTTCGATCGTGCCGGCTTCAAGTACCACGGCCGTGTCAAGGCCCTGGCCGACGCCGCACGTGAAGGCGGCCTGGAATTCTAAAGGGTTTTACGATGGCGAAGAACGAACAGAACACCGGCGACCTGCAGGAAAAGCTCGTACAGGTCAACCGTGTCGCCAAGGTGGTCAAGGGTGGCCGGATCTTCGGCTTTACCGCCTTGACCGTCGTCGGCGACGGCAATGGTCGTGTGGGCTTCGGTCGTGGCAAGGCGCGTGAAGTGCCGGTCGCGATCCAGAAGGCCATGGACCAGGCGCGCCGCAACATGGTCAAGGTTAGCCTGAAGGGCCATACCCTGCAGTACCCGGTCAAGGCCCGTCACGGCGCCTCCAAGGTGTACATGCAGCCGGCCTCCGAAGGTACCGGGATCATCGCTGGCGGTGCCATGCGCTCCGTGCTCGAGCTGGCAGGCGTCCATGACGTCCTGGCCAAGTGCTACGGCTCCACCAATCCGGTGAACGTGGTGCGGGCAACCGTCAAGGGCCTCGCTTCCATGCAGTCGCCGGACGACATCGCCGCCAAGCGCGGCCTGTCTGTCGACGCGATTACGGGGTAAATACCATGGCAGCAACACTCAAGGTTACCCAGACCCGCAGTACCATCGGCACACTGCCCAAGCACAAGGCCACCATGAAGGGCCTGGGTCTGCGTCGCATTGGTCATACGGTTGAACTGGAAGACACCCCAGCCGTTCGCGGCATGATCCACAAGGTTAATTACCTTGTGCGTGTTGAGGGAGAGTAATCCATGAAACTCAATAGCCTGAGCCCGGCACCGGGTTCCAAGCACGCCGAAAAGCGTGTCGGTCGTGGCATCGGCTCCGGTCTGGGCAAGACCGGTGGCCGTGGCCACAAGGGCCAGAAGTCCCGTAGCGGTGGCAGCGTGAAGCCCGGCTTCGAGGGCGGCCAGATGCCGCTGCAGCGGCGCCTGCCCAAGTTCGGCTTTACCTCCGCGAAGTCGCTGGTCTCCGAAGAGGTGCGTCTGAGCGAGCTGGCGAAGGTCGCGGGTGATGAAGTCACCATGGCGACCCTCAAGGAAGCCAACGTGCTCAAGGATGCCACGCTGCATGCGAAAATCATCCTTTCCGGCGACGTCAACAAGGCGGTTACCGTGCGCGGCATCAAGGTCACCAAGGGTGCCCGTGCCGCAATCGAAGCCGCCGGTGGCAAGGTAGAGGACTAAATGGCCAAGTCAGGAAACATGCCGGCGATGGGCAGCGGTCTGAGTGAACTGTGGGCGCGTCTGCGCTTCGTGCTCCTCGCCATCGTGGTGTACCGTATTGGTGCCCATATCCCCGTGCCCGGTATCAATCCTGACCAGCTTGCTGCCATGTTCAGGGAGCAGCAGGGTACCATCCTGGGCATGTTCAACATGTTCTCGGGTGGTGCGCTGGAGCGCATGAGCATCATGGCGCTGGGGATCATGCCGTACATCTCGGCGTCGATCATCATGCAGCTCTTGACCGCGGTCTCGCCCCATCTTGAACAGCTCAAGAAGGAAGGCGAGGCCGGCCGCCGCAAGATCAGCCAGTACACCCGCTACGGCACGGTGGTGCTGGCCTTCGTCCAGGCCACCGGCATGTCGGTGGGGCTGGCGAGCCAGGGCATTGCCTACACGGCAGACTTCAGTTTCTACTTCACCGCCATTGTCAGTTTCGTGACCGGTGCGGTGTTCCTGATGTGGCTGGGTGAGCAGATCACCGAGAAGGGGATCGGCAATGGTATCTCGCTGCTGATCTTCGCCGGTATCGTCGCCGGGCTTCCGGGTGCCGTGGGGCAGGCCTTCGAGCTGGCTCGCAACGAAGGTGCCTGGAACGTGCTGCCGCTGCTGGCACTCTCCGTACTGGGTGTCGCCACCGTGGCTTTCGTGGTGTTCATCGAGCGCGGCCAGCGCCGAATCACGGTGAACTACCCGCGTCGTCAGGTCGGCAACAAGATGTATGCCGGCCAGAGCAGCTACCTGCCGCTCAAGGTGAACATGGCGGGCGTCATTCCGGCCATCTTCGCCTCCAGCATCCTGCTGTTCCCCGCGTCACTGGGGCAGTGGGTTGGAGCCGGCGACGGCATGGAGTGGTTGCAGCGCGCTTCCCAGGCCCTCGGTCCTGGTCAGCCACTGTATATCTTGCTTTTCGGCGCGGCGGTGATATTCTTCTGCTTCTTTTACACAGCGCTGGTCTTCAACCCCAAGGATGTCGCCGACAATCTCAAGAAGTCGGGCGCCTTCCTGCCGGGCATACGCCCTGGTGAACAGACTGCTCGCTATGTCGACAAGGTCATGACGCGTTTGACCCTGTTCGGTGCCATGTACATCGCTGCGGTTTCCCTGATGCCCCAGTTCCTGATCGTGGCCTGGAACGTGCCGTTCTTCTTCGGCGGTACCGCGCTGCTGATCATTGTCGTGGTGATCATGGACTTCATGGCCCAGGTGCAGTCGCACCTCATGTCGCACCAGTATGACTCGGTGATGAAGAAGTCCAACCTGAAGGGCTATGGCAGCGGCGGCATCATGCGCTGATGCGCATCGCCGGAGCTCCTGCGCCACGAGCCGATTTTGGAGTAAGGAACGATGAAAGTTCGAGCTTCCGTAAAGAAAATGTGCCGTAACTGCAAGATCATTCGTCGCAATGGCGCCGTTCGCGTCATCTGCATCGAGCCGCGGCACAAGCAGCGCCAGGGTTGATTCTGGCGTGTGTTGAAAGCGGTGCCGGCATGCCCCTTGCCCTTCATCGGGTAAAGGGGTATGCTGTTGCGCCTTTTGTAGTGACTAAACGAGCAAGCCGCTCAAATTTCGGAGTAAGCTGATGGCCCGTATTGCAGGCGTCAATATCCCGGACAACAAGCATGCGGCGATCTCGCTGACCTATATCTTCGGGATTGGCCGCACGCGTGCACAGCAGATTTGTGTCGCCACCGGCATCGCGCCGACTGCAAAGATTCAGGAGCTCTCCTCTGAAGAAGTGGATGCCCTGCGTAGTGAAGTCGGCAAGTACACCGTAGAAGGCGACCTTCGTCGTGATGTGACGCTCAATATCAAGCGTCTCATGGACCTGGGTTGCTATCGTGGTCTGCGTCATCGTCGCGGTCTTCCGCTGCGTGGTCAGCGTACCAAGACCAATGCGCGTACCCGCAAGGGACCGCGCAAGCCGATTCGCAAGTAACACGCACGTTCTGGCGTAAAGACAGGAAACGACATCAACATGGCTAACCCGCGTAGCAACCGTAAAAAGGTTAAAAAGCAGGTAGTGGATGCCATCGCGCATATCCACGCCTCTTTTAACAACACGATCGTGACGATCACAGACCGCCAGGGCAACGCTCTCTCTTGGGCGACTGCCGGTGGTTCGGGTTTTCGTGGTTCTCGCAAGAGCACCCCGTTCGCTGCTCAAGTGGCAAGCGAACGTGCAGCAACTGCTGCAGCCGAGTATGGTGTGAAAAACGTCGACGTGCTGGTCAAGGGCCCCGGTCCTGGCCGTGAATCCGCCGTGCGCGCTCTGAGCGCTGCCGGCTTCCGCGTGCAGAGCATCACCGACGCGACGCCCATTCCCCACAATGGCTGCCGTCCGCCGAAGAAACGCCGCGTTTAAGGAGACAGATTCATGGCTCGTTATATTGGACCGAAGTGCAAACTGTCTCGTCGTGAAGGCACCGACCTCTTTCTGAAGAGCGGTGTGACTCCCTTCGAGAAGAAGTGTAAATCCGAGCAGATCCCGGGTGTACACGGCCAGCGCCGTCAACGTCTTTCAGACTACGGCTTGCAGCTTCGCGAGAAGCAGAAAGTGCGTCGCATGTATGGCGTACTCGAAAAGCAGTTCCGCAGCTACTACAAGGAAGCCGCCCGTCGCTCCGGCGCTACTGGCGAAGTCCTTCTGCAGCTGCTCGAAACCCGACTGGACAACGTCGTCTACCGTATGGGCTTTGGTTCCACCCGCTCTGAAGCACGTCAGCTGGTGAGCCACAAGGCCATCGCCGTCAACGGCCGCACCGTCAACGTGGCGTCCTACCAGGTCAAGCCCGGTGACGTGGTCTCCATTCGCGAGAAAGCCAAGAACCAGGCGCGCATCCAGAGTGCGCTCTCCATCGCCGCCAATCGCGGTGAGGTGGTCTGGATCGAGGTGGACGCGAAGAAGATGGAAGGCACCTTCAAGGCTATCCCGGAACGCGGCGACCTGTCTGCCGACATCAACGAAAACCTGATCGTCGAGCTGTACTCGAAGTAAGCGTCGCTGACCGCGTCGTGCCGGCCCCTCGGGGCCGGCAACGAGTACCGAGTAACCGTTAGGCAGCCTCAAAGGTGTAGTTATGCAGCGTTCAGTGACAGAGTTTCTCCGTCCGCGCGATATCAAGGTCGAAGAGATCAGCGCTCATCACGCGAAGATCGTACTCGAGCCCTTCGAGCGTGGCTTTGGCCACACCCTGGGCAATGCGCTGCGTCGCATTCTGCTCTCGTCCATGCCCGGCTGCGCCGTGGTGGAAGTCGAGATCTCGGGTGTTGAGCATGAGTACAGCGCGATCGAGGGTGTTCAGGAAGATGTCATCGAGATCCTCCTGAACCTCAAGGACGTGGCCATCCGCATGCACAGTCGTGACGAGGCGGTGCTCTCGCTGAACAAGCAGGGCCCGGCCGTGGTGACAGCGGGTGACATCGTTCTTGACCATGACGTCGAGATCGTCAATCCCGACCACGTCATCGCCCACGTGAACGAGGGCGCCGAGCTCAAGATGCAGCTGAAGATTGCCCGTGGTCGCGGCTACGAGCCGGCGGATGCCCGTGTCGGCGCCGACGATGAGTCCCGTGCCATCGGCCGCCTGCAGCTGGATGCCACCTTCAGCCCCGTGCGCCGTGTCTCCTATGCGGTCGATGCCGCCCGTGTCGAGCAGCGTACCGATCTCGACAAGCTGATCATCGATCTTGAGACCGACGGCACCCTGGACCCCGAGGAAGCGATCCGTCGCAGCGCCACCATCCTGCAGGAGCAGCTGGCAGCGTTCGTCGACCTGGAAGCCGACAAGGAACAGGAAGTCGAGGAGGAAGAGGATCACATCGATCCCATCCTGCTGCGCCCCGTAGACGATCTCGAGCTGACCGTCCGCAGCGCCAACTGTCTGAAGGCCGAGAATATCTACTACATCGGCGATCTGATTCAGCGCACCGAAGTCGAGCTGTTGAAGACGCCGAACCTCGGCAAGAAGTCTTTGAACGAAATCAAGGACGTGTTGGCAGCACGCGGTCTGTCCCTGGGCATGCGTTTGGAGAATTGGCCTCCGGCAAGCCTGAAGGACGACAAGGCCTCTGCGTGAGCGTCGACTCGAGTCCCAGTTTGGTAAGGAATAGCAACCATGCGTCATCGTAAGAGTGGTCGTCACCTGAATCGTACCAGCTCGCACCGCCAGGCCATGTTCAAGAACATGTCCGTCTCGCTGGTCGAACATGAAGTGATCAAGACAACCCTGCCCAAGGCCAAGGAGCTGCGTCGCGTCATCGAGCCGCTGATCACCCTGGCCAAGCAGGACAGCGTCGCCAACCGTCGTCTGGCCTTCAGCCGTACCCGCTCGAAGGAAGCGGTCGGCAAGCTCTTCAATGAGCTGGGCCCGCGTTACGCCGAGCGTCCGGGCGGTTACGTCCGTATTCTCAAGTGCGGTTTCCGCACCGGCGACAACGCGCCGATGGCCTTCGTCGAGCTGGTCGATCGTCCGATCGTCGAGTCCGAGGAAGAAGTTGCCGTCGAGGAGTGATCCTCGGCTTCGGGCCTGGCCCGGCAACGCTGTAGCAGCAATGCAAAAACCGGCTCCCTTGGGAGCCGGTTTTTTTGGGTTCATCGCATTTTGGCGTGAACCTGCTCTGCATAGGCTGCATTGCGGAAGGGGGCTCGACGACAGCGACGCAGGCGCTCCTTGTTGGAGCGCTGGTTCCCATCGCGACTGGCGCCGATAGGCGCCCGGCGGCGGCTGCCGCGCTGGCAATAACCGCGACCATCGGTAACGCCGCCGGGAGTCCTTCGGCCTCCAGTCGTGATCTGAAGATACTCCTACAGCGTGGCCATGACTTCCCTTGCCATTTCACGCCAAAGTGTGAAGATCCTTTTTTTGCGCACTCTCATATTTCCAGCCTACGCCGTGGCTTTCGGCTCGGCCTGCTGGGCCTTGGTTCGTTCCAGCATGGGCTTGAGGAAGCGCCCGGTATGGGAGGCCTCGATCTTCACCACCTGCTCAGGGGTGCCCTCGGCGATGATGCGTCCGCCGCCGGAGCCGCCCTCGGGCCCGAGGTCGACGATCCAGTCGGCGGTCTTGATCACGTCGAGGTTGTGCTCGATGACCACGATGGTGTTGCCGTGGTCGCGCAGGCGGTGGAGAACGGTCAGCAGCTGGCGGATATCCTCGAAGTGCAGCCCGGTGGTGGGTTCGTCGAGGATGTAGAGCGTCTTGCCAGTATCGCGCTTGGCCAGCTCCCGGGCCAGCTTGACGCGCTGGGCCTCGCCGCCGGAGAGGGTGGTGGCGCTCTGCCCCAGGCGGATGTAGGAGAGCCCCACGTCGAGCAGTGTCTGCAGGCGGCGGGCGATGGCCGGCACCGGGCTGAAGAACTCCAGCGCCTCCTCGACGGTCATCTCCAGCACTTCGTGGATGCTCTTGCCCTTGTAGTGGATCTCCAGGGTCTCGCGGTTGTAGCGCTTGCCCTTGCAGACGTCGCAGGGGACGTAGATGTCCGGCAGGAAGTGCATCTCGACCTTGATCATCCCCTCGCCCTGGCACGCCTCGCAGCGGCCACCCTTGACGTTGAACGAGAAGCGCCCGGGCTTGTAGCCCCGTGAGCGAGATTCCTGGGTGCCGGCGAAGAGTTCGCGGATCGGCGTGAAGATGCCGGTGTAGGTGGCCGGGTTGGAGCGCGGGGTGCGTCCGATGGGGCTCTGGTCGATGTCGATCACCTTGTCGAGCTGGTCGAGTCCCTCGATCGACTCATAGGCGGAAGGCGTCAAGGTGGTGGCGCGATTCAGCTCCCTGGCGGCAATGGGCATCAGCGTCGAGTTGATCAGCGTCGACTTGCCCGACCCGGAGACGCCGGTGACGCAGATGAAGAGCCCCAGTGGCAGGGTGAGGGTCACATCGTGCAGGTTGTTGCCGCTGGCACCGGTCAGTCGCAGCTGCTTCTCGGGGTTGCCGGGGATGCGCCAGGGCGGTATCTCGATGCGGCGCTTGCCGGAGAGGTACTGGCCGGTCAGTGAGTCGGGGCTGGCCATGACATCCTCGGGGGTGCCCTGGGCGACGATCCGCCCGCCGTGCACACCGGCGCCGGGGCCGATATCCAGCACGTGGTCGGCGGCGCGGATGGCATCCTCGTCGTGCTCCACCACGATCACGGTGTTGCCCAGGTCGCGCAGGTGAATCAGCGTCTTGAGCAGGCGGTCGTTGTCGCGCTGGTGCAGGCCGATGGAGGGCTCGTCGAGGATGTACATGACGCCGACCAGGCCGGCGCCGATCTGGCTCGCCAGGCGGATACGCTGGGCTTCGCCACCCGAGAGGGTGTCGGCGCTGCGCTCCAGGTTGAGATAGTCGAGCCCCACGTTGACCAGGAACTCCAGCCGGGCATGGATCTCGTTGATGATCTTTTCGGCGATCTCGCCGCGGCGACCGGGCAGCGTCAGCTGGCGGAAGTAGTCCCAGGCCTCGCCGATGGGCAGCTCGACGATCTGGGGCAGGGTGCGTTCGTCGATGAAGACGTGGCGCGACTCGAGGCGCAGGCGTGAGCCGTGGCAGCTGGGACAGGGTTGGTCGGCGATATAGCGCGCCAGCTCCTCGCGGACCATGCTCGATTCCGTCTCGCGGTAGCGGCGCTGCATGTTGGGGAGTACCCCCTCGAATGGGTGCTCCCGGGTGACCTTGCGGCCGCGGTCGTTGACGTAGCTGAAGGCGATCTCGTCGCTGCCGCTGCCATGCAGGATCACGTCCCGCTCATGGCGGGCCAGCTCCTGCCAGGGCGTCTCCAGGGCAAAGCGGTAGTGGCTGGCCACCGCCTGCAGCTGGCTGAAGTAGTAGACGCTGCGTCGGTCCCAGCCCTTGATCACCCCCTCGGCCAGCGACAGCTCCGGGTGGCTGATCAGCTTGTGGGGATCGAAGATCTGCTGTACACCCAGGCCGTCGCAGCTGGGGCAGGCGCCGGCCGGGTTGTTGAACGAGAACATCCGGGGCTCGAGTTCGGCGATGGCGTAGCCACATACCGGGCAGGCGAAGCGCGCCGAGAAGATGATGTCGTCGGCCTCGCCGTCCATGAAGTGGACCATGGCGATGCCGTCGGACAGGCCCAGCGCCGTCTCGAAGGATTCCGCCAGCCGCTGCTGAAGACCCTCGCGAACCTTGATGCGGTCGACCACCACGCTGATGTCATGCTTCTTGTTCTTGTCCAGCGGGGCGATGTCGTCGAGTTCGAGCACCTGGCCGTCGATCAGGGCGCGCACGAAGCCCTGGGCGCGGAGCTCGGCAATCAGCTGCAGATGCTCGCCCTTGCGCCCCTTGACCACCGGGGCCAGCAGCATCAGCTTGCTGCCTTCTGGCAGCGCGAGTACCTGGTCGACCATCTGCGATATGGTGCTCGCCTCGAGCTCCTCGCCGTGCTCCGGGCAGCGCGGTGTGCCGGCCCGGGCGAACAGCAGGCGCAGGTAGTCGTAGATTTCGGTGATGGTGCCCACGGTGGAGCGCGGGTTGTGCGAGGTGGACTTCTGCTCGATGGAGATCGCCGGCGACAGGCCTTCGATATGGTCCACGTCGGGCTTTTCCATCATCGACAGGAACTGGCGGGCGTAGGTGGAGAGCGACTCGACGTAGCGGCGCTGGCCTTCGGCATAGAGCGTATCGAACGCCAGCGATGACTTGCCGGAGCCGGAGAGCCCTGTGACCACGATCAAGCTGTCCCGGGGCAGGTCGACGTCGATCTGCTTGAGGTTGTGAGTGCGGGCACCCCTGACCAGTATTCTGTCCATTCCCACCTCGTGACGCACGGCAAAACCTCGATTATACGTCCGCGGTACACCGGGCAGCAAAGCGGCTGTGGCGGGGACGTTTCCTGTGTGGTCCGGAACCGATAGAATAGGCGGTTCACCTAAGGGCCTCGAGCCCGCCTACCCATGGATTCTCGTCACTCTATGCGCAAGGTCTCTGGACTGCTGCTAGCCACCGAACGGCGGGCCATCACCGGCCTGGCGAGCCTGTATGCCACCCGGATGCTGGGGCTGTTCATGGTCTTGCCGGTGCTGGCGCTCTATGCCGATGAGCTGGCCGGCGCCACGCCACTACTGATAGGGCTGGCCCTGGGGGTCTACGGGCTGACCCAGGCGATACTGCAGATTCCCTTCGGCCTGCTCTCCGATCGTATCGGTCGCAAGCCGGTGATTGCCGGCGGACTGCTGCTGTTCCTGCTCGGCAGCGTGGTGGCAGCCGGTGCGGATACCATCGGTGGCGTGATCCTGGGCCGCTGCCTTCAGGGTAGCGGTGCCGTTGCCGCGGCGATCATGGCGCTGCTGGCGGACCAGACTCGGGAGCAGGTGCGTACGGCCGCCATGGCCACCATCGGGCTCTCCATCGGCGTGGCCTTCGCGGTGGCCATGGTGCTCGGCCCCTGGCTGGCGGCGTCCTTCGGGCTGTCGTCGGTGTTCTGGTTTACCGCCATGCTGGCTGCCGTGGGGATCCTGGTGCTGTGGAAGCTGGTGCCGCCGGCGCCCCGCCGCATGCGCCATCGCGATGTGGGTATCGACCGTCAGCAGCTGAAGGCCATACTCACCCGGGCCGACCTGTGGCGTCTCGACCTGTCGATCTTCGCCCTGCACCTGGTACTGATGGCGATCTTCGTCGCGGTGCCCTTTCGTCTGCTCGAGGCGGGCATCGGCGTCGAGCGGCACGGCCTGACCTACCTGGGCATCATGCTGCTGGCCTTTCTCTGCATGGTGCCGCTGGTGGTGCTGGCCGAGAAGCGCCAGCGCATGAAGGGCATGTGCCTGCTGGCGATCGGGGCCATTGCCGTCAGCCTGGCGGGATTGGCCGGTATCGGTACCGGCGCCTGGGCGCTGTTCGCCTGGCTGCTGCTGTTCTTCACGGCCTTCAATCTACTCGAGGCGACGCTGCCGTCGATGCTCAGCAAGCTGGCCCCGGCAGGGGCCAAGGGCACGGCCATGGGCGTCTACTCCACCAGCCAGTTCCTGGGCGCCTTTCTGGGTGGCTTGCTGGGTGGCTTTCTGGCCCAGCAGTGGGGGCTGCCTGCGGTCTTCGTTGGCAGCGCCCTGCTGGCCGGCATATGGTGGCTGCTGATGCTGGGCATGCCGGCGCCACCCCACCTCACGAGCGAAGTGATCGAGCTGGATGAAGACCAGCAGGACGATGCACTGGATACCCTGATGGCGAGCTTCGCCGAGGTGGCCGGCGTTGAAGACGTACTGGTCGTACCCGAGGAGCGGCTGGCCTATCTTAAGGTGGACCGGCGGCGTCTCGACAGGGACGCCCTGGCCCGTCTGGTTCGGCCGGACCAGGACCGCGGTAACTGACCAGCAGTTCGGCAGGTGCCGACAGGGCACCGCCGGGAATTCATGACAACGAGTGTATACAACCAATAGGGAGTCCAGCATGGCCCGTGGCGTCAACAAGGTCATTCTCATCGGCAACCTGGGGCAGGACCCCGAGGTCCGCTTCATGCCTTCCGGCAGTCCCGTCGCCAACCTGCGCGTCGCCACTACCGACACGTGGACCGACAAGCAGAGCGGCCAGAAGCAGGAGCGTACCGAGTGGCATTCGGTGGTGCTCTTCAACCGACTGGCCGAGATCGCCCAGCAGTACCTGAAGAAAGGATCAAGGGTCTACCTCGAAGGCCGCCTGCAGACGCGCAAGTGGCAGGGCCAGGACGGTCAGGATCGCTATACCACCGAGATCGTGGTCAACGACATGCAGATGCTCGATACCCGTGGCGGGGATGCCCCCGGCCAGGGTGCGGGCTTCGGCGCGCAGACCCAGGCGCCCCAGCAGGGTGGTTACGGCAACGCCCCGCAGCAGCAGGGCGGTTATGGCGGTGGGCAGCCCCAGTCGCGGCCAGCCCCGGCGGCGGCACCGCAGCAGGCCGGCCAGCAGCAGCCCGGTCAGCAGCAAGGCGGCCAACAGCAGGGTGGTCAGCAGCAGGGCAACTATGGTGCCCCTGATCCGGGCAGCTTCGACGATTTCGACGACGAGATCCCGTTCTAAGGACAACTTATCTCATAAATGCCCAGAATGCCTTATAAAGCCCTGCTTTTGCAGGGTTTTCTTTTTGACGCTCAACAAAAACTGTTGAAATGCAGGGGGGAGTATGTATACTTAATAAAAATGACTAGAAAAAGCTCATGCATACCAAGAACCTCAAGCTCTCTCACGGTGAAACTCTCCCCACGCTACTCGATGAGGATGGGGTGCCCGATTTTTGGGTCACCGCCTACATCACGGTCAAATGCAGACCAGCGTCAACCTTCAATACGCTTCGAAACATTACAAGCCGGTTGAGGCATCTACGTGACTTTGAGCGTGAAACTGGCCGTGATTTCATAACAGAATTTGAGAAAGGCTTGTTCTTAGATGATAAGACGTGCAATGACCTTCGTTGGTATTGCTGGGTTGATATAAAAAGGTATTCTACATTTCAGAAGAATAGGGGTAAGCCAAGGAGGAAAAAAAATTTAGTATCATTGATAAAAGCCGAGCAGCCACCACGAGTCGATGTCGATACTTGCGTGCAGAGGCTACGTGATATCACAAAGTTTTTAGTATTTGTGGCTGAAACCATAAATGCTAATCGCTTACATAATAATAATGTACGTAGATGCATTGATGAGATGCGTTATCGCCTAGTGGCTCTTACGCCGAAGACAAGCAGCAGTCGTGGTGCATTAGACCCTTTCAGTATTGCTCCCCACCCGAAAGTCTTCCTGAAGCTCATAGAGCTGTCGAATCCTGATAACCCGAAGGTTCCTTTTCGAGGAATTACACGAAAGCGCAATGCCCTGATGTTCAAAGTTCTCCTTGCAACAGGGATGCGAATAGGTGAGCTGTTGTGCCTGAGAACAGACTCACGGCACTTAGACTTGCTTGCTTCTCCCCCGATGATTCATATCAGAAAGCCATCAAAAAATGATGCTCATATAGATGAGCGCAACGTGCCTCCCGCGCAAAAAACGACTGAGCGTTCTATTTATATTAGTGAGAGGCTGGCAGCAGAGATTGAAGATTATATGATGCAGGATCGAAGAGCCGCCACACCATCACGGAAGCATAATTGGCTCTTTGTAAACCACAGAAAGGATGACCACTGGGGAAAGCCTGTATCACTAGTGAATTGGAATAACGCTGTTGGCCGCATCAAGAAAGTAGATCTTAAAATGTTTCATGGATTGAAAACCCATGGGTTTCGGCATGCTTTCGCTTATATTTGGAATAAGAAAGTTGATGCTCATAATGCGCAGGCAAAAGCAAATCCTGAGTTAGGTATGAAGATTATAAGTGAGCGAGAGCGCGAGAGTGCTCTGATGGATGTAATGGGGTGGACAAGAGAAAGCAGTGCGGCACCTTATCTTAAAAGGTATGTGAAAGAGGCGGTCGATAAGGTCACTATGGAAGGTGTCGATGAGTTGATGGAGTATGTTGACATGTCGATTATTGGAGGTGACCAGTGACTATTAGCCGAGTTGAAAAAGCTGCTTTCAATTCAAGCCTATGTTTTACTAAATATGGATATGAGTTTGACTTGTCTTCTGATCAGTGGATGATCGATGCAGGAACGAGCGTGAGCTTCAATAGCGAGCCGTTTGTTAACTTCCCGTATAAGCAAGAGTTAAAGAAGTGCTTGGCTCGTTATCTTGAGACTCACTCGGTAGATCATGTTAAAAACTTAAAGAATTACTTTGGAGCCTATCTTAGGGATCAAGGTGTTGATAAGGTATCGATATCTTCCTTAGCAGCTTGGCGAGAAAGTCTAGGACATGAAAATGAGTACCGATTTGGTACATTACGCGGGCTGCTTTATAACTGGGAGCAATGGGGTTTTGATGGAGTAGATGAAGCTGTAGTCGACTGGCTGGAAGAGCAAAAAGTACGTGGGAACATAAAAGGAAAAGCTGTTAGAACATGGTGCCCATATAGTGGACCATACACATCGACAGAGTTGGGATGGATTTTGGAATGGGCAACTGATGCATTGCGTGAAAAAGAAATCAGCTATGACACACATGCTGCAATATACTTGCTAGCCACAACCGGGCAGCGTTCTATACAGCTGAGAAAGCTGAGATCTAAAGATATATTGGTGTCACGAGATGAACAAAACAATAATGTGTCTGATAATTTTGTTTTAAGAGTGCCGATGGCAAAGGAGCGCAGGTCTAAGTCTTATCGTTCAGAGCTTCTCGACAAGCCGATTAACAGACCACTTTATTTGGTTGTGTCAAACTTGAGAGATAAGAATATCGACAAGATAAACTCTTTCCTCGATAAGCCATTGACAAAAAGTGAAGCTCGAGAGATGCCGCTATTCCCAAGCTGGGTTATGATTAAGCGATTTATCAAAAAAACTGGGGCTTCAAAGCATCTTTTCATGGAAGAACATAAGGCTAGGCCCAGCTATTTCCACATGACTGATCATGCCTTTAGGTCCTTGCTCAGTTACGAGTATACTAGCCAGTGCCCGCTCATTTCCGAAGTCACGGGAGAGCCGCTTACACTTTCTTCGCGTCGCTTTCGTTACACTTATGGCACAAATTGCGCCAAGATGGGCCTGACGGGTATAGCCCTTGCGTATGCCCTAGGTCATCGTGACAGCCAGAACGTTAACCATTATATAGAGACATCGCCGGAAATAGCGGACCGGATTAATGAGTTGATGGAGGGTCCTCTGACTGTTATTGCACAAGCCCTGGCAGGTACACTGGTAGATAGTGAAGATGATGCTGTTCGTGGTGATGATGTAAGGGCTCGTATCAAAGTGAATAGCATGGAAAATGTCGGTACCTGTGGGAGCTATGATTTTTGCCCAAGCGGTTGGAGGTCTTGTTATACATGCCGCCGTTTTCAACCATGGGTGGATGCTCCTCATGAGGAGGCGCTGGAGGAGGTGCTCCAAAGCCGCAAGCAGATGGTGGAAGCAGGATGCAGCGAGCTTGTTATTCACTCAAGTGACCGCCTAGTACTGGCAATACGTAAGGTGATAGAGCTTTGCGAAATAAGAAAAGGTGAGCTTGCGAATAGGGATGGAAAGGAAGGAGAGTGTCAATGAACACTATCGCGCACTTTGTCCCTAAAGCGGAGTTGTCTGCACAACAGAATATAGGTGAGTTTATACGCCATTGCCGTGATGAGTTGGCAATATATAATTGGGAAGATTTGGTTTGGAAGCATACTAGAACCGGGAAGCGTGCTGCTGCGTTTACTCGACATGGAGTGGCAAATCCCAGCTACCCAAAAGATGAAGACGCATTCCTGGAGCCGTTTCTTTCTCAAGTTAAAGCGTATGTAAGATATAACCAGACAATAAGGGAGACGACATCAATAGGAAACTTTCCTATGTATGCGTTCAAGATCCTTCATGATGCCCTCTTGGACGAGCGTCTCGGTGGAATCCCAGACATACTAAATGTCGATGGTGTGGTACAGCAAAAAGCAAGTAAGGCTTTGATGTCTCGCTACGACAATCCAGATGTTAGATATAAAGTGGGTGGTGCTCTTGTATCAATTTATTCATTCATAAGGGATAAAGGTTTTGTGCCCGGATTGCCTGAATGGAAAAGCCCGCACCGTAAACCCCTTGCAAAGGCTATTAGGACGGATTCTGAATCTGTTAAGTGGCAAGAGAAGCGTTTGCCTACTCTTCATGAAATCACATCGCTGGCGGACTGTTTTGCACAGGCAGAGGCTGAAGAGGATGTGTTTTGGTCTTCCGTGATTGTAATGCTAATGTTTGCACCGAGCCGAGCAGGTGAGCTTTCATCACTTACGACTGATTGCTTGATAGAGCGTGATGGAAATTTATACGTTAGGTGGCATGGTAAGAAAGGCTATGGTGCTTACTCGAAAGTTGTGCCTAAGCTGCTAGAGCCGTCTGTTCGAGAGGCCGTGAGGCGCTTAATTAATATTGGTGAGCCAGCACGGAAGGCTGCTAGATTTGCGTATGACAATCCAGGAGAGTTTTTTCATCATGAGGGATGCTTGACTTCGAAAGATTATCCTCGTAGTCAGCGTTTGTCGTCGCATCAGGTCAGTGCGGCAATGGGAATTGCGATGTCTGATAAATGTAAGGTTGACAGCCCTACAGCTTGGAGGAAGGTCGGCCCATGGGTGAACAAGTGCTTAGATGCCAATGGGCATGTTACCTATAAAACTCTTGCTCAGGAAGTTCAACGTAGGTACTTCGGCGAACGTTTTTCTAAGGGTGAGATGGAGCAGCCAAAAGCAGGTGATTCAGATAAGCCATTATGGGATTCTTTGATTATTCACTGTGACAAGCAGTTTAATAAGCAAAAGAGTGTCTCCCATTTCTCTTGGGCCACCTTAGATGTCAACCGTCTCAACGATCAATTACGTGGCCGTGTTACGAACACTGCAAAAGTTCCTTCTATCTTTGAGCGGATGGGCAAGGTGAATGATGATGGTGAAAACATAAAATTAACTTCACATCAGATTCGTGTTTGGTTGTCTACTGTAGCTGAGCGGGCAGGTATGGATGATTGGACCATAGCACATTGGGCTGCTCGTGTAGATATTAAACAAAACGCGCACTATGACTTGCGGACAAAGGAAGAGATTCGTGAGCCATCAAAGACTGTAATGGTGCCAGAGTTTAGTTCTGACCCCGCTGTTGCTCTCGCCAATTTAAAAAAACGTCCTTCTGCCATTGAACTAGTTAGGATGAACCAACCAGTTGCATTCATTGACTTAGGCAAACTGATGGTGGGTGCTGCGCAATCTACTTTGTATGGGTTTTGTACGACTGACTGGGCCCAAAGCCCATGTCTTAAGGCCCACCAGTGTTTAACATGTAAAGAGCATAAGTGTGTGAAAGGGGATGAGAAGAAACTTGAAAATCTCAAGCAACATCGAGACTTTTTAAAACTCCAGTTTGAGAGGGCCAAAAAAGCAGTAGAGAGCGAGGTACATGGTGCTGATATCTGGGAGGAGAAGCATAGGCAAGACTTTCAGGAGGTATCGAAGAAAATCCAAGAGCTTGCAGTTGGGTTGACAACCGCAGAGACTGTGGTTCGTATCCTGGAGGATGAGAGTGTTCCAGATGGAGCGATTGTTTCAATTCCGCCTGAGCATGACCCAGACCCCGTTGAAAGGGTCTTGATATCTCGTGGCGTGGATCGTGAGCCTCGGGATCAAGATATTATCGGATCAGACTCAATTCTTAGTTTGATAGGTATTTCTAATGTCTAAGTTCACGAGTAAGGATGTTGAGGTCCTAAAGAGGGAGATTGATCACTGGGAGGGAAAATTCAGCATGGAAGCCTTTGTGGCTCATGTTGCAAAGGTGCTAAACTTTAATAAGTTAAGCAAGGGAACGATCTATAACTTGATGAAAGACTACCCTGAGGTAAAGCAACGGGTAGAGGCTGCGAGAGAGCGCTATAGGGATCAAAAAGATAATAGCGCTGTAAAAGATGTGGACGATCAGCTTTTAAATGAGGCAAGGGAGCAAGTTAAAAAGCTGAAAGCGGAAGTTGGCTCATTGAAAAAAGAAAACTCCATGTTGCAAGAGAAAATTATTCAAATGCTATATAATGCATATTATGAAAAGGTAAATATTAGCAACCTAAAAAGACCTGTTGATAGGCAGGAAGCGGTAAAGGCGCTGTCGGAACGAGCCAGTCAAGAGAAGGTTGCGTTTTTTGATCAACCTCTTCCGCCAAAGTGAGTTTTGGACGTGGCTTAAGATAAATGAGGAGGCTGGCAGCAGATATCTATGTATCCCTGAATGCTCGTGCCCTGACCATTCGCGAAGTGTTCCTCCAGGCAAGAGGTCGATTAGGTTGAGATCAGTGGCAGCTCCTGTCGAAAGGCTGTAGATTTCAAGGTATCGCAAAAGGAGGGCACATGAAAGCATCTGAAGCCAATCTGATGGAGGTGCTGGAGAAACCACGGCAGTTCCGTATCCCTATTTACCAGCGGAATTACGCGTGGGGCGAGGCCCAGTGTCGCCAGTTGCTCAATGATGTCTTGGCCGTGGGCATTAATGAGCAGGCCTCCACCCATTTCCTGGGTACCATCGTATACGTTGAGCGTGCTCAGTCGATTCTCGTGAAGCAAGAGCCACTCATGGTGATCGATGGGCAACAGCGCCTGACCACGGTTACGCTGATGCTCTTGGCGCTTTACCGCCACCTTGTTGACGGCCAGGCAGCCAATCAGGCTGATGCACTACGTCGACGCTTCTTGATCAATCCCAATGAAACTGGCGAGATGCTTTACAAGGTCGTTTTGTCAGATATTGATCGGCCTACACTGATCTCCCTCATCGATGATCTGCCAATGCCGGATCCGCACAGCTCTCGTGTGATTGCGAACTATGAGTTCTTCAAGGAGTGGTTCGAAAACAACCCTGAACATTTAGATGCCGTATATTTAGGCCTCTCCAAGCTGGAGATCGTAGCGGTTGCCTTGGAACGGCAACGAGACAACCCTCAGCTTGTCTTCGAGAGCATGAACTCCACTGGTTTGGACCTTAGCCAGGCCGACCTCATCCGAAATTTTGTCTTAATGGGCCAGGAGCCTAGTGAGCAGGAGTCTCTGTACACGCACTACTGGCGGGCTATGGAGGATGGCTTCGGTCAAGCGGCGTATGCCCGTCACTTCGACAGTTTCATGCGCCACTACCTTACGGCGGTCACCAACGACATCCCTAATATCAACAAGGTATATGCTGCTTTCAAGAAGTACGCGGCAGGTTACGATGGCTCTATTCGTGACCTGGTCAAGGAGGTGCATACCTATGCCAACCACTATTGCGCAATGGCCTTGGGTAAGGAATCAGAGCCCAACCTAAAGAAGGCATTCAAAGATTTGAGGGAGCTGAAGGTCGACGTTGCCTATCCTCTGTTGCTTGAGGTCTACCATGACTACAAGCAAAACCAGCTGCTTTCCACTTGGGAGCTGGAAAAGATCGTAAGGTTGATTGAGAGTTACGTCTTTCGGCGTGCGGTCTGTGGAATCCCCACGAATTCTTTGAACCGGACATTTGCACGTTTTACGCATAGCTTGCGAAAGGATCGTTACTTAGAAAGCGTTAAGGCAGCCTTTATGTTGTTGCCGTCATATCGTCGCTTTCCAAGCAATAGTGAATTCCAAACGTCCTTGCGTGAGCGAGATCTTTACCACTTTCGCAATCTGCGGTATTGGCTGCGTCGACTGGAAAACCACGGTCGTAAAGAAACTGTGCTTATCGACGAATTCACTGTTGAGCATGTGATGCCTCAGAATCCTAAGCTGTCACGTGAGTGGCAACAAGAACTGGGGCCCGAATGGCAAAGTATTCAGGAGAGCTACCTGCATACATTGGGCAACCTGACCTTGACCGCTTATAACAGCTCGTACTCAGATAAACCTTTTCTGCATAAGCGGGATGCAACGGATATAGACAGTAAACCAATCGGCTTTGCGCATAGTCCGCTGCATCTAAATAGTGACCTTCGGCATCTTGAAGCATGGAATCAAGAGGAGATACAGAAGCGTGCAGCTCGTCTGTCGGAGTCGGCTCTATCAGTGTGGCAGATGCCTGCTCTTGGGGATGACATTCTGGACGCCTACCGTAGCCCCGCCCAGACTGAAAGTGCTGAATATGCCCTTGAGGATCATGCCCAATTAGCAGTAGGGCCGTTACGTGAACTTTTCGATAAATTTTCCGAAGAGGTTTTGGCCCTTGATCCGTGTGTCTATCAAGACGTTAAGAAGCTATACATTGCTTTCAAGGCTGAGACAAACTTTGTTGATGTGATTCCGAAATCTAAGCGATTATTACTCTCTTTGAATATTTCTGCCACTAACCTTGAGGATCCTCGTGGGCTAGGACGGGATGTTGCAGGCCTTGGCAGATGGGGAAATGGGGAGGTTGAAGTTGGGTTGGCTTCAGAGAGCGATCTACCCTATGTGATTGGGTTAGTAAGGCAAGCTCTGGAGGAGCAAATGGATTAGTCAGAATAATACAAAAGCTCCCCTGAGCTGAGGTGTTTTTAGGGCTTTTATCCAGCCTTTCTTTGTCAGCGGGGTCTTTGATTCGTGACATCTTTGTTCAAGCTAAGTAGGCTTCATGGGATAACGAGTCACAGGCTCCACCAGAGCCATCACGGAGGGAGCACAGGGCGCATGGCCTTCGACCAGACCTATTGCATGGACATCCTCACTGCCGCGACGCGGCCAGATGCCGATGCAGATGAGTTCGTCTACGCCTTCCTCGACGCCTACGGGTTCCCCAAGGCAACCATCACACAGGTCCGCAACGGCGGGCAGCGCAACGTCGCCGGCCGCAAGGACGAGGGTCACGTCGCACTGAAGAACTGGCTCTACTTTATGCCGGTGCGGCAGGGGGAGAGCATCCACGAGGCGTTGCAGGTGCTTGCTGACGAGGACGAGCCTGCTCGGCACAAGTGCCGCTTCCTGGTGGTGACTGATTACCGTGAACTGACGGCGCTGGATACCAAAACGACTGAGCGTCTGGAGGTCGGGTTCAGCGAGCTGGCCACACAATACTTGTTCTTCGCCCCGATGGCCGGCCTGGAGCGCACGAAGCACTTCGAGGAGGCGTCCGCTGACCTCAAGGCGGCTGCCAAGATGGGTCGGCTGTTCGATCGTCTGAAGGAGGTCAACGAGTTCAGCACGCCAGAGCAGATGCATGGGCTCAACGTCTTCCTGACTCGCCTGCTCTTCTGCTACTTCGCCGATGACACCGGGATCTTCCCCAATAATGCCTTCACCAATGTGATCACCGAGGCCAGCGGTGAGAACGGGGAGGGTCTGTCGGAGTTGCTTGCCCAGCTTTTCCGAGTGATGAACCAGCCGGAGGACGAGCGACCGGCAGACTTGCCTGCTCATATCTCCCAGTTCCCTTACGTCAACGGTGGCCTGTTCCGTGACGACCTTCTGGTGCCCGAGATTCGCGGCAAGGGTCGGCGGATGATGATCGAGTGCGGTCAGCTCGCGTGGGAGGCCGTTAATCCGGATATCTTCGGCTCGATGTTCCAGGCTGTTGTGGATGAGGATAGTCGTGATGCCATGGGGCAGCACTACACCTCCGTGCCCAACATCTTGAAGGTGATTCGTCCCCTATTCCTTGACAAGCTCTACGATGAGCTGCGTAAGTCAATGGGCAACCGAAAGAAGTTGGAGGCCTTGCTGGAGCGGCTAACGCGGATTCGTGTGTTCGATCCGGCGATGGGGTCGGGTAACTTCCTGATCATCTCCTACAAGGAGCTTCGCCGGTTGGAGATGGCGGTGTTCCGAGCTTTGCAGGAGGTGTCCGGACAGCAAGAGATGTTCATGAGTGGGATTCGTCTCAGCCAGTTTTATGGCATTGAAATTGCTGACTTTGCACATGAAGTGGCGCAACTTTCACTGTGGCTTGCTGAACATCAGATGAATACGCTTTTTGCAGAAGAGTTTGGTCGTTCCGAACCAATGCTGCCGCTCAAAGATTCAGCACATCTTATCCTTGGAAATAGTCTCCAGTTAAGTTGGAATACCGTATGCCCTAATGACGAGTCTGTCGAGACCTATGTGTGCGGTAACCCACCTTATCGCGGTGCTAGCTACCGTTCTGATGAGCAGAACGAAGATATGGATAAGGTCTTCTATGGCTTCAAGAAACATCGCTATCTTGACTATGTGGCTAGCTTTTTTTGGAAAGGTGCGCACTATATCCGAGCACATGGAAGTTTAGCGTTTGTTTCGACTAACTCAATTTGCCAGGGTGAGCAGGTGGCAATGCTGTGGCCCTTCGTCTTAGAGCTTGGTGTCGAGATCAGCTTTGCTTACCAAACCTTCAATTGGAAAAATAGCGCACAAGCCAACGCTGGTGTCCATGTCGTCATAATTGGGCTAACAAAAAATCCAAACGAGAAGTTTCTATTCCAGAAACTAGATGCCGAGTGGCGGATGCGAGTGGTAAGGAATATCAGTCCATTTCTTCTTGAAGGTTCAAATACAGTTGTCGCGAGCCGGAACCGCCCTTTATTTTGCTCCAGCTCTATGGTTAACGGCAGCAAACCTGTTGATGGAGGAAATTTAATTTTAAGCGTGGAGGAAAAAGAGGCCTTGATTTCGGAAGATCCTCAAATTGGTTCTTGGATCAAGCGCTTAATGGGTTCGAAAGAGTTCTTGCAAGGCCACGAACGCTGGTGCTTGTGGTTGGTGGATGCGGGACAAGAAGTGATTGATGCAGTGCCTGCCGTTCGTGAGCGTGTTGAGCTAGTTCGTAAAATGCGCGCCGCTAGCAAAAAGGCCGACACCCGACGAATTGCCGGCACACCTCATCTTTTTGGTCAAAACCGACATCCTCGTCAAGGAACCTATTTATTGGTTCCCAGGGTAACTTCTGAAAGGCGTAATTACGCCCCGGTTGGGATGTTCGATCATACTGTCGTCACTACAGACCTGGTACAGATGATTCCAGGTGGAACTCTCTACGATTTCGCCATTCTCTCCACTCAGATGCACATGGATTGGCTGCGACTGGTAGGTGGGCGTCTGAAAAGCGATTACCGTTACTCGGCATCGTTGGTTTACAACACCTTCCCATGGCCCGAAGCATCCGAGCATCAGCGTCAAGAAATCGAGAAGCTGGGCCGTGCGGTGATCCTTGCCCGTGCTACCCATCCTGAAAACACGATGGCGCAGCTCTACGACCCCGACAAAATGCCCGAGAACTTGCTGGAGGCCCATCAAGCACTGGATCGCGCTGTGGAGAAGCTCTACCGCGACCGTCCGTTCCGCGATACCGCCGAGCGTCAAGAGTATCTTCTGGCCCGCTACGAAGAGCTGATTAAGGCCGAGAAAGCGGCCAAGGTTGGTGGAACAACATCTCGCAAAGTCGCCACGACGGAGGGCTAGGGCATGGCAGAGCTGATCAAGGTCGAATACGCCCGCACTGGCATGAGTGCCAGCAGCAACGAGCTGGGAATGCGTGAGATGCAGGCTCGAGCCTACGAGAAGCGTGATAGCCAGTATCTGCTGCTCAAGGCGCCGCCAGCCTCCGGCAAGTCTCGGGCGCTTATGTTTCTTGCCCTCCACAAGCTCAACCGCCTGGGCCTGCGCAAGGCCATCGTGGCAGTTCCCGAGATGTCCATCGGGGCGTCGTTCAAGGATACCGATCTTACCTCGCATGGCTTCCACTGGGACTGGCATGTCGAGGATCGCAACGACCTGTGCCGGGCTGGTAACGACACAGGCAAGGTGGACGCCTTCTGTCGCTTCTTAGCCGATCCCAGCGACCGTACATTGGTTTGTACCCATGCCACGCTGCGCTACGCCTTCTCTAAGCTGAAGTCCTCCGACTTCGACAACTGCCTAGTGGCCATCGACGAGTTCCACCATGTGTCCGTCGACGAAGCCAACCGCCTGGGTGGGTTGATCGACAGCCTGATGGAAGGGTCCACCGCCCACATCGTCGCTATGACCGGCAGCTACTTCCGTGGCGATGCCGCACCGATCCTGCTGCCTGACGATGAAGCCCGTTTCGACAAGGTGACCTACACCTACTACGAGCAGCTCAACGGCTACCGTTATCTAAAGTCCTTGGGCATCGGTTATCACTTCTACCAAGGCCGCTACCTCAGCGCGATCCGCGAGGTGCTGGACCCTGACAAGAAGACCATCGTCCACATTCCCAACGTCAACAGCGGCGAGAGCACCCAGGACAAATACGGCGAGGTAGACCATATTCTCGATGCGCTCGGTGACGTCGAGGTGCAGGACAGCTGCACTGGCATCGTGACTGTTCGTCATCCCTCGGGCCACCTGCTCAAAGTCGCCGATTTGGTGACCGATACGCCGATCCGCCGGGACGTCCAAGAGTATCTACGTAATGTCGAGCGTCCCGAGGATGTCGACGTGATCATCGCCCTGGGCATGGCGAAGGAGGGCTTCGACTGGCCCTTCTGCGAGCATGTGCTGACCATCGGCTATCGCAACTCGATGACCGAGATCGTCCAGATCATCGGGCGTGCGACCCGTGACAGTGAGGGCAAGACACACGCCCAGTTCACCAACCTGATCGCACAGCCAGACGCCGACGACGAGGACGTGAAGGTCAGCGTCAACAACCTGCTCAAGGCGATTACGGTCTCGCTGCTGATGGAGCAGGTGCTTGCCCCTAGCGTGTCGTTCAAACCTCGCTCCAGGATGCGTGAGGGCGAGAAGGCCGAACCGGGCACCGTGATCATTGAAGACACTCAGTCACCTGTCTCCGACAAGGTGATGGGCATTCTGGAATCCGGTGGTCAGGAAGACATCATCGCCGCACTGCTCCAGAAGCCCGAAGTGGCCGCTGCTGCGGTGACGGATACTACCGAACCCGAAGTCATCAACGAGGTGGAGCTGCCGAAGGTCATTGAGCGGCTGCATCCTGACCTTGATGAGAGCGAGAGAGAGGTGCTGCGGGAGACCGTTCTCACCACCATGGGGGCTCGTTCCACAGGAGGCCTGTTCAACGAGGAGGATCTCCCCGAGGGTGCCGTGATCCATGAGCCCGGCCAGGTCGACGGCACCGATGAGAACAGCATGCCTGTCGATCCAGGTGCTGCCCCGGATGGACGCGATCTTGGTGGAGAGTCCGGTGACAACGAGCCCAAGGGCAATCGCCAGTTCCTCAAGATCGGCGAGAAGTTCGTCAACATCGAGCATCTCAACATCGACCTGATCAACCAGATCAACCCCTTCCAGGGGGCCTACGAGATCCTCTCCAAGGCGTTGACGGCACCGGTCCTCAAGACAATTCAGGATACCGTGGTCAGTAATCGCACCCAAATGAGCGAGGAAGAGGCGGTGGTGCTGTGGCCCAAGATCGTCGCCTTCGCCAAGGAGAAGGGGCATCCGCCCTCGATTCACAGCGATGACCATATGGAGGTGCGCTACGCCGAAGCGCTGGCCTACATCCAGCAGAAGAAGCGGGAGAAGATGAGGGGAGCGTCGGCATGATCCGAACTCGCCGAGAGCTGCCAAAGCGGCGCACTTTGGACGACATCTTTACTGAATCCGATGAACTGGGGCTTTTGAAGCTGGCACCGCCCAGTCCATCCGCACCGAGTGCCGATCAGCGGCTGGTCGCTACGCTTCAGGGCATCGAAGCATTCGTGACCCAGCATGGGCGTGAGCCCCAGAAGGACGTTGAAGATATCAACGAAGCCACGTTAGCCGTCCAGTTAGCCGCTCTGAGAAGTGATCCTGCCAAGGTAGAGGGATTGGCTGCCTGGGACACGCTCGGCCTTCTGGAGGTCTTTACGGGCGATGCTGAGGGGCAAGGAGAAGGCGATAAGGATCAGCCTGTCACGGCAGATGGAGCAGGGAAGGGAGGAGACATTCGCGCCGTCTCCGAGGCCACCTCGTCCGCGCCCGAGAAAGCCACGGTCTCACCGGATAGCGTCACCTCCCTGGATGACATCTGGGGCAGCGACACGCTCGGTCTGCTCGGTGGTGGTGACGAGAGCGTTGAGTCGATCTTCGACCTGACCCATGTGCCCGAGAGCAGCGACCGGGACATGCCGGATGAGATCGCTCAGCGCACCCACTGTGATGACTTTTACCGTTTCGAGGGGCTGTTCGACGTGGTTCGCGAGGAGCTGCGTGAAGGCGATGCCGAGGCGGTGCCGTTTCAGATGGAGTCGCAGATCGACGAAGGCGACATGTTCGTGCTCAACGGCATGCTGTGTATCGCCGATCAGGTAGGGGAGGAGAGCGTCGGCGCAGGGCGCAAGTTCAATCCGCGTCTACGGGTCGTGTTCGACAATGGCACCGAGTCCAACCTGCTGCTCCGCTCACTGGCCAGAGCCCTCTACAAGGATGAGACCGGGCGGCGCATTCTCCGCCCCGACAGCACCTTCGACTCGATGCAGGGCATCACGCATCACGACAAGCGAACGGGTGTGATCTATATCCTTCGCTCACTCAGCCAAGACCCGGCGCTACGAAGCATCCGCAACCTGCACAAGATCGGCTACACGGAAAAGGAGCTGGAAAAGCGTATTACCGGGGCAGAGCGGCAGCAGACTTACCTCGAAGCGCCGGTGCAGGTCGTGGCGTCCTTTGACTGCTACAACCTCGATCCTCGACGCTTCGAGCGCCTTGTTCACGCCATGCTCCATCACCAGCGCGTGAACGTTTTGCTGCACAGCCGTGACGGGGGCAACTACCGGCCGCGTGAGTGGTTTGATGTCGAGTTGGAGGCTGCGCGCGAGATCGTTAAGCGCATTGTGGATGGCACGATCGCGCAGTATCGGATGGATAACACGACTGGTAGGTTGATCAAGAAAAAAAAGTGATAAGTATGAATGTTCTTCATTCTTTTAGGCTGGCGATGATCTTCTCGAAGATACCATAAGGCATAGAAAGCTATTCCAGTAGTGACCGTGACGCAGTATCGTCGTGGAATCTAGCCACTACTCCGGGCGAAATAAGTCCGTTGAGCTTATGAGCAGCATACCTACCAAGGGGCGGTACGAGGGCATGCGTATACCTGCGATCGGGTGCCGCATATTGCTTTTCCCGCTGGGACATGGGATGGTAACTGCGTGTATCTTCGCCACAATGCTCGTGGTGACCGAGTCGCAAGATCGGATCGGTGACCGAGGATTGCAGGCGACCGGAGCCTCTATCGAGGTCTCTGGCCGGATAGTCGCTGGCATTGCGTCCCGCGATACGAGCGGCACCGGGGAGCGCAAGCAGTTCCCGACCACAGGCTTTGACATGACCGTTGCTCTTCCTTTATTTCGGGGCTTCCGGGCGGTGATAGGGCTTAAATATGGGTCGGGCTGCGACAGCCGGCATGCCTACTGCGCCTTGGCAGCAGCGGCACTAGCCGTCTGCATTCGCTCTTCATGGCTTGGCTTGACGTTGAGCCTTAAAAAGGTAGTCTCGCCATTTCTTGGCAGGCTTTCTGGGAGGGTAGACTCGTGCAGATGGATGTCGTAATGGCATGCAAAAACGTGCCAACCTGGTAGCGGCAGTTACACGCGCTATCGGTATGGCTGTACTCTTCGCCACAATGCTCGTGGTGACCGAGTCGCAAGATCGGATCGGTGACCGAGGATTGCAGGCGACCGGAGCCTCTATCGAGGTCTCTGGCCGGATAGTCGCTGGCATTGCGTCCCGCGATACGAGCGGCACCGGGGAGCGCAAGCAATTGCTGTGGTCGGGGTGAGTGACCGGAAGACCCCGAACCCCAGAAGGGTGCATATGAGCATTAATCTGTACCAAGAGTTTTGTAAGACACGAAATTTAGAAGCAGCTTGGAAAAGTGTTAGGAGCAATATCCAAGCAAAAGGGCCCGGTGAAAAGCCGCTAGGGTTCGATAGGTTTGAAGAAAATACAAGCACTGCCATTCGTAGTTTGCAGTCTCGCTTGAGCGGAAAGAGCTTTAAGTTCTCAAAGCAGAAGGGTGTTCTCATCCAGAAAGGCAGTGGTGGTTCCCGACCACTAGTGATCTCCACATTAGAAGACAGGGTGGTTCATAGGGCAATTTTGAATGTGCTCCAATCTCATGTGCCAGCGATCCAAAATGTTTTAAAGACTCCTTCTAGCTATGGTGCGATACCAAAGGATTACTCTGTTGGTGAATTTGGTGGAGTTAGCGCTGCAATAAATAAAGTGAGAGAGCTATTCAAAGGTGGTTTTGTTCATTACTACAGGTCAGACATACCGAGTTTTTTTACAAAAGTTAAGAAGTGTAGAATCGATAGGTTCATCGAGTCATCAGTAGATGACGAGTATTTCGTGAAATTCTTCAAACAAGCAATGGAAGTGTCGCTTGAAAATTCTAGTGCATTAACAAATGATGCCCTGTCGATGTTTCCTGATGAAAAAGAGGGTATAAGCCAAGGGTCGCCACTATCTCCGCTTATGGCCAATATATACTTGTATGATTTTGATAGCTCAATGATTCAGCATAAAGGTTGTGAGTGCCTAAGGTATCTTGATGATATTCTGATTTTGGCTAAGTCTCGAGACGAGCTACATCGATCTGTTGACCTTGCAATTAAGCAGTTGAAGAAAGTTGGTCTTGAATTGTACTCGCAAGATGATAAAAAGAAAGAGAAGTATTCGTCGGGGGATGTTAATAGTGGAGGGTTTGAGTTTCTTGGGTGCTCTATAACTAATGGTAGTGTGTCACCATCAGCGTCTAGCAGGGGCCGGTTGTTGGAGAATATAAACAGTAAGTGCAATCGATTCATTTTGAGTTTAGATATTTTGGATGTTGGCGGGTCTTCAATGCCGATGACTTACCCGGAGTTCCTTGAAGATATTAGGAGGACTGTCACTGGGTGGGCGATGAGCTACAGATTTTGTAATAATAAATTTTTCTTTGAAGCCGTGGATAAGAAGGTGTCGCTTGAGCTTGATCGGGTTCATGCGAGGCTTTCTAAGATCACAAAGAATAGAGATAAGTTTTATTTAATATATGGTGTTTCAACTTCAAACATTGTGTTTCCTAAGGAGTGATGATCCCGGGAGGTCAAATCAAGGAGCGATCTTCACCTCTTCGTTGGTTGTTTTTGACGTGCCTTGATTAACCCAGCAGTATGGTTCAATGAGCTAGCTTAGGTATATGTCAAGGAAGTATCTCCTGTGAATGAACAAGGTAACCCCCCGGCTTTGTCGGGGGATTCTTATTTTATTGCCATCAACCATTCTAGCTCTGCGCTTCAGGCCGTAGAAGATCGGTAAGCAAGAGCATCCTCAAGTTTTTTGATGCCATACCCATCTTTGAGTTTGCTTGCTAGTTGTCTGTCGATCTCATGCTTGATGCTCTCCATTTTTTCATCTGAAAAAACATAATGAGATTTTATGGTGTCAAGTGCTTCTCTATAGGAATCATCGTTGTCACCCGTAAAATGTAGACCTTCTTGTGATATTTCATAATCTACACCATTGATTTCTATGCTGTTGTTAAATCGTTGAACGCGAACAGAGAAAGAGCCGAATCCGGAGTGCCAGTCAGGTTCAAAATAAATTTCTGGGTCGATTGCATATACCTTCAAGAGAGGCAAGTTCAGCTTATCATCAATATGTTGCTCAAGCTCGAGGAGGATTTCTGAAGACCAGATAAAATCTTGATCGATATCGTCAGAGAGTATGAGTCTAGTTTCAGGATCCATTCTCCATGTGCACACATGGCTGTATTCGGCATCACTGTGCCATTCTAATTCATTTGAAAAATGTCGAAATATGTCGGCTTCAACTCTTCCAATTTGTTTTCTGCCGTCATAGATATCAGCATAAATGATGTAAAAAGGGTTCTCGAATTCCACATCTTCAGTCATATCTTCGAATTTGATATTGGTAAGGCGCATTAGTGTCTCCTTGTGACATTAGTGAATCGTGCAGAACTTGCGTTATAGAGTTAATGGGTTAGTAGTGGGGGATTTGTTGCCATATTTAGAGATCTGGCTAAGCAGCAGGAAGCATGTCAATAAAACATGTGCTTCCTATGAAAATTGATCTCAGAATTATTTCTTGCGTTAACGAGATCAATGAGTGCTTTGTGTATTGAGGCAGTCTCTTGCGTGGAGCAATAATCATTGTCCCTACAGTCGGAGTGCAGCAGAGATATCAAAAATGATTTTGCCTCACTTCCTGACATGGTTGGCATTGGCATATCGATGCCAAGCTCGGAAAGACTGTCAATGATGACATTTTCTATTCTTTCTTGAAGTTGCATGTGTCTCGCTCGTCTTGTGAGGATATGATATCTGTGCGATTTGTAGTTAGTCAACACTAGTTTGAGTGTGATGATTAAAAAGTCATGATGAGGTGGTGGATGGCTCTGGTATTGGCTATGTTTCGACTTCCAAGCGATATTGCATTCCATTAGGGGTGGTAGGGAAATAGTGGTGAAAGCAATGTATAGCTGTGTATCGAACTATATTGGGAGAGGGAGAGTATGAGGTAAGGGAGGCAGGCAGCCAGCTATCAGCGGTCAGACTTGGTCATTCCTGACTCAAGAAAAAAGTGACTTTGCCAGCATCTAGCCTCGGCGCGTATCATCCGGGACTCTACAGGTAGGTAGAATCCACTACTTAATCTGCGTGTAGAGGTACGCCATGGAGGGGTCTGCTGTCGGCAGCTGCTAGTTCGGTCGTGGGGTAGGGAGGATCCGCTGCCCAATTCCGTTGGGTGCCGCGAAACACGGCACGATGGCCTGCCTCCTGCCTCCTGCCTCCTGCCTCCTGCCTCCTGCCTCCTGCCTCCTGCCTCACCCGCCGTGTGCATTGCCTACACCGCATTGCCCCAGAGCCCTGCGGTGCGTCTTCGTATTCCATGGCGCATTTTGGTCACTGCAAGCCGAAAGTTGGGCAGTGGGGTAGGGAGAATCCACGGCTCTATCCCGGTGGAGCCCGGCCAGTGTGGCATGATGGCTCGCTCTTTGCCTCGCGCTCCCGGTGCGTTGCTTACACCACATTGCCCCAGCGCCCATCTGCGAATGGAGGCACTCCGTGGCGCATTATGGTTGCCGGAAGGCGAAAATAGGGCCGTGGGGTAGGGAGGATCCACGGCTCTATCCCGGTGGCGCCCGCCCAGCTCGCCACGAAGCACAGCTTCTCGCCTTACCAAGCCAGGTGCGTTGCCTACACCACATCGCTCCTGACCCTGTTCGGCTGAGTACAGACTGATGAATGCCGGACAATCGGAATTGATGAAAACTGGACAACCTTTACTGACGTTGACGGGTGTCAGCGCCGGAGCTATAAGACCGTAGATCATCAAAACAGATTGTCCCCCCGACCCGCATGGCCTTCTCTTGTTGGTGACGAAGCCTACAAGAGATCTCACCATGCTGAGCCGAGAGGACTTTCTCATGATAAAGCAACTTCGCCAGCGAGGCGCTCACCTCGTGGACATCGCTCATCAGATCGGCTGTTGTGCATGCACGGTGCGGCGCCACCTGGCCCGCGAGGCGGCGCCAACGGGATGACCGGCCAAGCCGCGAGCGAGTAAGCTGGATCCCTACAAGCCGATCATCGATCAGCTGTTGGCCGATAACGTCTGGAACGCTGCGGTGATCTTCCAGTTGATCCGCGAGCAGGGCTATACCGGTGGCAGCACCATGGTGCGGATGTACGTCCAGCCCAAGCGGGCCCTGCGACCCAGCAAGCAGACCGTGCGCTTCGAGACCCAGCCCGGCTTTCAACTGCAACACGACTGGGGCGAGATCGAGACCGTAGTGGCCGGTGAGCGCTGCAAGGTCAATTTTGCGGTCAATACGCTGGGCTATTCACGGCGATTCCATGCCTGGGCGGCCCCCAGCCAGGACGCCGAACACACCTATGAGGCGCTGGTGCAGGCCTTTCGCTACTTCGGCGGCGTGCCGCGCACGGTGCTGGTCGATAACCAGAAGGCCGCGGTGGTCAAGCATGACCGCGACCACCGGGTGATCTTCAACGCCGGCTTCCTGCAACTGGCCAATCACTACGGCTTCGCACCCAAGACGTGCCCCCGCAGCGTCCACGCACCAAGGGCAAGACCGAGCGCATGGTGGGCTACGTGAAGCAGTACTTCTTCCAGCGCTACCGGCAGTTTGAGAGTTGTGCCCATCTCAACCAACTGCTCTAGCAATGGCTGGAACGGGTGGCCGATCAGCGACCGCTACGGCAGTTCCGCCAGACCCCGGCAGAGTGCTTTACCACCGAGGTGGAGGCCCTCCAGACTCTGCCGGCAACGGACTTCGATACCCGCTATCATGACCTGCGCCAGGTCGGCTGGGCGATGAGTGAGCGGATGACCGCCGACCTGGTCGGCGATGCACTGAAGATGGCCCTGTGGCGCCATAAGATGCCCAAGGGAGTCATCGTGCATAGCGACAGTAATACTGAGAGATGCCGGGTGTTTCAGGGTTGACCTGACTCACACAGCGATCGACCTATGCTGAAAGACCTGGTGCCGTGAGGGTTCTCGGGTCTCCTGCCCCCCACTCTGATCGACCGGGTAGTGTGTCTTTCCTCGGACCTGTCGGTGACCCGGGAACACCTGGCGGCGAGGGCTCACCTCGTCGATGCATGTGACACAAGAAGGGCCTGACGCTCGCTGCCTGTCTCGTTACTGTCGTGTCCAGGCTATCGCACTCGGTGAAGCCACCTTGAACTGATAGCCTGGAGAGCCGTCATGACTCAGCAGCACAGTGACCGCCCTGACATTGTCGGTGGCGTCGACACCCACAAGGATCTACATGTGGCCGCTGTCGTGGATGCTCATGACCGCGTGCTTGGTACCGCCAGCTTTCCGACCACCCGGCATGGCTACAAGACCATGCTCGCCTGGATGCGAAGCTTCGGTAAAGTCAGCCGAATCGGCGTCGAGTGCACCGGGACCTATGGGGCTGGGGTGCTGCGTTACTTGCAGCGCACCGGCATCACTGTCCTGGAGGTCACTACCCCCGACAAGACCGTCCGCCGCAAGCGTGGTAAGAACGATACCATTGATGCGGAGAACGCCGCCCACGCAGCCTATGCGGGCGTCCGTACCGTCACCCCAAAGACCCGTGATGGCATGATCGAGGCCTTGCGCGTACTCAAGGTCTGCCGGAAAACCGCCGTGGCAGCTCGCCGTGTGGCGCTTCAGATGATCCAGACCCAGGTGATCTCCGCACCAGAGGATCTGCGCGATCAGTTGCGCAACCTGTCGCGGATGAAGCTGATCCGAACGCTGGCCGCATGGCGCCCTGACATGAGTGGATATCGGGACGTCACAATGGCCTACCGCATCGCTTTGAAATCCCTTGCCCGCCGCTACTTGGAGCTGCATGACGAGGTGGCCGATCTTGATGTCATGATCAAGGCCATCGTCGATGAGCTGGCACCAGAGCTGGTGTCGCGAACGGCGGTGGGCTATGAATCGGCTGCCCAGTTGCTGATCACGGCGGGGGACAATCCGGATCGTCTGAGTTCAGAAGCGAGTTTTGCGGCGCTATGTGGCGTCAGCCCGATACCAGCCTCCTTAGGCAAGACGCAGCGCCACCGGCTCAATCGGGGTGGCGACCGAGCCGCCAATAGTGCGCTGCATATCATCGCCATCGGGCGACTCCGTCTGGAGGCGACAACCCAAAGGTATGTCTCCCGTCGAGTGGCGGAGGGGCACTCCAAATTGGAAGCGCTTCGCTGCCTGAAACGCTATATCGCCCGAGAGGTATACTATGTGCTGCGCCATCGTCACCGAGAGATCAACCAGGCGCAAATTGCCACTTGACGCTTAGAAGGGCGTCCGTGGCAGCCAATATTGCTCGACGTTGTACCAGTCGCTGCTGACCCGGCACCATCTCCGGTGCAGCATGAGTGCAAAGGGGAACTGCTACGACAATGCCTGTGCCGAGAGCTTCTTCCACAGTCTCAATGTGTAGGCGATCCATGGTGAGCGATACGAGACCCGGGATGCCATGCGGCGGCAAGTGTTCGAGTACATAGGGATGGACTACAACCGGCAGCGCCGGCACAGTGCAATTGGGATGATCAGCCCGGAGGCCTTAGAGGCCCGAATGATCGCTTGGATCGGTGTCCACCAATGCTGGGTAAGATCAGGCTACCAGAATGTTCGCTATGAGGGGGTGGCCAAGAAGCAGGCGCAGCTGCGCAGCCGCTTCGCGCTAGGCACCTGTTGCTTTGTACTCGGTGGCAGCTGGTATTGTATGTTGAATCTGGCATATCTGGGAATGGAATTTTTAGAAATTACAAGCCACAATAAGATATACCAGACATCGACTATTGATCTTCCGAACTGGCTGTTAATGGCCCTATGGTGTATAGGAGATGAATTGATCGGCAGCAGATTAGTTGATTATAGTTGAGAATATAGTAACTAGTGGTTACCTTAGGAATGAGCTTCATATGGCCAAAATAAACTTGCTGTGTCTTGTTACGCCAGATATTGTTGATATGGTCAATAGTGTTTCACAGTTGTTCGAAAATGTAATAATAAATATTGATACTTATCATAGACCGAAAGATGTAATTGATTTGGTACAGTCAAATGATTTTGATGTTATATTACTTGGCGGACCTTTGGCTTACAATATTCTTAAGGATCACATTGAGCGAAAATGGATTAAAGTAGAGGCTCCTATTCTATATGTGGAGTATACTGAAGTGTCAATTTATAAAGCGCTTCTCTATAGTGTGGATCTTTCTTCGATTGCCAAGGGGTTGAGATTTAGCATTGACCATCCGGCAGAGTCAGATATAAAAGAGTGTCTAAAGGAGCTTGAAATAAGAACGGAGCAAATATTTTCTTGGGAATGCCACTACAGAGATAACCTTGATGAAGTGGTAATGTTTCATTATAGTCTTTGGAAAAGAGGGAAAATCGACTTTTCGATGACCAGTATTTACTCAGTATATGAGAGGTTGAGGACGTTAGGCGCACCGATAAAGAGAATGGTGCCAGCCAAGTCATCAATTAGGAACGGAATTCAAAGAGCTATACTTGTTCACGAGGCGGAGGTGGCTGGCCAAGGTGAAGTGGCAGTATTGCAGGTTATATTTGAGAAAATAAATCATGGTGAATCTAGCAAGGGCGTCCATCATCTAGCTCATGGTACGCTCCGGAAGTTAGTAAACCGTTTTGTTGATAAAATTCAGGGGGAAGCACATTGGAGCGAAGGCCAGGATTCACTCCATATTACATGTAGGAAGATAAATATTGATCGGGCCACAAAGAATTTTGATGAATTCGATATGGGATATATCATTTACAATAAATGTGGTATAAGTTCATTCTGGGGTGTTGGCTACGGCAGGTCTATTAACTATGCTAAGAAAAAAGCTAAACAGGCCCTAAGTACTTCAATTAAATATGGTAAGTCTTCATGTCATGTTATGGGTGTTGATGGAAATTTAATAGGTCCTGTGGGGCGGTGGGAAAAAAAAGACTATGCATATAGAACAGATAGTGAGTATATTATTGATTTATCAAAAAAAACAGGTCTAGGTGTTGGTACAATAAATAAAATCGTCTCTTTTTCAACAAGGGGAGAGGAGTTCAGTTTTACAGCAAATGACATTTCACGGAGGTTGCAAATTACAACTCGGAGTGCAAGGCGAATTATTAGTTGCTTAGAGCTTGCTGGATGCGCAGTTATGATCGGACAAGAGCAGCCGATAGGAAAAGGAAGGCCTAGAAGGGTATACTCATTGAGGATGTAAGTACCAGTCATGGTCCTATTAGATGCTGTGTAAAGCCTCGAGGTATTTGCGTCATATAAAAACCTGGCAGCTAAAAAGCTGCCAGGGTGTTTAAATATTATAATCGCAAGTTTCCCATTGGGTTTCTTTTTCAAACAATTCGGCAAATCTTAAAACCCTATCATCATCTAGACGCTTTCCTATTACTTGCATTCCGACAGGAAGGCCAGACTTTGTCATCCCAGACGGTAACGAAATAGCTGGGTTACCAGATAAATTAAATGGGTATGTAAGGAACCAACCAATCAGTGGGTTTATTTTAACACCATTAATATCATTGGGTGCCCCGTTATTGATGTCAAAAGCAGGTACAGAAGTAGTCGGGCACACTAGGAAGTCATAATCTAGAAAAAGATTGGAGACAATATTCCATACTCTTTCCCTAGTCATAATTGCCTTCCCGTATACCATTGGAGTGATTTTATTTCCTTCAATTATCAGCTGATTGACTGTAGGGTCTAAAAGTTCAAGTTCGCTCTCACTAAGATCTCCATAGGTGCTAGCAAGCTTAAAACGCCATAAATCCATGAAACATTCTTCTACCTCCAACCCGAAACCAAGGTCTACTTCTTCAACCTGACACCCAAGTCTAGTAAGTCGTGAGATAGAGTTTTCAATGCACTTTGAAACGTCTGCTGAAACTTGAAAGTAATCTAGCCTTTTACTATAAGCAATCTTGATGCCTTTAAAAGATTTAAATGATTTATTTTGTGGATTGCGTTGTGTTGGAATTGAAAATGGATCTCTATAGTCCTCTCCGCAAATAGCCCGGTAGAAGGTTAAGCTGTCACTTACGGTTCGGGTAATAGGGCCATTATGAAAAAAAGGGGTTGTGCTCGAAAAAGGACCTGCTACATCTGGGACTCTGCCGAAACTAGGTTTGAATCCAACAACACCACACATGGCTGCGGGAATCCTGATCGAACCTGCACCATCGCTTCCTTCAGCTATCGGTACCATCTTTGCTGCTACAGCGGCGGCTGAACCGCCACTAGAACCCCCGGCAATTTTGTTTATATCCCATGGGTTTCTTGTTTTTCCAAAGACAAGGTTGTCAGTAATCCCCTTGTGCCCAAACTCAGGGGTATTGGTCTTTCCGACAATAATGGCTCCACATTTCTTGAGGCGTTCCACCAGGATGGCATCTTTTAATGGTTTGTGTGTCTTGAAAAGTCTAGAGCCAAATGTTGTTGTCCTTCCTGAGATTGGCGTTAAATCTTTTAAACCAATTGGAATTCCGTGCAAAGGGGTCAGATAACTACCGTTAGAAATGGCATCATCAGCTAGCTTTGCCTCCAACAGTGCATCGTCATAAAACACATCACAAAATGCATTTATCGTTGGGTTTGTTTTTTCTATGCGACTCAAAAATTCCTCAGTAACTTCACAACAAGAAACAGATTTTTCCTTAATCAGTTTACCAAGTTCTACGACGCTAAGGTCGGTAATTCCATATTTCATAAGCAACCTCCAGATATGGAAGCCCGATGTCGGGCTCCCAGTATATTTTAAATAAACAGTAGGCCGGCTCCGATCACGAAACCACTCACGATAAGAACCACAGCGGTATAGCCCATGATGTCTCTAATGCCAAGACCAGCAATAGCAAGGAGGGGAAGAGTCCAAAAGGGTTGAAGCATATTTGTCCATGCATCACCCCATGCAACTCCCATTGCAACTCTGGACATATCTGCATTGAGCTGTGACGCCGCTTCGGCCATGATAGGACCCTGCACAGCCCATTGGCCACCCCCTGAGGGAACAAACATATTCACTATACCTGCACTAATGAAACCCCAGAATGGTAGAGTGTTTTCGTTAGCAATCGCAACGAACATTGATGCAATATCAGCGGCCAAGCCAGTATGAATCATGATACCCATAATTCCTGCATAGAATGGAAACTGCATAATTATTCCGTAAGATGATTTTGCTCCACCTGTAAAATATGTAATATATTCCTTAGTGCTGTGGGTGAATAGCAGGCCAAGTGCAAAAAATGTCATGATTACGATATTGAGATTTATGCTACCGCCGGTAGCAAAATATTGGACCAGCCAAACGCAACCGACAATGCCCAGTAGCAGGGGAACAAACCTTGCGTTTTCAATCATCTCAGCAGGTGTCAGCGATTTCTTATCAACTAGGGGGACGTGACTTTTCTCTTCAAAGCTGACCTCACTTTCGGGAATGTCCCTTCTAGCTTCATTCGCACGTGGACGCATCATAACCATTGTTAATGGAATGATAAGAACCAGGGCAAGTAAGATGATAAGTGTGTTAAAGGAAAAAATTGTTTGTGAAACTGGAATGACACCCATGGTGCCTTCGAGGAAATGCCCCTCGGTTGCGATCAGGGTGGGGATAGCGCCACCGTATCCCGCATGCCATACAATAAAACCAGCATAGGAGGCGGCAACTACTAGAGGGTAATGGATCTTACCCCTGTGTACAATGCCCATCTCCCTAGCAACAATGGCACCTGCAATTAGACCGAAGCCCCATGAAAACCAGCTGCATACCATCATTACCAACGTCGTTAGGGCGATGACCTGAACTTCATTTCTGGGAATTCTGGCAAAAGCGACTAGCATCTTGTTGACAATTGGGGTGTGCGCCAGTGCAAATCCTGTGACAAGCATCAAGGTTGCCTGAGCTGTAAACGTCAATATATCAAAGAAGCCATCTCCCCAAAAGTCTAATACCTGATTAGGCTGATATCCTTTAAGTAAACCAAGGATAAATACAACGAAGGTCAAGAAGAAGACAAATATAAATGCGTCCGGTAAATATCTCTCAGCCACTCGAGTGAAAACGTTCGCTATCATTCTCATTGTAATGCCTCATTGTTACTAAGGTAGTTGTATGATGCGGATAGGTGTTGTTGTTGAATCGTGCGTATGCGTGCTCTACATGGTTCATTTTAAGGATGTAGCAATAAGCGATACTCCTGTTGCTAATAAGATAGAAATATTTATCATCTTGAAAGTTTTTTGACTAATCAGCTTGAATGCTACGCGGCCAGCCAGAATTCCGGCAAATGCCATTGGGGTCAGTGCTGCTGCAATCATCCAGGTGCTCCAGCTGCTACCAATAGTAGAAACATGAGCTATTAGACCTAAAAGATAGATAAATATAAAATATACTAGTGTCGTGCTTCTTAATGTGTGTTTGTTTAGGTTTGTGCTGGAAAAGTATAGAAGCAACGGTGGGCCAGGCATGCCTAAGCTTGTGGTTAATGCACCCGAGGACATACCGGACATCATGTCGCGAGATTCTTTTTGCTGAATGTTGAGCTTGAGCAATACAGCAGAGGTAAGTGAAAGGATAACTACCCCGGCAAATATTTTGAGCATCTCCTCATTGAGCATAAAGATTAGTACAACCCCGATTGGAGTCCCGATTATGGCACCCTTTATAAGGTTGCCAAGCAGGCGCTTATCTACATTTTTCTTAAGCTCAGGGTACAGTGTAAAAGATATTATCAGCGAGATTATTATGTTAATTTGTATGGCTTGATGAGGCTCAAAAATTAAAAAAAGAAGTGGTGTGGCCAGAACTGAAAAGCCAAAGCCTGTTGCTGCTTGCAATGTGGAAGCCATGAGAATTATTACACAGGAAAGAACGATCGGTATCATTATGGTTGCCAATACAATATGGTTTTAGGTGAAGATAAAGGCTTTGCACGTATCGGACAATGTCCCTATGTGGACCATAAGTATATTTTAAACTAACTTTTATCTCCTTGCATATTAGTTTGGTAAATAAACCTTTCTTTTCTATTCCGCTTTCAGTGTCAGTTCCCGTCTACATGAACACATGTGCTAGACTCATTAAGCAAAGTAACGAACAAGTGTTTGTAAAACTTAAACACAAACTTCACTGAACTCGATAATTTCCACCGTCATTATCGTGCCAGGTCTTCTTTCCATCGTTTTTTAGGGGTTCCTATACAGTAAATCTCGTTTGCCCAGGCTGAGCACTAAGGAAACGCTGAATAAATCCCACCGGCGCTTCCACGTAGTCACCAGCGGTCAATAAAATGGACCCACCCCCTACTGGGTCACTTTACTTGGCCATTAACATGTACATCAATCACAAGAGGTGAATAAGCACGAGAGGCTCTTGAGGGCAAAGTCTAGGGCACCAGGCGCGGAGGTGGCAGCAAAGTTATCCGGCAATGTCCCCCTATTTTTCATGGCTATCCTCGCCTCGACGCGGGATTTTCTCCATGTCTGGCGCCTTACCATCCATGTCAGCAAGTTGTCGCGCCGACTGCACGCGGACATATGTCTGCATGGCCTTCCGAATGAGGTCTGACGGGTTTTCCAGTCCCCGCTCAGCTACCTTCAGGAATTGTTGTTACAGATCATCATCGATGGTGACAGAGATCTTCATAACGATATCTCACATCAGTTTGGGGTTTGGTCTGGTGGACTTCCCCCAGAACAGTGGACACGCCCCATCAGTTAATCTCCTCGAACTCTATCGGAGTCCGGTAACCAAGGCCACTGTGCAGCCGATGGCTGTTATAGTAGCCATCAATATAGCCCCTGATATGTTTTCGTAACTGACGCAACGTCATGAAGCTGGTGGCGTGCAGCAATTCTCCCTTCAGCGTTTTGAAGAACGACTCCACTTCGGCATTATCAGTGCATTGTCCCGGGCGGTTCATGCTGTGCCGTACCCGGTGATGATTCAGCAGCGCCTGGGTCTTGTGAGCCCGGTACTCGATGCCGCGATCCGTATGGAACAGCAGGTCAGGTGCTGGATTCCGGCTTGTGAAGGCCTC
>NZ_JAKCMI010000046.1 GCF_021412585.1 Halomonas alkalisoli | reverse complement strand
ACCTCAGCGACGAAGTGACGGCCGCGGTGACCGGCGTGGTAGCCAGTGGTGACACCGCCGGTGCCCCGGACAATACCACCCTGGAAAACATGCTCGCGGTGACCGGTGGGGTTGCCAGCGGTGACGACAGCGGCACGCTGAGCTGGATGTTTGATTCCGGCAACGAGGCCTTCGACTACCTGGCCGACGGCGAAAGCCTGGAGTTGACCTACACCATCACCGCCACTGACAGCCAGGGCGAGGCAGCGACTCAGGCAGTAACCATCACCATCACCGGCACCAACGACGCCCCGGTGATCGGCAGTGGCGACGACAGCGCCGGCCTGACCGAGACCAACGCGAGCTTGAGCGCCGCTGGCAGCCTGGCGGTGGAAGACCTCGATCTCAGCGACAGCGTTACCGCCACGGTAACCGGCCTGACGGTGGGTGGCACCGGCCCCGACTCGCCGCTCAGCGAAGCGGCTCTGGAAGCCATGTTCAGCCTGGATGCCACCACCATCATCGCTGCCGGTGAGACCAGCGACAGCCTGGATTGGACGTTTGATTCCGACAGTGAAGCCTTCGACTATCTGGCCGCTGGCGAGACGCTGGTCCTGACCTATGCCGTTCAAGTCAGCGACGGTACCGCCAATGACAGTCGTGAGGTGACCATCACCATCACCGGCACCAACGACGACCCGACGATCACCGCCGCCGATGACAGCGGCGCGGTGACCGAGGATAGCGGCGTGATGGACGGCAACCTCAGCGACAGCGGCACCATCACCTTCGATGACGTCGACCTGAGCGACACTCACACGGTGAGCGTGAGCGGTGCCGCGGGCAACGCCCTGGGCGGTGGCCTGGTTGCCGCGATCAGTGATCCTGCCACCGGCGCCGGTGACGGCACGGTGATCTGGACCTACACGGTGGCCAATGCCGCTGTGCAGTACCTGGCTCAAGGTGAAGAGGCCCTCGAGACCTTTACGGTGACCATCGACGACGGCAATGGCGGCACGGTCACCCAGGACATCACCGTGACGGTGACCGGCACTAACGATGCGCCGGTGATCGGCAATACTGATGCCATAACGCTTTATTCTGTTATGGAAGGTTCAGGTGAACCGGAAGGAAACGTTGGGACCTTGGTTTCCCAGCTGCTAGCAGAAGCTGATGTCTCCGATGTAGACAATAACGCTCAGGAAGGACTTGCGCTAACCAGTACCTCGGGAGATGGCACCTGGTGGTATACCCTGAATGGTGGTGATAATTGGCAAGAGGTAGGGGCCGTATCCGAGTCCCAAGCGCTGCTGTTGGCAGCTAATGATAACACTCTAGTCTACTACGAGCCCGGCAGTGGTGAAAATGGTTCGCTTGAGTTCCGAGCCTGGGATCAGACCAACGGTGTTGCGGGGCAAAAGGTTTCAGCGCTCGAGACCGGCGGAAGTACTGCATTCTCAAATGAATTGGTAGTTGTGGAGGCAGGAGTGGAAGCATCGCCCACCCAGACTCTCTACTTGCGAATTGATCAGCCGACTTTCAGTGGAGTGAACTCTGCGCAGACCTTTGAGAATTTTATGGTCAAGTTAGGGGGGCATGAATATGAATTCAGCGCGGTTGGCGGGGCTGGCGGTAGTTATAATGAAGCAACAGGGGAAATCACACTGTCAGGAAATTCCGGCAGGTGGATAGTTTTGGAAATAGAGGATGTCCCTGTATCCGGTAATATGGATTTGGAGTTTACGTACTCTATTGCCCACCATCAACAGAATAGCAACGGCCGTGGCCCTATCTTTAGCTTGGGGACGAGTAACAATCATTTAGTTGGATACGATGATAATTCCTACAAGGTTATTGAAAATTACTCTTCTGATAGCAATTACACTAGTGGGAGTGGCGTAAGTCGAACGATTGGATTCGGATATGATGCCAGCAGTGGGCATGTAACCGTCACAGGCGTCGAGGATCCCATCATCTTCGACCTTGGCGATCCTGGCATCTCCCTGACCGGCTCGGCGATGTTCGACATGAACGACGATGGCCGTGCCCAGCAACTGGCCTGGACCAACGGGCAGGACGGCATCCTGGTCATGGACCTCGATGGCTCGGGTGTCATCGAGTCCGGACGCGAGGTGTTCTCCCCGGACTTCGGTGAGGGTGGTCACCGCGACGCCATGGCTGCCTTGGCAACGCTCGACAGCAACGGCGACGGCGTCATCGATGAGAACGATGAAGCTTTCGAGTCGTTGAAACTTTGGGTGGATGCCAACGGCGACGGGGTCAGCGATGAGGGCGAACTGTTCAGCCTGGGCGAGCTCGGCATCGTGGCCATCAATCTGGATGGCGAAATCGGCGGTGACCCCATCGATGGGCAGACCGTCCTGGCGCGTGGCGAGTTCGTCTATGCCGATGGTAGCAAGGGTGACTATGCGGCGGTCGAGCTGGTTGAGACCAGTACCACCATGGTGCGAGTTGCCGAACAAGACGGTGGCACCGCGGTTGGCGACGAGGGTAACGACATCCTGATCAGTAGCGGTGTGGGTACCACGCTAATCGGTGGCGGCGGGAATGACCATTTCTACGGCGGGATGGGTGACGATGTCCTGATCGGTGGAAGTGGCAACGACGTCATGACCGGTGGCGGTGGTGCCAATACCATGACCGGAGGTGGCGGCAACGATATCTTCATCTTCCGGCCTGTCGATGGTGGTGGCGTCGATACCATCACCGACTTCACCGTCGGCCTGGGAGAGGATGCCGATACCTTGGTGCTGTCCGATCTGCTCGATGGCTACGATCCTGAAAACTCATTGCTTGAGGCCTTCGTACAGGTTCGCGAAGAGGAGGGAAATACCGTAATCAGTGTGGATCGGGACGGTGACGGTGATGAATATGGCGCTATCGACCTGGTGATTCTCCAGGGGGTGACCGGCGTTGATCTGTCCACCTTGCTTGAAAACCAGAACTTGGAGGTCTAACTGGGGCCGGGTAATACGCGATCTTGTTACATAAGGAGCGCTGGGTAAAGCCAGCGCTCCTTCTCATCGTGGTCTTGACAGCTGACGAACTTGCTGCGAGTTAGTGTTTGTCAAGCCCCCCGTCAGCGCCGCGGCCTGTGCTCGCACCTCGGCGTAGTGGTGGGCTTCCAGCGCGGCGAAGCCGGCTAACCGCCGCGCCTTGAGTCGGGTGAGCAGCGGCGTGGTGAGGCCGCACAGGAAGCGTGTGATCAGGTCGGGGGTGAGCGGGTGACGATCCTGGCTGGCGGTGAGCTGCTGGATCAGCTCGCCCGCCAGCCCCTCGATGGCGTCGATTGCCAGCGGTGGTGGCGCCTCGCCCTGGGGCAGGCGGGCGACCTGCCCATGACAGGCGGAGCAGTGGCCGCAGTGCTGTGGCGCCCGGTCATCGCCGAACCACTCGGCCAGGCGGCGGCTCAGGCATGCCTCGCTTTCGAACAGGGCCAGCATGGCGTGGAGTCGCTCCACCTCCGCCTGCTCCTTGTCCCGGAAATAGCCATGCAGTTCATCGCTCAGGGCGGCCGGATCAATGTCCTGGCGCAGCACCTCGTAGACCTCGGTCATCTGCTTGCTTTCCAGCGTCATCCAGCCCTTGGTGACGAAGTAGTCCAGTGCCGTGATCACCCGGCCGCGCTCGGTGTTCACGCCCCGTTCGCCGCCCAGGCGGGCGAGTGCCTCGAAATCCAGGGTGTACCAGGTCCGGGCGCGCTGGGAGGCATCGAGGATCGCCTGGACGAAGGCGCCACGTTCGCCCTCGAAGCGGGCGACCAGAACCTCGGGCTCCTCGTGCAGGCGGAAGCGGTACTCGGCGAAGTAGCTGTAGCGCGGGGCAATGATGCCGCGCAGCTCCAGCTGAACCAGCAGGGTCTTCAGCGGCAGTGGGCGAATGTTGCTCTGCTGCGAGAGGCTGTTGAGCATCAGTTCCCACTGGCTGCCGGCGCCGCCCCGGCTCACCGCGACCACCTCGTCGATCACCTGGCGAATGCCGTAGTGTTCCGGGGTGTCGCCGAAGACGAAGTTCTCGAGCACGTTGAGGTGGTCGCGCCCGGCCAGCATCAGGCAGTCGGAAGGCTGGCCGTCGCGGCCGGCCCGGCCGATCTCCTGGCTATAGTTCTCGATCGACTTGGGCAGGTCGAAGTGCACCACGTTGCGAATGTCGGCCTTGTCGATGCCCATGCCGAAGGCGATGGTGGCGACGATGCAGGGCATTTGGCCCGCCATGAAGTCGCGCTGGATGCGCTCGCGGATCTCGCTGTCGAGCCCGGCGTGGTAGGCGGTGGCGGGGAGCCCGGCCTTGCTCAGGTAGGCGGCCAGGCGTTCGGCGGTCTGCTGCAGGGTGACGTAGACGATGGTAGGCGCGGGTGGCTGTGCGTCGAGCTTGGGTCGCAGCCACTCGACCAGGCGTCTCGGCCGCGTCTCGGCCGGCACCGGCGCCACCTCCAGGTTCAGATTGGGACGATAGAAACCGGTGGCGGTGACGTCGCTCTCGGCGATGTCGAAACGCGAGCGCATGTCGGCGATCACCCGCGGGGTGGCCGTGGCGGTCAGCAGCAGTACCTGGGCAATGCCGAACTCGCGCCGGTAGTCGGGCAGCTTGAGGTAGTCCGGCCGAAAGTTGTGGCCCCACTCCGAGATGCAGTGGGCCTCGTCAACCACCATCAGCGAGATCGGTACGCGGCGGATGAAGGCGCGGAAGCGTTCGTTCTTGAGCCGCTCCACCGATATCATCAGGATCCGAATATCGCCCCGCTTGACGCCCTCCATCACGGCGGCGGCCTCCTCGCGGCTCTGGCCCGAGTCGATGCTGGCGGCGGCGATCCCGTGGCGCTCGAGGAACGCCAGCTGGTCCTGCATCAGTGCCAGCAACGGCGAGATGACCAGGGTCAGGTGGGGCAGGTGCAGCGCAGGGAGCTGGTAGCAGAGCGACTTGCCGGAGCCGGTGGGAAAGATTGCCGCCGCCGAACGGCCCGCCGTTATCGCCTCGATCACCGGGCGCTGGCCGGGGCGGAAGTCGCCGTAGCCGAAGACCTGCTGTAACGTCTGGTCGATCATGTAGGCACTCCCTGCGCTGCTGTTATTGTCCTGAAAGTCATGTTCTGAAGGCGGAGGCCATGGCGACCACCGAGCGACACCGAACATTCTCGCATATTGTCGGCTTCGACGACTGCCCGTTCCCGCGCGGGCATCGGGGCGACGTCGCCATCGTCGGCACGGTGTTCTCGGGGCTGCGCCTTGAGGGCGTACTGTCGGGTCGGGTGCGGCGGGATGGCGTCAACAGCACCCGCGAGCTGATTCGCCTGGCCGGCGGCTCCTGTTTTGCCGGCCACCTGCAGCTTGTCTTGCTGCAGGGCATCGCCCTGGCCGGTTTCAACGTGGTCGACGTGCCGCACCTGCATGCCGAGCTGGGCCTGCCGGTGCTGGTAGTGGCGCGCCGTGCGCCTCGCCGTGAGGCCATGCGCCGGGCGCTGCTCGAACGGATTCCCGGCGGGAGCCGCAAGTGGGCGCTGGTCGAACGCCTGGGCGAGATGGAGCCGCTGGCGGGAGTCTATGTTCAGCGTGTTGGGCTGAGCGAGGCAGAGGCGGTAGCGGTGATCCGTGCGACCACGCCCCATGGCAAGATTCCCGAGCCGCTGAGGGTAGCGCATCTCATTGCCGGCGGGGTGGCGACTGGCGAGAGCAGGGGGCGGACATGAACGATTCGCCGTAACGGTGGACCCGCCCTGAGCATCGAAACCGCTGCGTGGAATGAGACATGACAAGGCTTGTCATGACCCGGCCGCCCCAGGTTGGCATAATGCCCCTTTTGCCCGCAGGGAAGACCCATGACCGCCTGGAGCAAACTGCTCGTCGCCACCACAAGGCTGATCGACCTGCACGACAGCGCCCACGAGCCGGGTTCGGCCTTCGTGCAGGTCAGCCAGGAGCAGCGCCGAGGCCTGCGTGATGGCTACTGGCTCGACCTCGGCTGCCTGCTGCTGGACTACCTGCTGGATGTGGATTTCGCCACCAACAGCGCCTTCGTCTCCCAGACGCGCTGCCTCAACCACCTGCGCGATACCTATCCCGAGCTGCCCCATGACGACCTGACCTTCGTCATCAACCTGCTGTCGACGCCGAGTGAGCTGAACTTTCGTCAGCCGTCCCCGACCCCGGACGCGCGACAACCGTCCCCGACCCCGGATGCGCGCCAGGCGTCCCCGACCCCGGAGGCGCGTGAGCCGTCCTCGAATCCAGATGCCGGTGAGGCGAGCGGTGCGGTGCGCTCGCGGCGCAGCACCAAGCGTACGGCGCTGATCGAGAAGCAGGGCCAGACGGGCCAGGTGCGCCTCACGCCGAGCGGCCGCCAGGCGGTGACCCTGGCCAGCCAGGTCGAGGACCTGCTCTATTCCGAATACGATGCCGCCAAGGTGCTGGCGGCGCTGGCCCGGGGCGACTTCGCCCGTATTCCCGATATCACCAACCAGATCCTGCTGGCCATTCGCGCCCTGACCCAGGAGCTGCGCCGGGTGCGCGAGAATCCCACCCGCGAGGGCAAGTTGATCGCGCTGCTCGACAACGAGCGCCACTACCATAACGCGCTCTCCAGCATCCAGCAGACCCTGCTCGACGGCCGGGCCCAGCTGACGACCCCCAAGCTCATGGAGCGCTTCGACGTCTGGCGGGAGGCCCAGCCCGACGAGTGGGATCTGCGCGTGCTCTCCGGCGCCATCGGCCGTGTGCTCAACGCCATCGAGAACCTGTCGCGGCGACTCTCTGAGCTGCTGGCCGATATCGCCGAGGGCCGAATTCAGTCCATGGGCGTGGTGGACTTCCAGGACATGGCGCGCGAGTTGCTGGCCGCGCCCGCATCGCCACGGCTGCAGGAGGCGGTGGTGCGCCGCATGATGCCGCTGCATGCTCAGGCGGTGTTTCCCCGCCTGGCGCCGCTGGTGCCGCTGCTGGAGAGTCGCCGTGCCGAGGCGAGCCACGCCGCGCTGGTCTTCGACGAACAGCACGATGCCAGGCCGGAAGACCCGCTGCTGGCACGCTTCCTCGAGGCTCGCGGGCCGGCGCTGCGCGAGCGGATCCACCAGGCCCCGCTGTCGCTGCCCCAGGCGCTGGAAGAGGGCTGGCACCGTTTCGAGGAGGGCGACTGTCTGGCGCAGCTGCTTAACACCTTCGTCGACACCGAATTGCTCGATCGTCGTCTCACGGTAGGCATCGACAGTGAGCCCTTTACGTTGCTGCTGGCCGACGGCCGGCGTATCGACGGTGCGGTGACCCCCTCGCTTGGCTTTTTTCAGGCGACCGGCAATGAACACAGCGCTACCAACCGAATCGATCAGGACGAGCCCGTATGAACATGACCGAAATGGGCGAGGTAGTCGCCTACCTGCTGCGCTATCGCAGCGCCGAACGCCTGCCCGGCAGCGGCCGCAAGCGGCGTGCCGCGCGGGAGGGCCAGCTCTCCGAGCGCGATGTCTGTGCGCTGATCGATGATGCCAGCGATATCGAGCGCGAAGGCCTGCGCGACTTCCTCGCCGGCCAGGGGCTGCGGCTCAAGGTGTTCGAGACCGGCGACTACCCCGGCATCGCGCCCGGCTCGCGCTACTACGCCCTGCTGCCGGACCCGGAGCTGGAGCAGCCGCCGCTCTATACCCGCGAGCCGGTATTCGAGGCGCTCAAGCTGCGCCAGGAGAGCCGTGCCGAGCTGGCCCAGTGGTACCTGCAGCTCTGGCTGCTGATGCACACCCTGTTATATACCCGCTACAACCGAGCGCTCTCCGACGTCAGCCGCTACCAGGAGGCCACCTTCAGCGGCGTGGAGCTCGCCGAGCTGATGCGCGAGCAGCTCGAAGCGCTGCGTGCCCTGGGCGAGGCGGCGCCGGAGACGAGCCGCGGGCTGCTCGAGGAGCGCGGCGAGGATATCACCCGTCGGGTGCGCGCCTTCATCGAGCTGCAGGTCCGGGCCGGGCTGCTGGAGAGCCCGCGGGATTCCGGCGAGGCGTCGGCCGTGGACCCCGACGGCGAGAGCGTGGGCGAGGTCTGGCAGCAGACGCTGCTGGGCGCCCTGGAAAGCGAACAGATCGGTATCCACCAGCTTGGGCATCTCCAGGCACTGGCCAGAGGGCTGGAGGAAGCGCCGGGTAGTGGTCAAGAGAGATACGCTCAGGAGGATGGCATCGAGAGCGACGGTCACGACGAGGAGGCAACCGCATGAGCGTGATCAACCGTATCGAGATCGCCAACCTGCTCAACAAGCACGGCGACGTTGCCTCGCCCTGGGACGCCAAGATGCGTCACCTGCTGCTTGACCTGCGCGGCCAGTCCAGCGCCATCAGCATGGAAAACGGCTTCGGCAAGACCACCCTGGCCGAGGCGCTGATCGGGCTGCTCTCCCGGGACCGCACCCTGCTGGCGCGCACCCGGCGCAAGTGCACCCCCTCATCGGTGGCGGGCGAAGGGCGCAGCTGGAGCCACCTGCGGGTGGAGTTTCGCTCCCGCAGCGGCGGTGCCCGCCAGGACGACATGCTGGCCGCCGCGGGGGAGGAGGTCGCCGGCGAGACCTTCGTCTTCGGCTTCTATGGCTACAGCGATGGCAGCGGGCTCTCCTTCTATCACTATGCCGGTCGGCTGGAGGACATTCCGGTTCATCACCTGACCCGGGACGGCAAGCTTGCCCTGCACGCCAACAGCGATATCAAGATGGCCATGAGCCAGCGTGGCGTGCGCCTGACCCACAACCGCGAGGAGTGGCTGGAGGCGGTGGGCGCCCATGTCTCCCGCCGCGAGCTCGCCCAGCTCGCCGCCTTCCAGAAGGAGGGCGGCGCCGACAAGAGCCAGATCTTCAATGCCATCAAGCCGCGCCAGGGCGAGAAGGCGGATCAGGCCTTCTTCTTCGAGGTGCTGGCCCCCGAGATCCTCTCCGGTGCCACCCGGGGCGAGACCGACGAGAGCGAGGAGCTGATCGAGGAGGTGATCCTCAACTCCGGCACCAACATCACCGAGCTGCGCCACCGGCTCGAGGAGGCCGAGAGCGACCAACGCCGTGCCAGCGACAAGGTCGAGCGCCTGGCCGCCCTCAAGGGCCAGGGCGAAACGCTGCGCGCCGCCCGTGACCAGCTGCTCGAGCTCGACCGCGGGCTGGCGGCGAGCGAGGCCCTGCTCGGCGGGCAGGCCCTGCTCGGCCTGCCGGGGTTGCCGCGGCGGCCCGCTGCTGTCGATGGTCAGGATGCTGCCGATACAGAGCCAAGCGAGCACGAGACCGTCCAGGGCTTCGCCTGGGCCGTGGGCGATACCGGCCGTCCGCGGGTCTCCACCTGGCTGCTGGCCCGGCTCTCCGGGCTCACCGAGCGCGCCGTGCGCCAGGCGCTCTCCGAGCGGGGCGCGCGCCTGGACGTTCACCGCCGCCTGATTCACCTGGCCGAGGCCGACTGGCCGGCGGGCCGGGATATCGGCCATGTGGCCTTCGCCGCTGCCCGCGACTGGCTCGCCGAGAGCCTCGCCTTCAATGACGACAGCGCGCGCTACCGGGCGCTGAGCGCGTTGGACGAAGGCGCCGAGGCATTCGAGGCCCTCGACGGCAACCGCTTCCGCGAGGAGGTGATCGCCGACACCCTCTACCATGAGGAACTGGGTCGTGACCTGGCCGGGCTGGACGAGCACCGCGATGGCCTGGAGCAGGCCCGCGAGCGGCTCGAGTCGCAGCAGCGGGATTTCGTCGATAACCAGAGCTTCTACACCCAGGCACTGGCCGAAGGGCTATTCGATGAGGCCGAGCTGGAGGTGCCGGAGGGCACCGCAGAGGTGGCCCGGGAGCAGGCGGCTTCCGCCAGGCAGGCCTTCAATGCTCACCTCGGGCGCATCGGTGAACTCAAGCAGGTCGCCGCTTGGCACGAGGCCTTCCAGCGCCAGCAGCCGGGTGCCATGCCCGGCGAGCTGTTACAGGAGAAGCAGGAACGCGAGGCGGAACTGGAGGAAACCCTGGAGGGGCTTGCCCGTGAGCGCGACGACGCGACCGTGGCCCTGGAACGGGCCCGAGGCGAACGCGAACGGCTGAGCGGCGAGCGTGAGCGACTGGCCGGCGAGCAGGGGCTGCTGGTCCGGGGGCAGGCACCCTGGCGGGCCTTTGTCGAAGGCTGGCCCAACGAGGAGATCGGCGGCTTCTGGTCCCGTCGCAAGACCGCCCTGGCCGAACTCGACACCCGCTGCCGTGAGGCCGACCGGCGTCGGCAGGATGCCGAGCGTACCCGGACGCGGCTGGCCCCGCTGGCCCAGGCCGCACGCCACTACCAGGAATTGCACGGCGACGACGACCCGGTGCATCTGCGCCAGCGCCTGCGCGACCGGGAGCGCACCCTGGCCGACGAGAAGCACCGCCTGGAAGCCGAAGAGACTCGGCTGCGGCGGCTACACCGGGCACGGCTCGCCTTCGCCGATAACAGCGAACTGACGCCGGAGGCCTGGCTGCAGGACGCCAAGCGTCGCTATCCACGCCTGCTGCGCGAGGCGGAAACGCTGGAAGACGATATCCAGGCGCGGGAGCGTTACCTGGAGAGCCTGGCCGGCGACCCGCTGGAGCGCCGCGCGGTCGAGGCCGAGGCGCACCGCCTGCTCGACGACACGGGCGTCGCCTGGCAGCCGCTGCACGAGGTTCTCAATCATGCCGACTCCCCGCTGGAGCGGCGGCGTGAATGGCTGGTCCAGGCGGCCGGCCTGCTGTTCGCCCCGGTGGTGGCCGGCGTCGGCGCGGCGCAGGATGCCGCCGCCGCGCTGATCGAGGCCGGGCTCGCAGTGCCGGTCTTCGAGGCCGAGCGGCTCTCCTCGTTGCTGGATTGCGGCGAGCCGCCGCTGGGCGCCGTGCAGGGCGTCGAGACCCTGGCGGTGAAGGCCGCCCTGGACCCGAGCTATCTGGAAGCCCTGCGCGAGGCCACCGAGAAACGCCTGGCCGCGGACCGCGAACGGCAGAAGGCGCTGGCGGCCGAGTGCGCTCGTCTCGACCCCCATGGCGAGGGATATGCCCTGGCGCTGGAGGCGCGGGCTGCCGACGAGGAGGGTGTCGAGGCGTTGCTGGAGGCGCTGGGGGCGGCCCAGGGCGAGCTGGCTGAACGCCAGGCGGCGCTGGCGCCGCGGCTGACCGATGCGGCACTGGCCTGTATCGACGACTTCCAGCGCTACCTGCAGGAGGGGGGCGATCTCGCCCTGGAGGAGGCCGCCGAGGCCAGTCTCGAGGCCGAGACGGCACTGGCCGAGCTGACGCCGGAGCGGGAGCGTGCCACCCGCGAGCTTGAGGCCCACGGCCAGACCTGGCTCGCGGCCGAACAGTTCAACGATGCCGGCGGTGTCGAGCGGCTGCAGGCGCTCGAGGCGCGATTAGCCGAGCTTGAACGGCACCTGGCCGAGGCCGCCGAGCGGCTGGAAGCCGCCGTCGAGAGGAATGAGCTGCTGAATCAGCAGCACGCCGATGCCGAGGCGCAGCGGCGTCGCATCTTCGGCGATGGGGAACGCGACCGCCTGCGGGCACTGGCCGCCTTCGAGGAGGAGGGCGGGGTCGCCTTCATGGCCAGTGCCGCCGAGGTACAGGCCGAACTCGAAGCGGCGCTGGCGCAGGCAAGCCGGCGCGCCGACTTCGATTTCAGCCGCATACGCGCCTATCTCGATGTGCGCGATGCCGGCGGTGGCAGCCAGAAGCTGGAGCGTGAGATCGCCCGGGTCAAGCGCGAGCTGGGCGAGGCGCGTGACGCGCGCAAGGCCAAGGCCGCCGAGCGCGATGCGGTGGAGGGTCGCCTGAACGATCAGCGTCGTGCCCTGGAGTGGGTCGATCAACTCGCCGTCGACTGGCTGCGTGCGCTGCGTGAGCTGCCACAGGGCTGGGCGCGTCGCCTGGCGGCACTGGAGGACCTGGCCGACGCCAGCCGCTGGCCCCACGACGATGGCGACCACGAGGCCCGTGACGCCGCGCTCGAGACCTGGCATGCCATGGCGGGGGAGACGTCCGAGCTCGATGTCACCGCCCTGGAAGCCTGCCAGCAAACCCTGCTGGACGCCCTCGGCGAACTCAACCTGGGCGAGCGGGCCCGCAACCGGGAGCGTCAGGCGAAGCAGGTCGAGACGAGCGAACGGCGGCTGGCGGAGTCCCTGGAAGAGGCGGCCCACAGCCGGCTGTTCAGCGATACCGAGCGCGCCAGGCTGGCCATGCTCAAGGGTGCCAGCGCCGCCGCACTGAACGACCTGCTCGCACTTCACGAACAGCTCTTCGACCAGCTTGGCGACCATCGCCAGCGGGTCGATCGGCTGCACGCTTCCCGGGAGCAGATCGAGGGCACCCTGGTCGAGCGTCTCAGCTCGATCATCAGCGATGCCGCCGGCAACCTCGACATTCTCCGGCGGGTGGCCCGCAGCAGCGGCGAGGGCGGTGCCTTCTTCGAGGTCAAGGCGGCGCTGATCGGCCCCGACCAGCTGCGCGAGCTGATCACCACCCTGCTGGCCGATATCGACGAGCACCAGGCCGCCATGCGGCGTCGTGCCGAGCGCGATGGCGGCGTGGTCGACGGCGAATCGCGGCGTCGCGACGACGACCTGCTGCGCCAGATTCGGCGACGCATCTATCGCGGGCTCTTCCACGATGTCTCGATCCGACTCAAGCACGACGCCATCCGCCCCCACGGCCGGCTCTTCTCGCTCAACGAGGAGATGTCGGAGGGCCAGCGCGAGGCCGTGTCGCTGATGTGGCTGGTCAAGCTCTCGGAATTCGCCATCGAGCGGGAGCTCCGCGAACTGCCGGGCCACCACAAGCGCCGTGCCCGCAGCAGCCGCGAGAGCGTGATCCTGCTCGACGGGCTATTCTCCAAGCTGTCGCATCGTCGGCTGATTCAGGACTCCCTCGAATCGCTGCGCAATACCCGCGGGCGCTTCCAGATGATCGGCCTGATCCACAACCCCAACTACGAGAACGACCCCGAGATCTTTCCCACCTATCTGGTGGGCAGCGTCATCGGCGGCGCCCAGGGGCAGGGTGGCCACGTCATGGTGCGCGACGGCCGCATCACCGCCCCCGAGGAAGTAGGGCGCAGCCAGGGCGAAGCCAGCCTGTTCGGGATTCACGTCACAGAGGCGGTGGAGTGAAGGATCATAAGGGTGGCAATCGCTTGTCATGGCAGGAAAAGTCAGCTGTTGGAGCGCTGCTCCGCATCGCGACTGGCGCCGTCAGGCGCCTTGGCGGAGGCTGAAGCGTGGTGATGGTCGCGAACGTTGGCAACACCGCCGGGAGTCCTTCGGCCTCCAGTCGCGAGCTGAAGCTGCTCCAACAGTGCGGTAGTTGCCGACCTTGTTGGAGCGCTGCTCCGCATCGCGACTGGCGCCGCCAGGCGCCTTGGCGGAGGCCGCAACGGCCGCAGTGTTCGCCAGCGTCGGCAATACTACAGTCGCGAGCTAAAGCTAATTCCTACAGCAACTTTCTTATTAGACGAGGAGTACACGGCATGCACGTCATCATCGATCTTTGCGTAGTACCACTGGGCGTGGGGGTATCGGTCTCGCCGCAGATCGCCGCCTGCCAGCGTGTCATTCAGGCATCGGGCCTCGAGCATCATATGCACGCCTATGGCACCAATATCGAGGGGCCGTGGGACGAGGTGATGGCGGTGGTCAAGCGCTGCCATGAAGTGGTGCACGAAATGGGGGCGCCGCGCATCACCACCACCATCAAACTGGGGACCCGGACCGACCGTGAGCAGAGCATGGGCGACAAGGTGACGAGCGTTGAGGACAAACTCGCCGGTCAAGAGTGAGTGCGACGTTTGGGCTGTCAGGTTTTCGTTACGCCCTGTCAGGTTTTTGAACCGACGTTCCTGCGCGACAGACCGGCTTCGGCAGGGTGTAAGCATTGCTTTACGGCGGTCGGGGTGGCGCCGACGCCGACAGGGGTAGCAAGGGGGTGTCTGGACGTTCCGGTGGGAGCGGCGGGGCACTAGGCTGGGGGCACATCACGGCGCCGCAGGGCGCCAATAACAACTGTGTCAAACCCTGGCCAAACCCTTGGAGAATTTCCATGAACGCGCCTGCCAAGACCGTCGCTCCCATCAGCCAAGAAAACCCCATCGGCACCAACGGCTTCGAGTTCGTCGAGTACACCGCCCCTACCCCCGAGGGCATCGAGGAACTGCGTGCGCTGTTCAACCGCATGGGCTTCACCGAGACCCGCAAGCACCGCTCCAAGCAGGTGTTCCTGTTCCAGCAGGAGAACGTCAACTTCGTGCTCAACGCCGAGCCGGAGAGCCACGCCGCCGAGTTCGCTCGCGTGCACGGCCCCAGTGCCTGTGCCATGGCCTGGAAGGTGGCCGACGCCAGGCAGGCCTTCGATTACGCCGTGGCTCACGGCGCCGAGCCGATGGAGAACCCGGTCGGCCCCGGCGAGGTGGGGATTCCCGCGGTGCGCGGTATCGGCGGTTCGCTGCTCTACTTCGTCGACAACAAGGTCGACAGTGAAGGGCGCACCATCTATGACATCGACTTCGAGCCCATCCCCGGCCGCACCCCGCAGGACAGCAGCGTGGGTTTGCAGGTGCTCGACCACCTGACCCACAACGTCGACCGTGGCCAGATGGACTTCTGGGCCAATTTCTATACCGATATCGCCAACTTCCGCGAAAACCGCTACTTCGATATCAAGGGCAAGAAGACCGGGCTGCACTCCCGCGCCATGACCGCACCCTGCGGCAAGATGCACATCCCGATCAACGAGTCCGCCGACGACACCTCGCAGATCGCCGAATTCCTGCGCGAGTACAACGGCGAGGGCATCCAGCACCTGGCCATGGCCACCGACGACATCTACGCCACGGTGCGTGCCCTGCGCGCCAACGGCGTGACCTTCCTCTCCACGCCGGACACCTACTACGAGAAGGTGGACCAGCGTGTGCCCAACCACGAGGAGAATGTCGAGGACCTGCGTGAATTGAGCCTGCTGATCGATGGCGGCCCCGACGAAGGCGTGCTGCTGCAGATCTTCACCGAGACCGTGATCGGACCGATCTTCTTCGAGATCATCCAGCGCAAGGGTAACGACGGCTTCGGCGAGGGCAACTTCAAGGCCCTGTTCGAATCCATCGAGGAGGATCAGATCCGTCGCGGTGTGCTCAAGGACGACTGATCGATGAAGCGGCCCCCGTCACCCGATGGGGGCCGTTCTTTTTGCTTGTCAGGTTTAACGTCCGAATTACTGAAACTAAACAATAAAATTGCGTTGCAAGATTGGTATTATGCCGGTCATATTGCTGCGTCAATTGCTAACAACGCATCCCCTGGTGATCCATGACGACTCCTCAACAACCTCGCGCTCAGTGGCTCGGCCGCTGGGGCTTCGTGCTGGCGGCAACCGGTTCCGCCGTCGGCCTGGGCAATATCTGGAAGTTTCCCTACATCACCGGCGAGCACGGCGGCGGGGCCTTTGTGCTCGTCTACCTGGCCTGCATTCTCGCGGTGGGTGTGCCGGTGATGATGACCGAGATCGCTTTCGGTCGTCGCGGTCGTGGCAGCCCCATCGACGCGGTTCGCCGGGTGGTGACCGAGTCGGGCCGCTCTTCGGCCTGGTCGCTGTTGGGCTGGCTGGCGATGTTGGCCGGCTTCATGATCCTGTCGTTCTACGTGGTGGTGGCCGGCTGGTCGTTCTCCTACCTGTGGAAGATGCTGACAGGCGGCCTGGCCGGCAGCGGCGTCGACGACATGGTGGCGATCTTCGTTGCCAATAACGAAAACCCCCTCAACCTGGGCTTCTGGAGCACCCTGGTAGTGGTGCTGACCATGTTGATCGTCGGCAAGGGGGTGCAGGCCGGGATCGAGCGCAGCGTGACCTGGATGATGCCCGGCATGGTGATCATGCTGCTGATCCTGATCGGTTACGGGATGACTTCCGGGGGCTTCGGGGAAGCCTGGCGCTTCCTGTTCTCCTTCGATACCGGAAGCCTCTCCAGCGATGGCATGCTGGCCGCCCTGGGCCATGCCTTCTTCACCCTGTCGCTGGCCTCCGGGGCGATTCTCACCTATGGCAGCTACCTGCCGGCGCGGGCCTCCATCGTGCGCACCACCTTTAGTGTCGCCGTGGCCGATACCTTGGTGGCGCTGATGGCGGGGCTGGCCATCTTCCCGGTGATCTTCGCCAACGGCATGGATCCGGGGGAAGGGCCTGGACTGATCTTCATGAGCCTGCCGCTGGCCTTCCAGGCCATGCCCATGGGCACCCTTTTCGGGATCCTGTTCTTCGTCATGCTCTCCATGGCGGCGCTGACCTCATCGATTTCCATGGTCGAGGCCACCGTCTCCTGGCTGTGCGACAACAAGGGGTTCTCGCGCCGCGCGGCGGCCTGGGGGACCGGCATCGTATTGTGGCTGATCAGCACCATGGCCATGCTGTCGTTCAACCTGGGCGCGGATTGGACGCTGGCGGGGCGCCACTTCTTCGACTGGCTCGACTACCTTACCTCGCGCTGGATGATGCCGCTGGGAGGCCTGGGCATGGTGCTGCTGGCCGGCTTCGTGCTGAAGAACGAGACCTTCCGTGATGAGTTGGGCCTGTCGCCACGCTGGCATGCTCTCTGGCTGTTCATGGTGCGCTATGTCAGCCCCCTGGGCATCCTGGTGATCTTCGTCGACGCGCTGGGTATCGCTCGCATCGAGTTCGGCATCCACTGGCCATGGCTGCTGGCTGCACTGGCGCTGGTCACGTTGATCGGTGAGCTGGCGAGCCCTCGTCTACGGCAAGCGATGGTGGGATGATTGCCTGCAAGCCCGTCGGTATCGTCCGATGGGCTTGCCCATTGCCCGGAATCGCTGGGGTGCCTCGGCTTCGGCAGCATGCGACAATGATGCTTTCACCAGCGCCGAGCCTCAGCCCATGTCCTCCCCGCGCAGAGAATCCATTGCCGAGCTCCAGCGTATGCGTCGTGGCCGACCGCGGCGCGGCTGGCTCACGCGCAGCTTCCGCCTGCAGGTGATGCTGCTGGTCGGCGTTCTGCTGGCCGGCATGCTGCTGGCCCAGGGTGCCTACCTCAACCACCGCAAGGGCGAGATCATCAGCGACCAGATTGGCCAGCGAGCCCTGGCCGTGGCGCTGAGCGTGGCCAGCATCCCCGAGCTCATTGCCGCCTTCGACGACCCCGATCCTAGCGCCACGATCCAGCCCATTGCCGAGCGCATCCGGCGGGAGACCGGTGCGCGCTACGTGGTGGTGGGCAATAACGAGGGGCTTCGCTATTCCCATCCCCTGCCCGAGCGGCTCGGCCAGCCGATGGTCGGCGGTGACAACGACCGGGCGTTGCTGCATGGCGAGTCCTATGTCTCGGAAGCCACCGGGTCGCTGGGCGAGGCCATGCGCGGCAAGACGCCGGTCCTCGACGCCGAGGGCAATATCATCGGTATCGTGTCGGTGGGCTTCATGCTCGACCGGGTGGCCATGGACGTGGTCGAGCACACCAGCCTGGGCTGGTGGCTGGTGGCACTCATGATCGTGCTCGGCTTTGCCGGTGCCTATGGCCTGTCGCGCCATCTCAAGCGGGTGATCCTGGGCCTCGAGCCCTACGAGATAGCCCGCCTGGCCATGGAGAAGGAGGCGATCCTGCAGTCGATTCACGAGGGGATCCTGGCGGTGAATCGCGAGGGCCAGATCACCCTGGTCAACCAGCAGGCGCGGCGCTTTCTGGGCCTGCCGCCGGTGCATGCGGTCGTCGGGCAGCCGGTTCAGGACATCGTTCCCAACTCGCGTTTGATCGAGGTCATGGAGCGAGGCGAGCATCAGTTCGACCAGGACATGTGGCTGGGGGACCATCCGGTGGTGGTCAACCGGGTGCCTATCCATCACGCGGGTGAGGTCGAAGGGGCGGTGGCGACCTTCCGCAGCCGGCGCGAGATCGTCGAGCTCTCCAATGCGTTGAATGCCGCCAGCCGGGACGTGGACATGCTGCGTGCCCAGGCCCATGAGTTCTCCAACAAGCTCTATACCATTTCCGGGATGCTCCAGCTCGGCCGTATCGAGGATGCCATCGCCTTGATTCATCAGGAGAGTGCGCATCAGCAGGCCCAGATGACCTTCCTGATGAAGCATGTGGGCGACCCGGTGGTCAGCGGCACCCTGCTCGGCAAGCTGACCCGGGCCAGGGAGCTTGGCGTGCAGCTGGAGATCGACGAGCAGAGCTCGCTGGTCGAACCGCTCACGGTGACGGGCCAGGAGGTCCTGATGACGGTGATCGGCAACCTGCTGGACAATGCCTGCCATGCGGCGCTACAGGGCGACCGTCATGCCGAGGAGGGGCCGCGGGTGAGGTTGTTCTTCACCGATCTGGGTGAGCAGCTGCTCATCGAGGTGGAGGATAATGGCCCCGGCGTCCCCCACGAGCACGTCGAGGCGATTTTCCAGGAAGGCTTCTCCACCAAGCCGGGCAAGCATCACGGCATCGGCCTGGCCCTGGTCAGCCGCCTGTGTCGGGAGAACGGTGGCGCCATTACGCTGGAGGAGAGCGAGCTGGGAGGGGCCTGCTTCATCGCCGTGCTCGATCGCTCCCTGTGCCGGTCGCCGTCAGCGGGGGCAGGGCCAGCCGCCGCGACAGGGCAGACCATGAATCGTACATGACCACAAGCACAACCCATAAGCACAACCATAAGCACAAGACGATGCAGAAGACATCGCGGGGGTAATGATATGCATGAATCGGACGATTCGCCTGCGGAGTTTGGCATCCTGATCGTCGAGGACGACTTTCGCATTGCCGATATCCACCGAGCCTTCATCGAGCAGAGCGAAGGCTTCCGGGTGGTGGGCATGGCCAGAAGCGGTGCCGAGGCGCGGTCGCTGATGTCCCGACAGGCCGATACGGTACATCTGGTCCTGCTCGATGCCTACCTGCCGGACGTGGAGGGGCTCGAACTGCTCTGGTCGCTGCGCCGGGATTACCTGCAGGTGGATATCGTGATGATTACCGCTGCCCGGGAGGTGGAAACCATCGCCGAGGCCCTGCGTGGCGGGGTCTTCGACTACCTGATCAAGCCGGTCCAGGCCGCTCGTATGGCGCAGATGCTCGCGCGCTTCCGTCGCGAGCGTGCCGCCCTGACCGCCCGCAGCGAGATGAGCCAGGAGGAGCTCGACAGGGCATTGACCCGGCTGCGTCCCGAGGGGGCGCCGGGAGGCGGTGCGCGCAGCCTGCCCAAGGGAATCGATCGCTTGACGCTGCGCACCGTGGTGTCGGCGCTCGAGCAAGCCGCATCCCCGCTGGCCGCCATGGAGGTGGCCCGCGCCATGGGCGCCAGCCGCTCCACGGCCCGTCGCTACCTGGAGTTTCTGGTTTCGGTGCAGGTGGTGGGCGCCGAGCTGGGCTACGGTGACGTGGGCCGACCGGAGCGTCGCTACCGACTGCTGGGCGATACGTCGCCCTGGTGTGAAGAAGGCTAGCTGAGGAAAGCTAGTTGAAGAAGGCTAGCTGAGAAAGGCCAGTTGAAGAGGGGCGTGGAGGGGGGAAGGCGAGTGGGAAGGCCTCCGTGAACAGAATGGACAGAATGGGCGTAAAGGACTATTTGTCATTTATGTTCAGAAGCTTGTGGCCAAGGTGGCGCTCTTCTAACGTTCACATGGTAGCGCCCAAGGGCGACCACATAACGATCACGCAACAGATCACACAACAAGATGCCGAACCCGGAGAACGCCATGACTACCAAGCTTTCCCTCAAGCGCCTGACGCTGCTGGCCTTGCCGCTGGCCGCTGTCGCCGGTGTAACGACTGCTGCCAGTGCCGATGAATGGACCCCGACTCGTTCCATCGAGTTCATCGCGCCGGCCAACCCGGGCGGTGGCTGGGATACCCTGGTGCGCACCACCTCGCGGGTGATTCAGCAAGAGGGCTTGGCCGATCAGAACTTCGCGGCCATCAACGTGCCGGGTGGTGGCGGTGCCGTCGCCTGGGCCCAGATCGCCCGCGACAGCGGCAACCCCCACAAGCTGTTCGCCACCAGCCCGCCGATCATCCTGGTGCCGCTGGCCGGTACCTCGCGCCACGATCATACCGACTTTACGCCGATCGCCCGCCTCATCACCGACTACTCCATCGTACTGGTGGCGCAGGATTCCGAGTATCAGGATCTCAACGACCTGTTCGCGGCCGTCGAAGAGAACCCGGGCCTGAGCATCGGTGGCGGCAGTGCGCCGGGCTCCATGGACCATATCTCCATCGCCGGCCTGGCCTCGGCTGCCGGCCTGAACGCGGCAGAGGTCAACTACATTCCCTTCTCCGGTGGCGGCGAAGCGATGACCAGCCTGATGGGTGGCCACGTCGAGGCGGTCATCACCGGCGCCGGCGAAGCCTCCGGTCAGCTGGGTGAGGGCAGCGACGTCAGGGCGCTGGGCGTCTCGGCCCCCGAGCGCATGGGCGGCGTCCTGGCCGACATTCCGACCTACCAGGAGCAGGGCATCGACTACACCTTCGATATCTGGCGTGGCGTGATGGGTGCCCCGGACATGCCGGCCGAGGCGGTGTCCTACTACGAGGACCTGTTTGCCCGCATGCTGGAAACCGACGGCTGGCAGGATGCTCGTGACCAGCTGGGCTGGCTCGACGCCTACCAGAACAGCGAGGAGTTCGGCGAGTTCCTCGATGCGCAGAAGGAACTCTTCAGCGAAGTCCTGAGCGAACTCGGTCTGCTCGGCGAGTAAACCGTTACGAGCCATCGTCGGCGAGGGCCCCGCAACGGGGCTCTCGTCCGTACCTTCAGCACTGCTTGAGCCCTTCAGGCTCGAGGTCCGCCATGACTCGACTCAATACCAACCAGATCATTGCACTGGTGCTGGCCGCGCTAGCGGTAGGCTACCTGGCCATGGCCTGGCAGATCCGTCCCTTTCCGCTGCCAAGGCCGATCGACTCCGACATGTTTCCCAAGGTGCTGGGCTTCACGCTGCTGGGCCTGTCCCTGCTGTTGTTCCTGGAGAAGCCCAAGGCACAGGACATACCCGAGGAGCTGGACCCCGAAGAGCAGGCCGCCCCGCTGCTGCTGAAGCCATGGTCGCGGGTCATCGTGACCACCCTGGCCATCGTGGCCTACGCGCTGCTGCTGGTGCCGGTAGGCTTCGTGCTGGCCTCCGTATCGCTGGTCTTCGGGCTGGCCTGGTACTACGGCTATCGCCGCCATGGGGTCAACCTGGCCACCTCGCTGGGCGTCGTACTGACTCTCTACCTGACCATGACCCGGATCATGGGCGTCTATCTGCCCACCGGTTTGCTGCCGCTCTGACCACGGCCCGGAGTCTCCCATGGAATCGCTGAACAACCTGATGTACGGCTTCGGTATCGCGCTGGAGCCGATGAACATCGTCTACGTCTTCGCCGGGGTCTTTGCCGGCACCATCATCGGCATGCTGCCGGGCCTCGGGCCGATCAGTGCCCTGGCGCTGATGATCCCGATCACCTTTGCCATGGAGCCCTCGTCCGGCCTGATCCTGATGGCAGGGGTGTACTACGGCGCCATCTTCGGTGGCTCGAGCTCGTCGATCCTGCTCAACGCGCCGGGCGTTGCCGGTACCGTGGCGACCTCGTTCGACGGCTATCCCATGGCCAAGCAGGGGCTGGCGGGCAAGGCCCTGGCCATCGCCGCCTATGCGTCCTTCGTCGGTGGCACCATCTCCATCGTCTTCCTGATGCTGGTGGCACCGATGCTGTCGAAGGTCGCGGTCAGCTTCGGGCCGGCCGAGTACTTCTCCCTGATGGTGCTGGGGCTGACCGCGGTGGTGTCGCTCTCCGACAAGTCACTGGTCAAGGGGCTGATCGCCGCCGTGATCGGGGTGATGATCTCGATCATGGGCATCGACCTGCAGACCGGCACGGAGCGCTTCACCTTCGGCACCGCTCATCTGCTCGACGGCATCGACTTCCTGGTCGTGGCGCTGGGTATCTTCGCCCTGGCCGAAGTGTTCTACATGCTGCTGCGCGGTGGCGGTGGCAAGGAGCAGCCGCGCAATGCCATCGGTTCGCTGAAGCTGAGCCGCAGCGAGGTTCGCGAGATCGCGCCGCCCATCGCCCGCAGCTCCGTGCTCGGTTTCTTCACCGGCGTATTGCCGGGGGCCGGTGCCACTATCGGTTCATTCCTGGGCTACAGCATGGAGAAGCGCCTGGCCAAGGACGGGGATACCTTCGGCAAGGGCAATATCAAGGGCGTCGCGGCCCCCGAGGCGGCCAACAATGCCGCCTGTACCGGCTCCTTCGTCCCGCTGCTGACGCTCGGCGTGCCCGGTTCCGGCACCACGGCGGTGCTGCTGGGCGCGCTGCTGGTCATGGGCGTCAGCCCGGGGCCGGCCATGCTGGTGGACCGTCCCGACGTGTTCTGGGGCGTCATCGCCAGTATGTACATCGGCAACATCTTCCTGCTGGTGCTCAACCTGCCGTTGATTCCCTATATCGCCAAGATTCTCGAGATGCCGCGGCCGCTGCTGCTGGCGCTGATCCTGATCTTCTGCATGGTGGGGGTCTACGGCATGAGCTTCAGCGTCTTCGATCTTCTCCTGCTGCTGGGATTCGGCCTGGTGGGATTGGGCATGCGCCTGTTCGGCTTCCCGGCGGCGCCGCTGATCCTGGCGCTGATCCTCGGTGCCATCATGGAAGAGTCCATGCGCCGGGCACTGCAGATCTCCGGTGGCGACTGGTCGATCTTCATCGACAAGCCGATCTCCATGTGGCTGCTGATCATCGCCGCGCTGTCACTGCTGCTGCCGGTGGTGAAGCAGGGCATGGCTCGGATTCGCAGCGCACGCGCCTGATCGATTGCATAACGTTTCGTCCTTGGGGGTGCCGGTGCAGACCGGTGCCCCTTTTTTGTTCGTCGTGCACGCCAACGGTGCAGGGCGAGGCGAGGCGAGGCGCTTTTGCTGCACCATGGCGGTGCCATGAGGCATGTCGAGGGTGCGACGAGGTAGCTCCATTTCATTGAAACGCTTTGCTTTATCGGTTTACGCGAGCGGATGGCGCAAGCCTTGCAAAGGCTGATGGCTGAGACCCGCACCGGCGGTCCATCGACCCCGATGCGATGCCATCACAATGAAACCTTCCTGCAGGAAGGTGCAAGGAGTGACAAGTGAACGCATCCCGACGCAAGGTTCTGTCCCGTCCCTATCTCCGTACCAATCTCCGTCCCTCGCAGCTGGCGGCCGCCGCCCTGGTCACCACTGCTAGCCTAGGCTTCAGCGCCCAGGTGCTGGCGGAGGACCCGATCAAGGTAGGCATCCTCCACTCCCTTTCCGGCACCATGGCGATCAGTGAGTCGACCCTCAAGGACACCGTGGAAATGCTGATCGAACAGCAGAACGAGCAGGGCGGCCTGCTGGGTCGCCAGCTCGAGGCGGTGGTGGTCGACCCGGCCTCCAACTGGCCGCTGTTCGCCGAACGCGCCCGCGAGCTGCTGGCCCAGCATGAAGTCGATGTGGTCTTCGGTAACTGGACCTCGGTCTCGCGCAAGGCCGTGCTGCCCGTCTTCGAGGAGCTCAACGGCCTGCTGTTCTACCCGGTGCAGTATGAGGGCGAGGAGTCCTCCGAGAACGTCTTCTATACCGGAGCGGCGCCCAACCAGCAGGCCATTCCCGCCGTCGAGTACCTGCTGAACGAGGTGGGCGTGGAGCGCTGGGTGCTGGCCGGCACCGACTACGTCTATCCGCGCACCACCAACCGTATCCTCGAGGCCTTCCTCAAGGAAGAGCACGGGGTGGCCGACGACGACATCATGATCAACTACACGCCCTTCGGTCACTCAGACTGGCAGAACATCGTCGCCGAGATTCGTCGCTTCGGCAGTGAGGGCAAGAAGACCGCGGTGGTGTCCACCATCAACGGCGATGCCAACGTGCCGTTCTACCGCGAACTGGCCAACCAGGGCATCGACGCCGCCGACATTCCCGTGGTGGCCTTCTCGGTGGGCGAGCAGGAGCTCTCCGGCATCGACACCGCTCCGCTGGTCGGCCACCTGGCGGCCTGGAACTACTTCATGAGCGTCGACACCGACGAGAACTATGACTTCATCGACGCCTGGATCGACTACACCGGCGACGAGGAGGCGGTGACCAACGACCCCATGGAGGCCCACTACATCGGCTTCAACATGTGGGCCGAGGCGGTGCGCAAGGCCGGCACCACCGACGTCGACGCGATCAAGGAGGCGATCATCGGCGTCACCGTGCCCAACCTGACCGGCGGCTATGCGGCGATGATGCCCAACCACCACATCACCAAGCCGGTGCTGATCGGCGAGGTGCAGGACAACGGCCAGTTCGACATCGTCTGGCAGACGCCTTCCACCGTGGCCGGCGACGCCTGGTCCGACTACCTGCCCGGCTCCCGTGACCTGATTGCCGACTGGCGTGCACCGATGCGCTGCGGCAACTTCAATGTCGCCACCGGCTCCTGTGGCGGCAGCACTGCGGCCGAAGAAGCCGAGGCTGCCTTGGCCGAATAAGCCGGTCAGTCGATCTCCCCGCCGTCCGGCCGGGCGGCGGGGCGCACGCCATCTTGTCTCTATCCAAAGGAAAGCTCCGATGAGGATTTTCCCGTTGCCCTGGCCAGTGGCGGTCAAGGCGAGTGCCGGCAGCGCTGCTGGCCGACCTTCTCGCTGCCTGGCGCTGCTGATCCTGCTGCTCTCCCTGTGTCTCACGGCCGGGGCTGCACAAGCACAGTCTTCCGAGGCCGGCGATGACGCCGCGGCCCTCGAGCTGCTCGAAGCGCTGGATGTCGCCTCCTATCCGGCCAAGGGCGAAGCCATCGACGCCATCGTCCAGAGTGACGATCCGCGCGCCCGCGACTGGCTCTCGGCACTCCTCGACGGTCGCCTGCAGCGTACCGACGATGGCCGCTTCGTGGTGGTGCTCGACAACCGTGGCCGCGAATGGCCGGTGGAGGATGCGCTGTCCGGTGAGGCACTCGGTGAGATGTCCCGCCGCGAGCTGGATCGCATCGGTATCAACAATGCCCTGCGCAATCAGCTGCGCAGCGCCATCGCCGTGGTCGACCTCTACTCGGCCGACCTGGCGCTGCGCCGCGCTTCGGCGGAACGGCTGCTCGGCGAGGTCGATGCCGACCTGGCGGAGCCGTTGGCCGGTGTGATCGAGCAGGAGGAGGATCGCCGGGTGCGTGCCAGGCTGACCCAGGCGCTGGCGATCCACCGCCTGGAGCAGGGGGAAGTCGATGCCGTTGCCGACCTGAAGGGGAGCCTCCATCCCCGGGTGCGGGTGGCATTGAATCGTGCGGTAATGGGCGATGACCCGGTGGTCGCCGACGCCGCCCAGGCGGCGCTGAACAGCATCGAGCAGAACCTGCGCATCAACCGCGGACTCGAGACCCTCTACTTCGGCCTGAGCCTGGGCTCGGTGCTGGTGCTCGCCGCCATCGGCCTGGCCATCACCTTCGGCGTGATGGGCGTGATCAACATGGCCCATGGTGAATTGATCATGCTGGGCGCCTATACCACCTGGGCGATGCAGCAGCTGCTGCCGGGCCAGCCGGGGTTGGCGCTGATCCTGTCGATTCCCGCCGGTTTCATGGTCGCCGCTCTGGCGGGCATCGCCATCGAGCGCGGCGTGATCCAGTTCCTCAAGGGGCGCCCGCTGGAGACGCTGCTGGCCACCTTCGGTATCAGCCTGATTCTCCAGCAGCTGGTGAGAACCGGCATCTCACCACTCAACAGAACCGTCATCACCCCCGAGTGGATGAGCGGCTCCCTGGTGATCAACGACGCCCTGTCGCTGACCCTGAACCGCATGTATGTGCTTGGCTTTGCGCTGGTGGTATTTGCCGGGCTGATGCTGGTCATGCGACGCACCCGGCTCGGCCTGGAGGTGCGCGCCGTGACCCAGAACCGGGCCATGGCACGCTCCATGGGCATCCGTGCGACCCGGGTCGACATCCTGACCTTCGCCCTGGGCTCCGGGGTGGCCGGCCTGGCCGGGGTGGCGCTCTCCCAGCTCACCAACGTCGGCCCCAACCTGGGGCAGAACTACATCATCGATTCCTTCATGGTGGTGGTCTTCGGCGGGGTGGGGAACCTCTGGGGCACCCTGGTGGCGGGACTGTCGCTGGGCGTGATCAACCAGGTGCTCGAGCCCTGGGCGGGTGCCGTGCTGGCCAAGATCATCGTGCTCGTCTTCATCATTCTTTTCATCCAGAAGCGCCCCCGCGGACTCTTTCCGCAGAAGGGCCGGGCAGCGGAGGGCTAACGCATGCATTGGCTTGGAAGACCCTTTACCGAGCGATCGACCCAGCTGTTCCTCGGCGTGCTGCTCGCCGCCCTGGCCCTGGTGACGATCCTGCACGTGGCCGTTCCCCAGGGGCACCCGCTCCATGTCAGTGCTTATACCGTTAACTTGCTGGGCAAGTACCTGAGCTATGCGCTGCTGGCGGTGGCGGTCGACCTGATCTGGGGCTACCTCGGGATACTCAGCCTGGGGCACGGCGCCTTCTTCGCCCTGGGCGGCTATGCCATGGGCATGTACCTGATGCGCCAGATCGGCGACCGCGGCGTCTACGGTCACCCCGAACTCCCGGACTTCATGGTGTTCCTCAACTGGGACAGCCTGCCCTGGTACTGGACCGGCTTCGACATGGCCTGGTTCGCCTTCATCATGGTGCTGCTGGCACCGGGCCTGCTGGCACTGGTGTTCGGGTTCCTGGCTTTCCGCTCGCGGGTGACCGGCGTCTATCTCTCGATCATCACCCAGGCACTGACGTTCGCGTTGATGCTGGCCTTCTTCCGCAACGAGATGGGCTTCGGCGGCAACAACGGCCTGACCGACTTCCGCGACATCCTCGGCTTCAGCCTGCGCAGCGATGCCACCCGGCTGGGGCTGTTCATCGCCACCGGGGTGGCCCTGGCCGTGGGCTACGTCCTGTGCCGTGCCATCGTCGGCAGCAAGCTGGGCCGGGTCTGCGTGGCGACCCGCGATGCGGAGGCTCGCACGCGCTTCATCGGCTACCGGGTCGAGCGTTTCCAGCTGTTCGTCTTCGTCGTCTCGGCGATGCTGGCCGGCCTGGCGGGGGCGCTCTACGTACCCCAGGTGGGCATCATCAACCCCAGCGAATTCTCGCCGGTCTTCTCCATCGAGATCGTACTCTGGGTGGCGCTGGGCGGCCGCGCGACGCTCTACGGCGCGGTGATCGGCGCCATCCTGGTCAACTACGCCAAGACGGTCTTCACCGGGGTGATGCCGGATGCCTGGCTGTTCGCCCTGGGCGCGATGTTCGTGCTGGTGACGGTATTCCTGCCCAAGGGGGTGGCTGGGCTGCTGGCCTATCGTGTCCGGCGCCGGAAACACCGGGGCGAGGACGACGCATCGCCCACTCCCCGCGGCAAGGAGGTATCGGCATGAACTTTCTCAGATCACTGGCCGACCGGGATCGTGTGTTCGACTTCCTGGTGCCGGCGGCATCGCCGGTGGATGTGCGCCATGGGCCCATCCTTTACCTCGAGGACGTCACGGTCAGCTTCGATGGCTTCAAGGCGATCAACGACCTGAACCTGACCATCGACGACGGCGAGCTGCGCTGCATCATCGGGCCCAACGGGGCCGGCAAGACCACCATGATGGACATCATCACCGGCAAGACCCGCCCCGATGCCGGCAAGGTGTGGTTCGGCAGCCGCCATGATCTCCTGACCATGAACGAGCCGGAGATCGCCAGCCTCGGCATTGGCCGCAAGTTCCAGAAGCCCACCGTGTTCGAGGCATTGACGGTGTTCGAGAACCTGGAGCTGGCCATGGCGGCGGACAAGCGCATCCTGCCGACCCTCACGGCAAGAATGACGCCGGCCATTCGCGATCGTATCGAGGAGGTGCTGGAAACCATCGGCCTTGCCGAGCTTCGCCTGCGTCCGGCGGGCATCCTCTCCCATGGCCAGAAACAGTGGCTGGAGATCGGCATGCTGCTGATGCAGCGGCCGCGTCTGCTGCTCGTCGACGAGCCGGTGGCCGGCATGACCGAGCAGGAGATGGAGCGCACCGCCGAGCTGCTCACCGGCCTTGCCGGCAAGCAGTCGGTGGTGGTTGTGGAGCACGACATGGGCTTCGTGCGCTCCATTGCGCGCAAGGTGACGGTGCTGCATCAGGGCAGCGTGCTGGCCGAGGGCAGCATGGACCAGGTGTCCAACGACCCGAAAGTGGTCGAGGTCTACCTGGGGGCCGACGCCGAAGAGGAGGTGGCCTGATGCTGACCGTCGACAAGCTCAACCAGTACTACGGCGAGAGCCATACCCTGTGGGACCTCGAACTGGACGTGCCTGCCGGCCAGTGCACCTGCGTGATGGGGCGCAACGGCGTCGGCAAGACCACGCTGCTCAAGGCGATCATGGGCGAGGTGGCCATCTCCAGCGGCAGCATCCGCTACGCGGATGACGTTGAGCTGACCAGGAAGCGGGTTGAGGAGCGCTCGCGCCTGGGCATCGGCTATGTGCCCCAGGGACGCCAGATATTTCCGCTGATGACGGTGGAGGAGAACCTGCGTACCGGGCTGGCGGCACGCCGCGATGGCAAGCGCAGCATCCCGGAACGGGTGTTCGAGCTGTTCCCGGTGCTCGCCGAGATGAAACACCGCCGTGGCGGTGATCTCTCCGGGGGGCAGCAGCAGCAGCTGGCCATCGGCCGGGCGCTGGTGATCGAGCCCCGCCTGTTGATCCTCGATGAGCCGGGGGAGGGGATCCAGCCCAATATCGTCGCCCAGATCGGCGAGGTGATCCGCAAGCTGATCGACGAGGATGGCCTCACGGTGCTGCTGGTGGAGCAGAAGCTGCCCTTCGCCCGCAAGTACGCGGATCGCTTCGTGATCATGAACCGTGGTCGCCCGGTGGCCAAGGGAGACATCGGGGAGCTGTCGGACGGGCTGATAAAGGAGCACCTGACGGTGTAGCGGACAGCCAGGTGTCCATTCCTCTGCACTGTAATGGCGTTTGCCTGGCGGCCACCGCACTGACATGGTGCGTCGCCAGGCGGCTTCATGCACCACGAAGCGTCGACAGCCGGTCTATTCGCCCTCTCATTTCGTCGTAAAGCATTGTTCCAGAATGGCAAACATGGGCATTCACCATTCTGGTACGACCTTTGCTGAGACAGAGTCAGACACGCTTTGCCACGGGGCACCCATGACTGCCTGCGAAACCTCACTGGACAACATGCCGACGGCGGATTCCGGCCACCGCTTCGATGCGGGGCGCCACTGGGCGGCCTCGCTGGCACTCGCCTTCGAGGCACGTGACGGGGTCACGCGCATGGTTCGTGCGCGTCACCAGGGGCCGCTACGGGTACAGCGGCCGTTCTATCCCGAAGGACGGTCGGGCACCTGCCACGTTTACCTGCTGCATCCGCCGGGAGGGTTGGTCAGTGGCGACAGGCTGGCGATCTCGGCCCGGGTGGGCGCGGATGCCCGTGCGCTGCTGACTACGCCCGCCGCCAACAAGCTCTACCGCGCCGACAGCCATGGCGTGGCCTGGGGCCAGCAGACCCACCTTGAAGTGGCCGACGGCGCCATTCTCGAATGGCTGCCCCAGGAGACCATCGCCTTCGACGGCTCCATGGGAGAGCAGTCGACGCATATCGACCTTGCCGGCTCGGCGCGCTGCCTGGGCTGGGAGGTGCTGGCGCTGGGGCGTCCGGCGAGCGACCTGCCCTATGTCTCCGGCCGCATCGACCAGCGCTTTCGCCTGATGCGAGACGGCAAGCCGCTCTGGCTGGAACGCCAGCCGTTGGACCCGCTGCACCCGCGTTTCGCCGGGCGCTGGGGGCAGGGTGGCGCCACGGTGCAGGCCACGCTATGGGCGGTGGGGCTGGGCGACGAGGGCGAGGCCATCGAAGCGTTGCGTGATGCCATAGCCACCAGCCCACGCTGGGCGGTGACGGTGCGTCATGGCGTCCTGCTGCTGCGCTATCTGGGCAACGAACGCAATGAGGCATGGGAAATCTGCCAGCAGGCCTGGGCGTGTCTCAGGCCGCTGCTGAGCGGTACATGTGCCCATCCCCCCCGTATCTGGTTTACCTGACTCTCCAGGAGAATCTCATGGAACTGACCCCCAGAGACAAGGACAAGCTGCTGCTGTTTACCGCCGCCCTGCTTGCCGAACGTCGCCGAGCGCGCGGGCTCAAGCTCAACTACCCCGAGGCGGTGGCCCTGATCAGTGCCGAGATCATGGAGGGCGCCCGTGACGGCCGCACCGTCGCCGAAATGATGAGCTACGGCCGCGAGATCCTCAGCCGTGATGACGTCATGGAGGGCGTGGCCGAGATGGTCGACGAGGTGCAGGTGGAAGCGACTTTCCCGGATGGAACGAAGCTGGTCACGGTTCATTCGCCCATCGTCTAACACTGGCTGCAGGAGGGAAAACATCCATGATTCCCGGCCCCATGATTCCAGGACAGTATCAACTGAAGGATGGCGAGATCGCGCTCTGCGAGGGGCGTGAACGGATCAGTATCGAGGTCGCCAATACCGGCGACCGGCCGATCCAGATCGGTTCCCACTATCACTTTGCCGAGGCCAATCCGGCGCTGACCTTCGATCGCGACCGCGCGCGTGGGCACCGCCTCGACGTGGCGGCGGGCACGGCCATCCGCTTCGAGCCCGGCCAGTCCCGCGAGGTGACCTTGATTCCCTTCGTCGGCCGTCGTCATGTGTATGGCTTCCGCGGCGAGGTGATGGGCGTGATCGACACGGCGGACAAGGGAGGCAAGCCATGAAGCCCGATAACAAGATCAGCCGCCAGGCCTATGCCGACATGTACGGCCCCACCACCGGCGACCGGGTGCGCCTGGGCGACACCGAGCTGTGGATCCAGGTCGAGGACGATGCGACCCATTACGGCGACGAGGTCAAGTTCGGCGGCGGCAAGGTGATCCGTGATGGCATGGGCCAGAGCCAGCGCCATGACGACGCGGTGATGGATACCGTGATCACCAATGCCCTGATCCTCGACTGGTGGGGCATCGTCAAGGCCGACGTGGGGCTCAAGGCCGGCCGCATCAAAGCCATCGGCAAGGCGGGCAATCCCGATACCCAGCCCGATGTGGCGATCGTCATCGGCCCCGGCACCGAGATCATCGCCGGCGAAGGCATGATCCTGACGGCTGGCGGTATCGACGCCCATATCCACTTCATCTGCCCCCAGCAGGTGGAGGAGGCGCTGATGAGTGGCATTACCACCATGCTCGGGGGCGGTACCGGGCCCGCCACCGGCTCCAAGGCCACCACCTGCACGCCCGGGCCCTGGCACATCGGCAAGATGCTCCAGGCGGTGGACGAGATGCCCATGAACATCGGCCTGCTGGGCAAGGGCAACGCCAGCCTGCCGGAGGCGCTGGAGGCCCAGCTCGTTGCCGGCGCCATGGGCCTCAAGCTCCACGAGGACTGGGGCACCACCCCGGCATCCATCGACAACTGCCTGAGCGTCGCCGACGAGTACGACGTCCAGGTGGCGATTCATACCGATACCCTGAACGAGTCGGGTTTCGTCGAGGACACGCTGGCGGCGTTCAAGGAGCGCGGCATTCATACGTACCATACCGAGGGGGCGGGGGGCGGCCATGCGCCGGATATCCTTACCGCCTGCGCGAAGTCCTACGTGCTGCCGTCGTCCACCAACCCGACGCGGCCCTACACGGTCAATACCATCGACGAGCATCTCGACATGCTGATGGTGTGCCACCATCTGGACCCGAACATACCCGAGGACGTGGCCTTCGCCGACTCGCGCATTCGCCGTGAGACCATCGCTGCCGAGGACATTCTTCACGACCTGGGGGTGATCTCCATGATCGCCTCGGACTCCCAGGCCATGGGCAGGGTGGGCGAGGTGGTGTGCCGCACCTGGCAGATCGCCCACAAGATGAGAGTGCAGCGCGGGCTGCTGCCGGAAGACGCGGCATTGGGCGCCGACAATTTCCGCGCCAAGCGCTATATCGCCAAGTACACCATCAACCCGGCCATCACCCACGGCATCGCGCATGAGGTGGGATCCATCGAGCTGGGCAAGCTGGCCGACCTGGTGCTGTGGGACCCGGCCTTCTTCGGCGTCAAGCCGGCACTCATCATCAAGGGCGGCATGATCGCCGGTGCCCCCATGGGCGACCCCAATGCCTCGATCCCGACGCCGCAGCCGGTGCATTACCGTTTCATGTTCGGTGCCCTGGGCCGTGCGGCCAGCGCCACTCGCCTCAGCTTCGTCAGCCAGGCGGCCATCGAGGCCGGCATCAAGGAGCGGCTGGGGTTGCACAGTGAGCTTTCGGCGTGTCGCAACGTGCGCGGCGTGCGCAAGCAGCACATGAAACTCAACGACGCCTGCCCGGAGCTGACCGTCGACCCGCAGACCTACGAGGTGCACTGCGACGGCGAGCTGCTGACCTGCGAGCCGGCCACCGAGCTGCCGTTGGCCCAGCGCTACCACCTGTTTTGAACCAATGGCTGCGCGTGCGTATCGCTTTGTCGCGCGGTGCTCAAAATCCTCACATAGCCCACTATGCTCCGGTTTTTGCGCTCCGTGCTTCGCGCGCTACATCACGCTCGCCGATTGCTTCGAGTCGAGCTTCATGGATGAAGTTCGAGGCAAGCCGGGGCAATGACCACCAACATTAGCGGCGCCGGGGGCAGGTCGCAGCGGGGGTCCGATTCCAGGGAAGGAATCGGTAGCGTACAGGGAAGTATTTACAGCGCCCCCGCCTAGACCTGTCGCCGGGTTAGCCGCGGTTAATGGGCTGCGGATTCGAAGCTCAAAAAGGACATGAACGATGCTGAAACTGACCGAACGCCTGGGACCCATCGCGGCCGACCAGGCCAGCGACACCCTGACGCTGCCCTTTGAGCTGCGTATTCGCGGCCGGCTCAAGGCGAAAAGCGCTGCCGGCCGAGAGCTCGGCCTGTTCCTCGACCGGGGCCCGGTGCTGCGCGACGGCGAGGGGCTGCGTGCGGAGAGCGGCGAGATCGTGCGCATCAGGGCGGCCATCGAACCGGTAGTCACGGCACGCGTAGCCGCCGGCCTGCCGCTGGCGCGGCTGGCCTACCACCTGGGCAATCGCCATGTGCAGCTAGCCCTGGGCAGCGACGATGCCAGGCCCGACCAGGGCTGGGTGCGCTTCCCGCCGGACCATGTGCTGGAGGAACTGGCCGAGCTGCTGGGGGCGACCCTTGAGCGGCATCAGGCACCGTTCGACCCCGAGCCCGGTGCCTATAACCAGCTGGGTCATGGGCACTCACACCCTCACTCACACTCACACTCTCAGGCTCATCACCACGACCACGACCACGACCACGACCACGAGCACGATCATGATAGCCACCCCCATGGACATGGCCACACCCATGCCCACTGAACGGGCAGCGGTGGCGGGGCAGGGAGGGGGCGATGACCTCGCCCTGCTGGGGCTCCTGCAACTGGTCAGCCCGGCACTGCCTATCGGCGCCTTCGCCTTCTCCCAGGGCCTGGAGAGTGCCTTCGAGCTGGGCTGGGTCAGCGATGAGGCGAGCCTCGGCGAGTGGCTGGAAGGGGTGCTGGAGGACGGCCTGACCCGGTGCGAGCTGCCGGTGCTGGCGCGTCTTCAGGCGGCCTGGGCGGCAGGCGATGGGGAAGCGGTGGCCGAGTGGGACCGGTGGCTTGCGGCCAACCGCGAAACCGCCGAGCTGGCGGCGGAAGATTCGCGCCTGGGGGCTTCGCTGATCCGGCTGCTGGGCAGCCTCGACCTGCTGCCGAATAGCCCTGAGAAAAGTCCTTCGAGAGCGTCGCCCGCGCTGCCGCCGGGGGCCGGCTACGTGACGGCATTCGCCTGGACGGCCCATGTCCGTGGCGTGCCGGTGCGCCAGGCGCTGCTCGGCTTCGCCTGGGCCTGGCTGGAGAACCAGCTGGCGGTGGCCTGCAAGGCGCTGCCGCTTGGCCATACCTCGGCCCAGCGGCTGGTGGAGCGGCTGCGCCCGGCCCTCGTGACGGCGGTGGATGAGGCGCTGGCCCTGGAGGACGACGAGCTGGGACCTGTGCTGCCTGGCCTGGCGTTGGCCAGCGCACTACACGAAACCCAATATTCGCGGCTGTTTCGCAGTTGATGGAACAGCGGATGTCACCAGGCAGCAGTTGGCCCGGCATCCCATGAACCTGACAAAGCCGCCCAAGCGGCCAAGGAGAGATCGACATGACACACTGTTTACGTATCGGCGTCGGCGGCCCGGTGGGTTCCGGCAAGACGGCACTGCTCAAGCAGCTCTGCCTGGCGCTGCGTGACCACTACGATATTGCCGTGGTCACCAACGACATCTATACCCGCGAAGATGCCGACTTCCTGCTCAAGCACGATGCGCTGCCGGCGGATCGCATTCTCGGGGTGGAAACCGGCGGCTGCCCGCATACCGCCATTCGCGAGGACGCCTCCATGAACCTGGCGGCCATCGACGACCTGCAGGCGCGTCATCGCGGCCTGGAGCTGGTGCTGGTGGAGTCCGGCGGCGACAACCTGTCGGCCACCTTCAGCCCCGAGCTCTCCGATCTCACCCTCTATGTGATCGACGTCTCGGCCGGCGACAAGATTCCGCGCAAGGGCGGGCCCGGCATCACCAAGTCGGATCTGCTGATCATCAACAAGATCGATATCGCTGAGCAGGTGCATGCCTCGCTGGATGTCATGGAGCGGGATTCGAAGAAGATGCGTGGCGAGCGCCCCTTCGTCTTCACCAATCTCTATGACGGGGTGGGCCTGGAGACGATCATCCGCTTCATCCTCGACCGCGGCATGCTGCCGGAGCGCCGGCCCCAGGCTGCGGCCGTCTGACAACCGACTTCCCATCATCGCCTCACCATCGTTCCAGTCATCGCTCAGGAGAACGTTCTCATGATGTCAGCTATTTCCCCCGCCACCCGGGCGGCCTTGGCCGCCGCGCCGGCCCTGTTGCTGGTAGCCGGCCTGGCCGTTGCCCACCCCGGTCATCACCACGAAGGCGGCTTTGCGGCCGGCCTGAGTCACCCGCTGCTGGGGCTCGACCACCTGCTGGCGATGCTGGCCATCGGCCTCTGGAGCCTTCGCCAGTCTCGCCCGCTGCGCCTGGGGGCGCCCCTGCTCGCGGCCGGCGGCATGCTGCTGGGTGCCGGCCTTGCCTGGGGTGGCCTGGCCCTGCCCGGGGTCGAGTTCGGGATCGCCCTGTCGGTGCTGCTGGCCGGTGTGCTGATCGCCGCCCTGGTCAAGGTGCCCAGTGTGCTTGGTGCCGGGGTGGTCGTGCTGTTCATGCTGTTTCACGGCCATGCCCACGGTAACGAGATGCCCCACGGCGTCTCGATGCTCGCCTACCTGGCGGGTTTCACCCTGGCCACGCTTGCCATTACCTACGCCGGTCGCCTGCTCGGCGGCATCCTGATGGCGCGCGAGAGCCGTCTCGTGCGTGGCCTCGGGGTCGCGATTGCCGCTGCCGGGGCACTCTTCGCCCTGGGCTGAGCCACCTGCTTTACCCTGCGGCCACCCGGGAAGGTACGGGTGGCTTGTTGACGGCTGGTGGTTGAAAGCAGGAAGTTGACAGGCGACGCGCCTGGGCTCAGCTTGAAGGAGTCCGATTCGACGGAGAGCGTGCATGGATAAGCTGTTGCTGGCGGTCAAGATTTTTATTGCGGCGTTGGTACTGATTCTCGTCGTACAGAATATCGTCATGGTTGAAGTGCGATTCCTCACCTGGAGCCTCAGGTTGCCCATGGCAATACTCCTGGTGGTCATCTACCTGCTGGGTATGCTCACTGGCAAGAGCCTGTGGACGCTGATCCGGCGCCTGCGCACCGACCGGGCCCATCGGCCTTGAGACAGGCCATCGGGGCATGGCCTGCCATTATTGTGCTGCTTGCTTCAATCCAGGTGGGTGACCGGCTGCCGGCGTGAGTCCACGTGCCACGGTAGCCCTCGACGTGCGTTGTACTCCAGCTCTGCGATCACCTGTGCACCCAGCAGCAGGATGATCGCGCCCACCTCCAGGCTCAACAACACCACGATGAGGGCGGCCAGGGAGCCGTAGACGACGTTGACGAAGGAGAGGTTGACGAAGTAATACACTAGTATCAGCCGCACCCCCTCCCACAGCAGTGCCGCCACGAAGCCGCCCACGATGGCGCGCCTCAATGCGATCTTCACCACAGGCAGCACCTTGTAGATGGCGCTGAACAGGATGAAGACGCCGAAGAAACTGAACAGGTTGAGCAGCGGCTCCGAGAGGCCGGCAAAAGGCATGTTTCGGCCAAAGATGGCTAGCCACATGGCATTGATGACTTCAGCCAGGGTGGCCAGCAGGGTGAGTGCCATCAGGCCGGTGCCCAGTACCAGCATGAAGGCGTAGGGAAGCAGCACCGAGACCCAGATACTGCGTCCCTTGTGCGGGTCGGGGGCGTGAAAGATGATCGCCAGCGCATCCTCCAGCATACGGAAGGCGAAGGAGCTGAAGACCAGGAGCACGAGCAGGCCGAACAGCCCGATGGCATCGCGGGAGTCGAGCAGGGCGCGTACAGCATCCATGAGTAGCTCGGCGTGGGCCGGGGCCAGGTGCAGCACCTGGACGCTGAGCACATCGAGCAGGATCTGTTCCTGAACGACCTGGGTCAACAATACCGTTATCAGGGCGAACAAGGGGACGATGGAGAGAAGAATATTGTAGCCGACCCCTCCGGCCAGCAGGATGCCGTGGTTGCGCAGAAAGGCGGACAAGACGCGCCAGGCAAAGCTCCCCACGCGGGGGAGTATAACGAAGACGACGTTCCGCGCTTTGCGTACTCGAGACATGCGTTTGCCGTCCTTGTGCTCAGTTTGCTGTAACCGACCGTCAGCAGCGAGTACTTCGACGTTCTCCCATGTTACGCCCCTGTCACCGTCAGGCCACGTTTCATTCTGATAAAGGTATCTGATAAAGGTATTAGGCTACGCGAAAATCGACAACCAGGGTGGGCCTGATTTATTGCCTTGCTGGCTGAATCCAGCAGGTTCGCTACACTGGAAGCTGACGAAGTCATCGGATTCGTCACGGGTTTCTCCCTTTTATCCTGCCAGCAAGGAGTGCTGAATGCGCAATATCATCTATATCATCGGCTTGATCGTCGTTGTCCTCTTTATCCTCTCGATGCTTGGGCTCCGCTGAGCGACAGGCCGGGTAGTGGGCCTATCGCTCATCCTTATCGCTCACCAGAGTATCGACCAGCCGATTCAGCCTGTGCTGAAAGCTGCCCCCCGGTGAGGGGGGCAGGGGATCGGCGGTGATGGCGATCGTCAATTTCCTGTCGGGAATCACATAGAGCGCCTGGCCACCGTAGCCACGGCCATAGTAGGCCTGTTCGCCGCCCAGGCGGGTAACGAACCAGCCATAGCCGTAGCCGTCGCTGGTCCAGGGCGAGGTGCCTCGGGGCGTCCACGAAGCTTCCACCCAGCCTTCAGGCAACACACGCCTGCCATCGATCACGCCATCTAGCCGGTAGAGTTCGCCAACCTGTATCAGCGCCAGGGGCGACAGCTGCATGTCGTTGCCGCCGAAATGGATACCTTGCGGATCGCGGGGCCAGTCGGGAATGGTGATATTCAGCGGGTCGCCCAGCAGTTGCCTGGCCAGGGAAAGCGTGCTGTCGCCGCTGGCCTGGGCCAGGGCGGCAGAGAGCAGATGACTCGAGCCGGTAGAGTAGAGCATCCGCCCGCCCGGGCGGTCGACGAAAGGACGCCTGAGGGCATACGCGACCCAGTTGTCGCTTGCTACCCAGGCGCCATAGTTGGCGCCGGAGGTGCGTTCGAGCCCGGCCTGCAGCGAGAGCAGATGACCGACGGTGATATCCTCCACCCGCGGATCGATGTCATTGGGCGCCAGGGGGCCGAGCAGGTCCACGACGGGCTGGTCGACGCCCTCGATCACGCCTTGCTCGATGGCGGCGCCGACCAGAGCGGCGAGGACGGTCTTGGAGAGAGACTTGATATTGACCGGACGGTCGCTTCCGGGACCGGCGTAAGTGCGCTCGAATACGATCTCGCCCTCCTCGGCGACGACCAGGGAGTGCAGGCGTGAGATATCGCCGGCTTCGGATTCCAGGCGCTGGAGAGCGCTCTGGTACAGCGGCTGAAAGTCGGCTTCGCTCGCGAGTGAATGGCAAGTCGCCGTCAAGGCCAGCATAATGGTGAGGAGTATCGGGTACCGTTTGGGTAGCCGTCGTCGCGTTGCCACCGTTGTCATGGTTCCCCCTCGCTCTCCGTCCAGGTGTCGATGCACTTGCGGTCCGAGTTTCGAGCCGGGGCGGGATGATTGGTTCCCCTGTCGGATGCTGTACAGCGGCAGGGTGCCTGGCATGGCTGCGGGCGTTTGCGCGTTCCCCCTCGCCAATGAGGCACCATGGCTAAATTCGAAGTGATCGGTACTGCCAGTATTCCTGGGAAGGGCAGTGAGCTGCGCCTGCTGCAGCGCAATGACGAATTCTCCATTCGCATCGCGGGCAGTCCTGGTGAGCTGATGAATACCCGCCTTCACGGCTCCGAGGATGCGTTGGCCGAGCTGGCCTGTCAGCGTATCGCGGATCGTGGCGATATCCGGGTATTGATCGGTGGTCTTGGCATGGGGTTTACGCTGGCGGCCGCGCTACGCTCGCTTCCCGACAGCGCCGAGGTGGTCGTCGCGGAGCTGGTGCCCGGCGTGGTCGACTGGAACCGGGGAGCGCTGGGAGCCGCTGCTGGCTATCCCCTGAACGATCCTCGTACCGTCGTCAGCCTGGGCGATGTCGGTGAGCTGCTGCGCCGGGAGCCTGGCGGCTTCGACGCCATCATGCTCGACGTCGACAATGGCCCCGAGGGGCTGACGCGCAAGGAGAACGACTGGCTATACTCACCGCAAGGTCTCGCCGCCGCCCAGGAGGCGCTGCGTCCGGATGGCGTGCTGGCGATCTGGTCGGCGGGGCAGGACCCCGCGTTCACCGAGCGTCTGCGGCGAGTCGGGCTTCTGGTGGAGGAGGTCACCGTGCGCGCTCATCGTCCGGGGAAAGGGGCGAAACACAGGATATGGCTGGCTTGTTGATATGAATTCGTTCATGGCCACACTGCGCTGGGTATATCTGCTGCTGGTTGTCCTGCTGCTTTTTGGTTGTACCGGCCGCGTCATGCCACCTGCTCCGGTGGACATCGCGCAGCCGCTGGATGTCTACCTGATCGATCACGGCCGCCATGCCAGCCTGGTGCTGCCGCGGGAGGAGGGCGGCATGGTGCGTTACAGCTATGGCGAATGGCGGTGGTATGTGGAAGGGCGCCGCCACTTCCTGGCGGGCGCCGCGGCAATGCTGGTGCCGACCGCCAGTGCACTGGGACGTGGCGTTCACGAGGACGTGACGGGGCCCGGCGACTTTTCGAGGCTGGCGCCGGAAGGCCTGGTCCGGACCTATCCGCTCCAGGCAGAGGCGGCCCGGGTCAGGGCGCTGCAGCGCCGACTCGATGCGCATTTCGAAGGTGAGGTCGAGCCGGTATACAGTGAAGAATTCGGCCTCCAATTCGTGCCGCACCCGCGAGCCTACTGGGCCGCCCACCAGTCGAACCTGGTGGTGGCGGGATGGCTTCGTCAGTTGGACATCGATATCCAGGGCATTCCCTGGTACTCCCGCTGGCGGATCGAATCGCCGCAGGACGCCCGCTGACCGCCGCTGCACATTCGTCCGGTCAAAATTCACGTTGCCCCGCGCTTCGGCGTGACGCGGCATAAGGCAGACAACATGCTGGAACTTTCTCGTCAGGTCATGCTTGCCGACCACGAAATCGACATGCAGGCGGTACGTGCCCAGGGCGCGGGCGGCCAGAACGTCAACAAGGTGTCGACGGCGATTCACCTGCGTTTCGACATTCGCGCTTCCAGTCTTCCCGAAGGTTTCAAGGAGAAGCTGCTGGCGCTCAACGACCAGCGCATCACGCGTGACGGGGTGGTGATCATCAAGGCCCAGTCGCACCGTACCCAGGAGCGGAACCGTACCGAAGCGCTCGGTCGACTCAAGGCCCTGATCAAGAGCGTGATGTACGCACCCAAGAAGCGGGTCGCGACCCGTCCGAGCAAGGGGGCCAAGCAGCGCCGACTGGACAGCAAGAAGAAGCGCGGCAAGCACAAGGCCATGCGCGGCAAGGTGGAAACCTGAGCATTCGTCAGGCGGCGCTGTTGCCTTACCCTCACACCATTCGAGACATCTCATGACCGCTGTTGATAACACTGCACCCATGCCATCCACCACTGAACGGCTCTCCAAGCGGCTGGCGCGACAGCTGCCCTGCTCACGCCGCGAGGCCGAGCTCTACATTGCCGGGGGCTGGGTGATGGTCGATGGCGACATCGTGGAGGAGCCGCAGTTCAAGGTCGGCGATCAGCGTGTCGAGTTACGTCCCGGCGCCAGGGCAAATGAAATCCCGCCCGTCACACTGCTGATGAACGCTCCCCCCGGGCTCGCTGTCCGCGACGGCGCGGAGTGGGTTCGGGAACTGGTTACGTCGGGGACGCACTGGCAGGACGATCCCGCCGGGCTGACTCCACTCAAGGCACATTTCCGTGGCCTGCAGCCGATGCTGCCACTGGAGGAAGGCGCTTCGGGACTGCTGGTCGTTACCCAGGATCGGCGTGTGGTGAGGCGGCTCGATGAGGATACGGCGCGGCTCGAGCAGGAGGTCGTGGCTGAAGTCGACGGCACGCTTGGCGATGAGCAGTTGGAGATACTGCGCCGAGGCAAGGTTGAGCCAGGCAGGAAGCTGGCACCCTGCAAAGTCAGCCGGCAGAGCGAGACCCATCTACGCTTTGCTGTGAAGGGGATGGTGCCAGGGCAGATTGAAGCGATGTGCTCGAGCGTCGGTTTGACGGTGCAAGGGCTCAAGCGCCTGCGTATCGGCGGGGTGTCGTTGGGGCGTGTACCGCTGGGGCAGTGGCGCTACCTGAAGGTTGGCGAGCGCTTCTGAACCGTAGCTGCCTTCCTTTCCCCATCGGTAATGCCTATGTATGCTGAATTATGACGGTACGCGTTTGTCATCGCCCGATGGCAGACAACCTTTACCAGAGAGAGGGTCTTGCCCATGTCGGAAAATACCCAGAGCCCACTTTACAAGGACAATCGAGTCAAGGCCCTGGTGGCCGTGGCGCTGCTTGCGGTGATCTGGGCGATTTTCGCCCACAACAGTGCCGGCAACCATCGTGATCGCAGTGAAGCCCTCGAGCAGCAACTGGCGTCGGTACAGGACGAGCGCCAGCAGCTCGCTGCCCAGCTACAGGAGCGTGATGCGGCAGGAGAGGACATCGAAGCCCTCGAAACCCGCCTGGCGCAGCTCGATGAGGAGCAGCAGGCCGCCGAGGCGGCACTGGCCGATGAGCAGCAAGCCGCCCGCAGTGAGATCGCTCGGCTCGAGGCCGAAGCGACCGAGGCCGAGGGGCAGCTGGGTGAGCTGCAGGAACGGCGGGCAGCCTTGAACTCCGACATAGAGGCCCGACAGTCCGAGATAGCCGAGCTCGATGAGGCGGCGACGCTTCTGCGTGACGAGTACGAGGCGGTCGACCAGGCTCGCGAGGACGCTGAAGCGGCACGTCAGGATGCCGAGGGCGCTCGCCAGGAAGCCGAGGCGTCTCGCCAGGCTGCGGAGGAGGAGCGCCGAGAGGCAGAAGTGGCTCGTCAGGAAGCCGAAGAGGCGCGGGAGCAGGCCGAAGCCGACCTGGCCGCCATCCGTGAGGAGACCGATGCTTCCGAAGAGCGACTGGTCACGCTGAATAGCGCGATCGAGGAGCGCGAGGCCACCCTCGAGGCACTAGAGAATGACATAGAGGCACTTGAAGCCTGGCGTGATGAGGTCGAGCGCGAAGTCGGCGAGGCGCGTGACCAACGCGACGAAGCGGTATCCGAGGTGGAAGAGGCCCGTGCCGAGCGTGAGGCTCTGATGGAGGAGGTCGAGGATGGGCGCAGTGCGTTGGCTCAGCTCGACGAGCAGATCGATCGCCGCCAGCAACAGCTCGAGCGCCTGGAAGGCCAACTCGCCGAGTGGCGCAGCGAACTGGACGATCTTGAACTGCGTTTCACCGATCAGGCGCAGGCCCCGCAGCAGGAACAACAGCGCCAGCAGCAGCAGGGCGAAGATGAACCTGAGCAGGCCGATGAAGAGCAGGACGAGGAAGAGCAGGCCGAGGAAGAAGCCGAACAGTCCTGAGCCCGGCTCGAAGTACTAACAAGCGGCGAGCCTGGCTCGCCGCTTGTCGTTTGACGGGTCGTGAGCGCGTTATAATGCAGAGAGTTTGCTCAACCCAACCGCAGAGACACCCATAAGCACAAGGAGCGAGTCGTGATCGAAGGGGTCAAGCATATCGTCGCCGTGGCATCCGGCAAGGGCGGGGTGGGCAAGTCCACCGTTGCCGTCAACCTGGCGCTGGCCATGGCCGCCGAGGGGTATCGTACCGGTATCCTTGATGCCGATATCTACGGGCCGAGCCAGGCCCAGATGCTCGGCGTGGCAGAGGGAGTACGACCGCAACAGGCCGGTGAGAACCGCTTCACTCCGTTGGAGGCCCATGGGCTGCAGGCCATGTCGATGGCCTTCATGGTGGATACCCGCGAGCCCATGGTATGGCGCGGCCCCATGGTGGCCGGCGCCTTTCAGCAGCTACTGACCCAGACGGCCTGGGACAATCTCGATGTGCTGTTCATCGACATGCCGCCGGGAACCGGTGACATCCAGTTGACCCTGGCGCAGAAGGTCCCCGTCGACGGTGCCGTGATCGTGACCACGCCCCAGGACATCGCCCTGCTCGATGCGCGCAAGGGCATCGAGATGTTCCGCAAGGTCAACGTGCCGGTGCTGGGCGTCGTCGAGAACATGAGCCTGCATGTCTGCACCCAGTGCGGCCATGCCGAGCCGATCTTCGGCGAGGGCGGTGGTGAGCGCATCTCGGCGGAATACGAGACGCGCCTGTTGGGCCGCCTGCCGCTGGCTCTGTCGATTCGGGAGCAGGTCGACGGTGGGCGCCCGACGGTGGTTGCCGATCCGGACGGCGACGTGACTGCCACCTTCCGTGCCATGGCTCGCCAGATCGCCGAGCAGGTCGAAGGGCAGCAGGCCGATGAAGGGCCAAGCATCTCTTTCAGTGACTGATTCAGTGACTGGGCGCGACACGCACCCGTGACGCCTGCCGCAGGGGCCGCTATCATGGCGGCCCCGATTCGTGATTTGACATCATCAGGACGACCCAATGAGCATCAAAGCCGACAGTTGGATCCGCCGCATGGCCGAGCGGGATGGCATGATCGAGCCCTTCGAGGCCGATCAGGTTCGCTACGTCAACGACCAGCGGGTGATCTCCTACGGTACGTCCAGCTACGGCTACGATGTGCGCTGTGCCGACGAGTTCAAGGTATTCACCAATATCCACTCGGCGATCGTCGATCCCAAGGCATTCGATGAGAAGAGCTTCGTCGACATCAAGGGAGATGTCTGCGTCATTCCGCCCAACTCCTTCGCCCTGGCACGCACCGTCGAATACTTTCGTATCCCGCGAAGTGTGCTGACCATCTGCCTGGGCAAGTCCACCTATGCCCGCTGTGGCATCATCGTCAACGTGACGCCGCTGGAGCCGGAGTGGGAAGGGCACGTGACCCTGGAGTTCTCCAACACTACCAACCTGCCGGCCAAGATCTACGCCAACGAAGGCGTGGCCCAGATGCTGTTCCTGGAGTCGGACGAGATCTGCGAGACGTCTTACAAGGACCGGGGCGGCAAGTATATGGGGCAGCGGGGCGTGACCCTGCCGCGAACCTGAGGTGCCGCCAAGGCGCCTATCGGCGCCAGTCGCGATGCGGAGTCGGAGCGCCGAACCGAGCGCTCCAACAGCTGCTTTTTCCACCAACGTTGCCACACCGCTGTAGGAGTAGCTTTAGCTCACGACTGGAGGCCGCAGGCCTCCCGGCGGTGTTGCCGACGCCAACGATCACCGTCTACGCGGCGGCCTCCGCCAAGGCGCCTGGCGGCGCCAGTCGCGATGCGGAGCAGCGCTCCAACAGCGATTCTCTCCACCGTAGGAGAGACAAATATCTGTAGGAGCATCTTTAGATCGCGACTGGAGGCCGCAGGCCTCCCGGCGGTGTTGCCGGTATTCGAGACGACAACCAACCTTTCAGCCTCCGCCGGGCGCCTGGCGGCGCCAGTCGCGATGCGGAGTCGGAGCGCCGAACCGAGCGCTCCAACAGCTGCCTTCTCCACCGACGGTGCCACACAATCCTGTCGGAGGAAGCTTCAGCTCACGACTGGAGGCCGAAGGCCTCCCGGCGGTGTCGCCGATGCTAGCGTTCACCGCCAGGCTCCCAGGTGTCTACTCTTCGTCCAGTTCCTCGTCGAGCTCTTCCGCCGCATCGGCATGGGAGAGACGCAGCCCCTGGGGCGGCAGCCGGGTGCCGTCCAGGGTCGCGCCGTCGCCCTCCAGTCGCAGGCGGCCTTCCAGGAACCACTTCACGGCGATGGGGTAGATCAGGTGCTCCCGGCTATGCACCTTCTGCTGGAGGCTGGCCTCGGTTTCCCCCTCGACGATGTCCACGGCGGCCTGGATCACCACCGGTCCGCTGTCGAGCTCCTCGGTGACGAAGTGCACGCTGCAGCCATGTTCGGCGATACCGTCGGCAAGCGCCTTGGCGTGGGTATTCAACCCCTGGTAGGCGGGTAGCAGCGAGGGATGGATGTTGAGCATCCGCCCCAGGTAGCGCTGCACGAAGCGCGGGGTCAGGATGCGCATGAAGCCGGCCAGTACGATCAGGTCGGGCTGATGGCGATCGATGACCTTGATCAGGGCGCCGTCGTAGGCCTCGCGGCTGTCGTACTCCCGGTGCGGCAGGGCCACCGCATCGATGCCGGCATCTCGTGCCCTCACCAGGCCATGGGCATCCGCCACATTGGAAACGACCGCCACGATCTCACCGCCGAGTTCATCATGACTCTGGGCATCGATCAGCGCCTGCAGGTTGCTGCCACTGCCCGAGATCAGCACCACTACCCGCCGAACCTCGCTGGGCTCGGGGGTGAAGTCGTTCAGGGTGTCGCTCTGGGGGGCGTCGTGGGTGAAGTCGGGATCGCTCATGCCTTGAGGTTCTCCAGCCGCACGGCTTCCTCGTCCTCTGGGCGGGCAGTGATCTCGCCGATGCGATAGACCGTCTCGCCCTGGGCTTGAAGGTGGGCACGTGCCTTGTCGGCCTGGTCGGCGGGAACCACGACAACCATGCCGATACCGCAGTTCAGTACCCGGTGCATCTCATGCTCGTCGACGTTGCCTTGCTCCTGCAGCCAGTCGAATACCTTGGGGCGCGTCCAGCTGGCGACGTCGATACGGGCGCCGAGGGTCTCGGGCAACACCCGCGGGATATTCTCCAGCAGGCCGCCGCCGGTGATATGGGACAGCGCATGGACCGCCACGCCGCTCTCCTTGATCAGTGACAGCAGCGGCTTGACGTAGATGCGGGTGGGGGCGAGCAGGGCATCGCCCAGGGCCTGGCCGTCCACGGCGATATCGAGGGAGGCGCCGCTCACCTCGAGGATCTTTCGGATCAGCGAGTAGCCGTTGGAATGGGGGCCCGAGGAGGCGATGCCGAGCAGCACGTCGCCCTCGGCGACCTTGCTGCCATCCAGGATCTCGGACTTCTCGACCACGCCGACACAGAAGCCGGCCAGATCATAGTCGCTGCCTTCGTACATGCCGGGCATCTCGGCGGTTTCGCCGCCCACCAGCGCGCAGCCCGAGCGTTCGCAGCCTTCGCCGATACCGGTGACCACGTCTGCGGCAATGTCCACATCCAGCTTGCCCGTGGCATAGTAGTCGAGAAAGAACAGCGGTTCGGCACCGGCGACCACCAGGTCGTTGACGCACATGGCGACCAGGTCGATGCCAATGGTGTCATGCTTGCCCAGGTCCATGGCGAGACGCAGCTTGGTGCCGACGCCATCGGTACCGGACACCAGTACCGGCTCGCGGTAGCCTGCCGGCAGTTCGCATAGGGCGCCGAAGCCACCTAGCCCGCCCATCACTTCCGGGCGCGTGGTGCGTTTGGCAACACCCTTGATACGGTCGACCAGGGCGTTTCCGGCGTCGATGTCGACACCGGCATCCTTGTAGCTGAGCGGTGCCTTGGACGGCTGGGCGGAAGTGGAGTCGGTCATGGCCTGTCCTGTATAAAGTCGCGGTTGCGGTTAGTGTAGCGCTGCCGCTCAAACATCGGCATGGCGCGTCGATTGCCCGGAGCGAATCGACGAGCAGTGGGCAAGATCGGGCGGGAATTGTAGCATCACGGCGCACGGCCCGCATTGTCGTGGTCGTCCAACGCAGGGAGTGTGGGATGCGCAGAGAGTGGTGGGTTCTGATAGCTGCAGTCGCGATGTTGTGGCTGCTGTTTCAGCTGGAAGCGATGCTGATGCCGTTCATCGCCGGCATGATCCTGGCGTACCTGGCCGACCCGCTTGCCACGCGCCTGCAGCGCTTGGGGGTGTCCCGCACGCTGGCAGTCTGCTGCGTCTTTCTGGTCATGGTGCTGATACTGGGCGTGGCGCTGCTGGTTCTGATTCCGCTGGCAGTTCAGCAGATAAGGCAGTTCGGCCAACTGGTGCCCGGCATCTTCGAGTGGGTGGAAACGGTGTTGGCGCCCCAGATCCGGGGCTGGACCGGGCTCGACGTGGCGTCGGATCTCGCAAACGTGCAGGAGACCCTCGCCGAACACTGGCAGGACGCTGGCGGCTATCTTGCCCAGTTCCTCGGTCAGATCGGGCGCTCGGGCATGGCCTTCGTCACCTGGGTGACCTATGTGGCCCTGATTCCCGTGGTGACCTTCTACCTGCTGCTGGACTGGGGGCGGCTGCTCGCGAACCTGCGCAACCTGGTACCGCGTCAATGGGAGCCGGAGGCGGTGCGTTTGGTCTCCCGCTGTGACGATGTGCTGTCGGCCTTCCTGCGCGGCCAACTGCTGGTCATGCTGACCCTCGGGGCGATTTACTCCATCGGGCTGACCTTGATGGGGGTGCGCTTCGGCCTCTTGATCGGCATGGTGGCGGGGCTGGCCAGTATCGTGCCGTTCCTGGGCTTCATCGTCGGCATCAGCGTGGCGCTGATCGTGGCCTTCTTTCAGTTCGGTAGCTGGCTGGCGCTGGTTGGCGTCGTGGGCGTGTTTTCGTTCGGGCAGGTCATCGAAAGCACCGTGCTGCAACCCAAGCTGCTGGGTGACAAGATCGGCCTTCACCCGGTGGCCGTGATCTTTGCCGTGCTGGCAGGGGGGACGCTGTTCGGTTTTACCGGCGTCCTGCTGGCGCTGCCGGCAGCGGCGGTGATCATGGTACTCTTGCGTGAATTGAAGGATCGCTACAAGCGCAGCAGCTTGTACGATGCCGGCCTACGCAAAAGACACGACGAGGATTCTCCATGAGCCGAGCACCGGCGCAGCTGCCGCTGGGAGTGAGTCTGCGTGACGATGCCACCTTCGACAGCTTTCTGCCGGGCGCCAACGCCACCCTGCTGGAGACACTGACCCATCAGCTTGACGAGAGCGGTGAGCCCTTCGTCTATCTATGGGGAGCGACGGGCACCGGTCGTACCCATCTTCTGCAGGCGGCCTGCCATGCGGCATCAAGCCGGGACCTGCGTGCGCTCTATCTGCCACTGGAGGAGCTGGGGCACTTTCCGCCGCTGATGCTGGAGGAGGTCGAGCGGCTCGACCTGATAGCCATCGACGACGTGGATGCAGTAGTGGGCCGGAAGCGCTGGGAGGAGGGGCTCTTCCATGCCTTCAATCGACTGCGCGACGCCGGCAAGCATCTGATCATGGCCTCCGCGGTGTCGCCGCGGCAGCTGCCGGTGAAGCTGCCGGACCTGGCGTCACGCCTGACCTGGGGCGTTACCTTCCACCTCCAGGGGCTCGACGATACCGAACGCTTGCAGGCATTGCAGCTGCGTGCCCGGGTTCGCGGCATGCAGCTGCCGGACGAAGTCGCCCGCTATATCCTGCACCGCGGACCGCGCGGCTTGGGCGAACTGTGCGAAGCGCTGGCGGTGCTCGACCAGGCCTCTCTCACCGCCCAGCGCAAGCTGACCATACCGTTCGTCAAGCAAGCGCTGGGCTGGTAGGCCTGAGTCAACGGTATCGGTCAAGTCTATCGACTAGTGCTATCGACTCAGTGCTATCGGCTCAGGTTGACCTCCATGCGCTGGCCATTGCGCAGCGATACCTGCCGAATGATGGCCTGTCGCTGGCCGTTGGCGGGATTCACCACGCTTCCCATTACATAGAATTCACCGGCAGGTAACCCCTGCAGGCTGAACTGCCCGTTGCCGTCGGTGCGGGTCGTATGGGTGAACGCCTGGGCCCTGGGGTCGGCTGGCTCTACCGCGCGGCCTGCCAGCGCGTGTTCGGCGGCTTCGGCGGAATAGGTGGTAACCGGTGCCACGGCCACGGTTTCACCCGCGCCAGGCATGCCGTTCAACGCCAGGCGACCACTGATCGCCGCAGAGCCTGATCGTTGCAGGCTGGCGTACTCCCGCTCGGGAAAGGCGACCTGGCGGGGGACCCTGTCCGGTGCGGTCGGTTCGGCTTCCGGTGGGCGCTCGTCTCCGATGTCGATGACCTCGATGCGTTCGGGCGGTGGCCCGGGTTCCATCATCTGGCAGCCAGCAAGGATGAGACCGAGCAGAGCTACTGGAATCCACGCTTTCATGTGTTGCTTCCTCGTGATTCGCCCGTGCGCTACGAGAATAAACGATGTCACCGGTCCGGCGACAGTCTCGTAGCCCCATAACAGAAAAGGCCCGCCGATCATCGATCGGCGGGCCTTGTCGTCATGCCGGCCTCAGGGGCCGGCCACCGGCTTTACTTGCTAGCCTTGGTGGCAGTTTCCTGGGCCTGCTTGACGTTGGTCTCGGCCAGCTTCTGGCTCTTCTGCACGAAGTCCTGCTGCAGGGAGACAACCTTCTCGGCGTCGCCCTTGAGGCGCTCGGTCAGCTCCTTGGCGACCTGCTGCTGGCCTTCCATGTAAGAGCGCAGACCTTCGGCGTCCTTGACGTTCATCAGGCTACGGACCTGGGCCAGGCCGGTATCGCTGTAGGCCTTGGTGGCTTCCAGTTGGGCGTTGACCAGCTTCTCGGTATAGTCGACGCTCAGCGCAGCAAAGGCGCGTGCCGGGCCAAAGAACATGGTCTCGAACTGCTTGGTGTCAAACTGCTTCGTATCGAAGTTGAATGCGTTCATCATGATAGGAACCTCCGGGTTCTTGGTGTGGCATTGAACGGGAGATCCCGCTCTGTTGCAATGCACCATAGCAAAGCCTTTTGTGCACTGCAACATCGATTTTGCAATTTAGCGTAACGGCACACTCCCTGCGCAAACTCATTCCGCTGCGATGTCGGGCATGCGGGGGCATTCGATTCGATTGCGGCCGTTTCGCTTGGCCTCGAGCAGCAGCAGGTCGGCCCGATTGATCAGTTCGTCCATCGTCTGGTCGACTTGCTTGCGGGTGGCGATGCCGATGCTGACGGAGAGCTGGCCGGCCTCCCGCAGGCTGTTGCTCAGTCGCTCGGCGATTACCCTGGCTCCCACGATATCCGTCTCGGGCAGCACGATGATGAATTCGTCCCCCCCGTAGCGTCCCACCAGGTCGCAATCGCGAACCGTGGCCAGCGTCACCTGGGCCAGGGTTTGCAGTGCCTGGTCCCCGGCGAGGTGTCCCTTCACATCGTTGATCGTCTTGAAATTGTCGAGGTCGAGCATCATCAGGCACAGCGATAGCTCGTAGCGGCAGGCTCGCCTGAACTCGTTGTCTGCCAGCTCGAGCAGATGTCGGCGGTTATAGGTTTCCGTGAGGCAGTCATGGGTGGCCAGATAGGTCAAGTGCAGGTTGGCGGCCAGCAGCTCGGTTGTGCGCGCCATGACCCGGCGCTCCAGCTCAAGCTCCAGTTCCAGCTCCCGGTCCTGCGGGCGGGTCCGTGGAAAGCTGCCTAGGCTGGGGTCCTGGACGTTGAGGTCATGGACGATGCCTAGCAGGTGGGTCAAGACCCCCTGGTGATTGGCGATCGGGACCAGCAGCGTCTGCCAGCGGCATTGGCGACGCACACCCACCTTGTCGACATAACAGCCTGTGGCTTCATAGCGAACCGGCATACCCTCTTCCACACAGCGGGCGCATTGGGCAATCACGCCATCGCCGAACGGCGAAGGAAGCAGGTGGGCGAGGTGTTTGCCGACACAGGTCGGTTCATTTCCCAGCCTGGCCTGCTGGGAGGGGTTGATCGCCTCGATGACGAAGTTCTCCCGCCCCTCGATGCGCACGATGAACATCTGTTCCGGGAAAAAGTCCCAGAAGCTCCTTATCAACGTTCCAGCGTGACTATCGAGGCGACCAGAAAAATCAAGCGCTAGCGAGTTAGACGAGACCATGGATGCCCCCTGCATGGAACTGTTCATCGGTATGGCCCTGCAGCCTTGCATGGCCATACTCCCAAACTAGCAATGTCTTGCATCGTTTCCTTGCACCGTTTTCTTGTATAGTTTTTCTGAATGTCCTGTTGAATCGGTACGTAACGTCATGACGTGGCTGGGAGCCTTGATCGGCTTACATTCACGCTTGTATGTGACTCCTCTGTAAATCTGTCGCGATGCCGCATCAAGCTTAGTTGATAGGGCCTCCACTGCCGTATGGTTTTCTTCACCCTTTGCGCCATTACTCCTTAGCCTCATTAAACTAAGGCATGACAGCTTTCACTCTTCACCCGTATCAGCGATTTTCTATACTTCAGGGTGCAACTCCCGAGGCCAATCCCTACGGAAGGGGGCTGTCATGACAAGCGGCGGCAAGAGTTATACCCGTGACCCAAAGGGCTTGAGGTGCCTCTCCTGCCAAGTGAAGTCCCTGTGCCTCACGGCAGGACTGCCCCTGGAGGAGATGGCACAGCTCAGCGACATCGTTCGCCCGGCCGTGACGCTCGCCAAGCGCGAGGCCCTTGCGGCCCAGGGGACGGCATTCGACAGCCTGTATGCCGTCCGCACGGGCAGCCTCAAGCAGGTCATCGTCACCGACAGCGACGAAAATCTCGTCACGGCGCTCTGGCTGCCTGGCGAGCTGATTGGCCTGGACGCCATCGGCAAGGAAGTGTACCCAGGCTCGCTTGTCGCGCTGGAGACCAGCACGGTATGCGAGATCCCCTACGACAAGCTCGACGAGCTTTGCGGTCGCTCCCCTGAGGTGCGCTGGCGTATCCAGCGCTGCCTGAGCCATGAAATGCATGATGAGCGCTTGAGGCTGCACCTGCTTCTGCACCGCACCGCCGAGGTGCGGCTGGCCTGCTTTCTGGTGTCGATTTCCGAGCGTTTCCGGCATCGTGGCTACTCCCCGCACCACTTCCGCCTGGCCATGTCGCGAAGCGACATGGCCAGCTACCTGGGGCTGACCCCTGAAACCGTGGGTCGAACCCTGGTGAAATACCAGCGACAGAACCTGTTGCTCTCACGCGGCCGCGAATTCCGGATTCTCGATCTCGAACGCATGAAACGGCTCGCGGAAGCCAACGGCCGGCGCCAAAGGCAACGATGTTCATCTTAGCGTGGCGCCTGGCGACATATCGGGATCAGGTACGCGACTGCGCCAGGTGGGACGTCCTGCTTCCCGGCACTCTTGTATGACACGGTACTCGTTGTTCTTCTGGGCCACGAAAGCCAGCAAGGGGCGATGTAATTCCGGCGTCGCATTGGTTTCCAGCAGCCAGGCAAAGAGCCTGTATGTGACCTCGGCAGCTTCCTCGGCCTCGATCAGGACATCATGGCCCATGGCGGCATCCACCACGAAGAAGTGGCGGCTCGTCTGGGCCAGGAACGGCGACTCCTGAGGCGGAGCCAGAGAGACGCAGGCATCGAGTTCGAGCTGACGGGCGACGTCCCGCAGAATCTGGATGCGCTGTTCGCACTCCACTCCCAGAGCGGCCATCAGGCGGCTGATATGGGGGGCGCTAGGCAGAAAGCTGAGCGCCAGCCGCCGGTAACGGTTCAGCTCCCCCGTTTCGTGGGTGTGGGCTATGCTGAGCTGCTCCTGTGGCAGGAGGGTGAGTGCTGTCATGTGATCCATGGAACGTTCTCCGTTCTCGTTATCCGTTAGGCCATGAACTGAGTGGGGTTCAGTGAGGCAATCCTAGTGAGAAAGTGCGCCACCTTTCCACGATAGTTATCAACTTCCGGGTCGAAAGTAGAAACTTGAACGGCGGTGAGGGGGTTGTTAAGTCGTTGGCATTAGTTATGTGGTTTATTTGTATTTAATTCCCCCTTGAAACGTATTGATTTTGTAATAACCTTGCCGATTGTCGCGCTGGCGAGCTGGGGGGTGCACTAGATGGTTTCGAATAGCACTGGATACTTTCTTGCAAGAGGTGGCAGCGGCAACCATGGTGAAGTCACAGTATCGACGGCGAGGAGGGGAGATGAGCGACTATCGTATCGAACGTGACAGCATGGGCGAGCTGGAGGTACCGCAGGATGCCCTGTATGGCGCCCAGACGCAGCGGGCGATCAATAACTTTCCGGTATCCGGGCAAGCGATGCCGGCTGCCTTCATCCACGCCATCGCGCGAATCAAGCTGGCGGCGGCTCGGGTCAATCGTGACCTGCAGCTGCTGGACGCCGAACGGGCCGGGGCTATTGTCGATGCGGCCGAGGCGATCATCGAGGGCAAGCACGACACCCAGTTCCCGGTGGATGTCTTCCAGACCGGTTCCGGCACTTCGAGCAATATGAATGTCAACGAAGTGATCGCCCATCTGGCGAGTCGCAGCGACCTGGCGGTGGGGCCCAACGATCATGTCAACATGGGGCAGTCGAGCAATGACGTCATCCCCACGGCCATCCACCTGTCGGCTGCCCTGGAAGTCACCACGCGGCTGCGGCCCGCCCTGGTGCACCTGCGGGCGACCATCGACAAGCGAGCGCTGGAACTCGATGGGGTAGTGAAAACCGGGCGCACCCACCTGATGGATGCCATGCCGCTGCGTCTGAGCCAGGAGCTGGGCGGCTGGTCGAGTCAGCTGGGCCAGGCCATCGAACGCCTCGACAGCGCCATGCTGCGCCTCTGCCGGCTCGCCCAGGGCGGTACGGCAGTGGGCACCGGCATCAACGCCCACCCCGAATTCGCCGAGCGGATGGCTCGCGAGCTCAGCGAGCAGACGGGGCTTTCACTCCAGCCAAACGACAGTTTCTTTGCCAGCCTTGCATCGCAGGATAGTGCCGTGGAGCTCTCCGGTCAGCTCAAGGGCCTGGCCTGCGTGGTGATGAAGATCGCCAACGACCTGCGCTGGATGAACTCGGGGCCGCTGGCCGGCCTGGGGGAGATCGAGCTGGAAGCCCTGCAGCCCGGCAGCTCGATCATGCCGGGCAAGGTCAATCCGGTCATCCCCGAGTCGGCGGCCCAGGCAGCGGCCCAGGTAATCGGCCTGGACGCCGCAGTGACGGTGGCTGGCCAGAGTGGCAACTTCCAGCTGAATGTCATGCTGCCTCTTGTCGCCTGCAATCTGCTGACGTCGATCACATTGATGAGCAGCACCGCACGCCTGCTGGCCGATCGCGCCATCGCCACCTTCAAGGTGAGAGAGGAGAGCATGGCCGAGCCGCTGGCGCGCAACCCGATACTGGTCACCGCTCTCAATGGCGTCATCGGCTACGACGCGGCGGCGGCCATTGCCAAGCAGGCCTACCAGGCGGGTCGGCCCATCATCGATGTGGCCGAGGAGCAGACCGACTTGAGTCGTGATGAGCTGGAGCGCCTGCTGAATCCCGCCAGCCTGACCCATGGTGGTATACCCCGGTAAGCGCGTCGCTCAGGCGGCCAGCACCTGGCAATGCGCCTCGACATACTCGGTGAGGGATTCGAGTTGGCGAGGCGTCAGTCGCAGGCCCAGCTTGGTGCGGCGCCACAGGATGTCCTCGGTGCTCGTGGCCCATTCGTGAGCGATCATATAGTCGACCTCGGCCGCCGTCAGCCCGGCGCCGAAGGTTTCGCCGAGATCGGCCTCAGACTCGGCGCCACCCAGGAAGCGCAGGCAGAGGCTGCCGTAGCTACGGGCAAAGCGCCGGGCGCGGTCGGCACCCAGCCAAGGGTAGGTATCGAGCAGTTGCCGCATGAAGTCGGCCTGGTTCACGATGTCACCTCCCGGTAGCGCTGCGGTGGCGGTCCAGGGGTGGCCCATGTCGGGAATACGTGGCGCGAGGATCTCGAGAGCCGCCTCGGCCAGCTTGCGGTAGGTGGTGATCTTGCCGCCGAATACCGACAGCATCGGGACGCCTCGTTCATCGAGGGCCAGCGTATAGTCGCGGGTCATTGCCGAAGGGTCCGACGATTCATCATCGCAAAGAGGGCGTACGCCGGAGAAGGTGCTGATGACGTCGCTTCGGGTCAATTGACGGCGGAAGTTGCCATTGATCACCCCGAGCAGGTAATCCACCTCTTCCTCGGTGATGGTGACTTGGGCAGGGTCGCCCTCGTAACGGCGGTCGGTGGTACCGACCAGGCTGAAGTCATCCTCGTAAGGCAGCACGAAGACGATGCGCCGATCGCTGTTCTGCAGGATGTAGGCGCGATCGTCATCGTTGAGCCTGGGCACGATCAGGTGACTGCCCTGGATCATGCGGATGGCATAGCGCGAGGTGCGGGCGGCCTGTTCGCGGATCACGCTTTCCACCCAGGGGCCCGCGGCATTGACCAGGGTGCGTGCATAGCGCCGCATGCGCTCCCCGGTACGCAGGTCCTCGAGTTCGATGCACCAGTGGCCCTGCTCCTCATGCGCCGCCGTGCAGCGCGTGCGAACGAGAATCTCGGCGCCACCCTCGCGTGCCTGAATGGCGTTGAGGACCACCAGCCGGGCATCGTCCACCCAGCAGTCCGAATATTCGAAACCGCGCATGATCTCAGGCTTCAGCGGCGAATCCGAATCGAAGCGAACGCCGCGGGATCGCGGTAGCTGCTTGCGCTTGCCCAGGTGGTCATACAGGAAGAGGCCGGCGCGGATCATCCAGGCCGGGCGCAGGTGGGAGCGGTGGGGAAGAATGAAGCGCAATGGCCAGATGATGTGCGGCGCCTTCTTGAGCAGCGTTTCCCGCTCCCGCAGCGCTTCCCCCACCAGGCGAAACTCATGATGCTCCAGGTAGCGAAGCCCACCATGAATCAGTTTGCTGCTTGCCGAGGAGGTGGCGCCGGCCAGGTCCCCCTGCTCACAGAGCCCGACAGCAAGGCCGCGGCCGGCGGCATCATTGGCGATGCCCGTGCCATTGATGCCACCGCCAATGATGAACATGTCGAGTAGGTCGCGTGAGGTTTCCGCCATGGAAGCAGGCTCCGTTCTGCTGGCATCCATTGCCAGGCATCATGTCGTGTTTGAAAACGAACATAGATGAATCGAAACCGAACATCAAGGGGAATCAGAGTGTCATGCCTGCGAATCGGGCGGGCCTCGGTGGGCGGCAGGAGAAGCGATGGCAAAGCCGTCAGGCGATGTGCAGGGCCACGTCGTGTGCCTTCATCAAGTGGACGATCGCTTCGGGAGGCTCGCGATCGGTGAACAGGGCGTCGAGCTGGGCAATGTTGCCCTGGCGCACCACCGGGTTGCGATGGAACTTGGAATGGTCGGCGGTGAGATAGACCTGGCGGGAGTTGCGGATGATGGCTTGTGCCACCCGGGCCTCCTGGTAGTCGAACTCGAGCAGCGAGCCGTCCTCGTCGACGCCGCTGATGCCGATGATGCCGTAATCGACCTTGAACTGGTTGATGAAGTCGATGGTGGCTTCGCCGATGATGCCGCCGTCGCGTGAGCGAACCTGTCCGCCGGCGATGATGACGTTGAAATCCTCCTTGTGCTGGAGAATGGCCGCTACATTGAGGTTGTTGGTAATCACCTCGAGCCCCTGATGGTCGAGCAGGGCTTCGGCCACCACTTCGTTGCTGGTGCCGATATTGATGAAGAGGGAGGAGTGGTCGGGTATGTGGCTGGCCACCAGGCTCGCAATGCGGCGCTTGGCCTCGAGGTTGAGGTTCTTGCGGGTGCTGTAGGCGGTATTGACGGTGCTCGATTCCAGGCCGGCGCCGCCGTGGACGCGACGGATCATCCCTTCTTCTGCCAGGGCGTTCAGGTCGCGTCGAATCGTCTGCGGGGTGACGACGAAATGTTCGGTAAGCTGTTCGATACTGGCATAGCCCTGGCGGCGGACCAGGTCGACGATGGCATCCTGGCGTTGCTGTTGGTTCATATCGGCTCCCTTTCGATCCCACGATTGTAAGCTATTCGCTGGGTTGGCGGCAGAGGCGGTCGGGAAGTGCGTCGAAAGTCGTAGAGCAATGCGAACACACTGCAGTAACCTTGGTGATCATAAACGAACATACAATGACAGGACATATCATGGCCGACTACCTGCTTGCCATCGACCAGGGGACCACCAGCTCCCGCGCGATTCTCTTCGAGCGCAGTGGCAACGTGGCGCATGTGGCTCAGCAAGAGTTTCCCCAGCAGTTTCCCCACGATGGCTGGGTCGAGCATGACCCCGAGGCAATCTGGGGCACCGTTCTGGCGACGTGCAGAGAGGTCATCGAGAAGAGCGGTGCGTCACCTTCCCGGATTGCCGGCATCGGCATCACCAACCAGCGTGAAACCACGCTGCTTTGGGATCGGCAAACCGGTGAGCCGCTCTACAACGCCATCGTCTGGCAGGATCGGCGCACGGCAGACGCTTGCCAGAACCTGCGGGATCGGGGCCATGCCGACCTGGTACAGGCGCGAACCGGACTGCTCATCGATCCCTATTTTTCCGCGACCAAGCTGGCCTGGCTGCTGGACAACATCGAGGGGGCCCGCGAGCGCGCCGAGCGGGGAGAGCTGGCCTTCGGCACCGTCGACACTTTCCTGCTCTGGCGGCTCACCGGCGGGCGCGTGCACGCCACCGACGCCACCAATGCCTCCCGGACCATGCTGTTCAATATCCATACCCAGCAGTGGGACGACGACCTGCTGGCGCTGTTCGATATTCCCTCAGCCCTGCTGCCCGAGGTGCGCGACAGCAGCGCGGATTTCGGCCATACCGAGGCGAGCCTGCTGGGGGAGGCGCTGCCTATCGGCGGGGTGGTCGGGGATCAGCAGGCGGCCCTGGTCGGTCAGGCCTGCTTCGAGCCCGGCATGGGCAAGAGCACCTACGGCACCGGGTGCTTCATGATCGTCAATACCGGCGACAAGGCCGCCGTTTCGCGTAATCGGTTGCTGACCACGGTGGCGTATCGTATTGCCGGCAAGCCGACCTATGCCATGGAGGGAAGCATCTTCGTGGCCGGTGCCGCGGTCCAGTGGCTGCGCGACGGCCTGAAGCTGTTCGACAATGCCGCCGAGACGGAGTCGCTGGCCCGCGAGACCCGGGATGGCCACAGCGTCTACCTGGTGCCGGCCTTTACCGGCCTGGGGGCGCCGCACTGGGATCCGAAGGCGCGCGGAGCGATCTTCGGCCTGACCCGGGATACCGGCATCGCCGAGATCGTCGCCGCCGGCCTGCAGGCGGTCTGCTACCAGACCCGTGACCTGCAGGCCTGCATGCGCGACGACATGGAGGCGTCGCCGGGCAAGCTGCGCGTGGATGGCGGCATGGTCAAGAACGGCTGGCTGGTCCAGTTCCTGGCCGACATGCTGGACGTGCAGGTCGACCGGCCGACGGTGCTCGAGACCACGGCACTTGGTGCGGCCTACATGGCCGGCCTGCATCTCGGCTGGTATCGGGATCTGGATGAAATCGCCGCGCTATGGCGTTGCGAAAAGAGCTTTTTGCCGCAAATGCCGGAGGCGGAGCGGGAGCGGCTCTACCAGGGTTGGTTGGCCGCGGTGGAACGCGTGAAAAGCGTGCCCTGAAAGCTTGCAAACTTCAGCGATATCGGTAAGATATGCATCCGTTGCCGAGGCGCTTTGTCGCCCGCGGGATGCAGGACCATAGCTCAGTTGGTTAGAGCGCCACGTTGACATCGTGGAGGTCGGCGGTTCAAATCCGCCTGGTCCTACCAGCATTCCGGCCCGCGCATCACGGTAATGAACTCCTACAGGACCATAGCTCAGTTGGTTAGAGCGCCACGTTGACATCGTGGAGGTCGGCGGTTCAAATCCGCCTGGTCCTACCAGATTCCCGAAACGCCTCGCGGCCCTGCTGCGGGGCGTTTTGCTTTCCTGATTACGCATAAGGCTCAGCAGGCGCCTGGCGGAGGCCGCTGCGTTGGCGGTGTCGCCAGCCTCGGCAACACCGCCGGGAGTCCTTCGGCCTCCAGTCGCGATCTAAAGATGCTCCGACAGCGGTGTGGCAACGTCGGTGGAGAGTTTCGCTGTTGGAGCGCTGGTTCCCATCGCGACTGGCGCCGCCAGGCGCCCGGTGGAGGCTGCCGCGCTGGCAATAGCTGCGACCATTGGCAATACCGCTGGGAGTCCTTCGGCCTCCAGTCGCCGATGCGTCGGACCGGATCGAAGATACTCCTACAAAGTGGTAGCTGCCGTCGCTGTCCCTGGGGTCACTCCAGGTCGCTGCGCGCCATGAACACCGCAACCAAGGCTTCGATGCCCGCCTGGTCGGTGGTGTTGAAGCGGGCGCGTCGAGGGCTGTCCAGATCAAGAACGCCCCATAGGCGGTCCCTGGTCATGATAGGCACGACCAATTCGGAGCGGGAGGCGGCGTCGCAGGCGATGTGGTTGGCAATGGCGTGAACGTCGTCGATGCGCTGGGTCTGTTGCGTGCGGGCGGCAGCACCGCAAACTCCCTTGTCGAAGGGAATGGGGTTGCAGGCCGGCTTCCCCTGGAAGGGGCCGAGGGTCAGCAGCTCGGGCTTGCGCTGCAGGTAGAAACCGGCCCAGTTGAGCTCCGGTACTTCCTGCATGATGAACGCGCAGGTCTGGGCGCTGTTGGTTAGCCAGTCACGGCTGTCGAGGAGGGCTTCTAGCTGGCGGGCGAGGAGGGGGTAGTCGGGCGTCATCTTGGCTCCTGGATACCATGCCTGGAATTGACGGAGCCGGCGCAAGGCCGGCTCCGTGGATACTGGTCAGTTGAATATCCGATAGGAGGCGTGTTTCCGTTACTGCCAACCGGGCACCGCGCCACCGTCGAACAGCTCCAGTGCCTTGGCGGCGACTTCGTCGCTCTGGTAGGCCGATACCAGCTGCTGGATCTCCTCGCGCTCCTCGTCACCGCTGCGCACGGCGATCAGGTTGACGTAGGGCGACTCGGGCCCCTCCCTGAGCAGGGCGTCATCCAGGTGCAGGCCGGCGGGCTGGGCGAAGGTGTTGTTGATGAAGGCCAGGTCCACGTCGGGCAGTACCCGCGGCAACTGGGCGGCTTCGATCTCGCGGAAACGGAAGTCGCTCGGGTTGTCGATCACGTTGACCGGCGTCGCCTCCAGGTTTGCCGGATCGTCAAGTTCGATCAGGCCGGCGTTGTGCATCAGGATCATCGCACGTCCACCGTTGGTGGGGTCGTTGGGCAGGGCGATGATGGCCCGCTCCGGCAGGTCTTCGATATCGGTGTGCTTCTCCGAATAGGCGCCGATGGGATAGACGAAGGTGTAGCCGGCAACCGTCAGGTCATAGCCACGATCATCCACCATGCCCTGCAGGTAGGGCTCGTGCTGGAAGGCATTGGCATCGAGGCTGCCGTCGGCCAGGGCCGAGTTGGGCGATACATAGTCGGTAAACTCGATGATCTCCACCTCGAGGTCGTAGCGCTCGCGGGCTATCTGGACGGCCACTTCCATCACCTCGGATTCGGGACCGGACATGGTGCCGACCTTGATCGAGCGTGTCTCGGTGTCGGCGTCGTCTCCGCCGCAGCCGGCGAGCAGGGTGGCGCCGGCCAGGGTCGCGGCGCCGAGCAGGCGGGTCAGGGTGACTTGCATATAACCTCTCCTTTTAAGGGACTTCTCTTACTTGCGATCGCTCTTGCGTACCAGGTAGTCGCCCAGGCTCTGGAAGCCCTGGACCATCACCACCAGGATCGCCACGGTGATCAGCATGACGGTGGGGTTGAAGCGGTTGTAGCCGTACCGAATGCCCAGGTCGCCCAGGCCGCCGCCGCCCACGGCGCCGGCCATGGCCGAGTAGCTCACCAGGGTCACGACGGTGATCGTCAGGCCGGTGATGATACCGCCGCGGGCCTCGGGCAGTAGCACCTTGGTGATGATCTGCCCCGGCGTGGCGCCCATGGACTGGGCGGCCTCGACCAGGCCCGGCGGTATCTCGTTGAGTGCGCCTTCCACCAGCCTGGCCACGAAGGGTATGGCGGCGATGGTCAGCGGCACGATGGCGGCATTGGTGCCGATGGAGGTGCCGACCACCATGCGGGTGAAGGGGATGATGGCCACCATCAGGATGATGAAAGGGATGGAGCGGCCAATGTTGGTTACCATGCCCAGCGCCTGGTTCAGGGCAGGGCGGGCGAGTATCTGACGCGGCCGCGTGACGTACAGCATCACCCCAAGCGGTACGCCGAGAAGCGCCGCGAGGATGCCGGAGACACCCACCATATAGAGTGTATCCAGGGTGGCCTTGATGATGAGGTCAATCATCGCGCTGGACATGGCCAAGCACCTCCACGTGAAGATCATGGGATTCGAGATAGTCGATGGCCTGGCGCGTCTTTTCGGCCGGCCCCAGCAGCTCGGCGATCATCAGGCCCAGGGTGCGCTCCTGGATCGATTCCACCTTGGCCTGGAGAATGCTGACATCGACCTCGCAGTCCCGTGCCAGTCGAGAGATCAGCGGGGTGGAGACGGCATCGCCGGAGAACGCCAGGCGCACCACCGGGTGGGTATGCTCGCCGGGCTCGGCTTGCAGGCGTTCGACCAGCCCCTTGGGGGGTTCCAGCTGCAGGAAATCGTTGAGGAACTCGCGGCCCAGCTGCGTGCCCGGGGCGGTGAAGAAGTCGCCGACATCGGCTTCCTCCACCAGCTCGCCGCCGGAAATCAGGCTGACCCGGTGGCAGATCGATTTCACGACTTCCATCTCGTGGGTGATCAGCAGGATGGTCAGGCCCAGTTTCTGATTGATATCGCGCAGCAGCTCAAGGATCGAGCCCGTGGTCTGGGGGTCGAGGGCGGAGGTCGCTTCGTCACACAGCAAGACCCGCGGCTCGCTGGCCAGTGCCCTGGCGATGGCGACACGCTGCTTCTGGCCGCCGGAGAGCTGGGCGGGATACTGGCTGATCTTGTCCGTCAGCCCGGTGAGTTCGAGCAGGGGCATCACGCGCTCGCGGATGGCGGTGCGCTTCATGCCCATCAGTTCCAGGGGCAGGGCGACGTTGTCGAATACGTTGCGCGTGGTCAGCAGGTTGAAATGCTGAAAGATCATGCCGATACGGTGGCGAGCCTGGTTCAGGGCCGAGGAGGAGAGGCGGGTCATCTCCTGGCCGTCCACCGTCACGCTGCCACTGGTGGGGCGCTCGAGCAGGTTGACGCAGCGGATCAGGGTCGACTTGCCGGCCCCGGAAAGGCCGATCACGCCGTGAATGCTGCCCTGGGGCACATGGAGGTCGGCGTTCTTCAGGGCCTCGACGACCTTGACGTGGCCTCGAGCGCCGTCCTTGTGGCCGCCCTTGATATGGTAGGTCTTGGAGACGTTGCGTAAAGTGATCATCTGGCTTCCACTGAGCAGGCCGTTTCATTGCGGGGCGAGCAGTGGGTGTCAAAAAAAAAGGCCACCCTGACGGGTGGCCATCAACGCTGGACACACCCTTTTAGCTGCACTTCACGTCGAAGAGCGCTCGTAAGCACTTTCGACATGGGCGCCCGCAATCCGGGTACAAATCGGCGCCTTTAAATGTGACGGCCAATGCTACGACCAAAGACGTAAGCTGTCAATCGAGGCGGTGTTTCTTGTGCGGTGACCTGTAATACGGCAGTAAAATATGCTGGAAGGTGGCGAATTGGTCTGCCTTTTTATGGTGGCAGTCCCGGCGCATGGCCATGGTGCGATGGACGTGGGACCCGCGACTTTCTACACTGCCAGCCCTATCTCAACCTCCCGCTCGGGAGCTGCACGAGGAAACTCCATGTTCACAGGTATCGTTCAGGGAACGGCGGAAATCGTGGCGATCGAGGAGGCGGAGGCCTTCCGCACCCATGTCGTGGCTCTCTCCGATGAGCTGCGCCAAGGGCTGGAGCCCGGTGCCTCCGTCGCACACAACGGTGTCTGCCTGACCGTCACGGCCATTGAGGGCGAGCAGGTCCGGTTCGATCTGATGCGCGAGACACTGAAGGTGACCAACCTGGGGGCACTCGGGGTAGGGGACCGGATCAATATCGAGCGCGCGGCCCGCTTCGGTGACGAGATCGGCGGCCATGCCATGTCCGGCCATGTCATGGCCATGGCCGAGCTGGTGGAACTGGATGAGGCCCCCAACAATCGTCGGCTCTGGTTCGAGGTTCCCCATGCGCTGGGCCGCTTCCTCTTCGCCAAGGGCTATATCGGTGTGGATGGCATCAGCCTGACCATCGGCGAGGTGAGGGCTGCCAACGTCGATCATGGGCCACGGTTCTGCGTCGATCTGATTCCCGAGACGCTGGCACGCACCATTCTGGTGGATCGGGTGCCCGGGGACCGGGTGAATATCGAAATCGACCCCCAGACACAGGCCATCGTGGAAACCGTGGAGCGCGTGCTGGCCGCCCGCGAACCCTGATGGCGCGCTCTATTGACCGTTTCGTCAAGTTTCCGTTGGCGGCCTGGCTGGCACTTGGCTTGGCGTTTGCTTAAAAAGAGAAGAGCGAAGCGAAGAAAAGCGCAGACCGAACCGTGCCGCATTGTCGATGCAAGGATCACCTCGCATCACAGGTCTCCTTTGGGTACCATGTGCCGCTTTTCTCGCTCCCCCTGGACGATAACCAGAACAAGTGCGCAGGAATGCCTCCAATGCTGAAAAAAATGATCGATAACCACTTCAAGCTGACAGAGCACAATACCAGCGTGAAGACCGAGGTCATTGCCGGGATCACCACCTTCCTGACCATGGCCTACATCATCTTCGTCAACCCCAGCATCCTCTCCGAAGCCGGCATGGACTACGGCGCCGTCTTCGTGGCGACCTGCCTGGCGGCGGCCGTTGGCTGTCTCATCATGGGGCTCTGGGCCAACTATCCCATCGCCCAGGCGCCCGGCATGGGGCTCAACGCCTTCTTTACCTATGGCGTGGTGCTGGGCATGGGCTACACCTGGGAAGCGGCACTGGGTGCCGTGTTCTTCTCCGGCTTCTGTTTCTTCCTGCTCAGTATCTTCAAGATCCGCGAGTGGATCATCAATTCCATACCGCTCTCGCTGCGACTGGGTATCGCCGCCGGTATCGGCCTGTTCCTGGCGATGATCGCGCTGAAGAATGCCGGCATCGTGGTCTCCAATCCGGCGACCTACGTGGCACTGGGCGATCTCTCCGAGCCGGCGGCCATCTATGCGCTGCTGGGCTTCTTCGTCATCACCGCCATGGCCTACCTGAAGGTCACCGGCGCCGTGATGATCGGTATCCTGGGCATTACCGTGCTGGCGATCGTGCTGGGGCATAACGAGTACGGCGGGATGATGTCCATGCCGCCCTCCATTGCACCGACCTTCATGGCCATGGACCTGATGGGCGCGCTGGATATCGCCATGCTCAGCGTGATCTTTGCCTTCCTGTTCGTCGACCTGTTCGATACCTCTGGCACCCTGGTGGGCGTGGCGCACCGTGGTGGCCTGCTGGACAAGGACGGCAAGCTGCCCCGGCTCGGGCGCGCCATGATGGCCGACAGCGGGGCCTCCATGGCCGGTGCCGCACTGGGCACCTCGACCACCACCAGCTACATTGAATCCACGGCAGGCATCGCTTCCGGCGGACGCACCGGGCTCACCGCCGTGGTCGTGGCGGTGCTGTTCCTGATCAGCCTGTTCTTCGCACCGCTGGCGGGCTCCATTCCGGCCTACGCCACGGCCGGGGCGCTGCTCTACGTGGCCGTACTGATGGCCGGCAGCCTGGCCCACGCCAACTGGGACGACCCCACCGATGCCGCACCGGTGCTGATCGCGGCCCTGGCCATGCCGCTGACCTTCTCGATCGCCGAAGGGATTGCGCTGGGCTTCATCAGCTATGCCGCGATCAAGGCGCTGTCGGGGCGGTTCCGGGACCTCAATCCGGCCGTGATCGTGCTGGCCATCCTGTTCGTACTGAAATTCCTGTTTCTTGACTGATCACCCTCCTCACCGAGAGCTGCAATGAGTATCTACGGCGACTATATCAAGTCCGTGATCCGAACCGTCCCCGACTGGCCTCAGCCGGGGATCAACTTCCGCGACATCACGCCGCTGCTGCAGAACAGCTCGGCCTTTCGCAAGCTGATCGACAGCTTCGTGCATCGCTACCAGGACATGGAACTCGATGCCATCGCCGCCATCGACGCCCGAGGCTTCATCATCGGTGCGCCGGTGGCCTACGAGCTCGGTTGCAGCTTCGTGCCGGTACGCAAGAAGGGCAAGCTGCCTTTCAAGACCATCAGCGAGACCTATACGCTGGAATACGGCAAGAGCGAGGTGGAGCTGCACTCCGATGCGTTCCGTCACGGGGATCGGATCCTGCTCATGGACGACCTGATCGCCACCGGCGGCACCATGCTGGCAGCCGCCAAGCTGATCACCCGTTCCGGCGGGCATGTGGTCGAGACCGCCACCATCATCGACCTGCCCGAGATCGGTGGGTCGAGCAGAATCCGCGAAGCCGGCTTCGGCGTCTTCGCGGTCTGCTCCTTCAATGAAGACGAGTGAGGAAGATATGAGCAACCGGTATCACCAGCACTTCACCGTCTCCTGGGATCAGCTCCATCGCGACGTGCGCGAGCTCTGCCATCGACTGGTCGAGCGTGACTTCAAGGGTATCGTCGCCATTACCCGCGGCGGGCTCATCCCGGCGGCGCTGATCGCCCGCGAGCTCAACGTCAGGCTGATCGATACCGTCTGCATCAGCAGCTACGACCACATGAACCAGGGTGGCCTCGATGTGCTGAAGGGGGTCGACCACGATGGGGATGGCTGGCTGCTGGTCGACGACCTGGTCGATACCGGCAAGACGGCGCGCAAGGTGCGCGAGATGCTGCCCAAGGCGCATTTCGTCACGGTCTACGCCAAGCCGGAAGGGCGTCCGCTGGTGGATCAATATCTCACCGAGGTGGCTCAGGACTGCTGGATCCAGTTTCCCTGGGACATGGGCATCGCCTATGTGGAACCCCTCGTTGACCAGGTCAAGCGCTGAGTCATGGGTTGCCCGCTACCCGACAGCTGGTGCCGGTGGCTCGGTGATGAGTTCCAGGCGAGCTACATGCAGTCGCTGCGTGATTTCCTGGCCGCCGAGAAGGCGGCCAGGAAGGTCATCTACCCGCACTCGTCGAACTGGTTTCGCGCCTTCGAGCTGACTCCCCTGGACCGGGTCAAGGTGGTGATCCTGGGGCAGGATCCCTATCACGGCCCCGACCAGGCGCACGGGCTCTGCTTCTCGGTTCGTCCCGGCGTGCCGGTGCCGCCTTCGTTGAAGAACATCTACAAGGAGCTGGCCGACGATGTGGGTTTCCGGCCGGTTGCCCATGGCACGCTCGAGTCCTGGGCCAGGCAGGGCGTGCTCCTGCTCAATACCTCGCTGACGGTGGAGCAGGGCAGTGCCGGCTCTCACCGCGGCCGCGGCTGGGAAATCTTTACCGACCGCGCCATCGCTACGGTCAGCGCCCATGCCGAGCCGAGCGTCTTCCTGCTGTGGGGGAGTCACGCTCGCCAGAAGAAGGCGCTGGTCGATACCGGGCGTCACCTGGTGCTGGAGTCGCCGCATCCTTCGCCGCTTTCGGCCCATCGGGGATTCTTCGGCAACCACCACTTTTCCCGGGCCAACGCCTTCCTCGATCAGAACGGGCGTGAACCGATTCACTGGCAGCTACCCGACTCACCCGAATCCGCGCCTTAACCTCAACGGCGGATGAAGGTAGAATGCCTCCGCCCGCCCACCCGTCGCCTGAGAGGTCTGCCCATGAGCGTTCATGCCATCCATCATCCGCTGGTCCAGCACAAGCTGGGACTGATGCGCGAAGCGGGCATCAGCACCAAGAGCTTTCGCGAGCTTGCCGGTGAGCTGGCCAAGCTGCTCACCTACGAGGCGACCCAGGATCTCGAGCTCGAGACCCAGGAGATCGACGGCTGGAGCGGCAAGCCCATTCCGGTGAAGCTGCTCAAGGGCAAGAAGGTCACCATCGTGCCGATCCTGCGTGCCGGGCTCGGCATGCTCGACGGCGTGACCGACCTGATACCCAGCGCACGCATCAGCGTGGTCGGACTCTACCGCGACGAGGAGACCCTCGAGCCGGTTCCCTACTTCGCCAAGTTCGCCGGCGACCTCGACGAGCGCATGGCACTGGTCATCGACCCGATGCTGGCCACCGGCGGCACCATGGTGGCGACCCTCGACATGCTGCGGGATCGTGGCTGCAAGCACATGAAGGTCATCGTGCTGGTGGCGGCGCCCGAGGGCATCAAGCGCGTGCAGGACGCCTATCCGGACATCGAGATCTACACCGCGGGCATCGACGATCACCTCGACGAGAACGGCTATATCGTCCCCGGGCTTGGTGATGCGGGGGACAAGATCTTCGGCACCCGCTAGGGAAACGCTGTACAAATGCCTGCGCGGACAAATCGCTGCGTTGCGCGGTGCTCGGAATCCTCACCTATACCACATAGGCTCCGGTTCCTGCGCTCCGTGCGCCTTGCGCTTCATTCCGCTCGCCGATTTGTTCAGCGCTTCCCCTAGCACCGAGGCATGGAAACATCACGCCCCTGAGATCGCGATCCAGGGGCGTTTTTCTGGCAGGACGCCTTCGACCAATAGCAACGATATACAAGAAGGAAGACACCCCATGAACGAACAAGCGGCGGCGGCCCAGACGCCGGTCGACTCCCTGCCCAAGACCCTGCTGACCGGGGCCCAGATGCTCTTCGTGGCCTTCGGCGCCCTGGTGCTGGTACCGCTGCTGACCGGGCTCGACCCCAGCGTGGCGCTGTTCACCGCCGGTGTGGGTACGCTGATCTTCCATGGCGTGACTCGCGTCACGGTGCCGGTTTTCCTGGCGTCGTCGTTCGCCTTCATCGCACCGATCCAGGGCTCGGTGGCCAGCTTCGGCGTCTCGGCGACCCTGGGTGGCCTGATGGCTGCCGGCCTGGTCTATGTGGCGATCTCCCAGGCGGTACGGCTCAAGGGTACCGGCTGGCTGCATCGACTGCTGCCGCCGGTCGTGGTGGGGCCGGTGATCATGGTGATCGGTCTGGCCCTGGCGCCGGTGGCGGTGAGCATGGCCACCGGCGAGACCAGTGACCATATCGGCTACGGCCCAGCGATCTTCCTCTCCATGGCAAGCCTGCTGGTGACCCTGGTGCTGGCGGTTTTCGGCCGCGGCCTGCTGCGGCTGATCCCGATCATGGGCGGTATCGTCAGCGGCTACGCGCTGGCGCTGCTGATGGGGGTGGTGGATTTCTCCCCGGTGCGCGATGCCGCCTGGCTGGCGATCCCCGGCTTCACGGCACCCAGTTTCCACTGGGCGGCGATCCTGTTCATGATCCCCGTGGCCATCGCGCCGGCGGTCGAGCATATCGGCGACATGGTGGCCATCGGCTCGGTAACGAAGAAGAATTACCTGGAGAAGCCGGGGCTTCACCGCACCCTGCTGGGTGACGGCCTGGCCACGTCCACGGCGGCGCTCTTCGGTGGCCCGCCCAATACCACCTATTCCGAAGTGACCGGAGCGGTGACGCTGACCCGAGCCTTCGATCCCAGGATCATGGTGGTGGCCGCCTTCATCGCCATTGTGCTGGCTTTCGTCGCCAAGCTGGGGGCCTTGCTGCAGACCATTCCCGGCCCGGTCATGGGCGGCATCATGACCCTGCTGTTCGGTTCCATTGCCGTGGTGGGCATGAACACCCTGGTACGCGCCGGCCACTCGCTGACCGCCCCGCGCAACCTGGTGGTGGTATCGCTGATCCTGGTCTTCGGCATCGGCGGCATGCAGTTCGGCGGCGGCCAGTTCACCCTGCAAGGCGTCAGCCTCGCCGCCCTGGTCGGCATCGTGCTGAACTGGGTGCTGCCCGGTGCCGACGAGGATGAGTAAGGCCGCCGACGGCTGCCTGACAGGGCGCCCGGCGCAGGCCGCGGGTGCCAGTCAGGCGTGGTGAATTTCCCTGCCACCCTCAGCGAAGGTGGGTGGGGAATTGGCACTGACGATGACGCACTCCACGTCCCCGGTATTGCGGAATCGGTGGGGTAGCCGCGAGTCGAAGTAGTAGGCGTCCCCGGCGCCGAGCACCCGGGCTTCTCCGGCAACGGTGATCTCGATCTCACCCGAGATCACCACGCCACCTTCCTCGCCTTCGTGCTCCAGCATGTCCGTACCGGTATCGGCCCCCGGGGGGTAGCGCTCGTGGATGATCGATATGCTGCGGTCGGGACGGCGAGCCGCCACCAGCCGCCAGGAGAGATTGCCGTCGCCGATCTCGGTGAGTTCATCGGCGGAATAGAAGGCACGGGGCGGGGCGGGCTCGTCACCGGCGAAGAAGGCGCTGATCGATACCGGCAGGGCGTCGAGTATCTTCTTGAGCGAGCTCACCGAGGGGCTGACGCTGTTCTGCTCGATCAGCGAGATGGTGCTGTTGGTAACGCCGGCCCGCTTGGCCAGCTCACGCTGTGAGAGCTTGCGTGCCTTGCGCAGTTCGCGTAGCCGAGCGCCTACATTCAGTGCTTCCATGGTCAGCTTCCGTCGGGTCCGTTCGATTTGTTTGACACATCATACCTGCTGGCGACGCCTCGTATAAACATCGGGAGTGATCCGCATCATGGCAAGCCACGATCGGGCGGCCCGCCGTGGCACCGTAGCGCTACCTAGGGCATCATGGGAATCATTCCGCAACGCGCAGCAGGAGCGACGATGAATCCTAGGCACGACGTGACAGGACTGATCCTGGCCGGTGGGCAGGGGCGGCGCATGGGCGGACGGGACAAGGGCCTGGAACCTTTCGCCGGCCGCCCGCTGGTGGCCCATGTGCGGGCGCGACTCGAAGGCAGGGTAGCCAGCGTCTGGATCAATGCCAATCGCCATCACGAAACCTACCGTGGCCTGGCCGATCGGGTGGTCGCCGACATCGAGGGTGACTACCAGGGCCCGCTGATGGGGATATATACCGGCCTGCGTACCGCGGAGACACCCTGGCTGCTGGTGGTGCCCTGTGATACCCCCGCACTGCCCATGGATCTCGTGGAGCGCCTGGTAGCGGGTATCGGCGAGGGCGATATCGCCGTGGCCCATGACGGGGAGCGCCTGCATCCGGTCGTGGCACTGCTGCGGGTTTCGCTGGCCGATGACCTCGAGGCGGCCCTGGCCGGTGGCGAGCGCAAGATCGACCGCTGGTATGCTCGCCATGACTGGTATCGCGTCGACTTCAGCGACTGCCCGGAGAGCTTCACCAACCTGAACACCGAGGATGACAAGCAGCGTCTCGAGGCGCGCCTGAGCGAGGAGGCTCGTACGGGATGAATGCCGTGATCCATGCCCCGCTGCCGCTCGATGAAGGCCTGCCCCTGCTGGGCATTGCGGCCTGGAGCGGCACCGGCAAGACCACGCTGCTGGAGCGACTGCTGCCGGCATTGACTGCCCGCGGCCTGCGTGTCGCCGTGATCAAGCATGCCCATCACGGTTTCGATGTCGACCAGCCGGGCAAGGACAGCCACCGTCTGCGAATGGCAGGAGCATCGCCCATGCTGGTCGCCTCCCGGGCGCGCCTGGCGCTGATGATGGAGACGCCGGACCAGGAGGAAGCCGATCTCGCGACGCTGATCGAGATGGTGCGTCCCCAGCGTCCCGACCTGGTGCTGGTGGAGGGCTTCAAGGCCTGGCCGCTGCCCAAGCTGGAGCTGTATCGCGAGGCGGTCGGCAAACCCCTGAGGGTTGCCGAGGACCCCTGGGTCAAGGCGGTGGCCAGCGCCACACCGCTGACGTTGCCGAAGGGAGTCGAAGTGCTGCCCCTCGATGACCTGGATTCGCTCGTCGACTGGGTGGCGGCCTGGCCTGCACGGTGGCCGTCCGAGCGCTCCCCACGGGAGCTTGCGCCATGAGCCTCTCCTGTTTCGACTTCGGCGAGCGCATGTTGACGGTGGACGAGGCGAGAGCCGCCGTGCTCGAACTGGCGCCGCGGCCTCTGGGCGACGAGTGGCGACCCCTCGAGAGCCTGCACGGCCGGGTGCTCGCCCAGTCCCTCGTCTCGCCCATCGATGTGCCCCAGAACACCAACAGTGCCATGGACGGCATTGCCCTGGCCTGGCCGGAAACAGAGGCGGCGCGCCCCGACAGCTGGGCGCAGGCGGGAGAGGTGCTGGCCGGCCATCGGCATGAAACACCGTTGGCACCCGGCGAGTGCGTGCGTATCACCACGGGCGCGCCGCTGCCTGCCGGCGCCGATACGGTCATCATGCGCGAGCAGATCGAGCACCAGGAAGGCCGGGTGCGGGTCGCGCATCCCGACGCGGTGCGCAGGGGGCAGAACGTACGCCTTGCCGGTGAGGATATCGCCCGGGGTGCCGTCGCGCTTGCCGCGGGCACACGGCTGGGCGCCGCCGAACTGGGGCTGCTGGCATCACTGGGCATGGCACAGGCACTCGTTCGTCGGCGCCCCAGGGTGGCCGTTTTCTCCACGGGGGACGAGGTTACCGCGCCGGGCAAGCCGCTGCCGGCGGCTGGAATATTTGACGCCAATCGATTCTCCTTGGCGGGGCTGATCGCCGAGCATGGCGGAGAGGTGTGCGACCTCGGTATCCTGCCCGATGAGCGTGATGTCATGGTTGCAGCCCTTGCCGATGCCGCACACGATGCCGACCTGGTCATGACAAGCGGCGGCGTGTCGGTGGGGGAGGCCGACCAGGTGCGTGCGGCCCTGGCCGAGGTGGGGGAGCTGGGCTTCTGGAAGATTGCCATTCGTCCCGGCCGGCCGCTGGCCTGTGGGCGGCTCGGGGCACAGCGCACCCCGTTCTTTGGCCTGCCGGGAAATCCGGTGGCGGCCATGGTCACCTTCCTGCAGTTCGTCGCACCGGTGCTCAGGCGGCTGCAGGGCTGCCAGACGACAGACCCATGCCGCTTCACGGCCCTGGCGGAGAGCGATCTGCCGAGCAGGAAAGGGCGCGTCGATTTCCTGCGCGGCATCTTTCACTGCGATGCCCGCGGGCAACTCCGTGTCCGCAGTACCGGTCACCAGGGATCCGGCATCCTCTCTTCCATGGTGGCCGCCAACTGTCTGATCGAGATCGCCGCCGATTGCGAGCGCATTGCGCAGGGCGACGCCGTCACCATACAACCGTTTGCTGATATCTGCCGAGGCATGCCTTCATGACATTGACCCATCTCAACCAACGCGGCGAAGCCCATATGGTGGATGTCGCCGACAAGCCGGAAAGTCGCCGGGAGGCGAGTGCGTCCGGCTACATCCAGATGAAGCCCGAGACGCTCGCGCTGCTGAGTGAGGGGGGGCTACCCAAGGGGGATGTGCTGGCCACGGCAAGAATCGCCGGTATACAGGCCGCCAAGCGCACCCATGAGCTGATTCCACTGTGCCATGCGCTGGCGCTGTCCAAGGTCAGCATCGAGTTCCGTCTCGACGAGGCGGAGTCCCGGGTGGAGGTGAACGCTGCCTGTCGTCTCAACGGCCGCACCGGTGTCGAAATGGAGGCCTTGACGGCGGTTTCCGTGGCCTGCCTGACCCTCTATGACATGTGCAAGGCGGTGGACAAGGACATGGAGATAGGCGGCATCCATCTCGACACCAAGACCGGCGGCAAGTCGGGGGATTATCGCCGTGACATGACCTCCCACCGCGACATGACCGCCGCACCGGCACCGATCGTGACCGGTGAAGGCGTGGCGGGGCAGGTCTCCGTGGGCACGCGCTGCGATATCGAGGATCCCTGCCTGCGGGTCAAGTTCCTGGCCGAGCTGCGTGAGCAACTCGGCACAAGCGAGCTCTCCCTGCCGTTGGATAGTCTCGCCAGCGCCGATGTGGGCGGCTTGAAGGCGGCACTGGTCCAGCAGGACAAGCGCTTCGCGCGCCTCTCCGAGGGGCGTGTCCTGTGTGCGGTCAATCAGGTGATGGCACTGGACACCACACCCATTACCAATGAAGACGAAATCGCCTTCTTCCCACCGGTCACGGGGGGCTGACATGGTGCAGGCAGCCAAGATCCAGGTTCGGCAGGAGACCTTCGATGCGGGGGTCGAGCAGCGGTTATTGCTGGCGGGGCGCTCCGACATCGGTGCTGTCGTGAGCTTCACCGGCCTGGTTCGCGACTTCAACGAGCACCCCGACGTCACGGCACTGACCCTGGAACACTACCCGGGCATGACGGAGTCGGCGTTGGGCGAGATCGTCACCGAAGCCGAGGCACGTTGGCCGCTTCAAGGGGTCCGAGTCATTCACCGCGTTGGACGCATGACCCCTGGAGACCCTATCGTATTGGTAGTCGTGGCCAGCGCGCATCGTCGCGCGGCCTTCGAGGCCTGTGACTTCATCATGGATTACCTCAAGACCCGTGCCCCGTTCTGGAAAAAGGAGCACAGTGTCTCGGGCGACTACTGGGTCGCGGAGCGCGACTCGGATCACCAGGATGCCAGCCGCTGGGAGAGCGATGATGACAGTAGCCTCTGAGCTAATCGACGACTTCGGCAGACGCGTGCGCTATGTGCGCATTTCCGTCACGGACCGCTGCGACTTTCGCTGTGTCTATTGCATGAGCGAGGAGATGACCTTTCTGCCCCGGGCCCAGGTTCTTACCCTGGAGGAGCTCGGCATGGTGGCGCGGGCCTTCGTGGAAATGGGGGTCGAAAAGGTTCGCCTGACGGGCGGTGAACCCCTGGTCAGGCGCGATATCGATCGCCTCGTCGAAGACATCGGCGGCCTTCCCGGGCTCAGGGATTTCGCCATGACCACCAACGGAGCAGGCCTGGTAAAGCATGCCCAGCGCCTGCGGGATGCGGGTCTCAAGCGGCTCAATATCAGCCTCGATACCCTCGATGCGGAGCGCTTTCGCCAATTGACCCGTACCGGTGACCTGGCCCGCGTGCTGGAGGGCATCCGTGCGGCACGGGCGGCAGGCTTCGAGCGCATCAAGCTCAATGCCGTGGTGCTGAAAGGGCGCAATGACGATGAAGTGGTCGACCTGGTGGACTTCGCCCGCTCCGAAGGTCTCGACATCAGCTTCATCGAGGAGATGCCGCTAGGCGATGTCTCGGACCATTCCCGTGCCGAAACCTTCTACTCCAGCGATGACGTACAAGCGCTTATCGAGAATCGCTACCCCCTGATTCCGACCACGGAATCCACCTTGGGGCCATCGCGCTATTTTCGCATGAGCGACAGCGATTCCCGGGTAGGCTTCATTTCACCGCACAGTCACAACTTCTGTTCTACCTGCAATCGGGTCAGGGTGACCGTCGAGGGGCGCCTGCTGCTCTGCCTGGGCAACGAACACTCCGTCGATTTGCGTGCCGTGCTACGCCGTCATCCCGGCGATATCGATGCCTTGAAGAAGGCCATCGTGGAGGCCCTGCCCCTCAAGCCCGAGCGGCACCATTTCACCACGGACGGCGAGGTACAGGTCGTGCGCTTCATGAACATGACGGGTGGATAAGCGCCCGCTCATCCCTTCATTTTTGTTGCTCATTTGAAGAAAAAAGTAGCAACCCTGCTTCTGCATTTCTTGCCAATTGGTCAACACGACATATACTTTTGACGAGCAAGCCATTCAGCTTGCTCGTCGTTTTCTGTATGGAGGAGGCCAATGTCCAGCGAAACTCTGGAGCGCATCGCCCGCAACAAGAACGTGGCTCGTGCCGCTGCTCGTCAGTTGAGCATGGAGCAGTTGAACAAGCTCTCCGATGTCATTGGCGAGGTAATCGAGCAGAAAAAAGAAGAAGACAAACTCCGCGAAAAGGAGGAGGCGGACAAGGAAAGGAAGCTGGCTGAGATCCGCGAAGCCATGAGCGATGCCGGTCTCTCTGTGGAAGATCTCGTGGGCGAGCCGCCGCGCCGTAAGCGTGGGCGTCCACCGAAGAACGCTGGCAGTTCATGATCGGACACATGAGCGGATACATGAGCGGAAAGTAGCCGCTGTCCTGTCGATTCGACACTTGGGGTGCGGGGGGCGCATTATCTAGACCCCCGTGCCTTTTTCCGTTCCTGATTACGCATAAGACTCAGCAGGCGCCTGGTGGAGGCCGCCGCGTTGGCGGTGATCGTTGGCGTCGGCAATACCGCCAGGAGGCTTGCGCCTCCAGTCGTGAGCTGAAGCTTCCTCCTACAGCGGCGTGGCAACGTTGGTGGAGAAAGCAGCTGTTGGAGCGCTGGTCCCCATCGCGACTGGCGCCGATAGGCGCCTCGGCGGAGGCTGAAAGATTGGTTGTTGTCGCGAATACCGGCAACACCGCCGGGAGGCCTGCGGCCTCCAGTCGTGAGCTGAAGCTACTCCTACAGCGGCGTGGCAACGTTGGTGGAGAAAGTCGCTAAGGGAGGACGATTTATAACATCTTGACCATCCGAGCTCTTTCAGTGTGGCTCAAGATTGGCCCGATGGCTGATCGAGGTGAGTAATCAGGTTTCCTTTTGGGCGGTACTACGATCAGTTCCTTTCGCCAAACGCCGGGGCTTCCACCGGCAGTAATTGCAGGTGTATGTCCGGTAGCTGGCGCAGATGGTCCGCAAGCCAGGCGGTCAGCAAAGGCTGCAATGCCAGGCGAAGTTCGGCCAGGCTTTCGGCTTGCAACATCTCCAGGCGCTCATCCAGCCAGTCGGCGAGAGCCTCTTCATCCAGTGCACTGACGCGATGCGCATCCAGCATCAATCGGCCGATGCGCGTCCAGCCCGAGCCGGTCGATGCGACTGGCAGCGCAAGATGAAGAATGCCGTGGCGCGATGAACCGCGCTCGGCCGCGAGTCCCGGCAGCGGTGTAACGGCATTCTGGCTAACGATGCAAGGGCGCTGAGGGTGCCGAGCTTCCAGGGTCAGGCCATCGGCATCCAGGCGAATCAGGTCGCCGTTGACGGGGGCCAGCGGCGCCTGGATGCCAAGGGTCTCGGCGAGGGCTCGATGGGCGCGCTGATGCTGTGGTTCCCCGTGTACCGGCAGTAGATGCTTCGGTTTGATCCAGCCGTAGAAGATGCGCAGCTCCTCCTGGGCCGGATGACCGGAAGCGTGCAGCTCCGGATGGTTGAACTCATCCCAGATCGCCACGTCGAGGCGCCTGAGCCCATGTTTCAGTCGTTCGATCTGCGGCTCGTTTCCGGGAATCGCCTTGGCCGAGAAGATCACGGTATCGTTGGCGCTCAACTCGAGACTGTGGTGTCTTCCGCTGGCCAGTCGGCTGAGTGCGGCGCGAGGCTCGCCCTGGCTGCCGGTGGCGATGACCAGCACCTCTTCCGCGGGCAGGTAGCCCAGGTCGCTGACCGGCACCAGCGGTGGCATGTCGTCCAGATACCCCAGTCCGCGAGCCACCCCGACCATGCGCTCCATGGCCCGCCCCATCAGGCTCACCCGGCGGCCGCAGCGTTCGGCGGCCAGCGCGATCGCCAGCACCCTGGCCAGGTTGCTGGCGAAGCAGGAGACCACCACCCGGCCGGTGCACTGGCTCAGTCGATGCTCGAGGGCGCGTGCCACTTCACCTTCGCTGCGTGAATGGCCGGGGAGGGGGGCATTGGTGGAATCCCCCACCACCAGATCCACCGGTGCCAGGGCTCGATACAGGGCACCCTTGATCGGTGGGCCGATCAAGGGCTCGGGGTCGAGTTTCCAGTCGCCGGTATGCAGGACCCGATAGCCACCCGCTGCGATCAACAGCGCACAGCTCTCCGGTATGGAGTGGGTCAGCGGCAGGTAGCGCAGGGTGAAAGGCCCCGTTTCCAGCGCCTCGCCCGGTTCGATCACCTGGATGGCATCGGTGGCAAGCCCGCGCTCGGTGAACTTGGCCCGCAGCAATCCGGCTGCCAGCGGAGTGGCATGAACCGGGCACTGCCATTTCGGCCAGAGCCAGGCGGCGGCACCGATGTGATCTTCATGGCCATGGGTGATGAGCAGGGCGGAAGGCGTTATGCCCAGGGCTTCGGCGGTATCCAGGCTGGGAACCTGAAGCGGGCTGTCGGGGAGGTCCTGTCGGATCATCATGCCGCAATCGACGGCGATCCACTCGTCGTCATGACCATAGAGCCCAAGGTTCATGCCGATCTCACCACAACCGCCCAGTGGCAGGAAATGAAGCGGCTTTCTACGGCGTGGGCGAACGGTGGCGCTGGATGCAATCATCGGCACATCATGGTCAGGCAATGGAACCTTCACTATACGGGATCGGCGCGGCCCTCCACAATGTGAGTCCCCCGGGGGCCGCCGGGGTTTTCGACGTGTCTCGCGCCCCTGAGTTCGCTACAATGCGCGCTCTCCGATCCACGCTCAGAAGTCGATGGTTGCCCATGTCCCACTACTACCGTCTGGTCGTTTCCTGTCCTGATCGTCGCGGCATCGTGGCGCGTGTTTCCGGTTTCATTTCCGGCCATGGTGGCTCCATTACCGAGGCCAGTCAGCACTCCGACCTGGCGTCGGGCCGCTTCTTCATGCGCTATGAAATCCTCGCCGACTCCATCGACATGACGGGGGACGAGTTGAGAGAGGCCTTCGCGCCAGTGGCGCGGGAATTCGAGATGGACTGGGCACTGCGCGATACACGCCAACGCCCACGGGTAGTGGTCATGGTGTCTCGCGAATCACACTGCCTGGTGGACCTGCTCTATCGCTGGACCGCGGGGGAGATGGAGGGCGATATCGTCGGTGTGATATCCAATCATCCCGACATGCGGGGCATGGTGGAGTGGCATGGACTGCCCTATTTTCATGTGCCCGTCGATGCCGCCGACAAGGCGCGAGCATTTGCCGAGATCGAAGCGCAAGTGAAAGCGCTGGAGGCGGATACGGTGGTACTGGCGCGCTACATGCAGATCCTGCCGCCCAGCCTGTGCCAGCGATACGCCGGGCGGGTCATCAATATTCATCACAGCTTCCTGCCGTCGTTTGCCGGCGCTCGCCCTTATCATCAGGCCCACGACAGGGGGGTCAAGCTGATCGGCGCCACCTGCCACTACGTGACCGAGGAACTTGATGCCGGCCCTATCATCGAACAGGACATCCATCGGGTCAGTCACTGTCACACTCCCGGTGATCTGGTCCGCTTCGGCCGTGATGTGGAGAAAGCCGTGCTGGCGCGGGGGCTGCGCTGGCACCTCGAAGATCGCGTGCTGATCCACGGCAACAAGACGGTCGTCTTTGCCTGAGCCTGCATCCTGGAGGCGGTCATGTCGTTTTCCGAGCCCATGCTGGCCCCCTGGCTGTTGATCGCCTGCGGCGTGCTGTCGCTGGGCGTCATGGGCCTGGCCCTGGCTCAGCGGCCGTGGGAGACGCTGCTGGCGGACAGGGCGTTGCAGCATCGCTGGCTGGGGGCGACCGTCGCCGTGCTGTTGCTCTGGCAGCTGCGCGCCCAGGCCGTCGACTGGCTGACCCTGCATCTCATGTTCACGGCACTGCTGACGCTGGTCTTCAAGGCGCCCCTGGCGCTGGTCACCAACCTGCTCGCCAACCTGGCCCTGGTCCTGCTCGGCAAGGCTGCCTGGCCGCTATTGGGTGTCAACGTGCTGATGACCGGCGTGATACCCGTTGGCGTCACCGTGCTGATCTGGCGGCTGGTGGATCGGCACCTGCCGGACAACCTGATGGTCTTTCTCTTTCTCTGCGGCTTCTTCGGCGCGGCACTGGCCACGCTCGGCACCGGGCTCGCCGGCCTGGGGCTGGTCATGCTGGGGGCGACCGATCCGGAAGCGATCTACCTGGCGCGGGAATACGCGCTCTTTCTACCCCTGCTGATGCCCTCCGAGGCGTTTCTGACCGGCATGCTGCTCAGTATCCTGATGGTCTACCATCCCGGCTGGGTGGCCACCTTCAACGATCATCGCTATATCGACACCAAGTAGGGCAGGGTTTCGCTACCTGGCGGCTATCTGGTGAGAGTGCTGTAGAACGGGGGCATATCTTGTAGGGCGGGTGCCATGGGGTGGGTGCTACAGAGGGAGCGTCAGCTGTCGCCTGGCATCCTCCGACACCAGCCTTACCCCGACACCCAGCAGGCGCACCGGTCGCTTCTTGCGCGCCCAGGCCTGCGCCATCAGGGCGCTGAAGGTCCTGCTGCAGAGCCTGCTTCCACGCCCCTCCATGGTCGTCAGGCTGAAATCATCGAAGCGCACCTTGACGAACAGCCCTGCCAGCGGCGGGTGGCCGTGACGTGCGAGGCGGGACTCGAGGCGATCGCACAGCGACGCAAGCTCCCCGTGGCAGTCGGCCAGTCCGGGAAGGTCGCTGGCGAAGGTGGTCTCCACGCTGACCGACTTGCGCTCGCGCTCCATCCTTACCGGGCGGTTGTCGATGCCGCGGGCCAGCTCGAACAGTCGATGTCCGAATTTGCCGAACTCCTGGATCAGCCGCTCCTGGGGCAGGTGCTGCAGGTCGTGGCAAGTGTCGATATCCAGGGCCTTCAGTCGCTTGGCGGTGGCCGGGCCCACGCCATGGAGCTTGGTCACCGGCAGTTTCTCGATGAAGGCACCGACCCGGTCCGGGGAGATCACCGTCAGGCCGTCGGGTTTCTCCCAGTCGCTGGCGATCTTTGCCAGGAACTTCGATGGGGCGGCGCCCACCGAAACGGTAATGCCCACGCGTCGCTGGCACTCTTCCTTCAGCCAGCGTGCCATCCAGGTGGCGCTGCCGGAGAAGCGTGTCACCGCCGTGACATCGAGAAAGGCCTCGTCCAGCGACAGCGGCTCCACCAGCGGAGTCAGCTCATGGAAAATGGCCTGAATCCGGCGCGATGCTTCGCGATAGCGTTCGAAGTCGCCGGGGAGCAGGGTGAGGTGAGGGCACAGCCGCAAGGCTCGCGCCGTGGGCATCGCAGAGTGGATGCCATAGCGGCGAGCCGGGTAGTTGCATGTGGCAATGACACCGCGACCCTCGGCGCTGCCGCCGATGGCCAGCGGAATCTCGCGCAGCGCCGGGTTGTCGCGCATTTCCACCGCGGCATAGAAGCAGTCGCAATCGGCATGCAGTATCTTGCGCACGGGATCCATGAGCGACCGTCCGACCGCTAGCCGAGCGTGACCGGGGGCATCACAGCGCCTGGCCGCTGCCGCCGCGAATCACTCCCACGCCGATTCCTTCTATCTCCAGCGGCTGGTGGCGCAGGTCCACCTCGATGGGGGCGAAGTCGGCATTCTCCGCTTCGAGGACGACCCGGTGGCCGTTGCGATGGAAGCGCTTGACGGTGACCTCGTCCTCGAGCCGGGCGACGACGATCTGGCCGTCACGCACTCGCTCCGTGCGATGCACGGCCAGCAGGTCGCCCTCGAGGATGCCGGCATCCTTCATGGAGAGGCCGCGGACCTTGAGCAGGTAGTCGGCACGGGGGGTGAAGAATTCGGGGGGCAGGGGGCAGTAGCGGTCGATGTGCTCGGCGGCAAGGATAGGGCTGCCGGCCGCTACCTCGCCGATGATCGGCAAGCCTTCCACGGCGGGTTCGCCTCCGACCGGCTCGGCATCCTGCGCCGGCAGGCGAATACCCCGCGACGTGCCACGGATGACCCGGATGACACCCTTGCGCTCCAGGGCCCGAAGGTGCTCCTCGGCCGCGTTGGGAGAGCGAAAGCCCAGGGCTCGGGCGATCTCGGCGCGAGTCGGCGGGTAGCCGAACTCGTTCATCGTCTTGACGATGAAGTCGAAGACGTTCTGCTGGCGGGCGGTGAGGGGGCGTGACATGCGACCTCCGGGTAGCGGTGCCTTGAGTATTGTTCAAGTATACAGCATGGAAGTCTATCCAGTAAAAAGGCGCGTGCACTCCTGTGGCAAGCAGCGTTTCAAACAGCCGGTCGTTGATAGATTTGAGTGAATCGTCGAAATCACGTAGACTTTTGTAATGTTTTAAACACTCGTTTCCAGCGGGACCAGGATCATGGCTCAAACCGATACCGTCACACGCATACTCGATACGGCTGAAGTATTGTTCGCCGAGCGTGGCTTTGCGGAAACCTCACTGCGGACCATAACCAGCAAGGCGCGAGTCAACCTGGCCGCGGTGAACTACCACTTTGGCTCCAAGAAAGCGCTGATTCAGGCGGTATTTGCCCGCTACCTGGATCCGTTCACGGTACGCTTCCACCATGCCCTGGATGAGCTCGAGGCACAGCATGCCGGTGGCGTCATCCCGCTGGAAGTCCTGCTGGAAACCATGGCCCGCACCGTCCTGGACGTGCCAGCCGAGCGCCACAGCCTCAAGGTATTCATGAAGCTGCTGGGGCTTGCCTACAGTCAGGCCCAGGGGCATCTGCGGCGTTACATCCAGGAAGAGTACGGCAGTGTGTTCTCCCGTTTCACCGAGCTGGTGCGACTGGCGACCCCCGACTTGCCGGACTCCGAGCGCTTCTGGCGGCTACACTTTGTGCTGGGCACCGTCATCTTCACCCTGTCCGGGCTGGATGCGTTGCGTGATATCGCCGAAAAGGATTATCAGGAGCATGTCACCGTGCGCGACCTCATCCGCCGCTTGCGGCCGGTGGTGGTGGCTGCCATGAACGCACCGCTCCCACCGCCCCCCATGCCGAAGGCCGAGGCGAGCTGACATGCGTACCCCGCGGCTGACCGAGCTGCCGCCGGCAACGGACACCTGGCTGGAAGTCGACGTCGTGAATCAGTGCCTGGTCCACTGGCAGGGCGCAAGACCCCTGGCCGAGTGGGCCGTCTCCACCGCCCTGGCAGGAACCGGCCAGCAGGAGGGGAGCGGCTGCACCCCGCTGGGGTGGCACTACGTTCGCGCCGCCATCGGCGACGGGCTGCCACAGGGCACGGTGTTTCGAGGGCGCCGGCCCACCGGCGAACGGTACTCCCCGGAGCTGGCCGAGGCTCATCCCCGCCGCGACTGGATACTCACCCGCATCATCTGGCTCTGCGGGCTGGAGCGGGGATTCAACCGTGGCGGAGAGGTCGACAGCCAGCGGCGCTATATCTACCTGCACGGCACGCCTCCCGACCAGCCCATGGGCGTACCGCGCTCCCACGGTTGCATTCGCCTGAGCGCCCCGTCGCTGCTCCAGGTCTTCTCCCTGGCCACCCCGGGGACTCCCGTGTGGTTGCATGACTGACGGGGAGTCGCCAGGGCCTTGCGCATGGCTGTCACCTCGGCCAACTTTGGTCTAGAATCAGCCTCCTTCTAGCCCAAGGAACCCGATCATGACGCAGACCCTCGGCCCGGTGATGCTGGATCTGGAAGGCACGCGACTGACTGACGACGAGCGCAGGCTATTGCTGCGCCCCGAGGTGGGCGGGGTGATCCTCTTCTCCCGCAACATCGAGGATGCACGCCAGGTCCGCGCACTCTGTGATGGCATCCGTCGCCTGCGCCCCGAGCTGCTATTGACGGTCGACCAGGAGGGCGGACGGGTGCAGCGCCTGCGCCAGGGGGTAACCCGGATACCCTCCATGGGACGCATCGGCCGCGACTACGGTGTCGCCCCGGAAGTCACCCTGCGGCTCTGCCTGGACACCGGCTGGTTGATGGGCATGGAAATGGCCGCCTGTGGGCTCGACCTCAGCTTTGCTCCGGTGCTCGATGTCGACAGCGGCATCTCCAGCGTGATCGGCGATCGCAGCTTTTCCCGCGATCCCGTCGCGGTTTCCGCCATGGCCGAAGCCTTCGTGGCCGGCCTGCATGAGGCCGGCATGGCGGCAGTCGGCAAGCACTTTCCCGGCCACGGTGGTGTCGCCGCCGATTCGCACCTGGAGCTGCCCGTCGACGACCGACCCATCGAAGTCATCCGCGGCCATGACCTGGTGCCCTTCGCCAACCTGGCCGGCCGACTCGACGGCGTCATGCCCGCCCATGTCATCTACAGTGCCTTCGATGCCCGCCCCGCCGGCTTCTCCAACAGCTGGCTGGGGCTGCTGCGCGAATCGCTCGGCTTCAAGGGCACGATCTTCTCCGACGACCTCGGCATGGCCGGCGCCGGATTCGCCGGCGGCCCTCGCGAGCGTGCCCAGGCGGCGCTGGACGCCGGCTGCGACATGGTGCTGGTGTGCAACGATCGCGCTGCCGCCCTGGAGGTGCTGGACGCCTGCCAGGGTCGCACGCTACGCCCGGCGACCCGGCTGCGCTATGGCCGGGCTCGCCCGGAGCCTGAAGCCCTGGAAGCGCTGGGGCGCTGGCGCCGCGTTCACGCCCGCCTCGAGGCCATGGCCCAGGACTGAACGATCACGTCCGTCCCGATTACCCTTCAGCGACATGAGCTCCCAATGCCCAAACTCGATCCCGATTTCCACCAGTCCCTGACCACCATGCGCGATGTCATGGAGAGTGCCGACTGCCTGATCACGCAAGAGGAGGTCGAAGTTGCTCTCGATCGCATGGCGGAGCAGATCACCGCTGATCTGGGCGACAAGCTGCCGGTCTTCTACTGCGTGATGAACGGTGGCCTGATCACCACCGGCCATCTTCTGACTCGCCTGGGCTTTCCGCTGGAAGTCGACTACCTGCATGCCACGCGCTATCGCGGTGGTATCCGTGGTGGCGACCTGTTCTGGCGCGTCTCGCCGGAAGTGCCCATGGCCGACCGTCACGTCGTGATCGTCGACGACATCCTCGACGAAGGCACCACGCTTGCTGCCATCCTTGACTACTGCCACAAGGCAGGTGCCAAGAGCGTCTCGACGGCGGTACTGGTCGACAAGCGCCACGACCGCAAGGCCGTGCCCGACCTGCGCGCCGACTACTGCGGCCTGGAAGTCGTCGACCGCTACGTCTTCGGCTTCGGCATGGACTACAAGGGATACTGGCGCAACGCCCCGGGAATCTTCGCACCCAAGGGGTTGTAGGGAAGAGTGTCTCGGCAGTGACCGCCATTGCAGGAAAATACAGCTGTTGGAGCGCCGCTCCGCGTCGCGACTGGCGCCGGCAGGCGCCTTGGCGGAGGCCGCCGTCGCTGGCTATTACCGCAATCATTGGCAACACCGCCAGGAGTCCTTCGGCCTCCAGTCGCCGATGCGTCGGACCGGAGCTAAAGCTTCCTCCTACAGCGAGGTAGTCGCCGACTTTGTAGGAGCGCCGCTCCGCGTCGCGACTGGCGCCGCCAGGCGCCTCGGCGGAGGCTGCCGACGCTGACAACAATAGCCAGCATCGGCACCAAGAGCGATTATCCGATCACGCCAGCCCCAGCTCGTGGGTGGCTTCCTCGCGCATCTTGAACTTCTGGATCTTGCCGGTGACGGTCATCGGGAATTCATCGACGAACTTCACGTAGCGCGGCACCTTGTAGTGGGCGATCTTGCCCTTGCAGAACGCCTTCAGCTCATCGCCGGTCAGCTGCTGCCCTTCGCCGAGCTTGACCCAGGCCATCACCTCTTCGCCGTACTTCTCGTCGGGTACGCCGATCACCTGGACGTCGGAGATGGCCGGGTGGGTATAGAGGAAGTCCTCGATCTCGCGGGGATAGATGTTCTCGCCGCCGCGGATGATCATGTCCTTGATGCGCCCAACGATGGCCACATAGCCCTCTTCATCCATGGTGGCCAGGTCGCCGGTGTGCATCCAGCCGGCCGCGTCGATGGACTTGTCGGTGGCTTCCTCGTTCTGCCAGTAGCCCAGCATCACGCTGTAGCCGCGGGTGCAGAGCTCGCCGGTCTCGCCACGGGGCACCACCGCACCGGTCTCGGGGCTGACCAGCTTGACCTCCAGGTGCGGATGGATCGTGCCTACTGTGGTCACGCGCTTGTCCAGCGGCGCATCGGTCTGGGTCTGGAAGCTCACCGGGCTGGTCTCGGTCATGCCGTAGCAGATGGTGACGTCTTCCATGTTCATCTTGTCGATGACCTGGCGCATCACCTCGATGGGGCAGATGGAGCCTGCCATGATGCCGGTGCGCAGGGTCGAGAGGTCGTACTGTGCGAAGTTTGGGTGCTCCAGTTCGGCGATGAACATGGTGGGCACGCCGTACAGCGCCGTGGCCTTCTCCTCGGAAACAGCCTTCAGCGTCGCCTCGGGTTCGAAGCCGTCTCCCGGGTAGATCATGGTGGCGCCATGGGTCATGCAGCCCAGGTTGCCCATCACCATGCCGAAGCAGTGGTAGAGCGGCACCGGAATCACCAGGCGGTCCTTCTCGGTGAAGCCCATGGTGCGGGCGACGAAGAAGCCGTTGTTGAGAATGTTGTGGTGGGAGAGGGTGGCTCCCTTGGGGGCCCCGGTGGTGCCGGAGGTGTACTGGATATTGATCGGGTCGTCGAACTGGAGGCTGCCCTGGACGTCCGCCAGGTCCTCGGCGGAGACCTGGTCGGCATGGCCAAGCATGCCCTGCCAGGTGAGCATGCCGGGCAGGGCGAGGTCCGCGTCGAGGCAGACGACCCGCTTGAGCTCCGGAAGGCTGGCGCAGCTGAAGGTGTCAGGTGCGGCGTCTCGTATCTCAGGTGCCAGCTCAGCCAGGGTAGCCACGTAGTCGGAAGACTTGAATTTCCCCTGCAGGACCAGCGTCGAGGCGCCCGATTGCTTGAGGGCATAGTCCAGCTCGTGGGTACGATAGCTGGGGTTGATGTTGACCAGTACCGCGCCGATCTTGGCGGTGGCGAACTGGGTGATGGTCCATTCGGCGCAGTTGGGTGACCAGATGCCGACACGGTCGCCTTTTACCACGCCCAATGCCAGCAGGGCACGGGCCGCCTCATCCACCGCTTGCTGCAGCTCCGTCCAGGTATAGCGCAGGCCCTGGTGAAGGCTGAGCAGGGCGTCGCCATCGGGAAAACGTGCGACCGTCTCGTCGAAGCAGTCGCCAATGGTCTGTCCCTTGAGGGGGGTGTCGCTGATACCGCTGACGTAGCTGTTCTGGACGCGATTCTGTGAGTGTTGGCGTGTCATGGTGTTACCCGTCTTGTTGTTGCAAGATTTAGTGGTGAATCTGGGCAAGAGCTGGCTGCAGGATGACGGTACGTGGCCTGGCTAAGGCGCGCTGTGGGAGAGCCGGCGGGAGGGATTACTCCTTGGCCAGGCGTGCGAGCACGTCGCGGGCCCGCATCTCCACGTCATCGAGCTCACGCTGCATCAGGCGGATATCCTCGAGCTGTCGCTCCATGTTGCTGCGCTTGTCGGCCAGGATTTCCAGGAGGCGCTTGAGCTGGCGTGCGTTCCCATCCGGCATGGCGTCATACATCTCGATGACCTCGCGAATCTCGGCCAGCGAGAAGCCGAGCCGTTTGCCGCGCAGGGTCAGCTTGAGGCGTACCCGGTCCTTTTCATGATAGATGCGAGTCTGGCCCCGGCGCTCAGGCGCCAACAGGCCCTCCTGCTCGTAGAAACGGATGGTGCGTGGGGTCACCTCGAACATCCGGGCCAGTTCGCCGATGGAGTAGGTGCGGCGCTGTTGCGGCAGACTGCCATTGACTTCAGTTGTGGCTTCCGGTTCGGCTGTGCTCATGGCTACCTTTCCTGTGACTTGGTGGGCCGTCTAGCGGTTTCCCTCCACGTATCCGCAACACTAGACGACGTTGACGTTAACGTAAAGTGCTTGTAGACCAAGGGATGTATGCGATAAAACCTAGCAAGTGCTAGGTTGGTTGCCATCCGCTGCCCGATTTGCGCGTCGCGCACCCATGGCAATGTGCTGGCCTATCAGCTACCACTACGGGATCGAACATCTTGGTCGAACCTTTCAGTCGAAACATGAGGATACTCCGATGGACTTCTCCCTGACCGATGACCAGAGGGCGCTCGTTCAGGCGGCCGCCGACTTCAGCAGGGCCGAACTGGCCGACCACGCCGCCGAATGGGACGCCACCTCGTATTTCCCGGTCGAGGTCATCCGCCGCGCCGGCGAGGCTGGGTTCCTCGGCATCTACATCCCCGAAGAGCGCGGTGGCTTGGGGCTGTCTCGCCTGGATGCCTCGCTGATCTTCGAGCAGCTCTCCCAGGGCTGCATCTCGACTACCGCCTATCTTACCATCCACAACATGGTTGCCTGGATGGTGGCCAGTTGGGGCAGCGAGGCATTGCGCGAAACGTGGGTGGAGCGTCTGGTCAGCGGCGAGTGCCTGGGCTGCTACTGCCTCACCGAGCCCGGCTCAGGCTCGGATGCAGCCAGCCTGCGCACGAAAGCCGTCCGGGACGGCGATGACTATGTCATCAGCGGTTCCAAGATGTTCATCTCGGGGGCCGGGGCCAACGATGTCCTTATCGTCATGGCGCGCACCGGCGGGCCCGACAGCGGTGCGGGCGGGGTTTCCGCGATCCTGGTACCGGCCGATGCACCAGGTATCGAATACGGCAAGAACGAAGAGAAGATGGGTTGGAAGAGCCAGCCGACACGACTGGTCAGTTTCGATGGCGTCCGTGTGCCGGTCGGCAATCGCCTGGGTGATGAAGGCGAGGGCTTCAAGCTGGCCATGAAGGGGCTTGACGGAGGAAGGCTCAATATTGCCAGCTGTTCGCTGGGTGCCGCACAGCATGCGCTGACCCTGTCGCGCGACTACATGGCCGATCGCAAGCAGTTCGGTCGTGAGCTGTCGAGCTTCCAGGCGCTGCAGTTCAAGCTTGCCGACATGGCTACCGAATTGATGGCGGCCAGGCTGATGGTTCGTCAGGCGGCATGGCGGCTCGACAACAACGACCCCGACGCCACCGCCCATTGCGCCATGGCCAAGCGGTTTGCCACCGACATGGGCTTCAATGTCTGCAACGATGCCCTCCAGCTCCACGGCGGTTACGGGTATCTCAGGGAGTTCCCGCTGGAGCGCATGGTGCGCGATACCCGGGTGCACCAGATTCTCGAGGGCACCAACGAGATCATGCGGGTCATCGTGGCCCGTCGCCTGCTGGCGGATGGCGTCATCGAAGCGTTGCAGTAAGGCGAGTCGTTGCAGTAAGACGAGGCATTGCAGTAAGGCTACCGATAATAACCAGGAGAGCAGTTGCATGACGGAACTTGCGGTCATCTTCGACGAGCGCCCCACACGGGATGGTGGGCGGATAGGCGTTGCCACCCTCAATGCGCCGAAATCGCTCAATGCCCTGACGCTGACAATGGCGCAGCAGCTCATGGCCAAGCTCGACGCCTGGGCGGTGGATCGCAGCATCGTGGCGGTATGGCTGGAGGGGGCGGGGGAGAAGGCCTTCTGCGCCGGTGGCGACGTGGTGGCGCTGTATCGCTCCATGACCGAAGAGGGCGAGAACCGTGGGTCAGGCCGTGACAGCGTCTTCGCCGAGACCTACTTCACCACGGAATACCGGCTCGACTACCGGATTCACACCTATCCCAAGCCGATCCTGCTCTGGGGTGACGGCATCATCATGGGCGGCGGCCTGGGCCTGATGGCGGGTGCCTCGCACCGGATCGTGACCGAAACCACGCGCATCGCCATGCCGGAGATCACCATCGGCCTCTATCCCGATATCGGTGCCAGCTGGTTCCTCAATCGCATGCCTCCTGGTGTCGGCGCCTACCTGGGCATCACCGGCGCCCAATTGAACGCCCGGGACGCTCTGGATCTGGGCATGGCGGACCACTTCGTCCCCCGCGAGCGGCGGGAAACCCTGCTCGAAGCCCTGGGCGAAGCCGATTACGGCGCGCGAACGCCACGGGACCTGCGCGCTGGCGTGCAAACGGTGGTCGACGAGATGGAGGATCGCACCCAGGCGCCCCAGCCTCAGGTAGGGCCGCATCTAGACCACATCCAGAACGTGGTGGGGCAGGTCGATGCCCCCACCGCGGTGAAGCGAATTCTTCGCGATGGCCGAGACGATCCCTGGCTTGCGGCCAACCGCGCGCGGCTCGAGGCCGGCAGCCCGCTGAGCGCGCACCTGGTCTGGCTGATGCTGGATCGCCATCGTCATACCAGCCTGGCCGACGCCTTCCGCGATGAGCTGAACCTGTCGGTGCAGTGCTGTCGGCAGGGGGATGTGGCCGAGGGCGTGCGCGCGCTGCTGGTCGACAAGGACCAGAACCCCCAGTGGCAGCACGCCGATGTCGACAGCGTGCCGCAGGCCGACCTGGATGCCCTGATGGTCCCCTTGTGGAGCAGCGAGGCCCATCCGTTGCGTGACCTCGGCACAGGCGAGCGCGTAAATTGAACGCTCGGTCTACCGGCTGGAACCAACAATCAATAATGACTCTCAGGAGCAACTCGCATGAAAATCGCCTTTATCGGACTGGGTAACATGGGCGCGCCGATGGCCGCCAACCTGGTCAAGGCCGGCCATGAGGTCAGCGTCTTCGACCTGGTGGATGCGGCCATGAAGAGCCTGGAGAAGGCCGGTGCCCACCCTTGCGCCAGCGCCCAGAGCGCTGCCAGTGGTGCGGAGGTCGTCATTTCTATGCTGCCCGCCGGCCAGCATGTAAGACGACTCTATCTCGGCCGTGACACGGCGCCGGGCTTGTTCGATGCCCTGGAAGGCAAGCCGCTGATCATCGACGCCTCGACCATCTCGCCGGAGGACGCCCGCTTCGTCGGCGCAGCCGCCGCCGAGCGTGGGCTGACCTACCTTGATGCCCCCGTCTCGGGCGGTGTGGGCGGTGCCCAGGCCGGCACCCTGACCTTCATTGTCGGCGGCACCGAAGACGGGTTCGAGCAGGCAAGGCCGGTGCTGGAAGGCATGGGCAAGAACATCTTCCACGCGGGCGAAGTCGGCTCGGGGCAGGTAGCGAAGATCTGCAACAACATGCTGCTGGGGATACTGATGAGCGGCACCGCCGAAGCCCTGGCGCTGGGCGTGAAGAACGGCCTCGACCCAGCTGTGCTCTCAGAGATCATGAAGCAGAGCAGCGGCGGCAACTGGGCATTGAACGTCTACAACCCCTGGCCCGGTGTCATGCAGGGCTCGGCGGCGTCCCGTGACTACCAGGGCGGCTTCCTGACCGACCTGATGGCCAAGGATCTGGGCCTCGCCTGGGAACTCGCCCTGGAGAGTAAGGCCACGGTGCCGATGGGCTCCCAGGCACGTAACCTCTTCGCCCTTCACGCATCCCAGGGTAACGGCGGCAAGGACTTCTCCAGCATCCAGAAACTCTTCCGCGCCGGCGAGGAGGAGTGAAGCGGGGCGATACCGTTGGTTGAAAAGATCGCTGTTGGAGCGCTCGGTTCGGCGCTCCGACTCTGCATCGCGACTGGCGCCGGTAGGCGCCTTGGCAACGTCGGTGGAGAGAATCATTGTTGGAGCGCCGCTCCGCGTCGCGACTGGCGCCGCCAGGCGCCCGGCGGAGGCTGCCGAGGTTGGCAGTGGTCGCCAGCATCGGCAACACCGCCGGGAGGCCTGCGGCCTCCAGTCGCCGATGCGTCGGACCGGATCTAAAAATACTCCTACAGCGCGGTTACTGCTGACCTTGTGGGAGCGCTGGTTCCCATCGCGACTGGCGCCGCCAGGCGCCTTGGTAACGTCGGTGGAGAGAATCATTGTTGGAGCGCCGCTCCGCGTCGCGACTGGCGCCGCCAGGCGCCTTGGCGGAGGCTGCCGAGGTTGGCAGTGGTCGCCAGCATCGACAACACCGCCGGGAGGCCTGCGGCCTCCAGTCGCGATCTAAAGATGCTCCAACAGCGGTGCGGTTCGCGTTGGTGGATAGGATCATTGTTGGAGCGCTGCTCCGCGTCGCGACTGGCGCCGCCAGGCGCCTCGGCGGATGCCCCCTTTGGCACGTCTTCAGGAAGCGGGCACAATCGTGAGCCTGTTTCATGTATTCGAGGCTTCATGACGCTTTCATCGCCATCCGCTGATCGGCCATCCCGCCGTCCCGTTCGCCGCGAACTTCTCGAAGGGCCTATCGCGGCGACCCTGCTGCGCAAGAGCCTGCCGGTGGTGGGTGGCATGATCGCCATGCTCAGCTTCAACCTGGTGGACTCCTGGTTCATCGCACGGCTGGGTACCGAGCCGCTGGCGGCGGTTTCCTTCACCTTTCCGGTGGTCTTCGCGGTGATCAGCCTGGCGATCGGGCTGGGGATAGGCACCTCGGCGGTCGTTGCCAGAAGACTGGGGCAGGGGGATCTCGCCACGGTGCGCCGGCGTGCCACCGATGCGGCGCTGCTCGCGCTGGTTGTTGGCCTTGTCCTCACCGCGCTGGGCTTGGCGACAATCGACCCGCTGTTCCGGCTGCTGGGTGCCGACGAGGCACTCATGCCCCATGTGCGCGACTACATGGGCATCTGGTACCTGGGGGCAGCGGCAGTCATCGTGCCCCGGGTACTCAACAGCGTGTTGCGAGCCCAGGGCAATACCCTGATCCCCGGGCTGATGATGGCGCTGGCGGCCCTGCTCAATGGGCTGCTCGACTGGCTGCTGATCTTCGGCGTGGGCCCTTTTCCCGAACTGGGCGTACAGGGGGCGGCTCTCGCCACCGTGCTCAGCTGGGGATTGATGACCGCGGCGCTCTTCTTTCAGCGCGAACTGCGGGATTGTCTGGTCTTCCGGCAGCTGCCCCTGGCGGACATGCTGGCTTCCTGGCGTGAGCTGTCGCGCATTGCCGTTCCCGCTGCCATCACCAGCGTCTTTACGCCACTGGCGCTTGCCCTGGTGACGCGGATCGTCGCCGACCACGGCCACCACGCGGTAGCGGGCTTCGGGGTCGGCACGCGTATCGATGCCTTCGCCCAAATCGCCGTCCTGGCGCTCTCCATGACGCTTCCACCGCTGGTGAGCCAGAACATCGGCGCCGCTCAGCACGACCGGGTGCGACACGCCATCTTCGGCTGCTTCGGTTTCGTGATCGCCTGGCAGTTCGGCGTATGGCTGCTGCTGCAGCTGCTGGCGCCCTGGCTGGTAGGCAGCTATGCCGACAGTGAGGCCATGGCAGAGGTCCTGCGGGCCTTCCTGTGGTGGGTGCCATTGGGATTGGGAGCCCAGGGCGTCGTCATCCTCGCCGTCTCATCGCTCAATGCCCTGCACGAGCCCGGGCGGGCCATGCGTCTCTCGGTCATTCGGCTCTTCTTGCTGACCGTGCCGCTTGCCTGGCTGGGCGGTGTCTTGGCAGGGCCAGCCGGCATCTTCATCGGTATGTTTATCGCCAACCTGTTGATCGGGCTGGTGGCCTGGCGACTCATTCACCGTCGTCTTCAAGAGCGCGCGCCGCAGATGCCGGCCCCAGGCTAGTCGAGGCCGTGGTCATGCAGGATGCCGTACAGAAAAAATAGCGACAGAGGGGTTGGCAGGGTGGCTCTCATGGTCTACATTCTATAAAAATGTAGATATTTATCACGGAGAGCCTCCAATGAGCCAGATCACCCCCGTTACCTGGGAAGACCCGTTCCGCCTGATCGATCAGTTGGACGAAGACGAGCGCATGGTGCTGCAAACCGCCCATGACTACTGTCAGGACAAGCTGATGCCGCGGGTGCTGGAGGCTAACCGCCACGAGCACTTCGACCGCGAGATCATGAACGAGATGGGGGAGCTGGGCCTGCTCGGCGCCACCATCGACGGCTATGGCTGCGCCGGCATGAACTACGTCAGCTACGGCCTCATCGCCCGGGAGGTGGAGCGCGTCGACTCCGGCTACCGCAGTGCCATGAGCGTGCAGTCCAGCCTGGTGATGTACCCGATCCACGCCTTCGGCACCGATGCCCAGCGTGACAAGTACCTGCCCAAGCTGGCCACCGGCGAGTGGGTGGGCTGCTTCGGTCTCACCGAACCCGACCACGGCTCCGACCCGGGCAGCATGTCCACCCGCGCCGTGCGCACCGATGGTGGCTGGCGCCTCAACGGTACCAAGACCTGGATCACCAACTCGCCCATCGCCGACGTGTTCGTGGTCTGGGCCAGGGACGAGGAGGGCGTGGTCCGCGGTTTCATCCTCGAGAAAGGCATGCCCGGTCTCTCCGCGCCCAAGATCGAGGGCAAGTTCAGCCTGCGCGCCTCCATCACCGGCCAGATCGCCATCCAGGATGTCGAGGTCTCCGACGACCAGCGCCTGCCCGGCGTCACCGGGCTCAAGGGGCCGTTCTCCTGCCTCAACCGCGCCCGCTTCGGCATCGCCTGGGGCACCATGGGGGCCGCCGAGGCGTGCTGGCATGCCGCCCGCGAATACACCCTGGATCGCAAGCAGTTTGGCCGCCCGCTGGCCGCCAACCAGCTGATCCAGAAGAAGCTGGCCGACATGCAGACCGAGATCGCTCTGGGCCTGCAGGCCGCGCTGCGCGTAGGTCGCATGATCGATGACGGCCAGCTGGTGCCGGAGGCGATCTCGCTGATCAAGCGCAACAACTGCGGCAAGGCGCTGGATATCGCCCGGGTTGCCCGCGACATGCACGGCGGCAACGGCATCTCCGACGAATACCACGTGATTCGCCACATGATGAACCTCGAGGCGGTGAATACCTACGAGGGTACGCATGACGTACACGCCCTGATCCTGGGGCGGGCTCAGACGGGTATTCAGGCTTTCGCCAATTGATAGGCGGTGATGCGCGAGGAGACTCCATGAGCCGACCGCTGGAAGGTATTACGGTGCTGGATATGTCGCGCGTACTGGCCGGCCCCTGGGCCGGCCAGCTACTCGCCGACCTCGGCGCACGCGTGATCAAGATCGAACATCCCGAGCGCGGCGACGACACCCGCGGCTGGGGCCCGCCCTGGCTCGGCAATGACCTGGAGGCAGGTGGCGACGATCCCGAGCGGGTGGCCGCCTATTTCCTCTGCGCCAATCGCGGCAAGCAGTCGCTTGCGGTGGACATTGCCACCAAGAATGGCCAGGCGCTGATTCGCCAGCTGGCGACGGGCGCCGATATCGTGCTGGAGAACTTCAAGGTGGGTGGGCTGGCCAAGTATGGCCTCGACTACGCCAGCCTGCATGCGTTGAATCCCAGGCTGATCGGCTGTTCCATCACCGGTTTCGGCCAGGATGGACCCTATGCCCCCCGCGCCGGGTACGATTTCATGATCCAGGCCATGGGCGGGCTGATGAGCATCGGCGGCGAGCCGGACGGCATGCCGATGAAGACCGGGGTGGCGATCACCGACGTCACCACCGGGCTCTATGCCACCATCGGCGTGCTGGCAGCGCTGCACGAGCGGGAGCGTACCGGGCTGGGTCGGCATGTGGATGTGGCCCTGCTCGACGTACAGGTGGCGGCACTGGCCAATCAGTCGCTCAATGCGCTGGTCAGCGGCCAGTCGCCCCAGCGCCATGGCAATGCCCACCCCAACATCGTTCCCTACCAGGCCTTCGCCTGCGCCGACGGCTACCTGGTGCTCACCGTGGGCAACGACAGTCAGTTTGCCAGGCTGGCGGAACTGTTCGGTCATCCGGAGTGGGCGGAGGATTCCGCCTATGCCACCAACGAGGCCCGGGTGGGCAATCGTGACCAGTTGGTGCCATTGATCCAGGCGATCTTCCGCACCCGGACCCGTGACGACTGGCTGGCGGAACTGGAAGCCCGCGGTATTCCCGCCGGGCCCATCAACACCATCAGCGAAGTCTTCGACGACCCTCAGGTTCGTCATCGGGGAATGCAGCGCACCCTTAAGCGTGGCGACCTCGACGTGCCCCAGGTGAGCAACCCGCTGCGCTTCGACGGCCAGCACGCCACCAGCGACGTGGCTCCGCCCCGGCTCGGCCAGGACAGCGACGCGATACTCGCCGAGATGGGGCTCTCGCCCGACGATATCGCCAGGCTGAAGCGGGAAGGCGTGGTGCGTTGAGGCGTTGGCAACACCGCCGGGAGTCCTTCGGCCTCCAGTCGTGATCTAAAGATACTCCAACAACGGGGTAGCACCGTTGGCGGAGAGAATCGCTGTTGGAGCGCTGGTTCCCATCGCGACTGGCGCCGGCAGGCGCCTTGGCGGAGGCTGCCGTCGTTGGCAGTGATAGTCAGCATTGGCAACACCGCTAGGAGTCCTTCGGCCTCCAGTCGTGAGCTAAAGCTTCCTCCTACAACGGCGTGGCACCGTTGGTGGAAAGAACAGCTGTTGGAGCGCTGCTCCGCATCGCGACTGGCGCCGGCAGGCGCCTTGGCGGAGGCTGCCGTCGTTGGCAGTGATCGCCAACAATAGCAACACCGCCGGGAGGCCTTCGGCCTCCAGTCGTGATCTAAAGATACTCCAACAACGGGGTAGCACCGTTGGCGGAGAGAATCGCTGTTGGAGCGCTGGTTCCCATCGCGACTGGCGCCGGCAGGCGCCTTGGCGGCGGCTGCCAACCTTGTTGGCGCACTGACTTATCCTCCCTCCCGCGGGCACTCGGCCGGGCCTGTGGTTTCCTGCCCGCCCCGCAACCCCAGCGTGCCGACGCCGGGCAGTTTGATGCCCAGGGCGCGGGGGTCGATGCCGACCACCAGCCCTCCCAGATGTGCCTCCAATCCTTCCTCGATGCCAATGGCTCCGCCGAGGTACCCGCCCAGCGAAACCTGTACCCCTGTGCCGCTCGGGCTGCGGGCCACGACCTGGCGGCCCAGGTAGTCCTTGCCCACGGCGGTGGAGGGCAGGGCGGCGTCGAGTGCCGGCACTTCCCGAATGAGCCAGGCCACGAACGTATTGCTGTTGGGGCCTGGCCAGGCGCGATAGCGATCCATATAGGGGTATGCCGGCAGGACCGCCTCGATCTGTTCGATGGCGCGTTCGGCAGCGGCGCCGCAGAGCGTGGCATGGACGCTGGGCGTACTGCCGAACCAGGCGCGGTCGGGCGTCCCCGGGCGGGATGAGAGGGTGGGGCGCCCCCAGCCGGTAACCTGATGAATGGTGTACTGGGAAGCCCCCTGCGGCTTGGTCACGACCCAGGCATGCACGGCGAAGATACCCCGCCAATTGAAGGCTCGCGCCGAGTAGACCTGCACCACGGCCTCGGGCGTGTTCTCCAGGGCGGGCGCCAGCCCGGCACTGGCGCGATTGGCGCTACGCCAGTCGCCGCGTGCGTCGATATCGCCGAGCCACCACAGGTAGAGGGGCCCTCCGCCGAAGAGCGCAAGCACCATCACGAATGCGAGCAGTTTCTTCATTGGCTAGCGCGGGGAGAACCGCCGGCTCAATCCGGTCTCGGCGATCATGCGGGTGGAGATCTCCTCGATCGAGAAGCGCGTGGTATCGATGAAGGGGATATGCATCTGGCGATAGAGCCCTTCGGCCTGTTCGACTTCCTGGGCGCACTGGTCCAGCGAGCTGTAGCGACTGTTGGGTCGGCGCTCGTGGCGTATCGCCGTCAGCCGCCGTGGATCGATGGTCAGCCCGAACAGCTTGTGTCGATGGGCCGCCAGTACCTTGGGCAGCTTGAGCGTGCCGTTCTCGTCGAGGTCGTCCTCGGTGAGTGGATAGTTGGCGGCGCGGATACCAAACTGCAGCGCCAGGTAGAGCGACGTGGGGGTCTTGCCGCAGCGGGAGACCCCCACCAGGATCACGTCGGCCTGATCGTACTGGTGGGTTCGGGCACCGTCGTCGTTGTCCAGGGCGAAATGGACCGAATGAATGCGGTCCATGTATACCTCGTCCTTGCCGATGGAGTGGGTGCGCCCGACGCTGTAGCTGGAGTGCGTGCCCAGCTCCTGCTCCAGCGGCTTGAGGAAGGTCGAGAAGATATCGACCTTGAACCCGGTGGCGCTACGGATCACGTCGCGAATGCCCTCGTCGACGATGGTGTCGATGATGATCGGCTGCTCACCGTCGCGTACCGCCGTGGCTTCGATGATCTCGACCAGGGTGCGCGCCTTGTCGACGGTGTCGATGTAAGGCTTGGTGAGCATGCGCAGATCGACGTTCTCGAACTGTGCCAGCAGGCTGCGGCCGAGGCTTTCGGCGGTAATGCCGGTGCCGTCGGAAATGAAGAAGGCGGTACGGGACATGGCGAAAGCGGCTTCCGTGTACGGGGACGATACCCATTGTCGGGGCTGGTGGCGTCTCGGGCAAGGCGTGGCTCTTTCGGTGTTCACTACAAAAACGCGGCAAAAGGGACGACTGTTGTAAAAATCCTCCACTGACTTCGATGTTAGACCAATGGCGAATATGGAAGCATCCGGTTAAGGTGTCGACCATTGCACCATTTGCCTGTGACCAGGCTTCGAAGATCAAGGGGGTCTCGTGGAAGATTACATCCTGTGGTTCGACCAGCTCGGCATGGACGACGTGGAACGGGTCGGCGGCAAGAATGCCTCCCTGGGTGAGATGATCTCAAACCTGTCGGGAGCCGGTGTCACCGTCCCCGGCGGTTTCGCCACCACGGCCCACGCCTATCGCGAGTTCCTCACCCACGAGGGGCTCAACGAGCGCATCAACCAGGCCCTCAACCGGCTCGACGTCGACGACGTCACCGAGCTGTCGCGGGTGGGTGCCGAGATCCGCCAGTGGGTGATCGACACGCCGCTGCCGCCCACCTTCGAGGAACACCTGCGCACCGCCTACGACAAGCTGGCCACCCAGCATCCCAATCTCAAGGCGGCAGTCCGCAGCTCGGCCACCGCCGAGGACTTGCCGGATGCCTCCTTCGCCGGCCAGCAGGAGACCTTCCTCAATATCGAAGGCTTCGACAACATCAAGCGTGCGGTGCATGAGGTCTTCGCCTCGCTGTTCAACGACCGCGCCATCTCCTACCGGGTGCACCGGGGCTACGCCCACGAGAACGTGGCGCTGTCGGCGGGCATCCAGAAGATGGTGCGTTCCGAAACCGGCTCGAGCGGTGTGATGTTCACCCTGGACACCGAGTCCGGCTACCGCGATGCGGTGTTCGTCACCGCCTCCTGGGGGCTGGGCGAGACCGTGGTGCAGGGCTCGGTCAACCCGGACGAGTTCTACGTACACAAGCCGACCCTGGCCGCCGGTCGCCCGGCCGTGCTGCGCCGCAACCTCGGCTCCAAGCTGATCAAGATGGTCTATGGCGACGATGCCAGCGCCGGCAAGTCGGTCTCCACCGTGGATGTTCCCCTGAAGGATCGTGCCCGCTTCAGCATCAACGACGAGCAGGTGATGGCCCTGGCGCGCCAGGCGATGACCATCGAGGAGCACTACGGCCGACCCATGGATATCGAGTGGGCACTGGACGGTGACGATGGTGAGCTCTATATCGTCCAGGCACGCCCCGAGACCGTGGTCTCCCAGCTGGAGGGCGGCAAGCTGGAGCGCTTCCACCTCAAGGAGAAGGGGCGCACCCTGGTCACCGGCCGGGCCATCGGCCAGCGCATCGGGCGTGGCGCGGTGAAGGTCGTTTTCTCGCCGGACGATATGGACAAGGTCAAGGCCGGGGATGTGCTGGTCACCGACATGACCGATCCCGACTGGGAACCGATCATGAAGCGCGCCTCGGCGATCGTCACCAACCGTGGCGGCCGCACTTGCCACGCGGCGATCATCGCTCGTGAGCTGGGCATCCCGGCCGTGGTGGGCTGTGGTGATGCCACCGACAGTCTCCAGGATGGCCGTGATGTCACCGTCTCCTGTGCCGAAGGCGATACCGGCCACGTCTACGAGGGGCTGCTCGATTACGACCGTCGCGTCTCCACCGTCGATGCCATGCCCGAGATCCCGTTCAAGATCATGATGAACGTGGGCAACCCGGATCGTGCCTTCGGCTTCGCCGGGCTGCCCCATGCCGGTGTCGGCCTGGCGCGCCTGGAGTTCATCATCAACCGCATGATCGGCGTCCACCCCAAGGCGTTGCTCGAGTACGACACCCTGCCGTTGGAGCTGCAGCAGACCATCGACATGCGCACCGCCGGCTATGCCGACCCGGTGACCTTCTACGTCGACAAGCTGGTCGAGGGCATCTCGACCCTGGCGGCCGCCTTCCACCCGCAGCGCGTCATCGTGCGGCTGTCGGACTTCAAGTCCAACGAATACGAGAACCTGATCGGCGGCAAGCTCTATGAGCCCGGCGAAGAGAACCCCATGCTGGGCTTCCGCGGTGCTTCCCGCTACATCTCCGACGCCTTCCGCCCCTGTTTCGAACTGGAGTGCAAGGCACTCAAGCGGGTCCGCGACGAGATGGGCCTCGACAACGTCGAGATCATGGTGCCCTTCGTGCGCACCACCGACGAGGCGCGGGAAGTGGTCGAACTGCTGGCGGCCAACGGCCTGAAGCGGGGCGACAACGGCCTGCAGGTCATCATGATGTGCGAGCTGCCGGCCAACGCGCTGCTGGCCGACGAGTTCCTCGAGTACTTCGACGGCTTCTCCATCGGCTCCAACGACCTGACCCAGCTGACCCTGGGCCTGGACCGGGATTCCGGCATCGTCGCTCACCTCTTCGATGAGCGGAACCCGGCGGTGCTCAAGCTGCTGAGCATGGCGATCCAAGCCTGCAAGGCCCAGGGCAAGTACGTGGGCATCTGCGGCCAGGGCCCCTCCGACCACCCGGATCTGGCCAAATGGCTGATGGAGCAGGGCATCGACTCCGTGTCCCTGAACCCCGATGCGGTACTGGAAACCTGGTTCATGCTGGCGGGTGAAACGATCGAGTAATCCCGCAACATTACGTAACTCAAGAGCCCGTTTGATTGTCGTCATTCGGGCTTTTTTTCGCCTATGCTGTAAGCCTCTCTTACACGGAGTTACTGAGGGCCGCTCCCATGGATTATCAGACCGTTTCTTTACGTCGAAACTGGTTAGGCATTGTCGTATCCGCAACTATGCTGGGGTTGCCGGTGGTTGCCCTTGCCGACGTTGCGTTTCAGTACGAAGCCTCCGCCATCGAGCCGGAAAGGGCGTCCGGCTACAGCGAAAAGCCCGGGTGGGCGACGGAGCGTTTCGCGGTGGCGGCGGCGAACCCGCTCGCCACCGATGCCGGCTATCAGGTGCTCAGGGCGGGCGGTTCGGCGGTAGACGCGGCCATTGCCGTGCAGATGGTACTCACCCTGGTCGAGCCTCAGTCCAGCGGCATCGGCGGCGGCGCTTTCCTGATGCATTTCGACGGCAGTGACGTGACGGCCTTCGATGGTCGCGAAACTGCCCCCAGGGCTGCCAGTGAATCGCTGTTCCTCAATGGGGATGGTGAGCCGCTGGAGTTCATGGATGCCGCTGCCAGCGGGCTTTCGGTGGGCGTGCCGGGCACCGTGCGCATGCTGGAGAAGGCACACGGTGAGCACGGCAAGCTGCCCTGGGCAGAACTGTTCGCCCCTGCTATCACCCTCGCCGAGGAGGGGTTTGCCGTCAGTCATCGGCTGCACACCAGCCTGGCCGGCGAAGAACGGCTGCGCGACGATGCCCGGGGCGGTGCCTTCTACTACACCGAGGACGGCGAGCCGCTCGAGGAGGGTCACCTGCTCAAGAATCCGGCACTGGGCGCCATTCTGCGTGAGATTGCCGAACACGGCAGCAAGGCGATGCATACCGGCGACATCGCCGAGGACCTGGTGCAGCGGGTCCAGAGCCATCCGAATCATCCGGGCGCCATCAGCCTCGAGGACATGGCGACCTATGTGGCCAAGCAGCGCGATCCCATCTGCACCGACTGGCAGGCCTATCGTGTCTGCGGCTTTCCGCCTCCGTCGTCCGGCCACCTGACCATCATGCAGATCCTCGGGACCATGGAGCATCTGCCGGAACTGGAGACGCCTCTGGAAGAGGGGCAGCCCAGCGTCGAATGGCTGCATCGCTTCCTCGAAGCCTCGCGGCTCGCCTTCGCCGACCGAGGGATGTATATCGCCGACCCGGACTTCGTCGACCCCCCGGGTGGGAGCTGGAGCGCCATGCTCGAGCCCGACTACCTGGCCCAGCGGGCCGAACTCATCGAGGAGCAGAGCATGGGCCCCGATGGCGCCCGGCCGGGCAATCCCGGTGCCATCGAAACCTCCTGGGCGGTACAGCCGAGCCAGCCGGAATACGGCACCAGCCACATCAGCATCATTGACGAGGAGGGCAATGGCCTGGCCATGACCACCACCATCGAAGCAGCGTTCGGTTCGCGCATGCTGACCGATGGCGGAACCGGCCTGCCGGGAGGCTACCTGCTCAACAATGAGCTGACCGACTTCTCCTTCCGCCCCCTGGACGCCGACGGCTCGCCGATCGCCAACCGGGTGGAGGCGGGCAAGCGGCCACGCTCGAGCATGAGCCCGACCCTGGTCTTCGATCGGGAAAGCGACGAGCTGATCGCCAGCCTCGGCTCGCCGGGTGGCGCGGCGATCATCCACTACACTGCCAAGGCCTTGGTGGCGATGCTCGACTGGGGGCTGAACGCCCAGGAGGCGCTGGACCTGCCCCATGCCATTACCCTCGGGGGGCCGGCTTTCCTCGAGGAGGGGCGTTTCGACCCCGCGGTGCTGGAAGCGCTGAACCAGCGCGGCCACGACGCCAGCGAGCGTGAGCTGACCAGTGGCCTGCAGGCGATCATGAGGACAGAGGAGGGCTTCTTCGGCGGTGCCGATCCGCGGCGCGAAGGGGTGGTCATGGGGGACTGAGAACGGGGACTGAGAACGGGGACTGAGGATCAGTTCCGCAACCAGTTGCGCAACTTGACCAGCAGCAGGGCGCCATCGCTGAGTTCACGCCGGTCCCGCATCAGTTCGGTGAGGCGGTCCGGGTAGTCCGTGATGATGGCGTCCACCCCCAGGTCGATCAGCTGCGACATGCGGGCCCGGTCGTTCACCGTCCAGGCATGCACCTCGTAGCCCAGCTCACGGGCCAGGCGTATCTCGTTATCGGTGATGCGATTGTGCCGCAGGCCCAGCGCATCGAAGCCGCGGCGCTCAAGGGTGCCCGGCATGACCAACTGGGCCAGCAGGGTCACGCGCAGCTCGGGCTCGTGCTCCTTCACCATCCGCACCACCCCCGGCGACATCACCGCGACGCGGGTTTCGCCGATCACATCGGGATCTCCGCAGCGGGTCGTGGATTGCGCCGGCGAAAGCATGTCGAGGCACTGCTCTCTTGCCGCCGCTTCTCGCCGGATCGACGCGAGCACCGCCTCCACCAGCGCCAGCTCACCGCCCGGGTCGGGCTTCATGTCGATCATCAGGGCGCTACGTCCTCTCACCGCCTGTAGCGCTTCGTCCAGGCTGGGGATGCGCTCGCCGACGAAGGCATCGCCGAACCAGCTCCCCACGTCGAAGGCCTGCAGCTCCTCCAGTGTCAGGTCGCGGAGGTTGCGGGGGTCGCCGGTGAGCCGCTGCAGGCTGCGATCATGATAGAGCACGACCTCGCCATCGGCCGTTATCCTCACATCGATCTCGACGTAGTCTGCCCGGTCCACGAGCGCCTGCTCGATAGCGGCCAGGGTGTTCTCCGGCGCCGCCATGGAACTGCCGCGGTGGGCGATGTTGATCACGTCATCACGCAGCTCGAAACTGTTGACGATCCACCAGGCCTGGGCCAGGGCGAAGATCACGACCCCCAGCTCCACGCCCCATGCCAGGCGGCCTGGATGGGCGTCAGGCGGCGGCGGGGCAGGTCGGGGCTCCCGGTGGGCCAGCCGCAGGTAGAGGCAGGCGGAGAGCAGCGCGTTGGCCGCGATACCGAGGAAGGTAATGGCCAGCGTCACCAGCACATAGCCGGTCAGGTAGGCCAGCATGGCCGGGATCAACACCGCATTGCGCTCCGGCAGCCACCAGAGCATGGGGGTGAAGATGCGATCGAAGATCCAGCTGGCGACGAAGGGCAGGGCGACGATCACCACCAGCAGAACCAGCACGACCAGCGCCACGTGGCCCTTGCTGCCACGGGTCAGCTCTCGACTGCGAGCCAGGGCTGCCAGCGGCGACTTCTGCTCAAGGGTGACGATGGGCAGCGCCAGAATCCAGCGGAAGTAGAGCGTCGCCGCCACGAAGGCCCAGGCCGCGACCAGTGGGGTAGCGGCGGCCAGGTATTGCCAGTACGCAGGGGGGCGTACCCGGAGCACATAATAGGAATCCAGCCCGCCAATGATCAGGTCATAGAGCCAGCCGAGCAGCAGTGCTATAGGCAGCATCAACAGCAGGTGAGCCCCGACCTGGACTACCACCAGGCCGATCAGCGCGGGTGCCCGATGCAGGGTCTGCCACAGGGCGATGAAAGCGAGCTGGTAGTGGTTGTCGCGGCGTCGAACCGCTACCAGAATCATCCCCGCCTGTTGCAGGAAGAGCACCACGAACACCATGCCGATCGCCGCCAGTGCCCAGAGTATCCCGGCAGGCGTGAGCAGCAGGTCCAGCAGCTCCGCGTTGGTGATCACCGGCTGGCTGATACGGCCCAGCAGGCTGGTCAGGGCCCAGGCAACGGACGGCAGTAGCAGGCTCGAAGCGAGCACGGTGAAGAACAGGTGATACGCCACGAGAGGGCGCAGGTGCTCGCGCAGGCTGCGCAGCACGTCCATTGCCAGCGATGAGGGTGTCAGCACGTTTGCGAGTCGTTGGGATTCATGATGTTAGAGTGGCATTGAAAAAGTGAATAAGGCAAGGGCGATGGTGTCGTTGCCGACGCTAGAAACGTTCGCTGTCGGAGCATCTTCAGATCGCGACTGGAGGCCGAAGGCCTCCCGGCGGTGTCGGTAACGTTGCGGTTATCGCCGTGGCGGCAGCCTCCGCCAAGGCGCCTATCGGCGCCAGTCGCGATGGAAACCAGCGCTCCAACAGCGGATTTTTCCTACCGTGGCAAGCGATTACCACCCTGTAGGAGGAAGCTTTAGCTCCGGTCCGACGCATCGGCGACTGGAGGCCGCAGGCCTCCCGGCGGTGTCGGTAACGTTGCGGCTATCGCCGTGGCGGCGGCCTCCGCCGAGGCGCCTGGCGGCGCCAGTCGCGACGCGGAGCGGCGCTCCAACAATGATTCTGTTCTCCGACGATGCTACACCGCTGTCGGAGCATCTTCAGATCGCGACTGGAGGCCGCAGGCCTCCCGGCGGTGTCGGTAATGTTGCGGCTATCGCCGTGGCGGCGGCCTCCGTCGAGGCGCCTGGCGGCGCCAGTCGCGACGCGGAGCGGCGCTCCAACAGTTGCTCTTTCATGCCGTGGCAAGCGATTACCACCCTGTAGGAGGAAGCTTCAGCTCACGACTGGAGGCCGAAGGCCTCCCGGCGGTGTCGGTAACGTTGCGGTTATCGCGGTGGCTGAGGCCGCCGCCAAGGCGCCTACCGGCGCCAGTCGCGATGCAGAGCAGCGCTCCAACAGTTGCTCTCTCTTCATGCCGCGGCGGTGTTGCCAGTGTTAACGACCGCCGCCAACACCGGAAGCTTCGTCACCCCTCCAGGGTCAAGCGCGCTTCGGCGACGACGATGCCGTTGTTGTCCGCGTACAGCCATTGGCCGGGCTTGAGGGTGACGCCGGCGAAGGTGACGGGTACGTCCCGCTGCCCTTCGCCGCGCTTCTCGCTCTTGCGCGGATGGGTGCCGAGGGCCTGCACCCCCAGGTCGGTTTCGGCTAGTACGTCGACATCGCGAACGCAGCCGTAGAGCACCACGCCGGACCAGCCGTTGTCGACCGCCTGCTCGGCAACCATGTCACCCAGCATGGCACAGCGATGGGAGCCACCGGCATCCACGACCAGCACCGCACCGTCTCCGGGCTCGGCAACCGCCTCCTTGACCAGCGAGTTGTCCTCGAAGCACTTCACGGTACGCACCGGTCCGCAGAATGCCTCGCGGCCGCCGAAGTTGACGAAGATCGGGTCGAGTACCTGAACCTCGGGGTGGGCGTCGCAGATGTCGGGCGTGATGATGGCGCTCATGCAGGGCTCCTTGCCTGGGGAAATGGGGGTGATGACACGATGATGCCACAGTTCCTGCGGCGTCTCCGTCGTCGTTTCGTCGCAGCTATCATCAAGATATGACGACGCCGGGCAAGGGCCCGGCGTCATGTGTAGCGGCAGAAGGGGAAGTGCCTAGAAGCGGAACCCCACCGAGGCAGTGAACGTATCGATGGTGTAGTCGCTATCGAAGTCGTAGCGCTCATACTCGGCCCGCACCATGATCGGGTTGAGGTTGAACTGGGCGCCGACGCCATAGACCGGATCGAAGCCATCGTTGTCCTGCAGATCCAGCTCGGCATCGCCCAGGTTGCCCTTGACCTCGGTCTCCCAGTTGGCTGCACCGATCTTGGCATAGGGGCTGAACCAGGGCGTTATCGGGAACTGGCCGACCAGACTGGCACCATAGGCGGTGGACTCCAGGTCAGTGCTGGCGCCCTCCTGGCCGCGCAGCCGGACCCTGCCCAGGTCGGCATAGAAGACTTCGGCTGCCAGGTAGCGGTTGATCTGATAACCGGCGAAGCCCTTCCAGACGTTGCCGTCATCATCGATGCTGAAATTGCGACCTTCGCTCTCGATGAAGTTGTCGACCTCGTCGCGGTCGTTTTCCAGCGAGCTGAAGCCGGTGCCCAGGCCGAGATAGGCGTATGGCTGATGCGGCGGGTTGGCGAGTGCGGTATTGGCGGCCAGCAGTGCGGCAGAGGCGAGCGCAGCAGTCAGTAGTCCATTCTTCGACATGTTATTCTCCTTGATGTCCCTTGGCCTTGATATCCTTGGCTTTTTTTCGTTATGTAGTGGTCATGTGGTGTTTGCCCACTAATGTGGGTGCGCTGATGCAGAACGTTAAGCAGACGCAGAGCTGTGACCCCCTATGACATCTATAACGTAGACTCGGAGTCAGGCCGCCACAAGCTGACTTGGGTTACGAAAGGTTCGCTGCCGTCGCCATTGGCGTTCCACGATTGGCCACGCATAAAAAAAGCGCCCCAAAAAAAGGGGCGCTTTGGTCATCGGCTCCGGCCGCCATCCTTGGATGGGGGCCTTCGATGTTGCGAGCATCGGAGTCGAAATAATGCTTCCGGGGTCGTAGCCTATCAGGCTTCCTGGGCTACGGGAATCACATTCGAGGCCGCTTTCTGATACTCCTCGATTTCATGGAAGTTCATGTAACGATAGATCTCTCCGGCCATCGCGTCGAATTCTCCCATGTAACGCTGGTACTCCTCGACCGTCGGCAGGCGACCCTCGACGGCAGCGACCGCGGCCAGCTCGGCAGACGCCAGGTAGACATTGGCGCCATCGCCCAGGCGGTTGGGGAAGTTGCGGGTCGAGGTGGAGACCACGGTGCTCTTGGCGGCAACGCGGGCCTGGTTGCCCATGCACAGCGAGCAGCCCGGCATCTCCATGCGCGCCCCGGCGCGGCCATAGATCCCGTAGTAGCCCTCTTCGGTCAGCTGGTGCTGGTCCATCTTGGTCGGCGGTGCCAGCCACAGGCGGGTCTTCAGGCTGCCGGCCGGCTGCTTCTCGAGCAGCTTGCCCGCGGCGCGGAAGTGGCCGATGTTGGTCATGCACGAGCCGATGAACACTTCGTCGATCTTCTCGCCGGCCACCTCGGAGAGCAGGCGGGCATCGTCCGGGTCGTTCGGCGCGCAGAGGATCGGCTCCTTGATCTCGTCCAGGTCGATCTCGATGACCTCGGCGTACTCGGCGTCCTTGTCGGCGCGCATCAGGCTCGGGTTGGCCAGCCACTCTTCCATCGCCGCGATGCGGCGGCCGATGGTGCGCTCTTCCCCGTAGCCATTGCTGATCATCCACTTCAACAGGGTGATGTTGGACTTCAGGTACTCGGCGACGCTCTCTTCGGAGAGCGTGATGGTGCAGCCGGCGGCAGAGCGCTCGGCGGAGGCGTCGGAGAGCTCGAAGGCCTGCTCGACGGTGAGGTCGTCGAGACCTTCGATCTCCAGCACGCGGCCGGAGAAGGCGTTCTTCTTGCCCGCCTTGGCCACGGTCAGCAGGCCGCTCTTGATCCCGTAGTAGGGAATGGCGTGGACCAGGTCACGCAGGGTGACGCCGGGCTGACGCTTGCCCTTGAAGCGCACCAGCACCGACTCCGGCATGTCCAGCGGCATGACGCCGGTGGCGGCGGCGAAGGCCACCAGGCCGGAGCCCGCCGGGAAGGAGATGCCCATCGGGAAGCGGGTGTGGGAATCGCCGCCGGTGCCCACGGTGTCGGGCAGCAGCATGCGGTTCAGCCAGCTGTGGATGATGCCGTCGCCCGGGCGCAGCGAGACGCCGCCACGGTTCATGATGAAGTCGGGCAGGGTGTGGTGGGTATCCACGTCCACCGGCTTGGGATAGGCGGCGGTGTGGCAGAAGGACTGCATCACCAGGTCGGCCTGGAAGCCCAGGCACGCCAGGTCCTTGAGCTCGTCGCGGGTCATCGGGCCGGTGGTGTCCTGGGAGCCCACGGTGGTCATCTTCGGCTCGCAGTACATGCCCGGGCGTACGCCGTCCATGCCGCAAGCCTTGCCGACCATCTTCTGGGCCAGGGTAAAGCCCTTGCCGGTGTCGACGGGCTGCTCGGGCAGGCGGAAGACGTCGGAGGGCGCCAGGCCCAGCGATTCGCGCGCCTTGCCGGTCAGGCCGCGGCCGATGATCAGCGGAATGCGGCCACCGGCGCGCACTTCGTCGAGGATCAGCTGGGTCTTGAGTTCGAAGGTCGTGACGACCTCGTCGGTGCCGTGCTTGCACACCTTGCCTTCATAGGGGTAGACGTCGATGACGTCGCCCATTTCCATGTTGGCAACGTCCATCTCGATGGGCAGGGCGCCGGAATCTTCCATGGTGTTGAAGAAGATCGGAGCGATCTTGCCGCCGAAGCAGAAGCCACCGGCGCGCTTGTTGGGCACGTTGGGGATGTCGTCGCCGAAGAACCAGAGCACCGAGTTGGTGGCGGACTTGCGCGAGGAACCGGTACCCACCACGTCGCCGACGTAGGCGACCGGGAAACCCTTGGCCTTCACTTCCTCGATCTGCTTGAGCGGACCGGTGGTGCCGGGCACTTCGGGCACAATGCCTTCGCGCTCGTTCTTGAGCATGGCGTTGGCGTGCAGCGGAATGTCGGGGCGCGACCAGGCGTCCGGGGCAGGGGAGAGGTCATCGGTGTTGGTCTCACCGGGCACCTTGAACACCGTCAGGGTGATCTTCTCGGCCGGGGCCGGCTTGGAGAGGAACCACTCGGCCTCGGCCCAGGACTGCATGACGTCCTTGGCCACGGCGTTGCCGGCGCGGGCACGCTCTTCCACGTCGTGGAAGGCGTCGAACATCAGCAGGGTGTGCTTGAGCTGCTCGCCGGTCTCCTTGGCCAGGTCGGCGTCGTCTAGCAGTTCGACCAGCGAGACGATGTTATAGCCGCCCTGCATGGTGCCCAGCAGCTTGACAGCATGCACCCTGTCGATCAGCGGAGAGCTGGCCTCACCCTTGGCGATGGCGGTCAGGAAGCCGGCCTTGACGTAGGCTGCCTCGTCCACGCCCGGCGGAACGCGGTTGGTCAGCAGGTCGAGAACGAACTCCTCTTCACCGGCGGGCGGGTTCTTCAGCAGTTCGACCAGAGCGACGACCTGTTCGGCATTCAGAGGCTTCGGCGGGACGCCCTCGGCGGCGCGTTCCTCGACATGTTGGCGATAGGCTTCAAGCACGTGGGGGCCCTCTTCTATAGTGGTGGCCAAAGCACGCCGATACAGCAACCGAATCGGCGAAATGGCTGCTCTGGCTAGTGAAACAACCGGGTCACTTAGGTGCGGCGATTCTACGCCAAACTGTCGACAATGTTAAGGCGACCCCCTTGGCGGCCGCCTTGAACTTTGGTCGTCGGGATGTTCGCTCGGTTACAAATCTCGCTACAGTGAAGGGAGTTCGACAGGTGCCAGTCGCGACGGGTCGCGTTACCATGGGCGCCGAATGAGAGCGGGTATTGATCGAAAGAGGGTACTGATCGAGGTCGGAAGCGACATGGCTGCCAGCATCACATCTCCCTGCGTAGGGCTCTGTTCCACCACTCTCGGCGACCCGGTTTGTCGCGGTTGCCAGCGTGGCGATGTCGAGATACTCGACTGGTTCGGCCTGTCTGGCGACGAACGTGAAGCGCGCATGGCGGAACTGGATGCCCTGCGGGAAACCGTGGCCGGTCGCTTTCTGCAGGTGGTGGATGCCGAATGCCTCGAAGCTCAGCTGCTGCGTTACCGCATTCGCTTTCGTCCCGAACAGCCGGCGCTCTCGCGAGCCGTGGAGCTGCTGCGGGTGGGGCGCACGCGTATCCAGGACCTGTCGCGCTACGGCCTGGTGCCGGGCGAAGCGGCCCTTGGCCTGGATGTCGCAGAACTACACGCACGGCTCAGCCAGGCGCTGACCGAGGCCGCCGAATGTCGCCAGGCACAGCAGCAGGCGCACAGTAACCGAGTCTCTTTAGTCGTACCTCCGAAATCGACATAACGACAGCACACATTCGAGCCAATGCCATGCCCGAGACTATTTCCAAGCCCATTTCCGAGCCGATTTCAGGAACGATCTTAGAGAAAGGGGAAGCACCAGGCGACGAGTCCCTGCTGCCACCGGGCCTGCTCGATTTCCTCGCCTGTGCGACACCCGATGCCTGGATCGCCTGGGCGCTCGAGAACCCCGAACTGCTGCTGATCGACCACGCGCAGTGCGAAAAGAAGGCGGCCTCGACCGCCATGAGCCTGCTCTATCGCTACGTCGATGAGCCGTTGTTGCTGACCAAGATGTCGCAGCTTGCCCGGGAGGAGTTGCTGCACTTCGAGCAGGTAGTGAAACTGATGGAGGCGAGGGGTATCGTCTATCGGCATCTCAGCGCCTCCCGGTATGCGGAAGGGCTGCGTCGGCATGTTACGCCTCAAGAACCGGGGCGACTGGTCGATATTCTTATTATTGGCGCTTATATCGAGGCACGAAGCTGTGAACGGTTCGCTCGTCTCATTCCGCACCTGGATGCCGAGCTTGCCAAGTTCTACCGCTCTCTGGTTAAGTCGGAAGGCCGTCATTACGAGGATTATCTAATGTTGGCGCGGCATTTCGCTCCAGGGCCCATCGACGACCGGGTTGCCTTTTTCGCCGAACGCGAAGCAGAGCTGATAGCCACGCCGGACAAGGCGTTTCGTTTTCACAGTGGTGTGCCGGGCTGAGGCCGCCGCTTTCGCCATGCAGGGTTCCCAACATGCAGGACGCTCCACAAGACGTTCATAATAACGAATGGGATCAGCTAGCGCTGTTTGGACAGTTTTCTCTGACACTGGGCGATGACGTCCTCACTCAGTTCAGTTACGACAAGGTCAAGGCGCTACTGGTCTATCTGTTGCTGCACCAGCAACCCGTCAACCGGGCTAGCCTGGCCGAATTGCTGTGGCCGGACCAGGGGCTCTCTTCCGGGCGCACCAACCTGCGCCATGCCCTGCACTGCCTGCGACAGTCGCTGGGCGAGGAGGCCGAGCGAGTGCTGGTGGTATCCCGCCAGACCATCGCCTTCCGGCTGCCCGAGACCTGGCGCTTCGATCTGCACGAACTCCAGCAGCTCCTCGATGGGCCCAAGGATATCGCAACCCTGGAGCGGCTGCTTCAACGGTACCGTGGCGATCTGGTGGAAGAGCTGCAGCTGCCGTCCTGCACCGAATTCCAGCGCTGGCTGGTACAGCTGCGCAACGAGTGGCGCCAGCGGGTGATTCGTTTTGCCGAGGCCATACTCGAGAGCAACGACGAGGTTCCCGACCACCTGTTGCAGGCCCTGGTCAGCCGCTTCTCCGGCTACGGCCCCTTCCATGAACGCCTGGTGCGCCAGCTCGCCGAACAGGGCCAACTGGCGGCCGCCCATGAACAGTACAGCGCCTACCTGCAGCTGCTGGCCCTATCCGGACAGCAGCCCGAGCCCGGCTTCCTGCAGCTCGCACGCTACTGGTCCGACGGCAATCCGGACCTGCAGGGGCTCTCCCCGCAGGGCGCCTTCTCGCGCACCCTGGCAGCCGGCAGCTCGCCGCTGCGCGAAGACGAGATCGAGCAGCGTCAGCTCTCGGTCATGGCCATTCGCCTGCGCGTGAAAGGTGAATTCTCGGCCCGGGACGAGACCCGCGCCTGCCTGGCGCTGCAGATCGAGCTGATGCGCTGGCTGGAGCAGCAGTGCCATCACCTGGGAGGGTTCTGGTTGCCCGGCGCCACCGGCGGCCTGGGCCTTGCCTGCTTCGGTACCCACGGTCCGGCCCACCAGCTGGCCGAACTGGTCGCCCTGTACGAGCACTGCCGCCGGGTGCTGCCCGACGAAATCACGCGCCACTGGAGCGGCGAAGGCGAACCGCCGCGCATCGAACTGGCCGCCGGCCTCAACAGCGGCCGCGTGGTCTACCTCCCCGAGCGCCAGCTGGTCGACCCGCTGGGCCAGGTGACCCAGAATGCCCTCGAGCTGATGACCGCCGCGGAAGGCAGCGAACTGGTGATCTCCCAGGAGGCCAGCCAGCACATGCCGCCGGCGCTGGACCTGCAGCCGCGTCTCTCCTCGCGGCTGGTGGCGAGCGACGGCCGCGTGCGTCTGCGTGCCCTGGTGCTGGGCCACAACGAAGGCGGGCGCGACGCCATGCCGCCCAGCCTGGTCGGCCGCGAAACACCGCTGCGCACCCTGCGCGACGCCCTGGCCCGTGCCGGCATCGGCCTGCGCCAGAGCGTGCTGGTGCGCGGCGCCTCGGGCATGGGCAAGTCGGCGCTGATGGTGGGTTTCCGCCAGCTGGAGCTGAGCCGCGACGCGGCGATCTGCTGGCAGCCCACCACGCGTCTCTCGGTGCTGGAACCCTACGGCGTGGCCCGTACCCTGCTGCGCTGGCGCCTGGACGGCGAACTCAATGTCGACAGCCTGACCGCACTGCTGGAGGAGCACCCGGATCTGGTCCTGAGCAGTAACCAGCTGAGCCTGCTGGAAGAGGCGCTGGGCGTTCGTGAAACCCCCGAAGTGGCACAGCTCGCCAAGAGCGGCGAGGCGGCCGACCTGGTGGTCGCCGTGCTCTGCCGCGTCATCGAGCGGCATGCCATCGAGCGCACCCAGGTGCTGATGATCGATGACCTGCAGTGGCTCGACGAACCCTCTTTCCGCGTGCTGGCCGGCCTGCAGGCACGGCTGCCGATCAACTGCGCCTTCCTGCTGGTGGCCAGCCACCACGGCCGCGAGGCGTTGCCCACGCGTCTGCACTGGGACCAGCAGGTCACCCTTGGCCACCTCGACGCGATGCAGTCGTCGCGCCTGCTCTCCCAGCTGGCACGACGCTACCGGCTGCACCTCAGCCCGCGCCTGCGTGGCCAGATCATCGAGCGCTGCGATGGCGTGCCGCTCTACATGCAGGAGATCTGTCGTCGCCTGGAGATCGATCGCCGGGAAGGGCGCAGCGTTCATCTCGATGAGCTGCCGCGTGGCCTGCTGGGCCTGCTGGCGGGGCGTATCGACCAGCTCGACGGCGACCGGGAAGTGGCCCACGTGGCGGCCGTGCTCGGCCGACGCTTCCGCCTGGACTTCCTGGCCGAATGCAGCGGCTGGGAAATGCCACAGCTCAACCGTGCCCTGGAGCAGATGCGTCGTCTGGAGATCATCGAACCCGCCGGTGGCGAGGGCGGCTGCCGTGAATTCCAGTTCAGCCATCAGTTGCTTCAGGAAGCCGCCTATCTCTCCTGCCCGCGGGACGTGCGCGTGCGCATCCATCGTCAGGTGGTGAGCCTGATCGAAGAGCGCTTCCCGATGTGGATCGGCCGGCACCCGGGCGACTTCGCCACCCATCTCCGCCGCAGCGGCCACTACGCCCGCGGCGCACGCTACTTCGAACTGGCGGCCCGTGAAGCCCTCAAGGTCAGCGCCAACCGAACGGCACTGAAGATGGCCGATTTCGGGCTGGCCAGCCTGCGTCACGTCGACGAGCAGGCCGAGCGCGAGATCAGCCTGCTCACCGTGCGCGGCCAGGCCGCCTTCGCCCTGGAAGGGCATGGGTCGCCCACGGCCCACGAAAGTTTCGTCCGGGCCCGTGAACTGCTGGTTCAGGGCGAAGGCTGCAGCGCCGACGACACCGAAGACCTGGAGCAGGCCTTTCTGGTCAAATGGGGGCTCTGGGTCGGCTGCAGCCAGCGCCACGCCCATGCCGATGCCTTCTCGCTGGCCGCCAGCCTGGCATCCATCGCCGGCCGGCTGGAAGATCCGCGCTACCGCCGCCTGGCCGACTATTCGCGTGCCAACTGCGAATACTGGGCCGGGCGTATCAGCCAGGCCTACGATCACCTGGACGAGATCGCCCCCCTCGAGCAGCCGATGATGATCGAGTGGCTACCGTTCTCCGAACACCCGCAGGTGGCCGCCGCTTGCTTCCAGGGCTGGGCGATCTGCCTGCGCGGCGACTATCGTCGCGCCGAACAGCAGGTCGAGTCCGCCATTCGCCTGGCCGAGCGGATCGGCCACCCCGGCTCGCTGGCCATGGCGCTGCTGTTTGCCGCCGCACTCTACCGCCAGCTCGGCCATGTTCACCTGGCGGCGCAGCGCGCCGAGCAGGCGGTCACCCTGACCGAGACCCCCGACCTACACCTGTGGCAGGTATCGGCGCAGGGGGTGCTGGGCTGGCGCCGCGCGCTATCCGGCGACCGGGATGGTCTGCTGATCATGGATGGTGCCCAGGAGGAACTCGGCGAGATCACCGGCCGCGACCGCTACCATCGCCCCAACCTCTGGTACAGCGACGCCTGCATTGCCCTCGACGAGCTGGCCAGCGCCGAGGATTATCTCGACCAGTGTCTGCTGATCGCCCGCGACCGCAGCACCCTGTTCGTGCCCGAGCTGGCCGTACAGCTGGCCCGTGTTCGTCACCACCTGGCTCGTCCGCAGTCCGAGATACGCCTGCTGGTGGAACAAGCGCTGGAATATGCCCGCCTGCACGAGAACCGACATCAGGAACTCTGCGCCCTGGAAGTCTGGTTGACCCTGGTCGACACCCGGGACGAAGCCGCCCGCGAACTCTTCCGCGAACTGCTGAACCACGTGACCCACAGCGACGCGCCGGTACTGGTGCGCTGGCGCACCCTGCTGGACAGGCGCCTGCCGCATGCGGTAAACGCGGAATCATAGCTATAGAGCGATTGCATTTGTGGCAGGCGGCGATAGGCGCCTTGGCGGAGGCCGCCGCCACGGCGATAACCGCAACATTTCCAACACCGCCGGGAGGCCTGCGGCCTCCAGTCGTGAGCTGAAGCTTCCTCCTACAGTGAGGTAGTCGCCGACCTTGTTGGAGCGCTGCTCCGCATCGCGACTGGCGCCGCCAGGCGCCTTGGCGGAGGCTGCCGTCGCTGGCTATTACCGCGATCATTGGCAACACCGCCAGGAGTCCTGCGGCCTCCAGTCGCCGATGCGTCGGACCGGATCTAAAGATGCTCCGACAGGGTGGTCATCGCCTGCCATGACAGTAAAAGGCAGCTGTTGGAGCGCTGCTCCGCATCGCGACTGGCGCCGTCAGGCGCCTCGGCGGAGGCCGCCGTCGCTGGCTATTACCGCGATCATTGGCAACACCGCCAGGAGTCCTTCGGCCTCCAGTCGCCGATGCGTCGGACCGGATCTAAAGATGCTCCGACAGGGTGGTCATCGCCTGCCATGACAGGAAAAGGCAGCTGTTGGAGCGCTGCTCCGCATCGCGACTGGCGCCGTCAGGCGCCTTGGCGGAGACCGCCGTCACGGCGATAACCGCAACCTTTCCAACACCGCCGGGAGGCCTGCGGCCTCCAGTCGTGAGCTGAAGCTTCCTCCTACAGTGGGTAGTCGCCGACCTTGTTGGAGCGCTGCTCCGCATCGCGACTGGCGCCGTCAGGCGCCTCGGCGGAGGCCGCCGTCGCTGGCTATTACCGCGATCATTGGCAACACCGC
>NZ_JAKCMI010000045.1 GCF_021412585.1 Halomonas alkalisoli | reverse complement strand
TAGATACCCTGATCAAGAACGGCCTGATCATCACCGCCGCCGATCGTTACCACGCCGATATCGGCATCAAGGATGGGCGCATCGTCACCCTTGGCCAGGGCCTGGAGGGCGCCGAGGAGGTGATCGACGCCGACGGCCTCTGGGTAATGCCCGGCGGCATCGATGCCCACTGTCATCTGGATCAGCCCCTGAGCGACGGCGCGGTGATGGCCGACGGCTTCGAGAGCGGCACTCGCTCGGCGGCCTGCGGTGGGACGACCACGGTGATCCCCTTTGCCGCCCAGCAGAAGGGGCAGAGCCTGCGTGCCGCGGTGGCGGATTATCACCGCCGCAGCGAGGGCCAGGCGCTGATCGATTACGCCTTCCATATGATCGTCACGGACCCCACCGAGACGGTGCTCAAGGAGGAGTTGCCGGCGCTGATCGCCGAGGGCTACAGCTCCTTCAAGATCTACCTCACCTACGACGACCTCAAGCTCAATGACCGGGAGGTCCTCGAGGTGCTGGCCATGGCCCGCCGCGAGGGCGGCATGGTGATGGTGCATGCCGAGAACGCCGACTGCATCGCCTACCTCACTGAACTGCTCGAATCCCAGGGACAGACGTCGCCGTTCTACCACGGCGTGGCGCATTCGGCGATCGCCGAGCGTGAGGCCACCCACCGCGCCATCTCCCTGGCGGAGTTGATCGACGTGCCACTGTTGATCGTGCATGTGTCCGGTCCCGAGGCCATCGAGCAGATCCGCTGGGCCCAGGGACGCGGCCTGCGGGTCTACGGCGAGACCTGCCCCCAGTACCTGATGCTCACCGCCGCCGATCTGGACAAGGAGGGCTTCGAGGGCGCCAAGTGCGTATGCAGCCCGCCCCCCCGCGACAAGGCGGCCCAGGAGGCGGTGTGGCAGGCGCTGGAGAGTGGCGTCTTCCAGGTCTTCTCCTCGGACCACGCCCCTTTCCGCTACGATGACCCTCAGGGCAAGAAGCTGCATGGAGACGAGGCCGGCTTCCACCATATCCCCAACGGGATTCCGGGGCTCGAGACGCGGCTGGCGATCCTCTTCTCCGAGGGGGTGGTGAAGGGGCGCATCGATGCCACCCGCTTCGTTGCGCTGACCGCCACCAACCCGGCCAAGATCTATGGCCTCTATCCCCGCAAGGGCACCATCGCCATCGGCAGCGATGCCGATCTGACCCTATGGGACCCTGAGGCCCGCACCACAGTGCGCAACGCGGCCCTGCACCATGCCGTGGACTACACCCCCTATGAGGGGTTAGAGCTTACCGGGCGGCCGGTGCTTGCCCTGTGCCGCGGCCAGGTGGTGTCCCGCGACGGTGAACCGACCGCCGTGCCGGGACATGGGCGCTTCCTGAAGTGTGACAAGCCACAGCCGGCCCGGCCTCGTGGTGTGGCTAAAGGGTTCTGAGCATGAGTACGGAGATGCTGATCGATACCGCCGCTAATCACCTGCTGGCGGCTTATCCCCCGGGGAAGCTTATTGATTTGCCGGATGACCTGCCTTTGAACGATGTACCGACGGCCTACGCCATCCAGGCGCGGATCTCGTCAGCCCTGGGCACCCACTCCGGCTGGAAGCTGGGGGGCATCGTCAAGGGTGAGGTGCCGCGCTACTCGCGGCTGCTCGCCGAGTGGAGTCAGGCCTCACCGGGGCGCTTCGTTCGCAACGATTTTCATCGGGTCTACCTGGAGCCGGAGCTGGCGGTGGTGCTGGGGGCGGCCATCCCGGCTCGGAAGGCGCCCTATACTCTGGCCGAGATCGCCCCAAACGTCGCCAGCCTGCATGCCGCCATCGAGCTGGTGGACAGCCGCTTCATCGCCTGGCCCGAGGTGCCGCCGCTCTGGCAGCTGGCCGATGGGCTGAGCCATGGCGCCTTCGTGTTGGGCAGCGGTGTCCCCGCCGGTGACCTAACGCAGATGAAGAATGCCACTTACTGCATGAGCTTGGATGACGAGGTAGTCTTGAGCGGCTGCGGCAACCACCCCGGCGGTGATCCCGCCGAGCTGCTGGTGGCGATGGTCAACGACCGCATTCGCCGCGATGGCGAGGGTTTTGTCGCCGGCGAGGTGATCACCACCGGTACCTTCGACGGGGTCGTGGAGATGCTGGCCGGTCAGCGGGTGCATCTCGACTTCGCCGGTATTGGCGAGGCGGAGGTGAGGGTGGATTGAGTCGGCTGCGCTCAGCGGTCGTCGATCGTGGCGGTGAGGGCGACAACTGCGACGAGTACCCGCTGGCGCTGCGAGTCAGCGTCGACTGATTTTTTGCGGTTCGTGATGAACCGATAACAACCCAAGCTGCTGATGGAGCTTGGGTTTTTTTGTGCCAAATAATTTTTATGAAAATACTTTCCATAAAATATTGACGACGGGCTCAGGCGGACCTAATCTCGGTATACAGAAATATTTTCCAAAAACAATTTCCACTAAGAACAACGCCCCTCACTGGAGGAATCATCATGGCTCGTATGACCGCAGCAGAAGCCGCCGTTCACGTGCTCAGGAAGGAAGGCATCGACGTTGCCTTCGGTGTGCCTGGTGCCGCCATCAATCCCTTCTATGCCGCCATGCGCAAGGTCGGCGGTATCGACCATCTGCTGGCCCGACACGTCGAGGGCGCCTCGCACATGGCAGAGGGCTATACCCGGACCAAGGCCGGCAATATCGGGGTCTGCATCGGCACCTCCGGGCCTGCCGGCACCGACATGATCACCGGTCTCTATTCGGCCACCGCCGACTCGATTCCGATCCTGTGCATTACCGGCCAGGCGCCGCGAGCCAAGCTGCACAAGGAAGATTTCCAGGCGGTGGACATCCAGGCGATTGCCGGTCCGGTCACCAAGTGGGCCGTCACCGTGCTGGAGCCGGCCCAGGTGCCGCGCGTCTTCCAGCAGGCCTTCCAGTTGATGCGTTCCTCGCGCCCGGGGCCGGTGCTGATCGACCTGCCCATCGACGTGCAGATGACCGAGATCGAGTTCGATCCCGACACCTATGAGCCGCTGCCGGCCTACAAGCCCAGCGCCTCGCGCGCCCAGGTCGAGAAGGCCATCGCCATGCTCAACGAGGCCGAGCGCCCGCTGCTCGTGGCCGGTGGCGGTATCATCAATGCCGATGCCAGCGACCTGCTGACCGAATTTGCCGAGCTGACCGGCGTGCCGGTGATCCCGACGCTGATGGGCTGGGGCACCATCCCGGACGATCATCCGCTGATGGCGGGCATGGTCGGCCTGCAGACCTCGCATCGCTACGGTAATGCCACCCTGCTGGCGTCGGATTTCGTGATGGGTATCGGCAACCGCTGGGCCAACCGCCACACCGGCAACCTCGAGACCTATACGGAAGGGCGCAAGTTCGTCCACGTGGATATCGAGCCCACCCAGATCGGTCGCATCTTCGGCCCCGACTACGGCATCGTCTCCGACGCCAAGGCGGCGCTCGAACTCTTCATCGAGGTGGCGAGCGAGCTGAAGGCGGCAGGCAAGCTGAAGGATCGCAGCAGCTGGGCCGAGGAGTGCCAGGAGCGCAAGCGCACCCTGCTGCGCAAGACCCACTTCGACGAGGTGCCGGTCAAGCCGCAGCGGGTCTACGAGGAAATGAACCGCGTATTCGGCAAGAATACCCGCTATGTCAGCACCATCGGCCTGTCACAGATCGCCGGTGCCCAGTTCCTCCATACCTACAAGCCGCGGCACTGGATCAACTGTGGCCAGGCGGGCCCGCTGGGCTGGACCATCCCCGCGGCTCTCGGCGTCTGCCGTGCCGATCCGGATGCCCAGGTGGTCGCGCTCTCCGGCGACTACGACTTCCAGTTCATGGTCGAGGAGCTGGCGGTGGGGGCGCAGTTCAAGCTGCCCTATATCCATGTGCTGGTGAACAACTCCTACCTGGGGCTGATCCGCCAGGCCCAGCGCGGCTTCGACATGGACTACTGCGTGCAGCTCTCGTTCGAGAACATCAACTGCCCGGAGATCAACGACTACGGCGTGGATCACGTCTCTGTGGTCGAGGGGCTCGGCTGCAAGGCGCTGCGCGTGACCCGGCCCGAGGAGATCGCCCCCGCCTTGACCAGGGCCCGCGAGCTGATGGCCGAGCACCGGGTGCCGGTGGTGGTCGAGATCATCCTGGAGCGGGTGACCAATATCGCCATGGGAACCGACCTGGGTGGCATCAACGAGTTCGAGGCTCTGGCCGAGAACGTCGCCGATGCGCCGACCTCGATCAGCGCCCTGACATGAAACCTGCGCTCTGACCAAGGGGCGCTTGGGACAGGCCGCAGAGGAGGTCCGATTCCAGGGAAGGAATCGGTAGGGTACAGGGATGTATTCACAGCGCCTTCTCGCAGGCCTGTCGCAAGACAAGCCCCTAGCAATAACGTACGACCCAAAGGAGTTCGATATGCCCAAGTTTGCCGCCAATCTCAGCATGCTGTTCACCGAGGAGGCGTTCCTCGATCGCTTCAAGGCCGCCGCCGATGCGGGCTTCAAGGGCGTCGAGTACCTCTTCCCCTATGACTACACGCCGGCCGAGATCAAGTCTCGACTGGACGCCAACGGCCTGACCCAGGTGCTGCACAACCTGCCGGCCGGCGACTGGGCCGCCGGCGAGCGCGGCATTGCCTGCCATCCGGATCGCGTCGAGGAGTTTCGCGCCGGGGTCGAGCAGGCTATCGACTACGCCACTGCGCTCGGCTGCAAGCAGGTCAACTGCCTGGCCGGCATTCAACCCCAGGGCGTGAGCCTGGAACAGGCGCGTCGCACCCTGGTGGAAAACCTCCGCTATGCTGCTGGAAAGCTCGAGGCCGCCGGTATCCTGCTGCTGGCCGAGCCGATCAACACCCGCGACATCCCCGGCTTCTTCCTCAACCGCACCGAGCAGGCGCTATCGATCTTCGACGAGGTGGGCAGCGCCAACCTGAAGCTGCAGTACGACATCTATCATATGCAGATCATGGAGGGTGACCTGGCGCCGACCATCGAGAAGCACCTGGATCGCATCGCCCACGTGCAGCTGGCCGACAACCCGGGGCGGCACGAGCCTGGCACCGGCGAGATCAACTACCCGTTCCTCTTCTCTCACCTCGACCGGTTGGGCTATGACGGTTGGATCGGCTGTGAATACAAGCCGGCTTCCACGACAAGAGAAGGACTGGGCTGGCTCGATCAGGCCCGCGGCTGAAGAGCGCTGCAGACCCCTTAACGAGGGGCGCCGGGGGCAGGCCGAAGAGGAGGTCCGATTCCAGGGAAGGAATCGGTAGCGCCCAGGGAAGGGTTCACAGCGCCTCATCGACGGTCCGGCGCTCCGGGGCCTGCCGACGGATCAGCCCCGAGTGGCGACGTCACCTGCGACAGCCGCCGGGTAAGGTTGCAAATGACAAAGACAAGCTGAAAGGAGAATCATCATGAGCAAGATCGGTTTCATTGGCCTCGGCATCATGGGCCGCCCCATGGCAGGTCACCTGCTCGACGCCGGCCATGACCTCGTCACCGTCAAGCGCGGCACCCTCGACGCCACCCTGGCCGAGAAGGGCATGCGCGAACTCGACAGCCCGCGCGCCGTGGCCGAGCAGGCCGAGGTGGTCATCACCATGGTGCCGGACACCCCCGACGTGGAAGCGGTACTGTTCGGCGAGAACGGCGTCATCGAGGGGCTCAAGCCGGGGACCCTGGTCATCGACATGAGCTCGATCGCCCCCATCGCCACTCAGGCATTCGCCAAGCGCATCGTTGATGCCGGCGGCGAGTATGTGGACGCACCGGTATCCGGCGGCGAGGGCGGGGCCATCAACGCGGCCCTGACCATCATGGTTGGCGCCACCGAAGAGGGATTCACCCGCGCCCTGCCGATCCTCGAGGTGATGGGCAAGACGATCACCCATATCGGCGGCCATGGTGCCGGCCAGACCTGCAAGGTGGCCAACCAGATCGTGGTGGCGCTGACCATCGAGGCGGTGGCCGAGGGGCTGCTGTTCGCCTCGAAGGCGGGCGCCGATGTGGCCAAGGTGCGTGAGTCGCTGCTCGGCGGCCTGGCCCAGTCGAAGATCCTCGACGTGCACGGCGAGCGCATGATCAAGCGCACCTTCGATCCGGGCTTCAAGATCAAGCTGCACCAGAAGGACCTCAACCTGGCGCTGGAAGGCGCGCGTAGCCTCAACCTGGCGCTGCCCGGCACGGCCAACGCCCAGCAGCTGTTCCAGGCCTGTGCCGCCCAGGGCGGTGCCGACTGGGATCACGCCGGGATCCTGAGGGCGCTCGAGTCGCTGGCCGACCATGAAGTCGGCAGCTGAACGACCGTACCGGGGAAGCATCGACTGGCACGGCAAGCGGTGTGCCCGTCGCGCAGACACTCGGTCGGTGTTTTCCCCTGATGGGCGTCGGGTCGTCGCCCATCCCATGGCCGCCCCTGGTGGCCCTTGACCCGACGGCGGGATCCCCGGCTGGAACCCGCCCGTCGTCGGGCTTTTTTCCCCCTGTTTCTGCTGCTACCGTCGAAGCCTATCGCCCGCTGCGAGGTGCCCCATGAATTCTGCTCTGCCCCCCTTCGATCCTGCCATGGACGTGGCGGCCTGGCTGCGACGGCTTGCCGATGTCGCCGTTGCCGCCGTTCACCCGGATACGCTGGTGGCCGACCTGCTGCCCGACCCACCGCCGGGGCGCACCGTGGTGGTCGGTGCCGGCAAGGCCGCCGCTGCCATGGCGGCGGCCCTGGAGCGTGCCTGGCAGGACCGCTGCCCCGAGACGCCGCTCTCCGGCCTGGTGGTGACCCGTTACGCGCATGGTCTTCAAGGGCTGGACGCCGAGTGCTCGACCATCGAGGTGCTCGAGGCGTCGCACCCGATGCCCGACGACCTGGGCGAGAAGGCGGCCGGGCGCATGCTCGAGGCGGTCGAGGGGCTCACCGAGGATGATCGCGTCATCGCACTGATCTCCGGTGGTGGCTCGGCCTTGATGACGCTGCCGGCACAGGGCATTTCCCTGGCCGAGAAGCAGGCCATCAACCATGCACTGCTGCGCTGTGGTGCGCCGATCAGCCAGATCAATACCGTGCGACGCCACCTCTCCGCGATCAAGGGGGGTCGCCTGGCGGCGGCCGCGCATCCCGCCCAGGTGGTGACCTGGCTGATTTCCGACGTGCCGGGCGACGAGGCGTCGCTGATCGCCTCCGGGCCGACCCTGCCGGACAGCTCGACGCCGGCGGATGCCCTGGCGGTGCTCGAGCAGTACGCCATCGCCATTCCCGACAGCGTGCGCCGCCACCTGCAGGAGAGTCGTGACGCCCCCTCGCCGCAGGATGACGCTTTCGTCCGCGACGACAGTGTGATGCTGGCTCGAGCCAGCGACGCCCTGGACGCAGCCAGACAGGCCGCCGAGGCCGCCGGTGTCACGGTGAGCGTGCTGGGGGACGACCTGGAAGGCGAAGCTCGCGAGCTGGGCCGGGCCCAGGCGCGCGTGGCGCTGGATGCGGCCGCCGAGAGCGGTGGGCCACGGCTGATCCTCTCCGGTGGCGAGACCAGCGTCACGGTCAAGGGAGACGGCCGGGGAGGGCGCAACGTGGAGTATCTGCTGGGCCTCTTCGATGCCCTGGAAGGCGCCCAGGGCATCCATGCACTGGCCATCGACACCGATGGCATCGACGGCTCCGAGGACAACGCCGGTGCGCTGTTCGGTCCCGACGACTGGATCCGCGCCAGGGAGCTCGGCCTCGATCCCGCCGAGTACTTGTCGCGCAACGACGCGTATACTTTCTTTCAGGCGCTGGACCGGCTCATCGTTACCGGGCCGACTCGAACCAACGTCAACGACTTCCGTGCCATTCTGGTCTTGCCGAGGACATCATGACGCTTCCCCCCCATGCCCCCATCCATGACCCCATTCGTCGCACCAAGATCGTCGCCACCCTGGGGCCGGCCAGCGACCGCGACGGCGTGCTGGAAGCGATGATCGAGGCCGGCGTCGACGTGGTGCGCCTCAACTTCTCCCACGGTTCGCCGGACGACCACCGCCGCCGCCTCGAGCGGGTGCGCGAGATCGCCGCCCGCCTGGGTAGGGCGGTGGCCGCCCTGGGCGACCTGCAGGGCCCCAAGATCCGCATCGCCCGCTTCAAGGATGGGCCGGTGACGCTGGAGGAGGGGCAGTCCTTCCTGCTCGACATGGCGCTGGACTCCGATGCCGGTGACGTGACCCGGGTTGGCTGCGACTACAAGACCCTGGCCGACGACGTCGCCCCCGGCGATCGGCTGCTGCTCGACGACGGTCGACTGGTGCTGCATGTGAACCGGGTGGCCGACCACCTGATCCACACCAGCGTGGTGGTGGGCGGCAAGCTCTCCAACAACAAGGGCATCAACAAGGAGGGCGGTGGCCTCTCGGCCCCGGCGCTCACCGACAAGGACCGCGCCGACCTCAAGACCGCCATCGACATCGGCGTCGACTACCTGGCGGTCTCGTTCCCGCGCAGCGCCGCCGACATGCAGGAAGCGCGGGAGCTGTTGGGCGAGGCGGGCAAGGAGATCGGCCTGGTGGCCAAGCTCGAGCGCGCCGAGGCGGTGGCCGACGCGGCGACGCTCGACGGGATCATCGAGGCCTCCGAGGCGGTGATGGTGGCCCGCGGCGACCTGGGGGTGGAGATCGGCGACGCCGAGCTGATCGGCATGCAGAAGCGCATCATCAAGCGCGCCCGCACCCTGAACCGGGCGGTGATCACGGCAACCCAGATGATGGAGTCGATGATCACCTCGCCGCTGCCCACCCGGGCCGAGGTGTTCGACGTGGCCAACGCGGTGCTCGACGGCACCGACGCGGTGATGCTCTCCGCCGAGACCGCCGCCGGGGACTTCCCGGTGGAGACCATCGCGGCGATCAACCGCGTCTGCCTCGGCGCCGAGCGCGAGAGGATCGCCCAGGAGTCGGGGCATCGTATCCACGAGGGCTTCTCGCGGATCGACGAGACCATCGCCCTGTCGGCGATGTACGCCGCCAACCACCTGCAGGGCGTGGCGGCCATCGCCTGCATGACCTCCACCGGCTACACGCCGCTGATCGCCTCGCGCATCCGCTCGGGCCTGCCCATCGTCGGCCTGGCCCACAGCCC
>NZ_JAKCMI010000044.1 GCF_021412585.1 Halomonas alkalisoli | reverse complement strand
ATCTGTTCGGTGACCATGCTCGACATGGTCGAGCGAAGGACAGGTTTTGGACCTGCATGTAGCTTCATCATGGCGTGCTCCTCATCATCATAATAATCTCAATCACTTGTCATCATGACGCCACTTCATTTTTGCATCCATATGCGCCTCCAGGCCTTGACCGATCAGGGTGACACTCAGCGCGGTAATGAAGATCGCCAGACCGGGAATCAACACCAGGGCCGGGGCACGATCCAGGTAGGGCAGCGCCTCCGCGAGCATCGCGGCCCAATCCGTGTCGGGCGGCTGCACCCCGAGCCCCAGGAAGGAGAGGCTTCCCACCGTGATCAACTTGTGGCCGAATCGCAGGAACGCAATCGTGGCAAGCGGCCTCAGGACATTGGGAATCACGTGGTACACGATAATGAAGGTACGTGAGCAACCGAGTATCTCCGCTGCCCGGATATAATCCTTGGAGTTGATCTCCAGGGCCAACCCGCGCGTCATGCGGGCAAACGGCGTCCAGCCGGTCAGGGTGAGCGCCAGGATCAGCGTGCCATAACCCGGCCCCAGGATGGCGACCAGGAACAGGGCCACCAGCACATCCGGAAACGAGATCATCAGATCCACGAGGCGCATCAGGAATTCGTCCACGGCGCCGCCGACCCGGGCACTGATCACGCCCAGCAAGGTTCCAACGACGGCCGAAATCACCAGGGTGATGGCCGTAATGGAGACCGAGAACTGGCCGCCGTAGAGCAGACGGCTGAAGACGTCCCGGCCCAGATGATCGAGCCCCAGCCAGTGCTCTGCACTGGGGCCCGAGAAGCGACCCGAGAGAGTCATGCTCGAAGGATCATGCGGAGCCAGCCAGGGCGTGAGAAGCAACAGGGCGATCACCGTGGCAAACACGATGCTGGCCAGCAGCAGCGTACGGTTGTGCCGGGAGAGGTGGACGAGGAAGGACCACGCCAAGTGGACGTTGCCCATTCTGGACCTCAGGCCCTGCACACCTCCCGGGGACATGGGGGTATCAAGCTGCGGCATTGTCGAACCTCACTACCGGGTTGAGTACGGTGTAGGCCAAGTCCGTGAGCGTATTGATCAGCACGGCAAAGGTGACGATAGCGACCAGACCTGCCTGAAGGACCGGAAGGTCGCCATTGACGATCGCCGTATAGACCAACCGCCCCATGCCGGGCACTGCGAAGATCACCTCGATGACGACCGCACCGCCCAGCAACCCGGCCATCCACATGGAGAACAGCGTGATCACGGGCAGCAGGGCATTGCGCAGGCCATGGGCGATCAGCGTGCGCCGGACGCTCAGGCCGCGGCTGTGCGCCGCCACGATATGAGGTGAATTAAGGACATCGACCATTGATGCCCGCATGACCTGGGTGAAATAGCCCATGGGACGCAGCGACAGGGCCAGGGCCGGCAGGATCACCGACTCCGGCCCCCGCCAACCTGCCGACGGCAACCATCCCAGATAGAGGGCGAAGACCAGGATACTCATGGGGGCGAGCCAGTATTCGGGTACCGCCACAAACGCCTGGCTAAGCGATTTGACCGTCGTGTCGAAAGAACCGCCTTGCCGCAGGGCAGCGATGCTGCCGACAGGAACAGCCACCGCGAAAGCGAAGCCCAGAGCAGAAAGGGTCAGGACGATGGATACCTTGAGCGCCGACCAGACCTGCTCGATGACCGGCTCACGACTCATGTACGAATTGCCAAAATCTCCGGTCACAGCTTTGCCCAGCCAGTCCAGATACTGCACCAGCAGCGGCTTGTGCATTCCCAATTCGATGCGCAGCGCCTCGATGGCGGCCGCATCCAGATCCAGGCGACCGAAGCGCGCCCTGGCCAGTGCCCGTACCGGATCCGTGTCTCCTATGTAGGGAATCAGGAAGACCAGAAACGATACGACCAGCAGCGCCAGTGCAAGCACCGCGAGTCGGCGCAATATGAAAATAGGCATTCTGTCAGCCCTCTCCAATGATCGAATGAACCCCGCACTTCAGCGCGGCACAGTGGTTCGGGAAACGCCGATATGCTGTGCTCGCCAGCGTTTCCCTCCAGGAGTGTCATTACTGGGAGTTGAGCTTCAGGTCCTTGTGCAAGGCGGTGCGCTCGTAGGCATGCACCTGATAGTTCTCTACGTTCCTGGCGACCGCCTCGCTGATGGTCTCGTGGATCAGGAACACATTCACCGCCTCCTCCTGCAAGCGTGCCGCGAGATCCTGGTAGATGACGTTACGCTCCTCAGGGTCCACCATGCCGCTCGCTCGTTCCAACTGGGCATCCACTTCCGGATCGCAAAACCCGGCTAGATTGTAACCACCGTCACAACTGTAGTCCGCGACCAGCACGCCGGCCGGATCCCCCACATCGGTCAGGTAACCTCGCGACATCAAAACCATGTCGAAATCACCCGCAAGCAGCTGTGGTTCGATAGCGCCATATTCCGAGACTCGAATATTCACTCTTATCCCCAACTGCTGGAGCTGGAACTGAATGACGGCGGCGAGGTCGGCCAGCACCGGCCGCTCTACATAAGCCAGGAGTTCGAACTGCAACTCACTTGCCGGCACGCCCGATTCCGCCAGCAACTGATGAGCACGCTCCAGGTCCTGAGGCATGGCAGCGGCATTCTCCGGCGCCCAGGGCGTGTTCGGAGAGAACTGGCCCACTGCCGGGTTGACCGAGCCTTCATAGACCGCCTCGGCGATGCCTGTCAGGTCGATGGCGCTCTGGATAGCCTGACGAACCTGCATGTTGTCCAGTGGCGCGGCACGATTGTTGAGATAGAGCGAGGTGGTCCGCGGCGCCTCGATGGTCTTCACTTCCACTCGCTCCGAGCGCTCCAATTGCTCCAACGCTGAGGCCGGCACCTGGCGAGCGATGTGAATCTCGCCGGTTTCCACCATCACGGAACGCACCTGCCCGTCAGGAATGTAGCGCACCTCCGCTTCGGCCAGTTGCACCTCGCCGCCCCAATAGCCGTCGTTGCGCTTGAGCTCCAGGCCCTGGCGGGGAATCTCGCGAACAATCTCGAACGGCCCGGTGCAGTGCCCCACCGGGTTGATGCGATCGTCGACGAATGCCGCTGGTGCGAGGAAGCCGGTTTCAGTACTGGCCAGACGGTTGGGCACGAAGACGTCCGGCTCATTGGTGGTAATACGCACGGCACGCTCACCGGCTGGCTCGACGGAGTCGATCACACCGGGATTGAAGCTTCGCGGCGGAGACGATGCGTTCAACACTCGGTTGAGCGAATCGCTAACCACTTGCGGCGTCAAGGCAGTGCCATCTTGAAATGCCACTCCCTCACGCAACTGGAACTCCCATTCCGTTGGCGACACCTGTTCCCAGGACTCGGCCAGCGCCGGCTTTATCGAGGCGTCGTAGTCCATGTACGTGAGCGATTCCAGGCAGCCGGCCCGCGAGAGTATGTAGGAGTCGATGGTCTCCAGCGCCCAGCCCGACGCCGGGGTGAAGAGCTCGCCGAAGACGACCTTCCCGTCGGGGGCTGCCAAGGCGGAAGCGGATATCGGACCGATCATGGCAGCGACCACCGCTCCTTTAAGGAAGGGGGGAGTCACCTTCAAACAGTTTCGAATGCTCATTATTGCCTAGCCCTCATATTTGTTGTTGTTGCCATGTAGCGCGTCGCCACGGACTCACCAGCGGGCATCCCGCCCATCATTCTCCTGATTCTTGCTTCGTCATAGGGTAAAAGATATATTGACTAAGGTATGTTGTAAACAATATTTTGTAAACCACAGATGATGATGTCAAAGCACACCTAGGTACAGCAGTCACGAGGAAAGCACAGCATGGAAAACGACTATCTAGAGGAGCTGGATCGCGCGCACCTGGTCCATCCGGTGGCCTCATGGAGCGAGCAGGAGCGCCGGGGGTCCACGGTTCTGGAGTCCGGCAGTGGCGCCTACCTACGTGACAAGGAGGGGCATGAGTACCTCGACGGCTTTTCCGGCCTATGGTGCGTCAATATCGGTTACGGTCACCAGAGCGTGGTGGAAGCGGCGACTCGGCAGATGCAGCGCCTGCCCTATGCCACCGGCTACTTCCACTACGCCAGCGAACCATCCATCCTGTTCGCCGAGGCCATCGCCCGGCGTACACCGGGGGACTTGAACCATGTGTACTTCACCTTGGGCGGGTCCGACGCAGTCGATAGTGCAGTGCGCTTCATTCGGTACTATCACAGCGTCACCGGAGCACAGCAGCGCAAGCATTTCATCGCCCTTGAACGGGGTTACCACGGCTCCACCAGCACCGGCTCAGGGCTGACCGCCCTGCCTGTCTTCCACGACAATTTCGATGGGCCATCGTCGTTCCAGCACTACATCCCTTCTCCCTATCCCTATCGCAATCCCATCGGTCCCGACCCGGATGCCATCATCACGGAATCAGTTCGGACACTACGCGCCGCCATCGAACGCCTTGGAGCCGAGAACGTGGCAGCATTTTTCTGCGAGCCCATCCAGGGTTCGGGGGGCATCATCGTGCCCCCCAAGGGCTGGCTAAAAGCGATACATGGCGTGTGCCGGGAATATGGTGTTCTGATGGTGGTGGACGAAGTCATTACGGGCTTCGGTCGCACAGGCCCGCTTTTCGCACTGGAGGAAGAAGACGTCGTGCCGGACCTGATGACCATGGCCAAGGGCCTCACTTCGGGCTATGCCCCGCTGGGTGCCGTGGTGATGAGCGAGCGCGTCTACCGGGGTATTGCTGACAACGCTCCCGAGGGCAAGCCCATCGGCCACGGTTTCACCTACTCTGGCCATCCCGTGAGCTGTGCTGTCGGGCTGGAGGTGCTGCGAATCTACGAAGAAGGCGGGCTGCTTGCCAATGGCCGACAGGTGGGCGCCCACTTTCAGCAACGCTTGGCCGAACTCGCGGACCATCCGCTGGTTGGTGAGGTGCGTGGACGGGGCCTCCTGGGTGCCTTGGAGCTGGTCACCGACAAGGTGAACAAAACCAAACCGGCAGCGTCACTCGACCTGGCAGGCCGACTCCTGACGATGGCCAAGGAGCGCGGGCTGATCTTTCGCGCTTTCGCTGACGACATCCTGGGCTTTGCGCCACCACTGTGCTGTACCCACGAGGATATCGATCTGCTTATTGATCGCCTGTCTGCGACGCTGGATGCGGCATTAGCTCAGCCGGACATCCAGAAAGCGCTTCACCGCCCCCTTGGATCAGTGCCAGCCGCATAGCCCCTTGACCTTCCAATGATGGGAAGGTCTATGTTTCTAAATACACGAACAACTACGGCACATGAGAGGAACTTAGACCATGCCAAGCAACCAAGTCAGCTCGACAGGGTCGACTGCCCAGTTAGCTCCTGATACCAGCGCCTCCTACTCCCTGGGCATCGAAGGCATGAGCTGTGCCTCCTGCGTGGGCAGGGTCGAAAAAGCCATTCTCAACGTAGCGGGCGTCGACGAGGTTGCCGTCAACCTGGCCACCCAGCGCGCCCAGGTGACGTTCGCCACCGACAAGGCGGACATCGCCGGGGTCGCCCAAGCGGTCGGTGCCGCCGGTTATCCCGCCGCGACCGACACCATCGAACTGACGGTCAAGGGCATGACCTGCGCCTCCTGCGTCGGTCGGGTGGAACGCAAGCTCGCCGGCGTGCCCGGCGTGCTCGAGGCCAACGTCAACCTCGCCACATCGACGGCAACCGTCCGTGTCGTCGCCGATACTGCCACTCCCGCCGCCTTGACCAAGGCCATCGTAAATGCGGGCTTTGATGCCGAGGCGGTAGGCGACACGCAGGATCGCAGCGACCGCGAGCGTGTGGCCCGCGACCAGGAGATCGGCGAGCTTAAGCGTGCAGTGACCGTGGCGGCCCTGTTTACCCTGCCCATCTTCGTGCTGGACATGGGCTCACACTTCATCCCCATGATGCATCACTGGCTGCATATGACCGTGGGCCAGCAGAACCTCTTCTATCTCTTCTTCGTACTGGCGTCGGTGGTGCAGTTCGGCCCCGGCCTGCGCTTCTACAAGAAGGGCTGGCCGGCGCTGATGCGCGGCGGCCCGGACATGAACTCCCTGGTGATGCTGGGTACCTCCGCCGCCTGGGGCTATTCGGTGGTGGCCACCTTCCTGCCCCAGGTGCTGCCGGCCGGCACGGTGAACGTCTACTTCGAGGCCTCGGCGGTGATCATCACGCTGATCCTCGTCGGCCGCTATTTCGAGGCCATCGCCAAGGGCCGCACCAGCGAGGCGATCAAGGCGCTGATGAAGCTCCAGGCCAAGACGGCCCGCGTGGTCCGTGATGGCGAGGAGATGGAGATCGCCATCGACGAGGTGCGCCAGGGCGACATGGTGCTGGTACGGCCCGGCGACAAGGTCCCGGTGGACGGCCAGGTTACCGACGGCAGCTCCTTCGTCGATGAGTCGATGATCACCGGCGAGCCCGTGCCGGTGCGCAAGGAGGCCGGTGCCGAGGTAGTGGGCGGCACCATCAACAAGGTGGGCAGCTTCACCTTCCAGGCGACCAACGTCGGTGCCGACACCCTGCTGGCGCAGATCGTGCGCATGGTCGAGCAGGCCCAGGGCTCGAAGCTGCCCATCCAGGCCCTGGTGGACAAGGTCACCAACTACTTCGTGCCGGCCGTGATCGCCGTGGCCCTGGCGACCATCGCCATCTGGTTGATCTTCGGCCCGGCCCCCGCGCTGACCTTCGCCTTGGTCAATGGCGTGGCGGTGCTGATCATCGCCTGCCCCTGCGCCATGGGCCTGGCCACCCCCACATCCATCATGGTGGGCACCGGCAAGGCCGCGAAAATGGGCGTACTGTTCCGCAAGGGCGAAGCGCTCCAGTCGCTGCGTGACGCCACGGTCATCGCCCTGGACAAGACCGGGACCCTGACCAAGGGCCGGCCAGAGCTCACCGACCTGGTGGTGGCCGGTGATTTCGCCGAGGCCGAGGTGCTGCAACTGGTGGCCTCCGTGGAGCGCCAGTCGGAACATCCCATCGCCGAGGCCATCGTCAACGCCGCCAAGGCACGCGGGATGGAGTCCGATACCGTTCAGCATTTCGAGGCCGATCCCGGCTACGGCGTCGCAGCACTGGTCAACGACCGCCGTGTAGAGGTCGGTGCCGACCGCTACATGCGCAAGCTGGGGCTGGACGTGGACGTCTTCGCCAAGGCCGCGCATCGTCTCGCCGACGAGGGCAAGAGCCCGCTCTATGCCGCCATCGATGGACGTCTGGGCGCGATCATCGCCGTTGCCGATCCGATCAAGGAGTCCACACCGGCCGCCATCCGCGCCCTGCACGCCGAAGGCCTGCAGGTGGCGATGATAACCGGCGACAACCGGCGCACCGCCGAGGCCATCGCCCGCCGCCTGGGCATCGACAAGGTGGTGGCCGAGGTGCTCCCCGACGGCAAGGTGGATGCGGTGAAGAGTCTGCAGGCCGAGGGCGGCGTGGTGGCCTTCGTCGGCGACGGCATCAATGACGCCCCGGCGCTGGCACAGGCCGACGTGGGCATCGCCATCGGTACCGGTACCGACATCGCCATCGAGTCCGCCGAGGTGGTGCTGATGTCCGGCGACCTGCGCAACGTGCCCAATGCCATTGCACTGTCCCGGGCCACGCTGCGCAACATCAAGCAGAACCTGTTCTGGGCCTTCGCCTACAACACGCTGCTGATCCCGGTGGCGGCCGGCGTGCTGTTCCCTGCCTTCGGTATCCTGCTCTCGCCGGTCTTCGCCGCCGTGGCCATGGCCGCCTCGAGCATCTGCGTACTCACCAATGCCCTGCGCCTCAAGGGATTCCGGCCGCCGATCGCGATCGCGGCGGATGAGGCCGCGGCACCGAAGCAGCAGGTGCCGCAGGCTGCCTGAATGCCCCCGCGCCCCCGGCATGGCGGGGGCGCGCAAATGACATTTGGAGAACAACAACATGCCCTATGACGTTCAAATAGCGACAGCCGGCAAGGCCGTCAGCGTGGAGAATGGCGATACCATCCTCGATGCCGCCATCATGGCGGGCATCGCCTACCCCCACAGCTGCCGCGCCGGTCGTTGCGGCGCTTGCAAGTCCCGGCTGGTGGAAGGTGAGGTCGAGCTGTTGCCGCATACTCGTTTCTCGCTCACCGAGGAGGAGCGTGATGCCGGCCTGGTACTCGCCTGTCGCGCACTCCCACGCAGCAACTGCACCATTTCCTGGCTCAAAAACGACGAAGCGCTCGCCACTCATCCGCTGCAACAGCTGCACTGCGTCGTCGACGAACTCGACGATCTCACCCATGACATCAAGCGGGTACGCCTGCGTGTAGAAGGCGACCTCCCTCTCGCCTTCACTGCCGGTCAGTATGCCCAGGTGACTTTTCCTGGCTGCCCGCCGCGGGAGTACTCCATGGCCAACCGGCCGGATGAGTCAGTACTCGAGTTTCACATCCGGCATGTTTCCGGCGGTGCCACCAGTGCCCATGTAGCTCGGGAGCTGGCTGTAGGCGACCCCGTCCGGGTGGAGGGCCCTTTCGGGGACTCCTATCTGCGCGAGGCCCACAGCGGCCCCATCCTGATAGTGGCCGGCGGCTCGGGTCTGGCGCCGGTAAAGTCGATTCTGGAAACGGCATTGGCCGCCGGCATGCGTCAGCCGATCCACTTCTACTTCGGGGTACGGGATGAGCGTGACGTCTACCTGGCATCTTATTTCCAGGAGCTGGCCGTGAACCACGACAACCTGCAGTTCGACGTCGTGCTCTCGGCACCCAGCGGCACCACCGAGCGCAGCACCGGCCTGGTGACAGAGGTGCTGGCAGCCCAATGGGACCGGGTGAGCGGCTGCCGGGCGTACCTGGCAGGCCCCCCACCCATGGTAGAAGCGGCCAGCGAGCTGCTGCTGGCCCACGGCATACCGGCGGATAGCATTCACGCGGACGCTTTCTACACCTCGGCCGACCGCGAGCCCACGACGACAGCAGAGCCGGCCAGCCCGGACAATGCCAAGAGTGCTTGTTCATGCTGTCACACCGCCTCCTCGTAGCTATTACAGTACCGAATCACGGACCTGGCGCCAGCCGGCGGCCTGGAACGCACAGGAGTGGAAAGGAAATGGCGACAAGCTTCGTTTACAAGGCAGACCCTGAGCGTGGCCGCGATTGGTCACGGCTGTTCGCCGAGAAAGCCCCCGAGCTGGCCTTTTCTATATGGCCCGAGACCGGGGACCCTGAGGCCGTGCGCTATCTCGCGATGTGGCAACCCCCGGAGAACCTTGCCGAGCGCTTCCCCAACCTGGAACTGGCGTTCTCCATTGGTGCCGGCGTCGACCAGTTCGACCTGAAAGCCATCCCCGACCATGTGCCACTGCTACGCATGCAAGAACCAGGCATCGCCGCCACCATGCAGGAGTATGTCGCCATGGCGGTGCTGGCGCTGCACCGCAACCTGATCGACTACATCGGCCAGCAGCGCAGTGCGACCTGGCAGGCCTTGCGGGTGCGTCCCGCCTCGCAGTGCCGCGTGGGCATCCTAGGCCTGGGCCAGTTGGGTACCTCCGTGGCACAGCGGCTGACCAGCCTGGGCTTTGCCTGCCATGGTTGGAGTCGAACCCGCCGCCATTTGGAGGGTGTGGAGTGTTTCGCCGGTGACGACGAGCTGACAACGTTCCTCTCCAAGAGCCAGGTGCTGGTCTGTCTTTTGCCGTTGACCGACCGGACCCGCGGCATTCTCAATGCCAAGCTGTTCGCCCAGCTGCCGTATGGCGCCTCGCTGGTCAATGTCGGCCGTGGCCCACATCTGGTCGTATCGGATCTACTCGATGCCCTGGAGCGCGGTCAGCTGTCGGCGGCAGTGCTGGATGTATTCGACCCCGAGCCCCTGCCTGCCGATCACCCGCTGTGGCATCACCCTCGAGTCCTGATGACACCCCATATAGCCAGCATGACCCAGCCGGAAGGTGCAGTAGACATGGTGCTGGACAATATCGCCCGCCATCGAGAGGGTCGCGAGATGATCGGACTCGTCGACCGTCAGCGTGGCTATTGAGCACCCCACGACTCACTAACGAGAAAAAAAGGAACCGACATGAACCAAGCGACAACCCTTTTGCGTGAGCAGTGCTATATCGATGGGTCCTGGGTCGCAGCCGCCAATGGCCGCACCCTAACTGTGCACAATCCCTCGACCGGCGAGGCCATCGGTCATGTGCCCAGCCTCTCCGCAGAGGAGGTCCGCGGCGCCATTCGCGCTGCTGAAGTGGCCGGGGCCTCCTGGGCAGCGTTGACCGCCAAGGCACGCGCCGTCATCCTGCGTCGCTGGTTCGAGCTCTGCATGGAACAGCAGGAGGCTCTGGCGCAATTGTTGACCCTGGAGCAGGGCAAGCCGCTGGCCGAGGCGCGTGGCGAGATCGCCTATGGCTCCGCTTTCATCGAATGGTTCGCCGAGGAAGCCAAGCGGGTCTACGGCGATATCATCCCCAGCACGAGCGACGGTCGGCGCACCCTGGTGCTCAAGCAGCCGATCGGCGTCGTGGCGGCGATCACGCCGTGGAACTTCCCCAATGCCATGATCACCCGCAAGGCGGGTGCCGCCCTGGCGGCGGGCTGCAGTATCGTCATCAAACCCGCCAGCGCCACGCCGTTCTCGGCCCTGGCGCTAGCCGAACTCGCTGAGCAGGCCGGCGTGCCAAAAGGGGTCCTCAACATCGTCACCGGCCAGGCGGCGGTAGTCGGCAACGAGCTGACCGATAACCCGGCGGTACGCAAACTTACTTTCACCGGCTCCACCGAGGTCGGAAAACAGTTGATGCAGCGCTGTGCCGATACCGTCAAGAAGGTCTCGATGGAGCTGGGCGGCAACGCTCCCTTCATCATCTTCGACGATGCCGACCTGGATGCCGCGGTTGCCGGGGTAATGGCCTCCAAGTTCCGCAATACCGGCCAGACCTGCGTCTGCGCCAACCGGGTATTCGTGCAGAATGACATCTACGATGCCTTCGCCGACAAGCTCAAGGTGGCTGTCGAAGCGCTCAAGGCCGGAGATGGCTTCGAGGAAGGTGTCACCCTGGGGCCATTGATCGACGAGCGAGCGGTGGCCAAGGCCAGGGAGCATATAGAAGATGCCGTCACCCGCGGAGCCCACCTGCTGACGGGAGGTGTAGCGCACGAGCGCGGCGGCAACTTCCTGCAGCCTGCGATCCTCACCAACGTTCCGCGAGGTGCCTTGCTGATGCGTGAGGAGACCTTCGGCCCGGTAGCGCCGCTGATCCGCTTCGACAGCGAGGAAGAGGCGATAGCACTGGCCAACGACACGCCCTTCGGTCTGGCCAGCTACTTCTATACCCGCGACCTGGCACGTTCATGGCGCGTGGCGGAAGCCCTGGAGTTCGGCATCGTCGGCTTGAACGAAGGCATTATCTCCAGCGAAGTGGCGCCGTTCGGCGGCATCAAGGAGTCGGGTATCGGCCGCGAGGGCTCGAAGTACGGCATCGACGATTACGTGGAGATCAAGTATCTGTGCGTCGGCGGTATTCGTTGACTCGAGAGGCACGCCCCGGCAGCGAGGGGCCTGCGAGGAATGGGCGGAATTCCGGCTTTTACAGCGTGACGCGAATTGTGCCAGAGAGGCCCATCAAAAAGGATTTTTGTGCTTCACGGGCCACCGATTAGACATCATCTGCCAGCCCCTGGATGGTCTAATCGACTCATGCGAGTCGCAAAGGCCACCTCGCTATCAACCCCTTGCACAAGGATAACGACATGAGCATATTCCGTCCCAAATTCATTACCTTCGACTGCTACGGTACCCTGACCAACTTCCAGATGGGCAACTTGACGCGCGAGTTCTTTGCCGCTCAGATTCCCGAGCCTGAACGCATGGATCGTTTCGTCGACGATTTCAGCGCCTATCGTTATGACTCTGTATTGGGTGAATGGCGGCCCTACGTCGAAGTTCTCAAGTCGGCTCTCGAACGTACCTGCGCACGCTGGGGCATCAAGTACGATGATACGATTGGGCAGAAGTACTATGACGCCGTACCGAGCTGGGGGCCGCACCCGGACGTGATCGAAGGCCTATCGAAGATTGCCGGCAAGATTCCGCTGGTCATCTACTCCAATGCCAGCAACGACCAGATCGCCTCCAACGTCGCCAAGCTCGAGGTGCCGTTCCACGAGGTCTTCACCGCCGACACATTCAAGGTCTACAAGCCGCGCTTCGCCGCCTTCGAGGCGATGATCGACACGCTTGGCTGCGCGCCGGAAGAGCTGCTTCACGTTTCCTCCAGCTTCCGCTACGACCTGATCCCGGCGCATCTGATGGGTATCAAGAACAAGGCGTTCGTCAATCGCAATCACGAACCCTACTGCCAGGACTACGGCACTACCGAGATTCGTGATATTCGTGGTCTTCCGGCACTCGTCGGTCTCTGATTATCGACCCGCTACCCGAGGCATGCCATTGGCAACGCCTCGGGTATTCGACACCGGAAAAGGAAGGAATCACGTGGTGTGGGTTCCGCCTACACCCCGAAGGGATAGGTATCCGGCACCTACTCGGGTCGCCACAGATCGCCCTTGTCGAACGGCTCCACGGCCTGGGTCTCATCGACGTGGAAGACGGCGTCGAACTGCTGGGCCACCGATGCCTTGAAGTAATGGCTGATGCGCTCCGACTCGGGGCGATAGATCACGCCGATGGCTCGCTCCCACAGCGGTTCCTTCAATGGCGCGGCGCGCTCGCCGAGGGGCAGGTAGAAGTCACCGGCACCGCTGTCGTGGAACAGCCGCTCGATGCTGCCCTCCATTGAGGGCCGCACCCTGCGATGCTCCACCGGGCCGTCCCAGTCATGGGCCGCCGAGACGAAGCCGGTATGGGTGGTGAAGCCCACCAGCAGCGCTTGGTCGGCACCGAAGCGATGGCGCACCAGCTGGCCGACATTGTGCTGGCCGCGGTGCCAGCCCATGTCGGTGAAGGCGGCATCGCCCAGGTGTGAGTTGTGCGCCCATACCACCAGCTTGCCCTGCCCGCCCTGGCGACGCAGGTGCTCACGCAGCTCGACGATGGTGTCGGTCATGTGCTCGTCGCGCAGGTTCCAGGTGTCCACCCGCGAGCCGAACATGGCCCGATAGTAGTGCTCCGCACTGACCACCACGCGGGCGTTCTGCTCGGCGAAGAACTGCTCGTCCCGCGAGCGCCGGCCATCCTCACGCAGGTAGCCGGTCGATTTCTCGAACAGGTCGGCAAGCAGGCGCACGGCAGCATCTTCGCAGACACGGCTGAGACCGAAGGCGGCGTTGTGGCCGTAGCGAACCGGGTCGCCGCCATGATCGAGGCAACCGTATCCTTCGCGGGCGAGACGCGCCTGCTCGTGGTCGATGCCTTCCAGATACTCGATGACCGCCTCCGCCGAGCGGTGCAGGCTGTAGATATCCAGGCCATGGAAACCGACCTGTTCATGCCCCCCCCTTCGCGGCATTGTGCTCCTCGAGCCAGCCGATGAAATCGCGAACCTCGGTGTTGCGCCACATCCACTGCGGAAAGTGCTGGAAGTCGTCGAAGGCGCTCTTCAGAGTGTCGTCGCCTTCGCCGTGGGCGTAGCGATTGAGCCGCAACGCATCGGGCCAGTCTGCCTCGACGATCACCGCCTCGAAGCCCTTCTCGCGGATCAGCCGCCGGGTGATCTCGGAGCGCATGCGGTAGAACTCGGCCGTGCCGTGGGAGGCCTCGCCAAGCAGCACCAGTGGTCGCTCGCCCACCTGATCCAGCAGGTCGTCGTAATCGACACTGCGACCGTCGAGCGGCTTGGCGTTGTCACGGATGTAATCCTGTGGAGTCGTCATGATCGCACCTCCTCCATGAAGGCTGGTGACTACTACCAGAACTGTAGAAACCGACTCCGCTTTCACTCAAGGGATTGAACTCACCTTCTCAGTATCACCAGCCAGCGCCCTAAGTTGAGAATGCTCGCCAGCGACGCCGCCACGTAGGTGAAGGCGCAGGCGGTCAGCACATGGCGGGCGCCGGGCATGTCGTAGGGGGGGACGTAGTCCTTGAGCAGCGGCAGGGCCCGCTGGAAGCTGGCGTCGAATTCCACCGGCAAGGTCACCAGATGCACCAGGGCCGCCGTGCCGAAGCTGATCACCGCGGCCACCACCACGATGGCCAGCCCACCCGGCAAGCGGGTCAGAATAAACAGGAAGGGAGCCGCCATCATCAACAGGGCGCCGATCTTCTCGGCCTTCTGCGCCACGCCCACCAGGCGAGCTCGGGCGATCAGCGGCGCGTAGCCCTGATGATGCTGGATCGCATGCCCCACCTCATGGGCCGCCACCGTCACCGCAGTGAGGGAGCGTCCCTCGTAATGATCGCGTGAAAGACGCACCCGCCGCGCCTCGGGATCGTAGTGATCGCCGTGCTCGGTCAGTTCCACCTGTACCCCCTCGATGCCCATTCGCCGCAGCAGGTGTTCGGCCAGCTCGGCACCGGTACCGGGATAGTCGTCCCGGCCGCGGGAGTGACGCGCCAGCACCCACTTGGCCCAGGCATTGGGAAGCAGGAAAATGGCCAGCAGCATGGCGATCAGCAGCACGATCATCGAGGGTCTCACTCCGGCAGGACAGATCACGGCGTCTCAGGGTTTGACCAAGCCTACCAGAGCGGGTTTCACGGTGTAGAGGGAAGCACTGGCAATATCAGCGTCAGATCGTCTCTTCGCGGGAATCCCGGCGCACCGCCTGCAAGCCCTTCTCGGAGATGAAGCCCCGGTCATGGGCATGTACCGCCATCGCCGTGCTATCGGCAGCAAGCATAAGTTCGCAGTCGGTATGGGCGATCTCCTCGCGCAGCAGGTCGATGGCTCGCTCACGGTCGGCTCGGCTGTCGACGCGTCGAATATAGATGGCCTTCACCCGGCCGGGATGCTCCTTGACGATGCGGGTGTAGACTTCGGGGTCGTGCTGGCCGCTGTCGCCGATCAGCACGCAGGGCAGGTCATCGAAAAGTTCCAGCATGCGGGTTATCAAGGCGTACTTGTGCTCTTCGGCACGCCGCGGCCAGGGCCTTCGCCAGGTGATCCCCCACTCACGCAGGAACAGGATCGGCCCCACCGGAATGTCATTCATCTGGAAGAATTCCTCGAGCATTTCGTAGATGCTCCAGGGGCCCCGCGAGACATACAGGATCGGACGACGCGCCTCTTCACTCTGGCCGATATAGAGCGCCTGGTAGAAGGCAGCCACGCCGGGAAAGGCGGTACGCTGGTGGGCCTGCTTGACGAACAGCCGGTAGAGCATGCGCAGCTTGTCGGCCACGCCGGTATACATCACCGTGTCGTCGATATCGCTGATCACCAACAGGTCGGTGTCTTCCGGAGGAATATAGACATCGGTGAAGCTGTGGATGGGCTCCGCCCCGTCATGGGTCACGACGTGAAGGTCGGCGCGATGCCAGGAGGTGTCCAGTGGCAGCGGCTCATGCAAGACGAGCTTCGCGTTGAAATAGCCATCATGATCCGTGGTCACGGTGATGTCGTTGCCACCGAGGGTGACGTGCACCTCCACATCGGGCAGCCCTCGCCTGACGATGCGCCGCGCCACATCGGCGACATCGCGCAGGGCACCATAGCGAGGAATGACACGCCCCAGCCTGGTCTGGCGGAAGACACGCCCCATCAGGAATGCCTCGCGGGCGGAGCCATAGCCACGGTAGGGATGGACCACGAGACCGCCACGGCCGCGGTCGCTCTTCATCGGCCTGGCGACGGCGCGTAGCAGGCGCCGGATCCGTTGCGGTGCCCGGGGGCGATCAGCCATCAGGCGGAGTGCCCGGCAACAGCATCACGCCATGGTCTCGACTCGGCCTGTTCAAGCTGCATGATGGCTCTCCTTGTCCTGCCCGTGTCGTCCTGCCCGTGTAGCCCCGTCCTTCCCTGCCCGCACTGCGTGCCTGGCCCCTGCCCATAAACCGGAAGGCGTACTGGCCAGTGTGAAGCATTGCGTCCCAAGATCAAGCCAGTCGGCGTCCCTGGCACGGTATGTCCATACAACGCAGCGATTCGCTCGCGCAGGCATCTGTGCAGTGTTTCCCTAACTCACCAGGGAAAACACCATGCCAAGCAGCGCACAGGCGCCCAGCACCTTGAGCATGCCCAGCTTGTAACGGAAGATCGCCAGCATGGCCCCGGCAGAGAGCAGCAGGGCCAATGGATCCAGGGTAGCCAGGTCGGGAATCAGCAGCCGCAGGCCCACCCCGCGCCACTCCCCCACGTCGCCGAACACCACATGGATGCCGAACCACACCGCCAGGTTGAGCACCACACCCACCACGGCGGCGGTGATCGCCGTCATCGCGCCGCTCAGGGCGGCGTTGTCGCGCAACCGCTCCACGTAGGGGGCACCGAGGAATATCCACAGGAAGCAGGGCACGAAGGTCACCCAGGTGGTCAGCACCGCGGCAAAAGTCGCCGCCACCCAGGGGTCCAGGGTGCCCGCGTCGCGAAATGCCCCCATGAAGCCGACGAACTGCACCACCTGGATCAGGGGGCCGGGAGTGGTCTCGGCCATGCCCAGCCCGTCGAGCATCTCCCCTGGCGCCAGCCAGCCATAGTTCTGAACCGCCGCCTGGGCCACGTAGCTCAGCACCGCATAGGCACCGCCGAAGGTGACCACGGCCATCTGGCTGAAGAAGGTGGCGATCTGGGTAAAGACACTGTCGAAGCCCAGCACGGCAATGAGCAGCACCACCGGGGTGAGCCACAGGGAGAGGAAGATGGCCGAGACCTTGAGCGACCAGGCCCGGTTGACGCGGGCATGATCCGGCAACTGCTCGCCGAGCAGCGACTCGCTGTCGGCAAGCCCCCTCTCCCCGTTGGCGCCATGGCCGCCCCCCACCTGGAACAGCGGCGAGCCCGTCCGACCGCCGAAGTAGCCGATCAGGGCCGCGGTAACGATGATCAGGGGGAAGGCGATGTCCAGAAAGAAGATAGCCACGAAGGCCGCGGCGGCAATGCCCAGCATGACGTTGTTCTTCAAGGCCCGCTTGCCGATCCGCACCACGGCGTTGACCACGATGGCCAACACCGCCGCCTTGAGGCCGAAGAAGAGCCCTTCGACCAGGCCCACGTTGCCCAGTGCCGCATAGAGGTAACTGAGTGCCAGGATAGCAATGAACCCCGGCAGCACGAAGAGTGTGCCCGCCAGGAGACCACCCCGGGTGCGATGCATCAGCCAGCCGATGTAGATCGCCAGCTGCTGCGCCTCGGGGCCGGGCAGCAGCATGCAGTAGTTCAAGGCATGCAGGAAACGGTTCTCGCCGATCCACTTCTTCTCTTCCACCAGGATACGGTGCATGACCGCGATCTGGCCCGCGGGCCCGCCGAAGCTCAGCAGGGCGATACGCAGCCAGACATGCACCGCCTCGCGGAAGGGAACATCATGGGGGACGGCATTGGGCGGCATAGGAGTTCCTGGTTTGGTATGGAAAAGCGATTCGACAGCCGAAAAACGAAGCCCCGCTATATTAGCAGGGCTTCGTAGATAGCATTAACAAGGCTTCGAAGACAGTATTAGCAGGGCCTCGAAGACAGCAGGATGACGCGATCAGCGTTTCAGCAGGTCACGCACATCCTTCGCCTCCCAGTGCGGGAAGTGCTTGCGCACCAGCGCGTTGAGATCCGCCTCGAAGGCCGCCCAGTCGACCTCACCGCTTGGCTTGGCACCGTCTTTCACGATGGAGCGAATCATCCCCGCCCCCACGGTGACGTTGGTCAGCCGATCGATGACGATGAAGCTGCCGGTGCCAGGGCTCTGCACATAGGGGTCCAGGGGCACCGCGGCGGTCAGCTCGACGCGGCAGCGGGCGATGGCATTGAGCTCGAGCTGAGCGGTGCCGTGCCGCTCCAGGGTGTTGACATCCACCTGGTGGTGAATGGTGCTCACCTGGCCGGAGACCGAGCGTCCCGCCAGGCGAATGTCTACCTGACGGCCCGGCGCCAGGGGCTGCTCGTGCATCCAGACGATATCGGCATCGAAACTGTTCGACAGGGCGATATCGGCATCCTCGGCGACGATCCAGTCCCCACGGGAGATATCGAGCTCGTCTTCCAGGGTGACGGTGACCGCCTGGCCCGGCCAGGCGGCTTCCAGATCGCCGTCGAAAGTGACGACCCGCTCGACGCGGCTGGTCTTGCCCGAGGGCAGCACCTTGACCGCAAGCCCGGGGCGCAGCACGCCCGCTTCCAGGGTGCCGGCATAACCGCGGAAATCCAGGTTCGGGCGGTTGACGTACTGCACCGGAAAGCGCAGGTCGACCACGTTGCGGTCCCGTGCCACCTCGACGGTTTCCAGCAGCTCCAGCAGGGCCGGGCCGGGCTCACCCTCGACGGTGTACCAGGGCGAGCGGTCGCTGCGGTTGACCACGTTGTCGCCTTCCAGCGCCGAGATCGGCACGAAGCGGATGTCGGTGGCCGACAGTTGCTCGGCGAAGCGACGATAGTCGGCGACGATCTCGTTGAAGCGCGCCTCCTCGAAGCCCACCAGGTCCATCTTGTTGACCGCGATCACCAGGTGCTTGATGCCCAGCAGGTCGGCGATGAAGCTGTGGCGCCGGGTCTGGGTCTGCACGCCGTAGCGGGCATCGATCAGGATGATCGCCAGGCTGGCGTTGGAGGCGCCGGTGGCCATGTTGCGGGTGTACTGCTCGTGGCCCGGGGTATCGGCAATGATGAACTTGCGCTTGTCGGTGGAGAAGAAGCGGTAGGCCACATCGATGGTGATGCCCTGCTCGCGCTCCGACTGCAACCCGTCGACCAGCAGCGCCAGGTCCACCGCTTCGCCGGTGGTGCCACTCTTCTTCGAGTCCCGGGTGATCGCCGCCAGGTGGTCGTCGAAGATCATCTTGGAGTCGTGCAACAGCCGGCCGATCAGGGTCGACTTGCCGTCGTCCACGCTGCCGCAGGTAATGAAGCGCAGCAGGTCCTTGTTCTCGTGCTCGTGAAGGTACTGCTCGATGTTTTCGGCTATCAGGTTGGACTGGTGTGACATTAGAAGTACCCCTCGCGCTTCTTCTTCTCCATGGAGCCGGCCTGGTCGTGATCGATGGCACGGCCGCTGCGCTCGCTGGTGCGGGTCAGCAGCATCTCCTGGATGATCTCGGGCAGGGTTGCTGCCTTGGACTCCACCGCACCGGTGAGCGGATAGCAGCCCAGGGTACGGAAGCGCACCCACTTCTCCTCGGGCACTTCTCCCTCGGCCAGCGGCATGCGGTCGTCGTCGACCATCACCAGCATGCCGTCTCGCTCGACGACCGGGCGCGGGGCGCTGAAGTAGAGCGGCACGATGGGAATCTGCTCAAGATGGATGTACTGCCAGATGTCCAGCTCGGTCCAGTTGGAGAGCGGAAAGGCGCGAATCGACTCGCCCTTGTTGATGCGGGCGTTGTAGAGGTTCCACAGCTCCGGCCGCTGGTTCTTGGGGTCCCAGCGGTGAAACTTGTCGCGGAAGGAGAACACGCGCTCCTTGGCTCGGCTGGCCTCCTCATCCCGGCGAGCACCGCCGAAGGCGGCATCGAAGCCATACTTGTTCAGCGCCTGCTTGAGGGCCTCGGTCTTCATCACGTCGGTATAGCCGCTGGAACCGTGGTCGAAGGGGTTGATGCCGGCGGCACGCCCCTCTTCGTTGGTATGCACCAGCAGCTCCATGCCCACCTCAGCCGCCATGCGATCGCGGAACTCGATCATTTCGCGGAACTTCCAGGTGGTGTCCACGTGCAGCAGCGGAAACGGCGGCGGGCCGGGATAGAAGGCCTTGCGCGCCAGGTGCAGCATCACCGAGGAGTCCTTGCCGATGGAATACATCATCACCGGATTGGCAAACTCGGCGGCTACCTCACGAATGATATGGATGGACTCGGCTTCCAACTGCTGGAGATGGGTCAGGCGCTGGGTCGAAAGAGACGCCTGCGCCGTCCCGGCAGCCTGGGCGGACGGCTCGCGTGCGGGTGCATGAAGACTGGTCATCGGCCCGGGTACCTCGCATGACTAAGGGCAAGAAGGATCATGCGACACAGGTTAACGCCGGAACCATAATAACGTAAAAGAATGATTGCCTATCTTTTTAGTCGATATATGAATAACGCTACGCTATCAGAGGTCGACACGCTCCACCCAGGTCAGCCACTCGCCGTCGGCCAGCTCCACGATGCGATAGCCGGGACGAGAGGCCTCGTCGATGGCGAAATCAGCCGAGCCGGGCAGGAACTGGTCGGTCGTGGAGGGGGTACCGTAGATGGCCACCCCCTGCCGATGGCTGGCCAGCGCCTGGTGAATGTGACCGCAGAGGATCATTTTCACCTGAGGAAAGTCGGCCAGCGTCTGCCACAGGACGTCGCGATCCTTTAGCCCGATGGCATCGAGCCACTCCGAGCCCAGGACAAGCGGCGGATGGTGCATGGCCAGCAGCGTGGGCCGGTCGTCCGCTCCCAGCCGCTCGACCAGCTCGGCAAGACGCGTTTCCCCGATCTCGCCATGGGCCTGGCCAGGTACGCTGGTATCCACCGTCAACAGGCGCCAACCGCCGAGATCGACCTCCCGATGGATGGCCTTGACCGGCTCCATCAACTGGGGCTGGTCGTGGTTGCCGGCCAGCCAGAACCAGGGGCAATCCAGCCGCGACAGCACCCCATGGGCCAGCTCATAGGAGGCGGCGGTCTCGTCCTGGCTGATATCGCCGGTGACCAGCACCAGATCGGGATGCTCACCGATGGCGGCGTTCACCACCGCCTCGAGTTGGCGCAGGGGGAAGCCGGCCCGGGAGCGTGCCCGGGGATCGGCATGGAGGTGGCAGTCGGTGATCTGGACGATACGCATCAGGGCAGCTCGCTCATCAAGGTAACGCCCTCTTCAAGGCAGTTCGGGCAGGTCGGCGGGGTGGCCGTGCGCCAGGCCATGGGCCAGCCACTCGCCAAGGAAGCGATTGAGCTGCAGTTTTTCGTCGGGCTGGAACATGCGCAGGTTGGGGTAGCGGTAGCGGCCGTCGAAGTGGCGTTCGCGCTGAAAATCGGTGACCTCGGCCATGCGCACGTCATGATAGAGATGCACCCGCATGCGCGGCGGCTCGATGAGCCCCTCCATGAGACCGCTCTGGGTCACCCGCGCCATGGTGGTATAGGGCGCCTGCTCGAGTATCTCAAGATGCAGGATGCCGAAGCGGCCGTTCTGCCCGGTCAGCTCCAGCTGTCGGGTTTCACCCGCGCCCAGGTCACCCAGCAGCTGGGTCAGGCGCAGGTAGTTGGCACTGCATTCACCCTGCAGGCCCTTCAGATCGGTCACATAGGCGGTTCTTGCCACGCTACCTCCTCGCTCTCAGAGATGCTCGCTCGGCAGCCAGCCAGTAAATGGCGATAAGACACATGGCATTGTCGAGTCGGCCAGCCTGCAGGAGTTCCCAAGCCTGAGTAAACGGTAGCACGTGAACGCGAATGTCCTCGTGCTCTTCGTCGAGCCCATGCACGCCTCCCAGGCCCCCGGAGTCCACGAGGGCACAGTAGAGGGTGACCCGCTCGTCGCAGGCACCCGGGCTCGGGTAGTAGGTATGCAGTTCGATCACTTCGTCGACGGGGCAACCGGCCTCCTCCATGGCCTCGCGACGAGCCACCTCGGCCCGGCTCTCCCCCACTTCGACCAGGCCGGCCACCACTTCGAGCTTCCAGGGCGAAACGGGGTCAGCCAAGGCACCCGCGCGAATCTGCTCCACCAATACGACGCAATCCCGCTCCACATCGTAGAGCAGCACCCCTACGGCATCATGACGGCAATGCACCTCGCGCACCACCTCGCCGCTCCAGCCACCGTCGAAGAGCCGATGGCGAAGGTGCACCTCCTCCAGGCGAAAGAAGCCCTGATACAGGCAGCGCCGTTCGCGCAGCTCCACATCGTCCGCCGAAAATGCGGGGAGAAGCGTGATCTCGCGACTCTGGTCGTAGTCGAGGTTCTGGTCGTGGCTGTTGGACATGCCATTCTCCAATCGACGAATGGCGACCATTATCATGACCGGGGCCCGAAATGCCAACTACCGTGCGGTCAGGGCGACCGGCACGGCAGCGAAGGGCAGGGCCAGGAGGAGGGTTTGAGGAAAAGGGTTGAGGAAGAAAGAGTCAGGCAGAAAGGATCAGAGCGTCCCCAGCAGGGCTCGGGCCTCTTCCCGCAGCGCCTCGTCGGATGTCTCCCGGTCCGGACGCGCCGTGCCATCCACGGCACGCTGGGCATGTTCGCGGGCCTCCTCGCGGCGCCCTTCATCCTCCAGGAAAGCGGCATAGTAGAAGTTCACGTCGATGCCGTCCGGTCGAATCTCCAGCGCACGCTGGAACATCCGCTCGGCGGTATCGCTGTTGCCGAAGCCGACCGGACGACCCGGCGCGCGGTCATACAGCGCCCCGAGTGTCACGTAGGCAGAGCCGTTACCCCCTTCCGGATCGAGTTCAATGGCCTTTTCCAGGGCGTCGCGGGCGCTGCGCGCACTGCCAAGTGCGCCCAGACCACTGCGCTCACGGGCATGAGAGGCCTCGATGATGCCATACCAGATCAGCGGCTGGGCCTCCCCGGGATGGGCCTCTGCCAGGCGCTCGGCCTCGTCGGCGAGCGACTTCAGGGCACGCCGGCGTTCACCCTCGGCGCGCTGTGTATTGATCTGTTCCCAGCGCTGCTTCAGCGCTTCCACGTCACCTTCCCAGGCGACGGCGCTGCCGAGTGGGGCCAGCGCGATGCCGATGCCCAGCGCAACGGCAAGTAGATGGTGTCGAATCATGTCCGGTCTCCTTGGGGTTATTCTTGAACGGTACGACGGGGTCGTCCATGCAATGTAACGAACGTTTGAATGAACTTCCAGTTTCCGTTCTGACGCTTGGCCAGCACCGGGAGAATGGCGTATGTTGCGACTCTCAGTCGAAACAGGAGCGGAATGGCATGAAGGGCCGCAACATGACCCGCTGGCGCGACCCGGCCAAGGATCCGCGCCAGGAACCCAAGAGCAACCTCATCACCCTCGAGGGGGCGGAACGCCTGCGCGGCATCCTCGACCACCTCTCCCGGGTGAAGCGCCCGGCCCTGTCGGCCAAGGTGGGTGAGGCGGCGGCACTGGGGGACCGCAGCGAGAACGCCGACTACACCTACAACAAGAAGGAGCTCAACCGCGTCATCGCGCGGATCCGCTACCTGACCAAGCGGCTCGACGAACTACAGGTGGTGGACCGGCTGCCGGCGGCGATCGACAAGGTCTATTTCGGTGCCTTCGTCACCCTGGAAGACGAGGAAGGCGACGAGATGCGCATTCGCATCGTCGGCCATGACGAGACCGACACCGCCAAGCGCTGGATCAGCGTCGACGCACCCTTGGCCAAGGCCCTGCTGGGCAAGGCGCTGGACGACGACGTGACGGTGAAGGCACCGGCCGGCGACACTACCTACGTGATCACGGATATCGCCTACCGCGATCCACAACAGTAACGCATGGAGGCACCATGCCCGTGGTATTCCGCTACAAGGGAATTCGTTTCTTCTTCTACTCGAATGAAGGGAACCCGCTGGAACCCATGCATATCCATGCCGAGAGCGGAGACGGCGAAGCCAAGATCTGGGTCATGCCACAAATCGCCATCGCCAACAGCTGTGGCTACAATAGAAAGCAGCTTGCACAGCTCATGCAGCTGGTGGAAGCACATCGCAGCGAGATCGAGAGGGCCTGGAATGAGCATTTCCGCCAAGACCGTCAGCTTTGACGAGCACACCATGTGGGTCGAACTCAGCGACGGCCGAACCTTGGGCGTGCCCTTGGCCTGGTTCCCCCGCTTGCTGCATGCCAGCCCCGTGGAGCGCGAGCGGTGCCGGATCAGCTATTCCGGAAAGGGGCTGCACTGGGACGACCTCGATGAAGATATTTCCGTCGAAGGCCTGATTGCCGGACGCGGCGACACGACCCAGCACCACGGACGCGTCGCCTGAAGGCTAGCCGGAATATCAGAAGAATCAGCGCCTCGCCTTCACCGCTCGATAGACCCGAAAGCGCCGGTCGTCGGCAAGGATTTCGAAGCCGCCGAAGGCGCTCTGCAGCAGATCCGGGTAGGGCAGGAAGGCGTTGGCCACCAGGATGAGCTGGCCGCCCGGCACCAGGTGCTCGGGCGCCTCGCGGATCAGGCGCCCGGCCGGGCCGTAGTCGATGCTGCGCTCCTGGTGGAACGGGGGATTGCTGACGATGACCTCGAAACGCCGCTCGCCCAGGGTCGAGTAGACATCGCCGGCCAGCGCCTCGCCCTGCAGGTCGTTGGCGGCCAGGGTGCGCCGGGTCGCCTCGACGGCAAAGCCATTGACGTCCACCGCCGTGACCCGGTGACCGCGCCGCGCCAGCCAGGCCGCCAGCACCCCGTCGCCGCACCCCATATCGAGTAGCTCGCCCTCCCCTTTCGCCCCGCCTTCCGGCAGCACATCCTGCAACTGCTCGAGCAGCAGCCTGGTGCCATCATCAAGCTTGCCGTGGCCGAACACACCCGGGTGGCTGACCAGGGTCAGCCCCTCGACCGCGAAGGAGGACCAGGCCACATCCGGATCGATACCCACTCGGTCCAGCCGCGTTTCGAACAGCGAACAGCGCCGGGCGCTATCGCGCTTGCGACAGCCCAGCCCCAGCGCCGCCAGTACCCTGAGTACCCGCTTGATGCCGCCCTGGTTCTCCCCCACCAGCTGCAGTCGCGTTCCCGCCGGCAGGTTGGCGCAAAGCCAAAGCAGCCACCACTCACCCAGGGCGTGCGCCTTGGGCCAGAACAGCACCACTCCCGGGGGCTCGGCTGACACCGGAGCATCGAAGGGGGAGTTGGCCGCAAGGCCTCGGGCCCGCCAGGCTTGCAGCACCGCATGGTCGGCGCTGAGCACGCTGCCCTCCCCCGCCCCACCCTCACCACCCTCGAGCCAGGCGTCGCGGGGTGGCGCTACCCACAGCCAAGCTCGGTAGTCGGCGTCCTGGCGTTCGAGCAACTGGCAGACCGGGGTCTCGGCAGGCATCGAGGATCTCCTTGATCAGGTGGCGGTATCGGTACGAACCAGCGTATAGAGCAGGTAGCGGCCCAGCCGCCAGTGGGGTTCCGTGCGGCAGTAGCGCTGTTCGAGCGCCACCAGCCGGGTCCAGTCGGACTCCGTGGTCGGCGGGTGGCGCAGGTAGTCGTGAAAGACACGAATGCCCGCCACTGCCTCGATGGCCAGGCCGTTCTCGGCGCTCCAGGCCTCGATCTGGCCGTGGGTCAGCGGCGAGATCGGCGTCAACCGCTGGCGCTTGCCGGTGCCCTCGAGGCGGTCGTCCAGCGCCTTCTCGAGATTGCCCTTGACCACGTTGGACATCCGCAGCGCATCGCGGTTGAACACCATCAGCGACAGCTGCCCTCCCGGCGCCAGCTGTCCTGCCAGGGTGGCCAGCGCCGCCCGGGGATCGTGCAGCCACTCCAGCACCGCATGACAGGCGATCAGCGACCAGGGCCCCTCCGCACGCTGCGATAGCGCCTGCAGCGATGCCTCCACGAAGGTGATCGGCTGCCCGGCCAGTGCCTGGCGGGCATGATCGAGCATGTCGGCGGCCGGCTCGACCAGGGTGACCGCATGGCCCCGCAGGGCAAACCAGCCGGAGAGCTGACCCAGGCCACCACCCACGTCGAGCACCGGCTGGTCATCGAGATGGAGCATTTCCGGCAGCAGGCGATCGAGCAGGGCCAGGCGCAGCGCACCGCGGGGGCCACCATAGAGGCTACCGGCAAACTTTTCGGCCAGTCCATCGAAGTGGCGATCGCCGGCCGACGAGAAGGGAGAAACGCGATCAGGCATGCAGGGCTCGGCAACGGCGGAATATGGCGGGCATTCTACCTGCCTTCGAGCGGCCTGGGCAGGTGCCGTTGCCATTGCACCTCGGCCTCGACCTGGGCCGCCAGCGCCAGCAGCCGTCGCTCGTCACCCATGGCACCAATCACTTGCACCCCCACCGGCAAGCCAGCCGGGGTGACATGCAGCGGCAGCGACATGGCCGGCTGGCCGGTGAGGTTGGCCAGCTGGGTGAAGGGGGTGCGGGCCAAGGCGTCTCGCGCCAGGCGCTTGAGCATACCCGCCTTGAGCGCCAGCCTGGCGATGCCGGGAATCGCCAGCAGCGACATCAGCCGCTCCCGGGCCGGTGGCGGGTAGAGCTCGCCCAGGCGTGGCGCCGGCGCGGCGGCCACCGGCATCAGCAGCATGTCGTAGCGCCGATGAAAGTCGCCCATGGCGCGAGCCGCCTCGTTCCAGTAGCGCTTGGCCAGCTCATAGTCCCGCACCGGCAGGCAGCTGCCGAGCCGAGCGATGGCCCGGGTCGATGGCTCGATGTCGAGCCGGGAAACGGCGACGTCGGTCTGCTGGCTGATCCAGGCCAGATCGGCGGTGAGATGGCCCAGGTAGAGCGTCAGGTAGCTATCGGCCAGCCGCTCGCCATCCACCGGCGGCTCCACCCACTCGACGTGATGCCCAAGCCCTTCGAGGGTTCGGGCCGCCTCTTCCACTGCCAGGCGCACCTGGGGATCGAGTACGGTACCCATCGGCTTGCCCAGCGGCTCACCCAGCGAGACCGCCACCCGCAGCGGCCCCGGTGGCCGCGCCAGTGCCGCCAGGAAGCCCTGTTCGCGCCTCACCGGATAGGGGGCACCCTCGTCCATGCCGTTGGTGGCATCGAGCAACGCCGCGCTATCTCGCACGCTGCAGGTCACGGCATGCTCCACCACCGCCCCCTGCCACACTTCGGCATGCATCGGGCCCAGCGGCACCCTGCCCCGGGAAGGCTTGAGGCCAAACAAGCCGCAGTAGCTGGCGGGGATGCGAATCGACCCGCCGCCGTCGCCGGCCATGGCCAGCGGCACCAGCCCAGCGGCCACGGACGCTGCCGCCCCGCCGCTGGAGCCACCGGGGGAATGTGCCGCATTCCAGGGATTGCGCGGATGGGGAAAGGCCCGCGGCTCGGTGATGCCCATCAGCCCCAGCTCCGGCGTGGCGGTCTGACCGAGGATGGAGAGACCCGCCTCGCGCAGGCGGGTGACCAGGGTCGAATCCACCGGGGCTTTCCAGTCGGCAAGAGACGCACTGCCGAAGGCCAGCGGCTCGCCTTCCAGCGCCATCAGCAGATCCTTGGCCAGGGTCGGCACCCCGGCAAAGGGTGCCGCGGGGTCAACCTGCTGGCCCTCGGCCCGGGCCCGCTCGAAGCGGGTGCGAACCACTGCCGCCAGGCTGGGGTTGTCGGCCTCGATGCCAGCACAGGCCGCCTCGAAGACCTCACCCTGGCTCACTTCACCGCTGCGAATCAGCGCCGCCAGACCCAGGCCGTCATGACGGCGGTACTCATCGACTTCCATGTGGACTCTCCTCGTTTGTCGTCACGGGTGGCGCGTATCGCCCTGCCCACCGCTCCCGGCCATGCTCCAGCCAGGAGAGCAGCGCCCCGATCAGCGAGAAGGGGGTGATCGCCATGATGATCAGCGGCAGGCTCCAGGAAGCGAAGACCCAGGTCAGCACGACGTACATCAACTCCAGGCGATGACCCGGTAGATCAGCTGCTGGCGCCTCCAAGGCATAACCTCTTGGGTATCGAGCATGCCGGGCAAGCTTGCAAGTGATCGTCGTAGGGAATCATAACGGTCACCTAGGAGTCTGTCGGATTTGACCAATCGTCACGAGAGATTTGGATTTCGAGACAAGTTTATCGATCTGATGAGGTGAATAGCCCGCTATTTAACGAATCAGATCGAATGAAATTGGCCGAAAGACCGGATCTCGCAGTAGATCAGCGTTAAGTCCGACAGGCTCCTAGTCACTGCGATGACCATCATGGCGCCACATGGCCTTCAGAAAAATCCGTGCTGTTTCGGGCAAGGACGCCAACTCATTCTGGCTGAACCTAGATGCACGAGCAGAAAACATCGACTCAGCTTTTCGAAAGCGTCGGCTTTGTAATCGCATGATCGTCAGTGCCAGTTGCGCCTGCTCCTGATCCAACTCTCCCTTTTCCACATAATCATCGAGCGCCCGGCTGACGAAAAGAAAGGCCTTGGCGCGACGTGAAAAGGAGAGCACCCCGATACCCGGCATCCTCGCAAGGCAAACCCGGGCAGCACGCTCGGCGTCGGGCCACAACGCGGCCAGACGACGCCGCTCCGCCGCCGACAGGCTGACCTGAGCCTGCATCTCCTCCAGAAAATCATCCAAGCTTGCCATGCCTACCCCTTGCCAAACATCCGGTGCGACCAAGTGGCCAACCCGGATGTCACACTACCAAAAAAGTCCCCAGTGACCACCTCCGTTCCTCCGAAATGGAGACGGATCATCTCCGCCACAACGGGTGACTTGGCCGTCCCACCTGTCACATAGATAGTATCGGGGCGAACACCCGCTTGAGTCACCACTTCGCGCATCAAGGAGACAAACTTCCTGAGTTCGAGCTCGACCGCATCGCGCAGCTGACTGCGGGTGACAGCCACTGACAAGTCCCGCTCGATATCACTCAGGTGGCTGGTGACCCCCTCCGCCTCGGACAGGGCGATCTTGGCCAGTTCCGCGTGACGCACCACGCTATGGCTGAGACGCTCTTCGCGCAACCGGATCAGACGCCCAACCTTCTGCTTGTCCGCGCAGATATTGCAATACCCCTGCAGCTCGAGCGGCGTCGTCTTGGCATAGAACCGCGCCTGGGCATTGATATCGTTAACCGTCAGGGCATCCCACAGAAAGTGGTTAGGGAACGGCAGGCCATTGTTGAGAAGCACGTCCTTGCCGAAACTGGGCATCAAGGCATTCATCGCCAGCTTGATATCGAAATCGATACCGCCGATACGGGTACCGGAAGAGCCGAGCAAACTCGACGCCCGGTCCCGGAGATGACGGTAGCTGGGGCCGACCTTTATCATCGAGCAATCGGTGGTGCCGGCCCCGGCATCGAGCACCAGGACGATCCGATCCCTCTCCAGGGTGCGCTCATAGTCCAGTGCCGCCGCTATCGGCTCGTAGAGAAAGGCGGTCTCGACGAAGCCTGCCGCGGTGGCGGCCTGCTCCAGAATCTGCACGGCTTGCCGGTTACCCCGCTCCCCACGGGTACCGTGAAAATTGACGGGGCGCCCCACCACGACCCGGTCGAGGGGTTGCCCGGCAGACACCTCGGCCCGCTGCTTGATATGCGCCATCAGGCGCGTGATGATCTCGGTGAATAGGCCCAGGTGCCGGCCTTGCAGGTCGGCGCCCAGGAACGACTTCGGTGACTTCGCATAGAACCCATGCTGGGGATCGAACAGGTAATTGGCCAATGCCGCCTGACCGAAGACGATGTCGGGGTCGAAGTACAGCGGTGCATTATCACCCTGCTGTCGCCTGACCCGCTCGGCCATCTCTCGACGCATCAGCCCGCGTTGAATTGCCTCGGCCCGCTGCCGATCGGCAGCTTCCCCTATCCCGCTCAGCACTTCCTGCCGGTCAAAATGGGGGACGGGAAGGGCTCCCTTGCTCGAATGCAAGGCCGAAAGCATGTGCGTGCCGTGATCCTCCAATGGAATCAACTCGGGTGCGTCATGATGCCAAATGGCGACGGCACAGCTTGAAGTGCCAAAATCCATACCCGCATACATCCCGTTACCCTCTCATTTCCAATCTTTTCGCAATAGTTTCGGGTGTCGATGACGGCCTCATTGCCGCGGGCCACACCGCTCGCTTGCACGCCCCCGCCCCCTCTCAGCGCCTCAATCACGCCGCGCGATCCAATAATGCACGACGCTAAAAATCGGCCCCATCAAGCCGTTGATCATGAATACCCTGGCAAGGTGAAAGGCAATAACCAGCTGGAATTCGGCACCTAGCGATACCGCGGTGACCGCCATTTCCACCGACCCGGCAGGTGACATGGCAATCACCGATGTGATCCCATCCAGATCGAATAGCCAGCTCAGATACAGGGCAATTGTCAGGCTCATCGACATCAATAGTGCCGTGACACTGACCGCCGGTAAGGCATATGTCTGCAGGGCCGACATGCGCTCACGGGTAAACTCCATGGCCAGGGTGGCTCCCAGCAGCACCTGCCCGAAGGCAAACAATGCCTCGGGAATCGCCGGCAGCGGAATGTCCATCAGCTGCACGCTGGCACCAAAACAGATACTGCCCAGAATCAGTGCATTGGGGATGCGCAGGCGCTGGAACAGTAGGGCAACCAGCACGGCCCCTGCAACGGTGATGGGCAGCCACCCGGGGTGGGAGACACCATTGGGCCGAACGATGGTCATATCCTGCCAATCGCCGCCATATAAGAGGACGAAGCCCAGGGGGACGAGACAGACGATACTCACCACACGCAGCACATGGCAGGTAATGATGATCACAGGATTGCCACCATGACGCGCGCCCAGCAGAGACATCTCGGCAAGCCCTGCCGGCATCGACGCGAAGTAAGCCGTTGCCCAGTCGCCAACCAGCGTCCTCCTCAGTACAACCGCCGTCACCAGTCCCGAAAGTATGGAAAGGCTGGCACCCAGCAGTATCGGGCCCGCCATGGCGACCACTTGCGCCAGCACGTCCTGAGTAAAGGCAAAGCCAAGGGTACTGCCGACCAGCACCTGCCCGAGAGCCCGTCCATGCCACGGGGATTCCCAGCACACGCCCAGGAACATGGCTACGATGCCCGCAAACAAGGCCCCGAGCAACCAGGGCACCGGCAGCCCCAGCACCATGAAGAGCGCACCTCCAATCCCCCCGATGCCAAGCGTGCGCAGCCATCCTCTCTGCAGGTTTCCCATGTCAACGCCCACCGGAAGCCGAGGCATTCAGATTTGCATTTGGAAGCCATTGAGTATCCAAGGTTTTCACCCTTTCCAGTCGCAACCCTTTGAGCTGCTTGATTGACCTCACCCCGCCACACAGGCAGCGGCCGGCCCTCGAAGCCATCAGGCCTCTGCCCCATGCCACCTTCGCGCCCCTTCGGCGCAAGTGGTCAATCCAAGGCTTGCATTCTTAAAGTTATATAATATATAAAATTAAGCGAGAGGCAAATGAGGCCTGCGCCCCGTCGAACCTCCCCCGCCATCCCGCCGCCTGCACAAGACCGCGTGCGGCCCCTACGCAACCCAGGAGAAGAAAATGACACAGTCAACTGGACAACGCCCCCTGGAAGGTCGCGTTGCCATTGTCACCGGCAGCGCCAGGAACATCGGGAAAGCCATTGCCGTCCGCCTGGCTGCAGAGGGCGCCGCCGTCGTGGTCAACGCCCGCTCTAGCCGTGAGCAGGTCGAGCAGGTCGTCCAGGAGATTCATGACAGCGGCGGCCAGGCAGTCGGCTGCCTGGCCGACGTCACCAACGAAAGCGATGTCGAGCGCCTGATCGGTTGCGCAATCGAGACATTTGGGGGCCTGGACATCCTGGTCAACAATGCCGCGGTGAGACGGGAAGCCAAGCTGCAGACCGTGAGCTTGGAGGACTGGAAGGAGATCCTGGCCATCATCCTCGACGGCGCCTTCCTGTGCGCCAGGGCGGCCACTCCGCACCTGATCAAGAGCAGCGCAGGCGCCATTGTCAACATCGGCGGCATGACAGGCAGCTCCGGTGGCAGCGACAGGGTTCATGTAGTCACCGGCAAGGCCGGGCTGATGGGGCTCACAAAGGCACTGGCCTGGGACCTGGCCGACTACGGTGTCACCGCCAACCTGGTATCTCCAGGCATGGTGGAGACAAAACGCGACACCTCCACCGTGGCCGCCAAGCCCAAGCATCATGCGATACATAAGCCACTGCTAGGGCGTCGTGGTACGGCCGCGGAGATTGCCGGGGTCGTGCAGATGCTGTGCGGACCGGATGGCCGTTTCATGACTGGCCAGACTGTGCACGTCAATGGGGGAACCTACCTCAACTGAGTGCCGACAGATGAACAATCGGCTGCAGTCGACGAATTACTAGCAGTATCAGTTTGACAGCTGAAAATTTGTATCTTATATATAATATACAAACAAAACGCCTGATCTCACACAACGACAATCGATGGCTGCCCGCCAGCCACACCCGAGAGGAGAGGGTACTGATGAAATTGAAATTCAACCGCACCCGTAGAATGAGCAAGCTTGCCACCGCAGTCGCCATGGCAAGCGCCATGGTCATCGGCGCCAACAGTGTGAGCGCGGATGAGTTCCCCGACAGACCGCTCACCATGGTCGTCCCGGCGGGAACCGGCGGCACCAATGACCGAGCCGCGCGCCTGATCTCGCGGTACCTGGCCGAAGAACTGGGCCAACCCATCCAGGTAGTCAACCGTCCTGGCGGCGGTAACATGCTGGGCCACGTCTATTTCCACCAGCAGCCTGCCGACGGCTACACCCTGATGCGCACCACGGCCTTCCCCTACATGACCGTCAACCAGCTGGTCCAGGGGGCTGACTTCGAGATCGAGGATTTTCAGCCGGTGAATCTGAGTGATATCGGCACCTCCATCATCGCCACCTCAAATGACAGCCGCTTCTCCAACATCGATGAACTAATCGCCGAGATCCGCGAGAATCCCGGCACCGTCAGCATCGGTGTGCAGCCCACTTCAACGGACATGATCAATCTGGCCATTTTCCTGGAGGCCATCGGGGTAAACCGTGACGATGTGAGGGTCGTCACCTATGACAGCGGTGGCCCGGTGCGCAATGGCATCATCGGCGGTCAGTTCGACGTCGGAGCGATCGGCGACCAGGGCATGCAGGCGCGCAAGGGCGAGTTCCGGCCGCTAATGGTCTTCTCCGAAGAACCCTCCCAGGTCTGGGATGCCCCCCATGTCCTCGAGGTGGCGGAAGCAGAAGGGATCGAGTATCCCCGCATCGTGTCTGGGCATATACAGGGTTACTTCGTCCATACCGAACTGATGGAGACCTACCCTGAGCGCTACGCCAAGATCGTCGAAGCCTTCCAGAAGGTGTCCGAAAACCCCGAGGCCATCGAGGACCATGAGGGTCAAGACCTGGGGATCGACTGGGTTGGACCGGACGAATCCCGCGAATTGATGCTGCGCCAACACGAGGCGATCAGCGATCCGGAACTTCTCGAACTGGTACGGCCCAACTAAGTGAGGCAAGAGACGCAGCCATGGCTGCGTCTCTCTGCTTAGTTACTACCCGAGTCACTACCCCACTCCCCGAGAGGTGCCGCTATGCGCCTTGGCCCCTGGAAGATCGATGTCGAGTATGGACACCTAGCCCTGGTTATCGTGATTGCCGGGGTAACCGGTTTCTATCTCGCCGATACCCTGCAGGTTTCCCGGAACATCAACAACATCATCCTGGTGGTTCCACTCGCAATGCTGCTACTGGGACTGTGCCTGCTGGTAGTAACGCAATGTATCCGATTTCGAAAACATCCTGTGCAGAAGCGTGCTACTCAGCTTCCTAATCACGAACGGGACGAGCTGGAGCAGGAGCAGTCCCCCATGGACCTGCTGCACGCTTTCCTGCTGTTACTGGGTGTCGGGGCCCTGGTGATGTCCTACCCCCTGATCGGACTGGACGTCGCCACCCTGCTCTTTATGATCTTCGCCCTGTTGTTGCTGGGCGTTCGCGGCTGGCTCTTCGTCCCGATCTACGCCGCCAGCTTTACCGCGGTAGTGGTGGGGGGGGCCTCCAGGCTGCTGCCGTACCCCCTGCCGACCCTGCTGTTCTGAGAGTGCCACATCATGCTTGATTCCTCGGCTATCCTGGGCGCCATATCGCTGCTAGGCAGCGACATCAATATCTGGCTGGTGATCATCCCGGGCCTGTTGATCGGCTTGATCGCCGGGTCCATCGCCGGTGTTTCCAACACCATGGCCATGGCCATCTGCCTGCCCCTGACCCTGTACATGGATTTCCTTCCGGCGGTGATGTTTCTCACCGCCATCTTCACCGGTGGTGGCTATGGTGGGGCGGTGACCTCGATACTCATGGGCATCCCCGGCACCACCTCCTCGGTGGCCACCACCTTCGATGGTTACCCCATGGCTCGCAAGGGCCTGCACAACGAAGCTCTGGGCCTGGCGCTGATGAGTTCTGTTCTGGGCGTACTGGTGGGCTACATCATCCTGCTATTCGTGGTCGCGCCCCTGGGGAACTGGGTCATCCGTCTAGGCCCGGCGGAGATGCTGCTGGTCGCCCTGTGGGGCCTGACGATGATCGCCGCCCTGGGCGGCAAGCGATTGTCCCGCGGTTTGATCGCCGGTGGCTTTGGGCTGCTACTAGGTACCGTCGGCATGAATACTAGTGGCTATGTTCGCGGCACCATGGACATTCCTTTCCTGCTCGACGGCATCCCCGTGGTACCGGCCATGATGGGCATGTTCGCCGCCAGCCAGCTCTTCACCTTGGTCGGCAGCCAATTCCTGATCAAGGACAAGGCGGCACGCCGTGCCGACTACCGACGTGTGCTGTCAGGCTTCCTGTCGGTGCTGCGCTATCCGTTCTTCCAGCTGCGCGGCACCCTGATCGGTGTCTTCGTCGGCGCCATCCCCGGAGTGGGCTCCTCGGTAGGCAACCTGATCGCTTACGCCCAGGCCAAGCGCACTGACAAGGACCCCGACAGCTACGGCAAGGGCAACCCCAAGGGAGTCATGGCCGCCGAGTCCGCCAACAGCAGCTCGGAGGGTGGCTCGATGGTTACCATGCTGGCCTTGGGCCTACCCGGTGGCGGTGGCACAGCCATGCTGCTCGCGGCCTTTGCCATGCACAACGTCACCGGCGGCCCTCAGTTCATCAACCAGAACATGGACATCGTCTACACCATCATCTTCGGCAATTTCATCCAGGCCGCCCTACTCCTGGTCGTCGGGCTAGGTTTTCTGGCCGTCGCCGGCAACATCGTTCGCGTGCCGCTGACTATCCTGATCCCCTCGGTGTTGGTCCTAGCATTGATCGGTTCCTTCGCGGTAACCGGCGATCACGCCGGCCCGATCACCCTGTTCGTCTTCGCTGGGCTGGGCTGGTTGATGAAGCGCTACGGCTACCCTGTCGCCGCCTGCGTCGTCGGCCTGCTGCTGGGACGAATGGTCGAGAGCGAACTGATACGTACCTGGCAGATCAGCGGTGGTGGTGAACTCGCCTTTTTCCTGGGCCGGCCGGTGGCCATGGCCTTCGCGATCCTGCTGGTGCTGTCGCTGCTGCAGCCGCTGATCATGCGCAAGTTCACCGCGTGGCGCACTCGCAACCGCAGCGCTTAGCCAGAACATTTCAACGCGAGGTTGCAGCAGGGAGCACTGACGGCACCTGTTACCACCACGCCTGACACCAGAAACAAGGAGATAGCATGTCCACGCCAAACAACGAGCTTCACTATCTGACAGCCACCGAGCAGGCCCGCCTGATTGAATCCGGCCAGCTGTCACCGGTCGAGCTGCTGGAAACCTACCTGGATCGCATCGAGTGCTATGACGACACTCTACGCGCCTGGATCACTGTCGACCGCGAGTTCGCCATGAAACAGGCACGCCAGGCGGAACAGGAAATTGCCCAGGGCCACTACCGCGGCCCCCTCCATGGCCTGCCGTATGGCGTCAAGGACCAGATGCATGCCCTGGGGCTGCCCACCACCCTGGGCACCAAGGTGCTGGATCCGGAAGAGATGCAGCCCCCCCATGACGCCACCATCATCACCCGCCTGCGCGATGCCGGTGCCGTGCTGATCGGCAAGCAGAACCTGCACGAGTTCGGCAAGGGCGGCACCATCGAGTTCCCCTACGGCCAACCCCGCAACCCCTGGAACCCCGCGCATACGGCCTCTAGCTCCTCCACCGGATCCGGCATAGCCACGGCGGCGGGCCAGTGCAGTTTTTCCATCGGCGAGGACACCGGCGGCTCGGTGCGCGGCCCGGCCTCCTGCAACGGCGTGGTGGGGCTGCGTCCCACCCATGGCCGCGTCAGCCGTCACGGGGGTGTGATGGCCGCTTATACCAGCGACACCTTCGGCCCCCTGACCCGCAGCGTCGAAGATTGCGCCGCGGTGCTGCAGGCCATTGCCGGGCATGATCCCAAGGATCCGCTGTGCATACCCCGCGAAGTGCCGGACTTCAGCGCCCGGCTAGGCCGCGACCTGAAGGGGCTGAAGCTGGCGGTGGTCAAGGAGATCGCCTGGGGCGAGGCCACCCACCCCGAGGTGCGCGAGGCCATGGTACAAGCCATCCAGACCTTGCGTGAACAAGGCGCCGTGGTCGAGGAAGTCTCCCTGCCGCTGGCGAAATGGGCGGTTCCCTTGCAGCTGTTGAGCGCCGATGCCGATGTCGGAGCCTACTTCCTGGCCAACTACCTTCGCGACCGCTACCAACGCTTCGATGTCGGCACGCGCACCCGGCTGGCCGCCGCAAGCTTGATACCGGCCAGCGTTTACAATCGCGCCATGCGCGCCCGGGTGCTGGTGAGACGACAGGTCCTGGATGCGCTGCGCCGCTACGATGCCCTGATCACCCCCACCAACGTGACGCCGCCCAAGCTCATCGAGGCCACCCAGGAGCGGGTCGATGGCGACCAGCAGGACGTGGTAGCCCGATTGATCGAGCGACGCATCTGCCACTACCCCTTCAGCCTGTCGAACGTACCGGCGCTCTCAGTGCCGGCCGGCTTCTCAAGCGAAGGCCTCCCCCTGGCCCTGCAGATTGCCGGGCGACCCTTCGATGAGGCGACCGTGTTCCGAGTAGGCCATGCCTTCCAACAAGCCTCCGCGTGGCATCGTCACCATCCAGCCCTCGACACCACGCTCAAGGGCGTCGCCTGAACCGATAGCGAACTGGAGATACCTATGAACCTCAGCATCGAACAAGTCAAAGTCATGGCACAGCTACAGGGTCTGACGATTCCCGACGATGAACTCAGCAATATCGCGACTCGCCTCTCCACCTGGCTGACCGCCATGGAGCAGATCGAGGCCGAGCTCGGTGACCAGATGAATGCCGTCGACCCGATCCCCCCCGTCTTCCCACGTGAGGAGTTCTGATGGCCACACCGCTCGTGGATCACCTGGAAGGCAAGGCACTGAGCGTGGTACGCCTCCCCGGCCGCATCGCCAAGCCCCGCCAGGACGGTCTGACCATCGTCGCCGACCGCGGCCTGGGACGCCACGCCCAGGATGACCTGCTGGAGCTGGCGGCGGACTACATCGACATCGCCAAGCTGGCCATGGGCGTGGCACGCCTGCTGGACCCGGAGGTGCTGCACGCCAAGCTGGCGAGCTACGCGCGCCATGACATCCCGACCTTCTTCGCCGGCGAGATCTCCGAACTGGCGATCGTGCAGGGGATGGCCGGCAACTACTACCAGGCCATTCACGATCTCGGCGGCTGGGGGGTGGAGATCTCCAACGCCCAGGTCGCCATGGGTATCCGCGAGAAATACGAGTTCATTGCCCAGGCGCGCGAGGTCGGCCTGGAAGTGATCGCCGAATGCGGGCGCAAGGGCGGAGTGTCCTGGGCCGGCAGCAAGCGCCTGGTGGCCGCCGAGGTCCAGGCTTGCCTGGCGGCCGGTGCCCACCGCGTGCTGATCCAGGCCGAGGGCCTCAATGAAGGCGTCGAGGAAGTCAACGAGTCACTGATCCAGGACCTGGTGGGTGAATTCGGCCTGGAGTCACTCATCTTCCAGGCCAAGGAGTCTGACCTGCGCTCCTGGTTCCTGACCACCTTCGGCGCGCGCGTGAACCTTGACGTGGACAGCGACCAGGTCCTCGACCTGGAGTCCCGGCGCCGCGGGATGCGCAAGCGTGGCGTTTTCGGCCTCATGTCCGGTCTATGACCGCCTCGACGGCGACACCCCAAATCAACAGCGATACCACGGGAGGAACTATGGCGGAGCACATAGAACATGAGGGGCCGACACTATCTGAACAGATGGCCGAGGCCTTTAGCCAGTGGACGTTGAATAACCTCCCGGAGACGGCCAAGGCCGTGGCGACCAAGGACCTCATCGACATGGCCGGGCTGTGTGTGTCCGCACGCCAGCAGCCGTATGTGCAACAACTGGTCGCCGGCTGGGACAGCGACGGCCCCTGCACGGCCTTCGGCCATGCGCGAGGCTTCGATACCGCCGGCGCGGCAGTCGTCAATGGCACCGCCACCCATGGCGAGGACTTCGACGATACTCTCGAGGGTGCCCCTATCCGTGTAGGGGCCATGGTCATACCGGCCGTGCTGGCGGTGGGCGAGCGCTTCCAACTGTCCGGCGAGCGCGTGCTCACCGGGATCATCGCCGGCACCGAGGCCGTCTGTCGTCTCAACCATGTGGCGGCCGGCCACATGCACAAGGCCTGCTTTCACCCAGTGGGAGTTATCGGTGCGCTGGGCGCTGCCATGGGGGCCGGCACCGCCCTCGGCCTCGACCGCCGCCAGCTGGCAATGGCCATGGGTGTGGCCGGCAGCTTCTCTTCCGGCATCATCGAGTTTCTGACCGATGGGGCCTGGACCAAGCGCCTTCATCCCGGCTGGGCCGCCCAATCCGGAGTGCGCGCCGCAGTGATAGCCCAGCAGGGGTTTTTCGCGCCGCGCACCATCCTGGAAGGTGAGCACAGCTTCTTCCGTGCTTTCGCTCCCACAGCGACACCGGACTACCGGCATGTGGCGGAAGGCCTCGGTAAAACATTCTATATGGAACGCATTGCCTTCAAGCCTTATGCCTGCGGCACCATGATCCACCCTTATATCGACTGCATGATCCGCCTCGCCGAACAGGGCGTCGACGCGGACGAGATCGACTCGATCCTGTGCCCGACGGGCGAGGGGCTGGTCCACCGGCTTTGGGAGCCCCTGGCCGCCAAACATGCCCCCCCCTCCGGCTATGCCGCCAAGTTCAGCATGCCCTACTGCATGGCCGTCGGTTTTTTCGAGCGCGATGCCGGGCTCGAGCAGTTCACGGACGCCAAGGCCAAGGACCCGCGAATCCTGGCACTCGCGCGTAAGATCTCCTACCAGATCGATCCGGCCAACGAATACCCACGCAACTACTCCGGGCACCTGCGGGTGCGGCTCAAGAATGGCGAGCAGATCGCCCTGGACCAGCCGCATATGCGTGGCGGCGTCCACGAGCCGCTGACCCTCGAGGCAATCATCGCCAAATATCGCGCCAACGTCGCCTACGGCGGCTGGCCCGCCGAACGCGGCGAGCAACTGCTGGACTACCTGCAAGAACTTCCTAAAGCAGGTGATCTTACAGGCTTAGCGACCTTCAGGGGTTGACGAAGGCTGTGGTATTCGTTGCCTTATGGTATGTTTTCTTTTATTTTATATAAATTATCATTATGGAGCCCAACATGACGAAAGTATCGACGGCGAGCGCTCCACGCTCCCTATCCGAGCAATTGGCAGAGTGGGCCGCCAATCTGGATGAACACGCTGTTCCCGACACGGTTCGCAGCGCCGTAGCCAACACGGTCCTGGATACCGTCGCGCTCGCCATCGCCTCGCTCGATACCGATTACGGTCGGGCGGTAAGTCAAGCCGCCGACACACCCGGCAATTGCACCGTCTTCGGTAGCGACACGCCGCGCAGCCCCTACGATGCCGCCCTGATCAACGGCACTACCGGCCATGGCGAAGACTTCGACAACACCTATGAAGGCTGCCCAGTGCATTCCGGGGTCGTCGTGGTCCCGGCCCTCTTCGCCGCCGGCGAGGCTTATGGCCTGTCCGAGGGCCGGGTTGCCCTGGGCATGGCGGTGGCCATCGAAGTGATGTGCCGACTGGGAGCGATCGCCAAGAAGGGGGTTCATGCCGCCGGCTTCCATCCCACCTCGGTGCTGGGCACCGTGGCCGCGGCAATCGGCGTCGGTGTCGCCCGGGGCCATGATGCCGAACAGCTCAAGAATACCCTGGGCGTCTCGGCCAGCATGTCGGCCGGCATCATCGAATACCTCGCCGACGGCTCCTGGACCAAGCGCATGCATGCCGGCTGGGCCGCCCAATCCGGGATTCGGGCAGCGGCGATGGGCGGGGCCGGCTTTCATGGACCGGTCAGCGTCTTCGAGGGCGTGCACGGCCTCTACAAGGCCTTTGCCCCGTCCATCGAGCCCGATCTCACGCTCCTGGTCGACGGCTTGGGCCAGCACTGGGAGGCCGCCAATGTCGCCTTCAAACCCTATGCCTGTGGCACCATGACCCAGCCGTACATCGATTGTGCCGTGCGCCTGGCACGTCGCGATATCAAGGCCGCCGACGTCGAGGAAATCGTCTGCCAGGTCGGGGAAGGTACGGTTCACCGTCTCTGGGAGCCGCTAGCCCACAAGCAGCGCCCGCCAACCCCCTACGCGGCCAAGTTCAGCGGTCCCTATACGGTGGCAGCAGGGTTCTGCTATGGCGATGCCGGCCTGGCCGAGTTCACCGAGACATCTATCCGTGATCCCGAGGTGCTGGAGCTGGCTGCCAAAGTGCGCTTCGAAGTCGACCCCGATAACGAGTACCCCAGTAACTACACCGGCCATGTTGCCGCACGGCTCAAGAACGGCGAAACCGTATCCGAGTTCCAGGGCCAGTTGCGTGGCGGCCTGCACGAACCCATGAGTCGAGATGACCTGCTCGCCAAATGCCAGGCCAACCTGACGTTCGGCAACTGGTCCGGCCCCGACGCAGCCGCCCTGTCGACCTTTGCCGACGAGCTGTTCGGCAGTGCCGTCCCCTTCTCCGCCAAGCTGCTGGGTAAGTAACCGACGCCCACTCCGGCATGCCCCCTGACGCCGAATGCAGCGGCTCAGGATGGCCACATCATCTGCAAGGAGTTAAACCATGACCACGGAAACCAACATCACCCGGGATGCCGTACAGTTCATCCAGAACGTGACCTTTGCAGACCTTCCCGCCGAAGCCCTGGAAATCGGCAAACGCTGCATGTTGGATACCATGGGGCTATATGCCGCTGGCGCCACCGAGCATTCGGTGCACATCCTGATGGAGGAAGCCGTCTACCAGGGGGGGCGAGAAGACGCCCTACTGCTGGCCGGTGAGGGACAGCGTATTCCTACCCCAGCTGCCGCCCGCATCCTGGGCACCTCGGGCCATGCCCACGACTGGGATGACACCCAGGTCAGCCATGACCCACGCCACGTGTACGGCCTGCTCACCCACCCCTCTGTGCCACCGCTGACCGCCGCTCTGGTCGTGGCCCAGCAACTGGGCGGCGTCTCCGGTGAAGCCCTGATGCTGGCCTTCCAGACCGGCGTCGAAGTGGAGTCCAAGATCTCCGAATGGATGCTGCCGGACCACTACCGCCGCGGTCACCACACTAGCGGTACGGTTGGTACCTTCGGCGCTTGCGCCGCCGCCGCCAAGCTACTGGAGTTGACCGACGAACAGCTCGCCAATGCGCTGGGCATCGCCGCCAGCTTCGCCGCCGGCATCCGCTGTAACTTCGGTACCATGACCAAGCCGCTGCATGTGGGCCGTGCCGCCGAGAACGGGGTGACGGCGGCCATGCTGGCCAAGCGCGGCTTCACCGCCGACCCGACCGCCCTCGATGGGCGCTGGGGCTTCCTCCAGGTGCTGGGTGGCGGCTACTCCGAAGAGAAACTGAGCCAAGGCTTCGGCAAGACCTTCACCATCGTCTCGCCCGGCGTCAGCATCAAACCTTACCCCTCCGGCATCGTCACCCATCAGTCCATGGATGCCATGCGCAACCTGGTACTCGAACACGATATTCAGCCGGAGCAGGTTGAGAAGATCGACTTCTACGCAGCCAACAATATCCTCGAACCAATCCGTTACCCCATCGCCAAAAATCATCTCCAGGCCAAGTTCTGCATGAATGCCCTGCTGGCCATGCTGGTGCTGCGTCGCCAAGCCGGCGCCAAGGAGTTCACCGATGAGTTCGTCAGCAGCGATCCCATGCAGGACATGCAGAAGCGCATCAGTCTCCATCTCGATCCCGAGATCGAGGCCATGGGCTTCGACCGCATTCGCTCGCGCATCGTGCTGCAGACCAAGGATGGCAAGACGTTCGAGAAGTGGGCCGATGAACGCTATCGCGGCGGCCCGAGCAACCCCATGACGAATGGTGAGGTCGAGGAGAAATTCCGCGTCTGCGCCCAGGGCCTGTTGGACGAAGAGAGCCAGAAGGCCCTCATCGCATCCATCTGGGCGGTGGATACGCTGGCCGACAGCGCGGCCCTCACCGACTGGATGGCCAATGTCGCCAACGAGGCATGAGGCGCGCTCCCCATGGCAGACCGTCCCCGAGCAATGATCCGGAGGGGAACGCAATGCGCATGACCCACCCGGCCAGCAACATGAATGAGCTGACCACCGAGTGACGCTCAGCCGTCAACTGCCCGCGACTCGCGGGCAGTACTAGTTCGGGGTTGCACTAACCCGATCATGGGCCAGGCATCGATCGCCGGCATCACCTGAACGGATCGGAGTACCTTTCGCTTGGACTTTCTCGCCCTGGGAGCTTTCAGCGCCGGCGAACTGATCGCCATCCTGCTCGCGGCACTGGTCGCCGGCACCCTGGGTGGCATGACGGGGTTCGGCGGCGGACTGATCCTGCCTCCGGTACTGGCGCCGATCATCGGCGTCAAGGCCGTCATCCCCATCATGAGTGTGGCGATGCTGCTGGCCAATGCCCACCGCTTCTGGCTGTACCGCAAGCTCATCGATGTCCGCTTGACCGGGCTGGCCCTGATGACCGCCATTCCCGGGGTGCTGATCGGCACCTTCGTATACGTGCGCCTAAGCAGCGAAGCGGTCTCGATCATGCTCGGCCTGTTCCTGCTGATAGCCGTCCCCCTGGGGCGCTATTGCGCAAGGCGCAAGATGCAGCTCAGCCCTAGGGGCCTTGCCATCGGCACAGGCCTGTTCGGTATCGGCTCGGGCACCACCACCGGCATGGGCATGTTCCTGGTCCCCATGCTGCTGGGTGCCGGGATCAAGGGGCAAGCCTTCCTGGCCACCGATGCCGCCATTTCCACCGCGGTCAACACCACCAAGGCCATCGCCTTCAGCAATCATGCCCTGCTGACGCCCAGCATGCTCCTGGCCGGCCTTCTGCTCGGGCTCTGCACCATTCCCGGCAATTACCTGGGGCGATGGGTGGTGAGCCACACCTCGGTCAAGCTGCATACCACCATCATGGAGGGCATCATCATGGTCGGCGGCATATCCCTGCTATGGCGCCCGGTCATGGACCTGCTGGGATAACCGGCAACGCCGCCCGCCAGCTAGCCATTCGGGTACTGGTCGGATTGCTCGACGAGGAACACCTTGAAGGCCTGCCACAGCGGGCTTCGATAACGCTCCGGATGCCACACCAGGGAAAAGCGTCGTGTCAGGCACAAGTCGCTACTCAGGGCGATCAGTTCACCGCGCTCGATCTCCCCAGCCACGCTCAGCCACGACAAGCATCCCAGGCCCAACCCCGCTCGCACCGCCTGCTTGATGGCCTCGTGCTGACCGAGCTCCATGCGAATCGCCAAGCGGTCGACATGTGCGCCCAGGGCGATCTCGAATACCTCACGGGTCCCCGAGCCCTTCTCACGCATGATCCAGCTCACGTCGATCAAATCATGCCTCTCGAGGCGGCCAACCCGGGCCAGCGGATGCTGCGGGGAACAAATGATCACCATCCTGTCCTGGCACCAGGCCTCGCTGGCCAGTCGTGGCTCATGGCATTGCCCCTCGATCAATCCCAGGTCGGCATTCAGCCTGAGCAGATCCATTACCACTTCGCCGGTATTGCGCAGATTCAATCTCAGGTCGGCCCCAGGATGCCGCTCGTTGAAACGTCCCGCCAGCGCAGGCAGCATGTAGGTACCGATGGTCGCGCTGGCCGATACATTCAGGGTGCCACTCAACCTCCCTTCCGGCTCCTGCGCCGACCTCACGAAGACTTCCATTCCATCCAGCAGGCGTTCTGCCTGTGGCAGCAGGTGGCGGCCGATATCGTTGAGGCATAGGCGACGCCCCAGGCGCTCGAAAAGGGCAACGCCAAGCTGTCGCTCCAGGTCCGACAGTGCCTGGCTGGTGGCGGATTGTGACAGATGCAACTGCTGCGCCGCGGCAATGACGGTACCGTTGCGAGCCACGGCGGCAAACACCTGAATCTGGCGAAAAGTGACGGGAAGCGACATAGCAATCCTAGCGAAAAGATAACAAGGAGATCATGGCAACACCTTGGAGAGAGCAACGCGCACCCTCAGCGAATCGGTCGTTGCTTGTCGAGAACAGCCACTCCTGCCCGATGGCCCCATGCAATGGGCATGACGCTCAAAATCCTATAATATAAATGATACAATGAAACGGAGGGAGATTTCGCTTTCAACTGGCAACCGAGAGGCATGCGCCCCATGGAAAAATCACGTCATGACTCCCAGGCCACGCCACCCCCAGACGTCGTCATGCCTCGCAAGCGGGCGACGACCGCTCCTCACCAGGAACCGCCTACCGGCATGAATGAGACCAGACCCAGCTCTAAGCCCTTGTATCAGCAGGTCAAGCAACACCTTGTCTATCGGGTGCTCAAGGGTGAATGGAAACCGGGCCAGTGCCTGCCCAGCGAAATGCGCCTTGCCGAAGAATACCATCTCAGCCAAGGCACGGTACGTAAAGCCATCGAGGAAATGGCGAGTGAAGGCCTGGTGACGCGACAGGCCGGCAAAGGCACTTTCGTCACCTCGCATAACGGCGATTACCAGCCCTTCCGCTTCCACCAACTCTACCGCAACACCGGGGGTAAGGTGGCGGGTAACGAGGCGACCTACCTGGAGACACGCCAAGCCGAGGCCGATGAACGTATCGCCCACGGCCTGCATATCGCTCCCGGGTCGACGGGCACCGAAACCCTGCGCCTGCGTCATCTGGATGCCCGCCCCGTCCTGCTCGAGCGAATCTTCCTGTCCGACGATCTGTGCCCCGAGGCCTGGCGAATCCTACAGCAGCACTCGCCGGGCTCCATTTACCTGATTCTGGAACAGGAATACAACCTGCTAATCACCAAGGTCGTGGAACAAGTCCGGGCACGGGCGGCCACCGCGGAAGAGGCCCGCTTCCTGTCCATCGAGCCGGGCATTGCGGTACTGGAAGTCGAGCGCGTAGCCTACAGCCTGGGCGGCGAACCGGTGGAATGGCGCACCATGGTCGGCATGACCGATACCATCCACTACCGCAACGAAATGGGCTAGCTACCCCGAGCGCCCCCCAAACAGCCGCAACACGAAGGGCGCCAGCGCGTTCAGCAGGATGCTGCGAGCGATCTGATGGAACGTCACGAAGACGGGATCGACACCCAAGGCCGCTGCCAGCAAGGCCATCTCAGCAAGCCCGCCGGGAATCACCGCGAGCAGCGCCACCGCCAGGGGAACGCCCAGCACAGTATGCATGACGACCGCCACTGCCACTGCCGTGGCCAAAGTGACGAGGGTCGCCAGCAGCGCATGGCGACCGGTGCCCACCAGCAGTGACAAGGGCATGCGGTAGAAGCGCGCTCCGATCGTGGTGCCGAGCACCAGGAAGGTCCCGGCGAGCAGCCACTCAGGCAACGCGAGGCGATACCCCATCAGCGACAGTATCGACGCCGCGATCATCGGACCGATCATCTCGGGAACCGGCAGGCTCAGCCGGCGAGCCAGAAACCCGGCCGGGAGGGCCGCCGGCAGGATCCACAGATGCTCCCCCAGCAAGTTCCACGATGTGGGATTGCCGCGCTCCAGGCCAGCGTCGAGGCCCTGCCACGCCATATACAGCGGCGGCACGACCATAATCACCAACGTGACTCTTGCCAGGTGCGAGAGAACGACCTTGGGCCCGTTTGCCCCCATGCGTATGGCTATTGCCGGAATATTGCTAATCGCCCCCGGCAACGAGGCCGACACCGCCGAGAGCCGATCGAAGCCGCCAATGCACCGGTAGTAACTCGCGGTCAACACGGACATCAACAGCAGTCCCAACACCATCAGCATCAGGCTGAAAGGCCATTGGCTCACGCGCTCAAAGGTCTCGGGCGTCACCGCCGAGCCCAACAGCATGCCGACCATGCCGCGAGAACCAATGCGCAAGGGGCTGGGCATCGACAGCGAAATCCCGGCTAGGGATATCAGCATGGCGGCAAACAGCGGCCCCAGCATCCAGGCCAGCGGTATCCCGGCCCAGCTTGCCAACCCACCGCCCACCAGGCCGATGCCCCAGGCACGAAAGAAGCCGCTATATGACTCCCGGCGGGCCCCAGGGGTTGGTGGGCTCATGACACAAGCATCACATGCATGAGCTATCGCCACCGCACCCGAGTAAAAAGTGCTTCATCTATCAAGCCTGACGACGCTTAGCCCGTTGCCGGCTCACGACCTCGCGAATCATCGGGTAGAAGAAGGACAACAAGGCCACACAGAGAATTACCGCCGAAATAGGCCGCGTGAAGAATACCGTCCAGTCACCATCCGACATGATGAGCGCCCGGCGCAGCGAGGTCTCGATCATGAAGCCCAGTACGAGGGCCAGAATCATCGGCGCCGGCGGGAAATCCAGCTTGCGCATGATGTAGCCGAGGACACCGAAGAACAGCACCAGCCTCACATCGAACAGCAGCCCGGTGATCGCCATGGCGGCCATGAAGGCAATCCCCGTCACCCCGGTAATCAGATAGGGCTTGGGAATGCGCATGACCAGCGCCAGGTAGGGCGTCAGCAGCAGCCCGAGCACCAACAATACCACGGCACCGATGGCCAGGCCGAAGAACAGGCTATACACCAGCACCGGCTGTTCGGTGAAAATCTGCGGGCCAGGACGCAGGCCATAGAGGATCATCGAGGCCAGAATGACGGCGGCAGCCCCCGATCCCGGCACCCCCAGGGCCAGCAGGGGCACCATGGCCCCACCTTCGGTGGCATTGTTGGCGGCCTCGGGTGCCGCCACGCCCTCCTGGGAGCCGTGCCCGAATTCCTCGGGATGCTTCGAGAAACGCTTGGCCTCGTTGTACGCGATGAAGGCTGCGATCGACCCCCCTGCCCCCGGCGCCGTGCCGACCAGCATGCCGATACCCGAGGAACGGAAAATCGTCGGCAGTAGAGCTCGAACTTCCTTCCAGGTTGGCAGTTCACGCGAGAAAGCCTGCACTTTCGCCTGGACATTGGGCTTCTGTGCCTGTACCAGCACTTCTGCGATGGCGAAAACCCCGATCATCACAATCAGAAAATTGATGCCATCCATGAGTTCGAAGCGACCGAAGGTGAAACGCGGCAGGCCGCTGAAGGGATCGGTGCCGATGGTCACGATCAACAACCCCATCAAGGTAGCAATAGCCCCCTTGAAAATGTTCTTTGTCGCCATGCTGGCCACCATACTCAGGCCGAAGACGCCTACCGCAAAATACTCGGGGGCGCTGAAGCGCAAGGCAAAAGCGGCTAGCGGCAGGGCGATCACCGCCAACAAAATGGTGCTGAGAAACCACCCGATCGCGGAAGAGATACAGATGATGCCCAGGGCCTTGCCGGCCTGCCCCTTCTGCGCCATCGGATAGCCGTCGAAGAGTGTTGCTGCTCCCGAAGCTGCCCCCGGCGCATGCACAAGCGCCGCCGTCACCCCGCCACCAAAGTTTTGCCCGCCCCAGAGCCCGAGCATCATGATAAGAGCCGTTGCGGGGGGCATGCCAAAAGTGAATGGCAGGATAAGGCTGATCCCGATAGCCCCATTGATGCCTGGCAGTATTCCGGCAATGATGCCTATGAATACACCAAGGACAAGAAAAAATAGAGTATATGGCGACAAAACATTGAGTAAAGCCTCGCCAATTGCGGCAACCTCTATCATAGTGGTTTCCTCTAGAGCCTGGTTGTTTTTTAACCGTAAACTGAAAGTTACGACTAGAGAGTAGGTCGCTAGAAAAGCGAAGCCGTTGGCACATTCATTCCGAAGATAACGGCAAAAAGCAGATAAAGCACCGCGGTGATACCAATAGTGCCAAGCATAACCCGTAGAGGCCGGTATTCTCCGGCGATCATGATCAAGGCCGCAAAGACCACCAGTGAAGCGGGGATGTAGCCGATCAGCGGAAGAATCATCGTGTAGACAGCCATGACGGCGATAAAGCCGAACAGCCTCAGGGTCCCGGGGCGCATTCCGCCGATGGTCAGCGCGTCGCTGGGTTCATCATCCGGGACTCGTTCGTCCTCATCCCTGGGTACCGACTTCCCCTTGCCACCACCGACCTGGCCCCCCTGAATCTCGATATTCATCCAGCCCGTGATGATCAACCCCAGGCTTGCGAGCATGAACAGGACCGAGATCAGGCGAGGAAAAAAGCGACCACCCAGCTCATCGGTTGCCGTGAAGGAGGGCACGTCAGCCGACAGCCAGAAGACGAAGGCGCCGATGGCAAAGCAGACGATCCCGGAAAGCACATTGGTACGATTCATCAGGCGTACCCTTATCGAAATGCCGAGTTGAGAGCGGCGGCAGGCATGACCGACTCACTATCGGCCATGCCTGCTCAACCAGCTAGCGAGGAGTGTCAATGATTGAACAAGTACCGCCGAAGCCTACTGCAGACCCTCAACGAACTCGCGGATCTCTTCATTGGCCACGTGCAGGAACTCGGTAAATTCTTCGTGGCCTAGATACGAAGGTGTCATGCTGCCCTCGCTCCAGTAGGTCTTCCAGGGCTCGTCATCGACGATATCGCGCAGTGTGTTGCCGATCGCCTCGACCAGCTCCGGGTCCATATCCGGCGGACCAAAGACACCGCGGAACTTGTTGGAAATCACTTCGTAGCCCAGCTCCTGCAAGGTGGGCACCTCTGGATAGGTCTCAAGACGCTCTTCCTGGAAGACGGCCAGCATGCGTAAGGTGCCGGAGTCAAGATGGGTCAGGGCCTGGCCGGGCTCACCGATCACGGCATCGACATGCTCGCCCAGCAGGGCTACGACCGCATCGCCGCCCCCCTCATGAGGGATGGTGCGCACATCAATGTCGGTCTCCCTGGCAAAATTCTGCAGTACCAGCTGATCCAGCGACCCCGCACTACCGATGCCGATACTCAGGCTGCGCGGATTTTCCCGTGCATGCTCGAGAAGTTCTTCGATGGTCTCAAACTGGCTGTTCTCGTGTACATACAGGGTAGTGGGATCCGTCAGCAAGCGCGCAATGGGCGTCAGATCCTGATAGGTGGGAATACCTGGGGCTCGCAGTGGTGTAATCAACTGAGTGGGCGTGACGGACAGGATGGTATATCCATCGTTGGGGGCTTGGTTGGCCATCCAGGACATGGCCACAGCCCCCGAGCCACCGACACGGTTATCCACCACGGTATTGATGCCAAACTTCTGCTCCAGGGTACGTCCCATGTTGCGCAGCATCACATCCCCGCCCCCGCCGGAGCTGGAGTGGGTGACCAATGTCACGTCCTGCGTGGGCCACTGAGTGTCGGCCACCACTGGCATGGCCAGGGGCAGTGCCACTAGTGTCGATAGAAGCATTGTTGTTTTTCGCATTGTCGTCCTCCTCATCTGACGGGGAGCCTCTAGGCGCTGCGGCCAGCACCTGCGGGCATTGCTCTTCCCAAATTCATATTTTATATAATTTACAAGACAAAGGTAGCAACACCACTTCGCTGACGCAAGGGGCCGTCGGGAGCGAATGACCAGCCTACGACTAAAGGACGAACACGCACCGCAGCCGCCCGAACAACCCGACGCTCGGCGACGGATCCCGCCCAGCGAGCGGGGAAGCGCTAAGGCTCATTGCCACCGCAAGAGCAGCCTGTGCTCGCCCTTGCGGCGACAAGACGCTCGCAATAATCGAAGGCCGTCTCGAAGGTCGCTGGACGGTATAGCCTGTCGCGCTTGGCCCGGGCGTCGGCAGCAGTCGGAAGGACCAGCCCCCCTCCAGCCGACATCGCCAGCAGCTGCACACGGCAGGCCTTCTCGAGCAGCAACGCCGTCATCACCGCCTCGCCGATGCTCTGTCCCGCCGTGACAATGCCATGGTTGCGCATCAGCGCCGCCCGCTCCGCGCCCAGCGTGCTCGCCAAAGCCCGCCCCAACTCGGCATTGACGATCAGGTCGGAGGTCTGACTGAACACAGGCAACCCATCGATGAACAGCGCCCCTTCATGACCCACCGGCTGCAGCGGGACCCCCAGGGCACTGAAGGCCACGGCATGGCAGGGATGTGTGTGCACGACCGCCTGGACATCGGCACGCCGGCGGAAAATCTCGGTATGAATGAAGACCTCGGCATGCATCGGCCAGCGGCCGGTCAGTCGGTTGCCATCCAGGTCAGCCACAATCAGGTGCTCGTCATCGATCTCTTCAAGCCCCAGCCCCGCCGGCTTGATGAACAGCTTGTCCGGCTCGCCGGGCATGCGAACCGACAGATGCCCCCATATCAGATCGCCTTGATCATGCCCGGCCAGCACCCGACAGCCGCTGACCAGACGCTTCCGCACTGCTTCCACCATCGCAGACGACATGACACCTCCTTTAGGAATGACCGTGATCGTTAGACAAATTACTATAATTTATATAATATACCAATTGTGACGTAGCATCGGGGAGACCTCTCCCATGCCCGGTCACCCCATCGGCAATCAACGGGCTTAGGCGCGGCATTGCCTGAACAAATTTAATAATCAGGAGGAAACGCCATGCGCATTGCTCACCTTGCAATCAAAGTGGATGATCTGGACGCCGCGGGCGAATTCTATGAAAAGGTTTTTGGCCTGCGGGATGTCAGGCAGGGCCATAACCGGGATCACTATTCCCGTCACATGACCGACGGCAACATCGATATTGCCCTGCTCAAGTACGATGACGAGCAGGCGTCCCGAGAAGGGAGCGCCAGCGGCACGGGGCCCGGCATCCACCACTTCGGCTTCGAGGTGGAGGACGTGGACGCCTTCTTGAAGATGGTGGAACAGCATGGCCTGGAAGTGGTCAGCGCCCCGGGCGTCATCCCGGTCAAGTTCCGCCTGCCCGGAGGTGGCGTCGCCGAGTTCGCCCCCCAGGGGCATTTCGATATCTCCTGACGGCACGCAATGCCTCGTCCGTGACGGACGGGCAGGAGTCTCTCCCCGGTCGCCGGCGGTACCTCACCGCCGGCGCTCGACTGTGTGGGTAAGAACACGGGAGAATGAAGCAGCGAAAAATAGCGCAGGACAATACGATGCCCTGGGCGTGAAACCCCAGGTTCGAACAGTCGGCGAGTGCAGGCGCTAAAGGCTGACTCCACCAGCCAGAATGAACGCCAGCACCAGAACGAGCAGAAAGACGGTTTCGGCTACCATCAGAATCACCGGCCTCCACCCCACCACGGCCAGCTTCTGGAAAGACGTCTTGATCCCCAGCGCGGCAATGGCCGTCACCAGGCACCAGCGGGAAAGATCTGTCATACCATCGGCAAGGCTCTCAGGTATCGCCCCCATGCTGTTGAGGATCACCAGCATCACGAAGGCCACCAGAAAGCCGGGCAACCTGGGCAGCCCACCCTTGCGTTCGCTGGCTTGCGCCTGGCGAAACAGAAACATGAAACACATCACGACCGGCACCAGCATCGCCACACGCATCAGCTTGACGAATGTCGCTACATCGCCGGCACCTTCCGAGATCATGTATCCCGCGCCGACGACCTGAGCCACATCGTGGATCGTTGCCCCCAGAAACACCCCGGCCTGCTGGTCCGTGAGGCCGAGGACACCGACGATCAATGGATAGAGCACCATCGCCGCCGTTGACAGTGTGGTGACACCGACAACCGTGAGAATGGTATTGCGCTCACTGTTAGCCTCACGGGGCATGACGGCGGACAGGGCCAGTGCCGCAGACGCCCCACAGATAGCCACAGCCCCACCCGTCAACAAGCCCAAGTCTCGATGCAGGCCGAGCAGCCTGGCCAGGAGGGCCCCCATCAGGATGGTCAAGACCACCCCTACCATCGCCATGACAATTGGCCCGCCCCCCAGAGAAACCACCTGCTCAAGGGTGATTCTCACCCCGAGCAGTGCGACGCCAACACGCAGAATGACTCGCGCGGTGAATTCGATCCCGGCCACGCAACGCCCTTCTTCAGAAAGAAAGTGGAGCGCCATGCCAAACAGCAACGCGTACAGCAGGGTAGGGCCACCGTAATAATCGGCAATAAAGGTGGTCGCCAGCGCAATGGTGATGCAGATCATCACACCGGGCATCACCTGCGGAACCCCCTTGAGTGCCGCTCGAGACAAGGTAGCCGGGCTACGAAGAATTCGCCTGCCACGCTCTATCATCATCTTCGTCATCTCCATGCCATATCCCGGTGTACGCCTCCCCCAGTACGGGGAAGACGCCGCGGATAGCGCCACTTCACTTAACAAGGGAACGTCAAGTTCGTCAGCGTCAGGCAGCTTATGACGGTATATGCCCACCTTCCATTGGGTAATAAAGATATGACTATTCAGCTGAGCCGATGGCCACTGACAGTCGGCGAGGGCCAGGGGCAGCATCCTCTCTGCCGGTATTCCAGCGTTACAATAGTGGCACTGCCAAGCGCGACCCGAATACCGGTAACGACACCATCGAAGGGTGCCACCACCCAACTGCGATCCGCATCCCGTCGTGCCGTCTGCTCCACGGCTTGGGCCCGTGCCAACCGCGCCTGCAGGCTTTGCAACCGTGCCTGGTGCTCGGCAATGGCTCCCTCGCGGGTGGCCACCGTCAGGTCGCTGGCGTTGTCCAGGTCCGATGGGGAGGCGAGGTTGCGCTCGACCAGCGAGCGGGTGCGCTCCATCTGACGCTGTGCGTTGGCGACGATATCGCGCTCCCGCGCCAGGGCTTCACGGTCGTTATCGTGGCGGATCCGCTCATTGGCGACCTGCGCCTCGATATCCGCCACCTCCGCCTCGGCCTGACGCAAGGGCGGCAGCGTATCGGCTTCATCCAGTGCAACGAGCAGTGTGCCTGCCGCCACACCCTGTCTCTCCTGCCCTGGCCGCTCGGCGACCCGCGCCGGCATGGGGGCCACCAGGCTGACCCGGTCCTGCGATACCACCTCGCCGAACAGTGGCAGCACCGGCACATGCTCGCCATAGGCCACCACCACCGACTCGACCCGCCAGCTGCGCTCCTGCGCCACCGCCTCTACCGGCTCCGGACGCGTGAGACGCAGCACCAGGAAGCCCGCCACGCCAATGGCCAGAATCAGAACGGGAAGGAGACGCTTGATCCTGTGGGCTTCCTGGAACATGCAAAGAACGCATAGGAATGAAAAAGCACTACTATACCGCCCAAGCGAAGGCGGTGGGCAGCGCTGTGACGGGGGGTGACAGTGTTACGCCAGCAAGACCCTCGGCCGTTACGGTTTATCTTCCCGCCCCAAGCCCTTATAATGCGCAGCCGTTGCGCCCCCATAGCTCAGCTGGATAGAGCGTCCCCCTCCTAAGGGGAAGGTCCCAGGTTCGAATCCTGGTGGGGGCGCCAATCATTTCAATGGGTTAAGATGATACAGGTATCGTCAGCATCGGCCGCAATGTCATTTATCCCCTAGCCCGTCCCCTAGATTGGTAAGCATTACCCCTCCAACTATCTCAAAGTGCCGCCTTCCTTGGTCGGCACTCTACAGCCCCATACTCTTCGCCCGGACCCCCAGCGACTCGATACGCTGCTCTAAGGGAGCAATCCGCTCAGATATGCGGTTATCATGACGAGTGTCCAGCCAGCCGAGAAACAGCCAAGAGCCGAATATTCCGGCGATGATCCACGCGGCTGAGCCAAGGTCGAGGTTTGATGCTTTGATTTGTGGCATTTCATAGCTCTAGATTTGTACCTGATTTGGGGTTTCATGGGGCTTGCACTCCCTCGTTAGCTACCTCATGGCGCCATTCGCCATTCGCTTGGCGTTCCATGACGACACGCGGGCCGGTGCCATCCATGCCCACCAGCTCGATACGGTCAGGGCCTGGGTCGATAGGCTTGCGGGCCTCCAGGGTGGCAAGACGCTTTTCAATGTGGTTCATAGCTCGCCCTTCGTGTGGTTCCGGTATGCCTGCTCAAACGTCTGGTTCGTCGGTCGCTGCCAGGCTCCAGGCGCGTTCTGGTCATACATGCCGGCAAAGCTGAGCACTAGGCCCCGCTGAGGTTTCCGACGCTCCAGGGACTCGATACGGCGGCGGGTAGTGGTCATGGGCGGTAGCTCCTCAGCAGATCTCCAATAACAGCGAACGGCACGGAGTCCAGCCATTCGCGGGCATCCTGGGCAGGTCGAGGCGGCGGTACGTCATGACCACGGTCGAGCATGGCGCGGTGGATGCGCTGGGGATTCGCCTCTCCGTGGGGGGTATGGGCGGCCAGTACCGCCTCTAGCGCGGCCAGGCGTTGTTCAATGCGAGTCATCGGGTTAACACCGCTTTAGAGGCGGCCACTCCATGCGGTGATGCCAGGACAGCACGCACCACAGCGGCCCGATGGTGGTCGCCAGCGGCCACAGCAGCCGCCAGACAACGCTCCAATGCCTCGACCACCTCACGACGAAGGCCGCGACCAGCGCGGCTCTCCAGGGCGTTAACGCGATTCCGTAGGCTCACCACAGCCCCAGTACTCGGCTATTCATCGAATCGGCGATCCAGGTGGCGCGGCGTCCGGCAGTGTGCAGCTTCGCCGCTAGCTCTCGACCTCCTGTCAGGCTTCCACGCTCGACGCTAACGCCGTGCTCGTTAGCCTGCCGGGCGTTGGTGGCCCAGCGAATAACATCTTGGTCGCCCACGGCGGCTAGTGCGGCTTCCAGCTCGGCGGCCTTTTGATGCGCAGTCTCCAGGGCGGCCACCAGGGCGGCGCGGCGTTGGTTAGCCTCGCGGGACAGTTGCTTGCCCTCGGCTTCACGCGCCTGGGCGGCTTCGGCTTCGGCGGCTTGCTCCAACGGAGTGCGGCGCATCTCAAGGGCGCGGCGCTTCTCTTCGGCCCTCTCCAGGTCCTCGGCCAAACGGTCGGCCTCATCATCGTTGCCAGCAGTCACAGCCGCGTCGTGGTCGTCCTGCCGCGCCTCGATATAATCCACCAAGACGGACATATCATCGTCCAGCAGCTCTAGACGGTGGGCGGCGGAAAGAATCTTACGCTTGGTCATTATTGCTTACCTCGTTTCCACTGATTTTGAATAGCTGCGGCGGCCTCGTCCATCTGCCCCCGCTGGCGTTCGCGGTGCTTTTCGAGCCGCTGGGACTGTTCATGCAGCCGCTGCTGAGCCTGACGCTGGATTTCCATTTCGTCATCGGCGCTATCACCTCGGGTACTAGCCAGTCGCAGTACATCGGCGGCCAGTGCCTCCAGATTCTTTCGGCCAAGGTGGCCCCATTTCGCTTCAAGATCGAAGGCGATTGATTTAGCGTTCATTGGTATTGCCTCGCTGTTGCTGTTCCGCCTTACGGCGATGCTTGGGGGAATTGCCCGGCATGGTGCCGCCACGCTGGGTAAATTGGTGCGGGTTACATGCCCGGTCCAGCTTGCGCAGTTGTGCCATTGATTTACCTCGTCTCAAGATTAAGTGCAGCGTCATTGATGGCCCGATCCAACGAGCGATAAACGACGGACTCAATACGCTGCGCCTGCTCCTCGGGGGTGCCAGACGTAATGTCAATTGTGATAGGCGCGGTGACGTTTACTTGGCGGTTATCGACGCTGGCGCCCCCTGCCCCCTCAAGGATCTGCTGGCCAGCAACTCCGCTAAGGTCGTCGGTGTTCGGGAACTGCTCAAGCTGTGCGGCACCTTCGGCACCCTCACGAAGCCGACCAAGCGCCCCGGCAGCGCCGCCATCGTTCATGAACCTAGCTAGCCATTCGGGGAGCAACAGTGTTTCCAGATAACCGCGAATCTTGGCGGCAAACTCGTCTGTAGCGCGATCCATATTGCCGAGCGCTTCCAGCCAGCGGCCCTCAAACAAGTTGCCGACAAGCTCTCTCCAATCGGCAGCGAACTGCTCCCACGTGCCGAGAATATATTCAGCGACGGACTCATGGCCCTGGGTCCAGCCCCACAGATCCTCAAGGACGAGGGCTAGAGCGGCCATGATGGCCAGATGCGGGATTCTCAGCATCATGAGTCCCAAGAACTTCATGGCACCGCCAGCGGCTGTTATAGCGGCAGCCAGCGCCCACACGCCACGGATAACACGGGTAGCGACCATGGCGCCCAGCAGAGACACCACAAGCCTCATGGTGCTTTCCCAACCACCCATCGACTGAGCAACTTGGTTTACGATGCCGATAACGCGACGAACGGTTGACCAGAACACCCGAAGGCTCGACACCAATTTATCGACAAAGGCGGCGATGTTCTGCCGGATAATCTCGCGGTTTTCGATGTACCAATCACGGATGCCATGCGCTATTTCAATGACGATAGGCATTAGCCGTTCGCCCACCCAATAGCTCAGACCACGCACAATAGTTTGCAGGTCGTCCAGGGCATCGCCCATTATCTCGGCGTTCGCCGTGCCTTTTACTGACATGGCACCGCCCAGTAACTCGAAACGCTCCTGAGCCTCTGCAATGCCTTCAGCGCCCTGCTCAAGCAGCAGCACCATACGGGCGCCACTGCGTCCGAAATACTCCTGGGCAAGCGCGGCTTTGTCGGCCTCGTTGGTTAATGAGGCGAACTCATTAGCGAGTTGGGGGAGAACATCGGATGCCGTCTTACCGGTGCCTGCCAGGTTCTTGTTGAGGAATTGAAGCGCGTTGTCCAGGGTGCCAGTTTCAACGCCTGCCTGCCCTGCCACGAAACGGAGCGATTGCAGCTCGTCGGTTGTTGTGCCAATGAGGCGGGCAGTTTTGGCGATCTCATCCCCGGCAGATTGAGTGCTGCGAGCCAGCCCGAACAGGGCGCCTGTTGCGGCGGTGGCCAGGCCGACAACCGCCGTAAGACCTTTGGTCAGTGTGGCGACGGCTTGGTCAGCTTTGTTCAACTGACCTTGGTTCACCTCAAACCCAAGCGTTGTAACTAGCTGCCTCACAATCATGAGAGGCCTTCCTTGCGGCGAAGGCTCGCAATAGCGGTTATGGCTAACTCGTCGCCCGCCTCTGCCATGCGGGCAAGGCGCCACACAAGGCCATGCTGTTCAACCTCGGTCGGCAGGTACTCATGTCCGTTAGCCGGTCGGTTGTAGCGGGCAATATCGAGCAAGGCGGCAATTGCGGTAACTTCATCTTGCTCGGCCATCTTGCGAAGGCGCTTAACAAGGCGCTTTACCTGGGCGGGGGTTTGGTCAGCCATTAGCAGCTTCCTCCAGCTTCGCCAGTCGGCGTTCTAGCTCGTCAATCTCGGTGATACGAGCCACTTGACCCAAGGCGCCGACAAGCTGGCTCGCAACATCGGCGGGGATCTCACCAGACGCGGCAGCATCCACCAGGCGGCGGCTCACGCCTGCCAAACCCTCGGCCCCTTCAAGGCTCACGCTGATAGGCGCGGGCTGTGCTTTGAGCGTGGGCGATATGCGGTCAAGGCAGATACGCAGCGCGGTCGAATCTCCAGCTAGGGCCAACTCGACGGCCTTTGCAGCCAAGGCGGGGCCATGCTCGGAAAGCTGACGGCGTAACTCAGTGGTTGCCGATTTCGGACGGCCTGCTGGATTACCAGAAACGCCTGGTTTCCATTTGCCGTCGGATAGTCGTTCGGTCATAGCCAGAATCCTCGTTTAACTACAACCATTATAGTTAAATTCTATCAGGATGACAACAGGCAGTAGCAGGTGCCTATCACCAAAAAATCACGATAATAGGAATAATCTTGAATTTGCTGCGAACGCAGCATGGATTCAGCCCCTACGCTCAGGTAGGGTCAGCAAGTCGAATATAAGCAAACGCAGAGGAACAGCATGAAAAATACAGTGGCGATAGCGGGGGCACTCTTGACGGCAGCACTCGGAGTCAATGCACATGCCGTCGATGATTGCGAGGTAGAGGATTGGGTGCCGGTAGGAGAGCCAGGGTTCGGCGGGGGTATGATTATATCGGGCGTGACAACTTGTGAATCAGCTCGCATAAGATTGCGAATCTATTCGGAAGATGGTGAGTATCTGGGCAATGCGCGGGCTTTTGTAAGGGGGCATAGCTTTGATGCCGCTGCCCTGATTGATTATCGAGAAGACTTGAAAATTGAGTTCAATTTATCGCCAGCCCCTTGGGACAAATAGCGTGTTGTCAGCGTGGGTATCAGGTGGTGCAGACGGTCGCTTTGCATCTCTATGGTAGGTCGCATGGTGGGTGTATTGATTTTCACCCTGTAACCCATTGAATAGCCAATCGGTATGGCGGATGCTCTGTCCTCTCTCTGGCGTTGCCTCCGCCTACCCGTTCCTTTCCGCCAGCTTGCTCATGCACCCTCCTCCTCCTTGAATAACTGTCGCCACTCCTCGATGGTGCCGTCTACTTCCGGCAACTCGTCAGGCTCATCTAACAGCACTACTTCACCTTCCACCCGCTCATTGGAGTACATGGCCACGTCTTCGCGGCGGACCTCTCTGCGCAGCACTAGCGGGCTTCCCAGCCTGTCGGCGTAGCGCATGGCGAACCAGCACGCCATGCGGCGGTTAGTGGTCCATGAGAGGCCAGCGGCGGCGGCTTCATAGTCAATGCCTGCTGTGCCTCGCCAAACGGTTAGGCGTTCAGGTAATGCGCTGGTGTCGAAGTCTGCGTAGTCGAACAGCTCGGAAACTTCGACAGGGCGCAAGAACGCAGCTTCTATGACGTGCTGGTAATCATGCTCCCATGCGAGCTGAAGAAAGGCGCGGTAAGCGGGAGCCGGTATGCCCATTTCCCATAAAGCTACGGCTGCCTCCCCTCGCTGCTGGTTGCCCATAGCCACGCACAGGTTTAAAGCGGCTTCAGTATCTCCCGCAAGCGTATCGGCCAGGAACGCCTCCCCCCATTCCGGGGTGAGTTTTTCGATGCTCATGATTTCATCTCCGGCGGCCAGCGACGCAGCACCCGCAATTTGCCCTGACTGGTCAGGCGGTACACGTTAAGGATGCCATTGACGTTGCGCAGGACCACATAGACGCGACCCTCGATCTCCATCACGTCGCTATCGTTACCCGGCTGGTCGCGATTACCAGCGCGAAAGTGTGCGGCCATGGCGCGGCGGGTAAGATCGTTAGAATCGTATTGCATGGGACCACCTTGTATCGTCGATGTTATATCTATGATATAGGCATGAGAGCAGGGATGCAAGCATCTTCAAGTTTGACCGGGCGTGGTTTACAGGCTCCAGGGGAAGGGGTTCCCTTGTCGTTCTCAAATGGTGGTTGTGGTGGCTGTGGTGGCTTCAATTTCCCCCCAAATACTATCGACATAGACTTCTATCAGTAGCTCATGACGCCGGGAAACAAAGCCACCAAAGCCACCAAAGCCACCACTTAGCACAAGAAAAGGGGCCTTTCGGCCCCTTGTTGCTAAATATTCTCAACTACCCAAACGGTTTGCTTTGCTCGTCCCTGCCGTTTGCGTAATCGTCGGCCATTGCACACGCGGTCGGCCCGGAATTGCAGAACCTTGGCGATGCTTCTAGCGGTTAGCAGCCGCCCTGCCCGGAACTCCTCCATCGTATCGGCAAGCGCCTGTTGCTCGTCACCGGGCAGAGGCTCAATACCAGGGCGGCTAGCATCCGCACAGCGGTCGAGCACGCGCCTGACGTCTTTACTGGCGAATGGCTCGGAGCCGAATACATCGGCCAGCGATGACAATAAAGCATCTAGCTGTTCCTGCTCAGGGTCGGCGGCCTGGGCGGCGTCTACTGCCTCCATCGGGTCGGCATACTCGTCGAACTCTCGACTAATCCAGGCGACAGGCTGCCTCACCATCGAATCCCAGCCCTCGAAGCTGGCCATGCTGCCCGGGGCAGGCGCCGCACCTGACAGCAGCCAGGCGCGAATGATAGTCAAGGCATCCGCTATCATCTGCTGACGATGCCGTTTGCAATACGCCTCGGGGTCGAGGTCGAACTGTCGAGCGAACGGCCTATCCATCTCAGGATCGATTCGGCACTTGAGCACTCGGCGCGGCAGGTCGCCGGCAAGGGTCAGGTTGTTGCCCGTCAGCAGCCACATGGCTTTGCTCGGGACATTGGCGGCACCAGTCCTACCTAGTATCCGGTCAGAGTAGTGGCTCGACGTCAGGCAGCCGGCCAGCGCGGCGCTATCAAACACGCCGATGACGTTATCCCAGATAACAGCGCGGGTGCCTGTCATCAGAATTGTCATGATGCGCTTGCGGATTTCCTCGTCATCGCGTGCGTGGGTATGCGGCCATACGGTCGGAACTTCGCCCAGCGAGAGTACCGCAATGCACTTGGCCAACAGCGTCTTGCCGCTACCCTGAACGGGGGCATCGAAGCCAAAAGCCGGCGCAGTATCCAGCACCGGACGCACAGCCGCTGTCAGCAGTGCTGCCAGCAAAACGCCACGATCCACAGCACCGACAAGCGGGAAGTCTGCGAACGGGCGCATCAGCCGTTCTAGCGCCTGCTCGACGTCATCAGCCGTTGGCTTGCTAGGCACCGGGTATAGGTCATCGCTGTCCGCCTCCAGCAGCAGCCCGGTCAGCTCGTCAAAGCCCGGTTGATTCAGGATCGAGCCATCGGGTCGGAGTGTAGGCGCTGTGATGACGCCTTCCAGGCGCTTCAGTTGACGACGCTGCCCAAGCGATAACAGTTGCTTTGCAATCGCAGTCGGCGGATCTTCCAGCACGTCGACCATTTGCCCCTTCGGGGTGCGATGCAGCCGCCAAAATTGAGTTGTACCGCCTAGCCAGTGTTTTAGGGCATGCTCATCAACGGGATGAACCTGCCCGCTGCTCACAGTCACCAACGGGCCGCCAAAATCGAACACATCGGGCGCCTTGCGCATCAGCGTCAGCACTTGCTCGACAGCATCCACGGTGCGGCCCTTAACCAGCTCAACGCGGGCCGGGGGTCGGGTTAGCTGGAAGGTGCGACCACCATGCGCGAATGAGTACAGGCGTGGGCGCGATCCCATCAGGTACAGCTTGCCGACAACCTTCGATCCTTCATAGTCGGGCTCGATAGGGTCGAGCGTCAGGCAGCCGTGATACCGCTCGGGGTTGTCGAGCACATGGCCAACGGTGACAGCGTGCTGCGCATTACCATCAAGCACCACCGTCAACGGGAAGTCACCGGCCAAGGTCGAGTGATCCAATGCGCGGGCAACCACAGCGCGGCATAGCTCTAGTGCATCATCATCAGCACCAGCGCCAGCCATCTCGATAGCACGATCCTCGACATAGACCTCCCGCATGGCGTTAGCTTCGGGTGCGGCTTCTTGCTTGGCCTCAAGAATCGCTTTCTCAGCAGCCGCGACTGTCGCCGGACTAGGGTCTGGAATCGCCGCTCGGGTATCCATGATGGCCACGCCATCGAATAGCGCCGGATCGCCTCGGCGCTGTTCAAGTGGAGCCGTACAGGCCGCACCAGCCGCGAAGTCGAGCCGGTTAGGCTGCCAGACGCTGCTATCAATCAAGGTTCGTTTGAGTAGCTGGCCAGCGGCGCCAACTTCGATCCAGCCAAAGCCTGCGGCCCAAAGATAAGTTTCCAGGGCCTTACCGGCGCGGGGTATGTCGCTTGCATCCGCTACATGCCAGTACAGACGCTGCCCACGAAGTCCGGTCAGGTCGTCGCCGGTATCAGTGCGGGTGATATGACTCGATGACGATGGCCACCACAGGGCGGCGTAGTCAGCCAGTGCCGGCACCGCCTCACGCAGATTGACCAGCAGCGTATCGCGGTCGAGCACTTCACCAACTGCACCAGGGTCATAGTCGGCCATCATGACGCCAGCGCCAGCCGGCCATGAGAACGCCTCCTTTGACCTTGGCACGGCGCCATCAGGGCGCCCCATCTTGAGCCATTGGCTTTTGGTTACGATCTTGACGGTATCGCGCTCAGGTGCGCCATAAGTGAGTGCCTGATTCGGTGAAAGCGACACCAGCAGCGCCGCAAACTCCGTTAAGCTAGATACGGCAACAACCTCGGCATTACCAGTAATCAACTCACCGCCTGACGACTTCTCTAGACCACCGTCATCATCAAGCCGATAACGTTTTGCCAGGTGCTTAGGATTGATTGAGTTGATGATGGTCAGCGTGGCCATAGTGCTGCTATCATTGGTATCAGACGACATATCTTGAGCCTCGCAGACGGTGCCAGCCGATGCGGGGCTTTTCTTTTGTTCAAGCATCATTAGCGCCTCCCTGCTGCTCGATAACGAACTCCCTCAGTTTCTGACGCTCTTCCTGTGTCGGGACATACCGTCCATACCATGTGGACTGACCATCCACGGTGATATACGGGACTCGCTCACAATCGAGTTCAATATCTAGGCGGCGGCGCAAAGCCCCGATATAGTGCGGGCCATTGCTAGCGGGCGCGATGCGGTCGGCTTGCTCCCGAGTAATCGGACCTTGGGAAAGTTTCTCTGCCAGGCGGATAAGGCGCGTGTTCATTGGGCGGCCTCCTCACGCTGCTGTTCCCAGCGTTCAAGGTCAGACAAGCGCCAGCGAGTAGCGCGGGGGCCAATTTTGATGGGGGGAGGAATGACGCCTTCGGATAGCCAGCGCCACCACGTTGAACGGGCAACGCCGTAGCGTTCACAGGCTTCAAGGTCTTTCAGGAAGGTGGACGGGGCACGCCTTGCGGGCGGTGCTTTAGTGGCACGGTTGTCGCTTGGGCTATTAAGGTATTGCGATGTATTTAAGGAATCGGCTTGGGTGTTCATTGGTGAACCTCGGCAGTTATAGGACACTGCCAAGGTTCGCGGTTGTGATAATATCGACGCTTACCTCAGGTTCGCTTTTCTGAGCACGTCCCTGACATGCTTAGGAGTGATGCCAAGACGAGCAGCGATAGCACTTGACCTATTTTGCTCGGGCATAGTCGAAAGCGCATGCCATTTTTTAACAATATCAGCACGAAGCCTGTCCGCATCTTCTTTGCGTCTCTTTCCGGTGTTCCTCCCCCCTTCGGCCCGCCCACGCTTCACAGCAACACCATCAGAGTAAGTAAGTGCCAATTCCTGCTTTGTCAGGTAGTTGGCTGCTAGCTCCCGCTGGGCCGGGTGATCCCATGATTCATCCGTGTAGAACCAAAACAGCACGGCCAGCGGGTGAACGTCTGTCAGCTTCTCTGGCGGTATCAGGTCGCCGGGCCAGGACATCATCCAGCTTTCAGGGGATAACGCCTCATTCGGTTCGACCTTGATTCCAGACACTAGCTCACTGAAAGAACGGCCTGTTGCCTTCATAGCGGCTTTCGCCAGCTCATGCTCCTCTAAGTACTTGAGCGCTTCATGCTTCATTACGCCACACCTCCACGCAGAGAAACGACATTAGCGCCCGGATCATTGGCGACCATGTCGTTAACGGTCGCGCCCCAGCGTTTCCAGATATCAACTTGCATATCCCAGCGCCGGTCCCTGTTGTATGTTCCCAGCAGTCTAGGCGGCGAGTGTGAAAGCATCGCATCCACTAGCAGCGGGTCAGCCATAAATGTTTTCGTCCAAAGCGTTGCACAGGTGCGGCGCAGGTCGTGCGTTGTGAAGTGCTCGTGGTGATATAGCGGCGCGGTCTCGTCGTGATCCTTGCGGGCGCGACCTTGAAGCCGAGCGACGGCGGTTGTGATTGTGTCGTAGTGGATAGGCTTGCCGGCATCGCGGGTCGATTCAAACACATAGTCGCCGCTGGATAGCTGGCGCTGCTCGCGCAGTAACTCCAGTGCCAGCGGCGCAAGATAAACTTTGTGCGGCTTGGCGTTCTTGGTTCGCTCGCCAGGGATCATCCATGTATCGCGCTTCACCTCAGACCAGCGCATACCAGCAACCTCGCCTCGGCGGGTGCCGGTGAGTATCAGTAGCTTGATAGCGTTTGCCACGGACAGGGACAGCATCGCTGTAGCGGCCAATCCCTCTGCCGTACGGTTATCATCAATAGCCATCCACAGGTCGCGCAGCTCTGGCAATTCGAGGTGCCGCTCTCTCGGCTTACCGGGCCGCGCCTTCACCTTGGCAGGCTTCAAACCAGCTGCCGGATTATCGTCGATCTGCTCACGATCCTCGCAGTAGTCCAGCAGCTGCCGAAGTAAAGTGAGGCACTGCCGGGCCTCTTCCCTTGCAGATGATGCGATGCCCTCCAGCACTTCGATAAGCCGGCGGCGGGTAAGGTCGCGGACGTAGGCACCGCCCAACGGCTTCTTCAAGTGCAGATTCCAGCGACCACGCTGCTTTGCCACGGTGCGTGGTGTGGGTGGGTTGCCTCCCTTGACCGGCGACGCGGCGTAGAACTCTAGCCAGTGGCCGAAGGCTTCTTGCATCGTCCATGCGGCCTGATTCCTAGCGACCTCAGCGGCGCGATGCTTGCGCGGGTCGATGCCGTCCCTCACCAGCGCGACGGACTGACCATGCTTCTCTCGCGCCTGCTTCAAGGTCATGGGTGGGAAGGTGCCGAGCATGGTCTCGAACTGGCGACCAGCAATGTTGAACCTGTATATCCACAGCTTCGAATCACGACCGGCACGAACCTCAAGCGCCAGACCAGCCCCATGCTTCGACTTGACCGGGCGCCGTGCTTTGTTGCGGCCCTCCGGCAGAGAGAAAGATGCGACCTCGGCGGGTGTAGTGATGGGCTTCCGCTCTGCCATTATTGTCCCCTAGACTGTCCCCTAGATTTGTACAGTATACCGTAGGAAAGCATCGGACACAAAGGGACACAGTAATCACATAGCGAATTGTTTTACTTCATATTTCAGGTAAGGAATGAACAGGCTAAAGAATGTAAAAAACCACTCGCCTTGACGCTCCTAAGGGGAAGGTCCCAGGTTCGAATCCTGGTGGGGGCGCCAGTCATTTCAATGACTTACACCCCGACCGCGAAGCGAACTCACTGCCAGTTAGCCTTTAGCCCCACATCCGATCCCACCGTTGGCAAGCTACAGGCTGATTACGATGCATTGAATGCTGGCAGCCCTGCCGCCCCCCGCTGTCGAGCGACCAAGCTCCGCCTGCGGCAGGATTTCACCCATTGGCGAGCGCTCCTCTTGAGTCGCGCTCTTGTCAAAGCGACATGATTTTACAAGAGAAAAGCACTCGCCCTCTTCTTCCCTCAGGCCCTCCGATGAATTAGGTGGTGGAGGCATGAAGAAGGCCAGGTGCATGGCATCAAAAACATCGTTAAAAATAATTACATTTTTGTCATGATAAATAGGATTTCCTAGATAAAGAGGAGTACAGTTCGATTCCTGAGGTGCGATCGTTTTTTAACCAGTACCAACTTTTTAATTTTTCTTAAGATTACACCTTTCACTCTTTTCCTTACTTACAGTTTTGGCAACAAGATAAATATTTCAAGAAAATATAAATTATTTACCGGCACTTAGATGCCCGAAAATTAGTGCGCAAACCTGAAGCAATCATAAAATCTTACAATAAAATAAGAGCCTGCCCTCTACAGGCTATAACCTAATGTACGAAAAACACCACGGTGAACATGGTGAAGAAAAACATCATTCCCTTTGCACTATTAGTATTAAGCTCAGGCATTGCCAACGCACAAGTTCCCAGCGCCGCCCTACCCAGTGCCGGCGGCCAGCTTCAACAGATTCCGCCTTCGCCGGCCGTGGAAAGAACGGCACCGGAAATTGACGTGCAACCGCCACAGGTACCGGTGATGGATGCCGACAGCGCGGCGAAGATCGAGGTCAATTCACTGCGCCTGAGCGGGCACAGCCTTTATTCCGCCGAGGAGCTGCTCTCCGTCACCGGCTTCAGGCCAGGGGCTCAGCTCAGCCTGGGTGAATTACAGGCAATAGCCTCTCGGATCACCGATTTTTATCACCAGAACGGCTATTTTGTCGCGCAAGCCTACCTGCCTGCACAGGCCATCGAGGATGGTGCGGTGACGATCGCCGTGGTGGAAGGCCGTTACGGTGATGTCACCCTGCGCAACCAGAGCAATCTCTCGGATGGACTAGCCCATGGTCTTCTAAGTGGCGTCGATACTGGTGAGGTGATTAACCGCGCCCCTCTCGAGAGCCGGCTTCTGCTGATGTCGGACATCCCCGGTGTCAACGTCCAGTCGACCCTGGTGCCGGGTGAGTCGGTGGGTGCGGCCGACCTGATCGTCGATGTTACCCCCGGACAGCGAGTGACAGGCAGCATCGATGCCGATAACGCGGGAAACTACTACACCGGCGAGTATCGTCTGGGCGGAACGATTCATGTCAACAACCTGGCAGGACGGGGAGATGTGGCCAGCCTTCGCTTGCTGAGCAGTTTCGACGGCCTCGATTATGCTCGCGCCGCCTACCAGATGCAGCTGGGCAGGGCCACCGCAGGCGCTGCCTACAGCCACCTGGAGTATAAATTGGGGCAAGAATTCAGTCCCCTGGGTGTCACAGGCGAAGCAAGGGTTACCAGCCTGTTTGGCCGTTATCCGTTGATCCGCTCACGCCAGACCAATCTCTACGCGCAGATCGGCTACGACCACAAGACCTTCGAGGACCGATTCGATTTCATTCCCATAGTCAGCGAAAAAAATGCCGATGTGGTAATGGCGAGCCTCTACGGTGACCACCGCGATGAATTGGGTGCGGGCGGCCTGACTGCCGCTTTTGTCACTCTGCATACCGGCGAAATCGATATCAAAACGCCCGCCATTCGCGATGCGGATGCCGTTACAGCGAGAACCCACGGCCATTTCGACAAGGTGAGCTTAAGTGTCATGCGTGCGCAGCAACTCACCGACATCCTCTCTCTGTATGGATCTGTGAGCGCCCAGTTCGCCTCCGGCAATCTCGATAGCTCGGAGAAGATGTCACTAGGCGGCATGAATGCTGTGCGCGCCTACCCCCAGGGCGAAGCCTTTGCCGATGAGGGGTATCTGGCAACCCTTGAAGCCCGACTCCTTCTGGCGGGCCTTTCCGAACAGTTACCCGGCCAAGTGCATCTCCTCGGATTTGTCGATGCAGGGACTGTCACTGTGCACAAGGACCCCTGGGATGACGCTGACAATAGTCGCACCCTGAGCGGAGCCGGTGTGGGTATCAACTGGGTCGATTACAACAACTTCTCAATAAAATCATATTACGCCCATAAACTCGGCAGTGAAGAAGCGACTTCAGCACCGGATTCGGACGGTCAATTCTGGGTACAGCTGGTCAAGTATTTTTGATTACAATTTTTGATACATTGCTACTCGATTATTCAACAAGACGTCAAACTTACTTGGAAGAACATCATGAACAAGTTCTATAAATCCATCTGGAACCATAGTATCGACAGCTTTATTGCGGTATCCGAGCTTGCCAACAGTGGCGGGCGGAAAACCGCCAGCGGTAGCAGCAGCATTGCAACAAGCGGAGTCCGATTCCCACTGAGGACTCTTGCTGCCGCCATGCTCCTGGCTACCGGCAGCAATGCCTGGGCCTTGCCGGTAGGAGGCGAGGTGTCAGCCGGTAGTGCCAGTATCAGTGGCGGTGCCACTGAGATGACTATCACCCAAGGCAGTCAGAATGCCGCCATCAACTGGCAGGCGTTCGATATTGCCTCGGGAGAGACGGTAAACTTTGCCCAACCCAACAGCAGTGCAACGGTGCTCAACCGGGTGTTGGGTTCCGATCCCTCGAGCATTCTGGGCAGCCTCAACGCCAACGGTAATGTATTCCTGATCAATCCGAACGGCGTGCTGTTCGGGCAGAGCGCCTCGGTCAACGTCGGCGGCCTGGTGGCCTCCACCCTGAGCCTCAGCGACAGCGACTTTATGGCCGGCCACTACAGCTTCGCCGGGACGGGCGACGGCAGCATCGTCAACCAGGGCACGATCAATGCCGACGGCGGCTATATCGCCCTGCTTGGTGCCAACGTCAGCAACCAGGGCACGCTTCAGGCCAATCTCGGCACTGTGGCACTGGCCGCGGGCGACGCCATTACCCTCGACGTAGCTGGCGATGGCTTGCTGAATGTGGCCGTCAGCCAGGGCGCGCTGGATGCGCTGGCGCAGAACGGTGGGATGATTCAAGCCGATGGCGGCAAGGTCCTGATGACAGCTCAATCGGCAGGCGAGCTGTTCCAGTCCGCAGTCAACAACACCGGGGTGATCCGCGCCCAGAGCATCGATAACCGCAATGGCACCATCATGCTGATGGGTGACATGCAGAGCGGCACCGTGAATATTGGCGGCAGCCTGGATGTGTCCGGCACCGATGCCGGCGAAACCGGGGGTAGCGTCATTGCGAGCGCCCGCCACGTCGGCCTCTATGATGCGGTAATTGATGCGTCCGGCGATGCCGGCGGCGGCAGCGTATTGATCGGCGGTGGCTACCAGGGCAAGGACCCCTCGGTGCAGAACGCCAAGGCGGCCTACATGAGCGCGGGCAGCACGATCAACGCCGACGCGATTACCTCCGGCGACGGCGGCACGGTGGTGGTATGGGCCGATGACTCAACCCGTGCCTACGGAAGCATTACCGCCCGCGGCGGTGCCGAGTCTGGCAACGGCGGCCTGATCGAAACCTCCGGTGGCTGGTTGGACGTCTCGGGTATCAGGATCGATACCCGCGCGCCCAACGGGGCCTTTGGCATGTGGTTGCTCGACCCGGCGGAAATCACCATCTCCGATGCGGCCACCTCAGGCGCCACCGAAACCGACAACGTCTTCGCACCGGATTCCGGGGTCAACGAGGCCAATATCAATGTCGATCAGCTAAATGGCAACCTGGTCACCAGTAACATCACCGTGACTACGGAAAATAGCGGGGCCAGCGGCACCGGTTCAGGCGATATCAATGTGAATGCCGCCATCGAGTGGACCGCCTTATCAACGTCGCCGACGACGTTGACGCTTAATGCCGATCGTGACATCAACATCAACGAGGCGATTACCGGCACATGGGGCAGCCTGATCGCCAACGCTGAACGCGATGTAAACGTCGATGCCGCCCTCACATTCACAGACGGTGATTTTACTGCGATAGCTGGTCAGAATGTCAACATGTCGGCGGCCACTACTGTCACGCGCGGCGATGCCATACTGATTGCCGACAATGACGGTACGGGACCGGGTGATATCAATGGTGGCACAGTGGACTTTAACTGCGCTGCCCCCCCCTGCATCACTGTCACTGAAGGCACCTTGGGCGTACGTTTCAATCCTGTTAGTTATACCACCACCCAAGCCGAAATCGACGCCTACGATCTTACGTTAACCGGGGCTAGCGCAGTGTTGGATGCCAAGGCCTGGGTATTCGGGCTGGGCGACGACAAGGTGTATGACGGCTTGCGCAACGCGACCGTCAGCGGCCTCGAGCCAGATATAAACGGTGTACAGTCAGGCGCTGAGCTAGGCACGACAAGCAATGCCCTGTTCGATACCAAGGATGTGGGCGACGAGAAGCCGATTACTTATCAAGCCAACTCCTTTACCGATGACTCTGGGTTCTATGATCTTTTTGCCCCCTTCGGCACTGCTGAAGGAACCTACTTTACCCGGGCGGATATCACGCCAGCACCGCTGACCATCACGGCCAATGACGGCTCCAAGGTCTTCGGCGAAACCTTCCCCCTGTCGCCTCAGGCCTTCACCTCGGAGGGGCTGGTGAATGCGGAAACGGTGGATAGCGTCAGCCTGACCAGCGACGGCGCGGTGGCCACCGCCAGTGTGGATGGCAGCCCTTATGCGATCACGCCCACTGATGCCACTGGAGGCACTTTCAGTACCAGCAATTACGCCATTACCTATGTCGACGGCGCGCTGTTTGTTAGTGCCACTTCTGCCGACCCCAGCGACCCTACTCCGACGGATCCCCGCTCAACCGACCCGAAACCCACAGATCCATCGGATCTCCTCGCTCCCGAACTGGCAACCCTCCCGCCGGAATCGGTATATCTCCTGGCGAAAGAGTTGGCAGGAGAGGCCAGAAGGCCAGACACCTCTTCAGTGGAAGAGAAGGATAGGACGTTTCTCGACGCCCTCGTGTATCACAGCGAAGGGCTGGAACTGACCTTCGCTACCGCCGCCGTCAATATGCCGACATCGCAGCTTGAGCGGGTAGAGCCGCTGCCGGAAAGCGGTTTCGTGACGCCGCCCAGGGATACTTATGTACCGCCAGTGTATGCACCCAGGCAGGACCGCTTCTAAACCTGACGCATGAGGAGAGCTAGCTGCTACCAGCGATGCCAGAGCGCGGGTAGCAGTTCTGCGTGAGGTCAACGTTGGACAATCGCCGCAGGAGGCATGTCCATGAGACGCATGAAAACACTCTGTTTGTGGTGGTTGATACTTGCCTTTGCCACGCCTCTAGTGGCTCTAGCGAATGCCTATGACCAGTTAGACTCAGGGCACCGATTCATTCACGAGCACGCATCCGAGGAAGTGAGGGCCATTGTCAGTTGGGTCACTCACTCGGAAGATAATCTCGGCATGCCGTTCATGATCGTCGACAAGCGTGAGGCCCGGGTTTTTATGTTTGATGCGACAGGCCAACTCAGTGGGGAGGCATCCGCCTTGCTGGGTATGGCGGTAGGTGATGATTCGGTGCCGGGCATTGGCGAGCGAGCCCTGGCGAACATTCGTCCGGATGAGCGCACGACACCGGCAGGCCGTTTTGTGGCATCGTTGGGACGCAACCTCAAGGGCGGCGAGATACTCTGGGTGGATTATGAAACCGCCATCTCCCTACACCCTGTCGTGGCCGGCACCCCCAGGGAGCGGCGCGCGGAGCGACTGGCGACACCCTATGCACACGATAAACGCATTACTTATGGCTGCATCAATGTACCAAAAACTTTCTATACAACCGTGGTAAGCCCCGCATTCAAGCACTCGAATGGCATCGTCTATGTACTGCCTGAAACCCGATCGAAACATGCCGTATTTGAATCTTATTACGATTTGAAATGATCCAGTGGATGCACGTCACTATTAATCTTTCCTAGCAATTATGAGCGTCGATATAAGCGATTGTTCCAACCTCAAAAGCCCTGGGGTGATCATCCCGCCCTATCTGTCAACCTGGCGGCTGGGGCGAGGGCACAAGCCAGCAGGCGCTGTGCCGGCTGACCAATATCACCCCCCTTTGCCCCCACATACCCCCACGCCCTGCAAGCGATTCCCGAAACATGGGCACCTGCGCCAGCCGGCAACGGGTCGTACTGCAAGCCCATCATGCCCCAGGCCCTCCCGCATGAGATGGCGCCAGTTGTGACGGGGAGGGAAGAGGGCCATGATGGTTGTTTCCACCGCCCATTCTACTAGTACGACAGGGCGACTGGACTTTGCCAATATGGATGGCCGATGAACGATAAGTTTCCTCTACTCCAGGCCCAGCAGGTCTTCAACAACTTGATCGCTTTACCGGAACAACTTCCCGCTCATGCCTGACAACACCGACTTCTGCTCAGCCGAATATGAAAACCAGCGCTTACAGGCGCTGGCAGACTACCAGATCCTCGACACGCCCGAGGAGTCGGCGTTTGGTGATATCGTCGAGGTGGCTTCGCTGATCTGCGAGGCTCCCATCGCTGTCATCAACTTCATCGACCGCAACCGGCAGTGGTTCAAGTCGGAAAAGGGGCTCGGGGTGCGCGAGACCCCGCTGGATGTCTCGATCTGTGCGCATGCCATCCTGCAGCCGGGCCTCTTCATCGTACCCGACACGACCCGGGACCCACGTTTCGCCAATAACCCACTGGTGGCCGGAGAGCCTCACCTGCGCTTCTATGCCGGAGCGCTTCTGGAGAGCCGTGATGGCTATCCCCTCGGGACGCTGTGCGTGCTCGACTATCGGCCCCGTGAGCTGACCGAACGCCAGCGCTTCGCGCTCCAGGCCCTCGCCAACCAGGTGATGGCGCATATGGAACTGATGCACGCCCACCGCGAACAGGCCGAGCTGATACGCGAGCTGAAGGCAACACGTCACGAACTGGCCAAGCATGCCGCCACCGACCCGCTCACCGGCCTGCTCAACCGTCGGGCCTTCGAACAGCGCCTCAATCAGGAGTTGGCGCTTATGCAGCGCGGGGCTCCCCCGGCCGCCCTGATGCTGATCGACCTGGATCACTTCAAGACGGTCAACGACACCCTGGGCCACCAGGCCGGGGATGAAGTCATCGTGCGCTTCACCGAGCTGTGCCGGGAGGTATTTCGGCAGGCCGATATCATTGGTCGCTGGGGCGGTGAGGAGTTCGTGATCATGCTGCCGAGAGCCAGCGTAGCGGAAGCACAGCATGCCGCCGAACGGCTTCACAAGCTCCTGGCCACCACGCCAATGCTCGACGACACCTCATCTCCACTGCACATCACCGCCAGCATCGGTATTTGCTCACTTATCGACTCCGACAACCTGGATGAGTGCGTGCATAGAACCGACGAACTGCTCTATCAGGCCAAGGAGCACGGGCGCAACCGCACGGTCTGTGAGCCGTAAGGAAGGCCTTCTCCTAACCAGCCAGCTTCAGCCCCACCAGCCCGGCAAGGATCAGAACAAGGCTGAGCAGGCGCAGCGGCGAAGCGCTGTCGCCATAGAGGAGAATGCCAAGCAGCACGGTGCCCACGGCGCCAATGCCCACCCAGATGGCATAGGCGGTGCCCACCGGCAGCACTTTCATGGCCTGGGCAAGCAGGTAAAAGCTGGCGACCATGGCAATCACGGTCAATACGCTGGGTAACGGTCGGGTGAAACCCTCCGAGGCCTTGAGTCCCAGGGCCCAGGCAACTTCGAGAAGACCGGCAACGACGAGAAAAAACCACGCCATGAGTCTAGCTCCCATGGTGGGATGGGGTCGTCCCCGGTATGACAGGTCGTACACCGGGTCGTCCCGGCGCCGAATAGCGAGGCCTCGATTCTACTGTTCCCGGTTATCGGGTCAAGGTCGGGGCAACCTGCACTCAGCCGCGATACGGAGCAATCTGCTGCGCTTGCTTGCTGGCTCTCAACAGAACCTCGAGCTGTTCCAGCGGCATGGGCCGCGCTAGCAGGAAACCCTGAAAGATTTCACAGCCGTAGCCCTTCAACAGGCTGTGTTGCTTCTCGGTCTCGATGCCTTCGGCCACCACGGTCAGTCCCAGGTGCTGGGCCATGGAGATGATGGCCTGCACGATGGATGCATCGTCGACGCTATGGGTCACTTCCCTGATAAAGCTGCGATCGATCTTCACCTTGCTGATGGGAAGATGCTTGAGGTAGTTCAAGCTGGAGAAGCCGGTGCCGAAATCATCGATGGAGACGTCGATACCCATCCTGCGCAGGGCGTGAAGAATCTCGACGGCCTCCTCCGCGTCGTTCAGCAACACCCCTTCGGTGAGTTCCAGCTCCAGTCGACCGGCCGGGAGCCGGGTGCTGGCAAGAGTGTCCCTGAGTGTATCCAGGAAGCCGGCACGGTGAAACTGCATGGGCGAGAGGTTGACCGCCACCTTGAAACCACCGAACCCTCGCGCATCAAGCAACCCCATATCGAGACACGCCCGTTCCAGCACCCAGCGGCTGATCGGCATGATCTGGCCGGTCTCCTCGGCCAGGGGGATGAACTCGCTGGGCGGCACGAAGCCTCTTGCAGGATGTTTCCAGCGCAGCAGGGCCTCCACGGTAACGATGTCACCCACCTGGTCGTATAGGGGCTGGTAGTAGAGCTCGAGCCGCTGCGAGTCGATAGCATCCTGGAGTTCATTACGCATCACCAGTCGCTCGTTGACACGGGTGGTGATTTCACGTGTGAACCACTGATAGGCGTTACGCCCCTGCTGCTTCGCCCTGTACATGGCCATATCGGCCTGCTGGATCAGCTCCATGGGCTGGTCGATGGTGTCGTTGCTGATGGCAATACCAATGCTGGCCGACAGATGGAGTTCGTGATGGTCGATGCGATAGGGGCGAGCAACGAGCTGCAGCAGACGCTTGGCCATTTCTGCCTGCTCTTCCTGGGTAGCGTCAGGCAACAGCGCCACGAACTCGTCTCCCCCCAGGCGCCCCAGGGTATCGCCAGGGCGCATGGCGCTATCCAATCGGCAGGCCACTTCGACCAGCACCTTGTCGCCGATGGCATGGCCCAGGCTGTCGTTGATCGGCTTGAAGTCGTCCAGGTCCACGAACAGCACGGCCATGGTGCGATCCTGTCGTTGGGACAAGGCAAAATAGTGGATCAGCCGATCCTCCAGCAGCGATCGATTGGCCAGGCCGGTCAAGGCATCGTGACTGGCACTATGGGCAAGACGATCTTCATAGGCCTGGCGTTCCGACACGTCATTCAGCACGCCGACGAAGTGGGTCACGCGACCTTCGCCATCGGGAACCGGGGCTACATAGAGCGCATTCCAGAAGGTGCTGCCATCCTTGCGATAATTGCGTAGCGTGACATGGCAGTCGCGTTGCTCGGCCAGCCGGCTGCGCAATAGTGATACCGTCTCGAGGTCCGTCTCCGCTCCCTGCAGAAAACGGCAGTTACGGCCGAGCAGCTCCTCCTCCCGATACCCCGTCAAGGCCTGGAAGGCGTCATTGACATAGGTGATGGGGCAATCTTCCCGAGTGGCGTCGGTGATCACGATGCCGTTGATGCTGGCTTCCACACTACGCTCCAGCACCCGCAGGCGAGTCTCGTTCCTGTGCTGCTCCGTGACATCCTTGGCGATGCCGAACACGCCTTGGACAACCCCATCCACCAGGATCGGAAGATTGGTCACGTATAGCAGGCGCGGCTCACCGGTATCGTTGACGATGGCGACCTCGTAACGCTGCGCGTTTCCCTTAAGGGCTTCATCGAAATTGTACTGAATGCGCTCGATCTCGCCGGGGAGAATGAGCTGCGAAAAGTGCGAGCCGATGATCTGATCCACGGGCAAGCCCGTTAGAGCAGCACAGGTGGAATTTGCGGTGACGAAGGTACCCCGGGGGTCGATGGAGAAGACCGCATCGGGGTTATAGGCGAAGAGCGAGCGGTAGCGCTGTTCGCTCTCCCATAGCGTACGTCGGTCCTGATGTCGCTGATAGGCCAGCCCCAGGCTGAACGACATGAGATAGCTCAGCAGCAGACCGGAGAACGCCACCCCGCCGGGTATCAACCCGGCCATGAGCATGTCATTGACGGAATCGGGAACGACTTCGAGAGTCAGCTTGACCCCTCCCGGCAAGCCGATATGGCGCCGCGCAACAAGCGGGTAGCTCAATTCGCCCGCCGTGCGGCCCGGCGCCCGCATGTCGAGCAGGGGGGCGTCCCCGCGCAACACACGAACCATGTAGGTCCCCAACTGGACGCGAAGCTCTTCCTTAAGCAACATGACAAGATCCAGGCTGCCTACCAATTGCCGGTCAGCCGTAGGCAGCTGAGTCACCATCAGCGCGATATGGCTCTGCCCCGGGTCGGCCAGCATCAGCCTCGGCTGAGGGAAGTTCTGCTGCAACCACGCCTCGACCTGGGAGTCGGCCAGTTGCTCCTCCAGCCATCGACCGGCGGCCTCGCTGCGTGACTGCTCCCAAGTCCATCCTGACTGATCCAGCAGCCCGATCGCCTGCATGCCGGGTGAGTCGCGGAAATAGTGCTCGACGTGGCCATCACGTATCGCCGCATCGCCCCCACCCTCAGGGGCATCAAGGCGCTCGGCCATTCGCTGGGCCAACAGCAGCTGCGCGGCCATCACCTGTTCGGCGTTGAACTGCAGGTTGTCCAGCAGATGGCTGGCGTGAAGCTGCTTGTCCTCCTGATACTGCCAGTTCAGCAGATGCCAGGCCGTACAGCTCAGCAGGACTCCGAAGAGCCCGGCCGCAAGCGCCAGCCGCCCCATTCGCGGCTGTGGTCGGTCGACACCCAGCGCCATCAGCAGCATCGCCACGCCCAGGAACAGGGAGAGAATCGTGCCCAGCAGGGGCGAAGAGGCATTGTTGAGCGTCCATGCCGCCTCGCCACCCGGCAGGAAGAGCCTGAGCAGGGCCAGGAGGCTGATGCAGAGCAGCAGCGCGCCTACGCCGCTCCACAGCCAACGCGACCGGCGCTGGCCCACCCCGAGCAGCAGACAGAGCGCCACCAGCATCAGCACCGCTGACGCCAGGGAGCCCATCCGCACGTCGCCGGTCAGCCAGGACACCCCCACTTCCCTTCCCCCCGCCAGGATGTTGTGCCCAAGCAGGTAGGTCACATGCAGAAGCAGGATGAGACCGGCAATGCGATGCATCACGGACCAACGCAACAGGAGCGCCAACAGGCCGAGGCCAACCATCAGCACGGCCAGCGCATTGTCGGGCAGCAGTACGCTACGCAGCGGGTAGACGATTCCCAGCCAGTAGGTCAACAGCCCTGTTGCACCCATCAGGATGAGTACGGCGGCCACCATGTAGAGCGTGGTATCCCTGGCGATATCCAGCGTCTTGTGAGACATAGGGGGCGTGCACTCCTCAGAACCCGCCGAATGCGAGACGACCCGTCCACACTGCAAGCGTGTCAGCATCAGATATCGGCAGGCAGCGGAAAAGGTTTAATCCCGGCCAGCCTCGGCGACCTGCGACAGCCCTGCCTGCACCACCACCCGATTGCGCCCCTTGTGCTTGGCGCGGTAGCTGGCCCGGTCGGCACGCTTGACCAGGGGCCCGCCGTCCCGATCCTCCTCATCCAGGCTCGACACGCCGATGCTCGCCGTGACGCGGAAAACGTGCCCGTCCGCCTGGAATTCAAGCGCCTCGATGCCCTGTCGGATCCGCTCGGCTATGTCGCTGGCCCGCTCAATCGGGCAGGCCGGCAGCAGCAGGGCAAACTCGTCGCCGCCGAGCCTGGCCACGGCATCCTGCTGGCGCACCGTCTCCTGAAGCAGCCGGCCGATCCGACGCAGCAGCTCATCGCCGGCCGCATGACCCGCGGTATCGTTGACCGGCTTGAAGTGATCCAGGTCCATCATGATCAGCGACAGGATCTGATCGCTGTCGCGACGCTGCAGGGTGCAGGCCTCTTCCAGGCGGTTCTCGAAGCCACGCCGATTGAGACAGCCGGTCAGCGGGTCGTGCTCCGCCTCCCAGAGCTGGCGAGTCTCCCGCTCATGACGCTCGGTGATGTCCTGAATCATGCCGACGAAGCCCAGCGCCGTGTCACCCAGCTCCACCCGGCTCACCTGGGCTTCCACCCAGAGCTGTTCGTCGTCACGCTGGAAGCGATACTGAAGGTGGTGATCATCACCCTTCTCCAGCGTGGCACGCCACTGCTCGATAAAGGCCGGCCGGTCGTCGGGATGTACTCGGCGCACCCACTCGGAGGTGCGGGAAGCCGCGACGTTGAAGCCGGAGATGGCTTCGAGCGCGGGATTCACGTAGTTGATCCGCCCCTTCATGTCGGCAAGGAACATGCCCACCGGGGACGAGGCAAGTACCGCCTGCAGGAAGGCCTCGCGCGCCTCACGCGAGGCGAGCGCATCGCGCCGCTGGTCCTCAAGGCGGTTGAAGGCATCGGCGACCTGATGCAGTTCACGCATGGTGGTGTGAAGCCTGAGCCGCCTGGCGTCGCCACGCCCTACCCGCTCTATCTGGCGTTCCAGCCGATGCAGCGGGGCCAGCCCCAGGCCGAGCAGCCACCAGAGCAGCGGCAGCATCAGCGCCACCGTGGCCAGGCCCACCCAGCGCAACTCGGTGGCATAGCGCTGTATCGGTGCCTGTGCCTGGCTGACGGGCAGGAAGACCCCGACGACCCAATCGGCCGACCAGACCTGGCGGAAGGCCATCAGCGCGGGCTGGCCATCCAGCTGTTCGCCCATGCCGCTGCCCTCCCACCCATAGAGGGCCCGATCCAGCAGCGGCAGCCGGTCGGCAGCGGGAACCGCCTGCATCAGATAGCCAGGGTCGGGATGGCTGATGATCTGCCCCTGTGCGGTGGCAAGCACCACGTGGCCCTCTTCGCCGATCCGCTGAGAGCGCAGGTTGACGAAGGAGGTACCATCGTGAAGGCTGGCATTGCCGCCGAGAATCCCCAGGAAGCGCCCCTCTTCATCGAGCAGCGGCTCTATCACCATCACCTGGGGGATGCCGGTCTCGCCCCCCACGTAGGGCTCGCTGACATGGGGACGGCGAAATCCGCGGACATGATGGAAATACTCGCGGGCGGCGATATTGGGGCCGCCATGTTCGAAGGGGGGCCAGGCGGCCACCGGCTCACCCTGTGCATCGAACACCATCAGCCGGTCGAAGAGCGCCAGCAGCCCTTCCTGGCGCTGCAGCTGGGTGAAGAGGTCGTCGTCCAATGCCAGGGAGGGGCGAAGGCGAGCGAGGGCCTGTTTCCGCACATGGATGGAGCGATCAAGCTGCTTGGCAATCAGCTGTGCCTCGTACTCCAGATGCGTGAGGTTCTCGCGCTGGGCCAGCGCGCCACCACTGAGATGGCTATAGGCCAACAGAGCACCGACCAGCGCCAGCCAGCCCAGGCTGACACCGAGCAGCAGGCGCGAACGCAGGGTCGACAACAGCCATCCGATCAAGGGCGAACCACCGATTTTTCAACGAGCGTGGTGCCATCATGGCATCCTGGGCCCATAAGCAAAAGCGGGAATACCCGTCAGCCCCCCGAGTGGCGGCCCACCCCCTCTTCCGCCAGTGCCACCAACGCCTCCATGTCGTGAATGGTCAGCTCACGCCCCGCCACCGTGGCCAGGGACTGCTGCTGGAAACGGGCCAGCACACGGCTCACGGTCTCCAGTGCCAGCCCCAGATAGCTGCCGATATCGGAGCGGGACATGGAGAGGTGGAAGCGATAGGGTGAGAAACCCCGCAAGCGGAAGCGTTCGGAGAGCCCCAGCATGAAGCTGGCCAGGCGCTGGTCGGCGGTGCGACCCGAGAGCAGGCACATCATGCGCTGGTCGTTGCGCAGTTCACGGCTCATGCAGCGATAGAGCTGGCCGCGAAGCTCCGGCAGCTGCTCGGCGAGATCCTCCAGCCGGTGGAAGGGCAGCTCGCAGACGAAGGTCGACTCCATGGCCACCACGCTGCCGTAGCAGTTATCCTCGCCGATGCCATCCAGCCCCACCACCTCGCCTGGCAGGTAGAAATGGGTCACCTGGTCGCGCTGCCCCTCCTGGGCCACCGACTGCTTGAGGCTGCCCGAGCGCACCACGAACAGGCTCTCGAACGTGCCCCCCTGGCGCACCAGCACCTCGCCCCGCTTCAGCGGTCGCGGATGCTGGATGATGGCCTCGAAGGATTCCAGCGCGTCGAGTTCGAGGCCCAGGGGAAGGCAGCGCGCATGCAGGGTGCAGCGCTCGCAGCGTGTTGCCTTGGCCGGCTGGCGCCGAGAGGACTCGAGCGTCATGGGCACTCCTTGGTTGCATCTGTAACCGAGATTCTGACCTAGCCCGCCCGCGCTGTCCTGCACCGGCAGCAGCCACTGGACCACAGTGCCCCCTTCCTTGACCTGAATCAACCGCAACCACGATTTCGACAATGTGAGCCTACAAAAAAACCGGCCCCGAAGGGCCGGTTCTGTCGTCGAGTGAATCGACGTATCTTCTGTACTCGCTTGTCGTTAGACAGGGCGATTAGAAGTGGTAGCGAACGCCGGTCAGCCAGTAGACGCTGTCGCGGGTGGAGCGCAGATCGTCGCCAGTACCATCGTCGAACAGGGTGATGGACTGCTGATCGCTCTCGTGCACCTCGGCGAAGACGTCGAAGTTGCTGGAGATCTTGTAGTAGGCGCCAGCGGCCCAGGAGTCGCGGCTGGTGTCGCGATCTTCCGCGTTAGCCTCATCCTTCGCATCGCCCTGCAGGCTGATGTGGTAGTAGTCCAGGTTGAAGGCCCACTCATTGATGGCATAGCTCATGCCCACGCCAATCTTGTCGTTGACCTCAGCCTGGTACTCATAGCCAATGCGGCCGGAGAAGCCGGGCATGAACTCGAAGCTAGCAGTACCGCCGTAGATGTTCTCGCCGGTGCCACCAACGCTCTCGCGGTCCTGGGCGTAGCCCAGGGCCAGGCGCAGGGCGTCGACTTCATAGACCGCACCACCAGCGGTGTTGATCTTGGAGGAGTTGCTGCCCTCGGAGCCGGCCTCGTTACCGTTACCGGTGTGGTGCTTGCCCATCAGGTAGACCTGGAAGCCTTCCAGGTTCGGCGAGATATAGCCGACGGAGTCGCCGCGTGCCCGGTGGCTACCGCCGGTGAACTCGTAACCCTTGTTCAGGTAGATATCGAAAGGCGCACCAACGGTGTCCTTGTAGAAGCTGTCGAAATTACCGGCCTGGATGGTACCCAAGCTGGCGCTGCGCAGACCCAGGAAGCTGTTGCGCACCTGCTGGGCATTGCGGTTGACTTCGTCCAGCTGCGGGCGCAGCTCGAAGTTACCGAAGGCAGTCAGGTCGGAGCTGATCTGCTGGCTGCCGCGCAGGCCGAAGCGGGAGAAGACGTCGACAAATTCGGTGCCGTTGGCCTTGCGGACAACCCCTTCGTCGTCGGTAGTGGTCTCTTCACCACCACCCTGGATACCCAGGGCAATACGGCCGTAGAGGTCCAGACGGGTGCCGTCCTGGTCATAAACGGTAGCCGCCTGAGCGGCAGCAGAGACGCCCAGGGCGCCGGCAATGGCAGTCGCTAACAGTGTTTTTTTCATCGCGATAGTTCCTTTCACTAGCTTACTGTTTCGATCGTTACTGCACGGATCCGAATGACACGTGCAGGTAGCTTGCCGGGCATGGGTCCCGCCGCACTTGGCTCGGTTCCTTCTCAGGAAGTGGCCAGGGCCGGGCATGACCGCAGCGAAGCCTTGTTATAGTCCAATGCTCGCAGGTAGAACTCTATACCGGGAAATGAGGGAACGCAATAAGAAAAAACACTGTTTTCCTTCGCGACCTACCTTCACTTCGGAACCTTCTCCTGAAATTGCAGTCCGCGAGCTTCCCGCTCGTGGGCCGCAGCCGCAGGCCTGTCGAAACAGTTGCCTGGCAGCGATGAGCCCGCACATGATGCCCCGCTGATACAAGACTGGCAAGGGCAGAGCATCAACACTATTTCCGTGGCGACCTTCTGTTGCGACCTTCCTAGCGCCCCTGGCCCTGGCTGTTGTGCTTGGCCAGCAGGGCCGAGAGCTTGGCCTCCATGCGCGCTTCCGGATCAGCCCTGGAGGCCGGAGCGGAAGAGGCTGGAGTGGAAGGAGCAGGCGACGGCGGCTCCCGTGGCGTCGAGCGGGCGTCGGGGGCCTCGCCCCTGGCACTGCCGCCCTTGCTGCTGCCTCGACTGCCTTTGGCGACCTTCTCGCCACGCTGCCGGCTGGGCCCCGCGGCCTGCCCGCGCTGCCGCCGTTCGGCCTGGAGCCGTTCGAGTTTGCGATGGGCGTGTTCGGCGGCCTGGGCATCGACGCTGCCATCCGGCTGGCCGGCCAGGTCGATACGCTGTGCGCCTTCGCGCACCGCCTTCAGATAACGCGGCAGATTGACGTAGCCGGCCAGGGCGCGACGCACCAGCTTCTCGGGCCAGGGCTCCCGGGCGGCCAGATCCTGGTGGATGCCCACTTTCAACGGTCGGGTGTGGCCCTTGAAGAAGGTATCGGGGTAGCGGCGGTACCACTCGGCCAGCAGCGCCTCGGCGGAGGGCGCCTGTTCGATGGGCAGCTGGGCCTGGCGCTCGGCCGATACGTTCTTGCGCGGCTTCTCCTCGTCCCGCACGCCCTGCTCTACCGCTCTCTCTGCTTCTTTCTGTGCTTCTTTCTGTGCTTCTTTCTGTTCTGCTCGCTTTTCTTGCTCCCCCAGCCCTGGCCCGCCTTGCCATTGCCGGTCACCGCCCTGCGGCACAGCCGGCTCGCCCGGTGCCTCAGTCTCACCCTGAGACACCGGGCCGCCCTGCTCGGCTGGGTTGGCGTCGCGTGGCCGGTGCCCGATCAGCGCGGCGAGCCCCTGGGCGCGACGCGACGCTCCCGGAAACGTGGGAGCAGGCTCACCCTTGCGCAGCCGTTCGCGCAGCCGGGCGTTGTCCTCCTCCAGCTCGCGATTCTGCTCGTCGAGCTCTCGATTCTCCTCTTCAAGTTCCAGGCGAGCCGCTTCCAGCTCCCGGCGTGCCGCCTCGAGCTCGGCCACCCGGTCCTGCAGCTCGCGGATTCGCTCGCGAGAGCCGTGCAGCTCGCCGAGGACGGTGTCGGCGCAGACTTCCAGGTCATTCAGCAGGCGGAGTGAACGCTCATCGATCAAACCGGTATCCTCCAGGCAAGCTCTGACAGGCAATCTACAGGGAACTCTCTACAAGCCACAGGCTACGGGCAACTCTCTAGAGAATGTCTCTGGTAGACAGCAGAGGCTAATGGCAAGGCCTCCAGCAAGTTTGTGCCAGAAGCCGGGCGCTGACAAATGTCGCCGGCTGGCGACCCTCGTCAGCGGCGGCGGTACTCCACGAAACTGTAGTCGGGCTGGCCATCGGCCGGCTGACCGGGCACCCGCTGCACCTCCTCCCACTGCTGGCTGTCCAGTTCGGGAAAACGGGCGTCGCCCTCGACCTCGACATCCACCTCTGTGAGATAGAGCCGGCTGGCAAAGGGCAGCGCCTGGGCGTAGATCTCGCCGCCACCCATCACCATGATCTCCTCGCAGCCATCGATGGTCGCCTGCTGGTCGGCCAGCGCCAGAGCCGACGCCAGGTCATGGCAGACACGCACCCCATCGTGCTGGAAGGTGCTGTCGCGGGTCACCACGATATTGAGCCGCCCCGGCAGGGGTCGCCCGATCGACTCGAAGGTCTTGCGCCCCATGACCAGAGGCTTGGCCTGGGTCATGCGCTTGAAGAACCTGAGGTCCTCCGGCAGATACCAGGGCAGCTGATTCTCCACGCCGATCACCCGGTTACGGGAAAGCGCGGCGATCATCGCCACCGGCACCAGTGTCTCGTCGTTCATACCGCCACCTCGGCCTTGATATGGGGATGGGGGTCGTAGCCTTCGATGGCGATGTGCTCGAAACGGAAGTTGAACAGCTCGTCGACGCCCGGCGCCAGCACCAGCCGCGGAGCCGGGCGCGGTGTGCGCGAGAGCTGCAGTTCGGCCTGTTCCAGATGATTGCGATAGAGATGGGCGTCGCCCAGGGTGTGGACGAAGTCACCAGGCTCCAGGCCCGTGACCCGGGCGATCATCTGTGTCAGCAGCGCGTAGCTGGCAATATTGAAGGGCACCCCCAGGAAGATATCCGCACTGCGCTGATAGAGCTGGCAGGAGAGGCGCCCGTTGGCCACATGGAACTGGAACAGGCAGTGGCACGGCGGCAGCGCCATCTCGTCGACCAGTGCCGGGTTCCAGGCCGACACGATCAGCCGCCGGGACCCCGGGTTGGTGCGAATCTGGTCGAGCAGCGTGACGATCTGGTCCACATGGCCGCCTCGCGGGTCGGGCCAGCTGCGCCATTGATAGCCATAGACCGGCCCCAGATCGCCGTTCTCGTCGGCCCACTCGTCCCAGATACGCACCCCGTTCTGCCGCAGGTAGGCGATGTTAGTGTCGCCGCGCAGGAACCACAGCAGCTCGTGGATGATGGAGCGCAGATGCAGCTTCTTGGTGGTCACCAGGGGAAAGCCCCGCGACAGGTCGAAGCGCATCTGGTGGCCGAAGACCGAGCGGGTACCCACGCCGGTGCGGTCGTCCCGCTCCACGCCCTGTTCAAGCACCAGCCGCATTAGGTCCAGATAGGGTTGCTCGAGCGGGGGCTGCTCGTGTGGAGTCTGCTCGAACGCAGGCTGGGTCATGTCGTCAGGCATCGTTGGCGAACTCTGCATGGGGTTTTTGCATGGAATAGTCGATAGGCCGAGAGTCTACCTTTCTCTCCGGCTCGCGTCCTATTCCGGCCGAGTATCACTTCGTGACACCTCGTCCACCGGCTGGCGGCGCGACCAGGCGATCAGCACGATGCCGAAGGCGATCATCGGCAGCGTCAGCAGCATGCCCAGGGTGAACCAGTCGAAGGCGAGATAGCCGATATGGGCATCCGGCAGGCGGAAGAACTCAACCAGGAAACGGAAGATGCCGTAGAGCAGCAGGAAGAGACCGGAAACCAGGCCGCGACGGCGGGGACGCGCCGACACCCACCATAGCACCACGAAGAGGACCAGGCCCTCGAGGAAGGCCTCGTAGAGCGCCGTGGGGTGTCGCGGCTCCGGCCCCATGCCGGGAAACGGCATGCCCCAGGGCAGCTCGGTGACCCGCCCCGGCAGCTCTCGGTTGATGAAGTTGCCGATCCGCCCTGCCCCCAGGCCAATGGGCACCATGGGGGCAAAGAAGTCGGTGAGGGTGAAGAATGCCATCCGCTTCTTCCTGGCGAACCAGAGTGCCGCCAGCAGCACCCCGATCAGGCCACCGTGAAAGCTCATGCCCCCGTCCCAGATCCGAAACACCCAGAGCGGATCGGCCAGCCATTGGCCCATGCCGTAGAAGAGCGCATAGCCCAGGCGGCCACCGGCGACCACGCCGATGGCAGCGTAGAACAGCAGGTCGCCCACGTCGTCGCGGGTCAGCCCGACGCGCTCGGCGCGCAGGCGGCCCAGCCACCAGGCACCGACGAAGCCGATCACATACATCAGGCCATACCAGTGGACCTGAAAGGGACCCAGCGAAATAGCGACCGGATCGATATCGGGGTAGTTCACAACCGTTACCTCAAAGAAGAAGCCCTGTCTCTTTCAGCAGGGCGATGGAACGCAGCCAAGTCATATCTCCGCAGCCTGACCGGAAGCATCAGGGGTTAGCGGCCTCCCCGAAGGCATCGGGACGCCAATAGCGCAGCAGGTCGATCAGGGCCCGGGGCCCATAGGGCTTGGCCAGATAGTCGTCCATGCCCGCCTCGCGGAAGCGGCGGCGGTCCTCTTCGCTGGCATTGGCGGTAAGGGCGACCAGCACACTGCGGGAGCCCTCGGGGTCACCGGCCTCCAGCTCACGCCAGCGCCGAGCCGCCTCCAGGCCATCCATGTCCGGCATGAAGATATCCATCAGCACCAGATCGTAGGCCTGGCCATCTTGGTGCTTCAACGCTTCCTGGCCGCTGGCCACGCAGTCGACCTCAAAGCCCTGCCCTTCCAGTACCTGGCTCGCCAGCATGCGGTTGACCGGCCCGTCGTCGACGATCAGGACACGCAGCGGCAAAGCCGGGCCAGAGACGAGCAAGCCATCGGGGGCTTCCTCGTCCACGCCCTCACCGGCAAGGCTCCTCACCAGCAGCGTGACTTCGGCCATGCGCTCGCGCAGTTCGTCGAGATGGCCTGGCGCAAGGTGACCGTCTGCGCTTTTCATTCCCTCTGCCAGGTCGGTCAGCAGCGGCTCCAGTTCACGCTGCAACAGCGTCAGGTAGCGCGACTTGAGCCGGGATTCCTCCCGGGCACGCTCACGAGCGGCAACCAGCCCCCCCAACTGGGGCAGCCTGTCGTGGGGGTCATCGAACAGCAGCAGCTGGTAATCCTGGGCTTCGAAGTGCTCCACCTCCAGCTGACGCCAACTCTGCTGCGCATCGAGCACCTGCATTTCAGCGGCTTTGCCGTCACGCTCCGGCATTCTGCGCAACCGGGTTTCGGAGCCCTGCCCCTCAAGCGCCTCGGCGCGCTCCCCCAGCAGCCGCTCCATGGCCAGGTTGGCGCCAACGATACGCCCTTGATAGAGCAGCAGTGCCGGACGCGGCACGGAGAGCAGCAGGCCAGCCAGATCAGGCGCCTGGCACAGACGAGCATGCAGCTGGGCCACGCTTGCCTGAAGCTTTTCCAGGCGCGTGGCAGGAGAGTCCTGCTCGGACACGGACAACACCGGGGGGGCAAGCCAGCTGGGCAATATCTGATCGGCCTCGAGCAGCAGCCGCTCTACACGTTTCAGCCCGTCTTCCATCTGCGCGTCACACTCCCGCAGCCGGTGACGCAGCTGCAGCAGGAAGGCCGCCGTGGTCAGCGTGGTGCCGACCAACAGGGTCAACAGCAGCCAGCCGGATGCCGCCCAGGAGGTGGGGTCGGGCGTGGCCAGCCAGAGAAAGAGTCCAACCGCCAGGCAGAGCAGCACCAACAGCAACTGAGCCAGCAGCAGTGGCCAGAGCAGCGGCCAGACAAGATGCGACCAGAGGCGATCCTTGTGAATAGCGGGGGGCATTCTTATCCCTGTGATAACACGTCGATTACTAAAGTGTACGCCCCTCGGGTACAGCTGTCATGACGGCACAGAACGACCGTTCTCACAGAACAACCAGGCCACTAGCGGGCAAGCACCACGTTCTCCTCGCTCTCTCCCTGAAGGATGCCGCCGGGACCGAAGCGGCGCTCTCCCATACGAATGGCGGCGCGCTCGGCATCCCACTCCAGCCAGCTCATGGCACGGGTACCGTACTGCTCACCAATGATGAAGGGGGCCGAGAGCATACGCTCGAGCTCCAGGCTGATGCCGGTATCGGGCAGCTGGTCGTCCTCGGCCCGACCCGCATCGGCCAGAGCTGCCAGGGCGTCGTCGGGCCAGTGACCGCGGCGTAGCGCCTCGACCACCCCTTGGCGTGCCTTGATCAGCTTCGGCCAGGCGGTGTTCAACCCTGCGTTGGAGAGCCCATGGACGCCGGGTGTGACGACGTCGAGCACAAGGCGATCACGCCCCCGGTGCAGGTGCCAGAGCCGGCCCACCTCGCCGGCCAACAGATTGAAGCCGGCATAGCGCCAGCCATCGCCGTCGGCGAGTTTCCTCAGCCAGTCGGCAAGATCGGCGCACTCCAGCGCCTCGCGGACCAGCTGGCCACGGCTGGGGGCGTCGGCGGTAACCTTGAGCTCGGGATCACGCACGTTGGTGACGGCGGCGAAGCGACCGCGTCGATGAACCGCCAGCCAGCTCCCGCCAGCCTCCAGGTCGCGACCGCCGATGATATCGGGGGTCTCCTGCCAGGGCCCCAGGGGGGCCGAAGGACGCTGATGGAACTCGTCGCGGTTGGCAACCAGCCGCAGCGGAAAGCGGCTGTCCGGACGATAGTCAAAGGCAATCAGGCACATGTGGCGCTTTCAGTCCCGTGGCGGCAGCAGGTGAGCCAGCTGCCATTCGCTGAGCCGAGAAAAGAGATGGCTACGCACCGCTCCGGGCGTGTTCAGGGCCAGGGTCTCCTGCACCAGGGCCTGTGCCGCTGTCAGTGAAACCCGGCGAATGGCGGCGCGTACGCGGGGCAGGCTTGGCGCATTCATGGACAGCGCATCGAACCCCATCCCCATCAACAGCAGTGCACCCGCCGGATCACCGGCCAGCTCGCCGCACACCGAAATTGGCTTTTTCAGCCTGGCCGACTCCTCCGCCAGCCGGGACATGGCCGAGAGCACCGCCGGATGGCAGGCATCGTAGAGATCGGCAACCCTGGGGTTGTTGCGATCCACTGCCAGCAGGTATTGGGTCAGGTCGTTGCTTCCCACCGAGAAGAAATCGGCTCGCTCGGCCAGGGCATCGAGCTGGTAGAGCGTCGCCGGCACTTCCAGCATGACGCCGACCAGCGGACGCTTCGCCACCACACCCTCCTCGCCCAGCTCGCGAATGGCCCGGTCCAGCAGCTTCAGGGCGTCGTCGACCTCGTCGACATTGGTCACCATCGGCAGCAGTACCTGCAGGTTATCCAGGCCGCAGGAGGCACGCAGCATCGCACGCAGCTGCACCATCAGGACTTCCGGGTGATCCAGCGTGACCCGAATGCCGCGCCAGCCGAGGAAGGGGTTGGCCTCCTCGATGGGGAAGTAGGGCAGGTCCTTGTCGCCGCCGATGTCCAGGGTGCGCATGACCACCGGCAGAGGCGAGAAGCTTTCCAACTGGTCGCGGTAGAGCCGAGCCTGCTCCTGCTCGCCGGGAAAGCGCTCGGCAATCATGAACGGCACTTCGGTGCGATACAGGCCGACACCGCTGATCCGCTTCTTCAGCGATACGGCCATATCGATGGCCAGCCCGGTATTGACCATCAGCGGCATGACATGGCCGTCGGGGGTTTCGCTGGGCAGGTCCTGCTCATGCTCCAGCACCTCGGTCAGCGCCTCTTCCTCGGCGATCAGGCTGCGGTAGCGACCCTCCAGTTCTTCCGACGGGCGCACGAAGAGCCGCCCCCGGTGACCGTCCAGCACTACCCTGGCGCCGGAGAGCCGCGGCAAGGGCAGGTCGACCATGCCGAGCACGGTGGGAATGCCCATGGCCCGGGCGATGATGGCCACGTGGGAGGTACTGGAGCCGCGCACGGAAACCAGCCCGGCGAGACGTTCCCGCGGCACCTCGCCCAGGGTGGCGACGCTGATTTCGTCGCCCACCAGGATGGTGCTTTCGGGAAAGACATCGGGGACCTGAGGAGTCTCTTCCTGGAGGTGGGCCAGCACACGGCGCCCCAGGTCGCGCACATCGGCGGCGCGCTCCCTGAGATAGTCGTCGTCGACCCGCTCGAGATACTGCACATGGCGGCGCACCACATCGGCCAACGCCCCCGGTGCCCACTGCCCCTCGCGGATGCGCTTCTCGACCTCCTGGGAGAGCGCCGCCTCGCTGAGCATCTGCTGATAGACCTCGAACAGCGCCAGCTCCTGGGCGGAAATCCGGTTGGCCAGGCGCTCCCCGGCGGCCTTGATCTCTTCGCGGACGCGGCCGATGGCCACGCGAAGGCGGCTTATCTCGTGCTCGACGTCGGTCGGCACCAGATCCGGCACGCTGTTCAGGTCCGCCGGCGGGGCGATGACCACGATCTCGCCGATAGCCATGCCTGGCGATGCGGCAACCCCGGTGAACAGCGCCTGCCCGCCCGGCAGGCTCGGCCGGGTCAGGCTGCCGGTGGCCAGGGCATGGGCCAGCACGCCGGCCAGCTGCGCCCCCATGGTAATGAGGAAGGCTTCGTCTTCCTCGTCATAGCGGCGCTTTTCGCTCTGCTGTACCACCAGTACGCCCAGCATGCGGCGCTGATGGATGATCGGCACCCCGAGGAAACTCGAATAGCGCTCCTCGCCGGTCGCTTCGAAGTAGCGGAAGCGGGGGTGAGCCGGCGCATCCTCGAGATTGAGCGGCTCCTCCCGCTCCGCCACCAGCCCTACCAGGCCTTCCCCGACACGCAGACTGACCCGCCCCACGGCGCGGCTGTGGAGACCGATGGTCTCCATCAACACCAGCTCCTCGATCTCGGGGTCGAAGAGGTAGAAGGAGCACACATCGGTGTGCATGGCCTTGCGGATACGACGCACCATGGTGGCCAGGGCTGCATCCAGATTGCGCGCCCCGTTCACCTCCTGGATGACCCGTCGCAGAACCTCGAGCATCGGCGTCTTGCTTTCCATTGTTCTCATCTCCCGCCTAGCTGAGGAAATCGATGCGAAAAAGTGCCATCGACACCATCGAAGCGATCTGGCCCATCCCGGCCATGCCGCCGTCTGTGCATCAGCGCCCCTCCAGCGCCAACCGCTGAGCCCGAGGCGACAACTCTCTCAAGGCGCGACGGTAGACCTCACGCTTGAAGGGTACTACCTGGCCCAGCGGATACCAGTAACTGACCCAGCGCCAGCCATCGAATTCGGGCTTCTCCGAGCGATCCATGCAAATACGATTTTCCTGGCAGCGTATCCGCAGCAGGAACCATTTCTGCTTCTGGCCGATACAGACCGGCCTGGAATGCATGCGAACCATGCGTCGCGGCAGGCGATAGCGCAACCATCCCCGGGTACAGGCAAGCAATTCGACGTCATCGGCAGTCAGGCCGATTTCCTCTTCCAGCTCGCGATAGAGGGCCTGTTGCGGTGTTTCGGTTGACTTGATGCCTCCCTGGGGAAACTGCCACGCATTCTGTCCCACCCGACGCGCCCAAAGCAGCTGCCCTTGGCCGTTGGCGATGATGATGCCAACGTTGGGGCGAAAGCCGTCAGCGTCGATCACGGACGTCACCTTGTGAATTCATCATTGACAGCCATTCTTCCACAATGCCGTGAAGTGCATCAATACAACAAAGTGGCAGCCCCTGCCGCGACCGGCACACAGGAAGAGGAAAGCAGCGCCGCCCGTGGCTTAGCACCGGCGTCCGATGTCTGACATAATCCCGGACTTTTACAAAATGCAGCCGTTATCTGACGCTGCGTTTCATTCAGCCATGCATTCAACAATCGAAAGAGGTAAGCCGTGAGTCTGGCCATCTTCGACCTGGACAACACCCTGCTGTCCATCGACAGCGACCACGCCTGGGGCGAGTTCCTGCTGGAACAGGGCGCCGTGGACCCACAGGCCTACCGGGAAGCCAATGACCGCTTCATGGCCGACTACGATGCCGGCACGCTGGATATCCATGCGTTTCTCGCCGTGGCACTGCAACCCCTGGTCGACAATACCCCCGAACAGCTGGCCGCCTGGCACCAGCAGTTCATGGCCAGCAAGATCGAACCCCACATCCTGGCCAAGGGCGAGGAGCTGGTCGCCCGGCATCGCACCCGGGGCGACACCCTGCTGATCGTCACCGCCACCAACCGCTTCATCACCGGCCCTATTGCCGAACGCCTGGGCATCGACCATCTGATCGCCGTGGAACCGGAAGTGGTCGACGGCCGTTATACCGGCAAGGTGAGCGGCACGCCCAGCTATAGAGAAGGCAAGGTGAAACGACTGGAGGAGTGGCTGGCCGACAAGGACCTGACCCTGGACGGCTCCTGGTTCTACAGCGACTCTCACAACGACCTGCCGCTACTGGAGCTTGTCGACCACCCGGTTGCCGTCGACCCGGACGACACCCTGCGTGAAGTGGCCGAGCAGAAAGGCTGGCGGATCATCAGCCTGCGGGATTGACGTTCGCTCGCATTGACGGTGGCCTTCACCGGGGCGCCTACCGGCGCCAGTCGCGATGGGGACCAGCGCTCCAACAGCGACTCTTTCCACCGACGGTGCTACACCGCTGTTGGAGGAAGCTTCAGCTCACGACTGGAGGCCGAAGGCCTCCCGGCGGTGCCACCCTGCGCCGGCGATAGCCACTGACGTTGCGGCCTCCGCCGAGGCGCCTGCCGGCACCAGTCGCGATGCGGAGTCGGAGCGCCGAACCGAGCGCTCCAACAGCTGTTTTTCCTGTCACGACACCAATAAAAAACGCCCCGACGAGGCGTCTCGTCGGGGCGTTGTCGTGCGGCGATCTAAGCGATCAGCCCAGCAGGTGCTCGACGGCGGCGCGCTCTTCACGCAGCTCGTCTTCGGTGGCCTTCATGCGGCCCCGGCTGAAGTCGTCGACCTCGAGACCCTGGACGATCTCGTAGTCGCCGTTCTGGCAGCGCACCGGGTAGGAGTAGATGATGCCCTTCTCGATGCCGTAGCTGCCATCGGAAGGAATCGCCATGCTCACCACGCCATCGGTGCCCAGCGCCCAGTCGCGCATGTGGTCGATGGCGGAGGAGGCGGCAGAAGCGGCGGAAGAGGCACCGCGCGCCTTGATGATCGCCGCGCCGCGCTGCTGCACGTCGGGGATAAAGGTGTTCTCGTACCAGTCGCGCTCGACCAGGTCGAAAGCGGCCTTGCCGTCCACCTTGCAGTGGGCCAGGTCCGGGTACTGGGTTGCGCTGTGGTTGCCCCAGATGATCATGTTCTCGACATCGGTGACGCGCTTGCCGGTCTTCTGGGCCAGCTGGGTCAGGGCCCGGTTGTGGTCCAGGCGCGTCATGGCGGTAAACTGACGCGGGCTGAGGTCCGGCGCGTTGCAGGAGGCGATCAGGGCGTTGGTGTTGGCGGGGTTGCCCACCACCAGGACGCGGACGTCGCGGCTGGCGTTGTCGTTCAGCGCCTTGCCCTGCACGGAGAAGATAGCGGCGTTGGCTTCGAGCAGATCCTTGCGCTCCATGCCGGGGCCGCGCGGGCGAGCACCGACCAGCAGAGCGAAGTCGGCATCCTTGAATGCGACATTGGGATCGTCGGTGGCGACGATGTCCTGCACCAGCGGGAAGGCACAATCGTTCACTTCCATGACCACGCCGTTCAGGGCATCCATGGCCGGCGTGATCTCGAGCAACTGGAGAATGACGGGCTGATCCGGGCCCAGCATGTCGCCAGCCGCGATACGGAAGATAAGGGAGTAGCTGATCTGGCCAGCACCGCCGGTAATGGCAATACGTACGGGATCTTTCATCATTGCTCCTTCGGATTGGTCGCCGTGAGGATGAGCCGGGCGACATGACAGCCACCCTGGCTCGGATTCGGAACGCGGTGAATGTTATGCCTGCAGTGCACAAAACTCAATCCGACCTCCGGCTAGGCGATCGGCTGGCCGTCTCGTACATGATAGCCAACCGTTTCGCTGCGGAAGGCTTTCATTTCGATGAATGATTGCGAAAAATAGGCACCTTAAGGGATATCTCCCGACTCTATAACGAAACAGATTGAATGAAATTGGCCCAAAGCCCGGTTCTTGCAGTAGATTGAGCGATTCATCGCCCCCTGTACCTGGCCGCACCGGCCCGCGCTCGCCGGTCACGTCAAACCATGGAAGGTCGCATGCCCAGACGTCCTCCGCTTTCCTACCTGCTGGCCGCCGCCCTGCTGCTGGTGCTCTTGCTATGGTTGGCATTCGGCGACATGCAGCGCTTCCAGACGTCGGCGCCACCGGCCGATCCGGCTCGGGAAGCGGCACCGACCCGCGTCGAGTACCGGCTCAGCCAGGCCGCACCCCATGCACCGCGCCTGGTCGCCCAGGGCCAGCTGGTAGCCGCCCGGGAGGTGGAACTCCGCAGCCGCCAGGCCGGGCGGGTCTCGGAACTGCCGATCTCCCTGGGAAGCAGGGTGGAAGCGGGCGAGCCCCTGCTGGTCCTGTCGACCGATGCCCTGGAGGCACAGCTGGCCAGGGCCGAAGACCAGCTCACCCTTGCCCGTGCCGAATTGAGCGGTGCCGAGGACCTGCGTCGGCGCGAACTGATCTCCCGGCCCGAGTACCTGCGCCTGCAGAGCAGCGTCAGCATGGCCGCCGCCGATGTCGCCGAACTGCGCCATACCCTGGATGAAACGCGCCCCGTCGCCCCCTTTGATGGCATTCTCGACCGCCTGGACGTGGAGCTTGGCGACGTACTGCAGGTCGGCGAGGCCTACGGCCGGCTGATCGACGACCGCCGGCTCACCGCCAGCGCCTGGGTCTCCCAGCGGGACGCCCTGACCCTCGAACCCGGCCTGCCCGTGGAGGTGCGGCTGCTGGATGGCACCACGCTCCCCGGCGAACTGGCCCATGTGGCCAGCCGAGCCGACGATGCCACCCGTTCCTACTACATCGAGGCAACCCTCGACAATCCGGAGCGCCGTCGGGTCGCCGGCGCCAGCGCCAGCCTGACCATCACCCTCCCAGAGCGCGACGTGCACCGCTTCTCCCCCGCTCTGCTGGAGCTGGACGAGGAGGGTCGGCTGCGCGTAAAGCACCTGGATGATGACGACAGGGTCGTGATCTCCCGTGTCAGCCTGGTGGAGACCGACACCCGGGAGGTGCGCGTCACCGGCCTGCCCGAGACGGTGCGCCTGATCACCCTCGGGGGCGGATTCGTCGCGGAGGGTGAAGGTGTCACGGCGGTGGCTCTCGAGCAGGACGAGGCGGCACGGGAGACGCCCTGACCATGCGTACCCTGATCGAAGCCGCGCTGGAGCGGTCGCGCACCACCCTGCTGATACTGGCCTCGCTGCTGCTGGCCGGTTTCGCCGCCTGGCAGGTAGTGCCCAAGGAAGCCAATCCGGACATCGCGATTCCCATCATCTACGTCTCGCTCTCGCTTGAGGGCGTCAGCCCGGAGGACGGTGAGCGGCTGCTGGTTCGTCCCATGGAGCAGGAGCTGCGCACCATCGAGGGGGTCAGCAAGATGACCGCCCAGTCCAGCGAAGGCCACGCCGCCGTGACCCTGGAGTTCGATGCCGGCTTCGACCCACGCCAGGCGCTGGCCGACGTCCGCGAGAAGGTCGATATCGCCAGCGCCGAACTCCCCGAGGAGGCCGATGAACCCCGGGTCTTCGAGGTCAACGTGGGGCTCTTCCCGGTACTGACCCTGGGCATGTCCGGCCCCCTGGAAGAAGCCCAGCGCCTCGCCATCGCCCGTCGCCTGCAGGATGCCATGGAGGGCATCCCCGAGGTTCTCGAGGTGGATATCGGCGGCGAGCGCGAGGAGATGCTGGAGATCGTGCTCGACCCCCTGGTGCTCGATAGCTACGGCGTCGACTTCGATGACCTCTTCAGCCTGATCAGCCGCAACAACCGCCTGGTGGCCGCAGGCAGCCTGGACACCGGCGCCGGTCGCGCCCCGATCAAGGTGCCGGGGGTGATCGCATCGCTGGAGGACGTCATGGGGATGCCGGTCAAGGTCGACGGCGACCGGGTCGTGACCTTCGCCGATGTCGCCTGGATCCATCCCTCCTTCAAGGATCCCGACGGGTTCGCCCGTATCGACGACGAGCCCGCCCTGGTGCTGGAAATCTCCAAGCGCGCCGGGGCCAACCTGATCGCCACCATCGCCAGCGTCCGCCAGGTACTGGCTGACGCCGCACCGCTGCTGCCCGATGAGCTCAGCATCACCACCATCATGGACCAGTCCGATACCGTCGAGCAGATGCTTTCGGAGCTGCTCAACAACGTCTTGACCGCCGTGGTCCTGGTGCTGGTCGTGATACTGGCCGCCATGGGGCTGCGCTCGGCGCTGATGGTGGGGCTGACCATTCCCGGCGCCTTCCTCACCGGCATCCTGCTGATCTGGGCGATCGGCTACACCCTCAACATCGTGGTGCTGTTCGCCCTGATCCTGGTCGCCGGCATGCTGGTAGACGGCGCCATCGTGGTCAGCGAGCTGGCCGACCGCAACCTGCGCGAGGGTCAGCTTCCCCACGACGCCTGGGTCAACGCCGCCTCGCGCATGAGCTGGCCGGTAATTGCCGCCACCGCCACCACCCTTGCCGTCTTCATACCGCTGCTGTTCTGGCCCGGCGTGGTGGGTGAGTTCATGAAGTACCTGCCGGCCACGGTGATCCTCTGCCTGCTCGCCTCTCTCGCCATGGCGCTCATCTTCCTGCCGACCCTGGGGGGCCTGTTGAGCGCCCGCACGGCCCGGCCCATCCATGGCGACGAACTGATCACCGCCGGCGGGCGCCTCTACCGTGCCGTGCTGGCCCGCCTGCTGGCCTGGCCCGGCCTGACTCTGGTCGTCGCACTGCTGCTGATGGCGCTGATCTTCACCGGCTACGGCCGCTTCAATCACGGCGTGGAATTCTTCCCTGCCGTCGAACCCGACAGCGCCCAGGTGGTCGTGCGCTCCCGGGGCGATTTTTCCACCATCGAGAAGGATGCCATCGTGCGTCGCGTGGAGGCTCGCCTGGCCGGCATGAGCGAGGTGCAGGCGCTCTATGCCCGCTCCTACGGCGTCCCCGACGAGCAGATCGGCAACGACGTGATCGGCGTGGTGCAGTTCCAACTGATCGACTGGCAGCAGCGCCGGCCCGCCCGCTTGATCATGGACGAAATGGCCGAGCGCACCGGGGACCTGCCCGGCATAGTCCTGGAGTTTCGCCAGCAGCAGGAGGGCCCCGGCGCCGGCAAGCCCATCGTGCTCGAGATCAGCGCCGAGGAGCCCGCCGACAGCGATGCCGCCGTGGCCCACATCCGCAATGCCATGGAACGCCTGGGTGGCTTTCGCGACGTCGAGGACAATCGCAGCCTGCCCGGCATCGAGTGGCGCCTGAACGTCGACCGCGAGGCCGCCGCACGGCTGGGCACCGACGTGGCGGCCATCGGCAGCGCCGTCCAGCTCATCACCACCGGCCTGCAGGTCGCCAGCTACCGGCCGGCCCATGCCCCCGATGAAGTCGATATTCGCGTTCGCCTGCCACAGGCATCACGCACCCTGGACCAGCTCGACCGACTGACGCTGAATACCCTGCGCGGCCAGATACCCGTCTCGCACTTCGCCAGCCTGGAGCCCGCCCCCAAGGTGGGCACCCTGCACCGCATCGATGGACGCAGGGCGGTTACCCTGGAAGCGGACGTGGCGGACGGCTATCAGCCCGACGAGCGGCTGCGGGCACTGATGGAGTCGGTAGACCCCTCCGCGCTCCCCGACGGCGTCCAGGTCAACGTGGCCGGCGAGCAGGAGGAGCAGGAGGAGGCCAGCCGCTTCCTGATCACCGCCTTCCTGGTGGCGATCGGCCTGATGGCACTGATTCTCGTGACCCAGTTCAACAGCCTCTACCAGGCTGTGCTGGTCCTGTCGGCCATCGTGTTCTCGACGGCCGGTGTGCTGATGGGCCTGCTGATCAACGGCCAGCCCTTCGGCATCGTCATGGTGGGAATGGGGATCATCGCCCTGGCGGGCATCGTGGTGAACAACAATATCGTGCTGATCGACACCTACAATCAGCTGCGCCGGGAGGGCCTTGGCCCCGTCGAAGCGGCCCTGGAAGCGGGTGGCCTGCGCCTGCGACCGGTGTTGCTCACCGCCATCACCACGGTACTCGGGCTGATGCCCATGGTGCTGGGAATCAATGTCAACCTGTTCGCCCCCAGCCTGGGATTCGGCGCACCTTCGACCCAGTGGTGGACCCAGCTCTCCAGCGCCATCGCCGGCGGCCTGATATTCGCCACCGGGCTGACGCTGCTGCTCACCCCCTGCATGCTGGTACTCGGCCAGGGCAAACGCGTCAGGAAAACGCCCGCCACTCAAGTCGACTGATCCCGCCCCCATGGCGGCCAACCATAAAAAACGCCCTGGGCGGCCAACCGGCCCAGGGCGTTTCTGCAGGTATTCTGCCTATCTTTCGGTGCCGCCTCTTTCAGGGCCTTATTCTCAGCGCTATTCGGCCTGTGAGGCGGCCTGCGGCGTATGGGCGGCATGCAAGCGTGCAATCAGCTGGTCTTCCAGGGCGAAGCGTTCGGTCAACCCCTTGGCCAAGCGATCGAGCCAGGCGGGCAGCCTGGGCAGGAAATGCTGGCAGCGCACCGGCGTGGAGTAGTCGGCATCGAAGGCGAGGACTAGCTCGGTGGACATTTCCAGCCGTTCGAGCAGCTGTGCGGCGATCCCCAATGCATCCTGATCCTCGAAGGCCAGCGCTTCCTCGCGCAGCTGCGGATAGATCTCGAAGTGGCCGGCACTGATGTAGTCCATCAGCAGCTCGCTGAAGCGATCGATCTGTGCCTTGCTCACGGCCTCGAGCTCGGTATCGCAGGCCTCCTTGAGCTCGATGAAGCTCACCAGAAGCTCGCGCCGCTCGTCGAGCCAGCGATCGATCAGCTGGTGTACGCCACCCCAGCGCTCCCGAGCACTCTTGCAATCTTCCAGCATGTCCGCCTCCTTCCCTTGTGAAGCCGAGGCCATTTCGACCCGAAAGGACAGACTCACCCGTGCCACGCTCGCTGTCAATCCTGGGTCGGCCAGAATCCGGCAAGACATGATTCAAGCACGATGCTTCAAACTTGAAATTTCATACTTGAACTATTTCCCTGGACGTCCTAGCCTCAAGACAAACAACGACAACCAGCGGAAGACCACACCCCATGAGAATCGCCTGTCTCGGCGGGGGCCCCGCCGGCCTCTACTTCGCCATCAGCATGAAACTGCACGACGCCTCTCACGAGATCGTGGTGATCGAGCGAAACCGCCCCGACGACACCTTCGGCTGGGGCGTCGTGCTCTCCGACGAGACCCTGGACAACCTGGCGCGCAACGATACCGTGAGCGCCGAACGGATCCGCGGTCATTTCGCCTACTGGGATGACATCGCCGTGATCCACGACGGCGTCAAGACGGTCTCCACCGGCCACGGCTTCTGTGGCATCGGCCGTCACAAGCTGCTGGTATTGCTGCAGCAGCGCGCCCGGGAGCTTGGCGTGGAGCTGCGCTTCGAAAGCGACATTCCCGAGGAGCGCATCGATGAGCTGAGCCGCGAGTTCGACCTGGTGCTGGCCGCCGACGGTCTCAATTCGCGCACCCGCCAGCGCTACGCCGAACACTTCAAGCCCGACATCGACGTGCGCGCCTGCAAGTTCGTCTGGCTGGGCACCCACCAGACCTTCAATGACGCCTTCACCTTCATCTTCGAGAAGACCGAGCACGGCTGGGTGTGGGCCCATGCTTACCAGTTCGACGCCGATACCGCGACCTTCATCGTCGAGTGCAGCGAAGCCACCTGGCAGGCCTTCGGCTTCGGCGAGATGAGCCAGCAGGAGTCCATCGCCGTCTGCGAGCGGATCTTCGCCCGCCATCTGGGCGGCCACGCACTGATGACCAACGCCCACCACATTCGCGGCTCGGCCTGGATCAACTTCCCCCGGGTGCTCTGCGAGCGCTGGAGCGTCGACAACGTGGTGCTGATGGGCGATGCCGCGGCCACCGCGCATTTCTCCATCGGTTCCGGCACCAAGCTGGCGCTGGAGAGTGCCATCGCCCTGGCGGAGTACCTGCACAGCGAACCCGACATGGCCGCCGCCTTCGCCCGCTACGAGGCGGAGCGGCGCACCGAGGTGCTGCGCCTGCAGTCGGCGGCGCGCAACTCCACCGAGTGGTTCGAGCAGGTGGAGCGCTACCTGGACCTGGATCCGGTGCAGTTCAACTACTCGTTGCTGACCCGCTCCCAGCGCATCAGCCACGAGAACCTGCGCCTGCGCGACCCGGCCTGGCTCGAGAGCGCCGAGCGCTGGTTCCAGGCGCAGGCGGGCAACCCGGAAAGCGACCGCGCGCCCATGTTCGCCCCCTTCACGCTGCGCGACATGCGCCTCGCCAACCGCATCGTGGTCTCCCCCATGGCCCAGTACAAGGCGGTGGAGGGACGGCCCACCGACTGGCACTTCGTGCACTACGCCGAGCGTGCCAAGGGCGGCGCCGGCCTGGTCTACACCGAGATGACCTGCGTCTCGCCCGAGGGGCGCATCACCCCGGGCTGTACCGGCTTCTACGCCCCCGAGCACGAGGTCGCCTGGAAGCGGCTGTGCGACTTCGTCCATACCGAGACGCCGGCGAAGCTGTGCGCCCAGATCGGCCACTCCGGCCCCAAGGGTTCCACCCAGCTCGGCTGGCAGGAGATGGACGCGCCGCTGCCCGAGGGCAACTGGCCGATCCTGGCGGCCTCCGCCGTGCCCTGGTCGGATCGCAACCAGGTACCCAAGGCCATGGACCGCGCCGACATGGACCGCGTACGCGACGAGTTCGTCGCCGCAGCGAAGATGGCCGAGCGCGCCGGCTTCGACATGCTCGAGGTGCACGCCGCCCACGGCTACCTGCTGTCGTCGTTCATCACGCCGCTGACCAACCGTCGCGAGGACGCATACGGCGGCCCGCTGGAAAACCGCATGCGCTACCCGCTGGAGGTGATCCGCGCGGTGCGCCAGGCGTGGCCGGCCCACAAGCCGCTGTCGGTGCGCATCTCGGCCAACGACTGGGTCGGCGACGAGGGTGTGACCCCTGACGAGGCGGTGGCGATCGCCCGCCTGCTGCAAGCCGCCGAGGTGGACATCGTCGACGTCTCCGCCGGCCAGACCTCGACCCGGGCCCGGCCGGTCTACGGCCGCATGTTCCAGACGCCCTTCTCGGATCGCATCCGCAACGAGACCGGCATCGCCACCATGGCGGTGGGCAATATCTACCAGGCCGACCACGTCAACTCGATCCTGATGGCGGGCCGCGCCGACCTGGTCTGCCTGGCCCGGCCACACCTGGCCGACCCCTACTGGACCCTGCACGCCGCGGCGGGCCTTGGCGACAGCCAGTGCGACTGGCCGCAACCCTATGGCCCCGGCCGCGATCAGCTGCAACGCCTGGCCGAGCGCGGCGAGGGCTGGACATGAGCGATGACATGAACGAGAGCGAAATGCAGGGCAAGCGCGTGGTCGTCACCGGCGGCGGCAGCGGCATCGGCGCCGACATGGCGCTGGCCTTCGCCGAGGCCGGCGCCGCGGTGACCATCACCGGACGGCGGGGCCCTGCCCTGGAGGCCGTGGCCGAAGGGCACCCGAACATCTCCACTGCCGTGGCCGACGTGACCAGCGAAGCCGACATGATCGCGCTCTTCGAGCGACTGGGCGAGGTCGATATCGTCATCGCCAACGCCGGCGCCGCCGACAGCGCGCCGCTTTCGCGCACCTCGCTGGCGCAGTGGCAGCACATGCTCGAGGTCAATCTCACCGGGGTCTTCCTGACCCTGCGCGAGGGACTGCGCCACCTCAACGATGGTGGGCGCCTGATCGCCGTGGCCTCCACCGCCGGGCTCAAGGGCTACGCCTATGTGGCGCCCTACTGCGCCGCCAAGCACGGCGTGGTGGGCCTGGTACGCGCCCTGGCCCGGGAAACCGCGAGCCGAGACATCACCGTCAATGCGCTGTGCCCCGGCTTCACCGATACCCCGCTACTGGAAGCCAGCATTGCCAACGTGGTCGACAAGACCGGCCAGAGCCCCGAGCAGGCCCGCGTCCACTTTCAATCGACCAATCCCACGGGGCGGCTGATCCAGCCTGCCGAGGTCACGGCCACGGCGCTATGGCTGTGTGGCCCCCATAGCGGCGCCATTACCGGTCAGGCGATCTCGATCTCGGGAGGTGAGGCATGAGCACCGAATGCCAGCCACTCGAGCCGGCAACGCCTGCCGGAGACTCCCTTGGCAAGGAGTCCCTGAACAAGGAGTCCCTGAGCAAGGAGCGCCTGCGGCTATGGCTACGCATGCTGCGGGTGACCCGCCAGATCGAGGCGGAGCTGCGTGAAAAGCTGCGCGTTGAGTTCGACTCCACCCTGCCCCGTTTCGACGTCATGGCAGCGCTCTTCCGCGACTCGGACGGGCTGAAGATGAACGAGCTGTCGAAGCGGCTGCGGGTCTCCAACGGCAACGTCACCGGCATCGTCGAGCGTCTCGTCGACGACGGCGCCGTCGAGCGCATCGCCATCGAGGGCGACCGCCGCGCCACCCTGGTGCGGCTCACCGCGGCCGGACGCGCCACCTTCACCGAGATGGCCAGGGCCCATGAAGGCTGGGTCAACGCCCTGCTCGACGGCGTCACCGAAGACGACGCCCACCATATCGGCGAGCTGCTGCACGGCTTGCCGGCCGATACGGGAGAAAGACAATGAAACTGGCGGACCTGACGCCGCAACACTTCCTCTGGCGCATGGAGGGCGAGGTCGCCGTCATTCGCCTGAACCGCCCCGAGCGCAAGAATCCGCTCACCTTCGACAGCTACGCCGAGCTGCGCGACACCTTCCGCGACCTGGTCTATGCCGAGGACGTCAAGGCGGTGGTATTCGCCGCCAACGGCGACAATTTCTGCTCCGGCGGCGATGTGCACGAGATCATCGCCCCGCTGGTCGATAGCGACATGAAGGAGCTGCTGGCCTTCACCCGCATGACCGGTGACCTGGTCAAGGCGATGATCCACTGTACCAAGCCGGTCATCGCCGCCGTCGATGGCATCTGCGTCGGTGCCGGGGCGATCATTGCCATGGCCTCGGACATCCGCTTCGCCACGCCCCGGGCCAGTACCGCCTTTCTCTTCACCCGGGTGGGCCTGGCCGGCTGCGACATGGGCGCCTGCGCCATGCTGCCGCGCATCATCGGCCAGGGGCGCGCCGCCGACCTGCTCTACAGCGGGCGCAGCATGAGCGCCGAGGAGGGCCATCAATGGGGCTTCTACAATCGCCTGGTGGAGCCTGAGGCACTGGAGGCCGAAGCCATCGCCTACGCCACCCGCCTGGCCCAGGGGCCGACCTTCGCCCACGGCATCACCAAGACCCAGCTCAACCAGGAGTGGTCGATGAGCCTCGACCAGGCCATCGAATCCGAGGCCCAGGCCCAGGCGATCTGCATGCAGACCCGCGACTTCGAGCGGGCCTATCGCGCCTTCGCCGCCAAACAGAAGCCGGTCTTCGAGGGGGATTGATGAGCGACACGAGCTTTCTTCACTGGCCCTTCTTCGAACCGCGCCACCGCGACCTGGCCGAGCGCCTGGAAGCCTGGTGCAGCCGCGAGCTGCCCCGGGACCACGCCCACGTCGACGCTACCTGCATCCAACTGGTGCGCGACCTCGGCCAGGCCGGCTTTCTCGAGGGCACCGCCGGCGACGCCATCGACGTGCGCAGCCTCTGCCTGATTCGCGAGACCCTGGCCCGCCACGACGGCCTGGCCGACTTCGCCTTCGCCATGCAGGGGCTCGGCACCGGGTCGATCAGCCTGTTCGGCAGCGCAGAGCAGAAGGAGTGGCTGCAGAGAACCCGCCGCGGCGAGGCGCTGGCCGCCTTCGCCCTGACCGAACCGCGCTCCGGCTCCGACGTGGCCCAGCTCGACACCACCGCCGAGCGTGACGGCGACGGCTACCGCATCAACGGCGAGAAGACCTGGATCTCCAACGGCGGCATCGCCGATCTCTACACCCTGTTCGCCCGCACCGGCGAAGGCCCGGGCGCCAAGGGGCTCTCCTGCTTCCTGGTGCCGGCAGACACGCCGGGCCTCGAGGTTCGCGAGCGGCTGGAGACGATCTCGCCACACCCGCTGGCACGGCTCGGCTTCAATGATATGAAACTGCCGGCGAGCGCCATGATCGGCCAGCCCGGCCAGGGCTTTCGCATCGCCATGGCGGTACTCGACGTGTTCCGCTCCACGGTGGGCGCCGCCGCCCTGGGCTTCGCCCGCCGCGCGCTGGATGAGTCGCTCGACCGCGCCGGAAACCGCGAACTGTTCGGCGCCAGCCTGGCCGACCTGCAGATGGTGCAGGGGCACCTGGCCGAGATGGCGCTGGACGTGGATGCGGCGGCACTGCTGGTCTATCGCGCCGCCTGGACCAAGGACATGGGCGCCGAGCGGGTCACCCGCGAGGCCGCCATGGCCAAGCTCTACGCCACCGACCGCGCCCAGGCAGTGATCGACAAGGCGGTCCAGCTGCATGGCGGCGACGGTGTGCGCAAGGGGCATATCGTCGAGAGCCTCTACCGCGAGATACGCGCCCTGCGCATCTACGAGGGCGCCTCGGACGTCCAGAAGGTCATCATCGCGCGCTGTGCCCTAGCCGATCATTCCGCCGCCGAGGGCACCCGGAAAACACGATAACAACGACGACGAATTGCCAGATACCGTATCCCCTGTCGACGCCATTGGCCGGCGCCGAACAATAACAACACGATGTACGGAGAATGGTCATGCTGACACCATCGGCCCACGCCGATACCTTCGCCCGGGACAATCTTCCGCCGGCGGAACAGTATCCGGCACTGTTGCTCGACGGCTTCGACTACCCCGACCGCCTCAATGCGGGGGTGGAGCTCTGTGATCGACTGGTCGCGCAGGGGCACGGCGACCGTGTCGCCCTGATCGGCAACGGCCGACAGCGCACCTACCGCGAGCTGGCCGAGTGGACCAATCGCCTGGCCCATGCCCTGGTGGAGGAGCTCGGCCTGCGCCCGGGCAACCGGGTGCTGATCCGCTCGGCCAACAACCCGGCCATGGTGGCCTGCTGGCTGGCCGCCACCAAGGCCGGCGCCGTGGTGGTCAATACCATGCCGATGCTGCGTGCCGGCGAGCTGAGCCAGATCGTCGACAAGGCCCAGGTGTCGCTGGCCCTGTGCGACAGTCGCCTGCTGGACGAACTGGAACAGTGTGCGGCGGACAGCGCCTTTCTCCAGCGTGTCGTCGCCTTCGACGGCACCGCCAATCACGACGCCGAACTCGACCACCTGGCGCTGGACAAGCCCACCGACTTCCGGGCGGTGGCCACCGCCGCCGACGACGTGGCGCTGCTCGGCTTCACCTCCGGCACCACCGGCAAGCCCAAGGCCACCATGCACTTTCATCGCGACCTGCTGATCATCGCCGACGGCTACGCCAGGGAAGTGCTGCAGGTGACGCCGGACGACGTCTTCGTCGGCTCGCCACCGCTGGCCTTCACCTTCGGCCTGGGCGGCCTGGCGATCTTTCCGCTGCGCTTCGGCGCCACGGCGGTACTGCTGGAACGCGCCTCGCCACCCAACATGCTCGATATCATCCGCGAGCATCGCGCCACGGTGGTGTTCACCGCGCCCACCGCCTACCGCACCATGCTCGCCTCGCCGGAGAGCGGACGTGAACTGGCGAGCCTGCGGATGGCGGTGTCGGCCGGCGAGACCCTGCCACCGCCGATCTACCACGACTGGATCGACAAGACCGGCACGCCGATCCTCGACGGCATCGGCGCCACGGAACTGCTGCATATCTTCATTTCCAATCGCCTGGACGATCACCGCCCCGGCTGCACCGGCAAGCCGGTGACGGGTTACGAAGCCCGTGTGGTGGATATCGACATGAACGAAGTGCCCCGGGGCGAGGTGGGCCGGCTGGCGGTACGCGGCCCCACCGGCTGCCGCTACCTGGCCGATAGCCGTCAGCAAGGCTATGTCCGGGACGGCTGGAACATCACCGGCGATGCCTTCTATCAGGACGAGGCGGGTTATTTCCACTTCGCGGCCCGTAACGACGACATGATCGTCTCCGCCGGCTACAACATCGCCGGCCCCGAAGTCGAGGCGGCGCTGCTGGCCCACGACAGCGTGCAGGAGTGTGCCGTGATCGGCGCACCGAATGGGGAGCGTGGGCAGATCGTCGAGGCCTTCGTGGTACTGTCTCCCGAGATCGAGCCGGACGAGACTTGCGTGCAACGCCTGCAGGATTTCGTCAAGCAGACCATTGCACCCTACAAGTACCCCCGTTCGATCCGTTTCGTCGAGGAACTGCCCAAGACGGCCACCGGCAAGATACAGCGCTTCCGACTACGCCAGGAGCACTACCCGAGTGACGGCTAGCCCGCGCCTCGACGACAATGAGCAACGAAGGACGCAGCGAATCAGAGCGCAGTGAACCAACAACAAGCAATGACGCATAGAGGAATGATCCCCATGAAGACAATTGCCAGCCTCGGCCTCGGCCTGCTGATGACCTCCGCCCTGACGGCGGCCCAGGCCGATGACGTCAAGATCGGCATGATCACCACCCTGTCCGGCGGCGGCTCCCACCTGGGCGTCGATGTCCGTGACGGCTTCATGCTCGCCATCGAGCAGTCGGGTCGCGATGACATCGAGGTCCTGATCCAGGACGATGCCAACCGCCCCGACCTGGCCAGAAGCCTCTCCGACGAGTTCATGCAGCGCGACAACGTCGACATCCTGACCGGCATCATCTGGTCCAACCTGGCCATGGCGGTGGTACCCGCCGCCGTGCGCCAGGGCACCTTCTACATCTCGCCCAATGCGGGCCCCTCGGCCCTGGCCGGGCGCCAGTGCCACGAGAACTACTTCAACGTCGCCTGGCAGAACGACAACCTGCACGAGGCCATGGGCGCCTACATGAGGGAAGAGGGCTTCGAGCGGCCGATCCTGCTGGCGCCCAACTACCCCGCCGGCACCGATGCCCTGGCCGGCTTCAAGCACCGCTACGAGGGCGAGGTGGTCGACGAGATCTACACCCAGATGGGCCAGAACGACTACGCCGCCGAAATCGCCCAGATCCGCGCCAGCGACGCCGACAGCCTGTTCTTCTTCCTGCCCGGCGGGATGGGTATCTCGTTCATGAAGCAGTACGAGAACTCCGGCGTCGAGCTGCCGCTGTTCGGTGCCGCCTTCTCTTTCGACGAGATCATCATCCAGGCCGTGGGCAGCGCCGCCATCGGCACCATGAACACGTCGCAGTGGGCCTATGACCTGGACAACGATGCCAACCGCGCCTTCGTCGACAGCTTCCGCGAAGCCTATGAGCGCACCCCGACGCTCTACGCCTCCCAGGGCTTCGACAGCGCCAACCTGATCCTCAGCGCACTCGAGAAGGCGCACCCGAGCGACCAGGATGCCTTCCGCGAGGCCCTGCGTGAAGCAGACTTCGACTCGGTGCGCGGCAAGTTCCGCTTCGGCGACAACCACCACCCGATCCAGGACATCTACGTGCGCGAAGTGGTCGAGGGCGAGAATGGCCAGCCCACCAACCGCCTCGTCGGCCTGGCCATCGAAGATATCCAGGACGTCTACGCCGTCGACTGCCAGATGTAAGCCACAGGCGCCGGGCCCACGCGGCCCGGCTTTCCGTCACCTTCTGACACGGGATGCATGACGTGACCGCCACCCTGTTTCTCGAGCAGCTGCTCAACGGCCTTCAGCTGGGTACCATGCTGTTTCTCATGGCCAGCGGCCTGACCCTGGTGTTCGGCGTCATGGGCCTGATCAACCTGGCCCACGGCTCCTTCTACATGGTCGGTGCCTATGCCACGGCATCGGTCACCGCTGCCACCGGCTCCTTCCTGGTGGGACTCAGTGCCGGGATAGTGGCCGCCGCCGCCGTCGGCGCGCTCGTGGAGCTGCTGGTCATTCGCCGCCTCTATCACCGCCCCCACCTCGACCAGGTATTGGCCACCTTCGCGCTGATCCTGGTCTTCTCCGAGGGCACCCGCTGGCTGTTCGGCTCATCGCCGCTGTGGCTCAGCCCGCCGGAGATGCTGACCGGCTTCGTCACCCTGCCAGGGGGCGCCCGCTACCCGCTCTACCGGCTGGTGATCATCGCCGTGGGGGTACTGGTGGCCATCGGGCTCTACCTGTTGATTTCACGCACTCGCCTGGGGATGCGTATCCGCGCCGGCGAGAGCGACCGCGAGATGATCGGCGCGCTGGGCGTCAATATCGCGCGGCTCTACACCCTGATCTTCGCCATGGGTGCGGCGCTGGCCGGCCTGGCCGGCGCCATGGTCGGCGCCTTGCAGTCGGTCCAGGTGGGGATGGGCGAGCCGGTGCTGATACTGGCCTTCGTGGTGATCGTCATCGGTGGCATCGGCTCGATCAAGGGCGCCCTGTTCGGCGCCATCCTGGTCGGGGTGGTGGATACCATGGGGCGCGTCTTCCTGCCGGGCTTCTTCCGCAACTTCATGAGCCCGGCCGAAGCCGCTGGGGTAGGCTCCGCCGTGGCCGCCATGCTGGTCTACATCCTCATGGCCCTCATTCTCGCGTTCAAGCCGAAGGGGTTGTTTGCCGCCCATGGATAAACTCAAGAGTGAAACCACTGCCCTGCCCGGCCTGCCGGCACTGTCGAGCGAGTGGTTCGACCGCAAGGGGCTGGTACAGATAGGGCTGCTGGCCCTGCTGTTCCTGGCACCGCTGGCGGCCCACCTGCTGGGCCACATCTACTACGTCAACCTGGCCTCGCGGATCACCTTGATCGCCATGGCCGCCGTGGGGCTGAACCTGGCCATCGGCTACGGTGGCATGGTGAGCTTCGGCCACGCCGCCTACTTCGGCCTGGGGGGCTACATCGCCGGCATCAGCGCCTACCACGCCTTCGACTTCAGCCCGGTGATGAGCTGGCCCATGGCGATCCCGGGCAGCGACAGCATGCTGGTGATCTGGCTGGCCGCGGCCCTGCTGTGTGGCCTGCTGGCACTGGCCATCGGGGCGATCTCGTTGCGCACCACGGGGGTCTACTTCATCATGATCACCCTCGCCTTCGCCCAGATGATGTACTACTTCGCCAACTCCTGGCCCACCTACGGCGGCGAGGACGGCCTGCCGATCTATGTCCGCAATACCCTGCCCCTGGTCGATACCGGCCAGCCGTGGACCTTCTTCCTGATCGCCTTCTCCGGCCTGCTGCTGGCCATGGCGATCACCTCGCGGATGATGAAGTCGCGCTTCGGTGCCGCCCTGACCATGGCGCGCCTCAACGACACCCGCCTGGCCACCGCGGGCATCTCTCCCTACCCCATTCGCCTGGTGGCCTTCGTCATATCGGCGATGATCACCGGCCTTGCCGGCGCGCTCTATGCCGATCTCAACGGCTTCATCAGCCCGACCATGTTGAGCTGGCACATGTCCGGCGAACTGATGGTGATCGTGATACTCGGCGGCGTGGGCCGACTCTATGGTCCGCTGGCCGGCGCCATCCTGTTCGTGATGATGGAGACCCTGCTGGGCGGCATGACCGAGTACTGGAAGCTGTTCCTCGGCCTGGTCCTGCTGCTGGTCGTGCTGTTTGCCAAGCACGGCGTGATGGGCTGGCTGGCCGGGAGGGAGCGACATGTCTGACGTGGTGCTGACACTCAACCATCTGCAGAAGCGCTTCGGGGCACTGCAGGCCACCCGGGACGTCTCCCTGGAGCTGAACCGGGGCGAGATCCACGCGCTGATCGGCCCCAACGGCGCCGGCAAGTCGACCCTGATCGGCCAGATTGCCGGCAACCTGAAACCCGATGCCGGCAGCGTCCATCTGGCGGGCCAGGAGATCACCGCGCTGAGCGTCGCCCAGCGGGCTCGCCTGGGCCTGGGCCGCAGCTTCCAGGTCTCGTCCCTGGCCGAACCTCTGTCGGTGCTGCGCAACGTGATGATCGCGGTCCAGGCGCTGCAGGGCCACAGCTTCCGCTTCTGGAAACCGGTGCACCGGGACGAAAGCCTGCTGGCACCGGCACGGGAGGCCCTGGAGCGCATGCAGCTCGGCCATCGCGCCGACACGCCGGTCTCCGAACTCTCCCACGGCGAGCGCCGCCAGGTGGAAGTCGCCTGTGCCCTGGCGCTCAAGCCCCGCGCCCTGCTGCTCGACGAGCCCATGGCCGGCCTGGGGCCGGAAGGCACCGCGCATCTGACAAACCTCCTGGAGGCGCTCAAGCAGGAGGTACCGATCCTGCTGATCGAGCACGACATGGACGCGGTGTTCCGGCTCGCCGACCGTATTTCGGTACTGGTCGCCGGCAGCGTGATCGCCCAGGGCAACAGCGCCGAGATCCGCCGCAACCCCGACGTGCGCGAAGCCTACCTGGGAGACTGAGATGCTTACCGTCACCGATATCCACACCTACTACGGCCCCTCCCAGGCCCTGTTCGGCGTCAATTTCGCCGTCAAGGCCGGCGAACTGGTCGCCCTGATGGGCCGCAATGGCATGGGCAAGACCACCACCATCCGTTCCATCTTCGGCCTGACCCCGGCCCGCAGCGGCAGCATCGAGTTCGAGTCCCGGGATCTGCGCCGACTGCCTGCCTACCGCATCGCCCAGGCCGGGCTGGGCCTGGTACCCGAGGGGAGACGCTGCTTCCCCAACCTCTCGGTACGCGAGAACCTGGTGGTAACGGCGCGTTCGGGCCACTGGAGCCTCGAGCGTGTCGAAGCACTCTTTCCCCGGCTTTCCGAGCGGCGCTATCAGATGGCCAACACTCTCTCGGGCGGCGAGCAGCAGATGCTGGCCATTGGCCGGGCCCTGATGACCAACCCGCGACTGCTGGTGCTGGACGAAGCCACCGAGGGGCTCGCCCCGGTGATACGCAAGGAGATCTGGTCGGCCATACGACGGCTGAAGCAGGAGGGACAGTCGACGGTGATCGTCGACAAGTCGCTCTCCGAGCTGCTGCCGCTGGCCGACCAATGCGTCATCCTCGAGAAGGGCCGCACCGCCTGGAGCGGCCAGCCAGATGCCCTGGATGATGCTACCCGCGACCGCTACCTGGGTGTCTGAGGAGACGAGCCGATGCCATTCACCACCCTGCGCAAGGTGCGTTTCCAGCACTGCGATCCGGCGGGTATCGTCTTCTACCCGCGCTATTTCGAATTGCTCAATTCCGTGGTCGAGGACTGGTTCGCCGAGGTGGTCGGACACGACTTCAACGAACTCCACGTCACATCCCGTACCGGCGTGCCCACCGCCAGCCTCGCCACGGACTTCCACGCCCCCAGCCGGCTGGGCGAGACCCTCCGCTTCGAGCTGACCGTGCGCCGTGTCGGCCGCACCAGCCTGGCACTGCGCATGACGGCCCGCTGCGGCGACCAGCCACGACTCACCTGCGACTCCACCCTGGTCCTCGTCGACCTGGACAGTGGCCGCCCCCTGCCCTGGCCAGACGCCATGCGTCGCCACTTTGTCATCGACTGCCCAGAAGGATTATCCGATGAATGATGCCCCCGTACACCAGCAGCTACACCCGACGAACTGGAAGGCCGCCGTGGGCTATGCCAACGGCATCGTGGCGACCGGCCGCACCATCTTCGTCGGTGGCCAGATCGGATGGAACGGCGACCAGGTCTTCGAGAGCGACGACTTCGTTGACCAGATCCACCAGGCATTGGCCAATATCGTCAGCGTACTGCAGGAGGCGGGAGCCGGCCCGCAGCATGTGGTACGTCTCACCTGGTACGTTACCGACAAGCGGGAGTACCTGGCCAGGCTCAAGGAGGTGGGTGCGGCCTACCGTGAAGTCATGGGCAAGCACTTCCCCGCCATGACCATGGTTCAGGTCGCCGACCTGATCGAGGACCGCGCCAGGGTCGAGATCGAAGCGACCGCGGTGCTGCCCGAAAATCAGTGATGACAGCCGCGGATCCACTCGACGAAGCGCCCACCGGGGCGGTAGTGATCGAGAATGGAGAAGTGGTCGTCGGCTCCCAGAGCATCGGCACTCACTTCGATGCCCTGGCCACGCAGATGCTCGGCATGGGCCAGCATCTGCCGCTCGAACTCGCCGGACTCCTTGCCACCAGCCACCAGGGAGACCCTGGCCGGCACCCGGCAGGGCTGGAACAGCGGGCTATAGTCGGCGACGTCGCGTCCGGTGAGCTGGAGCTTGGGCTGCAGCCATGACCAGGGGAAGGGGCGCAGGTCATAGAGACCGCTGATCGCCAGCACGCCACGGATCAGGTCGTTGGGCAGGCCGTAGTCACCCTCCCAGTCGGTGGCCAGCAGCATGGCGCAGAGATGACCGCCGGCGGAGTGGCCGGAAACGCTCAGCCGGTGGGGGTCGACGCCCAGCGATTCGCCGTGACGATACATCCAGGCCACCGCCGCCCGGCTCTGGCGCACCAGTTCGCTGAACGGCACGGCGGGACAGAGCGCATAGTTGACCACCGCCACGGTGATGCCGGCCTCCACCAGGCCGTCGACGATAAAGCCGAACTCCTTGTGGCTCAGCGAGCGCCAGTAGCCACCGTGAATGAAGAGGTGCACCGGTGGGGGGCTGTCCGCCTGAAAATTGCCATGGGCATGGAAGATATCCATGCACTCGGCAAGGGTCGGGCCGAAGGCCACGTCCTGTGTCACTCGGTAGCGCGCACGGGAGGCCTCGCTTCTCTCGCGCCACGCTTCCAGCAGCGTCGGCATCGCCAGCGGGTCACGGCCCCGCGAGGGGTCATACTCGCGGTCGATCTCCTCCTGGGTGGAAAACTCCCGATAGAGCATGTACGGCTCCTGTGATCATCATTGTTATTGGTGGATCTGCTTCATGCCAGGGCGGCGTGCCGCTCCCGGAAGGCCGACAGCACCATGCCCAATGGGGCCAGCGCCAGCACCAGGAAACCGATCAGGGTCCAGCCGGGCAGCGAGATACCCATGAGCAGGAAGTCGATCTCGGCGCATTCGCCGGAGCCCGAGAACACCATCGCCATCACATCGCGCAGCGGCAGGACATCCATCATGTAGTCGAGTCCGGGGCCGCAACTCGGCACCTGGTCCGGCGGCAGCGACTGCAGCCAGAGATGGCGCCAGGCCACCGCGATGCCGCCGATCACCGCGGCCAGCGACAGCCCGCTATAGACGACGGCGCCCACCCGCCCACGCGGGTTGTGAATGGCAGCAACGAGGAATACCGCCGCCGCCGCCAGCACCGCCACACGCTGGAAGATACAGAGCGGACAGGGCTCCAGGCCGGCGATATGCTCGAGCCCCAGCGCCACCAGCATCATCAGGGTGCAGAAGGCCAGGCCGGCCAGGCTCCAGTGGCGCACGCTCAGGCGTTGCAGCGTCGCGGTCATGAGGTTTCTCCCCGGCTTTCCGCCACGGCGGCGCGCGGCTCACGGGCACTATCGAAGTAGCGGCTGAGAAACGCATCGAAGTCATCGACATCGGCGGCTTCGATCTCGCCCTGCTGTTGATGGGAAGTCTCCACCAGCTGATCGAACAGCGCCTCGCGGGCCGGGTCCATGGGCTCGGCCCGTAGCTGTGCGGCCTGCTCCTGGGCCATGGCGAGAACATGATCGATGAACTCCTCGCCGCTCTCCTCGAGCCGGCTCAACAGCTTGCCGGAGGGCGTCAGCGAGGGGTCGGAGAGGCTCGGCAGCTGTGCTGCCAGGGCGTCGCGGTGCGGCGAGCCCTCCTCGAGCTGGTCGAGCAGCTCGGCCACCTGCTCCATCTCCGCGCAGATCTCCCCGCCCCAGTCGGCCACCGAGCGAAGCTGGCCACCGTGCTCCAGGCGCAGCTCGGGGTCGCGCCCACGCTCCACCACACGCTGGCGGTTGTCGTCGAGACGGTCGCACTCCTCGTCGGGAATCCAGGGACTCTCGGAGAGCAGGCACCACATCAGGAAGGTGTCGAGGAAACGCAGGCGGGGCTCGTCGATGCCCAGGGCAAGCGAAGGGTCGAGATCGAGACAGCGCACCTCGATGTACTCCACGCCGCGAGCCTCCAGGGCCTGGCTGGGGGTCTCGTTCTGGCGGGTCACCCGCTTGGGGCGGATGTCGCTGTAGTACTCGTTCTCGATCTGCAGGATATTGGCATTGAGCTGTTGCCAGTTGCCGTTTTCCTCTACGCCCATGGCCGCATAGGCGGGCCAGGGCGTGGAAATGGCGTGGCGCAGGGTGCCGACATAGTTGGACAGCGAGTTGAAGCAGATCTTCAGCTGCGCCTGCACCTTGTTCTGGTAGCCCAGGTCCGACATGCGCAGGCTGGTGGCATGGGGCGAGATCAGGGTGTCGCGACCATGTGCCTGCAGCTTGTCGGGAATCCTGCCGTCGGGGAGGAAGCTGCGATCCAGTGCCGGCGAGGCACCGAACAGGTAGAGCAGCAGCCAGCTGTGACGACGGAAATTGCGAATCAGGCCGAAATAGCGGCTGGAACGATAGTCGTTCATGGGGATGTCGGCTGCGCCATCCCGCTCCCGCAGCACCTCCCACAGCTCGTTGGGCAACGACACATTGTAATGAATGCCGGCGATAGCCTGCATGATCCGGCCATAGCGCACGTCCAGCCCCTTGCGGTAGACGTGCTTCATGGTGCCCACATTGGAGCTGCCGTAATCGGCGATGGTCACGCTGTCGTTGCCATCGAGGCGCGACGGCATGCTGGCCGGCCAGATCAGCTCATCGCCCAGGCGGCGATAGCTGAAGCGATGCAGGTCGGCCAGGAAGGCCATGGCATCGCCCGGGCGGCAGTACACCGGGGTAATGTACTCCAGCAGCGCTTCGGAGTAGTCGGTGGTGATATAGGGGTGGGTCAACTTGGAGCCCAGCGCCCGGGGGTGCGGTGTGTCGGCGATTCGCCCCTGGGCATCGACACGCAGCCCCTCCTTCTCGATGCCCCGCAGCAGGCGGCCGAAGCGCCCCTGTGCGGCGAGAGCGGAAAGGTGTGAAACGGTGGCAGTATATGAATCAGACAAGGCATTGACCCCATGTCTCGGAAGCCTGATGCAGGTTCCCCGGTCGAAGCGTACCGGCCGCCGAGAGCGGCCGACAATGGGCTGACAGCTGTAGATGAGAGTATGGCGTCAGGGGTGCAGGGTTCAAGACTTGCCCTTCTTTGCCTTGAGCAGCGCAGCACCCAGGGCGCCCACCGGGCTGGCCGGCTGGCTCTGCTGCCCGGCGCCGCCATTCCTGCGCGCCGGCTTGCCCTGGCCCCGGCGTTCGTCACCACCGCCGCGCCGCGGCTTGCCGCCGGCCTCCTCGCCCGGCTGGTCGTCCAGGCGCATGGTAAGGGCGATGCGGGCACGCTCGAGGTCCACGCTCATCACCTTGACCTTGACGATATCCCCGGCCTTGACCACGGTGCGCGGGTCATCGACGAACTTGTCCGACAGGGCCGAGATGTGCACCAGCCCGTCCTGATGCACGCCGATATCGACGAAGGCGCCGAAGTGGGTCACGTTGGTCACGGTACCCTCCAGGATCATGCTCGGCTCCAGGTCCTTGAGCGTTTCCACCCCTTCGCGGAACTCGGCGGCCTTGAACTCCGGCCGCGGATCACGGCCCGGCTTGTCGAGCTCCTTGAGGATATCGCTGATGGTAGGCACGCCGAAACGCTCGTCGGCGAATTCGGCGGGCTTGACCGCCTTGAGGGTGGCGCTGTCGCCGATCAGGCTGGACAGCTCCCGACCGCTGCGCTTGGCGATGCGCTCCACCAGCGGGTAGGCCTCGGGGTGGACCGCACTGGCATCGAGCGGATTGTCGCCGTTCATGATGCGCAGGAAGCCCGCGCACTGCTCGAAGGTCTTGGGGCCCAGGCGGCTCACGTCGAGGAGCTGCCTGCGGCTGACGAAGGCGCCCTCGGCGTTGCGTCGGGCGACGATATTCTCGGCCAGGGCCGGGTTGAGGCCGGCCACGCGGGACAGCAGCGCACTCGATGCCGTGTTGAGATCCACCCCGACGGCATTCACGCAGTCCTCGATCACGGTTTCCAGGCTGCGGGAGAGCTGAAGCTGGGAGACATCGTGCTGGTATTGCCCCACGCCGATCGCCTTGGGCTCGATCTTGACCAGCTCGGCCAGGGGGTCCTGCAGGCGCCGGGCGATGGAGACCGCGCCGCGGATGGTGACGTCGAGGTCGGGCAGCTCCCGGGACGCGTACTCCGAGGCGGAGTAGACCGAGGCACCGGCCTCGCTGACCATCACCTTGGCCAGCGTACGCTTGCCCGGTCCTTGGCGTGACGCACACAGCTTGAGCAGGTCGGCGGCGAGCCGGTCGGTCTCGCGACTGGCGGTGCCGTTGCCCACCGCGATCAGCGCCACATCGTGGCGTTCCACCAGCCTGGCCAGCTCGGCCAGGGAGGCGTCCCAGGCGTTGCGGGGGGCATGGGGATAGATGGTGGCGTGCTCGAGGAACTGGCCCGTGGCGTCCACCACGGCCACCTTGCAGCCGGTGCGCAGGCCGGGGTCGATGGCAAGCGTCGCCTTCTGCCCGGCCGGCGCGGCCAGCAGCAGGTCCTTGAGGTTGGCGGCAAAGACACCGATGGCGGCGAGCTCGGCGCTCTCGCGCAGCCGCCCCATCAGTTCGGTCTCCAGGTGGGTATAGAGCTTGACCCGCCAGGTCCAGCGAACCACGTCGGCGAGCCACTTGTCGGCGGCACGGCCCTCGTCGCGGATCTTGAAGTGGCGGGCGATAGCGACCTGGGCCGGGTGAATCGGCGCCTCGTCTTCACCGGGCAGGCGAATCGCCAGGGTCAGCACCCCTTCGTTACGGCCGCGGAACATCGCCAGCGCCCGATGCGACGGCACCTTGGCCAGCTTCTCGTCATGTTCGAAGTAGTCGGAAAACTTCGCGCCCTCGCGCTCCTTGCCGTCCAGTACCCTGGCGCTGAGCTCGCCCTCGTTCCACAGGCGCTCGCGCAGTAGCCCGACAAGTTCGGGGTCCTCGGCGAAGCGCTCCATCAGGATCTGCCTGGCCCCATCCAGTGCCGCCTTGGCATCCTCCACGGCGGGAATATCGCCCTCGGCAGGACGCAGATAGCGGCCGGCTTCGGTCTCCGGATCCAGGGTCGGATCGGCGAACAGGGCATCGGCCAGCGGCTCGAGCCCGGCCTCACGGGCGATCTGCGCCTTGGTCCGGCGCTTCTTCTTGTATGGCAGGTAGAGGTCTTCCAGGCGCTGCTTGGTGTCGGCCGCCTGGATCTGCGCCGCCAGGCCATCGGTCAGCTTGCCCTGTTCCTCGATGGCGGCGAGCACGGTGTCGCGGCGCTCCTCGAGTTCGCGCAGATAACGCAGGCGCTCGTCGAGCTGGCGCAGTTGGGTGTCATCGAGGCCACCGGTGACCTCCTTGCGATAGCGCGAGATGAAGGGCACGGTGGCTCCGCCGTCGAGCAGCTCAACCGTGGCCGATACCTGCTGCGGTCGAACGGCGAGCTCTTCGGCGAGGCGTGAAATGATTCGGGTCGTGGCGTCCATGACATCCTTGATGTAGCAACAGCAAAAGATCGCGCCAAGTTACCATAAACGCCACGCGCTCGCCGCAGCCAACGTCAGCGCCACCAGCCGATATCGTCCCAATAGCGACGGCGTCCTTCACGCAGAGCCTGATCTCGGGTCAGGCCGATGTCGCGAAGTTGATGATCGCTGAGCTCGAGCAGCTGTATGCGCTCACGACGAAGCTGGGCGAGCCGGTCCATGCGGCGCGCCCAGTGCCACAGCCGTACGATAAACCGCAGCCGTTGCCGCGTCGTGGCGAGGGCATGCTCGACCGGACGGTGGTCGCAGGCGCTGCCTGGGAGAGGCGCAGGGCAGGTCGACTCCTTGGTCATGACGACTTCCTCCTGGTATGTGAAGCCCGGGTGTGGAGGAAGTGTCGAGGAGCGGCTAAAATCAATCCAACGAATACTTCTTATGCATAGCATCAACCATATTGATAAGAAAGCGATGATAGCGTTAACCGCGATCAGCCACCGATGAGTAATCCGTATGCTCCAGACCATCGATCATGAATTGCTGCGCACCTTTGTCGCCATCGTCGACCACGGTGGCTTCACCCGCGCCGCCCAGGCGGTAAACCGAACGCAATCCGCCGTGAGCATGCAGATCAAGCGGCTGGAGGAGGACGTGATCCAGCGCCAGCTGTTCGAACGGCAGGGCCGCCAGATGCTGCTGACCAGCGAGGGAGCCACCCTGCTCGGCTATGCGCGACGCATTCTCGACCTGCATGGCGAAGCGCTCACCATGCTGCGCCAGCCGGATATGGTCGGGAAGGTGAGGCTCGGCGTGCCCGACGACTACGTGATGCGCTTCCTGCCGGGTATCCTGAAGTCCTTCTCCCATACCTGGCCACTGGTGGATGTCGAAGTGCAGTGCGCCCCTTCCTCCGAGCTGATCAATCGCCAGAAGGGCCAGCTCGACCTGAGTATCGTGACCCGCGAGGTGGGGCACGAGATCGGCGAGATCCTGCTGCAGGATGAAACGGTGTGGGTGGTGGCCGAGTCGCATGCGACGCACCGGCAGTCACCCCTGCCACTGGCGCTGTTCGAAGAGCCCTGCTTCTGCCGACGTCACGCCTGCAATGCCCTGACCCGGGCCGGCCTCTCCTATCGCATCGCCTACAGCAGCCCCAGCCTGGCCACGCTTCAGGCGGTCGTCGGGGCGGGTCTTGCCGTGTCGGCGTGGATGAAGAGCCTGGTTACGCCGAACTTGCGCATCCTCGACGAGGCGGACGGCTTTCCTCCCCTGCCCGACGCCTCCATCGTGCTGCTGCGAGCACCGGATACCGCCTCACCGGTGGTGGAGGGCCTTGCCCAGTACATCATCGAGGGGTTCAGGCTGTAGCGGGGATAAACGTCAACGCCAGGCCGTTGTTGCACCAGCGCAGGCCGGTGGGCTCGGGTCCGTCGCTGAAGACATGGCCCTGGTGACCGTGGCAGCGGGCGCAGTGATATTCGGTCCGCGGCCAGATCATGCTGAAGTCGAGCTGGGTCAGCAGGTGGCCCTCGACATGCTCGAAGAAGCTCGGCCAGCCGGTGCCGGAGTCGTATTTCATGGCGCTGGTGAACAGCAGCAGATCACAGCCGGCGCAGTGATACTCTCCCTCGCGCCATTCGTCGTCCAGCGGGCTCGACCAGGGTGGCTCGGTGCCGTGGTCGCGCAGGATGTCGTACTGCTCCGCAGTGAGCCGCTCGCGCCACTCCTCGTCGGAGAGCTCGAGCCGCTCGAGCCCCGGCGCGGGCTCGAGATTCAGGCGGGGAAAGCCCCAGGCGGCTCCCGGCAGCAGCCCCACCGCACCGGTGGCACCGACCAGACCCAGAAAATGACGTCGTTTCATGACAGCACTCCTCGTTGATGTCGCTCGTTCCTGCAGGCCCTGGCTGCATGACCCTGACCATCAGGCGGGACGCACAACGAAACGGGGAAGGACGATTGTCCTTCCCCGTTCAGACCGCTGGAACCTCGGCGGGTTCGCCTCAGGTCAGGCTGGGTCCGGCCTTGACGATGGCTTCGCTGACGCCGTCGAACTTCTTGAAGTTGTCGACGAACTTGGCTGCCAGGTCGCGCAGGTTACGATCATAGGCGGACGAGTCTTCCCAGGTCTCGCGCGGATCGAGCAGACGCGAGTCGACGCCCGGCACCGCTACCGGCACGTCCAGGTTGAGCCCTTCGATGCGCTTGGTCTCGATCTCGCGCAGCACGCCGGACTGGATCGCACTGATGATGGCACGGGTGGTGGGAATGGAGAAACGCGAACCGCCTTCGCCATAGGCACCGCCGGTCCAGCCGGTGTTGACCAGATAGACCTGGGCATCCTTGGCCTCGACGCGCTTGATCAGCAGGTCGGCGTATACACGCGCCGGGCGCGGGAAGAAGGGGGCGCCGAAGCAGGTGGAGAAGGTAGCCTCGAGACCGGCGGAGGAGCCCATCTCGGTGGAGCCAACCTTGGCGGTATAGCCGGAGAGGAAGTGATAGGCCGCGGCTTCCTTGGAGAGCACCGACACCGGGGGCAGAACGCCTGACATGTCGCAGGTCAGGAAGATGATGGCGTTAGGCTCGCCCGCGCGATTTTCCGGTACGCGCTTGTCCACATGCTCCAGCGGATAGGCGGCGCGGGAGTTCTGGGTCAGGCTGTCGTCGGTGTAGTCGGGCTCGCGCCGATCGTCGAGCACGACGTTCTCCAGCACGGTGCCGAACTTGATGGCATCCCAGATGACCGGCTCGTTCTTCTCGGAGAGGTCGATGCACTTGGCGTAGCAGCCGCCCTCGATGTTGAACACCGTGCCCGGGCCCCAGCCATGCTCGTCGTCGCCGATCAGGTAGCGTGCCGGGTCCGCCGAGAGCGTGGTCTTGCCGGTACCCGAAAGGCCGAAGAACAGGGTGGTCTCGCCATCCTCGCCGACGTTGGCCGAGCAGTGCATGGGCAGTACATCGGAGGCCGGCAGCAGGAAGTTCTGAACCGAGAACATCGCCTTCTTCATCTCTCCGGCATAGCGCATGCCGGCGATCAGCACCTTCTTCTGGGCGAAGTTGAGAATCACGCAGCCATCGGAGTTGGTGCCGTCACGGCTCGGGTCGCACTCGAAATATGGCGCGTTGAGGATGGTCCACTCGTCCTTGATGGACGGGTTGTAGACCTCCGAACGCACGAACATGGTGCGACCGAAGAGATTGTGCCAGGCCGTTTCGGTGGTCACGCGCACCGGCAGGTAATGGGTCGGATCACTGCCCACATGCAACTCGGACACGAAGCGCTCGCCACTGCTCAGGTACGCCTCGACGCGCTCCCAGAGAGCATCGAACTGCTCGACCGGGAAGGGGCGGTTGACGCTGCCCCAGTCGATCTGGGAGTTGGTCGAAGGCTCATCGACGATGAAGCGGTCCTTGGGGGAGCGGCCGGTGCGCTCGCCGGTGTTCACCACCAGGGCACCGTTGGCAGCCAGTCGGCCTTCACCACGCGCCACTGACCGTTCGATGAGTTCGGCGCTGCTGAGATTGACGTGTGCTTGAGGAGCGGCTTGGGATGTGGTCATGTCATTTCCTGGGCCTTGCGGCCGGTTCTCTCTCGTGGGCCAGGCGTCCATAACGCCCTCTGCAATGAGGTTTCCGATCGTCCGTGCGGATGTATCCCGTCTTGTATCGAGCCGATCGACCTTAAGGCGGGCGCTATTATGGCAAAAATGAAGCCGCCGGGAAACGCTGCCGTTGACCGAAGTTCTTGTAGTTTTACTACTACATCAATGCCATATCGCAGCAGGTTGAACCACATCGCATTTGTGCTATGCAGCATGGCCACAAGGCTTTCTTGTAGTCGACTGCAGGCAGACAGAAGACACGACAACGGACATCTCGGTGCAGTCTTCTGTGCAGCCTTTCTGTGAAGAGCTTCTGTGAAGGGCTTCAGTGCAGCGTGCGCGCATCCCCATCCGACGCAGCCAACAGCGCTTCCACCTCAGCTTCGCCGAAGCGGTAGTGGGTATGGCAGAAGTGACACTGAGTCTCGATCTCGCCCTGCTCGGCCAATACCTCGCGCAGCTCCTTATCCCCGAGACTCAGCAGCGCCTCGCCAATACGCGCGCGGGAGCAGGTACAGCCGAAGCGCAACGGCTTGGGTTCGAAGACGCGCACCGTCTCTTCATGGTAGAGGCGATACAGCACCTCACGCTGGTCGAGCTCCAGAAGCTCGTCGCTGCGCAGGGTCCTGGCCAGATGCACGCTTCGCTCCCAGGCATCGTCATCCTGGTTCATCGAGTCGTCGGGCAGACGCTGCAGCAGCAACCCGCCGGTACGCGTTCCGTCCGACGTCAGCCGCAGGAAGGTGGGCAGCTGTTCGGACTGGGAGAAATAGGCTTCCAGGCACTCGGCCAGACTGTCGTACTCCAATGCCACGATACCCTGGTAACGATTGCCATCCTTCGGGTCCAGGGTGATCACGATATGGCCGTCGCCAACCAGGTCGCGAAAGCCCTGGCTGTCATCGGGCAGGTCGGTGCCCTCGGCCAGGCGCGCAATGGCGCGCAGCTCGCCGCCGGGGTTGGACTCGGCCATCAGCAGCGACAGCGCTCCCTGGCCACGCACCTCGATACTGAGGATACCGTCGAGCTTGACGGTATCGGTGAGCAGGGCAACGGCCGAGAGCAGCTCCCCCAGCAGCCGATTGATCGCAGGCGGGTAGCCGTGGCGGTCGAGCACATCGCCATAGGCGCGCTCAAGGGTGACGATCTCGCCACGCACATTGGTGCGCTCGAAGAGAAAACGCTGAATCTGGTCGCTCATGGCGTACGGTCTCGTAAAGGGGCTCGTTTATTCGTCATGCTGACGCTGAAAGCGATGGATGTCCCGGCGCTGCTTCTTGTCGGGTCGACGCAGAGGATGCTGCATGGCCTGGTTGGTGAGGCGCCGGCCCTCGGCTTCGCGCAGGCGTCGTGCTTCACTCTCGGGCGTCTCGCGGTAGAGCTCACGCGCCTCGGGGGCGCCACGTCGCTGGTCGGAAAGCGCCACGACCTCCACTTCCCAGTAGTCCCACCCCTGGGGCACGCGAACCAGCGCCCCGACCTCGACGCTCTTGCTGGTCTTGGCCCGGGCACCGTTGTAGTGGACCTTGCCACCTTCGATGGCCTTCTTGGCCAGGGCACGGGTCTTGAAGAAGCGCGCGGCCCAGAGCCATTTGTCGAGGCGGACACTATCCATTTTTCTCCTCCCTATCCATTCTCTCCTCCCTGCGACTTGTCAGCACGGACTTCCGGCGGCAGCGTCTCCGGCAGGATGGCGGCGAAGCGATCCAGGGCGATAAACTCCTCCAGCTCCTTTTCCGGCCGGGTGCTGTCGGGCTGCTTGATCCCCAGCAGGTGGCGAATGCCATACTCCCGTGCGCTCTCCAGCACCTCCGGATTGTCGTCGATGAACAGGGTGCGGGCGGGATCGAAGGGCTCGACCTCCTGCAGCGCGGACCAGAATGCCTGGGCTTCCTTGGGCACGCCCAGGTCCGCCGAGGAGACGATGGCGTCCAGGTAGTTCTCGAGACCGGTGATCGGCAGCTTCAGTTCCAGGCTCTCGCGGTCGGCATTGGTCGCCAACACGACGCGGGGGTGGGCCTGCTTGAGCCACTCGAGGAAATCCAGGGCATCGCTGCGCAGGCCGATGAGGTGCTGGATCTCGCGCTTGAGCGCGACGATGTCCACCCCCAGCTCGCGACTCCAGTAGGCCAGGCTATACCAGTTGAGCGTGCCCTTTTCACGAATGATTCGCGCCCGCAGGACTTCCTGGGTCGCGTCATCCAGCCGGTGCAGCTCCACATAGCGCCTGGGCAGATGCTCCAGCCAGAAATGGCTGTCGAAATGGAGGTCGAGCAAGGTGCCGTCCATATCCAGCAGAACGGTATCGATGGCGCGCCAGTCGATCATGGCGACTCCCGGTGGCGTCAGTACGGTGAAAGGCGTGATATTGTACTCAATCGACCCCTTCGGCGCATGCCTGGCCAGCAAGTTCAGATCGCCGTCGGCTCGCCTGTTCGCAACGGAGCTCTCATGTCCGAGACATACTATCTGCAGAAACCCCAGGTCCTGTCACGCCAATCGGTGGCCAGAAGTCGTCTGTTTCACATCGAGTCGCTGGAACTTCGTTTTGCCAACGGCGCCGAGCGCACCTTCGAACGGCTGACCGGCAGCGATCACGGCGCGGTCATGATCATCGCCATGCCCGACCCGGAGCATGTGCTGTTGATCCGCGAGTATGCGGCGGGCTTCGAGGACTATGTGCTCACCCTGCCCAAGGGACTCGTCGATCCGGGAGAGGATCTCGTCACCGCCGCCAACCGCGAGCTGATGGAGGAGTGCGGTTTCGGCGCCCAACGCATCGAGCCGCTGGTTGAACTGTCGCTGGCCCCCAACTATATGCGCCACCGCATGCAGGTGATGCTGGCCACCGACCTCTACCCGAAACGACTGCCCGGTGACGAACCGGAACAGCTGGTGGTCGAGACCCATGCCCTGGAGGAGCTTCCGGCCCTGCTGTTGCGCGAGGATTTCCATGAGGCGCGGGCCATCGCGGCGCTTTTCATCGCCCGCGACACCCTGCGCCAGCGCCGCCGGGAAGACACCTCACTCTCCTGGTGACGCTGCGCTGGTGGCCGGCGCCTTATCCGTTCGCGCTATCGATTCACCCAATTCATCCAACCTATCCATTATTCGCCTTATCCCTTCGGTTTATCCGTTCAGATAGCGCGGGATACCGTTGCCCTCCTTGAGGCGTATCCAGCGCTCCTGGCGGTGGCTATCCATCCCCGCCTCCAACAGGTACATGACGTCCAGCGCCTGATCCACCGTTACCGGCGGCGGCAGCCGCTCGGCGAGGGCATCGGCAACGGCGGCATAGTAGGCCGGGTAGTTGCCGGGCATTCCGGGATGCTCCTGGCCCACCAGCGAAACCGCGTCACCCTCCCCCTCGTTCAGGGTCAGGCGGCCGGGGCGCTCGTCGATACCCCAGAAGGGCGTCGGCGCCTGACCCGCACGCAGCCAGTTCTCCTGTGGGTCGCGGCCATACTTGACGAAGCTACCCTGAGTGCCATGCAGCGCCAGCTGCGGCGTCGACTCGGCCACCAGCGAGCTGGCCTTCAGCGTCACCCGCAGGTCGCCGTAGTCGAGCAGGGCCAGGAAGTCGTCGTCCACCTCGGCTCCATCCCTTGCAGCCTTCAGGTCCAGCAGAATGGCTCGCGGCATGCCGAACAGCACGTTGGCCTGATCGAGCAGATGAGCGCCGAGATCGAACCAGATACCGCTGCCGGGCTTCTGCTGCTCGCGCCAGCGATGGGCGACCAGAGGCCGGTAGCGGTCGAAACGTAGCTCCAGGGACACCGGACGACCCAGGCGGCCCGACGCCAGCAGCGCCTGGAGGGTGAGGAAGTCGCTATCCCAGCGGCGATTGTGGAAGACGCTGATCATCCGCTCTTGCTTCTCGGCCTCGACCTTCAGCAGCCGCGCCTCCGGCACCGATACGGTGAAGGGCTTGTCGATGACCAGATGCTTGCCGGCCACCAGCGCCGCCTTACCCAGCGGGTAGTGGGTATCGTTGGGGGTGGCAATCACCACTATGTCGATATCGCTCCGTGCAAAGAGCGCCGCCGCCTTGGGCAGTACATCCACCTCGGGCAGGGTTTCACGCACCCGCTCCGGCGCACTGCTGACCACAGCCAACAGCTCCAGCCCGGGGGCGGCTTGTATCAGCGGTGCATGAAAGACACGGCCGGCGGTGCCGAAACCGACCAGGCCAACACCGTAGGTCTGCTTCATCATGAACATCTCGCTTGAGGGCATCGGTACGCCGGGAAAGGACCCGGCGTACGGAACGGTCGAGGATCAATCGAGCTTGGCGAGGTCGCGCACCGCACCCTTATCGGCAGACGTGGCCAGCAGCGCGTACGCCTTGAGCGCCGCCGAGACCTTGCGGGTGCGCTGGATGCTCGGCTTCCAGGCATCCTTGCCGCGCGCCTCTTCCGCTTCACGCCGCGCTGCGAGTTCGGTGTCGCTAAGCTTGACGTCGATCGAGCGATTGGGAATATCGATGCGAATGATGTCGCCGGAACGCACCAGGCCGATGGCACCGCCCGCCGCGGCTTCGGGAGAGGCATGGCCGATGGAGAGCCCCGAGGTACCGCCGGAGAAGCGGCCGTCGGTGAGCAACGCACACGCCTTGCCCAGCCCCTTGGACTTCAGGTAGGAGGTCGGATAGAGCATCTCCTGCATACCGGGACCGCCTTTGGGCCCTTCGTAGCGAATCACCACCACCTCGCCCGCTTTCACCTTGCCCTCGAGGACATGCTCCACCGCCTGGTCCTGGGACTCGACCACATGGGCCGGCCCCTCGAACACCAGAATGGAGTCGTCGACGCCGGCGGTCTTCACCACGCAGCCATCCACGGCGATATTGCCGAACAGCACGGCCAGGCCGCCCTCCCGGGAAAAGGCGTGCTCAAGGTCGCGGATACAGCCGGTGGCGCGATCGCCATCCAGGCTCGGCCAACGGGCGCTCTGGGAGAAGGCCGTCTGGGTGGGGATGCCACCGGGGCCTGCCTTGTAGAATTCGACCACCTCGGGGCTCGGCGAGCGCATGATGTCCCACTCATCCAAGGCGTCCCTGAGGGTATCGCCGTAGACGGTGGGCACCCGGGTGTCGAGCACCCCGGCACGCTCCAGCTCACCGAGGATCGCCATGATGCCACCGGCGCGATGGCAGTCCTCGATATGGTACTGCTGGGTGTTGGGTGCCAGCTTGCACAGCTGCGGCACCTCCCGCGACAGCCGGTCGATGTCGGCCATGGTGAAATCGATCTCGCCCTCCTGGGCAGCGGCCAGCAGGTGCAGGATGGTGTTGGTAGAACCGCCCATGGCGATATCCAGGGTCATGGCATTCCTGAAGGCCGCCTTGGAGCCGATGGCCCGGGGCAACAGGTGCGCCTCGTTGCCCTCGTAGTAGCGCTTGGCCAGGTCGACGATGCGGTGCCCCGCCTCCTCGAACAGGCGACGCCGATCGCTGTGGGTCGCCAGCACCGTACCGTTGCCAGGCAGCGCCAGGCCCAGCGCTTCCATCAGGCAGTTCATGGAGTTGGCGGTGAACATGCCGGAGCAGCTGCCGCAGGTGGGACAGGCGCTACGCTCGATCTCGGCGATATCCTCGTCGCTGTAGCTGTCGTCGGCGGCATAGATCATCGCATCGATCAGGTCGATGCCGTGGTCGAGCAGCTTGGTCTTGCCCGCCTCCATGGGGCCGCCGGAAACGAAGATCACCGGAATATTGAGGCGCATGGCGGCCATCAGCATGCCGGGAGTGATCTTGTCGCAGTTGGAGATGCACACCAGGGCGTCGGCGCAGTGGGCGTTGACCATGTACTCGACGCTGTCGGCGATGATGTCGCGGCTCGGCAGCGAATAGAGCATGCCGTCGTGGCCCATGGCGATGCCGTCGTCCACCGCGATGGTATTGAACTCCTTGGCGACGCCACCTGCCTTCTCGATCTCCCGGGCCACCAGCTGGCCCATGTCCTTCAGATGCACGTGCCCCGGCACGAACTGGGTGAAGGAGTTGGCCACGGCGATGATCGGCTTGTGGAAATCCTCGTCCTTCATGCCGGTGGCACGCCACAGGGCGCGGGCGCCGGCCATGTTGCGACCGGCGGTGGTGGTACGGGAGCGGTATTCGGGCATGGTGTCCTCTTTAAGCGCTAGGTGCGCCATATCGTTCGTGCCGTCTCGGGTCGCCATGGCGGCGGTTGACGGTCTCGGTGTTCAGGTCAGCCCAGATTCTGTCATGCACGGGGCGTGGCGGCTAGACTGACAGCGAGCTGCCCTCGGGAAGCGGCTGGGTGCCATAGAGTACCCAGACGTCCAGCGCCGGGCCCAACTCCTCGATCAAGCGCAACTGGTCCGGATGTTCTTCCAGTGCCTGCCGGGCACAGATGCCCGCCTCGAAACGCCCTTCCACCAGCCCCTCGGCCACCGCCACGGTGGTGGGCGCATCGATCTCTTCATCAAAGGACGAGAGGTCGGTGTAGTAGCGGGTGGCCGGCTGGCGTGCCACCCGGCGAGGCTCGGCAATATCGCGCCGTGCCAGCAGCGCCAGGGGATGACTGCCGGCGACGAAGACGTCCACCGGAAAGACGCGATGCATGTAGCGGCCGACGCAATCGGCGTGGCTGAAGTGCGCCGTGCACTGCAACACCCGGTCCACCTCCCCCGCCGCCAGAGCGGCGAACGCCGCCGGAAAATCATCGAACAGCCTCACCTCGGCATCGGCGGGACCACGCGCCTCGAGATAGCGGCGCAGTACCAGTACGTGGTTATTGCCCTCAGGGCCCAGCGTGGCAAAGATCATCTCTCTTCTCCTCCGTCCTCTTCGATAACCACTGGCGTTAGTAGCCTCCGCCAGGGCGCCTATCGGCGCCAGTCGCGATGGGGACCAGCGCTCCAACAGCGATCTTCTTCACCAACGGTGCCACTCATTGTAGGAGTAGCTTTAGCTCACGGCTGGAGGCCGAAGGCCTCCCGGCGGTGTCGCCAATGCCGGCAATACCTACTGACGTTGCGGCCTCCGCCGAGGCGCCTATCGGCGCCAGTCGCGATGGGGACCAGCGCTCCTACAAGGTCGGCGACTACCGCCCTGTAGGAGGTAGCTTTAGCTCGCGACCGCGGTGTTGCCAATGCTGGCGATAACCACTGGCCTTGCCGCCTCCGCCAAGGCGCCTGTCGGCGCCAGTCACGATGCAGAGCAGCGCTCCAACAGCAGTTTTTTTCACCGGCGCGAACCGCCAGGGCGCCTTTCGGCGCCAGTCGCAATGGAAACTCGGAGCGCCGAACCGAGCGCTCCAACAGCTGACTTTTCCTGCCATGCCGGGGTGTTACCTACACCGCAAAGATCACCAGCGCCCCCACCACGACCAGCAGCACCCGCAGCCAGAGGGCGCGGCGGGCAATGACGCCGTAGGAGATCCCACCCAGGCCGATGGCGATCTTCACCGCGTCGAATACCGCCGCGACGGGGTCGAAGGCGAGGCGGATGATGTCCGGGTTGGCGACCATGGCCAGGGGGATGATATAGAGCCCGATGCCCAGCGCCATGGCCTTCATTGCTACCTTTAGCCAGTTCTCCCCCACCATGCCGGCGGCGATGAAGACCCCGCCGCAGACCGGCGGCGTGATGGTCGAGAGCAGCGCGAACCAGAATACGAACAGGTGCGCCAGCAGCGGCTCGAGCCCCAGGGCGGTCAGCGCCGGCCCGGCCACCGAAACGCAGATCACGTAGGCGGCCGTGGTCGGCACCTCCATCCCCAGCACCAGGCAGGCGAGCGCGGTGAGCAGCAGCGCCGGCCACAGCATCTCGTTGGAAAGGGAGAGAATGCCGGAGGTGATCTTCACCCCCAGCCCGGTCATGGAGAGCACCCCGATGACCAGCGAGGCACAGATGATGATCGAGCCGATAATCGCGACCTGACGCCCCGCGGTGACCATGGCATCGGCCATCCGCGAGGCGAAGCCACGCAGCGAGAAGCTGAGCGTCACGTCGAAGAACAGCAGCAGCATGCCGGCGAAGATGGCCAGGCTCGCCGCATACTGAGGCGTATAGCCGCCGAGAAAGATGCGTTCGAGCAGGATGACGAAGGGCACGGCGAAGAACAGCGAGGTGATCAGCACCTCCTTGCCGCTGGGCCTGTCGCTTTCGGCCATGGGGCGCAGGTCATGGCGCGTGGCGTAGGCGTTGATGCCCACCCAGACGGTGGCGAAATAGAGAATCGCCGGCAGCATCGCCGCGGCCATGATCTGGGTATAGGGCGTGCCGGTGAGTTCGACCATGACGAAGGCTCCGGCCCCCATCAGTGGTGGCATGATCTGCCCCCCCGACGAGGCCACCGCCTCCACGCCACCGGCCAGGGCGCGCGGATACCCCAGGCGCACCATGGTGGGAATGGTGATCGCCCCGGTGGAGGCGACGTTGGCCGAGGCGGAGCCGGAGATCGAGCCCATCAGGGCAGAGGAGATCACCGACACCTTGGCCGCTCCGCCGGTCAGCCGACCGGCGAAGGCGCTGGCCATGTTCATGAAGCCCTGCCCCGCCTCACCGGCATTGAGCACCGCACCGAAGATGACGAAGACCGCCACCACCCCGACGCTGACCCCGGTAAGCGAACCCCAGAGCCCGCCCTCGGCGATGGTCAGGGTGCCAATCAAGCTCTGCATCGGCAGCCCCGGATGGCCGAACTGGCCGGGAATATGGGTACCGAATATCGCATAGAGCAGCGCCGCCACCGCCACCAGGGGCAGCGGCCAGCCGATTGCGCGGCGGGCGGCCTCCAGCGCCAGCCCGATGAGAAAGACGCCGATGACCATCTGCAGGTGGGTATCGATAAAGCCGTACTGCTGCGACAGCGCCTCCTCGTTGAAGGCGATATAGCCGCAGGCGGCGATACCCAGCAGGGTTAGCACCCAGCCGCTCCAGCGCTCGAACGGCGTGCGAGCGGCGAAGATGAGGACCCACGGCAGCGCCAGCGCCATGTGCATCGGCCGGCTGACGAGTGCCGGGGTGAGACCGTAGAAGATCAGGCCCAGGTGAAAGACCACCGTGATACCGCCCAGCAATACCCAGGCCGGGTGAACCCGCGACCCTATACTCCCGACGGCCTTGCCGGCCGCCGGAGAAGAGGAGAATGTCGACATAGAGAGGGTGCCTTTCGATCAGGGCCAGGCCAGGAGCACTGGCCCCAACAGGGAGTTAGGCATTGTCTGAAAAGTCGGCGAACGAAGGCCAGACAAGGCAAAAATCGGCGAAAAGACGGAGTTTACGGGGTGTAAATGAGTACTTTGAGCCGATTTTTAACGCCGTATGGCCAAGTGCAGCCAGTTTTCGGACAGAGCCTAGCGCAGTTCGTCGGGAACCTCGATACCAACTTCATCGTAGTAGCGCACCGCGCCCGGGTGAAGCGACCCGGCGATGTTACCGACCATGTCGTGGGTGATACTGCCCCACCAGGCCGTCTCTTCCGCCATGGCATCCCGACGCTCCCAGAAGGTCTTGGTCAGGGTGTAGGCGGTGTCGTCGTCCATGCCGGTGGTGGTATAGGCAATGACGGGCAGCGAGGTGGTCTCGACGTCCTGATCCACGCCGGAATAGGTGCCGGCCGGAATGGTCTGGCGTGCCGCGCCGGTCTGCTCGATCTGCTCGTCGGTCAGACTGACCAGGCTGATCGGCATGCTCGCGGCGGTCTCGATCACGTTGGGAGTGGGAAAGGAGCTCGCCGTCACGAAGGCATCAATCTGGCCGTTCTTCAGTGCATCGGGGCCGCTGCCGATCTCGGCGCTGGCCACGCGCACCTTGTTCATCATGTCGAACAGCTCGAGATAGCGCTCGGCCTCCCGGGCGCCGAAGGTGCCGCGACCGATCAGGATATGCTTGTCTTCCAGGTCCTCGAGCCCGATGACGCCCTCGCCACCGGCCGCAACGAAGTGCATGGTGATCGCCGGAATCGGGAACAGGCCGCGAATCTCCTGGAAACGGGGGCTCTGTCGCTCGGCGAAGGGCCCTTCACCGGCCATGGCGCTTTCCACCAGGCCGGGCGGCGTGGTGAAGACGTAGTTGCCCTGGCGGGCCATCACTTCCATCACGTTCTGAACCGAGCCCTGGCTCTCTTCCAGCGTGAGCTGGATATCGCCGTCGGTACCCTTGCGGATCGCCTCCGAGAGCTCCACGCCCATCTGGTAGTAGGCGGTGCCGGCTGACGCGGATTTATAGGTCACTCGGGTTTCCGCCTGAGCGGAGAAGGCTGCGGCGCCCATCATGACGGCGGTCGCCGAGGCCAGCAGGCTGCGAGTGAAAGTAGGCATAAACTGGCGCATGCGTATCTCCCTAAGAAGTGTCCAGCATCGCTGCGCGATGTCGGTTGTTATCAAAGAACGTCCAGCAAAGGTCTATAATGCCGATTTTTTCAGCCTTGACCACCCGAATATGGCCATCGAAGGAAAGACTATGCGTATTGTGGCGGTTATCGGTGCGGCCGGAGGAATCGGCGCTGCCATCTGTGAGGCAATGCTCGAGGCCGGGGAGCATGTCTTCCTGCTCGATCTGGATGAGCGCCGGGAGAGAGTCGCGAGCACCCTGGCAGCCTGGGGCGACAGCGCATCATTCGTGGCCTGCGACCTGGCCGACCCCGACAGTATCGCCCAGGCCTTTGCGGGGATCGAGCGGCATGGCCAGGGGCTCGACGCCTGCATCAACGCGGCAGGCGTGATTCGCCGCGGCCGCTTCGTCGAGGTCTCGCGCGAGGACCTGGACACGATGATGGCGGTCAACGTCACCGGTGCCTTCCGGGCACTCCAGGCGGCCACCCGGCTGATGATTGCCAGCGGGGGTGGACGCATCGTCAACGTCGCCTCTGCCCATGGCCTGCGCACCACCGCCGAGCGCTCCGCCTATGCCATGAGCAAGGGTGCGATCCTGGCGCTGACCCGGGCACTGGCGGTGGAACTGGGCCCCCACGGCATACTGGTCAACGCGGTGGCGCCGGGCCCCGTCGCCACCGGCATGCAGAGCGCCGACTCGGAATCCCGCCGCCTGTGGCAGGCCAGCACCCCGCTCGGCCGCGTTGCCGAGGCCGAGGAAGTCGCGAACGTCGCTGCCTTCCTCGCCTCGCCGGCCAACACCTTCATCACCGGCGACACCCTGATCGTCGATGGCGGCGCCAGCGTTTCCCTGGGTTCGCCAACGAGAGGCTAGCCGAAAGCCACCTTGGCCACATCCTGGTAGCGCCTGGCGAAGTGCACCGTCACCCCCTCCTTGAGGTAGTCGGGCAGTTCGACATAGTCGCGGCGGTTGGCCTCGGGCAGGATGATCTCGAAGATCTTGCTGCGACGCGCCGCAATGATTTTCTCGCGAATGCCGCCCACCGGCAGTACCTGTCCGGTCAGAGTCAGCTCGCCGGTCATCGCCAGCGGCCGGTCGATGGACTGATGCCGGGCGAGCGAGAGCAGCGCCGTGGTCATGGTCACCCCCGCGGAGGGGCCATCCTTGGGCGTGGCGCCCTCGGGTACGTGCAGGTGGACGAAGGCGGAGTCGAAGAAGTCCGCATCGGCCCCATATTCGGCCAGGTGTCCCAGGGCATAGCTGTAGGCGATATTGGCCGACTCCTGCATCACTTCACCCAGCTTGCCGGTGAGCTTGAAGCCCCGGGTCAGGGAGTGCACCTTGCCAGCCTCGATCGGCAGGGTCGCCCCGCCCATGGAGGTCCAGGCCAGGCCGGTGACCACGCCCTCCCCCTTGAGCACCTGTTCCTGGCGGAACAGCGGCGCGCCAAGATACTCCTCCAGGTTCTTGACCGACACCTTCACTGACGGCTGGTCGCCCTCCAGCAGCCTGACCGCGGCTTTGCGCACGATGCTGTGCAGCTGTTTCTCCAGCTGGCGCACCCCGGCCTCCCTGGCATATCCCTCGATCACCTGCTTCAGCGCCGCATCCGTCAAGTTAATACGTTTCTTCGGAATCCGGTCGCGTTTGAGCAGCTTGGGCCAGAGGTGGTTCCTGGCGATGGCCACCTTCTCCTCGGCGATGTAGCCCGACAGACGAATCTGTTCCATGCGGTCGAGCAGCGGCGCCGGAATCGAATCCAGGGTATTGGCGGTACAGACGAAGAGCACCTTGGAGAGATCGAGCCGGACGTCCAGGTAGTGGTCCAGGAAATCGATGTTCTGTTCGGGATCGAGCACCTCGAGCAGCGCCGACGCCGGGTCGCCCTGGAAGGACTGCCCCATCTTGTCGATCTCGTCGAGCATGATCACCGGGTTTTCGACCTCCACCTCCTTGAGCGCCTGCACCAGCTTGCCCGGCATGGCGCCGATGTAGGTGCGCCGGTGGCCCTTGATCTCGGCTTCGTCGCGCATGCCGCCCACCGAGAAGCGGTAGAACTGGCGCCCCAGGGCCTCGGCGATGGAACGCCCGACCGAGGTCTTGCCAACCCCCGGGGGGCCCACCAACAGCAGGATCGAGCCGCCCACATCGCCCTTGAAGGTACCCTCGGCGAGAAACTCGATGATGCGTTCCTTGACGTCCTTGAGGCCGTCATGATCGCGATCCAGTACCCCGCGGGCGTGAGCGAGGTCCATCTGGTCGGCGCTGCGCACCCCCCAGGGCATCGATGTCAGCCAGTCGAGATAGTTGCGCGTGGTGCCGTATTCCGGCGAGCCGGTCTCCAGCACCGAGAGCTTGTCGAGTTCCTCCTCGATGCGGGTCAGTACCTTGGGCGGCACCACCAGGCTCTCGAGGCGGTCGCGGAAGGTATCGACGTCGTTCTCGCGATCGTCCTTGGAGATGCCCAGCTCACGCTGGATGACCTTGAGCTGTTCGCGCAGGAAGAACTCCCGCTGCCGCTCCTGCATCTGGGCGTTGACCTGCTCGCTGATCTCCGTCTGCAGCTGGGCAACGTCGATCTCCTTGCGCAGCAGCGGCAGCACCTTCTCCATGCGCGCCTGTACCGGCAGGGTTTCAAGCACCTTCTGTAGCTCGCTTCCCCGTGCCGAGGTGATCGCCGCGGCGAAATCGGTCAGCGGACCCGGCTCGTGGGGACTGAAGCGGTTGAGGTAGTGCTTGAGCTCCTCGCCATAGAGCGGGTTGATCGGCAGCAGCTCCTTGATGCCGTTGATGATCGCCATGGCATAGGCGCGGGTCTCGTCCTCGTCGGAGTCGACCGGCTCCCGCGGGTAGCTCACCTCGACCAGGTAGGGCGGTTTCTTCGATAGCCAGCGCTGGATATGAAAGCGCCGGAGGCCCTGGGCGATGAACTGGAGCTGCTGGTCCTCTCCCTGCAACTTGTGAACCTTGACCGCCGTGCCATATTCGGGAAACGACTCATGGCTCAGGTCGTCGATGCCAGTATCGCCGACGAAGGCAACCCCCAGGGTATGGTGGGGCGTATTGCCGACCCGGCGCATCGTATCCTCCCAGCGCTCGCGGTTGATCACCAGCGGCTGCACCTGAGCGGGGAAGAAGGGCCGGTTGTGAATCGGCAGCAGGTAGATACGTTCGGGCAGGTATTCGCTTGCTGGCACCACGGCATTGTTCAGGGAGTCCTCCGCTTCACCGTCGGAGCCCGTCCACTCGTCTTCCGCGTTATCGCGCATCGATTGCTGCCAATTCTGCTCATCCTGATCGTAATCGCTCATCGAAACCTCATCCTGAAGCTGGGAGCCGGAGTCTGACCTGAGGAATGCGGGCGCAATCGGGCAACTTCAAGTCATCTACCCACTATTTCCAGGTGACGGGGGTCAAGGTGTCGTGTTCAAGGTGGCGTGAAATCGCGTCGGGAGCAAAGATAGACAGGGCCGCGAAGCGGGTAGGCGCAATGGGCCGAACTGGTTCAGCGCCACAGCTGAGGCAAGGGGCGGCTGTTGACGCGCACCTGTCCCCGCCCCACGTCGACTTCCAGGGTACGGGTGTCCAATGGCAGGCCGAGCCACAGGGCCGCCACGGTAGGCAGGTCGTACCAGGTGAAATCGCCGTCGAGACGACGGCGCCAACGCCCCTGCATGGCGGGGTCGTCGATGTCGACCAGCCTCAGCTCGTCGAGACGGCGGCCGTCGAAGAACAGCGAGCCATCGACCCGGGCCGACAGCCCCATCATGGGGCTATCCAACTGGAGGTTGATCAGGTCGAGGCGCGGCGAATCCTGGAGCACCTGAATCATGTGTGGCTCGAGCTGTGCCAGCAGCTCATGGCGATCGAGTTCATGGTGCCCGCTGGCCGCCAGCTCACGAAGCCGGAACATGCTGGCTCGAAGGGCGTCGGCATTCAGGCGCGACAGCTCGACTGCCAGCTCCCCGGTGAGCAGCACCTGGTCCGCCGTCTGCACTTCGCCCAGGTCGATATCGAGCTGCATCCTCAGCTCTCGCTCATCCAGGGCCATTCGATTGGTGACCCGAAGATTGCTGGCATCCAGGCTCAGCTGCGGCTGGCGCCAGGCCATCGACTCGACCTGCAGCCGATCCTCCTGGGTAAAGGCATGGGCATCCTCGGTATAGGCATAGTGGCTGTTGAGCGTGGAGGAACCGACGGACAGGCTGGCGATTCCATCGGTCAACCGCCAGGGGTCGAGATGCGCGCGAAGGCGCCAGTCGCCCTGCTGGCCGCTGAAATGAAGCCGGCCGCCATCGAACACCAGTTCGCGATCCTGCTGGGTGACCCGCAGGGGCGAGAGCCGAAGCCCTCCTTCCAGGGTACCGGTCAGGGTGTGATAGCTGGCCTGCCAGAGCGGAGGCGACGAGGCCAGCAGGTCACCGAACAGCTGTGCGTGCTCCGGGCCATGGCGCAGCATCGCCTCGCCGTTCAGGTGCGTATTGAGCACCCCATGCCGAGCTCGATACGTCAGCTCCAGCTGCCATACATCCCCAAGCAACGGCGACAGGTAAATGCGCCCGGTCGAGGACCATACGCCCTGCTCCACCTCCGAGCGCTCCACGACCAGCTCACCTCGCGCCTCGAGATCAGTGAGCGTTCGTGCCAATTCCCGTTCGAAGAAGTGGCTGGAAAGGCCCTGCCCGGCCAGCCAGGCCAGCAGCAACAGTACCAGCAGCGGAACGATGAGACGTTCCTTGCGCATAGCCCCGCCTCCTTGTCGTTTCCTTGACGATCGCACCAACTATCACATCAACTATCGCACCTCTGGTAACTCAGTGTAACCAGAGCCAGAGGTGCATCGTACTCCAGGCGTAGATTCCGGCCAGCACATCATCGATCATGATGCCGAACCCTCCTGCGACACGCCGGTCCGCCCAGCGAATCGGCCATGGCTTGAAGACGTCGAAGATGCGAAACAGGATGAACCCCCACAGCGCCGCCTCCCATGAGAAGGGTACCGCTGCCATGGTGATCCAGTAGCCGACGAACTCGTCCCAGACGATGCCGGAGTGGTCGTGAACGCCGAGATCGCGCGAGGTCCTGTCGCATAGCCAGACGCCCGCCACGAAGGAAACCGCCACCAGAATCAGGTACCAGTTCAGCGGCAACTCGGACATCAGCCAGTAGAACGGGATGGCCGCCAGGGTACCGAAGGTACCCGGCGCCCAGGGCACGGCACCGCTGCCGAGACCGAAGGCAAAGAAATGGACGGGGCGCCGCCAGACGCTCGAGGGGGCGCGATTCATGATGCCCCTCCCTTGGCATCCGCCCCGAAGTGCTGCCAGCCATGCAGGGCCGTTTCGGCCACCCCGGTCAGGCCTGGCTCAGCCGTGACCGCCCCGATCGGGGTCAGCGCCAGCCCCAGTCCGGCCAGGCGCCTTGCAGCCTCCTCCATGGCATCGGCAGGCAGGCTGACCAACAGCTCATAGTCATCGCCACCACCCAGGGCGGCCTGCCGGGCTCGGTCAGGGCCCAGGGCCTCGAGCAGCCCTTCGGCCAGGGGCAGCGCATCGACATCGATCCTCGCGCCCACTCCGGAAGCGGCCAGCACATGGCCCAGGTCGGCCAGCAGTCCATCGGAAATATCGATCGACGCACTGGCCAGGCCACGCAGCGCCTGGCCCGCGTCGAGGCGAGGCTGGGGACGAAGATAGCGCACCAGCAGGGGGTGCTCCGGATCCCGCTCACCTTGCTGCCATAGCGCCAGGCCACCGGCGCCTCCCCCCAGCGCACCGGTCACGGCAAGAAGGTCGCCGGGCCTTGAGCCGCCACGTGTCAGGGCCTGCCCTTCGGGCACCTCGCCCATGACCGTCACCCCGATCGACAGCTCCCCCCGGGTCACGTCACCGCCAACCAGGGTGGTACCGGTCGAAGCACAAAGGCCAAGAAATCCACGGGCGAAGTCGGCCAGCCAGGCGTCATCGACGTCGGCCATGGCCAATGCCATCAGACACCAGCGAGACTCGGCACCCATGGCCGCCAGGTCACTGAGGCTGACCGCCAGCGCCCGGTGGCCGATCGCCTCGGCCGGGGCAGCAGCGGGAAAATGCACCGCCGCGACGGACGTATCGACACTGACAGCCAGCCGCGAACCAGGGTGCGGTATCAGCAGCGCACAGTCATCCCCCACGCCAAGCGCCACACCGGCCCGTGAGCCCGGGACGGCAGGCGTGAAGTGACGGGCGATCAGCTCGAATTCACTGGTCACCTTGGTACCTTCAGCGGCGACGCGCGCTGACCTCGGCGCTACGCAACCGCGAGGCCAGCTTGTCGAGGATGCCGTTGACGTACTTGTGGCCGTCGGTGGCGCCGAAGGACTTGGCCAGTTCGACCCCCTCGTTGATCACCGCCCGGTAGGGGACATCCAGCCGATGCGACAGCTCGTAGGCACCAAGCCGCAGGATGGTCAATTCGATGGGGTCCAGCTCCTCGATACGCCGGTCGAGCAGCGGCCCGATGGCGGCATCCAGGTCGCCGCGATAGCGAGCCACGTTGTGCAGCAGGTCATGAAAGAGTGCCAGGTCGGCGATTTCCATGACCTTGGCCCAGTTTTCATGGTCCTCCATGTCCTCGTCGGGCAGCTGGCTACGAAATTCCGACTCCACCGCCGAGATGGACTTGCCGGTCATGTGCCACTGATAGAGCCCCTGGATGGCCAGCTCGCGGGCAGCACGCCTCGCCTGCTGGCCCGACGAAGGGGGGCGCTTGGAACGTGGCTCACTCATGACTCTCTCCGACATCACCGAAGCCGCGCAGCAGGGACACCATCTCCATGGCCGCCATGGCCGCCTCGGCACCCTTGTTGCCCGCCTTGGTACCGGAGCGCTCGATGGCCTGCTCAATGGAGTTGACGGTCAGTACACCGTTGGAAATGGGGGTGTCGAACTCGAGCTGCAGGCTGCCGAGTGCCGAATTGCAGCCCCCTGCCACATATTCGAAGTGCGGTGTGCCGCCACGAATCACCGCACCCAGCGCGATCACTGCATCCGGCTTGGCTACCTGCAGGGCCCGCTTGACCGCCAGCGGCAGCTCCCAGGCACCGGGCACATGGACGATATCGATATGATCGGCATCCACGCCATGGCGCATCAGGATATCCACGGCACCTTCCACCAGGCTGTCGACCACATGATGATTGAAACGCCCCACCACGATCACGTAGCGGCCGTCGACATCGACGAAGTTGCCTTCCAACTGAGACAAGGTATGCATCGCTAATTCCTGAAAATAGTCCTGCTGAAATCGGTTTGGATCCTGCTGAATCGGCTGGGCACACCCCGGGGTGCGCCGGCTTTCATCATGGGGCCAGGCGGCGGCCTCCTCAGGTCTCGGCGGCGGCCTCGCTGTCGCCCGGCGCAATCAGTTCGACCACTTCGAGATCGAAGCCGGACAGAGCAGAGAACTTCCACGGCGAACTGAGTAGCCGCATCCGCCCCACCCCGAGATGGCGCAGGATCTGAGAGCCCGTGCCAATGGTAAGGTAGTTGCCGGCGCCGTCCGAGTCGCTGGTGCGAGGCAGGCGGCGACGCTCCAGGAACACCTCGAACTGGTCACGGAAGTCCTGGTGCGGGCGGCCATCGTCCAGAAGAACGAAGACACCCTGGTCGACGCGGGCCACTTCCTCTAGCGCACTGTGCGTGGTCCAGTTCTTGCCTTCGCCCTTCTGCAGGCCCAGCAGATCCCGCATGGTATCGGCCAGGTGTACCCGCACCGTGGTCAGGGTCTCGGGGGTGGGGGTGCCCTTGACCAGCGCCACATGATGCGCGCCCTGAATACGATCGCGAAAGACATGCAGCGTCAGCTCGCCCACGGCCGTATTGACCGGCGTCGACTCCACCGGCTCCACCGTCTGCTCATTATGAATGCGATAGTGGATCAGATCGGCGATGGTGCCCATCTTCAAACCGTGCTCGGCGGCGAACCGCTCGAGCTCCGGACGACGGGCCATACTGCCATCATCATTCATGACTTCGCAGATCACACCGCTGGGGTCGCAACCGGCCAGGGCCGCCAGATCGCAGGCCGCCTCGGTATGTCCGGCACGCCGCAGCACGCCGCCGGGCTCGGCCATCAGCGGAAAGATGTGGCCGGGCTGAACGATGTCCTCGGCCCGGGCATTCCGTGCCGCTGCCGCCTGCACGGTGCGCGCCCGGTCGGCGGCCGAAATACCCGTTGTCACCCCCTCGGCAGCCTCGATGGATAGGGTGAACTTGGTGCCAAAGCCGGAACCGTTGTCGCTCACCATCAGCGGCAGCTTGAGCCGCTCGCAACGCTCGCGCGTCATCGGCATGCAGATCAGGCCCCGAGCATGGCGTGCCATGAAATTGATGTGCTCGGCCCCGACCTTCTCGGCGGCCATGATGATGTCGCCCTCGTTCTCACGATCCTCATCATCCATGAGGATCACCATCTTGCCCTGACGAATGTCCTCGATCAGGTCTTCGATGGAAGCGAGGCCCCCGCGGGAAGATTGCACCATGGAATCTCCGATTGATTCAGCTAAAAGGCGTTGCAGCACTGCACCTGGGACGTTGCCAAAGTACGTGACTAATGCGCGTTACTAAAGTTCTATGCCCCGCCTCGAATGGGCGTCAGGGTACCTTGGCTCGGCGTCGGGCGCCAGTAGTGAGCACCCTTGGTTCGGCGCTAATTCCTGTAGCGAGCGGGCTGTCCCGGGAACAAAACTCGGTGAGGAGGCGCTGTGAATCCTTCCCTGGACGCTACTTTTTCCATCCCTGGAAAAAGACCTCCTCCCCGAGTTGTTCCCGGCGCCCTGATGAACTCAGTCCTGAAGCCGCCTGGGTCGCGCGGTGATACGCCAGTCGCGACCGATGGCGCGGATATCGAGGATATCCAGCGGGCGCTGCTGGGCCATGCGGGTCAGTCCCGGCAAGGCGAACAGCGGCCGCGCCTCGCCACCCAGCAGGGTCGGTGCCACGAACAGCTGCATTTCGTCGACCAGGCCGGCATCGAGCATCGCACCGGCCAGGGTGGCGCCGGTTTCCAGCAGCGCCTCGTTGACCAGCTCCTGCTCGGCCAGGTAACGCAGCAGGGCGACAAGATCGACCCGGCCATTCTGATCCGCCGGCAGCACCAGTATCTCGGCGCCGGCGGCCTCCAATCGGGCGCGACGCTCGGCGTCGTGGCCCATCACCGTCGCCACCAGGGTGCGGCCGGGCTCGCGCAGGCAGGCCGCGGCCTGGGGCAGGCGCAACTGGGTATCGACCACGACCCGCAGTGGCTGGCGCCGGGCAATGGCATCGCCATCGTCCAGGCCCAGCTGGCTCGCTCGCACGGTCAGGCGTGAATTGTCGAAGATGACCGAATCGACGCCGGTCAGCACCGCGCTGGAGCGAGCGCGCAGCCGCTGGACTTCAGTACGGGCATGGGGGCCGGTAATCCACTGCGATTCACCCGATTCCATCGCCGTGCGCCCATCCAGGCTCATGGCCATCTTAAGTCGCACGAAGGGCCGGTTTCGTGTCATGCGCGACAGGAAGCCGGGGTTGAGCGCCCTGGCCTCCTCCTCCAGCAGCCCGACCTCTACCTCGACTCCCGCTTCGCGCAGCATGGCAATGCCGCGGCCGGCCACCTCCGGATTGGGGTCGCCCATGGCCACCACCACCCGCTTCACCCCGGCCTCGATCAATGCCACGGCACAGGGGCCGGTACGCCCCTGGTGGGAACAGGGCTCAAGAGTCACATAGGCGGTCGAGCCTCGCGCAGAATCCCCGGCCATGTCCAGGGCATGGACTTCCGCGTGGGGCTCACCGGCGCGCTCGTGCCAGCCCTCCCCCACCAGGCGACTACCCTTGACCAGGACACAGCCCACGCGGGGGTTGGGGTCGGTGGTGTAGAGGCCGCGGCGGGCCAGTTGAAGCGCCCGAGCCATCCAGGCGGCGGCGGTCGGCTTGGCCATATCACTCCCTGGAAGAAGGGGGAAAGTGAATTTCAGCGCTCGCTGTCGTCGGCGGTTCCCGGCGGGAAGCCGGGTTCTCGCGACAGGCGGTCGATCTCGGCACGAAACTCGTCGACATCCTGAAAGCGACGATAGACGGAAGCAAAGCGAATAAAGGCAACCTGATCGAGACGCTTGAGCGCCTGCATCACCGCCTCGCCGATATCCCGGGCCTGGATCTCGCGTTCGCCACTGGCGCGCAGCCGCTGTCGAATTCGCTCCACGGCGGCCTCGATGGACTCGGCGCTGACCGGACGCTTCTCCAGTGCCCGCAGCATGCCCGCACGCAGCTTCTGCTCGTCGAAGGTTTCGCGTGAACCATCGGCCTTGACCACCCTGGGCATCACCAGCTCGGCGGTTTCGTAGGTGGTAAAGCGCTCGCCGCAGGCAGTGCACTGGCGGCGACGGCGCACCTGGTCGCCCTCGGCTACCAGGCGGGAGTCGGTTACACGGGTATCATTGGCGCCACAAAAAGGGCAATGCATGGTATCGATCCGAACGCGAAGCGGGGCGGCCAATGGCAGGCCGCTCATGGTTCATGAGTGCGGCATTGTAACCTCTGGCCCGCTGGCCGCCCAGCTTCGACACCAAATGCGGGGAAGCGGAAGAGCGAGCACGCCCGATCAATGCTTGTGGCCGTGGCCGTGATCATGCCCATGATCCTCGGCGTCCAGGTTGATGCGGCTGACCGGCGCCTCGACCACCTGGCTCTCGCCGTTGTCAAAGGTAAGCGTCAGCTCGACCGGCTCCCCTTCGACAAGGGGTGAGGTAAGCTTGATCAACATCATGTGCAGACCGCCGGGGGCCAGGGCTGCACTGCCTCCGGCCGGCACGGGGACATGGTCGACCTGGCGCATCTGCATTACCCCATCGACGTCCGTATGGTCGTGCAGCTCCACCACCTCGGCAGCCGGCGAGCTGGCGCCGACCAGGGCGATATCCTCATCGCCGGAGTTGTGCAGCGTCATGAAAGCTGCCGATGTTTCCGAGCCCGGCGGCACGGCCCGCACCTGGGCCTGGTCAATGCTCACCGCGTCGGCAAGCGCCGGCGACGTGACCAGTGCCAAGCCGACAGCGGCCAGCAGAGAACGAAGTAGAATCATGGCGAGACTCCTTGTAGTAATGTGGCGCCAGGCGGTAAAAATCAGCAGAGCAGCATACTATGACGCATCCTGCCACGGCGCCAGACTGCGTCAATACGACACCCATACCTGTCAGTGAGAACCCTGAAATGCGACTCCCCAATGCCCTGTTCTCCGTCAGCCTGGCGGCACTGATAGCGATACCCACCGCCATGGCCGGTGCCCTACCGGCTCCACTGCAGGCCCTGACAGAGCAAGGGCTCGAGATTCATGGCGAATTCGAAGCCCCGGCCGGCCTCACCGGCTATGCGGCCAGTCACCAGGGCCGTGAGATGACCGTCTTTCTGACCGCCGATGGCAACCATGCCATCGTGGGCACCATGATCGATGCCGAGGGCAACGACCTCTCCGAGGCGCCCCTGGACGAACTGGTGCGAGCGCCCCAGGAGGGCGAGGTATGGCAGCAGTTGGAGGAGAGCCATTGGATCCAGGACGGCAACGTCGACGCTCCCCGGGTGCTCTATACCTTTACCGACCCCAACTGTCCCTACTGCCGCCAGTTCTGGGAGCAGGCACGCCCCTGGGTCGATGCCGGAGAGGTCCAGCTGCGCCATATCATGGTGGGCATCCTGCGCCAGGACAGCCCGGCCAAGGCGGCCGCCCTGTTGGGCGCCGAGGATCCCGAAGCCGCCCTGCATGACCATAGCGACGGCGGCGACATTACACCCTCAGCCCAGCCCCGCGATATCGAGGACCAGGTCTATCGCAACAACCAGCTTTTCGACGAGCTGGGGCTCTACGCCACACCGTCCACGGTCTACCGGCATGACGGTCGCCTGCAGCGCGTGGACGGCATGCCCGAGGAAGCGCGCCTGATCGAGATGATGGGCGGCGAAGCGCCGTAGTGGTCGGCATCACCCGTCAGCTGCGAGCTGGTATCGCCCTGGCCAGGAACCAGCCCGCCACCATGGCGACAAGCATGGCAAACAGCGGCGCCGTCAGCCCGGCAATGGAGGCGATGGCGGGCCCGGGACAGTATCCGGAAAGCCCCCAGCCGATACCGAACAGGGCGGCACCCCCAATCAGCCGGGCATCGAGGTCCTGGCGGGTGGGCAGCTGGAAGGTCTCGCCAATCAACGGCGTCTCTTGGCGGAAAACGATCCGGTAGCCAATGAAGGTGGTCACCACGGCGCCGCCGAGCACGAACATCAGCGTCGGGTCCCAGGCGCCGAATAGGTCGAGGAAACCGAGCACGCGCGCCGGGTCGGTCATGCCGGCGAGCGCCAGGCCCAGGCCGAACAACAGCCCGGCGATATAGCCCATGAGCGTCTTCATGCGCCACCTCCGATCACGTGTCGCACGATATAGACGGTAACGATGGCACATGCCAGGAAGGTCAGCGTGGCCACCAGCGAACGCGGCGACAGACGCGCCAGCCCGCACACGCCGTGCCCGCTGGTGCAGCCGCTGCCCAGACCGGTGCCCACGCCGACCAGGAGCCCTGCGACCAGCATCAGCCCCACCCCACCGGCGGGCTGGCCGACCACTTCGCCAGGTGCGCCGGCCACGTTGCCCAGGCCACCGCCCAGCAGCATGAGCAGCAGCGGACCGCTGACCAGGCCCAATACGAAGGCCAGGCGCCAGGCGCTGTCTCCCCTGGGCAGTATCGTCACCAGGCCGCCGACGATGCCGCTGATGCCGGCGATGCGGCCAAGCGTTGCCATCAGCCATACGGCCGAGAGGCCAATCATTACTCCACCTACCAGCCCTTGCAGGCTCGCAATCCAGTCCATGTTTTCCTCCTACTATGTCGGTCGATCTTCAACAGCTGTTGTGCCCACGGGCACCGGATCGGCAACACCGCAAGGGCGCCCAAGGGCATGTGTTTCACCACATAACGAGCGCCAGGCATCAAAGGTGCTGAGGAATACCTGACCGGTCATCTCGCGACAGAACTGGGTATGTTCCAGCCGGTCCATGACCGGCCCCTTGACCTCCGCCAGGTGCAGTTTGACCTGGGCATCGCGCAAGCGAGCATTGATCACCTCCAGGCTTTCCAGGGCCGAGGCGTCGATGACATTCACCGCTTGGCAGGCGAGCACGATGTGGCGCAGCCCCGGCTGGCGCGCCGCGAGCTCCATGACCGTATCCTCGAGGTAGCGCGAATTGGCGAAATAGAGACTCTCATCGACCCTCAGGATGGCCAACTGCGGGTCAGTTTCCACTTGATGCCGCTCCACATTGCGAAAATGCTCGGTGCCTGGAACACGGCCTACTACGGCGCTATGTGGGCGGCTGGTATAATAGAGATGCAGGGCCAGCGAGAACCCCACGCCGGCCAGAATGCCGGACTCCACACCAACGCCAAGCGTCACGCCGATGGTGACGAACATGGCCATGGCATCGCAGCGGGAGTACGCCCAGGTACTTCTGATGGCGGAAAGATCCACCAGCGACAACACCGCCACGATGATGGTGGCCGCCAGGGTGGCAATGGGCAGGTAGGCGATCAGCGGCGTCAGCAACAGCGCTGCCCCGGCTATGCCCAATGCCGTAAAGGCGCCTGCTGCAGGCGTCTGAGCGCCGGCATCGAAGTTCACTACCGAGCGGGCGAAGCCGCCGGTGACCGGCATGCCACCGGTAAAGGAAGCGGCGATATTCGATGTACCGAGGCCTACCAATTCCTGGTTCGGGTCGATACGCTGCCGCCGCTTGGCGGCAAGTGTCTGGCCCACCGACACCGATTCCACGAAACCGATGACGCTGATCAGCAGGGCGGCCACGAACAGCTGGCTCCACAGGCTGCTGTCAAAGCCCGGCAGTGTCAGCGGCGGCAAGCCAGCCGGCACCTCTCCCACCACGGCGACTCCCAGGGCATTCAGCCCCAGCCCCCAGGTGGCGAGGGTCGTCACAGCCACGGCAAGGATCGGGGCGGCCTTGGTCAGCATGTCCGCTGGCCGTGCAGGTACGCCCACCCGCCACAGGGCTGGCTTGAGCCAGCGCCTGGCGGCATACAGGAAGAGCAGCACGGAAAGCCCAATTACCAGGGTCGGCGCATTCACACCGTCCAGGCTGACGACCAGGCTGCTCAGCAGATCGAGCAGGTTATGTCCGTTCGCCTCAACGCCCAGCACATGCTTGAGCTGACTGGCGGCAATGATCAATCCGGAGGCGGTGATGAACCCCGAAATCACCGGGTGGCTGAGAAAGTTGGCCAGAAAGCCGAGCCTCGCTAGGCCCATCAGGGTAAGGATCAGCCCCGACATCAGCGCCAGTACCAGGGCTGCACCGAGATATTCCGGCGTTCCCTGGGGAGCGACCTGCCCCACCGCTGCTGCTGTCATCAGTGACACTACCGCTACCGGCCCAACTGCCAGCGTGCGGCTGGTGCCGAAGATGGCATAGACCACCAACGGCGCGATGCTGGCGTAAAGCCCCACCTCCGGCGGTAGCCCGGCCAACATGGCATAGGCCAGCGACTGCGGTATCAGCATGACGGTGACGATCACCGCCGCCAGCAGGTCGCTACCCAGGGTGGCGCGGCCATAGCCAGGCAGCCACTGCAGGATCGGAAGGTAGCGCTTGGGGTTCACGTGGCAGGCCTCAGAACCTGTTGACCGGCACCTTGAGATAGACCTGGCCATTCTCCTCGGGCGGCGGCATATGACCGGCACGCATGTTGATCTGCACCGAGGGAATGATCAGCTTCGGCATGTCGAGGGTGGCGTCACGCTCGGTACGCATCCTGACGAACTCCTCTTCGCTGATGCCTTCGTGGACATGCACGTTGCGTGCGCGCTGCTCGGCCACGCTGGTTTCATGCTGGTACTCCTCGCGTTCCGGCGCCTTGTAGTCGTGGCACAGGAAGAGGCGGGTCTCCCCCGGCAAAGCCAGCACTTTCTGGATGGAACGGTAGAGGGTGCGGGCATCGCCGCCGGGGAAGTCACAGCGAGCGGTACCATAGTCGGGCATGAACAGGGTGTCGCCGACGAAGGCGGCATCGCCGATCACGTAGGTCAGGCAGGCCGGTGTATGGCCCGGCGTGTGTAGTACGCGCCCTTCCAGGCTGCCGATAGAGAAGGTGTCGCCCTCCTCGAAGAGGTGATCGAACTGGCTGCCATCACGGGCAAACTCGGTGCCGGCGTTGAACGCCTTGCCGAAGACATCCTGTACCACGGTGATCTTGGCGCCGATACCGGTCTCACCACCGAGTTTCTCGTGCAGGTAGGGCGCGGCGGAGAGATGATCGGCGTGGACGTGGGTCTCGAGGATCCACTCGACCTCGAGACCGTTGTCGCGCACGAAGGCGATGATCTGGTCGGCGGAGCGAACATCGGTGCGCCCCGCGGCGTAATCGAAATCGAGCACCGAGTCGAGGATCGCACAGGACTTGCTGTCGGGATCCTGCACCACGTAGCTGAAGGTGTTGGTGGGCTCGTCGAAAAAGTGGGTCACGATCGGCGTGGACATGGGGTACTACCTCCAATGAGTGTCGTTGCCTTCAGGATAGGAAGAGTGTAATGCACTTTTTGTTCTAATGATATAATCTTTAGATATTTACAACCTGCATCTCAGCTGCCAACATCGATAGCGCCTCCTACGAGCGAGGCCCATCGCCGTGGCGATGGGCCTATGACTCTGAAATCCTGGGCTTACTTCCTCAGCTTGCAGGTATTGATACCCAAGAGCCGGTAGGCCGGACAGAAGTTGAACAGCCCGGTGGCCAGCGGTAGCACGCCGATCCAACCCCAGGCACCGATGATCCCGGTGAGCGCCAGGCCAATCAGCAGCGCACCGATGACGATGCGCGCGATCTTGTCGGCGCTGCCGATGTTGCTTTTCATATCCATGGTGACTCTCCTTCATGGGCTTGCGCTGCCTTCCAGGCCATCAGCGGCTCGGCAGCGCTGGCACAGGCCTTCAGAAACTGTAAACGGGAATGTTCGGATCGCGCATCATCTCGGCCATGGGGCCGGGAGCGGCGACGCCGACGCCTTCGCGCAAGTCGTCTTCGCCATGGTCGCTGTTGGGCAGGTAGATGGCGCAGACGTCCACCCTGGCACCCTCGCGCATCATCATCTGCATAATAGCTTCCGGTGTGACCTGCTCCATGGGATGGCCCGGCGGCGTGTTGATGCCCTCGCTGTTATAACCCTCCAAACCCAGGTCGCCGGCGGCGTCGCAGAGCAGAATCTGAAGCGCAGTTCCCTGCTGCTGCATGGCGTTGGCGAGGATCATCGCCATGCCCTGGGTCTGCAGCGAACCGCTGGTCACAATCACCAGGGCCTTATCGTCCTGTTGCGCATGGTCGTCAGCACCGTGGCTGTCGGCCAGGGCGGTACCGGAAAGGCCGATGGCGGTGGCCGCGGCAGCCAGGATCAGGGTCGTCTTGATGCTCATTCACTCACCTCTTCGCGTGGTTCCAACAACTTAAATAACATATAGAACTAAGCTAATAACTTGTAGTACCGGACAAAGCCTAGCGTAAAACCAGAGACCTGACACGTGACATCCGGTCGCATATTGATCTTCATCAAGATATTCATGTCGATGACTGCTGAGTTCGCGGCGCCAAGCGGCTTGGTGCCTCATCGCATAGCGACGAACGGAGGGGGCAGGAAGGAAGCGAGCCATGCGCAAAATAGAAAAGGGCCGCTACTGGGCGACCCTGTTGAGGAAACCGACAGGCTCCTAGAGCTCTATCTTGTCGCCGTAGGCGGGAATTTCGGCCTCGATGCCGCTCTCGGCCAAGGCGGTCTTGAAGACCGCCTGGGTGCCGGGCTCGCCGTGGACCAGATAGAAGCGGGGAGCGTTTCGGAAGGCGCCGGCCCAGCCGATCATGTCGGTCTGGCCGGCGTGGGCCGAGAAGCCGCCGATGGTGTGCACCTTCGCCTTGACCGCCAGGTCCTGGCCCAGCACCCGCACCCGCTCGGCCCCGTCGACGATCTGGCGACCCAGGGTACCGGCGGCCTGGAAACCGACAATCACCAGCCGTGTGTTGCTCTTCTCCAGGTTATAGCGGAAGTGGTGGATGATGCGCCCGCCGGTGCACATGCCGGCACCGGCGATGATGATCGCACCGCCATGAATGCGATTGATCGCCATGGATTCCTCCACGGTACGGGTCATGCGCAAAATCGGCAGGTACTGGCTGGTGACACCGCTGGCGGCGATATTGAGTACCTTGAGGTCCTCTGCATCCAGGCTCTTGCGTGCCCGGTGGTAGAGCTCGGTGACCTTGATCGCCATGGGACTGTCGAGGAACACCATCTGCTGGCGCAGCCGCCCCTCGTGGTAGAGCACGCTGAGATGGTAGAGGATCTCCTGGGTACGCCCCACGGCGAAGGCGGGAATCAGCACGTTGCCTCGCGCCTCGTGGGCCTTCTCCAGCACCTGGGCAAACTCCTCCAGGGTCTCGTCCAGAGGGCGGTGGTCACGGTCACCGTAGGTGCTCTCCATCAGCACCACATCGGCCTCATAGACCTTGTCGGGGTCGCGCATCAGCACCGAGCTGGGGTTACCCAGATCGCCCGAGAACACCAGCCGCTTCTGCTGTCCGCCGGAAGGGATGGTCAGCTCGACGATCGCCGAACCGAGGATATGGCCGGCATCACGGAATACCAGGGTGGTGCCGCCGGGCAATTTGACCGGCTGACCGTAGCGGTATGTTTCGCAAAGCGCCAGGGTGCGCTCCACGTCGTCCAGGTCGTAAAGCGGTTCGACCAGTGGTTTCTCTTGGCGCTTTCGCCACTTGTTCTCCCACTCCAGGTCCTTGGCCATGACGAAAGCGGCGTCCTGCAGCATGATCTCCAGCAGGTCACGGGTGCCACGGGTGCAGTGAATGGGCCCGCTATAGCCTTCGCGCACCAGCTTGGGCAGCAGACCCGCATGATCCAGGTGGCCATGGGAGATCACCACCCCTTCGAGTTCCCGCGCCAGTTTCCCGAACGGCCTGGCATTGACCTCATCGGCATCTGGCCCGCCCTGGTGGAGGCCACACTCCAACAACAGCTTATGAGAACGCGGGTCACCATCCACTTCGAGAAGGTAGCGAGAGCCGGTGACTTCCCCGACTGCTCCCAGAAAGGTCAATGTCGACATGGCATCTCGATCCTTGCGCGTCTAGGGACTTCTGCCCTCAGCATACCGGAAGGCGGTGCCCCTGGCGTGGTTCACGCCGGACAAGCGCAGGCAGAATCGAGCGGTTGGATCAGAAACCCATGCCCCAGAGATTCAGGGTCCCTCAGGAGCTCACTGCCCCCTTGGGCATCATGCGGGGGTCCTGCCCTCCCCACCAGTAGGCGATACCTTCGACCCAGCCCTGGGTTCCTGCCGCCTGGCTGCGATAAAGCGTCGACTGACGCGGGGCCAAGGTCGATACCCCGCCGCCTCGAATCACTACCGCCTGATCCACCGCTTCCAGCAACGACTGGTCGTTGGGGCCATCGCCAAGCCCCAGGGTCAGCGGCTCACACCCCCGCAGTGACTTGAAGCGATCCACCAGCCAGGTCACGGCCCCACCCTTGTCGAGGCCGCCGGTAACGTGCCAGAAGCGTCGCCCCTGGACCAGGTTCAGGCCATCGCCCCGCAGCGCCTCGCGAAAGGAGGCCAGCGACGAGGCATCACTCTGCCATACCAGGGGTTCGCTACCCTGGCGCATCCGAGCCAACCGCGCCTCGTCCGCCTCCAGCCCGGTCAGCGCCATGACCTCCTCGAGGGTCATCTCGCCCATGGTCTTGAATGCGACGCCAAGCCGTTCCCGCCACACGCTGAGACGCTTGCGAATGAAGGCGATATCCAGCCCCAGGTTGCGCATGGCGACACCCTCCGATTCACAGGCATCACGCTCCAGATGGGCATGCCGCCAGGCCGGGGGCAAGCCGACCACACTGCCATTCTCGGCAATGAAGGGCGTATCGCCGAGCCCCATCCGTTCGCGCAGTGGCAGCAGCTCTGCGCGGGTACGACAGCTAACCGGTATGACCGGCACCCCCAGGGTCTTGAGCCGCTTCAGCCAGGGCTTGGCCTGCTGCCACTGATAGCTGTCATGGTCGAGCAAGGAGCCGTCGAGGTCGGTGAAGACCAGGCGCGGCTGCAGGGCGGGGTCCAGAAGAAGCGGCTTCATCGTCATGGTGGCTCCAGCGCGATCGGGATTGGAAAACCCTGTGCATGGAAAATCCTTTGCATGAGCCGTGCCAATCCAGCCTGGAGGCCAGCGCGGCCCGCCCCTGCCCGATGGCAGGCGTGCTGGCAGTGTCGAATCGCCACCGAAGCGGTGCTGCATGCACAATAATAGTGCACACAAATCCCCATTCTGGAGCGTCCGGAGCAGCAACACGCCGACCGTCATGGTGAATAGCTCCAGCTAGGGGCCGAGGAGAAACAGCACTGCCAGCTAGATAGGCGCCCAGGCGCATCGAAGAAGCCCATCTAGGTTACGCGCCGTTTCAATAAGGTCGGCACGCTGATTACTAAATGGTATCGAAATCTCTATGAAAATAATGAGATTTTTCGACACACCTCATGCTCATGGCGCTTCGTAGCGCAACAAAACTAACAAACATGTTGCAAAAAATTACTTTTCACCAAGAATGCAGTTAAGCCGGTCGCCCGCAGGGAGCTTACTTCTCACAGACGCTGCGCTTAGCGCCATCAGTACCGCCAAACCTGTAGCGATGCAGGGACGGAAAGCCACGGGTCTCGCCCTCGTACCGAGACAGCCGGGTTGCCTGAGGAAGGCGCCTTGAGAAAGAGAAGAACATACAAGGCGGCGAACGGGTAACCGCGCACCGACAGGTGCTGCCCGTTTCTCCAAGGAAACAGCAGGCAAGCGAGGGTAATATTATGAGCACTCAAAACACTAAGATTCTTGGTGAAAACGAACAGGATTACACTGCGCAGAGCCAGGGCCAATCATATACCATAGTTGGCAATGATTTAGACAACTCTCTCACAGGTGGAAATAAGGACGACATCATCATTGGGGGAGGTGGAGACGACATACTGACCGGCGGAAAAGGAGACGACACCTTTGTCTTCAACTTCACTCTCTCCGAAGATGTTGTTCCCGGCGACACAGTTCCTATGGGACCGGACCCCTTCGCTGCCTGGCTGGCATCAGAGGACCTGATCGATAATGCCAGCCAGCTCGACGGCGCACTATCCCAGAACGAGTTCGTTCAATACTACAAGGCCTGGGTAGAGTACGTGGTCGAGGGCTGGCTGATTCCCGCCCTGCTTGGTGAAGATTTCGACACCTCAGGCGATTACAGCTTCGACGTCAGCTTCAAGCAGAATGCCGAGGGCAGCTACCCTGCCGTCACCCTGGGCGAAGGCCTCGAGTCCTACCAGGATGCGATGGATGCCCTGATCGAGTCCGTCTTCCTGGCCTCCACCGGGATCGACGTCTCGACCGGCAAGAAGACCCAGGAACGCTACTACTCCGATCTCAATACCGAGCACTTCGAGCAGGAAGGCTCCGCAGAAACGGTGATATCTCTTTCTAGCAACGATGGCCATGACACCATCATGGACTTTACCTATGACGAAAAAAGCACCGGAAGCCCCAGCAGCCCCTCAATAACACTAGACGAAGGCGACAAACTAAAATTTGTCATCACCTATCAGAACGAGATGGAAGAGCTATCGGAAAACCATCTAAAGGAATTCTTTGTCTTCGAATTCATCGACGTCAACGATGACGGGAAAGACGATCTCGTCATTCGACTGAAAGATGACTCGTGGTCCGCCACCTTGCTGGGCGGAAAATACGAGGACATGAAGCTTGCTTCCGCATCTGACATCTTTGCCTATGCAAATGAGACCTTGGGCTACACCGCCATTGAAATCCATCACGTACCATTTACCAGTGATGACACACAAGTCACGGACCATCTGGATATTGCCTAGTAGCCAAGCTGCTTGAACTCAGGCACGGAAGGAAGGGCTGTCGAATGGCAGCCCTGTCTTGTTTGTCCCCTCTTGAAGCGTCAACCAGTCCCTGATACTTAGTCACTCCTCACCCCGCTCGCAGTAACTTTTCCATCCACGACACTCGTTCCCTCAGGGCATTCCCTGAGCGGAAGCGCATGGAAATTTTGAGCTGGAGATCCATCAAATCTTGGGATGGTGCCCCCCGACCCGAGACCTAACATTACATAAAGCAACGCGGGACAGCGTCCCGGCTAACGCCTGCCAGTAAGGAAGCAACTCAACCGCACCGTTACAGGGGGCTGCCATGTCCACCTCACCCCAGTCGGACGATCTCGATACCGACCTGCTCGAGACCCGCTTCGAGTCCAGCCGCCCGCTTCCCCGCGGGCGGGCGGGCGACAACGAGGAAAGGCGCGGCCAGGCCCAGGCGCCGCCAGATCCTGATAATGAAGGGGTGCCAGAGGCCGACGAGATAACGCCAACGGGCAGCACCGACCAGACACCGACAGCAGCGGAGGCCGAGGTCGCCCCGGAGGACGAGACGCCTCCGAACATTCCGGCGGACACTCAGACCGATGAGCCCATGGAAGAGACCCGCGAGAGCGACGAAGAGCGCCAGCCTGACGGTGCCCCTGACACAGACATTGACGACGCCCATCTCGACGACACCCCGGAGGTGACGGCGACGGCACTGCCGGAGGAAGAGACGGCCACGGATTCGACGACCGAACCTGAAGCAAAGGCGGAAGAGACCACAGCCTCTCCGGAGCAGACGCAGGACCAGGCACTGCTCGACGATGGCGAGATCGTCAGCTTCCAGGCCCTGGAGGAGGATGCCGAGGACTCATCGATATTCCTGGCCATGAGTTCCAGCACGGCGGCCGGGGAGGAGCCGATCACCGCGACGAGCCAGTTCCAGCAGGGCCAGAACGGCTATGCGGGCGTCGTGGACACCTTCCTCTACGAGGGACAACCCCGTGCCAACCGGAGCAGCCAGAAGACGCTGACCGTGGACAGCGAGGAGCGCCGGGGCGAGATGCAGGTCCTCGTCCGATTCGACGACATCTTCGGTGACGCCACCGGGCAGATCCCGCAGGGCGCCACCATCCTATCCGCAACCCTGGAACTGCGGACGACCACCTCGGGAGACGGTGCCACCCTGCATCGCATGCTCCGGCCCTGGAGCGACGGCGATACCTGGGACAGCCTGCAGAACGGCATCCAGGCCGATGGCGTCGAAGCCCTGGCGCAGCCAGACCTCGAGACAGGCTTCGTCACCACCGGCACCACCCGGCTCGACGTGACCACTAGCCTGCAGGCCTGGGCCGATGGCCAGGCCAACCTCGGCTGGGCCTTCCTGCCGCTCGGCCCCGATGGCTGGAGTTTCGACTCGGCCGAAGGCAACACGCCTCCCAGGCTGATAGTCGAGTACAGCCATACACCGGTGGCCCCGATCAACAACCCGCCGGTCGCCAACGACGATACCGTCTCGACCTTGGAGGGGAAGGCCGTACAGATCGCGGTGCTAGACAACGACAGCGACCCGGACGGCGACCCTCTGACGGTGGGCGCCGTCACCCAGCCGTCAAACGGCAGCGTCTCAATCAATGCCGACGGCACCATCACCTACACTCCCGACGAGGGCTTCTTCGGCAGCGACAGCTTCACCTATCAGGCCTCGGACGGCGACTTGCTGAGCGCCCCTGCCACGGTCCTGGTTACCGTCAACCAGGCGGAGCCGACCAACAGCCCGCCGGTGGCCAATGACGACACCGCCTCGACTACTCAGGGTCAAGCCGTGCAGATCGCGGTGCTGGCCAACGACAGCGACCCGGACGGCGACCCGCTGACGGTGGGCACCGTCACTCAGCCGTCGAATGGCAGCGTCTCGATCAACACCGATGGCACCATCACCTACACCCCCGACGCGGGCTTCTTCGGCAGCGACAGCTTCACCTATCGAGCCTCGGACGGCGACCTGCTGAGTGACCCCGCCACGGTCCTGATCACCGTGAATCAAGCAGAAGAGCCGCCGCCAGCCAGCACGACTATTCAGTTCCAGCACGGCAGCGCCGGCTATCTCGGCGTAGTGGACACCTACCTGCACCAAGCGCAGCCAGGCACCAGTCGAGCATCGTCGACCAGGTTGGTGGTCGATAGCGTCGACAAGGGGGGCGAGGTGCAGGCGCTGCTGCGCTTCGACGATATCTTCGGCAGCACCAGCGGACAGATCCCATTGGGCGCCACCATCCTGTCCGCCACCCTGGTCGTTCAGACTACCAGCAAGGGGGACGGCGCCACCCTCCACCGCATGCTGATGCCCTGGAGCGACAGTGCCACCTGGAACAGTCTCGAGAACGGCATTCAAGCCGATGGAATCGAGGCGATGATACCAAGCGACCTCAACACCGGCTTCATCCCGGCCGGCACCACCCAGCTCGACGTCACGACCAGCCTGCAGGCCTGGGCCGACGGCCAGGCAAATCACGGCTGGGCATTCCTGCCCCTCGGCCCCGACGGATGGGACTTCCATTCGGCGGAGGGCTCGACTCCGCCGACCCTGATCGTCGAGTACACCACCGCGGATGGCGGTCCCGTGAACAACGCGCCGGTGGCCAATGACGACAGCGCTTCGACCACCCAGGGACTGGCGGTACAGATCGCGGTACTCGACAACGATAGCGACCCGGACGACGACCCACTGACGGTGGGCGCCGTTACCTTGCCGAGTAACGGCAGCGTCTCGATCAACGCCGACGGCACCATCACCTACACGCCCGATGTCGGCTTTATCGGCAACGACAGCTTCACCTATCGAGCCTACGACGGCCTGCTGCTGAGCGACCCAGCGACGGTAAGCATCGCCGTTACGGAGGGCGACGGCCCGCCGCCACTGCCGCTTGAGACCTCTTACATCGCAACAGCCTTCAACACCAGCGACCGGCGCAACTTCGAGCACACCAACGCCACCAAGAGCTTCTTCCACAACGGCGAATGGTGGGCCGTGCTACCGGAACAGACCGGCTGGCATGTCTACCGCTTCGATGGCTCTCTACCGGACCCCGGCACCATGGGGGGTTGGGTCAAGTCGAGCCCGACCATGCTGACAAGCGGGCGGCGGGCAGACATCGCCTGGGACGATGCCACCGACACCCTCTACGTGCTCAACTTCGGGCCCTCGGAAACGAGTCCGCGGCTTTACCAGCTCGGCTACAGCGCCCAGACCGGCACGTTCGAGATCGAGATCGAGGTGCGACTGGCCGGATCCGGCGGCAAGCTGACCGGCGCCGAATGGCAGCGCAACACCGAGATGTCGCTGGGCCTGGACCAGAACGGTAATCCGGTAGTCGCCATGATCGGTCCTTCGGCCGCTGGCGGCGATAAAGGACTCAAGCTGGCCTACCCCACCTCCAGCAGCCTCGAAAACTGGGCCACGACCCTCGTCGACGCTGGTCCCTCGACCACCGCAGGCAGTAACGGGGACAACAAGGTCGACTTCGTGGCATTTCAGTTGGAAGGCATCGACCACGTCGGCCTGGTCTATGGCGATGACGCGACAGGGCTCTGGAAATTCGCCTACCAGCCAACGCCCTCATCGCCCGCCGGCTACGGCAGCGGCTGGACGATCGATACGATCACCGACGCGGTGGTGCTGGACAACCATCTCGCAGCGCTATGGGATGGGAGCTCTATCATCATGACCATGAAGGACGACAAGGACGCTCTCTGGGCGATCAAGGGGATGCCGGGCAATTGGGAGGAGCCCGTGCTGGTGCATGCCGCGACCCACAGCGGGAGCCGCCCGACCCTGGCCTATGACGAGGACAACCAGACGCTGTTTGTCTTCTACCAGGAAAATACCAACCGCCCCTATGGAGACATCTACTTCAAGGCCTCCAGCGCGGACGCGCTCTCCTTCGACCCCGGCGACCCGGGCACCCTGTTCATCACCAGCACCCGTGACGGAGAGAACATGAGCGACCCGCAGATGCCGACGCATTCCGTGGGGGAGGCGACCGACGGCATGTTCTTCGTCTTCGCGCGGAACCAGGAAGCCCGCGAGATCTGGTACAACGACTTCCAGCTCACCGACGACTGGCTGATTGCCTGAGGGTGGCCACCGACACGCTGGCCCGAGTCACTCCTCGCGGATGGCCCGGGCCAGCATGTCGGTGATGGGCTTGGCGATATAGCTGGCAAAGGTGCGCTCGCCGGTGCGGATCATCACTTCGGCAGGCATGCCGGAGAGCAGTTGCATCGACTCGCCCATCTGCTCAACGCCCGCCTCGGTGACCCGCAGCCGGACCCGGTAGAAACGGGCACCGGTGACCTCATCCACTTGGCTGTCGGCGTTGACGAAGATCACCTCAGCGGGGATCACGCTGGTCAGACGCTGGTTGAAGGCAGAGAAACGGATCTCGGCTGGTTGGCCCGGGTAGAGCTGGTTGACGTCGCGGTCCGGCACCCGGGCCTCCACCACGAAACGGTCGTTTCCCGGCACGATGTCGAGCAGCGGGTCACCAGAGCGCACTACGTCCCCGATGGAGTGTACGCGTCGCTCCACCACGGTGCCGGCTACTGGCGCGATAACGGTACTGCGGCTCACCTTATCCAGCAGGGTCGTAATGCGCTCCTCGGCCTCGGTCACCCGGGCCTGGGCTTCCCGGAGCTTCTCGCCCACCTCCTTGTGGAACTCCTGATCACGAATCTCGCGCTGCATGCGGTTCTCGCTCACTTGGGAGGCGAGCCTCGCGATATCCGACCGGCGGCTGGCGATACTGCTCTCGAGTTCCAGCCGGTCACGCTCCACCTCTCGCAGGCGCTGGTTGTTGACCATGCCCTTCTCGAAGAGCCCGCGCAGGTCGCGCTCCTCGGCGCGTAGCGAAGCCGCATGGAGCTCATTGATCCGCACCACCTCCTGCAGCCCCTCGATCTGTCGACGCAGCTGCTCGGCCTGCTCGTCCAGCGCCTCCAGGGTCGCGCGGTGGGAGTGACCCCGGGCGGCGAACAACGCCTGCTGCACTGCCAGCACCTCCTGCACACGCGGCAGGTCGCTGGCGGTGAGCTCCTCGGGCAGTTCCAGCCGCTCGGCGCCGTGCTGTTCCGCCAGCAGGCGCAGCTCGGTAGCGCGGCCGACCAGGTACTGGGCACGCACGATCTGAAGCTCGCCGCGGGCCTGGATGTCGTCGATCACCACCAGCGGCTGGCCCGCCTCGATCCGGTCGCCATCGGCCACCAGGATCTCGCGCACGATGCCACCCTCCAGGTGTTGGACGGTGCGCCGAAAGGACTCCACCGCCACGTGCCCCGGGGCTACCACCGCTACCGCCAGGGAGGCCGTCATGGCCCAGAGGAGGAAGCCGCCCAGGCCGAGCCCCAGCACCAGCATGCCCAGGCGGCGGTAGCCACTGTCGCTGACCGGCACCTTCTCGCTGTACTCGCCCTCCAGGGTAGCGGGAGTGACGTCGATCTCTGCGCGCCCCAGCACGCCGCCGCGGTGTTCGGCAGGGACGCTGCGCTTGTCCTGCTCGCTCATGAGGCTTCTTCCCCGGGCGAATCGGTGCCGCCCCTCTCGTTCCCGCCCCGGCCACCGGCCGCCCCGACCACCGCCGCTCGTCCGGCACGCGCGACCCGCGCCTGGGGCGCCGGCTTGCCCTGCATGCGCTCCATCACCTGCTCGGTGGGCCCATAGAGGTGGATCTGCCCCTCGCGCAGCACCAGCAGGCGGTCCATGCCGCGCAGCAGGCTGACGCGATGGCTGATCACAAACAGCGTTACCCCCTCGACCTTCAGGCGCTGAATTGCAGCTGCCAGGGCCCGCTCGCCCAAGTCGTCGAGGCTTGCATTAGGTTCATCGAGAACCACCATCACCGGGTTGCCGTAGAGCGCCCGAGCCAGGGCGATGCGCTGGCGCTGGCCGCCGGAGAGTGCTCCCCCACCGACCGAAATCACGGTGTCGTAGCCCTCGGGCAGCGCCAGGACCATCTCGTGAACGCCGGCCTTGCGGGCTGCGGCCACCACCAGCTCTGGGTCCACCGCGCCGAAGCGAGCGATGTTCTCGGCCAGGCTGCCGTCGAACAGCTCGATGTCCTGGGGCAGGTAGCCCACGTGGGGACCCAGCGCCTCGCGGCTCCAGTGTTCAATGTCCGCACCATCTAGCCGCACGGTTCCGGCTAGGGTCGGCCAGACACCGAGCACCACGCGGGCCAGAGTCGACTTGCCCGCCGCACTGGGGCCGATGATGCCAACGTGGACGCCCGCCGGCACCGCGAACTGGATCCCTCTCAGGGTCGGCGTACGCAGGCCGGGCGGGGCCGCGGCCACACCTTCCAGCACCATCTCGCCCTTCGGCGCCGGCAGCGCCATGCGGCTGGGCTCGCGGGGCGTACTGACCAGCAGATCCTGGAGGCGACCATGGGCTCCCCGAGCGGCCACGAAGCCCTTCCAGGTACCAATCATTCGATCGATGGGTGCCAGTGCACGGCCCATGATAATGGAGCCGGCTATCATCATCCCGGGGGTCAGCTCGGCACGTAGCACCAGCCAAGCCCCCAGCCCCAAAATCAGCGACTGAGCCAGCAAGCGCAGGGTCTTGGAAGTATTGCTCAGGGTGTCGGAACGGTCGGCAGCACGGGAGTGCCCAGCCAGGTAGTCGCGATGCCGGCGCGCCCAGCGCCCCATGATGGCGGGCAGCATACCCATGGCATGCAATACCTCCGCGTTGCGCAGGTTCGAGCCGGCTAGCTCCTGAGCCTTTATGTGCTCGGCGTTGGCAGCGGCCTGGAGCGGCTGGGTCAGCTTCTCGTTAAGGAGGGCAAGCACCATCAGCACCACCGCGGCGCCGGTGGCGAAGAGACCCAGCCAAGGGTGCAACAAGAAGAGGACCGCCAGGTAAACTGGCACCCAGGGCGCATCGAAAAAGGCCAACAGGCCGCTGCCGGCGAAGAACTGGCGCAGGGTGCCGAGATCGCTCAGTGGCTGGGCCGACTGGCGCCCCTCCGTGATCAAACTGCGACGGAACATGGCCTGGTATAGATGGGCGCTGAGCAGTGTGTCCAGCCGGTTGCCGATACGCACCAGCATGCGTGAGCGTACCAGCTCCAGCAGCCCCATCACCGTGAACAAGAAGACCACCACCAGGGTCAGCATCAGCAGGGTCTCGCCGCTCTGAGTGGCAAGCACCCGGTCGTAGACCTGGAGCATGTAGATGGCCGGCACCAGCATCAGCAGGTTCACGAACAGGCTGAAGAAGCCCACCGACAGGAAGGAGCCGCGGCACGCCTTCAAGGCCTGGTGCAGCTCCGTCACACCCCGCTGTTCCGCCATGCCGCTCGTCCCCCGCCGTCGCTACTGCCCGCGGGGTCGCAACCCCCGAGCATATTTACGAAAAATAACAGACTGAGCGGCGGAGCGACAGATTTCCGTGCATGAAACAACCGCACCCCGCGCCGTGAGAACGGCGCGGGGTGCGGACTAGCTCGGGCGGCCAAACGATCAGCGCTAGAATGGCTCAGCGATAGACGGGGAAGCGCGCGCAGACGCCCTCGACCTTGCCCTTCACCTCGGCTTCCAGAGCGGTAGTGTCGTCCCCCCTGGCCATGGCGTCGAGGATGTCGCAGATCCAGCCGGCCAGTTCGCTGCACTCGGCTTCACCGAAGCCACGAGTGGTCACCGCCGGGGTGCCGATGCGCAGGCCGGAAGTGACGAAGGGGCTCTGGGGATCGCCGGGCACGGCGTTCTTGTTGACGGTGATGTGGGCACGGCCCAGGGCGGCATCCGCGTCCTTGCCGGTCAGACCCTGCTTGATCAGCGAGAGCAGGAAGAGGTGGTCTTCGGTACCGCCGGAAACGATGTCGTAGCCGCGTTCGATGAACACACCGGCCATCACCTGGGCATTCCTGACCACCTGCTGCTGGTAGGCCTTGAATTGCGGCTCCATGGCTTCCTTGAAGCAGATCGCCTTGGCGGCGATGACGTGCTCCAGCGGGCCACCCTGGCCGCCGGGGAAGACCGCGGACTGCAGCTTCTTCTCGATCTCGGCGTCGCCCTCGCTGGAGAGGATCAGGCCGCCGCGGGGGCCACGCAGGGTCTTGTGGGTGGTGGTGGTGACCACGTGGGCGTGGGGCAGCGGGGTTGGGTAGACGCCGGCGGCGACCAGGCCGGCCACATGGGCCATGTCGACCAGCAGATAGGCCCCCACCTCGTCGGCGATCTCGCGGAACTTGGCCCAGTCGATGATCTGGGAGTAGGCCGAGAAGCCGGCGATGATCATCTTCGGCTGGTGCTCGCGGGCAAGCTTCGCCACTTCCTCGTAGTCGATGCGACCGCTCTCGTCGATGCCGTACTGCACGGCGTTGTAGTGCTTGCCGGAGAAGTTGGGCTTGGCACCGTGGGTCAGGTGGCCGCCGGCGTCGAGGCTCATGCCCAGCACCGTGTCGCCCGGCTTGACCAGCGCCTGGAAGACGGCGCTGTTGGCCTGGGACCCAGAATGGGGCTGAACGTTGGCGTAGCTGGCATCGAACAGCTGCTTGGCATAGTCGATGGCCAGCTGCTCGACGATGTCGACGTATTCGCAGCCGCCGTAGTAGCGCTTGCCGGGGTAGCCTTCCGCGTACTTGTTGGTCAGCTGGCTGCCCTGGGCTTCGAGAACGCGGGGGCTGGCATAGTTCTCGGAGGCGATCAGCTCGATGTGTGCTTCCTGGCGAGCGACCTCTTTCTGCATCGCATCGAACAGGACATCATCGAAACCGGCAATCTGCATGTCACGGCTGAACATCGGCGGGGAACCTCGCATCACGGGGAGAATCAGGATGCGCCATGATACCCCAGCCCATGGCGGCTTTCACTTGAAAGGCCGTCATGGGCAGCACCACCATTTCTCATGCAGGCTTTAGCCCTGCTGCAGCTTCAGGGAAGCGCTGAATAAATTGGCGAGCGAGGTGAAGCGCAAGGCGCACGGAGCACAGGAACCGGAGCCTATGGGGTATAGGTGAGGATTCCGAGCACCGCGCAACGCAGCGATTTACCCGCGCAGACATTTATGCAGTGTTTCCTTAGCGAGTTTCCACCGTCATGGAAAGCTTATCCGGCAGGCCCAGCGGGTCGGCCGTGTAGGTGGCCATATTGCTTTCCGGCGGCAGCACAATACTGATCTCGAGCTCTTCCGCCGTTCCTTCCAGCAGCTCCACCAGCCCCATCAGGATCGACTGCACCTGGGGGCCGAACATCATGCCGAACCCCTGGGCCTGGGTGCGCGCCTGCTCTATGTACTGCGACTCGGTCACCCCTTCCATGGCCGCCCCAAGGGTGGCCAGGCGACCGAAGAGCCCCTGATTCGCAAGCGACAGGCGAATGTCGCCCCCCAGCAGGGTCGCGGCCTCCAGCCAGTCGACATCGGCAAAGACATCGGCAGGCTCCACTCCATTCGGCAGCACGACGGGCAGGTTGATGTCGAGCATCAGGCGCAGCGCATCGTGCAGCTCGATACGGCTGTCGCTGACCAGGACACTATGCTCGCTCCCCTCCTTCCAGCTTCCCAGGAAGGCGGCGTCGAGGCGCAGCTCACCGGTACCGTCGGTCAGGACGTTGCTGGCCATGCGCAGTTGGGTCCGCTCGTCTTCCGGAGCCATTTCGATCATGCGAGCCAGGTCCATATGGAAGCCTTCGAGGCGCACCCCGCCCTCGCCGTCGGAGAAGTCGCCATCGACATCCAGCAGCGACAGGCTGCCGACCAGCTGATCGGACTCGATGGCGAAGTCACGCAGGATCAGTGAGTCCAACTGCTCCTCACCGTCGACATCCAGCCCGGTCAAGCCTTCGAAGCGCAGGGAAGCCAGCGTGAAGGAGCCGGAACCGAACTCATCGAGATCCTCCCCCGAGCCCGCCACGCCGCTGATTTCCAGCATGCCGATGCCGTCATGGGCCAGCGACTGGCCGCGAACCTGTTCGATGGTCATGCGACCCTGGCTGCGGGTGAACGGCGTGCCATGGAAAATGTCCTCGGCAATCTCCGAGGCCATGTCAATCACGATGCCATCGATCGCCAGGCTGCCGATGCGCACCTCGTCTGGCGCCAGGCTGTCGTCCAGGGGAAAGACCGCGCGTGAAGGCTTGCCGAGCACGATACGCTCCGCGCTCATCAGCATCAGCTCGGTCAGGCTGTCCTCGATGCGAACCCCTTTCAGGGTGACCTCGTCAGGGCTGTCGTAGTTGCCGCTGACCTCATAGCTGTCGATGAGCAGCCGCTCGCCCTCCTCGGACTCGAAGACGAAGTCCTTGGCCGTGACGCGGGAGCGCAGCATGGCACTGGAGACATCGCCGATCTCGACGCTGCCGTAGCCCCCGAACAGGGAACGAAGCTCGGTCTCGAGCCGTTCTGCGTCGGCAAGTGCCGCGCCGGACGCCCCCGTCAGCGTGGCGAAAACCAGGGCAGAACCAAGGCGCGATGCCCCCGGACATGGTGCATTCATCGACGTCACCTCCTATGTGAAAGAAAGAACAGCGTGCCGTACGGCCGCCGCCTTTACATAGTGTAACCAGAAAAACGCCCATCGGCCTCCCTTGCCGCCGGGGTCGGTCAATGCCCCGCCAACGCCTTCATTCACGCTTCACCGAGCAGGCCAAGGCTCTCCATCGGCGTCTGCCGGCGCACGCTGCGCGACAGCGCATGGCCGATCACGCCGATCACCAGCGCGCCGCCCAGCGGCAGGGTCAGCCATAGCCCCCAGTGGATACGTGGCGCCAGGTCGAACCAGGCAAGATAGATTCCCGCCGCGGCCAGCTCGGCAAGCAGCGCCCCCATCAGCCCGCTGGCGAAGCCGAGGATCGCGAACTCGGCCCCCTGCACTCGCGAGATCAGGCGGTCACCGGCACCGAATACGCGCAGCAAGCCACTCTCGTGGGCACGGGTCGGACGGCTGGCGGTAAGGGCCGCGTAGAGCACGCTGATACCGGCCAACAGCACGAAGCCGAGCACGAACTCCACCGCCCGGGTCACCTGGGTCAGCAGCTCGCGCACCTGGCCGAGGATCGCCTCGACATTGAGCAGCGAGACACCCGGGAACTCGCGAACCAGCGCCCTGCTGATGTCGTCGCGTTCACGGTCGAGGTGGAAGGCGGTGATATAGCTGTGACCGAACCCCTCCAGCACATCCGGCGGGAAGATGACGAAGAAGTTGGGGCGGAAGCTGTCCCAGTCCAGGTCGCGCAGGCTGGTGATCTCGCCGACGATCTCCTCGCCACCAATGGTGAAAGACATGCTATCGCCCAGCCCCAGCCCCAGCCGCTCGGCCAGACCATCCTCTATCGAGATCGGCACCCGGCCTTCGGCAAGCGTGGGTGACCGGTCGAACCACTGGCCGGCCACCAGGCGGTTGCCCACCGGCAGCGTCTCGCGCCAGGTGAGATTGAGTTCACGCCGCAGCGAACCGTCGCCGCGGGCATCGGCCGGCACCGCATCGCGCGGGGCCTGGTCGTTGATCGCCGTGATGCGCCCGCGCACCATCGGATAGAGGGTGGTGCGCTCGTCCACGGCATCGTCCAGGGTATCGATGAAGGCGTCGCGCTCACCGGGCTGGATATTGATGGCGAAGTAGTTCGGCGTGTCCTCGGGCAACTGGTCCTGCCAGGTACTCAACAGGTCGCCGCGCACCAGGGCAATCATCGCCATGGCGGCAAAGGTCACCGAGAAGGCCAGCAGTTGACCGAGGCTGGCGCTGCGACGCCGCGCCAGCTGGCGCGCCCCCAGGCGCAGCGCCTGACGCTTGCCACCACCGGCAGACGGCATCCGTGCCACCAGGCGCAGCACCAGTGACAGCAGCAGCCACCCAAGCCCCCATAGCAGCACCAGCATCACCAGGCCGCCCACCAGCAGGCCGAAGGCCAGCTGCGGGTCGCCGGAATAGAGCCACAGCAAGCCGCCGAACACCAGGCTGGCCACCCCCACCACCAGCCACGCCGAGGCGGGCAGCGGATCGAGCTCGCGACGCAGCACCTTGAGCGCGCTGACGCGCTTGAGGCGCAGCAGCGTCGGCCCGGCGAAGCCGACCAGCACCGCCAGCGCCGTCAATACGCCCAGCAGCAGCGGCAGCGGGCCGGGGGGCGGCAGCTCCATGGGCAGGAAGGCAGTGAGCAGCCACAGCAACCCGGCCTGGCCGACCAGGCCCAGCAGCGCCCCCACCATGGAGGCAGCCAGGGCGAGCCACAGCAGCTGCAGGGCAAACAGCTGGGTCAACTGACGCTGGGTGGCCCCGAAGCAGCGCAGTAGCGCCGCGGTATCCAGATGGCGCTCCACGTAGCGCCGCGTGGCCATGGCCACCGCCACCCCGGCCAGCAGCACCGCGGCGAGCCCGGCCAGGCTCAGGTACTGTTCGGCCCGCGACAGCGCATTGCCCAGCTGCGGACGATCGCGCCGGACGTCACGCACTTCGACGCCATCGGCAGTCAACCCCCGCAAGCGTGGCAGCACCGCATCGACCTCACTCGGCGCGCCCCGGGTGAGCAGCGAGAACTCGATGCGGGAGCCGGGCTGTACCAGGCCACTCGCCTCGATATCGGCCTGATGCATCATCAGGCGCGGATTGAAATTGGCGAACCCCCCGGACTGGTCGGGTTCGCGCTCGACCAGGGCGGTGACCTCGAGGTGGGTCTGGCCTACCTGCACCCGATCGCCGAGATCGACCTCCAGCAGCTGTGCCAGTCGTGGCGCCAGCCAGGCTTCGCCCGGCGCAGGACCGCGCGCGAGCCGCTCGACACCCGCCCCCCGGTCGACATGGACCTCGCCGTAGAGGGGGTAATTGTCGTCGATGACCTTGAGGCTGGCCGGCTGGAAGGCATCTTCGTGGCTGGCCATGGAGACCATGCCGACCTGCTCGCTCAGGGTCAGCCCGGCCTCTTGCAGCGTCTGTCGCAGGGCATCCTCGAAAGGCCGCGCCTGCTCGAGCACCAGGTCGCCGCCCAGCAGTTGCCCGGCCTGGCGTTCCAGGCCACGCTCCAGACGGTCGAGAAAGAAGCCGATCATGGTCGAAGCCGCCACCGCCAGGGCCAGCGCCACGAACAGCGCCCGCACGTCGGCGGCGCGCAGGTCACGGCGCATGCCGCGCAGCGACAGGGCCAGGGCACCCATCCCGCGGCGCGCCTCGGGCTGGGCTGGTGCGGTGCCGACAGCGTCGTTCATGCCCCCACCTCGTCCAGCACCAGTGGCATTAGTCGCCCCTCTTCCAGCTGAAGGCAGCGATCGCAGCGCCGCGCCAGGGCGTAGTCGTGGGTCACCAGCACCAGGGTGGTGCCCGCCTCGCGGTTCAGGGCGAACAGCAGGTCGATGATGCGCCCGCCCGTGGCATGATCGAGGTTGCCGGTGGGCTCGTCGGCGAAGACCAGCTGCGGTTCGGTGACGAAGGCCCTGGCCAGGGCAACGCGCTGCTGCTCGCCGCCGGAGAGTTGCTTGGGCAGGTGGTCGAGCCGCTCGCCGAGGCCGACCCGAGCCAACCAGTCGCGGCCGCGCTGCTCGCTATCGGGAAGTGGCGCCAACTCCAGCGGCAGCAGCACGTTCTCCAGCGCCGTGAGGGTCGGTAGCAGCTGGAAGTTCTGGAACACGAAGCCCACCTTGCCGGCGCGCAGGCCGGCGCGGCCATCCTCGTCGAGGCTCGCCAGCGACTCGCCGAACAGGGTCAGTTCGCCGCTGGTGGGCTGGTCGAGCCCGGCCAGCAGTCCCAGCAGGGTCGACTTGCCGGCACCGCTGGCCCCGAGGATCGCCAGCGACTCTCCAGGGAACACTTCGAGGTCAAGGGCACTCAGAATGGTCAGCGGGCGTTCGCCGCTGGTTACCTGCTTGCCCAGTCCACGGGCGTGTAGAATCGTGGATGAGCTGGTTCTCGAGGAGTCTGACATGTCTAGAGGTATCCCTGTGCTGCTGTCTATTTCCGATCACCTGGGCCAGCGCTGGCGCCACGGCCTTGGTGCCTGCGTGCTGGGCCTGATGGCACTCGCTGCTTCACCGGCGGCACTTGCCGACGATTCCCCGACGCTGCTGGTCATGGGCGACAGCCTCAGCGCCGCATACGGCATCGAGCAGGATGAAGGTTGGGTCAGTCTGCTGGAAGCGCGTCTCGACGGAAAGGCGGATGTGGTCAATGCCAGCATCAGCGGTGAGACGAGCAGTGGCGGCGCGAGCCGACTTCCCGACCTACTCGGACAGCATGAGCCCGACATCGTTCTGCTCGGGCTGGGCGGCAACGACGGCCTGCGTGGCCTGCCGCCGAACCAGTTGGAGGCCAACCTCGGCGCCATGATCGAGGCAAGCCGCCAGGCCGGCGCCGAGGTGTTGCTGCTCGGCATCGACATCCCCCCGAACTACGGCCAGGCCTACCGCGATGCCTTTACCGGTGTCTTCTTCCGGCTCGCCGAGTCCTACGAGCTGGCCCTGCTCCCCTTCCTGCTCGACGGGGTGGCCCTGGAAGAGGGCATGATGCAGTCCGACGGTATTCACCCGACACCCCTTGCCCAACCGATCATCCTCGACAATGTATGGCCCGAGCTCCTGCCGCTGCTGGAGCGCAACGGCGTAGCTGGTTCCTTGTCCGACGGCTGACCAGGGCCTGTGCACAAGCAGCCTCTCACGACGTCGCCGGCACCGGGCTTTTCTGCCACTGCTGGAGCCCCAGCCCACCGAGAATCAGCACCAGCCCCACCAGGGTGGAGGGCAGGATCGGCTCACCGACCACCAGGAACAGCAGCAGCAGCGATACCGGCGGCGACAGGAAGATCAGGTTGGACACCCTGGCGGTACGCGATACCCGATGTACCGCCAGTTGCCACAGCACGAAGGCGACGCCCATCTCGAACAGCCCCACATAGACCCCCGCTGCCAATCCCTTCCAGCCAAGCCAGGAGAAACCGGGGCCGATCAGCATCAGCAGGGTGAGCACCGGCAGCGCGACGGTGAAGTTCTGCCATTGGGCGACCAGCGGCGGGCGATGATCGCGGGCATTGAGCAACCAGTAGAGAGCCCAGAGCAGCGTCGACGCCAGCGCCATGCCTACCCCGAGGGGATCGGCGAAGGCGACGTCGAAGACCGCCCCCCGCGTCGCGATGACCCAGACGCCGGCGTAGGCGATCAGGCCCGCAAGGATGTCGATCCGGGTCAGGCGCTGGCCGAGAATCGGCACCGCCAGGAAGGCCATGGCCAGCGCCCAGGTATAGTTGAGCGCCATGGCCTCCTGGCCCGGCAGCCGATCATAGGCGCCGAACAGCAGGAGATAGTAGGCCACCGGGTTCATCAACCCCGCCCAGGCGGCCGTGCGCCACCCCTGCGACAATGCCTGCCCCAGCCGGCCCTGGCGCACCATCAGCACGCCGATCAGCGCCCAGGAAACCAGCGAGGCGAGCCAGATCAGCTCCAGTGGCGACATGTAGGCAAGCGCAATCTTGAACGCCGTGGCCACCGTGGACCATAACGCCACGGCGCCAAGACCAAACAGTATCGCCTGGCGATCGCGGTTCGGTTCGGCCGCCCTCACCGGTCGACATGCCCGAGATCGCGCCCCGGATCGAGCCGGTCCCGGACCCGCTGCTTGAGCTGCTTGCTGTCGGGGAAGCCGCCGTCTCGCTTGCGTTCCCACAGCGAATCATCGTCGAAGAATATCTCGAAATAACCGCCATGGGACGGCACCAGCGCCACCTCCTCGAGGTCCTCACCGAAGGTGGAAAGCAGCTCCTGGGCCAGCCAGGCACTGCGCAGCAGCCACTGACACTGGGTGCAGTAGTGGATGCGGATACGTGACATGTCGGCCTCCCTGTCGCAACAATGATGGCTCCGATGATAACAGCCAAGGAGCCTGCATGGCTGAACGCGAGATCAGTCAAACCCGCCTCTACGAATGGTTGACCGGTGACGAGGACAGCCGGATGTGTCGTGACATTCCCGACGAGGCATGTGACGAACAGCCCCACAACTTCTTCCTGCACCTGTTCGCATCGCTGGGGAACAAGCTCGCCGACGAGCTCTCCAGCGCCCGCCTGGTACTCCCCTGGCTGCTCGGTGTGATCGGGGCCCCGCTGTGGATGGTCGGGCTGCTGGTCCCGATCCGCGAATCGGGTGCCCTGCTGCCGCAGCTGTTCGTGGCGGGCTTCATTCGACTCAAGCCGGAGCGCAAGTGGGCCTGGGCGGTCGGCGGTGCGCTGCAGGCCCTGGCCGCCGCGGCACTGGCACTGCTCGCCCTGTTCGGCAGCGGTGCCATTGGCGGCGCCCTGGTCCTGGTCGTGCTGGTGGCGCTGTCACTGGCCAGGGGGCTCTCGTCGATTGCCACCAAGGACGTGCTGGGCAAGACCATTGCCAAGGGCCGTCGCGGTACTTTACTGGGCTGGAGCGGCAGCGTGGCCGGCGCCGCAACCCTGGTTGCGGGCCTGGTGCTGATCCTGTTCGAAGATCGCCCCGGCGAGCTGGCGCTGGCCGTGCTGCTTGGCGTGGCGGCGCTAGGCTGGGGGCTGAATGCCCTGTGCGCGGCGTGCATTCGGGAAACGCCGGGGGCCGTGGAGGGCGGCGAGAACGCCTGGGACAGCATCAAGCTGGGGCTACGCCTGCTGCGCGACGATCGGAATTTCCTGCACTTCAATCTCTCCCGAGCGCTGCTGCTTGCCAGCGCCCTGGCACTCCCCTACGTGGCGCTGCTGGGCCAGCAGCAGAGCGGCACCGAACTTGGCGGACTGGGCATCCTCATCGTGGTCTCCGGCGTTGCCGGCATGGTGGCAAGCCCCGTCTGGGGCAAGCGCTCCGATGCATCCAGCCGCACGGTCATGCGCGACACCGGCCTGGGCGCGGCGGCCTGCTGCCTGCTGGGCGCCAGCTTCGCCTGGCTACCCGGTGCCTGGACGAACACGGTCTGGCCCTATGCCATGGTCTATGCGTTGCTGGTGATCGTGCATGCCGGCGTCCGCCTGGGGCGCAAGACCTATATCGTCGACATGGCAGGGGCAGACCGGCGCGCACTCTATGTGGCCCTTTCCAACACCATCACCGGCGCGCTGATGCTGCTGACAGGCGGCATGGCGGGCGCCCTCGCCCAGTGGCTGGGCACCACCTGGCTGCTGATGTTTCTCGCCACGATGGCACTGGCAGCGGCGCTCAGCGCCAGCAAGCTGCCCGATGTAGAGCGGTAACCACGGGTAAAGATTGTCAACGCGCCCCGGGCTGGCCATGATATATCATCGAAACGAGCCGTTGTCGGCTAGCCGATAGCCAGGACCCGAGACAGGAACGCCTTGTATGAAACGATCCCCACTGATCAGCCCGGAACTGCTCGAGCGCATCATCGATGCCTCGGTGGACGGCATCGTCGTCGCCGAACAGGAGGGCGATGAAAACATCCTGATCTATGTCAACAAGGGCTTCGAACGACTCACCGGCTACAGCGCAGACGAGATTCTCTATCAAGACTGCCGCTTCCTGCAGCAAGAGGATCGTGACCAGCCTGGCCTTGCCAACATCCGCAAGGCCCTCAAGGAGGGACGCCACTGTCGCGAGGTCCTGCGCAACTATCGCAAGGATGGCACCCTGTTCTGGAATGAGCTGTCGATCACGCCCCTGTACGATGAAGAGGACAAGCTCACCTATTACATTGGCGTGCAGAAAGACGTCACCGAGCGTGTCGAGACCCAGATGGAGCTCGAGCGCTTGAAGGCCGAATACGGCCGCTCCTGAGACAATGCCCCCGTCAGGTCAAAAAAACATCGATCAGGACTTGCTCTCGGCGCCGGACGGATATATATAGCCGTCAGGTGCCGACATATCGGCACCCATGGCGCTTCTGGTCCGTCGCTTCGGACGCGAAGCGAATGCTTGTGATGAGTCGACCGTCGAGTCGGTCGTCATCGGGCCATGGAGGATGTCACATGAGCCAAGACCCCCTGATCAACGATTCTCATGAGGATGAGCAGGAGTTCCTCGAAGCCGTCAACGATGACGACTACGCCCGTCCCCGGGCCGCCAGCCGACACGAGACCCTGCGCGCCCGTCGCCGCGTCGAGGCACTGCTGGAAGAGCGTCGACTGAAGCGCGCCATCGAGGACGACTGGATGCTGCTCGACGAAGAGGACGAGTAGCCCCACGACTGACCACCATCCCGCAGCAAAGGCCGGCGCAACGCTGGCCTTTGCCCTGCCTGGCCACTATCATCGTGGCCACTGAAACCCTCAACCCAGTGGAATTCCATGGCGCAATACGTCTACACCATGAATCGGGTGGGCAAGGTCGTACCCCCCAAGAAACAGATTCTCAAGGACATCTCGCTCTCCTTCTTCCCGGGCGCCAAGATCGGTGTGCTGGGCCTGAATGGGTCCGGCAAGTCGACCCTGCTGCGCATCATGGCCGGCGTCGACAAGGAGCACGAGGGCGAAGCGCGCCCCATGCCCGGCATCAACATCGGCTACCTGCCCCAGGAACCGCAGCTCGATGACGAGAAGAGCGTGCGCGAGACCGTGGAGGAAGCCCTGGGCGAGATCCAGGACGCACAGGCCAAGCTCGATGCCGTTTACGCCGCCTACGCCGAGCCGGATGCCGATTTCGACGCCCTGGCCAGCGAGCAGGCGCGGCTCGAGAACATCATCGAGGCCGCCGATGCCCACAACCTGGAGCGCAAGCTGGAAGTCGCCGCCGAGGCGCTCCGGCTCCCGCCCTGGGACGCCAGAGTGGGCAACCTCTCCGGGGGCGAGCGCCGCCGCGTGGCGCTGTGCCGTCTGCTGCTCTCCAATCCCGACATGCTGCTGCTCGACGAGCCCACCAACCACCTGGATGCGGAATCCGTGGCCTGGCTCGAGCGCTTCCTGCACGACTATTCCGGCACCGTGGTGGCCATCACCCACGACCGTTATTTCCTCGACAACGTGGCGGGCTGGATTCTCGAGCTCGACCGTGGCCAGGGCATTCCCTTCGAGGGCAACTACTCCCAGTGGCTGGAATCGAAGGAGAAGCGCCTCGAGCAGGAGGCCAAGCAGGAGGCCTCGCGCCAGAAGGCGATCAAGCACGAGCTGGAGTGGGTGCGCAGCAACGCCAAGGGCCGCCAGGCCAAGAGCAAGGCGCGCCTCAATCGCTTCGAGGAGATGCAGTCTGGCGATTTCCAGAAGCGTAACGAGACCAACGAGATCTATATTCCACCCGGCCCGCGCCTGGGCGACAAGGTCATCGAATTCCACGGCGTATCGAAGCGCTTCGACGACAAGCTCCTCTACGAGGACCTCAGCTTCACCGTGCCCAAGGGCGCCATCGTGGGCATCGTCGGCGGCAACGGTGCCGGCAAGTCGACGCTGTTCAAGCTGATCAATGGCAGCGAACAGCCCGATGGCGGTGAGGTCGTCGTCGGCGATACCGTCGAGATCGCCTACGTCGAACAGCTGCGCGATGCCCTGGACGACAAGCAGACGGTATGGGAAGCGGTTTCTGGCGGACAGGACATTCTCAACATTAACGGCTACGAGGTCTCCTCGCGGGCCTACGTCGGCCGCTTCAACTTCAAGGGCAACGATCAGCAGAAGTTTCTCAAGGACCTCTCCGGCGGGGAACGCGGTCGCCTGCAGCTGGCCCAGACCCTCAAGCAGGGTGCCAACGTGCTGCTGCTCGATGAGCCCTCCAACGATCTGGATATCGAGACCCTGCGCGCCCTGGAGGAAGCCCTGCTCGCCTTCCCGGGCTGCGCCCTGGTGATCTCCCACGATCGCTGGTTCCTCGACCGGATCGCCACCCACGTGCTCGCCTTCGAGGGCGACTCCCAGGTGGTCTTCTTCGAGGGCAACTATACCGACTACGAAGCGGATCACCGCAAGCGTGTCGGCAACGACACCCCCCATCGCATGAAGTACAAGCGTATCGACGCGTGATAGTGCGCTGGAGCTGATCGACGAGGCCTCGCCGAATGGCGAGGCCTCGTGTCATTGGGGATAGATATTCCCCGGCTACTGGCGATGCAGCCTTCCTGGCGACTCAGCGAATAGTAAAACCTTGGCCGATATCGTCCGTCATGGTCGCCTACCGGTGATCAACGAGACGATGAACAGCACCAGAAACAGGAAGAATAGGATCTGGGCGATGGTGGTAGCCGCACCGGCGATACCGCTGAAACCGAGAACACCGGCGATGATGGCAATGATCAGGAACAACATGGCGTTGCCGAGCATGATGACCTCCTTGGCCTTCTTGACGCCGTGGCGCCGAAAATTCCTTTTGGGTGTCCATCAGCCTTGCGTCAACTGACGGAATCGTCAAGTTACCGCCCGTCAGGTCATGTAACCAACGCCTGATCCCGTGTGCCTCGTCTCCCTCAATAGAGCCCCGGCTCCCCGGCGGGACGGGTCTTGAAACGGCGGTGCAACCACATGTACTGCTCCGGGTGCTTACTTATCGCCTGCTCGATGAACGCATTGACCTGTGTCGCGTCACTCACTTCATCGCCACTGGGAAAGTCGTCCAACGGCGGGTGGCATTCAATGGTGTAGGTACGGTTGTCGGGGTTGCGATGGAACATCAAGGGCACCACTGGCGCCCCGGTCATCCGGGCTATCTTGGCGGTCAGCCGGATGGTCGCCGCCTCGACACCAAACAGCGGAGCGAAGACGCTGACGTCCCGACCGAAGTCCTGATCGGGCGAATACCAGACGATATGCCCCTCCTTTAGGCGGCGCACCATGCCTCGCAGATCGCGCCGATCGATCGTCTCACCGAAAATATCCTTGCGCGCCTGGGTCATGAAGCGATCGAACAAGGGGTTGTTGTGTGGCCGATAAACAGCATCGGAGTCGAAATAGAGCGAGTGAAGGGCCCCGCCCAGGTCCAGTGTGGAAAAGTGAATGCCCACGATCAGCACCCCCTTGCCCCTGGCCTGGGCCTGCTCCAGGTGGTGCCTCCCCTTGTAGGTGACCCGGTGGCGCAGGTGCCTGGGATCACGGCACCAACCGGTGGCGGTCTCAAGGATACCGATGCCGTTCGCCTTGAAGGTATCGAGTGCCAGCTTGTCTCGCTGGGCGTCACTCAGCTCGGGAAAACAGAGCCGCAGATTGGTATCGACGATATGACGACGGCGCGGCACCGCCCACCAGGCGAGAAGACCGAGCCCGCGCCCAATCGCCAGCTTGAACCGCCAGGGCAGCCAGGCGCCGACTCGCATGGCACCGATGGCCAGCCATGCGGGCCAGAAACGCGGGTGGGCAAAGGAGGCGGGCCAGTTACGCTTGGACATACAAGCTCCACTCGATCAAAAGGCGCATCATACCGCGCCCGCTGAAGCCGTGCAGGCGAGCCGTCGCCAACGCGGTCATTGCCCCTTCAAGCGCCGAGACCGAGATAGCGGCGCGGCACCCTCGGAAGCACGCCGGTAAGCAGGGTATAGCTGATGGTGTCGCAATGACGCGCCACCTCATCCACCGACAGCACCCTGCCGTTGGATGCCTGCCCCCACAGCACCACCTCGGTGCCGATGCCGGCCTCGGGAATGTCCGTGACATCCACGGTGAGCATGTCCATGGAAACCTTGCCGGCTATGCCGGCGGGCTGTCCCGCCACCAGTACCGGCGTGCCATCCACGGCGTGGCGGTCGTAGCCGTCACCATAGCCGCAGGCCACCACCGCGATACGCGACGGCCGCGGCGCCTGCCAGCGGCCGGCATAGCCGACTGCCTCGCCCGCCTTCAGGTCGCGCATGGCGATGATCTCCGAGCGCAGCGTCATGACCGGTTTCAGGCGTCGCGTCGCGTCGCTGGCGACCTCCAGGGGATCGCTGCCGTACAGCATCACCCCTGGGCGCACCCAGGCACCATGCGCTTCGGGCCAGGCCAGGGTCGCCGGCGAGTTGGCCAGGCACAGCGGCGCGTCGAGACGCTGGGCCAGCTCTCGCATGCAGGCGAGCTGCTGGTGAAAATAGGCGGCATCGACGGCGTCGGCGGTGGCGAAGTGGCTCATCAGCTGCACCGCGGTGACGCACTCAGGACTCTCAGTGAGGCGCTTCCAGACATCGATGGCCTCTTGTGGCGTGAATCCCAGGCGATGCATGCCGGAGTCGACCTTGAGCCACACCGGGATCGGCCGGGCCGGGCGATGCGACAGCAAGGCCTTGACCTGCCACTCGCTATGCACCGCCAGCCACAGGCCAAGCGCTTCGACGCGGGCCAGTTCGGCCGCCTCGAAGATACCCTCGAGCAGTACGATCGGCGCTTCGATATGGCCCTGGCGCAGCGCCTCGGCCTCCTCGATGCTGGCAACCGCAAAGGCAGGCGGCCTGACGCCGGCCGGCAGGGACTCCAGCGCCGCTGCACAGGCGACGCTGCCATGGCCGTAGGCGTCGGCCTTGATCACTGCCAGCGCCCGGCTGTGGGGTGCCAGCTCGCGAGCCAGGCAGTAATTGTGACGCAGGGCGTCAAGGTCGATATCGGCGACCAGGGGTCTTGCCATGAAAACCTCCTCACGAGAAGCAGTGACGCCGAATTATCCTCTATATCATTGCCATAATCACGAAAAGAACCACCGATTTATCGGTGGTTCTTTATGGGTAATTCTAAAATTCAATAAAATATCAGTTTATCTTAATGCCGATCAATCATCATGCCAGTCAGTCTTCACGAAGGCGCCCGGGGACGCTCACCGATGTTCATGACCGGATTGTCATTGGCTTCGTCCGGCAGCTCCAGGGAGACGCTCTCCTCATCGGAGAGCCAGGCATTGACGGCCTGGATGGAGTCCGCGCCAAGCAGCCCCGCCTGCAGCTGTAGCTGCAGCAGACCCAGCACATAGTCATAGCGGGCTTCGGCATGGTCGGCGATGGCATTGAACAGGCTCTGCTCGGCATTGAGCACGTCGACGATATTTCGCGTGCCCACCTCGTAACCCGAACGCGTCGCCTCCAGGGCGCTCTGGTTGGACACGATTGCCTGCCGGCGAGCCTCGACGGTCTCCACGTCGTTGTTGACGCGGGTAAACAGCGAGCGCACCTGCTGGATGGTATCGCGCCGCTGCGCCTCGAAGTCATACTGACTGACCTCCAGGGCAAAGCCGCTCTGGCGGATCTGCGCCTCCGTCGATCCGCCCGTATAGAGCGGCAAGCTGGCACGCACCCCGACCTGGCTCTCGGAGTTGTGGTTCGTCCCGGTACGGTCGCTGTCCGACCAGCCATAAGTGGCGAAGGCCGAGACCACCGGACGCTGTCCGGCACGGGAGATTTCCACCTGGCTCCTGGCCACTTCGATGCCCGCCTGTGCCATCAGCACCATGGGGCTGTTGTCCATGGCGAGCGTCACCCAGTCCTCGCGATCCCCCGGTTCGGGCGGCACGATGGGGATATCGTCATCCAGGGCATCGATGCTGTCATAGCGGTGCCCGGTCAGCCGCTCCAGCGCCTCGAAGCTGACCTGCATGGCGCTTTCTGCCGCGATGCGCTGAGCGCGCGCCAGATCGTAGGAGGCCTGGGCCTCGTGCACGTCGGTAATGGCGATCAGCCCCACTTCGAAACGTTCGCGGGCCTGCTCCAGCTGGCGACTGATGGCAATCTCCTGGGCCCGCCGGGCGCTCAGGATGTCATGGGCCCGCAGAATCTCGAAATAGGCGTCGGCCACATTGAAGAGCAGCTGCTGCCTGGCCACGTCCAGTGACACGGCATCGCGGTCGATCTCCCGCTCGGCCCGGGCGAGCTGAGCCTGCCGCGTCGGATCATAGAGCGCCTGCTCGGCCTCCAGGCTCACCCCGACGCTATTGATGGTGTCGTCTCGCGGAGCCACTTCGCCCGGCACGCCGCCTTCAGGCACGCCTTCCTGGCCCTGGGCAGCGCTTGAATAGATTCGCGAATGGCTGACGTTGCCCCCGACCGCAATCTGCGGCAGCAGGGTACCGCGCTGCACGTCCCGGGCGGCCTCGGTCGCCAGAAAGCCGGAGCGGACGGAAGCCAGCTCGGCATCGTTCTCGAGGGCATCCTGGGCAATGGTCCAGAGGTCGGCGCCTTGCGCACTGCCGGCCATTGAAAGAGTGACAAACGCGGCAATCCAGCGCTTGCGCAAGCAACGTGATGAGGCTGGGCGAGACATGGTCGATGTTCCCTTAACGACAAGACGCGCCCGGAAAACCGCAAGGCGCGACAATGATGCGCCGTAGCGCACCCATGGTACGAACTGGCCGGAACGGGCCGCCTGCCGGGCCAGCGACCCATCCCGGAGCATAAGCGCTATTCGAAGATGGAGTCCATGGACAGGCCCTGCTTCTCCAGTACCCGACGCAGCTTCTTGAGCGCTTCAACCTGTATCTGGCGTACCCGCTCACGGGTCAGGCCGATTTCGTCTCCGACCTCTTCCAGCGTGGCGGCCTCGTGCCCGCGCAGGCCGAAACGGCGGATCACCACCTCCGTCTGCTTTTCGGTCAGTTCCGCCAGCCAGTCGTCGACATGCTGCTTGACATCGACGTCGACCAGACTCGACTCGGGGCCCTGATCGTTATCATCGGCGAGGGTCTCGATCAGCGGCTTGTCGCTCTCGCCGCCCATCGGGTAGTCCACCGACGAAACGCGCTCATTGAGCCCCATCATCTTCTTGACCGCCTCCACCGGTTTGTCGAGGTGCTCGGCAATCTCCTCGGCGGTGGCCTCATGATCGAGCTTCTGGGTCAGCTCCCGGGCCGCCCGCAGATAGATATTGAGCTCCTTGACCACATGAATCGGCAGGCGAATGGTGCGCGTCTGGTTCATCAGCGCCCGTTCGATGGTCTGGCGGATCCACCAGGTGGCATAGGTGGAGAAACGGAAGCCGCGCTCGGGATCGAATTTCTCGACGGCGCGGATCAGGCCGAGATTGCCCTCCTCGATCAGGTCGAGCAGGGTCAGGCCACGGTTGAGGTAGCGCCGGGCGATCTTGACCACCAGGCGCAGGTTGGATTCGATCATCCTCGATCGGCCGGCAGGATCGCCCTTCTGGGCAAGGCGGCCGAAATAGACCTCCTCCTCCGGGGTCAGCAGGGGGGAGAAGCCGATCTCGTTGAGATAGATCTGGGTGGCATCGAGGCTGTGATGATAGTGTTTGTCCTCACGACTCAGCGCCTTCTCGAACGCCTCCTCATCCCTGGCAACGCTCTCCTCACTGGCTTCACCGCCTTCGAGCTCCTGCTCGGCCTCGGTGACATCCTCTAGATTAACGTCCTGAAGGTCCCGCTCAAGCATGCTCATCGGTTGCTACCCCGTTGTTTCGTCCTGAGGTGCCGGTATACACCACATCATCTATCGGCACGCACCGTTCTATTATTATGTAATTCACGGCGACGATAACGTCGCCGTGCTGCCCGGCAGATGGCCCGAAACGACGGTCTATCGCTCCGGTAGATAGTTCAGGGGGTCCTGAGGCTGGCCATCCTTGCGCACCTCGAAATGCAGCCTGACACTTTCGGCGTCGCTATCGCCCATGGTGGCGATGACTTCACCGGCTTCGACCACATCGTTCTCCCTTACCCTGAGGCTGTCGTTGTGGGCGTAAGCACTCAGGTACTGATCATTGTGCTTGAGCAGGATGAGGTTGCCGTAGCCCCTCACACCGCTGCCCGCATAGACCACAATACCCGGGCCGGCTGCTCTGACAGGTTGCCCCTTTTGCCCCTCGATATCAATGCCCGCGGTGATACTTCCCCCCTCACCGAAGCGACCGATCAGGGCGCCATCGGCCGGCCACCGCCAGGCGACCTCTTCCACCGGCGTGTAGCTTCGACCGTCACGCTCGGGCTGTTGTTCCGGCGCGCCCGCCACCTCGGTACCCGCATCCGGCTCGACCGCCGCCGGCTCGGGCTGCTCGACAGGGGCCGGCGCTTCGGCCACTTCAGGCTCCACGGTGGGCTCAGGTGCGGGATCGGGCTGGCGCTCCGGCTCAGGCTCAGGCTGACGCGCTACGGCGGCCTGTGTCCCGGCGGCCTGTCCGGCACTCTCCACCGCCGCCTGGCTCGGGCTCGGCTCACCGCTCTCCAATGGCTCGGCGGTCAGGCGACGGCTGCGCTCGATGGCCTCATCATCGGGCAACAACCAATCGGTATCGCCGGCCTCGGCGGCACCGCCCAGGCCAGTGGCCACGGCAACTTCCGTATCGCGCTGCTCGCGGGGTGCTTCACTGCCGGGGCGAGCGGCGCCATTCTCGTCCAGCCGCAGCTGCTGGCCTGGCTCGATCCTATAGGGGGGGCTGATCTGGTTGAGACGCGCCAGATCGCGGTAGTCCATCTCATGCCGCCAGGCGATGCCGTAGAGCGTATCGCCAGCCTCCACGGTGTATTGGCTGACAGAAGCACGCTCGCGACTCACGGAGAGGTCGCGAACCTGGGGAGCGGAGTGCTCCTGCTGAGCGGCACAGCCGGTCATCGCCAGGGCGACGGCGGATACCAGTAATACCTTACGCATTGGAGCCATCCTCCTTTTCAGGCGCAGTTTTAGGGCCGGCCGCCACCTTGCCGGAAGAACTCACACGATGATAGCCAGCCAGGGCCAGCACCAGCACGGCGCCGATCAGCATCGTGGCCAGCACCGGCAGCATCAACCCGGGCTCCCCGGTCAGGTTGGCGTAGTCACCGGGGGTCAGGTAGCGGTAGTCGAGGGGTATCATCTGACCTTGCGGGCCGAGCTGGTAGCGAACCAGCTCCCGCCAGGGCCAGAGCACCGGCAGCGAGCCGACGATGAAGCCGATCAGCAGCTGCATCGTGGCGGTGTGATGATGGTGCAGCAGCCACGACAGCAGGCGCGAAAAGCCGAACAGGCCGATCAAGCAGCCCACCGCGAAGATCGACAGCAGCTCCAGGTCGAAACCGCGAATGCCTTCCATCACCGTGCCGTAGAGCCCCATGGTCAGGAGCAGGAAGCTGCCGGAGACCCCGGGCAGCAGCAGGGCGCTGATGGCGATGGCGCCACCCACGATCAGCATCAATGCCTCGCTGCCCAACAGGGTGATGACCGGCATCAGCGAAGGCAGCGCATGGGCCAGCAACAGTCCAACGACGAGAGGCAACAGGTGCCACAGCTTCCAGTCGGCGGGGTGACGACTGACCACGATGGCCGAGGCGGCCACCAGCCCGAAGAAGAAGCCGTTGAGCAGCAGCGGATGCTCCTCCATCAGCCACACCACCAGGTGGGCCACCGTGACCAGGCTGGCAACGATGCCCAGCAGCAGTGGAATCACGAACGTCAGGTTGAGGTGGGTGGCCAGCAAGGCAAGGCCGCCACGACGCCAGGCAATGAAGGCACTGGGGCCGAACTGCTTGATGGTATGGATCAGCTCCTCGTAGATGCCGGTGACGAAGGCAATGGTGCCGCCGGACACCCCGGGAACGGCATCCGCGGCCCCCATGCCGGCGCCCTTGAGGAACACACTGAGTTGACGCTTCAACGAATCACTCCTTGCAGCAGCGGCACGAAACGAACCCTCTCGAGCCGCTGGACCTCTTGTCGGTTGCCGACGCGACGCACTCGGGTCAGCCATTGCTCTCCCCCGGCATCGGCCAGCGGCAGAATCATGACGCCACCATCGGCGAGTTGGGACACCAGCACATCCGGCAACTCCTGAGCACAGGCGGTCAGCAGTATGACATCGAAGGGAGCCGCTTCGGACCAGCCGTGCCCCCCGTCCGCCAGCCGCAGTCGAACGTTGTATGCCTTGAGAAGACGCAGACGCTCCGCCGCTCGGTGATGCAAGGCATTGATTCGTTCGACGGACCAGAGTTCCGGTACCAGCCGTGCAAGAATCAACGTTTGGTAGCCGGAGCCGGTACCGATCTCCAGTACGCGCCGAGGAGACTCATTCAGCACCAGCTCGGTCATCCGCGCCACCATCCAGGGCTGGGACAGCGTCTGGCCCAGACCGATGGGCAGCGAGGTGTCCTCGTAGGCCCGGTGCGACAGCGCCTCATCGAGAAACAGGTGGCGCGGCTCACTGGCCATGGCCGTGAGCACCCGCTCGTCCTCGATACCCTGGTCGGCCAGGCGCGCGACCATCCGGTCTCGGGTTCGCTGCGATGTCATGCCGACCCCGCGCAGCAGCTCGGGCAGTTGTTCAGGTGAATGCATCCAGCCAGCCTTGCACGTCTTCGATGGCCGCATGACGCGTCAGATCGGTCTGCAGCGGCGTGATCGACACATAGCCCGCCTCGACGGCGGCAAAGTCGGTATCCGGCCCATCATCGGCATTCCGGCCGACGGCTGCAATCCAGTAGCGCAGCCGTCCACGTGGATCGCGAACTTCCATGGGTCGCTCGGCAGGCCCGCGATAGCCCATTCGGGTCACGCGAAAGCCCTGAATTTCGTCCCAGGGGAGATCCGGCACGTTGACGTTGAGCAGGCTGCGCGGCGGCAACGACAGCTGGTCCGCCGCGCCTACCAGGCTCGCCGCCACCCTGCCGGCGGTATCGAAGTGGCGAGATCCCACCAGCGACATGGCGATGGCCGCCATGCCCAGGTTGCGCCCCTCCATGGCCGCTGCCACGGTACCGGAATAGAGCACGTCGTCGCCCAGGTTGCCACCATGATTGATCCCCGAGATCACCAGGTCGGGCTTCTCGTCCCACAGGGCGTTGACGCCCAGGTAGACGCAGTCTGCCGGCGTGCCGTCCACGCAGTGAAAGCCGTTGTCCAGCGCCGTCAGCGACAGCGGCCGGTTCAGCGTCAGGGAGTTGCTGGCACCGCTGCGGTCGCGGTCGGGCGCCACCACCCGCAGGCGGGCGTGTGCGTCCAGCGCGTCGTACAGAGCGCGCAGTCCCGGGGCGTGCACCCCGTCGTCATTGGATAGCAAGAGTCTGCGCATCGGTATGTTCTCGTCTCCCCAGGAGCTCGGTTTCAGTTCAAGCGAGCGCCGGTGTCGCACCCAATGTCGGGTTCTCGATCAGCTCGCGCAGTACCGCCGTGGCAAAGCTGCCACGCGGCAGGATGAAATCGAGCCGCAGGCACGCCGGCTCGCGACTCAGACGGGGCTTACCCAGGCGCATGCGCAGGGGCCGTCGGGCCAGCTTCACCCCGGCGCTCTCCAGGCCATCGCAGAGCGGGCCATGGCGCTCGCGCAGGCGCTGCTCGTACTCCGCCGCGCTGCCGGCGGTGGCCGACGAGCCGACGCCCCAGAGCACCCCGCTTGGGTGCAGGTCGAGTCGGGCGGCTCGCTCGGCCAGCTCAGCATCGACGGTTTCGACAACGAACTGGCTGGCGGTACCATCGAGCATCGCCACCTCCCCTGGCAGCAACCGGTCCCAGTTGCCGTCCCCCTGGCGCATGGCCAGCAGCTCGTTGAACAGATAGCTGCGAGCGGTGGAGAGCATCATGCCCTCCCGATCGTCCCGCTTGCGCCAGCCGCGGGCCAACACCGCCCGCGCTCGCGCCAGGTTACGGCCGTCGGGGCCGAAGCGCTGCGGGCCGAAGCCGTTGGGTGCGCCATGCCGGCACAGCCACTCCCAGCGCGCCTCCAGGCCGGGCGCCTGCACCGCCTCCCCGGTGATGACCAGCGAGAAGCGGTTGCCGCGGTGAACGCCACGCTTGAGCTTGCGGGGATGGCGCACCTGCTCCAGCACCTGCACGCCGTGGGTCGCCAGGCGCTCGGCCAGGTCACCGGGGCCCTCGCGGCCCGGCAGATGCACCGACAGCCACTGCCGGGTCACGGCGATGCGATCCTTCATGCCGGCGTAGCCCACGGCGCGCTGCGTCACCTCACAGGCGCGAGCCAGATGGCGCACCACCTCCAGGGTGGTGAGCCCCCGCTTCTCTATCCAGAGCCAGAGGTGCTCCCCCTGCCCCTCCGGGGCGAAGTCGAGGATTTCCTCGACGACGAAATCCTCCGGGGTGGCGCGATAGTCGCCGGTCGGCGGCGGGCCGAAGTCGGCATCCAGCACCCGGGGCCAGGGGTCGGCCTTGCCGGCCGGGGTCATCGTGAGGCCCCCGCTGTCGCTGCCTGGTCATCACGGGCCAGCAGCACCACCGCCTCGGCGGCGATGCCCTCGCCACGTCCCGTGAAGCCCAGCCGCTCCGTGGTGGTCGCCTTGACGTTGACCGCACTCGGCTCGAGGGCAAGGTCGGCGGCAATACAGGCCACCATGGCGGCGATGTGCGGCGCCAGCCTGGGCGCCTGGGCGATGACCGTGGCATCCACGTTGCCGACCCGGTAGCCGGCATCAGAGACCAGGCCGTGTACGTGTCGCAACAAGGCACGGCTGTCGGCGCCCGCCCAGGCCGCCTCGGTATCGGGAAAGTGACGGCCGATATCACCCAGGGCGCAGGCGCCAAGCAGGGCATCGCAGACGGCATGCAGCAGCACGTCGCCATCGGAGTGGGCGACGAAGCCCTGCCCGAAGGGAATGGCGACGCCGCCGATCATCAGGTGATCGCCTTCGCCGAAGCGGTGCACATCGAATCCATGACCGATTCTGAACATCTAGCGCTTCTCCCTGCAGGACGCGGCAGCGTCGCCCGGCCCCTCGGCGTGCTCAGCCGCGAGTATCCGTGCCGCCAGCGCCAGGTCTTCTGGATGAGTGATCTTGAGATTGTCCCGCCGACCGGCCACCAGGCGCGGCGCCAGGCCCAGCGCCTCCACGGCGGATGCCTCGTCGGTCACGGCCAGCCCCTGCCGTCGAGCCGTCGCCAGGGCCCGGCACAGCAGGCCGTAGCGAAAGCCCTGGGGGGTCATGGCATGCCACAGCCCCTGCCGCGACTCGGTGGCGGCCACCCGTCCTGCGCCATCGTCGCGCTTCATGGTGTCGGCCACCGGGGCGGCAAGCAGGCCGCCCACGGCATCGTGGCGCAGGACCTCGTACAGGCGCACCAGGTCATCGACGGTGACACAGGGCCTGGCCACATCATGCACCAGCACCATCTCCTCGTCGCCGGCCTGATCAACCAGTGCCGCCAGGGCGTTAGCCACGGAGTCGGCCCGCTCGGCTCCGCCGGCCACCCGCTGCCAGCGGGCGAAGGGCACCCAGGCCGGGTCGAACAGGGCATCGTCCGGGTCGAGGCAGAGGCACAGCCGCGCCGTGGGAAAGGCCTGGTGCAGGCGCGACAGGGTATGGGCCATGACCGGCTTGCCCGCCAGGGTCAGGTACTGCTTGGGCCGCTGGGCGCCCATCCGCCGCCCCTGCCCCGCGGCAGGCACCACCAGCCAGAGCGCTTCACTCATCGGCAGCGGCTCCGGAAGTGGAGGAGGGCTGGCGAACCAGGCCGGCGTTCGCCTCCACCAGGCTGCCCTCGATCACCACGCCCGGAACCCAGTAGAAGTGCTCGTCGGTACGCACCATGCCGATATCGCTGCGGGCCCGCTCCTCGATGGCGTCCAGCCCGGTCTTGAGGTCGACCACTTCGGCGCCGAGACGCGCATTGCGATCGCGCAACGGCTTGTTGTCGGCATCCAGCGCGGCGACCCGCTCGCGGATCTCGCGCAACTCCTGCACCCCGCTGTCGCCGAACCACAGCCGGTATTGCAGCAGCGCCAGCATCACTAGCAGGGCGATGGCGAGCCACTTGAGCATCGGGGTCCTTCCTCACTGATTCGAAACGGTCGCCATTATGCCACCTTCGTCCCGCCGGCTCACGCCCTGAACGGTAGTGCCTGCTCCGCGATCCGACTGTAGGCCGCCACATGGCGCTGCTCCTCGTCACAGAATCGCGCCACGGCCGCACGCAGCCCCGGATCGGCCAGATAGTGCAGCGAGCGCAACCGATGCGGTGCGAAGCCGCGGCTCAGCTTGTGCTCGCCCTGTGTGCCGGGGTCGAAGCGGGTCAGGCCCCGGGCCAGACAGTGCTCGATACCCTGGTAGTAGCAGGCCTCGAAATGCAGGGAGTCGGCCACCACCTCACTGCCCCAGTAGCGTCCGTAAAGTGTCCGGCTACCCTGCAGGCAGAGCGCGGCGGCCACCGGCCTGCCTTCCAGGCGCGCCTGAACCAGCACCAGCGCCTCGGGCAGCGTACGGTGCAGCCGCTGAAAGAAATCGAGATTCAGATAGCCATGGCGGCCGCGCTCCAGATAGGTGATCTCGTAGCAGCGGTAGAAGTGCGCCAGGTCCTCCGCGCCGATCGCCTCGCCCTCCAGGCGGTGCAGGGTCAGCCCCTGCTCGGCGACCAGGCGTCGCTCGCGGCGGATCGCCTTGCGCCGCTTCGAGGTCATGGCCGCCAGAAAGCCGGCAAAGTCGCCGTAGCCCCGGTCCTGCCACTGGAACTGGACCCCGTGGCGGACCACCAGCGTCGGCCTGGCCGCCAGCCAGCTGTCCACCTCCTCCCGCTCGGCAAACAGCAGGTGCCAGCTCGACAGCGAGCCGCTCTCCCAGGCGCTGGCGAGCAGGTTCCGGGCCACCAGCGGGTCGACCCCTTCCGCCAGCGCCAGCCGCGGGCCCGGCGCCGGCGTGAAGGGAATCGCCGTCAGCCCCTTGGGGTAGTAGCGCCCGCCGGCGCGCTCCCAGGCGTCCGCCCAGTTCCAGTCGAAGACATACTCGCCGTAGGAGTGATACTTGTGGTAATGCGGCATGGCCCCGACCAGTGCCTCGCCCCGCCACAGCGTCAGGTGGCGCGGCTCCCAGCCCGTGGCGGCTCCCACCGAGCCGCTGGCCTCCAGGGCATGGAGGAATTCATGGCGCAGGAAGGGATGATCGTGGCCAACCAGGGCGTTCCACGCATCGGCTGTCACTGCCTCGATGGCGGGGAGCTTTTTCAGGACGAGCTCGGACATGCGACTCCTGCTTTTTCGGTGATGACCGATACCGCCGGCTGACAAGCGACCGGCAAACCGCCTACATTGTGCCCAGACCCACCCACTCCTTCCATCACCCTCATACAGGGAGACGCGAATGGCCGACGCCAGCCAGCTGTCGGCGCACCTCGACGCGCAGCGCCAGGCCTTCGATGCCGAGCGCTACCCGAGCCTCGCCGTGCGCCGCGACCGCCTGAGACGACTGGGCGACATGACCCGGGAGCATCGTCAGGACATCATCAAGGCGATTCGCCAGGACTTCGGCTATCGCCCCGAGGCCGAGACCCGGCTGCTGGACATCGCCCGGGTGCTTCAGGCCGTGCGCCATGCTCGCCGACACCTCAAGCGCTGGATGCGGCCCAGCCGAGCGGCCGTGCCCTGGCGGCTATGGCCGGCCCGCGTGCGCGTACATCGGCAGCCTCTGGGCACGGTGGGCATCATCGCCCCCAGCCACTCGCCCTGGAGCCTGGCCCTGCTGCCCGCGGTGGATGCCCTGGCGGCCGGCAACCGGGTGATGATCAAGCCCAGCGAAAGATCGCCGACGACCAGTGCCCTGATGGCACGGCTGGCCGAACACTACTTCTCCCCACAGGAACTCAAGGTCATCACCGGCGACGCGGGCACGGGGCGGGCCTTCGCCACCCTGCCCTTCGACCACCTGCTGTTCACCGGCGACGACCGGGCCGGGCGGGAGGTCGCCCTGGCCGCCGCCGCAAACCTCACCCCGGTCACGCTGGAGCTGGGCGGCAAGACCCCGGTCATCATCGGCGCCGATGCCGACCTGGAGCAGGCGGCCGAGCGCCTCGCCTTCGGCAAGTGGTTGAATGCCGGCCAGACCCGCCTCGCACCGGACTATGTGCTGGTGCATGAGCCGCATCTGACCGCCTTCGTGGCGGCCCTGACCCAAGTGGTGAAGCGCTTTCACCCCAGCGGCCCGGCCGGCGACGACTACAGCGCCATCGTCGGCGAGTCGCACCGCGAGCGACTCGATGCCATGCTGGAAGAAGCGCAGGATCACGGCTGCAGGGTGATCCCGCTGGGCGAGACGGTCGAACTCAGCCGGGGCGCCAAGCTGCCGCCGACGCTGGTGATCGACCCGCATGGCGAGCTGGCCATCATGCGTGAGGAGATCTTCGGCCCCTGGCTGCCGATTATCGGCATCGGCGACCTGGATCATGCCATAGCCTTCGTTCACGAACGGCCTCGCCCGCTGGCGCTCTACGCCTTTACCAACGACCCCGAGCAGCGCAGGCGCATCCTCGAGGACACCCACTCCGGCGGCGTCGTCTTCAACGATACGCTCTGGCATAACGCCGTACCCAACCTGCCGTTCGGCGGCGTGGGCGGGAGCGGCATGGGTGGGTACCAGGGGGAGGCCGGTTTCCTGCGCTTCAGCCACCAGCGCAGCGTCTTCCTTCAGGCCAGGCGCAGCAGCGTGAGACTGCTCAACCCGCCCTACCGGCACTGGCTCTACCGGCTGATGGGGTTTTGAGCAAAAAATACGTAATAAAACTACATAGTAGCCGAAAGGCACGTATCATGACGGGGAAAAGTGCGCGATAATCTGTAAACTTACCGCAAATGCCACTCAACGATGCGAGGTACCCCATGGCTCGCCCATCCGCAGCTCTTCACTCAACCGTCCACCAGGTTACCGAGCGCATTCGCAAGCGTTCACACGAGCGGCGCAAGCTCTACGAAGCCCACATGGCGGCCCAGCACAGCCAGGGCGTACATCGTGGCGAGCTCTCCTGCGGCAACCTGGCTCACGGCTTCGCCGGCTGCGATGTCGCCACCGACAAGGACCGGCTCAAGCTGACGAACAGCGCCAACCTGGGCATCGTTTCGTCTTATAACGACATGCTTTCCGCCCACCAGCCCTTCGAGGACTACCCCGCCGCCATCAAGGAGGCGGCACGCGGGATGGGTTCCACGGCACAGTTTGCCGGCGGTGTGCCGGCGATGTGTGATGGCGTGACCCAGGGGCAGCCGGGCATGGAACTGTCGCTCTTCTCCCGCGACGTGATCGCCATGGCCACCGCCGTGGCACTTTCCCACAACATGTTCGACGCCGTGCTCTATCTGGGGATCTGCGACAAGATCGTACCCGGCCTGTTCATCGGCGCGGCCCGTTTCGGCCACCTGCCGGCGGTGTTCGTGCCAGGTGGCCCCATGACCAGTGGCCTGCCCAATAACGAGAAGGCGCGCATCAGGCAGCTCTATGCCGAGGGCAAGGTGGGTCGCGACGAGCTGCTGGAGGCAGAGTCCCAGTCCTATCACAGCCCCGGCACCTGTACCTTCTACGGCACCGCCAACTCCAACCAGCTGATGATGGAGATGATGGGGCTACACCTGCCCGGCGCCTCCTTCGTCAATCCCGGCACGCCGCTGCGTGACGCCCTGACCCGCTACGCCACGGAGCAGGCGATTCGCAACACCGAGCAGAGCGGCGACTACCGCCCGTTCTACCGCCAGATCGACGAGCGCGCCATCGTCAATGCCATGGTCGGCCTGCTCGCCTCGGGGGGCTCCACCAACCACACCCTGCACCTGGTGGCCATGGCCGGCGCGGCGGGCATCACCATCGACTGGGACGACTTCACCGAGCTCTCGGCGGTAGTGCCCAGCATGACCCGCATCTATCCCAACGGCCAGGCCGACGTGAATCACTTCCAGGCCGCCGGCGGGATGAGCCTGCTGATTCGCGAGCTGCTCGATGCCGGCCTCATCCATGGCGACATTCCCACGGTGTTCGGCACCGACCTGCACGCCTATACCCAGGAACCCTTCCTCGAGGAGGGCAAGCTGGTGTGGCGCGAAGGCCCCACGGAGAGCCACGACCGAGATGTGCTGCGTCCGGTGGCAGCTCCCTTCTCCCCCACCGGCGGCCTCACGGTGCTCGACGGCAACCTCGGCCGCGGCGTGATCAAGATCTCGGCGGTCAAGCAGGAGCACCGCGTCATCGAGGCGCCGGTCAAGCTGTTCGACGACCAGAATCAGGTGAAGGCGGCGTTCGAGTCGGGGGAGCTCGACCGCGACGTGGTGGTGGTGGTTCGCTTCCAGGGCCCCAAGGCCAACGGCATGCCGGAACTGCACAAGCTCACCCCCTTCCTGGGCGTGCTCCAGGATCGCGGCTACCGGGTCGCACTGGTCACCGACGGCCGCATGTCGGGCGCGTCCGGCAAGGTGCCGGCTGCCATCCATGTGACCCCCGAGGCGGTCGATCGCGGCCCGCTGGCCAAGCTTCGCGACGGTGACGTGGTGCGCCTGGATGCCGACAGCGGCGAGCTGCGCGTGCTGGTCGATGCCGCCGAGTTCAACGGCCGCCCCTTCGTCGACATCAACCTGGAACATAGCCACTTCGGCATGGGCCGCGAGCTGTTCGGCGGTTTCCGCCATCTGGCCGCGAAGGCCGAAGAGGGAGCCGGCGTGTTCGGCGGCTTCGAGGCGGAGGTACTGGCACGGCAGCTCGAAACGATCGAGCAGGAGGATCAATGACCCGACCGGCGCTGATCGGAGACATCGGTGGCACCAACGCGCGCTTCGCGCTGGTGGCGCCGGGCGCCTTCGAGCCCCATGACATCCAGACCCTGCCCTGCGCCGACTATCCCGGCGTGGTGGAAGCCGTGCGCGACTATCTGGCGAAGGTCGATCAGAACGGGGCCCAGGCACCGGAAGAGGCCTGCCTCGCCTTCGCCTGCCCCATCGATGGCGACCGGGTGCGCATGACCAACAATCACTGGGCCTTTTCCCGGCGCGAGGCACAGGCGTCACTCGGGCTGACGCGACTGAAGGTGATCAACGACTTCACCGCCCAGGCGCTGGGCGTGCCCCATCTGGGGCCCGACGACCTGGTTGAAGTCCAGCCGGGAGAGGCCCGCGAGCACAGCGTCCAGTTGGTGATCGGCCCCGGCACCGGCCTGGGCGTGGCCGGCATCTTCCCGGGACGCCACGCCTGGATACCGCTGCCCACCGAGGGCGGCCACTTCACCTTCGCCCCCACCGACGAACGCGAGCAGAACCTGCTGCGCCATTTCCGCAACCGCTATGGGCGGGTCTCGGTGGAACGCATCCTCTGCGGCCAGGGGCTGCTCGACCTCTACCTGGCCCACTGCTCGCTGAAGGGGGCGCCGCCGCGCCATGCCACGCCTGCCGAAGTGACCGAGGCCGCTTCGCACGGAGACGGCATCGCGCGTGATACGCTACTGCGTTTCCTGAAGATCCTCGGCGACATCAGTGGCGATGCGGCCCTGGTCATGGGCGCACGCGGCGGGGTCTATCTCTGCGGCGGCATCCTGCCAAGGCTGCTCGACTGGCTGCCCCAGAGCCGTTTCGTGGAAGCCTTCACCGCCAAGGGGCGCATGAGCGACTACACCCGCGCCATCCCGGTTCACGTGGTCACCGCCCCCTGGCCCGGATTGCTGGGCGCCGCCGAGGCCCTGCGCAACGAAGAAGTGGAATGACCTGAAACTAGGAGAGCGAATGATTCCGTCACGCCTGCGAGCCCTGCTCGACGAGACCGATGGCCAGCGTCAGTGTGAATGGGCCGGCCGCCCCGTGTGGCTGGCTCGCGAAAGCTGGGGCGAACTTGCCGTCTGCCTGCAGGGTGCCCAGGTGCTTCACTATCATCCTTACGCGTCCGAAGCCACGCTCGCTGACACCGACGCTGCCGGCCCGGGTGAGCAGGAAGAGGCCCTGGTGCCCGGCGGCTGGCTGTGGGTGACGCCGACGCCGCAACCGCTGCCCGACGCCATTCGCGGCGGCATCCCGCTGTGCTGGCCCTGGTTTGCCGACGACAGGGCCGCCGACGAGACACCTGACCGGTCGGGGCCCTTCCACGGCCCGGCGCGCAAGGCCGATTGGCGGCTGGACGCCGTGGATGAACACGAAGATGGCATCGAGCTGCACCTCTCTCCCGCCGAGCCCCTGCACACCCAGCTGGCCCCCCGTGCGGTGATACAGGCCAACGCCCGCCGCCTGCACGTGGAGCTGATCACCGAGCATGTCGGCGAGACCCCGGTCAAGCTGAGCGGCGCCCTGCATACCTACCTCGCCGTGACCGACAGCTTCGCCTGTCGCCTGGAGGGGCTGGCCGGGGCCCGCTATCTGGACAAGCTGGCCGGCTTCGCCGAGCGTGACCAGCAGGGCGAACTGGCCGTGCGTGGCGGCCTCGACCGCATCTACCACACCAATGCCGAGCTGACTCTCGACGATGGCAACCGGCGCCTGCGGGTCGCCCGCCAGGGCAGCGACTCCGCCGTGGTCTGGCATCCGGGCGAGGCGCCCCCCGACGATACGCCGGCGGGGGCCTCGCGCCGCTTCCTCTGCGTGGAATCGGCCAATACCCGCCTGGACCCGGTGTGGCTGGTACCCGGTGCCCAGCACCTGCTGGGCACCACGCTCTCTCTGGATGAGGGCGCCCGCGAGTCCGGCGCATGAGCACCGCCGCCACCTTCGATGTGCCCTTCCTGCTGGGCATGATGCGGCTGCACGAGGAACCGGCGCTGCATCCCCCGGCGCGGCTGGCCGACTGGATCGAGGCCCGCCTCGACGAGGGGCACGACTGGTTCGACCACGCCGACATCTATGGCGACCGCCAGGGCGAGGCGCTGTTCGGCGCCGCCCTGGGTGCCCGCCCCGGGCTCGCCAACCGGGTGAAGGTGGTTACCAAGGCGAGCATCGTCACCCCGGAGCGCGACGCGTCTGCCCACCGGGTCAAGCACTACGACAGCTCGCCGGCCTATCTGGCGCATGCCATCGACGGCTCGCTGGCACGGCTCGGCGTGGAACGGCTCGACCACTTCCTGCTCCATCGCCCCGACCCGCTGATGGATGTCGAGGCTACCGGCCGGGTGCTGGACGACGCCATCGCCGCGGGCAAGATCGGCGCCGCCGGGGTCTCCAATTTCCTGCCTGAGCAGTGGCGCCGCCTGCAGGGTGCCATGCATCGGCGCCTGGCGGCCCACCAGCTGCAGCTCTCGCTGGATCACCCCGCCCCGCTGTTCGACGGCAGTTTCGATGCCCTGGTGGCCGACGGCCTGGCACCGATGATCTGGTCCCCCCTGGGCGGCGGCCGGGTACTCCAGGGCCCGGCGCGCCCGCTGCTACTGAGGCTGGCCGGTGAGTACGGCGTGACCCCCGCCGGCCTGGCCCTGGCCTGGCTGCGCGCCCTGCCCGGCCGCCCTGTGCCGGTGGTCGGCAGCCTCAAGCCCGAGCGCCTCGCGGCGCTCGCCGCGGACGCCGGCCTCACGCTCGACCGCCCGGCCTGGTATGCCCTGCTCGAGGCCGCCCGCGGCCACGACGTCGCCTGACTCGGCCGCACCGCTTGAACCACGACGCATCCAAACCATGCCCCACCAAAATCATGACACCACCAGACAGTGACGCCACGAACCACTATCGAGGACACCACCATGACCCCAGTGATCGCCTTCGGCGAGGCCCTCGTCGACATGCTCTCCAGCCGCCTCGGCGACGCCACCGAGGGCCCCGAGACCTTCACACCCTATGCCGGCGGCGCCCCGGCCAACGTAGCCGTGGCCTGCGCCCGACTGGGGGTCCCGAGCCGTTTTCTCGGCATGCTGGGTGATGACTACTTTGGCGATTTCATCGCCGCGGAGCTTGCGGCCCACGGTGTCGACCTCTCGGGCACGGCACGTACCCGCGAGGCGCGTACGGCACTGGCCTTCGTCTCCCGCGACGCGGCGGGCGAGCGCACCTTCGACTTCTACCGGCCGCCCGCCGCCGATCTGCTGTATCGGCTCGAACACCTGCCGGCAGGGATCTTCGCCCACCCCGCCATCGTGCACTTCTGTACCAACAGCCTGACCGAATCCGATATTGGCGAGACCACCCTGGCCATGGCCGACATGGCCAATCGTGCCGGCTGCCTGGTCAGCGTGGACGCCAACCTCCGGCACAACCTCTGGGAGAGCGGTGTTGCCGACATCACCCTGACCACCCGCCTGCTCGACCAGGCCGGGCTGGTCAAGCTCTCAACCGATGAACTCGACTATCTGCGTGGCGATCACCCGGTGGAAGCCTGGCTGGCCGAGCGGCTCGCCGCCGGCGTGAAGCTGATCGTGATCACCGATGGAGCGGGCCCGGTACGTACATTGGGGGTCGGCAGGGATTTCCGGGTCGACCCGCCCAGGGTGCAGGCCGTGGATACCACCGCCGGGGGCGACGCCTTCATCGGCGGCCTGCTGGCGGAACTGGCCGAACGGGGTATCGAAGGTGACTGGCACCAGGACGACGCCTTTCTCAGGCGCACCGTCGAGTTCGCCTGTCGCTGCGGCGCCCACGCCGTGACACGCCCCGGTGCCTATGCCGCGCTGCCTGATCGAGGAGATCTGGCACATCTGCGGCAGTAAATTCGTCGCTGAAGAAAGCCGCACCGGCTGGCTCATGTCGCCGCTGACCACTCAGCCAAGCGGCAGCCGCTCCGGCAGACGCCAGCGCAGGGTGCGAGAAACCATCTGCTGGCCAGGGCGATAGTCGCCCCTGGCGGCGGCCAGGGCGGCGGTCAGGGCGGCGGCAGCGATGCGGTCGTGGTCCTGCACCGCCGAATTGACCGGCAGCGGCAGGAAGTCGAGGAGCCGGTTGTCGCCGAAGGTCGCCATGCGCAGCGACGGCGGCAGCCCGCCCTCTTCCAGCAGCACATCGAAGACGCCGTCCAGCAGCGTATAGGAGGCGGTGACCAGGGCATCGGGCAGGCCACGCTCGGCGAGCAGCTCGCGCATCAGCCGAGCTCCCTCGTCGCGCTCGTAGCGCTCCGCGCAACAGGCAAAGACGGCAGCGTCGCTGCCCAATAGCGCCTGCTGGAAACCGGCGCGGCGCTCGTGCGTGATCGAGAGTCCCGGTACCGCATCCAGCCAGGCCACGCTGGCCACGTCACCGCCCAGCACCGAGCGCGTCAGCCGCTCGGCGGCGTCCCGGTCGTTGCTCACCACGCAGGCGAAGCGCTGGGGATCGAAGCCACGGTCCACGGCGACCACCGGCAGTCCATCAGCCATCAGCTCGGCGTAGAAGGGGTCGTCCATAGGCAGGCAACTGGCGGTGATCAGCACCTCACAGCGCTGGGCGCGCAATGCCAGTGCCAGGTCGCATTCGCTCTCCGGCTGGTCTTCGGAGCCTGCAATCAGCAACTGGTAGCCCTGCTCTCGCGCGCCGCGCTCCAGTCGCTTGGCGAGTCGCGCATAGCTGACATTCTCCAGGTCGGGAATGATCAAGCCAAGCGTGCGACTCGAGCCACGGCGTAGTGCCGCCGCCTGGGCATCGACCTGGTAGCGGTGCTCCCTCACCACGGCCATGACCCGGTCGACGGTATCCTGGCTGATGCGCCGCTCCGCGGCCTTGCCGTTGATCACATAGCTGGCCGTGGTGCGCGAAACACCGGCCAGCCGGGCGATTTCGACGAGAGTCATGAACATCCTCACTGTGAGTGCCGAAGAAACCCTACCCCTGCCAAAGTCGTAGAAATAGAACCTTGCCAAACAGTATGAATCGTTCCAGCATGAAAATCACCAGGTGACACGATTCAGCCAAGCCTGAAACCACCAACTCGGTGGCAGTCGCGTCGCCGCGAAATCTATCGGGAGGCCATCCATGTTGACCCTTCATCAGGACGATGTACTGCTCGCCTGCCATGCCGAAGACTGGCGTGGCGCACTGGAGCAGGCCGCCGAGGCGCTGCATAGGGCTGGACTCACCTCGCCCGGCTACCGTGAGGGATTGTTCGCCCGCGAGGCCCAGTCCTCTACCTATCTGGGCAATGCCATCGCCATCCCCCACGGTACGCCACAAAGCCGCGAACACGTGCAGGCCACCGGCGTCCGGGTACTGCAATTCCCGGCCGGGGTCGACTGGCACGACGGCCAGCGCGTCCACGTGCTCGTGGCCATCGCCGCAAGAAGCGACGAGCACCTGGACATCCTGCGCCAGCTCACCCATGTCCTCGACGATGACAGCGTAGCCGAGCGACTCGCCGCGGCAGGCTCGGGTAACGAGATCGCCGCCCTGCTGTCGAAGGCTGTCGTGGATGCGCGCCTCGACGGCGACACCCTGTGCCTCGGCTTTCCCGCCCGCGATGCCCGTGAGCTGGCCCTGGCCGGTGCCGCCCGCCTGCGCCAGCTCGGCTGCGTGGGCGACGGCTTCATCGCCGCCATCGCCGAGCACGCCCCACGTCACCTGGGACAGGGGCTATGGCTGGCTTCGAGCGGAAGCAGCGTCGAGGTTCCCGCACTGGCCCTGGCCACACCCGAGCACCCGCTGAAGGAGGCCGGCGAGACGGTCAACGGCCTGTTCTGCCTGGCCGCTCATGGCGAGGCCCACCGCGGCCTGCTGGAGTGCATCCTGAGGCTGCTCGAGCGCGGTAGTGCAGGCGAGCTGCAGGGGGCCGATGCGGCCACCATACTGGCCCGGCTGGCCGGGGAGTCCGCCACCGCCCACACCCGGCTCGCGCGGGTACTCAATGCCCATGGGCTGCACGCCCGCCCCGCCAAGCAGCTGGTCCAGGTCGCCCGCTCCCAGGCTGTTCCCATCCGCGTGCGACTGGCCGAGGGCGGCTTCGATGCGGTATCGGCAAGCAGCCTGACCAAGGTGATCAACCTCGGTGCCCGCCGCGGCCAGCAGCTGGCCTTTTCCGCCGAGGGAGACGGCGCCGTGGCGGCACTCGACGCCGTGTGCCAGGCCGTGGCGGACGGCCTCGGTGAACAGGTTCTGCCGTTCGACGAGAGCCGCGAGCGCATCACGCCGCAGGCCGCTGCCGCGCCCGCAGAACCGCTGCCCGACGACACGTCTCATCCTGGCGTGGCGGCCTCTCCGGGGCTGGCCATCGCCCCGGTCTTCGTGCTGCAGACGCCTCGCTTCGACTATCCCGAGCGCGCCGCTGACCCAAGTGCGGAGACACAGCGACTGGAGCGGGCGATTCGCCAGGGCGCCGTCCAGCTTGAGACGCTGGTCCAGCAGGCGCGTGGCGGCGAGGTGGCCCAGATCCTCTCCATGCACGAGGAGATGCTCTGCGACCCCGAGCTGTACCAGGCCGCCCACGAAGGTATCAGCGAAGGCCGCTCCGCCGAAGCCGCCTGGTGGGATGCCATCGAGACCGCTGCCCACGCCCAAGAAATGCTCGCCGACCGGCTGCTCGCCGAGCGCGCCGCCGACCTGCGCGACGTGGGGCGCCGAGTGCTGGGTATCCTGTGCAACGTCACCCTGCCCGCCCCGCCCACCACCCCCTACATTCTGGTCACCGACGATATCGGCCCCTCCGACGTGGCGCGCCTCGACACCAGCCTGGTGCGCGGCCTGCTCACCGCCCGCGGCGGTGCAACGGCCCACAGTGCCATCCTCGCCCGGGCGCTGGGCATTCCAGCCGTGGTCGGTGCCGGCGCGCGAGTGCTGACCCTCGCCGACGGTACCGAACTGATTCTCGACGGCGAGCGTGGCCGCATCACGCCGACACCCTCGGCCGAACGTCGCCAGGCCGCCGAACAGCGGCTGGCCGAGCGCCAGCTGCGGGAGGCCGCGGCCTGGGATACCCGCTTCGAGGAGGCCCGCACCCGCTGCGGGCAGCGCGTCGAGGTCGCCGCCAACCTGGGCAATACCGTCCATGCCGCCGACGCCGTGGAGCGCGGCGCCGAGGGCGTGGGGCTGCTGCGCACCGAATTTCTGTTCATGGCCCATGCCCAGGAGCCGGATCTCGCCACCCAGATTGACGAGTACCGTGAAGCCCTCGACGCGCTGGACGGCCGCCCGCTGGTCGCACGCACCCTGGATGTTGGCGGCGACAAGCCGCTGCCCTACTGGCCGATGCCCAAGGAGGACAATCCCTTTCTCGGCCTGCGTGGCATCCGCCTGATGCTGACCCGGCCCGAGGTCCTCGAGACCCAGCTGCGCGCCCTGCTGCTCGCGGCTGCGCCCGTCCCTGGAAAGCCCCGCCCGCTGCGCATCATGCTGCCGATGATCAAGGACATCGCCGAATTCCGCGCGGCCAGGGCCATCTTCGATCGACTGCTCGAGGAGATCCCCGAAGCCGAGCGTGCCAGCGACGTGCAACTCGGGATCATGATCGAAGTCCCCTCGGCCGCCCTGCTCGCGCCGGCACTGGCCGCCGAGGTCGACTTCTTCTCGGTGGGCACCAACGACCTGACCCAGTACACCCTGGCCATCGACCGCGACCACCCGGAACTCTCCGCCCAGGCCGACGGCCTGCATCCTGCGGTATTGCGCCTGATCGAGATGACCGTCACGGCAGCCCACGCCCACGGCAAGTGGGTCGGGGTGTGCGGCGAACTGGCCAGCGATCCCATGGCGGTACCGGTACTGGTGGGCCTGGGCGTCGACGAGCTCTCGGTGAGCGCTCGCCAGGTGCCACTGGTCAAGGCGCGGCTACGTGAATTCGACCTCGAGGATGCCCGCACCCAGGCCGATCTCGCCCTGGCCCAGGCCACCAGTACGGCGGTTCGCGACGCCCTGGAGGTTCGCTGATGGCGCGCATCCTCACGCTGACGCTGAATCCGGCCCTGGACCTCTCCATCGGCATGGATCGGCTGGTACCCGGCGAGGTCAACCGCACTCGCGAGACGCACCTGACGGCAGCCGGCAAGGGGGTCAACGTCGCCCGGGTACTGGTCGGCCTCGGCCACGACGTGACGGTTTCCGGCTTTCTCGGCGGCGATAACGATGGCCCCTTCCTGCGCGCCTTCGAGGCGATGGGCGTGGTGGACGCCTTCCTGCGCGTGCCCGGCGAAACCCGTATCAACGCCAAGCTCGCCGAGGCCGATGGACGGGTCACCGATATCAACGGCCCGGGCGCCACCATCGACGCCAGCGCCTGGCAGCATCTGCTGGCGTGGCTCGACGAGCTCATCGCCGATCCGTCGCGCCGCCCCGCCGCGGTGGTGATCGCCGGCAGCCTGCCACCCGGGGTCACGCCCGTCGACCTCGCCGAGCTGATCGTCCGGCTACGCCGGGCCGGCCTGCCGGTGTGGGCCGACACCAGCGGCGAGGCATTGATCCAGGCCATCGCCGCCCGTCCCACGGCGGTGAAACCCAACGAGCAGGAGCTGGCCGCCTGGGCCGGGGGCGCCCTGGACACCGCCGAGGCATGGCTGCGCGGGGCGCTACGGCTCTATGCCAGCGGGGTCGAGGAGGCGGTGGTTTCCTCCGGCCCTGCCGGCGTGCTGTGGGTGAGCCAGCGCGGCGCCTGGCAGGCCACGCCACCCCGCCTGACCGTGGCCAGCACCGTGGGCGCCGGCGACACCCTGCTCGCCGGCCTGCTGCACGGGGTGATTTCCGGTCACTCACCGGAACAGGCACTGCGCCTGGCCACGGCACTCTCCGCCGAATCCGTTCGCCATGTCGGGGTCGGTAACCCCCACGCCGACGACCTACCACAGCTTCAACAACAAACCCGCGTGCGTCGCCTCAATGACGTAGACGCTGGAGGAGCCCTCGCATGAACGTCATTCTCATCACTGCCTGTCCCAGCGGCATGGCCACTTCATTCCTTGCCGCCCGCCGCCTCGAACAGGCTGCCCGACGCCTCGGTTGGCAGGCGAACGTCGAGATGCACAGCGAACTCGAAGCGCTGCAGCCCGTTTCGGCGGAGGCCATCGCCGCGGCCGATCTGATCGTGGTCGCTGCCGACAGCGTTCCCGCGCCTCAGCGTTTTCGCGACAAGCGCCTGTTTCAGGCGCCCATCCATGAAGCGCTGCCTGACCCGAAGGCCTTTCTCGAGCGGGCCAGCCGCGAGGCAGGCGAGTACGTGCCCCCCACCGAAGCCGCGGCAACGAACCCGGCGCCGGCCGCCGGCGGCCGCCGGATCGTCGCCGTAACCGCCTGCCCCACCGGCGTGGCGCATACCTTCATGGCCGCCGAGGCATTGAGCCAAGCGGGTAAGGCGCTGGGCCACGCGATCCGGGTCGAGACCCAGGGGTCCGTCGGCGCCCAGGACAAGCTCACCGACGAGGAGATCGCCGAGGCCGACCTGGTGATCCTGGCCTGCGATATCGAGGTGGACCCCACCCGCTTCGCCGGCAAGCGCATCTACCGCACCTCAACCGGCAACGCACTGAAGAAGGCCAAGCCCACCATCGAGGCGGCCCTGGAAAACGCCGCGGTGGAGAGTGCCGGCGGCGCCCCTGGCGGCGCGTCCAACAGCGCCAAGAAGAGCCTCAAGGAGGTGGGGGTCTACAAGCACCTGCTCACCGGGGTCTCCTTCATGCTGCCCATGGTGGTGGCCGGGGGCCTGCTGATCGCGCTCTCCTTCGTGTTCGGTATCGAGGCCTTCCAGGAGGAGGGCACCCTGGCAGCCGCGCTGATGCAGATCGGCGGCGGCACCGCCTTTGCCCTGATGATCCCGGTGCTGGCCGGCTATATCGCCTACTCCATCGCCGACCGCCCCGGCATCGCCCCGGGCATGATCGGCGGCATGCTGGCGGCCAATATCGAGGCCGGCTTCATCGGCGGGATCCTGGCCGGCTTCCTGGCCGGCTATGTGGCCTTGGCGGTGGCGCGACACGTCAAGCTGCCCTCCAGCGTCGAATCGCTCAAGCCGATCCTGATCATCCCCCTGGTGGCGAGCCTGGTCACCGGCCTGACCATGATCTACGTGATCGGCGAGCCGGTGGCCGCGATTCTCGCCGGCCTGACCAGCTTCCTGGCCGGCATGGACGCCACCAACGCCGTGCTGCTCGGCATCCTGCTCGGCGCCATGATGTGCTTCGACCTGGGTGGGCCGGTCAACAAGGCCGCCTACACCTTCGGCGTCGGCCTGCTGGCCTCCCAGACCTATGCGCCCATGGCGGCGATCATGGCCGCCGGCATGGTCCCGGCCATCGGCATGGGCATCGCCAGCTTCGTCGCCCGCAACAAGTTCTCCGAACCGGAGCGCGAGGCGGGCAAGGCCTCATTCGTTCTTGGATTGTGCTTTATCAGCGAGGGCGCCATCCCCTTCGCCGCCAAAGATCCGCTGCGGGTGATTCCCGCCTGCATCGCCGGCGGCGCAATTACCGGCGCCCTCTCCATGCTGGTCGGTGCGCAGCTGATGGCACCCCATGGCGGCATCTTCGTACTGATGATCCCCAACGCCATCACCCCGGTACTGCTCTATATCGCGGCCATCGTCGTCGGCTCACTGGTCACCGGACTGGGCTATGCCGCGATCAAGCGCGGCGCCGCCCCGGTGGCCGTCGCCGCCAATGCCTGACAGGCCCCGTTGCCCGGACGAAAAAAGCCCGGACGACAGAAAGCCAGACAAAAAAAAGCCCGGCCACAAGGCCGGGCATAAAGACAGCAGTTGGCTGTCGAGAGAGCACGGAACAACAGGGTGAATCAATGATGGAAGCGCTCGGCGGCTTCACGGGCCAGAGAACGAATGGCGTCCCAGTCCTCGGCATCGACCAGCGACTTGGGGGTCAGCCAGGAACCGCCGACGCACATCACGTTTTTCAAGGCCAGGTAGTCCTCGGCGTTGTTCACGCCGATCCCACCGGTGGGGCAGAAACGCGCTTCGGGGATCGGGCCGGCAAAGGCCTTGAGCGCCTTCACCCCACCGCTGGCCTCGGCAGGAAAGAACTTGAAGCGCCGGTAGCCGTACTGCCAGCCAGTCATCAGCTCGGACACGGTGGCAACGCCGGGCAGCATGGGTACCGGGCTGGTCACGCCGTAGCGATAGAGCGCCTCGGTGGTTCCCGGGGTCACCACGAAGTCGGCGCCGGCCTGCTCGGCCTGGCGATACTGGGCCGGCGTCAGCACGGTGCCCACGCCGATGCTGGCCTGGGGCAGCGCCTCGCAGAGCCGGCGGATCGCCTCCAGGGCACAGTCGGTGCGCAGTGTCACCTCCAGCACGGTCAAACCGCCCTCCACCAGGGCACGCCCCAGGGGCACGGCATCTTCCAGCCGCTCGATGGCCAGCACCGGGATCACCTCCGCCTTGAGACAGATGCTGTCGAGTTCGGTGGTCCGGGTCGAGGGAAGCTGTTTTTCGATGGTCATGAGCAAGCACTCCAAAAAAGTCGGCCAGAAACGATCAGGGGGCCCAGTAGACGGCCAGCGGACAGGACAGAAAGGCGCGAATGGGGAGTTCGCGGAGGTCGTCACCGGCCAGTGCACGGGCCAGAACGCTGCGCTTGTCGCCGCCCGTGATATGCAGGACATGGCGGCGGGCCTGGTGCAACCGATCGGCGCTGAGGGTAATACGCGCCTGTGGCTGGCTCGGGGAGCGCACCGCGACGACGGGCTCGGCGGTGGAGAGCGCCAGGTCGAGCTCGCGGCTATCGGGAAACAGCGATGCCGTATGGCCATCCCCACCCATTCCCAGCACCACCAGGCTGGCGGGCCAGCTCAGCGTTTCGATGCGCCGGGCAACCGCCTCGACGCCCTGCTCGGGCGTCTCGTCGTCGGTGACGAGAGAGATGAAATTGGCCGCCGCCGCCGGCCCCACCAGTAGATGCTCCCTCACCAGTTTGGCATTGCTCGCCGCGGCGGACTCGGGAACCCAGCGCTCGTCAGCCAGGGTCACGTCGATCCGCGACCAGGGAAGGTCCCGCGCGGCCAGGGCCTGGAAGAATGGCACCGGGGTCGACCCGCCAGAGAGGACCAGCAGGACGCGTTCCTGCCGGGCCAGATCCTGCTTCAGCGCCTCGGCAGTCGCTTCGGCGAGCTGTTCGGCGAGTTGATCGCGGGGCTTGGCATCAGATATCGGCATGTCAGTAGTCCTCGTACCAGCTGCGTCCATCCTGGGTGATCATGGCGATGGATGCGACCGGCCCCCAGGAGCCTGCCGGGTAGCGCCGGGGCGGATCGCCCAGGCCCTTCCATGCCGCAATCAGGCTATCGCACCAGTGCCAGGCGTGCTCGACTTCGTCGCGACGCACGAAGAGGTACTGCTGCCCCTTCATCACCTCGAGCAGCAAGCGCTCGTAGGCATCGGGTATCCGTGCCTTGGGAAAGGCGCTGCCGAAGTCCAGATGCAGCGGCCCCCGGCGCAGGCGCATGCCCCTGTCCAGGCCGCTGTCCTTGGTCAGCACTTCCAGGGCGATACCCTCGTCGGGCTGCAGGCGGATGACCAGCTTGTTGGCGGCCAGGTTGCGCTGGTCCGGATCGAAGATATAGTGCGGCTGCTGGCGGAAGTGAATGACGATCTGCGACAGCTTCTCCGGCATGCGCTTGCCGGTTCGCAGGTAGAAGGGCACGCCGGCCCAGCGCCAGTTGGAGACGCCGGTCTTCATCGCCACGAAGGTTTCGGTCTCGCTCTCGCGATTGGCGCCCTCCTCCTCCAGGTAGCCGGGCACGCCATGGCCGTCGATGGAGCCCGCGATGTACTGGCCACGCACCACGTCGCGCCCCAGGGCATTTTCGCTGAAGGGCTCCAGCGCCTTGAGCACCTTGACCTTCTCGTCACGGATGGCGTCGGCATCCAGGTTGGCCGGCGGATCCATGGCGATCAGGCAGACCAGCTGCAACAGGTGGTTCTGGACCATGTCGCGCAGCTGTCCCGCCTTGTCGAAGTAGCCCCAGCGACCCTCGATGCCGACCTGTTCGGCCACGGTGATCTCGACGTGGGAGATATTGTTCTGGTTCCACTGGGTGCCGAACAGCGGATTGGCGAAGCGCAGGGCGATCAGGTTCTGGACCGTCTCCTTGCCCAGGTAGTGATCGATGCGATAGACGCGGGACTCGGGAAACACCGAGCCGATAGCGTCATTGATCTCGCAGGAGGTCTCGTAGTCGTAGCCGATCGGCTTTTCGACCACGACCCGCGACAGCTCATCCAGGCTGCCACTGCCCTGCAGATGCTGGCAGATTTCGCCATAGAGGCTGGCCGGCACCGCCAGATAGACCACCAAGGGACAGATTACGGTCTCGTGGCGGACGGCCGAGCGCCACTCGGCGATGGCCTGATAGCCTTCGGCAGTACCGAAGTCCAGCTGCAGGTAATCGAGGCGCGCCATGAAGCGCTTGAGCACCTCGCGATCCAGTTCGCTGCTCTTGACGTAGGTCTGCAGCGCCTCGGCGACCCGCTTGCGGAAGCCTTCGGCCTTCAGCTCCTGCCGAGCCAGGCCGAGAATGCGAGTGTCTTCGTGCAGCAGGCCCTCCCGATCCAGATGGTAGAGCGCAGGATAGAGCTTGCGCAGCGAGAGATCGCCCAGGCCACCGAAGAGAGCCAGGTCGATGACTGCCCGGCTGTCGTCTTCCAGCCGCTTGTGTGAGTTCATGCACGCCCCCATCTGGTTAACTTACTAAAAAAATACGCCATGAAAGCACCGCAGGGCAAGTTTATTCTGTAATATTACGATAAAAAGGCCTTTGACCTCTATCGCTGTTCGCCTCCTAACGAGGGTTCGCGATAGGATAGCGATCAAAATGTTGTTAAATCACCACATCACCCAACTGCTTGGCGCATCGCGTCATGCCGTCACGGAGAGCCCGACCCCACATGGCCAATCACGACCTGCTCCAGCGTATTCGTCAACGCCTCGAAGAGCTGAACCGCTCCGAGCGCAAGGTCGCGGACGTCATCCTTGCCGATCCATCCCGGGCTACCGGCTTGAGCATAGCCAGCCTGGCACAGGCCGCCTCGGTCAGCGAACCCACCGTCAACCGCTTCTGTCGCAGCTTCGATGCCAAGGGCTACCCGGACTTCAAGATCAAGCTAGCCCAGAGTCTGGCCGGCGGCACGCCCTACGTCAGCCAGGCGGTAGAACCTGGCGACGGCGCCACCGAATACACCGGCAAGATATTTGGCGCCACCATCGCTGCGCTGGACGAGGCCAGCCGTGAACTCGACCCGGCACGCATCGAGCGCGTGGTGGACTACCTGATCCAGGCCAAGCAGATCCACTTCTTCGGCCTCGGCGCCTCGGGGGCGGTGGCCCAGGATGCCCAGCACAAGTTCTTTCGCTTCAACCTGCCGGTCACGTCCTACGTGGACGTACTGATGCAACGCATGGTCGCCGCCGCCTGCCATACCGGCGACGTGGTGGTGGTGATCTCCTGGACCGGCCGCACCCGGGAGCTGGTCGACATCGCACGACTGGCCCGCGAGAGTGGCGCCGTGGTGCTCGGCATCACCGCACCTGACTCGCCGCTGGCCAGGGAGTGCACCGAAACCCTGGAGGTCGCTACCCCCGAGGACACCGACGTCTACATGCCGATGACCTCGCGAATGATCCAGCTCACCCTGATCGACGTGCTGGCCACCGGGGTCACCCTGCGTCGCGGCGAGGACTTCCTGCCGCATCTGAAGAAGATAAAGGACAGCCTGCTGGAGACGCGCTACCCGGTCGGCTAGGAAGCTGTCGGAGCGCCGCGCAGCCGTAGCTCAGGATACATTGGAGACGACGAGGGCGGTGACGGTGACCTCCACCTTCAGTTCGTCAGCGGGCATGGGCGCGCAGACGCAGGTGCGGGCCGGGGCGTGGCCGGTGGGCACCCAGGCATCCCATACCGCGTTCATGGCGGCAAAGTCATGGCCATCCTTGAGATAGATGGTGGCCGTCAGCAGGTGCTCGCGGTCGGAGCCGATCTCCTTGAGCAGCTCATCGACCCGCGCCAGCATGCTCTCCGTCTGGGCGGTGATGTCGCCCTGGCGCGCCTCGGGCCCGGCGACCTGGCCACAGAGATAGGCGATGCCGTTGTGGATCACGGCGCGGCTCATGCGGGCCTTGGTGTCGTGGCGAACGATGGACATCATGTTCTCCCTTGTTGAAGTGGTTGCCTATTCAGCAGGCTTTGCGTGAAAACGCAGTGATGCATCGCAAACCCGATTGGGCTTGGCTGCCGTTGTTCAGCGCAACAGCAAGACCGGCACGCTGGCCCGTCGCAGCATCGCCGTGGTGGTGCTGCCCACCAGCAGGTGGCGGATACGCGAGTGGCCGTAGGCGCCCATCACCAGCATGTCGATGGCATGCTCCTGTTTATAGGTGCGCAGGGTCTCCTCTACCTCGCCGGCACGAATCGCCCCTTCGGCCTGGTGACCGGCATCACGCAGCGTCTTCAGTGCCCAGTCGAGCTGGGAACGATTGTCGCCGGTCTCGGCGCCGACGATCACCACATGGCAGGGAATGCCCTGGAACAGCGGGCTCTTGGCGATCATCTCCACGCCCTTGCGCGTGGTCTTGCTGCCATCGAAGGCTATCATCACCTGCTCGGGCGTCTTGAAGCCGTCCGGTACCATCAGGATGGGGCGATGCAGGGTACGCACCACCCGCTCCAGGTTGGAGCCCAGATGGTCGGCGGCCTGGTGGGCGGTTTCGCCGCGCTTTCCGATCACCAGCAGGCGGATCTCGTTTTCCAGCTCGCTGAGCGTCTCGACCAATGTCCCGTTGCGCTGGCGAGTGACGGGCTCGGCCACGCCAGCCTCGATGGCCCGCTCCTTGGCCGCCTTGAGCATCAGCCGCCCCTGCTCCTGGGCCACCTTGGCACGCTGCTCGTCGAGCTGAGAAAGTTCCTCGAGCAGATGCTCGCGGGACCCCAGGCCGATGTTCCCGGACAGATCCACTTCGGCAATCTGGGGATGATTGTCCACCACGTGCAGAAAGGTCAGCGGCGCCGCAAGCGTCTGGCTGGCCCAGGCGGCGTAGTCGCACACCCCCTCCGAGAACTGCGAGCCGTCGATGGCGGCCATTACCTGATCTGTCATCTTGTCGTTTCCCAAGCTGGCGTGGGTTGGCGACAGGCTTGTCGCGTGCCTGCCGTTACATACGTTCTACCACCATCGGGCCGCCACGTCACAGCACGGCCGCCCGAACACCGGATCAATGCCCGCCCATCAGTTTCTCGACGGCAGCCGGGTCGTCATGCACGGCATAGCGGTCGACGATGGTGGCACTCGCCTCGTTGAGCCCGATCAGCTCCACCTCGGTGCCCTCGCGGCGGAACTTGATCACCACACGATCCAGCGTCTGCACGGCGGTAATGTCCCAGAAATGCGCGCGGGAAAGATCGATGGTGACCTTCTGCACGGTTTCCTTGAAGTCGAAGGCGTTACCGAAGCGCTCGGAGGAGGCGAAGAACACCTGCCCTACCACCTTGTAGACCCGACGATTTCCCTCATCGGCTTCGTCGGAGCCGATGTAGAGGATATTGCCGACCTTGTTGGCGAAGTTCATGGCGGCGAGCAGCACGCCGACGAAGACCCCGATCGCCAGATTATGGGTCAGCACCGTGACAACGACGGTGGCCAGCATGACGATGTTGGTGCTCATCGGGTGCTGCTTGAGGTCACGGATCGAAGCCCAGCTGAAGGTACCGATGGAGACCATGATCATCACCGCCACCAGCGCCGCCATGGGAATCAGCGACACCCAGTCGGAAAGGAACACCACCAAGATCAGCAGCAAAACCCCGGCCACCAGGGTAGAGAGGCGACCTCGTCCCCCCGATTTCACGTTGATCACCGACTGGCCAATCATCGCACAGCCCGCCATGCCGCCGAGCAGGCCGGAGCCGATATTGGCGATGCCCTGGCCCTTGCACTCGCGGTTCTTGTCGCTGGTGGTATCGGTCAGGTCATCGACGATGGTGGCGGTCATCATCGACTCCAGCAGACCCACCACGGTCAGCATCAGCGAATAGGGCAGGATGATCCACAGGGTCTCGAAGTTCAGCGGCACGTCGGGCCACAGGAACATCGGCAGAGAGTCGGGTAGCTCACCCATGTCACCCACGGTGCGGATTTCCATGCCGGAAAGCAGGTAGACCCCGGTCAGCACCACGATGCACACCAGCGGCGAGGGAATCGACTTGCCGATCTTCGGCACATAGGGAAAGAGATAGATGATGCCGAGCCCGGCCAGGGTCATGACGTAGACGTGCCAGGTGACATTGGTGAGTTCCGGCAGCTGCGCCATGAAAATGAGGATCGCCAGGGCGTTGACGAAGCCCGTGACGACCGAGCGCGACACGAAGCGCATCAGCTCGGCCAGCCTGAGATAACCCGCGACGATCTGCAGCACGCCGGTGAGCAGCGTGGCCGCCAGCAGGTATTCGAGGCCATGGTCGCGCACCAGGGTCACCATCAGCAGTGCCATGGCACCGGTGGCGGCAGAGATCATGCCCGGCCGGCCGCCGGTGAAGGCGATGACCACCGCGATACAGAAGGAGGCGTAGAGGCCGACCTTGGGGTCGACACCGGCGATGATCGAGAAGGCGATGGCCTCGGGAATCAACGCCAATGCGACGACGATACCGGCGAGGGTATCGCCCTTGATATTGGAGAACCAAGTCTGCTTGATGGATTCGTACATGCTATTGCCCAGTCGATGGTTATAGTCGTGCCGTCAGGCGCCAGGGTCTTGTCTCGAGCGCCACGCCAAGGCCACACCGGTTCGGTCCGGTGCGGTGCATCAGGGTCGTCGCGTTTCGGGTCATGCAGATTGGGCGCGGGGCGCCCATGGCGTTGCGGGCAGTGTGCCGAATGGAACGGCCCACCAGCCGGAAACCGGGGGAGGTGATTGCGCTAGGGTGGCGTGGCCAGCCCTGTCAGGAGGGTATGCACGTTGATATCGTTCCTTGCTCTTTTATTGCAGGGCCGGGCGTCGACTTCGATCATACCTCGACTTTCGTCTTAATAACGGCCCTGACATGAGCGGCGAAGTCTATCAGAAAGGATGCTGCGCTGCACCCTGGGCACGAAGCCGCCGCTCGAGCTGGCGCTCGTATAGCCCCTTGGCCAGCAGGGTGCCCAGCACCAGGCTACCCCCGAGCAGGGCCACCGGCGCGGGCCGCTCGGCGAGCAGCCACCACACCCACAGCGTGCCCGCCACCACTTCCAGCAGCATCAGCAGGCCCACTTCAGCGGCAGGCAGGTAGAGCGGCCCGCGCTGGATCAGGGTGAAACCCAGCGGCAGCAGCACCAGGCAGAGCAGTACCAGCAGCAGCAGGCTGTCGGTGGGGGGCAATGACAGGCTGCCGGTGGCCATGCCGAACAGGCCCGCCACGGCGGCCACGATCAGTCCCGACAGGGTCAACATGGGGCTCATGTCGATGCCGGGGCGGGTGCGACAGAGGGTAAAGTTGGCGGCCAGGGCAGTGGCGGCCAGTAGCGCGAAGCCGTTGCCGATCCACGAACCGGCACCGGCATCGTCGAGCACGATCAGTGAGGTCCCCAGCAGGCAGAGCCAGATCGCCAGCCAGGTCCGCCGTGGGAGGTGCTCCTTGAGGAAGAGCCGCGACAGCAGCGCCGCAATCAAGGGCGCACCGGCCAGGATCATCAATACATTGCCGCCCTTGGTGTACTGATTGCCCAGCACGAAACCGAAGGTGGAGAAGCTGAACAGCACAGCGACACCGATACCGGTCCAGCCGCAGCGCCGATAGGCCTCGATGAAGCCATGCCCATGGCGCGCGGCGACGATGGCGATGAAGCCCAAGGCGGTCAGCAGGCCACGCCAGACCAGGATGTCCGCATCCGGCAAGCCGATCAGCTTGATCAGCAGCGCATCGGGGGAAATGATCAGCGCACCGCCGCCGGTCAGCAACAGCCCCTGCTGGCGGTGCGATAGGGAGTGAATCAAGGCGACCTCGCTGTCGGTGGGTCGCCTAGAGGTGTGCCCATGGCAGTAAGGTCAGGTGGCGTCACTGCTGCCCTGCTCGCCACTGCCCTGTTCGCTGCCGCCCTGGGCGCTCCTATCGGCCCGCGCCTGAGCGGCCGGTGACGCCTTCAGGTGCCGGAACGCCTCCATGATGTCCATGGGCAAGGGGAACACGATGGTGGAGGCATTCTTGTTGCTCATGTCGCTCATGGTCTGCAGGTAGCGAAGCTGTAGCGCCGCCGAGTTCTCGGCCATGACGTTGGCCGCCTCGACCAGCTTCCTGGACGCCTGCAACTCACCCTCGGCGTGGATCACCTTGGCGCGGCGCTCACGCTCGGCCTCGGCCTGGCGGGCAATGGCGCGAATCATGCTCTCGTCGAGATCGACATGCTTGATCTCGACGTTGGCCACCTTGATGCCCCACTCCTCGGTCTGGGCATCGATGATCTCCTGGATATCGTCGTTGAGCTTGTCACGCTCGGAGAGCATCTCGTCCAGGTCATGCTTGCCCAGCACCGAACGTAGCGTGGTCTGGGACAGCTGGCTGGTGGCAACGGTGAAATTCTCGACCTGGATGATCGCCTTCTCCGGATCGACCACCCGGAAGTAGAGCACCGCGTTGACCTTGACGGTGACGTTGTCCTGGGAGATGACGTCCTGCTCCGGCACGTCCATGGTGATCACGCGCAGGTCCACCAGGGTCATCTGCTGGATACCGGGAATCACGATGATCAGACCGGGCCCCTTGACCGCCTGGAAGCGACCCAGAAAGAACACGACGCCCCGCTTGTACTCGGGCAGGATGCGGATCGATGCGGCGATCAGCATGAGAACCAGTACCACTGGCACGAGATAGGAAATCAGCATGGTCCATCTCCTTGGTATCGCTAAGGCTGAGTTGTATCGGTACTTTCAGCAGTCAAGTATCGCAGCGGTTCAGGTATCGACAGGCTCCACGACCAGGGTCAACCCCTCGACCGCGACGACCCTGACGACCTGATCCTTGTGCAGCGGGCTGGTGCTGCGGGCGTTCCAGCGCTCCCCCTTCACACGAACATGGCCACGGCCCTCGAAGCGCTCGAGCGCTCGCCCCTGGCTGCCGAGCAGCTGTTCATGACCGGTCCTGACCGGTCGTCGGCGCAGCCCCATGAAGCGCGTCAGTGTCCACAGCATGAAGATCGCCGCCACCAGCGCGATGCCGCCGATCAACGGCAGCGAGATTCTCAGGTTGTCTGCATCCATCAGCATCACCGATCCGATCACGAAGGCGACGATGCCGCCCATCCCCAGAATGCCGAAGCTGGGCATCAAAGCCTCGCCCACGATCAGCGCCAGCCCTACCAGTATCAATGCCAGCCCCGCATAGTTGATCGGCAGCAGCTGAAAGGCGAAAAGCGCCAACAGCAGGCAGATTATGCCGATGGTGCCGGGAACCAGGCTGCCGGGATTGGACAGCTCGAAGATCAGCCCGTAGAAGCCGATGATCATCAGGAAGTAGGCGACATTGGGGTTGGTGATCACCTGCAGCAGCTGAGTGCGCCAGTCGGGGTCGAAGCGCTCGATGGTCAACTCGGCCGTATCCAGTGTCCGCTCGCCGTGCTCCATCACCACCTCGCGACCGTCGATCTGGGCCAGCAGATCCTCGATATCGACGGCCACCACGTCGATCACGTTCTTCTCCAATGCCTCGCGGGAGGTCAGATTGACCGCTTCGCGAACCGCCTCCTCGGCCCAGTCGGCGTTGCGACCGTGGCGTTCGGCCAGCCCGCGAATATAGTAGACGGCATCCTCGAGTACCTTGCGCTCCATGGCGGTTTCGCCACGGCGGCGCGTATCGGCGTCTTCCTCCTCTTCGGGAGCGGCCTCGTCTCCATTCGACTCGCCGTTGGCCCCCGCTTCCTCTTCGGCGCTGCCGTTACCGTTGCCATTGGCCTCACCGCCGGCCTCGTTGTCTTCCTCCCCAGCCCCGCTGCGGTCATTTTCGTCGTCCGGCTCATCCATGCCGGGGAAGCCGCCCCCAATCTGTACCGGCGTGGCCGACCCGAGATGGGTAGCAGGTGCCATGGCCGCAACATGGCTGCCGTAAAGGAGATAGGTACCGGCACTGGCGGCCCGGGAGCCACTGGGCGAGACATAGATAGCCACCGGTACCGGCGAGGTGAGCATGCTGCGGATCATGCTGCGCATGGTGGCGTCGAGCCCACCCGGGGTGTCCATCTGTACCACGACGAGTTCCGCATCGCGCTCGACGGCAAGTGCCAGGCCGCGCTGGAAATAGTCGCCGGTAGCTGGGCCGATGGCACCGTCGATGGTCATGACCAGGGCAACCCGCTCGCTCTCCTGTGCCTGCGTCTGCCAGGCCAGCAGCCCGCCGCCGAGAACCAGGCACAGCAGGCTGGTCAGCAGGAGAAAGCGATGAACGAAGGCAACCCGGCGTGTCCGCATGATGACTCTTCCTAGCTTGGCGTCCCGACGTAGCGAAAGCGGCCTCCCCCCAGAAGCATGCAATTCCTACTTCAGGTACTTCTGAATTCAGATTAGCAGTGCAGAGACGTTAACGCAGGGTCGAGCATTATCTTTACCGGAACGCAATGGCCCGATGCCGCTGGACGGCATCGGGCGAGCGTGGTGTCTATCGTTGTGGAGCGTCAGAGATTATGGGGTTCGCCGGCATAGCGCCGCTGCACTTCGACCACATAGGCCGAGAGTGCCGCCAGCTCCTCGCTGTCCCACCCCAGCGCCTCGGCGGCCATGGGGCTGACCATGCACATCTGGACCATTTCGTCGGCATGCACCATTTCCATGCCAAAGAGATTCTCTCCCATTGCCACCCGATGCGGATAGGGTTGCTCGAAGGTCTCCAGGTAGCCTGTATCTCCCGCATGACAGGAGGCGCAGGAGAGGCCTGTCGTACTCAAGCTGGGGTCGTTGAACAGCTCTTCGCCCAGTGCCAGCAGCGCCGGGGCGTTTTCACCGTCCTCGCTATACCCTGGGGTATAACCCTCGGGGCGCTCTACCGCCGAGCGATCGCCAGCCTCTGCTTCACCTTCGGCTTCTGCTTCACCTTCACCCTCTGCTTCGGCTTCTGCCTCCCCCTCGGCTTCGGCCTCTGCTTCTCCTTCCGCCTCTGCCTCTGCCTCACCTTGGGCATGGTTGCTGGCCAGCAGCAGCGTCTCTTCGGAAACAGGCCCGTAGCCTGAGTCGGTCGATGCATTGATCGTCGTGGCGTGCAGCGCGGCACCGCCAGCCATCAGCGCCAGTACCGGGGCCGTATAGGCGAGCTGTTGACTGAGACGCCCTAGCAGCCTGCGGCGCTTGTCGTCATGCTGTGGCATGGTATCTACCTCCATGATGAAATTCCGATCAAGCCGTTGGTTGTTGTTTGCATTCTCTGGACCCAAAGGGCCATGTCGCACCGCCGCTTGCCAGCGGTATCCTTTGGTAGGAGCCGAGAGCGATTACTTACAGGCGCACGGCAAGAATGCGCAAGAAGGTAAAAAAAAGAGAAAAATCAGGCCAATGCTGTAAGGAATCCAGGCTACCTTCGACCATCCACTGACCGAACACCGCATCAGGAACCTGCCAATGCTGAACCGTATGCTCGCTTCCACCTTGCCACTTGCTCTGCTGCTCTCCGCCCCGCTGCATGCCGCCCCCGATCCCGGCGACTGGGAATCCGTGCTCGATGAGGCACGTGGGCAAACCGTCTACTGGTACGCCTGGGCCGGCGAAGAGCGCATCAACGACTACATCCAGTGGACGGCACGCCAGGTCGCCGAGCGGCACGACATCGAGCTGGTGCACGTCAAGATCGGCGACACCGCCGAGGCAGTGTCGCGGGTGCTGGCCGAGAAGCAGGCCGGCAACCATGAGCGCGGCAACGTCGACCTGATCTGGATCAACGGCGAGAACTTCGCCACCATGAAGGCCAACGACCTGCTGTTCGGCCCCTGGTCGGAGCAACTACCCCACTATCCGCTGACCGATCCGGACAACACGCCGGCGGTGCGTTACGACTGGACGATCCCGGTGGACGGCCTGGAATCGCCCTGGAGCAGCTCCCAGGTGGTGTTCTATTACGATACGGCGCTGGTGGACGAGCACCCGCGCTCCATGCCCGAACTCCTCGACTGGGCCCGGGAGAACCCGGGTGACTTCACTTACGCCCGGGTACCCAACTTTCTCGGCAATGCCTTCATTACACAGGCGCTGCTGGAACTGGCAGAGGACACCGACATCCTCTACGAGCCCATGCGGGAAGAGGACTTCGACGAGGTTTCGGCCCCGCTGTGGGCATTCCTCGACGAACTCCACCCGCACCTGTGGCGCAGCGGTCGCGCCTTCCCGGCCAACAGCTCGGAGCTGCGCCGGCTGATGGGCGACGGTGAGATCAGCATCGCCCTCTCCTTCAGCACCACCGAGGCGTCCGGCGCCATCGCCAACTTCGAGCTGCCCGACAGCGTGCGCAGCTATGTCCACGACCACGGCATGATCGGCAATATGAGCTTCATGGCAATCCCCTATAACGCCCAGCACAAGGCCGGCGCCATGGTGGTCGCCGACTACCTGCTCTCTCCCGAGGCGCAGGCCAGAAAGCAGGACCCGGTGGTGTGGGGCAGCGGCACCGTGCTGTCGCTGGCGACCCTAGAGCCTGCCGACCGCGCGCTGTTCGATGACATCGACCTGGGTATCGCCACCCTGGCGCCGGACGAACTCGGCGAGTTGCTCGGCCAACCCCACCCCAGCTGGGTCGACGCCCTGGCAGACGCCTGGCAGGCCCGCTACGTCGGTAACTGATGGCGAATTCCATCGTCACGATGCGATTCGGCCTGAGCCGGCGATGCCGTGAGTGGCGCGAACGGGGGCAATTACCAAGATGATGCTGCGTCTCGCACCGGCTCTGATCGTCACGCTGCTGGTGGCACCCATCCTGGCCGGGCTGGCCATGGCGGTGCTGCCCGCCTTCGGCTATCTGCCGGCCCTGGGTGGCACCGAGTTCAGCCTCGCACCCTGGCGCGACCTGTTCGCCCAGCCCGGGCTCGCCCGCTCGGTGACGGTCAGTTTCGTCAGCGGCCTTGCCACCACCGTCGCCTCGCTGACGGTCGTGTTGCTGTTTCTGGCAAGCGCGTCGGGCAGCCGGCTCGATCGCTGGATTCGGCGCATGGTCTCGCCGCTGCTGTCGATTCCCCATGCCGCCGCCGCCTTCGGGCTGGCCTTTCTGATCGCGCCGTCGGGCCTGATCTCGCGACTGATATCGCCGGGGCTGACCGGCTGGGAGCGTCCCCCCGATGCGCTGATCGTCCAGGACCCCTGGGGGCTGTCGCTGATGGCTGGGCTTGTCATCAAGGAAATCCCCTTCCTGCTGTTGATGAGCCTTGCCGCCCTGCCACAGCTCGATCCCGAAAGGCGCGTGGCGATGGCCCGCTCACTCGGCTACCGTCCGACCATCGCCTGGCTGAAGGTCGTGGCGCCGGCCCTCTACCCGCTGATCCGTCTTCCGGTCTACGCGGTGATCGCCTATGCCACCGCGGTGGTCGACGTGGCACTGATCCTCGGCCCCACCCTGCCGCCGACGCTCTCCGTGTCGATCCTCGCCTGGTTCAACGACCCCGACCTCTCCCGGCGTTTCATGGCCTCGGCCGGTGCCGTGTTGCAGCTGGGCATCACCGCCGCCGCCCTTGTGGTCTGGTGGTGCCTGGAGCGGGGTGTCGCCTGCCTGGGGCGTCGCTGGGTAGCCCGGGGCGGGCGGCAACGCGGAGAGCAGCCGCTGCGCCTGGCCGGAAAGGGGTTGATCCTGTTCGCCACCCTCACCGCCTTCGTCGGTATCGGCAGCCTGGCACTCAACTCCGTGGCCGGCTTCTGGCGCTTTCCCGATGCCCTGCCCCAGGGCTTCACCGCGACGCACTGGATTCGCGCCCTGCCCTCGCTGACGGGCCCGGTGGCCTCGACGCTGATCATCGCCGCAGTCTCGACATTGATCGCCCTGGCGCTCACCCTGGCGGCGCTGGAAAACGAGCAGCGCACCGGACGCCATCCGGCCCAAGGGCGGCTGCTGTCGGCACTGGGGCTGCTCTATCTGCCGCTGATCGTGCCGCAGATCGCCTTCCTGTTCGGCCTGGTGGTGGTCATGGAATCCCTCGGCAGCCGCCCAAACCATGGCCTGGTCATCTTCGGCCACCTGCTCTTCGTGCTGCCCTATGTGTTTCTCTCGCTGTCGGAGTCCTACCGACGCCTCGACCCACGCTGGTCGCAGCTCGGGCGAACGCTGGGCAGCTCGACTAATGCCGTCTTCTGGCGGGTACGCCTGCCCCTGTTGCTGGCGCCGATCCTCACCGCCTGTGCCGTTGGCCTTGCCGTCAGTATCGGCCAGTATCTACCCACCCAGCTGCTGGGTGCCGGTCGCGTGCCCACTGTCACCACCGAGGCGGTGGCGCTCGCGTCGGGAGGGAACCGCCGGGCGATCGGGGTCTGGGCACTGGTCCAGGCCAGCCTGCCGCTGGTGGGCTTCATCATTGCCGTCGGTTTGCCGCGGCTGCTCTGGGCCAAACGCCGTGGAATGCGAGGGTCACCATGACGCACCATCATCTCGAGATCGACAGCCTGCGCATCGCGCTGGATGGCACCGTGCTGCTGGAGCTCGATGCCCATATCGGCCCCGGTGAGATTCTCACGGTGATGGGGCCTTCCGGTTCGGGAAAGTCGACCCTGTTGGCCTGGCTCGCCGGTTTCCTGACAGGGGATTTCGAGGCCAGCGGCCACGCGCACCTGGACGGTCGCGATATCACCCACCTGCCGGCAGAGCGGCGCGGCATCGGCCTGCTGTTCCAGGATCCGCTGCTGTTTCCCCATCTGTCGGTCGCCGGCAACCTGCGGTTCGGCATGCCGCGCGCCACCCGCGACAAGCCCCGGCAAGTCGAGACGGCGCTGGAGCAGATCGGCCTGACCGGTTTCGGCGATCGTGACCCGGCCACCCTCTCCGGCGGCCAGAAGGCCCGGGTGGCCCTGATGCGCCTGCTGCTCTCCCGGCCCTGTGCCGTGCTCCTTGACGAGCCCTTCTCCAAGCTTGATACCCACCTGCGCCAGGAGATGCGTCAACTGGTTTTTACCCAGTTGCGCCAGGCCGGCCTGCCGAGCCTGCTGGTTACCCACGACAGAGACGACGCGGCGGCCGCCGGCGGAGAAGTGATCGAGCTCACTCATTGAGCCGCTCGTGGCCGCCATCGTGACGGGGCAATGCGAGACGGTCATTCTGCGTTTGTTCAACGTGGAGGGCTTGCCCTGCCCTGATAGGGCCTGCATGCTGACGACAAACAAGAACCCGAAAGGATCACCCCGTGAGCATCCCGCCGCTAGACGACCGCATGCAGCGTCTGACTGCCGTTCGGCCTCGGCTGCTCTCCTTCGCGCGCCTGCATCTACGCAATCACGCCCAGGCCGAAGATGCGGTCCAGGACACCCTCGAAGCCGCCATCGAGAATCAGGATAGCTTTTCCGGACGATCCGGCTATGAAACCTGGGTCTTCGGCATCCTCAAGTTCAAGATTCTCGATACCATGCGGGCCCAGAAGCGCCAGGGCACCTGGCAACCCCTGGAAGATGAGGCCGATGACGAGGCCATCGACCGTCAGTTCCGCCGGAACGGCAGTTGGGTCAAGGAGGCGCGTCCCGCCAGCTGGGGGGAGCCGGAGGCAGCCTTTGAGAGCGAGACATTCTGGCAGGTGTTCGATGCCTGCATGATCGCCCTGCCGGACAACGTGGCACGCGTCTTCTCGCTGCGTGAACTGATGGGGCTATCGACCGAGGAGATCTGCCGCGAGCTTGGCATCAGGGAGAACAACTGCTGGGTCATCCTGCACCGGGCCCGCCTGCGGCTGAGGGCCTGCATCGAACAGGGCTGGCTGACGGAGGAAACGCCATGATCATGTGCCGACGCGCCACCGAGCTGATGTCGCAACGCCTGGATCGCCCCCTGGTGTGGCAGGAACGCCTCTCGCTACGCGTCCACCTGGCGATGTGTGGCGCCTGCAGCCAGTGCAATCGGCAGTTCGACATGCTGCACGAGGCCGGCAAGCGCTTCGAGCCTGCCGCCCGGGATGAGCAGGAGTGAGGCCGCAGACCGCCCAGCACTGCTGAATCGCTTCCTGGCCAGCCCGTCCCAGCCGCTCTCATCCCGGCAGTTCTGCCTGCTCAGCCTTTCCTCTTGCAGAGGCTGTACGTTGCCCAAGCAGCTCGCTTACTCGCCTTTCCAGGGATTCGCTCAGCGACACGTCCGCTGGCTCTCCTTGCGCCTCTGTCGTCCGCCGGTCTGCCTGGCTGTCACTAGCCACATGGAGAGTGAGCCGCTCGCACCGGGACAACCATTCGGACAACGCCGTGACGGTGGCACCTGACAAGGGCTTACCGCCGACAGTGAAGGAGGATGGCAACAGGGCACCCAGGGCATCGAGGATCGATAGCTCACTGTCATCGGCGTCGGGAGCCATCAGCTCGCCGTCAGCGCCATCGAGAGCCTCGGGGTGATGACGCATGAGGATCACCCCACGCACCTGGACACTCTCAGGCATCGAGCCCTCTGGTTCACTGTCATCCAGACAGCCATTCCGGCCGTCCAGTGCGATGGGCAGCCCCAGTGGCTCGCCATGGGAAAGGGTGAGGGCATCCAGCCGCAGTCCCCTCGTCACCCTGAACGTCCTGGCAAACTGTCGTAGCATGGCTTGGGCGTCGCCGGTGTCGGGAGGAAAGAGACAGATCACGGCAGCGCCTTGAGGCGTGGTCAGCAGGCCGGCATCGATGACAAGCTGTTCGCTCGAAGGGGCCTGGCGAGCAAGATAGGCGAGCACCTGGGGCCCCAATTCGGCCAGGGTCAATCGTGAGGCCAGAACCCGTCCTTCGGCCGCCAGGGTGTAGCCGGGAGCGTCTCGCAGCACTTCCAGCCGGGGAGACCGGGCGGTATCGTCACCCTCCTGAAGCGGCGTGAGCTGCCTGTAGAGTAGCGCAGAGAGGCGCGACAGTGCCGGCGCACTGTCGGTGTGGAGAATCCACTGCCTGCCGCCACAAGCCAGGCGCATGGGCTGGCAGGACGGGGCCACGCTCGCGTCGCTGGCCACTTCGACAGGGACCAGCGCCCCATCGTCCTGTGCGCCACGCTGCCTGAGCAACCCTTCGCGGCACCACTCCGACAGACAGTCCCAGACATGACGGCGCAGTTCCTGTCGATCGGGCCGCGGCTCGGCGTCGGTTCCTGAAGCCTCGCCGGCCCGTGACAGCTGATCGACAATGGCGTCCGGGTCGAATCCCTCGGTCGCCAGCAGCCAGATGAGGGCTGCGCTATCGTTCAGGCGGTAGTAGCGTCCGGTGTGCGTGGCATAGAGGGCAAGCTGATCCTCATCGAGCACCTCCGACACCTGCCAGGCCGTCAGCACCGGCCGTAGGAGAGGCTGCCCCGCGAGACCATCGGCCAGGTGCATGTCGGCGAGGCTCGGCAGGGTGAAGAAAGGCAGGTAGCGTTCCGGCTCGGCACTGGGGAAGAGGCGCAGAAAACCGCCGGCGCGAGCCTCCTCGTCCTGTGCGTCGCGGGCGAGTTCGGCCGCCACTCCCCTACGCGCCACCTCCGCCGACCTGGCCGCCACGGCCGGGTTGTCGATCCCCACCAGCGAGACCATGTCCTTCACCAGCCCCCCCTTGACCTCTGCCTCGACGAGGCCGCCATTCTCTGGCTCGGCACAGATACCCAGCGAAGGGCTGAGGTTGCATTCGAGTATCCAGGGCTTCAGGGCATCATCCACCATGCAGTCGAGCCCCAGCAGCTCATAGCACCCCTGCGGGTCGGCACCGACCTGCGCCGTGCGCCGGCGAATGGCATCCGTGGCGCCGATCACGGTCAGTGTCACCAGGTCGTGGATCTGGGCAAAAAGACGCTCATCGTCATGGCCCTGCTCGCGCAGCCACTGCCGATAGCGGTGCAGATCGATGAACTCGACGGGAATCTCCGCCGAGGTATTGAGCGCATTGATGTCGGGATTGGTCAGTTGACTGAACGGGTTGTCCATGTCGTTGGGGTCGTAGGGCTCCGATGCCAGCTTGGCAAAACCCTGGTGGTAGAGATATAGCCGCAGCGGCTGGATGGAGGCCACCAGCACGTAGAGGCGCAGGACATACTTGTGGCCACGAATGGTGTGCGGATTGGCAAGATACTCCTGGACCATCCAATTGGCCTCCAGTGGCGTATCCGCCGCATCACGCAGCACACGAATGCCCTTGCCCTTGGAGGCATTCTTGGGCTTTAGAATCCAGCGTTTCTCGGGATGGGACAATGCCGTCTGCTGGAGGTCATGATAGTCCTCCGGCATGGAGTAGACCCGGGGAAAGAAGGCCAGCCGCGATGTGGCCGCCGTACCGAAGGATTGGGCGACACGATCCCTCACCGCCAGGAGCGTATCGTGGAGGCGACTCTTGACCGTGAGCGCATTGTTGCCGGGGTAGTGATTGAGCTTGCGCTCGGGGGATACCTTCTTGAACTGGGCGGGATCCGGCATCCCGGTGTACCAGCCGGCATCCCACTGTTCGTCATCGCCGACTTTCCACCCCAGCGGATCGAGCGCGTCACGAAAGAACCGATCCTGCTCGGCGGCGCGCTTGCCACCCAACCAGTAGCGACGTGAAGGAGTCGTTTGATCCGTCATCCCGGCAACCTCCTGAACCATCATCGGATAGTGAATCCATTGTTATGTGAGCCACGACCTCTGGCCTGGCTGCTGTTCGCGTAGGGGTTCTGTCGACATCGGGGACCGAACCTTACGCGCCATCGGCAAATTCCTTTTGCCGATGGCGCTGGAGGAGGGTTCCTGCCTGGGGGAGCCCCGGGCGGTGTTCTGGGCGATGGTGGTCGAAGCGTGATGGAGCGGGTGGCGGAAGCGTGCCGGGGGAGTATTGAAAGAGTGCTGAGGGAGCCGCCGTCGCGTCAGCCCAGCCGTTCGCACAGCGAATCGAGATCGGGCACGGTCAGGTCGGGCTCGATGGCCCAGGGGTCGAAGGGGGCGTCAAGGCTGCGGCGCACCCAGGCGGCATGCAGCCCGGCGTGGCGTGCACCGATCACATCGAAGGGGTTACTGGAGATCAGCCAGGTATCGCCTGGGTCGACTTCGAGGCGATTGCGCAGGTGAGCGTAGACCGCCGGGTCGGGCTTGAAGCGCTTGATCTCGTCGACGCTGATCACGGCTTCGAAACGATCGAGTATCTCGGCCTTGTCGAGCAGGCCGGAGACGTCCGCCCCCGTGCCATTGGAAAAGGCCACGCAGCGCACGCCGCTCTCGACCAGCCGTGTCAGCGCCTCGGGCACTTCGGGGAAGGCGGGGAGCTGGCCGTAGACCGCCATCAGGTGGTCCTTGTCGACATCGGAGAGGCGGGTCTGCAGTGCCCGGTCGGTGAATTCGAGCGCCTCGAGCGTGCACTGTGAAAAGGGTACATAGGCCCCCATCAGGCCGCGGCGAAAGCTGTACTCCAGCTGCTTGTCACGCCAGCGGCGGGAGAACTCCGCGGCCTGCTCCGCCATGTCAGAGGCGCCCAGTCTCGCTTCCAGTTCGGTGACCACGCCATGGGTATCGATCAAGGTGCCATAGACGTCGAACGCCAGTACCTGTGTCATCTGCTGTGCCCTTCGGTTGCCATGATCCCCTCAGCATGGGGGCTGGCGAGCGGCGATTCAATCTCCGGCCAGGCGCGAGAGGGCAAAACCGGCGATGGCGGTGTCCTGTACCCCGGTGCCGGTCAGGTCGCACACCGTGATGGTGGCGTCCGACAGACGCAGCCGCTGGCACTCGGCGACCACCCTGCCCAGCTCGTGAACCTTGAACGGGACCTCACGACCGGCAAACGCCTTGAGCTCGCCGTTGTTCTCGCTCTGTGCGTGGGTATCACAGACGAAGGCGTCGGCACGGGTCAGCACCGACTCATCGAGTTCACGCTTGTCGGGGCTGTCCGAGCCCATGGCGGTGACATGCACGCCCTCGGGCAAATCCCGGGCGTGCAGCAGCGGCTCCCGCGACGGGGTGGCGGTGACGATGATATCGGCCTGATCGCAGGCGGCGTGAACGCTGTCGTGCATATGCACTTCCAACCCTTGCTCACGCATGTGATTGGCATAGGCCTCGGCGCTTTCGCTGCGCCGAGCCCAGATATCGACAATATCGATGTCGCGCACCAGGCGCAGCGCCTCGACCTGACGATGCGCCTGCTCGCCGGCACCGATCACTGCCACGCGACGACTGTCCTCGCGGGAGAGATGCTTGGCGGCAATGGCCCCGGCCAGGGCGGTGCGCACCATGGTCAGGTAGCCTTCGTCGAAGAACACGGCCTCCACCAGCCCGGTCTCGGCCGAGAAGACCATCATCAGGCCATTGAGGCTCGGCAGGCCGCGCCTGGGATTGTCGAAGGAGCCGGTACTGACCTTGATCGCGAAACGCTCCCAGCCCTTGATATGGGCCGTCTTGACGTCGACCTCGCTGTTGAACTCCTCCATGGACATGGAAAGGATCGGTGGCTGCACCGCCTCGCCCCGCCCCAGGGCGGCGAAGCCCGCCTCGATCGCTGACATGGCCGCGTGGTCGATGCCGACGACCGCTGCGATAGCGTCGCACCGATAGAGCTGCATGACATCCTCCTGTTTGCGCCTGGTTCCAGGAGCCTGTCGGATTTGACCTCAGCGTTAAGTCCGACAGGCTCCTACTCTATCGATTGGCTATTTTCCGTGCTCGGTCAAAGGTTTCAAGCGATACGCCGTTACCGGAGAGGATCAGCGCCACCCGCTGTCCTTGCACATCGATCCGATGCTCCGCCATGGCCGCCAGGCCGACCGCGGCGGCCCCTTCCACCAGCAGCTTCTCGTGTTCCAGGATATCGACCATGGCATGGGCGATGGCCGGCTCCGAGACCTGGTAGTGGTCATCCATGACTTCGCCCACCAGGGCCAGGGTGCAGCGATTGTCGTGACCGATGCCGCCGCCCAGGGAGTCGCCCAGGCTCTCGACCTCTTCCACCTCGACGGGGCGACCCGCCTGCAGGCTTTCCCACATGGCCGCCCCGCGAGCCAGGCTGACGCCGGTGATCCGGGTCCCGGGGCGTATGGCCTTTACCGCAGCACCAATGCCGCCCAGCAGGCCGCCACCGGAGAGCCCGACGATCACCCGGTCGAGATCCGGTGCATCCTCCATCAGTTCCAGGCCGATGGTGCCCTGCCCGGCTGCTATCAACGGGTCGTCGAAGGGCGGGATCAGGGTCATGCCACGCTCGCGCACCAGGCGCTCGACCTCGCCGAAGGCCTCGTCCTGGCTCTCGCCCACCCGGACAACCTCGGCGCCCAGCGTCTCGATGGCGGCCACCTTGTTGGCCGGCACCAGGTGCGACAGGCAGATCGTCGCCGGCACACCGAGCCGCGCCGCGGCAAGGGCCACCGCCCGGCCATGATTGCCGGTGGAGGCCGTGGTCACACCCGCGGCCAGGGCATCGCGGCCGTGGCGCTCGATCAGCGCCGCAATCATGTTGGTGGCGCCGCGCAGCTTGAAGGCGCCGCTCGGCTGGCAGGTTTCCAGCTTCAGGTAGATGTCGGCATCGAAGCGCGCGGAGAGCGCCATCGAGTGGATCAGCGGCGAGCGCACCACCTGGCCGGCAATGCGCCGGCGCGCCTCGTAGATCAGGGCTGGCGTCACCCCATGGCGTGGCAGCATGGTCACCCCTGGATCGTGTCGGGCCAAAAGCCGAACCGGGCCACAAGGGCCCGGCTGACATACTGACTGGGAGTATAGAACCTGTAGCGATCCCTGCCGCGGAGACCCACGGCAGGTGCCGGTATCACCCGACGGACATGGTGGCCTTGACCACGCCCTCGCGGACCAGCTGGTCGGTGACCTTGTCCACGGCACGCCGGGCGCGGGCGACGATCTCGTCGACTTCGGCGCGGGTGGTGGTCAGCGGCGGCGCGAAGCCCAGGATATCGCCCTGGGGCATGGCGCGGGCGATCAGGTTCTCGTCGAGGGCCGCGGCGGCGATACGCGGGCCGACCTTGTGCGCGGCATCGAAGTGCTGACGCCGGGCCGGGTCGACGGAGAACTCCAGCGCGGCCAGCATGCCCACGCCACGCACGTTGCCCACCACCGGATGGTCACCGAAGGCGGCCTGCATCTGCTGCTGCAGGTAGGCGCCGGTCTCGGCGGCATTGGCAGTGAGTCCTTCGCGTTCGATGATCGCCAGGTTGGCAAGGCCCGCGGCACAGCCCAGGGCGTGGCCGGAATAGGTCCAACCGTGGCCGATGGGGCCATACTCGCCGGTGCCCTGCTCGAGTACGCTCCACACGCGGTCGCCGACGATCACGCCGGAGAGCGGCTGGTAGGCGCTGGTCAGGCCCTTGGCCACGGTGATGAGGTCGGGCTTGATGCCGTAGTAGTGGCTGCCGAAGTCGGCGCCGATCCGCCCGAAGCCGCAGACCACTTCGTCGGCGATCAGCAGGATGTCGTACTTGGCCAGCACTGCCTGGATCTCCGTCCAGTAACCTTCCGGCGGCGGCACGATACCGCCGGTACCCAGCACCGGCTCGCCGATGAAGGCAGCCACGGTGTCGGGCCCTTCGGCCAGGATCATCTCCTCGAGCTTGCGCGCGCAGTGCTTCGAGAATTCTTGCTCGGACATCCCTTCCAGCTCCGCTGCGCGCTGGTAGTAGAACGGCGCCTCGGTATGACGAATGGTGTCGATGGGCAGATCGAAGTGGTCGTGGAACGCCTTGAGCCCGGTCAGCGAGCCTGAGGCGATGCCGGAGCCGTGGTAGCCGCGCATGCGCGAGATGACCTTCTTCTTCTGCGGCAGGCCACGCACGTTATTGTAGTAGCGCACGATCTTCAGCTGGGTCTCGTTGGCATCGCTGCCCGACATGCCGTAGTAGACCTTGGACATGCCGGGGCCAGCCAGCGCGAGGATCTTCTCGGAGAGCGCAATCTGAGGCTCGTTGGAGTGGCCCACGTAGGTGTGATAGTAGGAGAGCTCCAGCGCCTGCTGGTAGATCGCCTCGGCCACCTCGGTGCGACCGTAGCCGATGTTGACGCAGTAGAGCCCGGCAAAGCCGTCGATGAACTCGCGGCCGTCCTTGTCGACGATGTGAATGCCCTTGCCGCCGGTGATCACCCGGCCCGGGGCGTCGCCGTGGGCGAAGTCGCGCAGGTGAGTGGAGGCGTGGAAGGTCACCTTGCGGTCACGATCGATCAGATCCTTGTGCTGCTGGCTCATGCGGTTCTCTCTTTTCTCAGGGCTCCCCGGCTCCGCCGGGGAGAATGTTCACAGGACTCATTTCTGGGTGTACATCGCCGCCATGCGACAGCTCGCGATGCCCTCGGACGAAACCCTGAGGCTTCGCTTGCAGCTTGCGCGTCGAATCGGAACAAGGTCCCTCTTGCCGATTCTCGATCGACATCCCTGTCGATCGCCGCGCGCCGCTACGCTTGCCTCAGCGCCCTCGGGTAGATATCGCTCGATGTCGCATCCCGGCTGAGTGTTATTTGCTAGCTTCCGGAGACCGACCCCAGGCCGCCGAGGCAGTAATACTTGGTCTCCAGGTACTCGTCGATACCGGTAATGCCGCCCTCGCGGCCGAGGCCGGACTGCTTGACGCCGCCGAAGGGTACGGGCGGGCCGGTCATCTTCACCGAGTTGACGCTGACCATGCCGAACTCCAGCGCCCGCAACATCTTCCAGATGCGTCGAATGTCATGGGTGTAGACGTAGGCCGCCAGGCCATATTCGGTGTCGTTGGCCATTTCGATCACCTGATCGTCGTCACTGTACGCGGTAACGCCGGCCACCGGTGCGAAGTTTTCCTCGCGCCATACCTGCATATCCCGAGTCACCCCGGTGAGCAGCACGGGCATGAAGAAGTTGGGCCCCGGCGCCTGGTTCTGGTCGCCGGCCACCAGCCTGGCGCCCCGGGAGATGGCATCGTCGACGATGGCGGCGGCCTTGTCCACCGCCTGGCGATGGATCAGCGGCCCCAGGTCGATCTCGCTCTCCAGGCCGTTGCCCACGGTCAGCGCCGCCATGCGCTCGACGAAGTGCTCGACGAACTCGTCGTGGATCGACTCATGCACCAGGATACGGTTGGCCGCCAGGCAGTCCTGGCCGGCGGTCTGGAACTTGGCCGCCACGGCGGCGAAGGCCGCTTCCTTGGGGTCCATGTCCGGCGCGACGATAAAGGGCGCGTTGCCGCCGAGCTCCATGGAGAGCCGCTTGACGGTGCCGGCGCTCTGCTCGATCAGCAGCCGCCCCACCCGGGTGGAGCCGGTGAAAGAGAGCGCCTTGACGCGCTCCTCGGCACACAGAATCTTCGACACCTCGGGAGCATCGCCGAGCACGACGTTGAAGATGCCCGCCGGGATACCGGCACGCTCGGCCAGTTCGGCCAGCGCCAGCGCCGAGAAAGGGGTCTCGCCGGCCGGCTTGACGATCACCGGGCAGCCCGCCGCCATGGCGGCGGCGGCCTTGCGGGTGATCATCGCCAGCGGGAAGTTCCAGGGCGTGATCAGCGCCGCGATGCCAACGGGCTCCTTGAGGGTTCCCAGCGCCGCGTTGGGGATGTGGCTGGGAATGGTCTCACCGAAGGTACGCTTGCCCTCCTCGGCGAACCAGCGCACGAAGCTGGCACCGTACTCGACTTCGCCGCGGGCGTCGGGCAGCGGCTTGCCCTGCTCCAGTGTCATGATGGTGGCCAGGTCTTCGCGGTTGGCCTGAATCAGGTCGTACCAGGCCAGGAGACGCTCGCAGCGCTCGTCGGCACGCAGCGCCCGCCAGTGCACGAAGGCAGCCTCGGCGGCGTCCACGGCTTCACGAATCTGATGGGCTTCCAGCCAGGGGATATGGCCGATCGCCTCGCCCGTGGCCGGGTCGAACACGGCCTCCTCGCGGCCCCCCTCGCCGTGGGTCCACTTGCCATTCACATAGGCATACTGGCGGAACAGGCGTGGATCTTCGATTCGAGCGGACAGCGTCTTGGACAGTTTCATGGGCACCTCCCCTGACACCGGCTGGTCCTGCCTGACGAATGGCCGGTGATGACAAAATATGGCGGGCAGCCAATGGCTGCCCGATGTCTACAGGGTAAGGGCTAAGCGGGATCAGGACTTTCCGATCATCGAGGCTCCCGATACGGTTTTTTTTGTCGTGACGGGCGGAAGTGTCGTTTTTTCTGCACCCCGCCCAGGAGCCTCAGCTGTCGGGAGGCTCGTTCAATGCTTCCTCGGTAAACACCAGCAGGCCCAGCTCCGGCCGATAGCCGTGGATCTCGGTGACATCCAGCGCCTGCAGGAAGTGAAGAATCCCCTCGCTGACCACCTGCCCCGGCACCAGTACCGGGAAACCCGGGGGGTAGGGAATCACGAAGCTCGCCGAGACCACGTCGCGCCCCGCTCGCATCTGGCCCTGCAGCTCGCCGTTGTCGAAGCGCAGGTACTCGGTGTTCTCCTCGTCGTAGCTGAGGAAATAGGCCCGGCGGATGTCTCCTTCCGGCGTGGCGCTCTCGGCATCGGGGCGAAAGGCATCGTGAAAGCGGCTGAAGTCGGGCAGCGGCGGCAGCTCCTGGGTCAGGGAGTGGACGCGGTTCTCGATGATCTTGCGCTCCGGCCGGCTGCTGTCCTCCCAGAGATTGTCGAACTCCTTGGCCAGCTTGATCAGCACATCCAGCAGATAGGCGATGGAGCCACGGGTGGTGCCGATGTTGGTCATGAACAGCACGGTGTTGCGCGAGGTCTTGTTGATCTGGATACCGTACTTGTTCATCAGGAATTCGTTCTTGAAGGTATCGCCATCGACCCCGGTCGCGCCGATGGCGATGGTGATGCGGCTGGGGTCGACGACGAATTCGTCCCGGGCCCAGGCCTCCTCCATCTTGTTCCAGCCCGTCACCGGGTCGTAGTAGGACTCGACGCCGGACTCGCGGTACTCCGCCGGCACCATGTCCTTGTTCTTCAATACGCGGAAGTACTTCTGCAGCAGCGGGTGGCTGTAAAGCTGCTCGCGCAGCGACAGCGCTGCCTCGACCTGGGCGTGGACCAGCTCGAAGCCCTCCATCTCCGCCTGCATCCTCCCTACATCCAGCGACGCCACGATCTGGTAGTTGGGCGAGGTGGAGGTATGGGTCATGTAGGCCTCGTGGAACGGGGCCTCGACCTTCTGCCGATAGTCCTGGTCGAAGACGTGGATCATCGAGCCCTGGCGCAGCGAGGTCAGGGTCTTGTGGGTGGAGTGGGTGGCATAGGCACGGATACGTACCTCATCCGGGTCGGGCATCAGCCGACGCTCCAGCCAGGTGGCGTCATCGTCCGGATCGAGTTCGTCGAACTCGGCCTTCCACGCATCGTACTCCTCCCGGTACTTGTCGCTGCGGTAGCGCTCTCGCAAGGTGCGTGCCGCATGCATGGCGGTGCGCGGCCGGTAGGTGGGGTTGAAGGAGGCGAAGGCGAACCACGCCTCGTCCCACAGGAACACCAGGTCCGGCTTGATCGCCAGGCACTCCTCCATCACCCGGCGCACGTTGTAGACCACGCCGTCGAAGGTGCAGTTGGTCAGCAGCAGCATCTTCACCTTGTGCAGCTGGCCCGAGCGCTTGTAGCCCAGCAGGGTCTTCTTGATATCGTGCAGCGGCACCGCGCCGTACATGGAGTAGTCGTGCAGCGGATAGGAGTCGAGATAGCTGACGTGGGCACCGGCCAGCACCATGCCGTAGTGGTGCGACTTGTGGCAGTCCCGGTCGACCAGCACGATGTCCCGCGGCTTGACCAGGGCCTGGACCACGATCTTGTTGGCCGTGGAGGTGCCGTTGGTGACGAAGAAGCTCTGCCTGGCACCGAAGGCCCGGGCCGCGTACTCCTGGGCCTTCTTGATCGGCCCGTAGGGCTGCAGCAGCGAATCGAGCCCGCCAGAGGTGGCCGACGTCTCGGCGAGGAAGATATTGATGCCGTAGAAGTCGATCATCTGACCGGCCCAATGGGAGCGGGTCACCGACTTCCCCCGGGAGATGGGCATGGCGTGGAAGACCCCGGTGGGCTTCTTGCTGTATTCGCGCAGGGCATCGAAGAACGGCGTGCGGTAGCGACTGTCGATGGCCCGCAGGATGGTGTGGTGCTGCTCGATGTAGTCGGTCTCGCGATAGAAGATCCGGTTGAAGTAGCGGATATCGCGACTGGCCGTGGCCTCGACGTCGCCACTGGTGACCAGGAACTGGTCTATCTCCGGGCGCAGTTCGTGAATCATCGAGCTGAGCAGGATACTGCGCTCGGCCTCGGTCTGGTTCTCCAGCTCCTTCTCCGACAGCCCCTCCAGGTAGTTGCGCAGCGCGCTCAGGTTGTACTTCGACTTGTAGGGGAACTCGTAGCGGATCAGGCAGGCCTGGATATTGGGGTTGACCAGCACCGCGATCAGCGCATCCTCGAAGCTGCGCACGGTGACCACGTCGTAGACGAACTTGTCCTCGGGGCGACGCATGTTGCGGAAGGCCTCGCGCACCACCTCCTCCTCCTGTGGGGAGAGGTTGTCGACGATCAGCAGCTCGAAGTAGGGCTGGGCGGCACTGTTGGAGGCCGGATGGCCACGCCGCAGCTGGGCCAGGGCATCCAGGGTTTCCAGGTCTTCGGCATTGGCGTCGCTGTCGCTGAGATCGACATGGCGACGGCGGTAGGATTCGCTGATCAGCGCACGAACCAGGCGCTTGACCACCTTCTCCAGCAGCACGTACTCCTCGCGGTCGAAGAGCGACCAGAGATGACGAAAGTCCTCCTTGGAGGGGAAGGCGTGGTAGTCCTCGATGATCTCCAGCCGGGTGAGCTTGACGTCGATGGCCTTGATCAGGTTCTTCGCCCGGCTCTCATCGTTGAGCTTGACCAGGATGCCCAGGTCCCGCTTGAGGGCATTCCAGGTATCGGCTCGCAGCTGTGAGATCTTGTGGTAGAAACCCAGCGCCGTATAGGCCGTTTCAGGCACCGTATAGGACGATTCGGATTGACTGGTCTCTTGCATGACGACACCCCATCCCGTTCGTTATTGATTGTTGTCGACCGCCTGGGCAGGTACCCGGCGAGACTCAGCCTGCATTGAGGCCGCGTGCGCCGTAGCGCACGGTCAGCTGTTGCTCCGGAAAGTGATCGAAGGAGAGTTTCAGCCACATTCCCGGCCAGTGGTACTGGGCGTGCCCGTCCCGGGGCCGGTAGACCGCGGTGTAGACGGTCCCCAGCCCGCGCCGGTAGTCGTGGCGAAACAGCGGTGGCGAGAAGAAGGCCGAGACCAGGCGCTCCTCGGTGGTGCTTTCATCGTCCACCAGGATCGACAGCTGGCGCTCGCGGATCAGGGTCTCGGAGGCCAGGGCATGGGCATACCACTCGATCTTCTTCTGGTGGTTGGTGGCCACCGGTACGCGGCGAATGCTGGCGCGCTGGTCCGGGGCGATCATCGCCGTGACATAGCGACCGGCGGCATCGGCCACGGTGATGTTGTAGGCCATATGCGTCGGCACCCGGGCCAGCACGGCGGCGGCCTCGGGCACCGTCTCGCAGAACTCCAGGATGTAGCGCAGGATGATCGGCGCGCCGAAGCCCTCCCCCACCACCTTGCGACCGCCGAAGGCCAGCGATACCGAAAGGCCGCTGTCGTTGATGCCATCGAGTACCCCCCAGAGGCAGTCGGACATGGCAATGACGCCGCGCCCGTTCCAGTTGGTGTAGAGGATGGTCCCTTCGCAGAGCTCTGGCGGGTAGTCGTAGTTGCGCGCCAGCACGGTGGTGTCGCTGCGCGCCAGCACCGCCTGGGAGCAGCCGGTGATATAGGGAGGCGGCCGATAGAGGCTCAACAGTCGCGCGGCCAGGTCGCCGCCGCCGGCCAGGGCGCAGAGGGCCCGGTAGGTATCCAGCAGCTCCGGCATATGCTGTCGCAGGGCGTTGTAGCAGGCCAGATAGGCCGGACGCTCACGCTCGCCCTCGGCCAGATACCACTGCTCATAGGCCGGCCAGTGGTAGTCGAACAGCGACTGCCACTTGGCGCCCGGGCTCTCCTCGCGGACGGTGCGGAAAATCAGCGTCTTCTCCATATCAGGCATCCGCGCCACCGCAGGGTGGCGCCGCTTCACTCCGCTCAGAGAATCTTGAAGTTGCCGCCACCGACGGCATGGCTGACGGCCACCTCCTCCACCACCGGGTCCTGCAGCGACTGGCCGGCATACTGGCCGCGAATGCCGTCGATCCAGGCACGGGCACGCTCGGTGAGCTGGAAGTCGTCGTCCATCAACCGGCCGCGGGTGATCAGGATACCGAGATCCGCCCCCTCGTAGCGGAAGTCGCCGGCGCCGCTGATGCGCAGGAAGAAACCTTCCTGATCGTTCTCGGCGGCGTGGGGGTGATAGCTGTAGTGGTCGTAGCCGATGCTGCCGTCCTCGGCCATCTTCCACACGCCGGTACGCGGGGCCTGGGTGAGCAGGTCGACGCTCTCGTCGGTGTGCTTGATCACCAGTTGGCTCCAGCTGTCGACGCTGTCGGGATGCGACCAGCGGTGGTTGATCTCCTCGATGTCCAGCTCGAAATCGAGATCCGAGAACTCCAGCAGGTGGAAGAGGAACAGCGGAATATCGGAGTGGGCGAAGGCGGCCACGTTGGTCAACGAGCTTGCCCCGGTGACCCGCGGGTTGAGTTCGCCCAGATAGACCTCGCCGTTGTCCATGTCGATCAGGAAATCGAGCTCGAAGTAGCCGCGGTAGCCCTCCTCGCGCAGGGCCTCGCCGAACAGGAAGGTGTACTCACGGGCCTTGTCGCGGATCTCCTGGGTGAAGGCGCCGGCGAACATCTCGTTGCCGCACCACCCCCCCTTGTAGGGCGTCAGCGTCTTGAAGCCGACCAGCTCGGTCATCAGCGGGCCTACCACGGTTCCGCAGCGGGTGGCACAGGCCTCGATCGCCGAGCCGCGGCAGTTGATGCGCTTCATGATCTTGACCTCGGGCTCGGCCTCGATCTCCTCGGCATGCTTGTAGTAGTCCTCTTCGCTGGCGATGAAGAAGGTGGTGTGGCCGGAATCGCCAAAGGCGGTCTGGACCACCAGGTCGTGGCCCAGCTCGCGGCTCACCTCGAGCAGCTCCTGGTAGCTGCCGACCTTGGCCAGCACGTTGGGCACGCTGGGCACGCCGGCCTTGTTGCCGATCCGCACCGTCTCGATCTTGTTGTCCATGCGCTGCCGGAGTGCGGCGGGAGGGAAGGCGACCCTAAGCCCCAGCTGCCGGCAGACTTCCTCGGTATGCTCGTCGAACATCAGGAAAGCCGCCACACCGGCGTTCTCGCCATCGGCCCTCGACTGGATGAAGTCGATGACCTCCTTGTGCTCGAGCAGGTAGTTGTTGATGTCCTCGATGCTCTCGAAGTCCCGGGGGAACTTCTCCTTGGGCACGAAGACGTTGCGCTGCTGGCCGTCGAAGCAGTCGATGTAGTTGATATGGCGAAAATTGCCCACCCAATCGCCGATGCCGAGCAGATTGAAGTTGGTGGCGGAGATGAAGTAAATCGGCTCCTTGTTGCTGAGAAAATGGCGGCGAACGTCGGCAATGGTTGTTATTTTGCGCATTTTTGTCGCTCCATCAGTGGAGGAACCCGCCGTCGGGGTGGGTCCGGTGGACGGCGGCGGGGTAAAGCCCGCCGCCGGAGCCTGGCCGAACAAACGGCGCAGGGCACGAATCAGGGTCTCCAGCATGCACTCTCCCGTGGCTCTTGGTGCCGTCAGTACTCCTCGACGTCGGCTCGCAGGGGCTTGGCCAACGGTCCCAGGGTATCCAGAAACGCACTGGAACCGTTCTCGCTACGGTACACCGAGAAGTCGACGCGACGGTCGCGGAAGCTCTTCAACGGCTGGCCGAGACCGCGCAGGCCGGTTTCGCGCTCGCGGCGCACCCGGTTCATGTCTACCTCTATGGGCATAATCTCCTCGCCGGTGCCCGCCTGGTGGATGACGTCGCCGGAGGGGCCGACCACGATGGAGCGCCCGTTACCGATGGCGCCGGCGCCGTTGATATCGAAGAAATAGCACTGGTTGACCGCCGCATTGGTCCGCGCGATGGAGAGTTCGATATCGCGGTCGATGGTATCGGTCATGGTGGGATGAAGGATCACCTCCGCCCCCATGGCCGCCAGGGTGCGGGTGGTCTCGGGGAACCACATGTCGTAACAGATCGACACCCCGAAGCGGCCCACGTTGGGCACATCGAAGGTCACGAACTCGCTGCCGCTCTCCACGCCCGCCTCGTAGGGGAGGAAGGGGAACTGCTTGCGATAGCGGGCCACGACATGGCCATGTGGATCGATCACCGACAGGGTGTTGTAGACGCTCTCGCCGACCCGTTCGAACATGGAGCCGGGAATCAACCAGATGCGGTGCTGCTCGGCCAGCTGGCAGAACATCGCCTCGGCGGCGCTGGGCATCGCCTGGGCATGGTGCGGTGACGCCCCCAGGGGCATCAGCTCGCTGAACAGCACCATCTGGACCTGGGGGAAGCGGCTCATCAACACGTCGACACGGTGTCGCATCGCTTCGGTATTGTCGCCGTGGTGCAGCGCATGCATCTGCACACCGGCAATGGTGAAATAGGACATCGTCGCTCGTCTCCGTAGGCGATCTCGGTACATCCGGGGCGCTGTCTTGTGCGGTCAACGTCATCAAGGAAGCGTCAGCGGGATCGCCCGGCACAGGTGAGCAAAGGCTCGCCTCAAGCTTAAGCCAAATCCATCAACATGTAATCAACGATGCTTTCTCAAGTGTCGTCGTAGCCCAGTTGATGATTCAGTCCAGGCCATCGGGAAGCGTGTGGGCGCTCTTCTGCTTGACGCTCTTGGTGACGATATAGGTGAAGTAGCGCTCGATGCCGGTCTCGGAGGTCAGCCAGGCATCGATCAGGCGCTGATAGGCATCGACGGAGTCGGCTTCCACCTTCATCAGGTAGTCCACCCCGCCTCCCACCGCCACGCATTCGGTCACCTCCGGTGTGGCGTGGACCAGTGCCTCGAAGCGGGCGAAGCTAGCCGCGTTGTGTTGCTTCAGCTCGATCTGAACCCAGACCGGCGTGCGTCGCACCAGGGCCTCGGGGTTGATGCGCGCACTGTAGCCTTCGATGATGCCGGCCTTCTCCAGGCGACGCACACGCTCCCAGCAGGGACTGACCGAGAGGTTGATCGCCTCGGCCAGCCTGGACTTGGTAATGCGCCCGTCCCGGGAGAGGATCTCGAGGATCTTCAGGTCATAGCGATCGAGCTTCATCACCCCAGCGACTCCACGACTTCGGCAATCACGGCAATGGTATCGCCCATGTTGACCTGGGCAGGAAAGCGTCGGGCCGCGAGCACGCCGCTGCGGCCGGCGCGATACTCTACCGGTGGCGTGCCGCTGCGGGTCAGGTCGTAGACCCGGGCGATCACATCGCCCTTCCGGACCACGTCGCCCAGCATCAGGGTCAGCTCGAGCAGCCCCGAGTGCTCGCTCTGCACATAGCAGCTGGCATCCGGCATATCGAGATAGATCTGCGGCTCGACTGGCAGCTCCACCTCGCCCCGCATGAGACCGAAGTGGATCAGGAAGTTGCGAATTCCGCGCTCGGTGATGGCCAGGCTTTCCGGCGTCGAGGTGCCACCGCCGCCCAGCTCGGTGGCCACGAATATCTTGCCCTGCTCCTCTACCACGGTGTCGAACAGCGAGGCGGCATCGAGCTCGAACATCATCATGGCGTAGGGTGCGCCCAGGGCCTTGGCTCCCTCGAGGGCCTGACGCTGCTGCTCGGGATTCTCCAGCACATGGGAAGCGCCGAAGGGAATGATGTCCAGGGTGCGCCCACCGGAGTGGAGATCGAGCACCACGTCGCACATCGGCACCATCACCCGGGTGAAGTAGTCGGCGATCTTCGCGGTCACGCTGCCGTTGGGGTCGCCGGGAAAGCTGCGATTGAGGTTGCCGCCGTCCAGCCCCGAGGTGCGCTTGCCGGCCATCACCGCCGGGGTGTTCATGCAGGGTACGATGATGACCCGGCCGTTGACGTCCTCGGCGCGCAGGGTGTTCGACAGCTTGAGCAGCGAGGTAATGCCCTCGTACTCATCGCCGTGGTTGCCGCCTGTCAGCAGGGCCGTGGGACCCTCACCGTTCCTGACCACGGTCACCGGGATCATCACCGCACCCCAGGCGGACTCGTCCACGGAGATGGGCAGCTTGAGGAAGCCATGCTGGACGCCGTCGGCATCGAAGTCGACGGTGGCACTGATCGGGCTTGGGCGCAGTTGGCCGGGAGGCTTGGTCATGTCGGAAACTCCTTGTTCTATCATAGCGGGCAGTCGCTCGGGGCTATTCCGGCGATAGGCCTTCAGGGAGGCGCTGTGAACCCATCCATGGGCGCTACCTCGGCCATCCCTGGCCTCGGACCTCCCTTCCGGCCTACCCCGGCGCCCCTCGCTGTGGCCGGTTGTCGCTGGCACTCAGCGCACAAACAGCTGGCGGGGGAAGTTCGCCAACGCTTCGCAGCCTGTCTCGGTGATCAGAATGCTCTCGGTGATCTCCAGGCCCCACTCGTCCTGCCACAGGCCAGGCATGAAGTGGAAGGTCATGCCCGGCTGCAGGATGGTCTCGTCGGAGGGGCGCAGGCTCATGGTGCGCTCACCCCAGTCGGGCGGGTAGCTGATACCGATGGGATAGCCGCAGCGCGCCCCGCCCCGGTCGAAGCCGTACTTGTCCATGGCCGCCCCCAGCGCCATGGCGATATCGGCGGTACGATTGCCGGGCTTGGCCACGGCCAGGCCGCGCTCGATGCCCTCCAGCAGCGCCGACTCGGCACGGATGAACTCCTGGGGCGGCCGCCCCAGGAACACGGTGCGCGACAGCGGCGCATGGTAACGCTTGAACACACCGGCAACCTCGAAGAACGTGCCCTCGCCCTCGCGGAACGGCGTGTCGTCCCAGGTCAGGTGAGGCGCCGCCGCATCCTTGCCGGTGGGCAGCATGGGCACGATGGCGGGATAGTCGCCGCCAAAGACCTTGCCGTTATCATCCACCCAACCCTCGATACCGACCCGGTAGATCTCGGAAACCAGCTTGCTCTTGGGCAGGCCGGGCTCGATCACTTCGAGGATACGCGTATGCATGCCCTCGACGATCTTGCCGGCGACGCGCATGTAGGCGACTTCCTGGGGCGACTTGATCGCCCGGCACCAGTTGACCAGCGCATTGGCATCCAGGAAGCGGGCATGGGGCAGTTCGCGCAGCAGGCACTGGTAGGCCTTGGCGGAAAAGTAGTAGTTATCCATTTCCATGCCCACCACCCCCTGGTGCCAGCCGCGATCGGGCATGATCGACTGGGCCAGGTAGTCCATGGGGTGCATGTCCGGGTTCTGCACGTAGTAATCGGGGTAGTAGGTGATATTGTCCGGGTCCATCCAGCAGGTCCGCAACGCCCCGTTGGCGTCCATGCGACGGCCATACCAGACCGGCTCTCCTTCCAGCGCCACCAGGACGCACTGATGCACATAGAAGGACCAGCCATCATAGCCGGTCAGCCAGGCCATGTTGGAGGGATCGCTGATGATGAGCACGTCGATGCCTCGGCTCGCCATCTCGGCGCGGACCTTCCACAGTCGGCTGGCATATTCCTGACGAGTGAAGGGCAGGGAGACCTGATTCATGAAGCGTTCGCCATAGCATCACCAATAACCGGCCGTCTCCATGCAGAGAGGGCCGGACCAGGGGTTATCGGACACCGCTCGGTGGAATATTATTGTCATGATTTTGCATCAGGAAATCATGACAATATCCAGTCAATGTCGCTAAGCTGATACTAGCACCACACCTCTGCTGGCGGTCAAAGGCTTTATTGCATCATGACAATTGATCTGACTCCCTACTTGACCGACACCGGTCCCAAGTACCTAGCCATTGCCCGCGCCCTGTCGGAGGCAATTCGCCTGGGGGAGCTCACCCCGGGCACCCGCCTGCCACCTCATCGACAGCTGGCCGAAAGCCTCGCCGTCAGCGTTCAGACCGTTTCACGGGCCTACGCCCAGGCCGAGAAGATGGGCCTGGTTCAGGCGCGAGTCGGCAGCGGCACCTGGGTCAACGCCCTGGACGACGCCCGGGAGTCGGCCTACCTGCGCGGCCACGAGCCGCGCAGCGAAAGCCTCCTGATCGACCTCTCCATCGCCCACCCGGTCTGCCCGCCCGGACACCACCTGCGCTTTCGCCAGGCGCTGATCGAACTGGCGGACCATGCCAACCCCGACGTGATTACCGCCTGTCGCCCCATCGCCGGACTTCCCCACCAGCGGGAGCGGGCCAGCGCCTGGCTGCAGTCCCGACTCGGTGTGCCCGGCGAGATGGACGACAGGATTCTCTGCAACGGCGCGGCTCATGGCCTGATGCTGGCCATCGCAAGCGTGGTGCAACACGGCGACTTGGTCCTCACCGAGGCCCTCACCGACCATGGCCTGATCGCCCTGTCGCGCACCCTGGGCTTTCAGCTGCGCGGCGTGGCCATCGACAGCGAAGGCGTTATTCCTGAGGCGCTGGAATCGGCGTGTCATCGTTTCAAGCCGAGGGCCGTTTATCTGACCCCGACCCAGTTGAATCCGACCGGCGCGACCATGAGCGAGGCCCGCCGTGACGCTGTGGCCGAGGTTCTGGCGCGCCATCGGGTGTGGCTGATCGAGGATGATGTGCATGCCCTGCTCGAAGCTCCGAGCTTGGCCTCCCTCACCGCCCGGATCCCCCAGCTCGGTTTCCATGTCACCAGCATGACCAAGGTCACCGTGCCAGGACTGCGCGCCGGCTACTTGACCGTGCCCCGCGGCCAACTCCACCACGTGCTGCCGCGGATGCGGGCCACCACCTGGATGGCCACGCCGCTGATCTTCGAACTCGCCGACCGCTGGATCGCCGACGGCAGCATCGAGGCCATGGCCGCCGAACAGCGGGAGCTGCTGGGCGAGCGCCAGAAGCTCGCCGCACGCCTGCTCGGCCATCACTCCCGCGCCTCCCGCCCCACCAGCCTGCATGTCTGGGTAACGCTACCCGATGCCTGGCGAGCGGAGGAGTTGCAGCAACAGGCCGAGCAGGAGGGCCTGGCCATCACCACCGCCGTGCCGTTCATGGTGGAGCAGACGCCGCCCCCGCGACGCATCCGAGTGAGCCTGGGCGCCGAGCAGAGCCTGAAGCGCCTGGAGGAGGGACTGCAACGACTGGCCATATTGCTCGACGAAGCCCCCCCGCCCATGATGCAGATCATCTACTGACCTTCACGAAACCGGAAGGAGACCCCATGCGTGTATTGATCCATATCGACGAGGCGGCCAGCTGGCGCGACGCCCTGGCCGAACACCTGCCTGCCGCCGAGATCGTCACCAGCGAAGCACCCGCCCACCAACGCCGGGATATCGACTACCTGGCCGCCTGGAAGCCGCCCGAGTCGCTGCTGCGGGAGCACGCCAACCTGAAGGGAATCATCAACCTGGGTGCCGGTGTCGACGCCCTGCTCAACAACCCCGGCCTGCCCGAGGGCGTGCCCATCGTCAAGCTGCGCGATGCCGGCATGGCCGAGCTGATCGGTGACTACGTGCGTTACGGCGTACTGCATTTCCAGCGCGACTTCGACCGCTACCGGCGCCAGCAGGCCCACCGTGAATGGCGAGAGCATGCCGTAGACGACAAGGGCGACTGGCCGGTGGGCGTACTGGGCCTCGGTGCCATCGGCGCCAAGGTGGCCAGGATGGTCGCCGCCGACGGCTTTCCGGTCCACGGCTGGAGCCGCTCTCCCAAGCGGCTCGACGGCATCGCCTGCCACCATGGTGACGACGGCCTGTTCGACCTGCTCGGCCGGGTACGCACGCTGGTATTGCTGCTACCCGGAACCCCGGAGACCCGCCACATCATCGATGCCGAGACACTGGCCGCCCTGCCGGAAGGCGCCAGCCTGATCAATCCCGGGCGCGGCACCCTGATCGATGAAGTGGCACTGCTGGAGGCGCTGGGGGAAGGTGAAACCGAGGGCCGGCTTCGCGGTGCCTTGCTCGACGCCTTTCCCGAGGAGCCGCTGCCCCGGGAAAACCCGCTCTGGTCGCACCCGAGGGTATGGGTAACGCCGCACATGGCCGGCCCCACACCGCTGAAGGAAGCCGTGGGGCAGGTCGCCGAACTGATCGAGGCCTTCGAGGCGGGCGAAACGCTCGAGACCGTGAACCCCAGCGCCGGCTATTGAATCCCCGCGACCGCGACCTCACCCCTACAAGTACAGCGAGATAGGAGATAGTCTGAAGGACATACCCATCGCCCTCCCTGGAGGTGCACGATGACTACGCAACTGGACTACCGCAAGCAAGACGCCCTGCTGGTCGTGGACATGCAGAATGACTTCTGCGAGGGGGGTGCCCTACCGGTGACAGGCGGCAAGGCACTGGTGCCCGGTATCAATACCGAGATCGCGGCCGCCCGTGCCGCCGGTGCGCCGGTGGTCGCCTCGCGCGACTGGCATCCCGTCGACCATGCCAGCTTCGAGCATCGCGGCGGCACCTGGCCGGTGCACTGCGTACAGGATACCCCCGGCGCCGCCTTCCACTCGGACCTCGACTTCACCGACGACACCATCCGTGTCAGCAAGGCCACGGCCTTCGATGCCGATGCCTACTCCGCCTTCGACGGCACTGGCCTGGGCGGCTACCTGCGCGACCGAGGCATCCGTCGCGTGGTGGTGTGCGGCCTGGCCATGGACGTCTGCGTACTGGCCACCGCCAAGGAAGCACGCCAGGAAGGCTTCGAAGTCGTGCTGCTGGCCGGGCTGACGGCGCCCGTCGACCCCGAGGCCCGGGGCCGCTGCATCCGTGAGCTGGAAGCCGAAGGCATCGAGGTTCGCCAATGAGTCAGCCCATCTCCGTACAGGTGGATGACGGCGACCTGGCCTTGCTCACCGACCTCTACCAGTTGACCATGCTCCAGGCCTACTGGAAGGAGTCGATGCAGGAGCGGGCCACCTTCAGCCTCTACTTTCGCAAGCTGCCGCCCACCCGGCGCTTCATGCTCGCTTGCGGCCAGCAGCATGCCGCCGCACTGGCCAGTCGGCTTCGCTTTTCCTCATCGGCCCTGAGCCAGCTGGCCGGCACCGGGAAGTTCGACGATGCCTTCCTCGACTGGCTGGCCGGCTGGCGCTTCACCGGCGATATCTGGACCCTGCCGGAAGGGACGCCGGTGTTCCCGAACGAGCCCTTCCTGGAAGTGGATGCACCGATTGCCGAGGCACAGCTGCTCGAGAGCCTGATCATGAACCTGGTGCAGCTGGAAACGGTGCTGGCCTCCAAGGCCGTACGCCTCGTCATGGCCGCCCAGGGCCGGCCGGTGGTCGACTTCGGCATGCGACGCATGCACGGTGTCGACGCGGCGGTACGCGGGGTGCGCGCCTACCGTACCGCGGGCCTCGCCGCCACCAGCAACGTGCTGGGCGGACTGCGCCACGACCTGGAAATCAACGGCACCATGGCGCACAGCTACATCCTGGCCCATGACAGCGAGCGCGCGGCCTTCCGTGCCTTCGCGCGCCACTATCCGGACACCACCCTGCTGGTGGATACCCACGATACCCTGGAGGGTGTCCGCATGGTCATCGAGCTGATGGCGGAGGAGCCCGACCTGCGCGTCAGTGCGGTTCGACTCGACTCCGGCGACCTGGGCGAACTCGCTCACCGCTCCCGCGCCCTGCTCGACGCAGCCGGCCTGGAAGCTATCCGGATTATCGCCAGCAGTGGCCTCGATGAATACAGGATCCAGGAGCTTGTCGAGGATGATGCGCCCATCGACGCCTTCGGCGTGGGCACGCAGATGGGGGTCTCGGCCGACGCGCCGGTCATCGACCTCTCCTACAAGCTGGTGGAGTATGCGGGCATACCCCGGGTCAAGCACTCGACGGGCAAGGTCAACCTGCCCGGGCGCAAGCAGCTCTACCGGCGACGGGATGCCCAGGGCCGCTATGCCGGCGACATCATCGCCAGCCGCGATGAACGGAGCGTCGATGGCGAACCGATGCTGGTGCCCCTGGTGCAGGGCGGCAAGCTGGACGAGTCGGTCATGGCCATGGCCGCCGATGCCCGTGAACGGGTTCGATCCTGTCTCGCGGAGATGCCCGAGGCGCTGACCCGGCTCGCGCCGGGCGAGAGCGACTACCCGGTGGGGCTCAGCGAGGAATTGAAGCGCCTGCAGCAAGGGTGATAGCGCCCCGGAGAACATGCAACAAGCGTGCATCGGGGAACCCGGGGCGCCTTCCCGTGCTCAGACTCCTTGTCACTTCGTCACTCTTTTCCTCACCACCCCATGTTGAGTCCCATGAACCGACCGTTGCGCCCTCTCACCATGCTGGCCTTGCCGCTGCTACTGCTGTCGCTGGGCACCGCCCAGGCCATGGCGGCCCCGACGGCTGCCAAGCCCGCGTCGGTCAGCGATACCGAACGCCGGGTCACTCCCCAGCCCTTCGACGCGCGATACCGGCTGGAGGTGAGCGGCTGGCCCAACGCCTCCATCGAGCACCGCCTGATCCGGGACAACCATCACTGGCAGAGCCGAATGAATGCCTCCATCGCCGTGGCTCGCGGCAATGAACGCAGCCGCTTCTTCCTGACCCCGGATGGCGTTCGCTCGGTGAACTACGCCAGCGGCTATTCGTTGTTTGGCATTGGCGGCGACTACCGGCTTGGCACCGACGAGCTCAGCAAGCTGCCCGATCGTCAGGCTGCCCTGTTCGACCTCTCCCTGAGCGCCCTGAATGGCAGCTGCCAGGAGGAGGCCGGCTGTCGCCTGGTCTATCAGGATCATCGTGGCCGTGAGGAGTCCCTCGACTACCGGGTGCACGACCGAGAGACGCTGAGCCTCCCAGCCGGCGAGTTCGAGGCGGTCAAGGTCGAGGTGATGGACCCGGAAACGCCTGACCGGACGATGACCTTCCACTTCCACCCCGAGCTTCCCGGCTTGTTGCTGGCCGTGGACTATCGCCGCGACGGCAAGCGCAAGAGCCGGCTGCGGCTCACCTCCCTCGACACCCAGGCCCCCTGACCCGCTGCAAGATCGCGACTCCCCAGTGGATGCCCCGTCGGCTCGACCTAGGCCGGTCGAGTCGACGGCAGCGCTCGCCGCAAAAGGCTGCTAGAGTGTGGCGCTTTGTGCCGCCCGGCGGCCACGACAAGGGAAGAGGTCTCGATGTTGAGCGGGCTGTTGATCGTCCTTCTGCCGCTGCTGCTGGGCTACCTGGTGCCGGTTCGCCATGCCGGCCTGATGAACCTGATCAACCGCGGCGTCAACGCCTCGGTCTATCTCATTCTGCTGCTGATGGGGGTCAGCCTGGCCGGCCTCGACGACCTGATGCGCGAGCTGTCGCGCATGGGCGGCCAGGCACTGCTGCTGTTCAGCGTCATTACTGCCGTCAACCTGGCGGCCCTCTGGTGGCTGTCTCGCCGGCTCGGGCTGCGCTTCGGCGCCTCGCCGGTCGTCGCCGACGCACCGACCACCAAGATAGCCGCCCTGATCGGCTCCCTGGCGCTGGTCGCGGTGGTGGTCTTCGGGGTGCTGATCGGGCTCGCCCTGAGCTGGCTGGGCGGCCAGGCCATCTTCACCACCGCCGAACAGCTGGCCGAATGGGCGCTCTATGCCCTGCTCGCCTTGATCGGCTGTCAGCTGCGCAATTCGGGCATGCCGCTGCGCCAGATCCTGCTCAACCGTCACGGCCTGGCCATTGCCACGACCCTGGCCGCCAGCTCCCTGGTTGGCGGCCTGATCGCCGCCCCGCTCCTCGGCCTGAACTGGAACGAAGGACTGGCGCTGGCGTCCGGCTTCGGCTGGTATTCGCTCTCGGGCATCCTGATCGGTGATCAGCTCGGCCCTCTGCTCGGCGGCGTGGCCTTCTTCAACGACCTGGCCCGTGAACTGCTGGCCTTCATCCTCATCCCGCTGCTGATCCACCGCCACGCGCCACTGGCCATCGGCTACGGTGGTGCGACCTCCATGGACTTCACCCTGCCGGTCATCCAGCAGCACGGCGGGGTGGCCTGCGTACCGATCGCCGTGGTCAGCGGATTCATTCTTTCGCTACTGTCGCCGCCCTTGATCCTCTTCTTCCTGTCGCTCTAAGCCGCGAGGCGACGACGCTGTCACAGCGGCAGAATGCGCGCCTCCGCTACACTTAGCCAAAAGTCTAGGTTGATCTCCGTGCCAATAAGCGGCTAACTGAGCGCCGACGAACTTAATCGTTTAAGTCATCAGACAGCCAGCCCCATAAGAACAAGCCGACAAGGAAAACTGCCATGCTCAAGAAGACACTGTTTCCCACGCTCATCATGGCTGGAGCCGCCGGTATCAGCCACGCCCAGGCCGCAGACCTGACCATCTCCTGTGGCGCCGTCGGCGCCGAGCTGACCCTCTGCCAGGAGGGTGTCAGGGCCTGGGAGGAAAAGACCGGCCACAGCGTCGATGTGGTCTCGACGCCGAACTCCTCCACCGAGCGCCTCTCCCTCTACCAGCAGATTCTCTCCGCCAACTCCACCGACATCGACATCATGCAGATCGACGTGGTCTGGCCTGGCCTGCTCGCCAACCATCTGCTGGACCTGCGCGAAGTACTCGGCGACGAGGCCGGTGAGGGTCATTTCGAGACCATCATCGAGAACAACACCATAGACGGCCGCCTGGTCGCCATGCCCTGGTTCACCGATGCCGGTGTGCTCTACTACCGTGAAGACCTGCTCGAGAAGCACGGCCATGAGGTGCCCAAAACCTGGGAGCAACTCACCGAGACCGCCCGGGAAATCCGCAATGCCGAGCGCGCCGAGGGTAGCGAGCGGATGCAGGGCTTCGTCTTCCAGGGCCGCGCCTACGAAGGCCTGACCGTCAACGCCCTGGAGTGGGTGGCAAGCCACGGCGGCGGCACCATCGTCGACAGTGAAGGCGAGATCACCATCGACAACCCCCAGGCCGCTGCCGCTCTCGATCACGCGGCGACCTGGATCGGTGATATCTCCCCCAACGGCGTCCTCAACTACACCGAGGAAGAAGCCCGCGGCGTGTTCCAGGGTGGCAACGCCGTGTTCATGCGCAACTGGCCCTACGCCTGGGCCCTGGCCCAGAGCGAGGACAGCGAGGTACGCGGCAAGGTCGGTGTGACCCAGCTGCCTTACAGCGGCGACGGTCAGAGTGCCGCCGGCCTCGGCGGCTGGAATCTGGCGGTCTCCCGCTACAGCGAGAATCCCGAGCTCGCCGTCGACCTGGTGGCCTTCCTCGCCGGCGAAGAGGAGCAGAAGCGTCGTGCCATTGCCGGCGCCTACAACCCCACCCTGGAGTCGCTCTACCAGGATGAGGAGGTCCTCGAGGCGGTGCCCTTCTTCGGCGATCTCTACGAGACCTTCGTCAATGCCGTGGCGCGTCCCTCCGCTCCCACCGGAGATGCCTACGGCCGCGTCAGCAATGCTTTCTTCAGTGCCGCCCATGACGTGCTGTCCGGCAACAAGACCGGTGAGCAGGCAGTCAGCGATCTCGATCGTGAACTCTCCCGCGTCAAGCGTCGCAACTGGTAACCTCCTGGAGCCCGAAATGTCGACTCCCGTAACCGAAAGCGCGCCGATCGCGGCGCGCCCCCTGCCAAGGCACAAGCGCAGCACCAAGGTGCGTCGCCAGAGGGTGCGTGCCGCCTGGATCTTTCTGGCCCCGATGCTGGTCGTCCTTGTCCTGGTTGCGGGCTGGCCGCTGCTGCGCACCTTCTACTTCAGTTTTACCGATGCCTCCCTGTCCGACCTGAGCGATACCCTGTTCATTGGACTGGAGAACTATCTGATCTATGAAGATGGTCGCTGGTACGGCGTGCTGGCCGACCCCATCTGGTGGCGCGCCGTCTGGAACACCGTCTACTTCTCGGTAGTCTCGGTCTCGCTGGAGGTGGTGTTCGGCATCATCGTGGCGCTGGTGCTCAACGCCGAGTTCAAGGGGCGCACGCTGGTGCGTGCCGCGGTGCTGATCCCCTGGGCGATCCCCACCATCGTCTCGGCGCAGATGTGGGCCTGGATGCTCAACGACCAGTTCGGGATCATCAACCACCTGCTGATGGTGATCGGGATCATCGGCGAGCCGATCGCCTGGACGGCCGACGCCAGCTACTCCATGTGGGCGGTGATCATGGTCGACGTGTGGAAGACCACCCCTTTCGTCGCCCTGCTGGTGCTGGCCGCCCTGCAGATGCTGCCCAAGGACTGCTATGAGGCCGCCGAGGTCGACGGCATCCATCCGGTAAGGGTCTTCTTCAGGGTCACCCTGCCGCTGATCACCCCGGCGCTGATGGTGGCGGTGATCTTCCGCCTGCTCGACGCCCTGCGCGTGTTCGACGTCATCTACGTGCTGACCTCCAACTCCACCAGCACCATGTCCATGTCGATCTACGCACGCCAGCAGCTGGTCGAGTTCCAGGACGTGGGCTACGGCAGCGCCGCCTCCACCCTGCTGTTCCTGATCATCGCCCTTGCGACCATCGCCTACCTCTACCTCGGTCGCAATCAACTGAAACTGGGAGGCGACTGATGACCTCGCGCCAGCTCTCCAAACACGCCACCCGCATCGGTTTCTGGGTCCTGGTAGCCCTGATCGTCGTGATCGCGGTCTTCCCGTTCTACTATGCGGTGAAGACCTCCTTCACCCCCTCCAGCGAGCTTTTCCGGGTCGAGCTATGGCCCTCTCGCCTGGATTTCACCAACTACATACAGGTCTTCAGCCAGCGCAGCTTCCTGCAGGCCATCTTCAACTCGATCCTGGTTGCCACCAGCGTGGTGTTCATCGCCCTGCTGCTCGGCATCACGGCCTCCTACGCGCTGGGCCGGGTGCGCTTTCGCGGACGCAGTACCGTGCTGCTGGTGATCCTGGGCGTCTCGATGTTTCCGCAGGTCGCGGTGCTCTCCGGCCTGTTCGAGGTCATCCGTGCGCTCAATCTCTACAACAATCCCGGCGGGCTGATACTCAGCTATACCATCTTCACCCTGCCCTTCACCGTCTGGGTGCTGACCACCTTCATGCGCCAGCTGCCCATGGAACTCGAGGAGGCCGCCATCATGGATGGCGCCACCCCCTGGGTCATCATCACCAAGGTGTTCCTGCCGCTGATGTGGCCGGCCATGGCGACGACAGGCCTGCTCGCCTTCATCGCTGCGTGGAACGAGTTCCTCTTCGCCCTGACCTTCACCCTCACCGACAGCCAGCGCACCGTGCCGGTCGCCATCGCCCTGCTCTCCGGCGGCAGCGCCTACGAGCTGCCCTGGGGGCCGATCATGGCGGCCTCGGTGGTGGTCACCGTGCCGCTGGTGGTGCTGGTGATCATCTTCCAGCGGCGCATCGTGTCGGGCCTCACCGCTGGCGCGGTCAAAGGGTAATCACCTGATGTTATTCAAGGAATCCAAGATGCAGGACAACACCCTCTGGTGGCGCGGCGGCGTCATCTACCAGATCTACCCGCGCAGCTTCATGGATGCCAATGGCGATGGCATCGGTGACCTGGCCGGCGTCACCGAGAAACTCGACTACGTGGCCTCGCTGGGCGTGGACGGGATCTGGCTGTCGCCCTTCTTCACCTCGCCGATGCTCGACTTCGGCTACGACGTCAGCGACTACCGCGACGTGGACCCGATGTTCGGCACCCTGGATGACTTCAAGGCGCTGCTGGCCCGGGCCCATACGCTTGGCCTCAAGGTGATGATCGACCAGGTGATCAGCCACACCGCCGAGGCGCACCCCTGGTTCCAGGAGAGCCGCGCCGACCGCACCAACCCGAAGGCGGACTGGTACGTCTGGGCCGACCCCAAGCCGGACGGCACCCCGCCCAACAACTGGCTGTCGATCTTCGGCGGGCCGGCCTGGACCTTCGACCCGCGCCGGCGCCAGTACTACCTGCACAACTTCCTGTCGAGCCAGCCGGACCTCAACTTTCACCACCCGGAAGTGCGTCAGGCGCAGCTGGACAATATGCGCTTCTGGCTGGAACTTGGCGTCGACGGCTTCCGCCTGGACACCGTCAATTTCTATTTCCACGACGCCGAACTGCGCGACAATCCGCCGGTGCCGGCAGGCGCCGCCAAGACCCTCGGCGCGCCGGATGCCAACCCCTACACCTGGCAGCGCCACGTCTATGACCTGAGCCGCCCGGAGAACCTCGGCTTCCTCAGGGAGCTGCGCGCGCTGATGGACGCGTTCCCCGGCACCACCACGGTGGGCGAGATCGGCGACGACAACCCCCTCGAGCGCATGGCCGAGTACACCGCCGAGGGTGACAAGCTGCACATGGCCTATACCTTCGACCTGCTCAACGCCCCCCACTCGGCGGCCTATATCCGCGAGGTGCTGGAACGCTTCCAGCGCCTGGCCGGTGACGCCTGGCCCTGCTGGGCGCTGTCCAATCACGACGTGGTGAGAAGCGCCACCCGCTGGGGCGCCGGCGAGGACCCCATCGCCTACCCCAAGGTGGCCCTCGCCATGCTCTTCTCGCTGCGCGGCAGCGTCTGCCTCTACCAGGGCGAGGAGCTGGGCCTGCCCGAGGCCGAGGTGCCCTTCGAACGCATCCAGGACCCCTACGGCAAGGTGCTGTGGCCGGAGTTCAAGGGCCGCGACGGCTGTCGCACCCCCATGCCCTGGGAGAACGCCAAGGAAGGCGGCTTTACCGCCGGGGGCGTTACGCCCTGGCTACCGGTGGAGGCTCGCCAGCTGCCGCTCGCCGTCGCCGAGCAGCAGGACGACGCGGCGTCGGTACTCAGCGCCACCCGCCGCCTGCTCGCCCTGCGCACCGCCCACCCGGCGCTGTTCGATGGCGATCTGGCACTGGTCGATGTGGGAGAAGCGCTGCTGGGCTTCATCCGCGAGAAGGGCAACGAGCGCATCCTCTGCGTCTTCAACCTCACCGGCCAGGCCCATGAGGCTCGCCTGCCGCTTGCGGTGGGCAGGTCTCTGGAAGGGCATGGCTTCACCCATGAGCGCGACGGCGAGATACTGTGCCTGCCGCCCTATCAGGCCGCCTATTTCGCCGTCTGAGACACGCTCATAACAACGCTCATAACAGTGCTCATAACAACACTGCCGGCCCGCGACGAGGCAACCCATCAGCGGGCCGGCAAGGAGATATTCCATGGCAAGCGTCAAACTCGACAAGGTCAACAAGGTCTTCGGCAGCACCCATATCATCAAGGATGTGGACCTGGCCATCGGTGACGGCGAATTCGTGGTCTTCGTCGGCCCCTCCGGCTGCGGCAAGTCCACCCTGCTGCGGCTGATCGCCGGGCTGGAATCGATCAGCGACGGCGAGCTCTCCATCGGCAACACCGTGGTCAACGATCTGCCGCCCCGGGAGCGCGGTGTCGGCATGGTGTTCCAGTCCTATGCCCTCTATCCGCATATGACGGTCTACGAGAACATGGCCTTCGGGCTCAAGCTGGCCAAGGCATCCCAGGAAACCGTTCATGAACGGGTCATGGCCACCGCCCGCATCCTGCAGCTGGAGGAGCTGCTGGAGCGCAAGCCCAAGGCGCTCTCCGGCGGCCAGCGCCAGCGCGTCGCGATGGGGCGGGCCATGGCGCGCGAACCCCGAATCCTGCTGTTCGACGAGCCACTCTCGAACCTGGACGCTTCGCTGCGGGTCCAGATGCGCAATGAGATCGCCCGCCTGCACCAGCGTCTCGAGTCCACCATGATCTACGTCACCCATGATCAGGTGGAAGCCATGACCCTGGCCGACAAGATCGTGGTACTCAATGGTGGCCGCATCGAACAGGTAGGCAGCCCCCATGAGCTCTACCAGCGCCCGGCGACCCGATTCGTGGCCGGTTTCATCGGCTCGCCGACCATGAATTTCATGCCGGCAAAGCTGCTCGATGCCGACGAATCGGGCTGTCGTGTCAGCGCCAGCGGCATGGCCCAACTCGACCTGCCCCAGGATGCTGTCGGCCAGGCCAAGGGCGCCGGCCTGACGATCGGCGTACGCCCCGAGCACCTGCGCCTGACCGAGGCCCAGGGCGCCAACAGCTTCGAGATCGTCAACGTCGAGTACCTGGGCAACGAGGTCTATGTCTACCTCGACCCCAAGGAGGGCGACACCCTGCTGATCCAGCGCAGCGAGGCGCCCACCCACTGGTCGGTCGGGCAGCGGGTCGCGCTGGCCCCGGACCCGGCGCATGTCCACCTGTTCGACGGCGAAGGCCGAGCACTCCCGGTCAAGGCCGTAAGCGCCGTGGCATGAGCGGGACTGTCGCGGCCACGACCGGGACGGTATGCTTGGCATGCACTCATTAGCAGGAAAAGAAAAAGTGTCAAAACCGTCGCGCCGCATGACCCTGAAGGACCTGGCACGGGAGATGGGCGTTTCCACCGCCACCATCTCCAATGCCTTCAATCGGCCGGACCAGCTCTCGCCGGCGCTGCGGGAGCGCATCCTCGACGAAGCCAAGCGGCTCGGCTATCGCGGGCCCGACGCCAAGGCCCGCAGCCTGCGCACCGGCCGCTCGCGCATCATTGCAGTGCTGCTCGCCGAGAGCCTCACCTACAGTCTCAACGACGCCGTATCCAGCGAGTTCCTCTCGGGGGTTGCCGAAGTCCTCGACGCCCAGGGCCATACCCTGCTGCTGCTCTCCGCGCGCCAGGCCCAGAGCCCGATTCCGGGCTCGGCAAGCATGGCGGACGGCTTTATCGTCTATGGCCTGATACCCACCTCGGAGCTGCTCGACTCGCTTCCCGTTCAGGCTTCGCTGGTGGCAGTGGATTTCAATGTGACGGGCTATCCATCGGTACATATCGACAACGAACCGGCCTGCTACGCCATCGCCCAGTATGCCCTGAAGGCAAGGAGGCCCAGGCGACCCGCGATCGTCAACCTGCGCCTGACCGCCGAGCCCTGCAACGGCTACATCACGCCCGACCATGCCCTGCTGCCGGCCGATCGCACCATTACCCGTGCACGACTGATGGGCTTTGACCGCGCCCTGGCCGAGCATGGCTTCGAGACCGAACGGGTGCCGAAATGGAACGTGGAAGAGAATACCTTCGACGTCTGCGCCCCGGTGATCGAGTCGATTCTCGACCTGCCGGACGAGGAGCGGCCGGACCTGCTGCTCTGCATGTCGGACCGTCTCGCCCTGACCGCCCTGACCCTGGCCGAGCAGCGTGGCATTCGCGTTCCCGAGGATCTACGGCTGACTGGCTTCGACGGTATCGCCGAGGGGCAGTACCGGGCGCCAAGGCTCACCACCGTGTGCCAGGAGAGCCATACCAAGGGACGCCTGGCGGCCCGCATGATCCTGGGACTCGATGAACCCCATGCCAAGATGCTGCATACCGAACTGCTGGTCGGTGACACCTGCCCCTGATCACGGCACCTGCCCTCTGCTTGCATATTGCTTGCACGATTCCTGACTATTGGCTGCATCGCACGGGTGGATGATGACGGGGCCGTCCCCCCGTCGTGAGCCACCCTATGCCTCGTCACGCCGCCGCTCCCTGCGCGCCGCATCGCCCCGGTTTCCATGCTCGACAACGGGGGCGCCTCACTCTTGGTCCCCTGCTGGCCCTGCTGGTACTGGCGGGCGGCCTGTTCCTGGCCTGGTGGCTGATCAGCCAGCCGCCGCGGGTGGAGCGCCGTGCCCCCGCCGAGGCACCGCCCCCGCTGGTGGACGTCGTCACCGCTCACCAGCGCGCCGCGGCACCCTCACTGCATGGCTTCGGTCGCGTGCAGGCCGAGCGCGAGGCGCATCTCTCCAGCCGGATCGCCGGCCAGTTGCTCGAGTTCGCCCCGAACACCCTGCCCGGCATGGTGGTGGAGGCCGGCGCCCCCCTGGCCCGCATGGACGACACCGACTTGCGTCTGGCGCTGCGCGACGCCGAAGCGGGATTGGCCCAGGCTCAGGCCCAACTGGCCATGGAGCGGGGCGAACAGCAGCGCGCCCAGTCGGAGTATCAAAGTTTCGGTCGCAACCTGCCCGCCGACAGGCGAGCCCTGGTGCTGCGTGAGCCTCAGCTGCGCGTGGCCGAAGCGGAAGTCGAACGCGCCACGACGGCCCGGGACCGGGCCCGCCTCGACCTGCAGCGCACCACTCTCACCGCGCCCTGGCGCGGCATGGTGCAGTCTCGGCTGCTGGGCGCCGGCAGCGAGGTATCCAACGGCACCGAGCTGCTGCATCTGGTCGATGTCACGCGCTTCTGGGTCCGGGTCTCACTACCCGGCGAGGCACTGGGCTGGCTGGACGCCGCAACGGACGACACCCCCGGCAGCCAGGTCACCATCAGCAGCCGCAGCTGGCCCGCCGGCCACGAACGGCTGGGCGAACTGATCGCCGTGCTGCCGACGCTGGAGGAGAACGGCCTTCAGGCCCAGCTGCTGGTGGCGGTGGACGATCCTCTCGGCCTCGAGCAGGGCTCCCCCGCCCTGCGCCTCGGCGACATGGCGCGGCTCGACTTCGCCACCCGCCCCCGTGAGGGGCTCTTCGTGCTGCCGGTAGCGGCACTGCGCCCCGGCGACGAGATCTGGGTACTGGACGATGAGGACCGCCTTCGCCGCCGCCAGGTCGCGGTCTTGCACCGGGGCGACGAGCGAGTACTGATCGAACAGGGTCTGGAGGAGGACCAGCGCATCGTCATCTCCCAGCTCGGCCAGCCCCGGGAGGGCATGCGCCTTCGCGCTCGGATCGCCGACAGCGAACGCCCCGCAGGCGCCGTCAGGGAGCCCACCTCATGATGCGCCGCGGCCCCATCGCCTGGATGGTGCATCACGGCGTCGCCCCCAACCTGCTGATGCTGCTGCTGATCGTCGGGGGCCTGGCCGCATCGACCACGATCAAGAAGGAGGTCTTCCCCGATTTCGAGCTGGAGATCATTCATGTCGCCATCGGCTATCCCGGTGCCACCCCCGGAGAGGTGGAGCGCAGCCTGCTGCTGCCCATGGAGGCGGCACTGGCCGACGTGGATGGTATCGACGAGCTGACCGCCACCGCTAATGAGGGGGCCGGACGGGTTTCGGCCACCCTGGTCGAAGGCGTCGAGGTGATGCGGGTCTACCAGGAAATACAACAGGCCATCAATGCGATCACCACGCTGCCTGCCGCGGCCGACCCGGCACGCTTCAGCCTGGCAGGTCGCTCACGCAGCGTCATGAGCCTGCAGCTGCATGGCTGGGTGGATGAACGGCTGCTGCATGAGGTTGCCGAGGAGATCCGTGCCGAACTGCAGGCGGCTCCCGGCATTTCACGGGTCGAGCTCTCGGGTAATCGCGACCGCGAAATCCAGGTGCTCCTCGATGAAGAGGCCATGCGGCGACACGGCATCGAACACCGTCAACTGGCAAGCCGGATCGGCGACGAAGCCATGGATCTTGCCGGTGGTCGGCTGGCCACCGGCGAGGGGGAGTGGCTGGTCCGCTACCAGGGGCGTCGCGACGATATCACCGGTTTTGCCGACCTGCCGATCATCGGCTCGCCTGACGGTGCACGGCTGCGGCTTGGCGATATCGCACAGGTCGTGGACGGCTTCGCCGAAACCGACAGCGAGGTACTGTTCAACGGCGACCCGGGTATCAGCCTGGAGGTGTACCAGATCGGTAACCAGACGCCGATCGGCGTCTCCGATGCCGTCACCGCACAGCTCGAGCGGCTGCGCGCCGGGCTGCCCGAAGGGGTCAGCCTGAGCGTGTCGCGGGACACTTCCGAGGTCTACCGCGACCGCCTCTCTCTGCTGCTGAAGAACGCCTGGCTGGGGCTGGCGCTGGTGCTGGTACTGATGGCGCTGTTCCTGGAGGCACGCCTGGCGTTCTGGGTCACCCTGGGCATCCCCACGGCCTTCCTCGGGGCCATGCTCTTCCTGCCCTGGCTGGGCGTCTCGATCAACATGATGTCGATGTTCGCCTTCATCATTGCACTGGGTATCGTGGTCGACGATGCCATCATGGTCGGCGAGAACATCCACAGCTATCGCGAGCAGGGTCACTCCCTGCGCGAAGCCGCGGTGCGCGGCGCCAGGGAGATGGCCGTGCCGATCAGTTTCGCCATCCTCTCCAATATCGTCGCCTTCCTGCCGCTGCTGTTCCTGCCGGGCTTTCTGGGCATGATCTTCGCCGTGGTTCCGGTGGTGGTGATCACGGTATTCCTGGTCTCCTGGCTGGAAGCGCTGTTCATTCTGCCCGGGCACCTGGCCCACCGCGCCGGTGGCCGCGAAGGCTCGGCCTGGCTCAAGCCGCTGGACCGTCTGCGCCGGACCTTGCAGGGCGGGCTGTCCCATTTCACCCAGCACCAATTCACCCCTTTCCTGCAGCGCGCCCTGGATCAGCGGCTGCTGACCGTCTGCCTCGCCATTGCCCTGCTGGTCGTCGCCATCGCCTGGGCCATGAGCGGCCGACTAGGCTTTTCGCTGATGCCGAGGGCCGAGTCAGACCGGGTTCAGGCCACGGTAACCCTGCCCGTCGGCAGCCCCATCAGCGAGGATCGCCGAGTACGCGACCAGCTGCTGGAGAGTGCCCTGGTATTGAGCCAACAGGAAGGTGGTCCGCGCTTTTCCGCCACCCGCGCCCAGATCGATGGCGATCGCCTGAACGTACGCCTCACCCTGGCGCGTGACAGCCTCGACGACTGGCCCCCCTCCCGGGTGGCACGGGCCTGGCGGGAAGAGGCCGGCGATTTCACCGGGGTCCAGGCGGTGCGCTTCGAGTCCGACTTCGGTGGCCCCGGCCAGGGAGCCGACCTGACCCTGCGCCTCTCCCATCCCGATAGCGGGGCACTGGAAGCCGCCGCAACCCGACTGGCCGATGAACTCGCCGAGCTCGATGGCCTCACCGATATCGACAGCGGCCTGGCCGACGGCAAGCCCCAGCTGGAGATCCGCCTGTCGTCGGAAGGACAGGCCATGGGGCTGACCGGCGCAGATCTTGCCGGGCAGCTACGCGGCCCGCTGCAGGGCGTCACCGCCATCGAGCAATTCGTCGGCCGTCACGAGATCAGCGTGGTCGTCAGGCTTCCCCGCGACGACAGGAGCAGCCTTAGCGACCTCTACCAGCTACCGATCCGCACCCCGGATGGCGTGACGGCGCCACTCCATCGTGTGGCCGATATCCACCTGGGCCGTGCTGCCACAACGCTTCAGCGTATCGACGGCCGGCGTATCATCAACGTTACCGCCGAGGTGGCCAGCGAAACCCAGGTCAATCAGGTGCTGGGCACGCTGCAGACCGACGTCTTTCCCGCCCTCCAGGTCGGCTGGCCGGGACTCGAGGTCGCTCCTGGTGGCCGCCAGCAGGAGACCGCCGACAACGTCTCGGTGCTCTCCCAGGCCACCTGGCTGACGCTGATCGCCCTCTACGCCCTGCTGGCAATACCCTTCCGTAGCTATCTGCAGCCGCTGCTAGTGTTGGCCGCGATCCCCTTCGGTGTGATCGGGGCCGTGGCCGGCCACATGATCATGGGGTACGGACTATCGGTGATCAGCCTGATGGGCATGCTGGCGCTCTCCGGCGTGGTCATCAACGATGCCCTCGTCCTGATCGACTATGCCAACCGGCGCCGCCGGGAAGGCCTGGGTGCGCGTGAAGCCATCGTCGCCGCCGCGACACGTCGCCTGAGACCCATCATGATGACGACCATGACCACCTTCCTCGGGCTTGCCCCGATGATCTTCGAGACATCGCGTCAGGCTCGCTTCATGATCCCCATGGCCATTTCGCTCGGCTTCGGCATGCTCTTCGCCACCGTGATCCTGATGGTACTGGTACCCTGCCTCTACCTGATGCTGGAACGCCTGCGCGAACGTATCCATGGTCGCCACCTCGCCACCGAGTCATTGGAGCCCACCCGATGAGCCTTCGTCTTCCCCGCCCTGCCATTTCACGCCTGGGGATCAAGCTGTTCGTGATCATCCTGGTGGTCAACGTGGGCATTGCCGGGCTGGTCTTCCTGGCGGTGTCGCGCAGCCTGGATCGCGGCTTCATCGATTACCTGGAAACCACCCAGGCCAGCCGTGCCGAAACCCTGGCGGAAGGGCTCGGCCAGGAGTGGGCAAGACGTGGCGGATGGCAGTGGCTGCGCGACTCTCCGCCGGCCTGGCAGGGCCTGGTTCGCCAGCAGCTGTGGCCCGGCGAAGGCCCCCCTGCCCACGGCATCGAACGCCGCCTGGGCGATGCCCGGGACTTCGTGCTGCATGATGCCGATGGCCTGCCGGTGATCGGCCTTGCCCCGGACGACAGCGAAACCGCCTCGGAGCTGCACTGGCTGCCCATCGAGCACGAGGGCGAGCAGGTCGGCACCCTGGGCTACCGCCCTCCCCAGCAGCTGATGGCCCGCATGGATCGCATCTTCCTATCCCGCCAGCAGCGCAACCTGGGCATCATCATCGCCGCGCTGGGCGTGGCCTCGCTGCTGCTGGCCGGCGGGCTCGCCTGGTGGCTGGGTCGCCGCACCCGCAGCATGGCCCTGGCCACCCGGCGTCTCACCGAGGGCGACTACAGCACCCGCCTGCAGGAGCAGGGGCGTGACGATCTCTCGCGCCTGGCCCACGATTTCAATGTGCTGGCGGCCACCCTGGAAGCCAGCCGTGAGGCCCGGGCCCGCTGGGTCTCGGACATCGCCCATGAGCTGCGTACGCCCCTGTCGATACTGCGCGGCGAGATCGAGGCGATGCAGGATGGCATTCGGCCCTTCAATGAGGACAACCTCTATTCGCTCGCCCAGGAGGTCGGCCAGCTGGAGCGCCTGGTCGCCGACCTGCGGCTGCTGTCGCAGAGCGATGCCGGTGCCCTGGAGGTGCAGCTCGCCCCCCTGGACCTGGCCGAAAGCCTCGCCGCATGGCTCGACGAGGCCAACGGCTGGCTCGATGACAGCGGCCTGGAACTCGCCACAGACATCCAGAAACCGGCCTGGGTTCGTGGCGATGCCCGCCGACTGCGCCAGCTCTGGAGCAACCTGCTCGACAACAGCCGCGCCTATACCGCGCCGCCCGGCCGGCTGGAGGTGAGCCTGAGCCACGAAGGCGATCGCGTCCGGATCACCTGGGAGGACAGCCTACCGGGGGTGCCGGACGAGGCCCTCGGCCGTCTCACCGAGCGGCTCTATCGGGTGGAGGGCTCACGCAACCGGGCCAGTGGCGGCAGCGGGCTGGGGCTCTCCATCGCCAGCGCGCTGGTGAAGAGTCATGGCGGCACCATGCGTGCCACTGCCGCCTCGCTGGGTGGGTTATGCTGGACCATCGAGTTTCCCGCCCTGGAAGACGACATACCCAGCCGATAAGGAAAGGACCCCATGCACGACGCCGATGTCCCGCGAGACACCCTGCTGATTGTCGAAGACGAGCCCAAGATCGCCCGCCTGGTGGCCGACTACCTCGAGGGTAGCGGCTTCGCCACGCACCCTATCGACCATGGCGACGCGGTACTGCCCTGGCTGCAGGAGAGCATGGCTGGCGAGGGCGCCCCGTCGCTGGTGCTGCTCGACCTGATGCTGCCGGGTACCGACGGCCTGACCCTGTGCCGTGAGATTCGCCAGCGCTGGCCGAAGCTCGCCATCATCATGCTCACGGCCAGGGTCGAAGAAGTGGACCGCCTGCTGGGCCTGGAGCTGGGTGCCGACGACTACATCTGCAAGCCGTTCAGCCCACGGGAAGTCGTCGCCCGGGTCAAAGCCGTACTGCGCCGCAGCCGGGCCGCCAGTGACCCTGCGGCCAGCGACGGCAGCAACCTGGTGCTGGACGACGACGGCTGGCGTGCCCTGGCCGATGGCCAGGACCTGGGCCTGACCGCCGTCGAGTACCAGCTGCTGAAGGTGATGATGCAGTCGCCGGGGCGGATCTTCTCCCGCGACCAGCTGATGGACCGCATGTACCGCGACCATCGCATCGTCTCCGAGCGTACCGTCGACAGCCACGTCAAGAAGCTGCGCAAGAAGATTTCCGACACTTGGCCCGAACGCGAGATCATTCGCTCGGTCTACGGGGTAGGCTACAAGTATCAACCCGAGGAGTAGGCGCCACAGTGTTTGCACACTCCATGCACGCCCGCTGCACGCCGCTTCCGGATACTGGCACCATCACCCCAGCACCGAGGAGTTGCTTGATATGAAACGTTCAATGTCCCGCACGCTGTTGATGCCTGCCCTGCTCGCCGTCGCCATCGCTCCGCTGTCGCTGGCGGCGACTGCCGGCCAGGGCGACAAGGATTGGAGCGAACAGCGCCAGGAGCGCTTCGAGGAGCGACGCCAGGCGCTGTTCGAGCGCGCCGGACTCGACGAGGAGACCCGCGCCGCCCTGGAAGAGGCACATGAGGAGCACCACCAGGCCCTGCGCGAGCTGCACCAGCAGCATCGCGAACGCATGGATCAGATCCTCGACGAGGAGGAGCGAGAGGCACTACGCGAGGCCAAGCGCGAGATGCGCCAGGAACAGCGTGGCGAACGCCACGGATATGGCCATCAGGACATGCCGCAACGCCTGAGCGCCCTGGTCGACAGCTGGGAGCTCTCCGACGAGGAGCGCGAGGAACTCACCGAGCTTCGCCAATCCCTCTATGCCGACATGCGGGAACTGCGCGGCCAAACCTTCGATTCCCGCGAGGAGCGCCGAGAAGCCTGGCAGGCGCTGCGCGACGAGCATCAGGAAGCCCTCGGCGAGCTGCTGAGCGAAGAGCAGATCGAAGCCATGAAGGCCATGATGCAGCCGCGAGGCCACAAGGGCCATGGCAAGCCGCGTGGCGAGAAGCACGCCGACTGACGCTTGGCTCGACGCACCGTTGCCCCTGGCCCGACCTCCGTGTCGGGCCTTTTCATGGGCGCTCGTCCGCTAGTTGTAGAGCACGCCCGGCAGCCACATGGCGATACCCGGGAAGTTGTAGAGAATCACCATCGCCACGATCACCAGCAGCAGGAAGGGAGCGATACCCAGGAAGATATCGTTCAACTGCACGCTCTTTGGCGCGATGCCCTTGAGATAGAAGGCCGACATGGCCATGGGGGGCGTCAGGAAGGAGGTCTGGATATTGAGCGCCACGAGCACGCCGAAGAACAGCGGATCGATGCCGAACATGGCCAGCAGGGGCAGGAAGATCGGCACGAAGATGATGATGATCTCGGTCCACTCCAGGGGCCAGCCGAGAATGAAGATCATCACCTGGGCCAGGATCAGGAACTGCAGCGGGGTCAACGACATGCCGCTGATCCAATGTTCGATCAGCGAGTGACCGTCGAGCAGCGAAAACACCGACGAGAAGATCCACGAACCGACGAACAGCCAGCAGACCATGGCACTGGTTCTCGCAGTGAGAAAGACCGCCTCCCTGAGCCGTGCGAATGTCAACTGACGATAGGCCGCCGCCAGCAGGATGGCACCCAGCGCCCCGATTCCCGCAGCCTCATGCGGTGTGGCCAGGCCGAACAGGATCGCCCCCAGCACCGACATGATCAGTACGAACAGCGGTACGAACGAGGTCAGAAGCCCCCAGTAGACCTGGCCCAGCGGCACATCGAGCTCCTCCCGTGAGAGCTTCGGCGCCACCTTGGGATTGATCAACGCCCGCCCCATCACATAGGCGATGTAGAGCCCCGCCAGCAACAGCCCCGGCAGCAGCGCGGCCGCATACAACCGGACGACCGAGACCCCGGCCATGGCACCATAGAGGATCAGCATGATGCTCGGTGGGATCAGGATACCGAGGCAACCGCCGGCACAGATCACGCCGCTGGACATGCGCTTGTCGTAGCCGGCATTGAGCATCGCCGGCAGGGCCAGCAGCCCCATCAGGGTGACCACCGCACCAACGATGCCGGTGGCGGTAGCGAACAGGGCGCAGGTGATCAGGCTCGCCACCGCCAGCGAGGCGGGCATGCCCCGGGCGGCCAGTTGCAGGCTTGAGAACAGCCGGTCGAGTATGTTCGCTCGCTCCACCAGATAGCCCATGAACAGGAAGAGCGGTACGGCAATCAGGACGTCGTTGGCCATGACCCCATAGGCGCGCTGGACCAGCAGCGAGAAGATGATGTCGCCGATGGCGAAATAGCCGAAGGCCACGCCCATGGCGATCAGGGTGAAGGCGATGGGGAAACCGAGCATGATCAGCGCGACCAGCATGCCCAGCATCATGATACCTACCTGTGGCTCGGTCATTGACGCGTCTCCCCGGAATCGGACTGGGCGGCCTTGATCTCTTCCTGCTTGTTGACCGGGATCGCGATCTCCTCCACGTCACCGAGTCGCCTCGGCCATTCGCCATGCTTCAGGCACAGCACGCACCGGCTGACTTCGGCAACGCCCTGCACCATCAGCAGGAATGCCGCCGCGGGAATGACGAACTTGAAGGGGTAGATGGGCGGCCCGCCCGGGGTAAAGGAACTGTGCTCGTTCTGGCGATAGGAGAGCGCGAAGAAGTCCCAGCCATACCACACCAGCGCCAGAATGCCCGGATAGAAGAAAATCATGTACAGGCCAAGATCCAGCCCGGCTTGAACCCGCGGCGGAAAATAGCGCGATACCACGTCGGCCCGCACGTGGGCACTGTGTGCCAGGGCATAGGCGCCGCTCATCATGAACAGCGTGCCATAGAGCATGTAGCTGGTGTCGTAGGCCCAGGCCGTGGGCGCTCCCATGACATAGCGCATGAAGACTTCGTAGCTCACCACAAAGGTGAGTATCAGGATCGCCCAGGCGAAGAGTTTCCCCGCCCAGGTGCTCAGGTGATCAATAAAAAAGATGAAGCGCATGGAGACCTCTCGCCAGGGGAGTCACCGCGTACCCATCGGCTCCCCGCAGCATGACTTCCGACGCCATCCTGGCATCGGCAAGCTGACAGGCATCGGCCCCGACCCGCCGGGAGCGGGTCGAGGACCGAAATACGTTACAGGATGGTGGAAGTGTCGGTAGGCTCCTTGCCGTAGAAATGGCGATAGGCCGGTTCCTTGGGGGTGTTGCCCTCCAGGTGCCAACCGACGACCCGTTCGCAGTACTCGCGCTGACTGTCGACCACCCGCTTGAAGAACTCGCTGTTGTTCGACTCGCTCTCGATGACGGTATCCCAGGCCGTAAGCTGGGCCTCGAGGACCGAATCGGGAGTGATGTAGGTCTGTACGCCCTGCTGCTCGCGCATGGCCTGCAGGTCCTTCGGGTAGCGGTCCATGGCCTTCCAGTACATCTCCGACGAGGCAGCCTTGGCGGCATATTGCAGGATGGCCTGGAACTCCTCGGGCAGGCTATCGTGCTTCGCCTTGTTGAGAATGATCTCGAAGGATTCACAATCCTGGTGATAGCTGCGCAGCATCCAGGTCTTGCTGACATCGGGAAAGCCCAGCAGGCGGTCGGAAGAGGGATTGTTGAACTCGGCACCGTCGAGCAGGCCGCGGTCCATGGCCGGGACGATATCCCCACCCCCCATGATGGTGACGGCTGCGCCGAATTCGCGCATCAGGTCGGCCGCCAGCCCCACGGTGCGGTACTTGAGTCCTTGCAGGTCCTCTACGCTACGGATCGGCTCCTTGAACCAGCCCAGGGCCTGGGTCGGCATGGGTCCCGTGAGATAGCCAACCAGCGGCAGCTCCATGTTCTCGAGCAGCTCGTTGTAGAGCGCCATGCCATCGCCGTTCCAGAACCACGCCAGGAACTGATGCGCGTCCCAGCCAAACGGCGGCGGCGTACCGAACAGCGAGAATGCCTTGTGCTTGCCGTACCAGTAGGCCGAGACCCCATGGCCGCCGTCCAGAGCACCGGAGATCACCGCATCCTGCATCTGCAGCGCCCCGACCACCGCCCCAGCAGGCAGCAGGTTCAATCGCAGACGACCACCGGACATCTCATTGACGATGCGCACATAATCGGCGGCAAACTCGTGGAAGATATCCTGATTGGGCCAGGTACTCTGGAAACGCAGGGTCGTGGTCTGGGCCACGGCGATACTGGGAAAGCCTACTGCGGCAACGGCACCGGCCCCCACGGCAGCAGCCGAGCCGGTGAGAAAGCGGCGGCGGGATTGTCGATCGGTGCTTGTGGCGGATGGCGTACTGGAATCGGGTGTGCTTGAAACTGTCGAGGTAGAAGCCGTTGCAGTGCGGTTAACGTCCGGCTGGTCGGCCGGTTGCTTTTCATGAGCCATTGCATACTCCGGAATTATCATTGTTCTGATACTTGCATTCCCGCCGGCCAACCCGGCAGGTCAGTCGTCCCGAACGCATCCTTGTCGTGGCTGGCGCAGCGTGCCTGGCTTCCTGCTTGCAGTCGGTTACAACAGGTATAGCTGTCTCAAGGCGTTCTGCAAGCAGAACTCCAGGCTTCCGTTAACGTTTACCGGCTCTCAGTAAACGCAGGGTTGAAGCTTGGCCAAGATGTGCGTATTTTATTTGAACGTTCATTCAATAAAAACGCTTCCCGTCATTCAGCCATCGGGGCAGCCCGCTACAGCGATACGGAAGGAGTCGTCTCCTGGGGCTGATTCGACTGGCCTTGCCTGGACACCAGCCAGGCGTGCTTTCGATTGTGGAGAACAATCCACAGCGCGCCTCGGTGTCGTAAACCGGCGGGGGACTATCCAACCGACAGGAGTAGGCTCCACATGGCGCTTGATAATCCGCTTCCCGAACGACGCGATCGACTGAATCCCGTGGTCTTCCACGGCTCCGTCGCCGGCATCCTGGTCTTCCTCGTCTTGACCATGACCTTCACCGAGGAAGCCGGCGCCTTCTTCGATGCCGGCCTGGCCTGGGTCAGCCAGACCTTCGGCTGGTACTACATGCTGGCGGTCGTGGCCTATCTCGTCTTCGTGGTCGCCATCGGCATGTCGCGCTTCGGCAGCATCCGCCTCGGCCCCGACCATTCGCGGCCGGAGTTCTCGACGCTGTCATGGGCGGCCATGCTGTTCGCCGCCGGCATCGGCATCGACCTCTTGTTCTTCAGCGTCGCCGAGCCGGTGGCACACTACCTGGCGCCACCGGACATGACGCCGGAAAGCCAGGAGGCGATGCGCGCCGCCGTGGTCCAGACCTTCATGCACTGGGGGCTGTCCGGCTGGGGGCTCTATGTGCTGATGGGCATGGCACTGGCCTATTTCAGCTATCGCCATCGCTTGCCGCTGGCCATACGCAGCGCGCTCTACCCGCTGCTCGGCAAGCGCATCCATGGCCCCATCGGCAACGCCGTGGACATCACCGCGGTGATCTCTACCGTGTTCGGTATCGCCACCAGCCTGGGCATCGGCGTGATGCAGCTCAACTACGGGCTGGCCTACATGTTCAACGTACCCGAAAGCCTCTCGGTGCAGGTCATCCTGATCGCCCTGGTGGTGGTCCTCGCCACCATCTCGGTGGTCAGCGGCGTGGAGAAGGGCATCCGCCGGCTGTCGGAATTCAACATGCTGCTGGCGCTGGCGCTGCTGCTGTTCGTGCTGTTCCAGGGCCACACCCTGCAGTTGCTCGACATGGCAGTGAACAACGCCGGTGACTACTTCTCCACCTTCATCGCCAAGAGCTTCGATACCTACGCCTTTGCCGGCGACGAGGCCAACGAGTGGAAGATGTGGTGGACGATCTTCTTCTGGGGCTGGTGGATCGCCTGGACGCCTTTCGTCGGCCTCTTCCTGGCCCGCATCTCGCGCGGACGCACCATCCGCCAGTTCGTCGCCGGGGCGCTGGGCATTCCGCTGGCCTTCATGATGGTGTGGATGTCGGTGTTCGGTAACAGCGGTATCGAACTGGTGGCCAACCAGGGAATCGTCGAGCTCGGCGAGCAGGCCCTGAACACACCGCAGACCACCATGTATACCCTGCTCGAGCACTACCCCTATATCGGCCTGACCGCCGCCGTAGTCACCGTGCTTGGCATCGTCTTCTTCATTACCTCGGCGGACTCCGGGGCCCTGGTACTGGCCAACTTCACCTCGATCCTGTCCGACGTGAACCACGACGCGCCGATCAAGCTGCGCATCTTCTGGTCGATGATGATCGGCCTGGTGACGGTGGCTCTGCTGATGGCGGGTGGCCTGGCGGCGCTGCAAAGTGCGGTGGTGATCACCGCCCTTCCCTTCTCGCTGGTGATCTTCGCCATCATGGTGGGGATGTACAAGGCGCTGAAGCTCGAGGGCAGCAAGGCCGATGCGCGTCGACAGGTGACCGGGACAGCGCCTGGCGGCGACTGGCGCGAGCGCCTGGACAGAGCGCTCGACACCTCCAACCGTGCCGGTGCCGCCGTCACCATCGAGCACGCCATTCGCCCGGCACTGACCCAGTTCGCCCAGGAGCTGGAGAGCCGCGGCCAGACCGCCAACGTGACCGAGGAGCATCTCGAGGGCGAAGCCCTGCCGTGCCTGACGCTGCAGGTGGACCTGGGCGAGGCCGCCAGCTTCGTCTATCAGGTGTGTCCGCATCGCATGCGCACGCCGAGCTTCCTGCCGGCGGACGACGACTATTACGTGCGCCTTGACGTCTACCTGGCAGAAGGCGGCCTGGAGAAGGATCTCAACGGCTTTACCCGTGGCCAGGTCATCGCCGATGTGCTGTCGGAATACGAGAGCCACCTGCACTTCCTGGCACTCGCCGGCCAGGGCGGTTATGTACAGGCCATGCCGGGTGCGGTGGGTGAACCACCCGCAGCGGCCAGCCAGGCCTAGAAACCCGGTGGCTTGAACCGACGGCGGCGCCCCAGGGCGCCGCCGTCTTGCGTCTGTCCTCCCCTACCTTGGCCGTCTTGCGCCACTTCCTCACTGCGGCTTAGCGTAATATACGCCGTTATCCACTCAGGAACCGCCATGTCTCGCCACTCGCTCAAGCCTCGCTACCAGCTGCCCATGCCCGGCAGCGCCCTGCTTGCCGCCTGGCGCGAGGGCTATGGGCTCGCCGAGCTGCGTCGTGACCTGATGGCCGGGCTGACCATCGGGATCGTTGCGGTTCCGCTCTCCATGGCGCTGGCCATCGCCACCGGCGTACCGCCCCAGCACGGGCTCTATACCGCCATCGTTGCCGGTGCCATCATCGCGCTGACCGGCGGTTCACGCTTCAATATTTCCGGCCCCACTGCGGCCTTCGTGGTGATCCTGTTTCCCATCGTCGCCAGTCATGGCGTCGGAGGGCTACTGATCGCCACCCTGATGGCGGGGCTGATCCTGGTGGCACTGGGACTCGCACGGCTGGGCAGCCTGATCCAATTCGTGCCCTATCCGGTGGTGCTGGGCTTCACCGCCGGTATCGCCGTGGTGATCGCCCTGCTGCAGCTTCCCGACTTCCTGGGGCTCGACCAGGTCCCGCTGGGCGACAGTACGCTGCACAACCTGGCGCTCGTCCTGCACGCATTGCCGACCCTGGCCCCGGCCGAAATCGGCGTGGGGCTGCTCACCCTGGCCACCCTGATCCTCTGGCCACGGCTCAAGGTGCCGGTGCCGGCCCCCCTGGTCGGCCTGGTCGTGGGCACCCTGGCCGCGCAGGCGGTGATACCGCTGGGCATCGAGATCGATACCATCGCCTCGCGCTTCAGCTGGGAATTCCAGGGCCGGACCGGCAGCGGCATTCCGCCCTTTGTGCCGGATCTGGTGCTCCCCTGGCGGCTGCCAGGCCCGGACGGTACGCCACTCGTGGTGAACTTCAGCCTGATCCGGGAGTTGCTCGGCCCGGCACTGGCCATCGCCATGCTGGCCGCCATCGAGTCACTGCTCTGTGCCGTGGTGGCCGACGGCCTGACCCGCACCCGCCACGATCCCAATGCCGAGCTGGTGGGCCAGGGCCTCGGCAACATCGTGGTGCCCTTCTTCGGCGGCATCACCGCCACGGCGGCCCTGGCGCGAACCGCCACCAACATTCGCAGCGGCGCCTTCTCGCCGGTGGCCGCCGTGGTCCATTCCGTGGTGGTGCTGCTGGCGGTGGTGGCGCTCGCCGGTGTGCTGGGGCTCGTCCCCATGGCGGCACTCGCCGCCCTGCTGTTCATCATCGCCTGGAACATGAGCGAGGCACGCCATTTCGTTCACACCCTGAAAAGCGCGCCGGGCAGCGATGTGGCGATACTGGTGATCTGCTTCCTGCTCACGGTGGTGTTCGACATGGTGCTGGCGGTGGCGGTGGGGATCGGCCTGGCCGCCGCGCTGTTCATTCGCCGCATGGCCGAGATTACCCACGCCCGCCGACTCGACTCGGGCGATAGCGAGCTGGCCCGCAGCCTGCCACGCCAGGTGGCGCTCTATGACGTCAACGGGCCGTTATTCTTCGGCGCCGCCGAGAAGGCCATCTCCTCGCTGCGCATCGTCGACCCGGAGGTGCGCGTGGTGATGCTCGACATGCGCGACGTCCCGAGCCTCGATACCACCGCCATCGTCGCCCTGCAATCGCTGGTCGAGGAGCTGCGCAGCCGCGACGTGGGGCTGATCTTCATCGGCATGCCGGCGCGCATGGTCATGAAGCTGCGCCGCGCCGGCCTCTATCGCGAGGCCGGTCGACTCTCCGCCGTGAACCACCTGGACCACGCCCAGCGTCTGGCGCGGCACTGGCTGTCGGAGCGCGAGCGCTGAGCGCCGTGCCCTTACTCCCCCTGCAGGGTGGCGATGAGCCGCCGCGCCCCGCCGTGGTCGCGATGCTCGCCGAGCCAGATGCCCTGCCAGGTCCCCAGCGCCAGGCGACCGTCGCGCACCGCCAGGGTGAGCTGGGTACCCAGCAGGCTGGCGCAGACATGGGCGGGCATGTCGTCCGGACCCTCCAGGGTGTGGCGGAAGTAGGGAAGATCCCCGGGGATGCGCTCGCGCAGGAAGGCATCCAGGTCGTGGCGCACGTCCGGGTCGGCGTTCTCGTTGAGGGTCAGTGACGCCGAGGTGTGCAGCAGCTGCAGGTGCAGCAGCCCGATCGACACCTCGGCCAGCCCGGACACACCCTCGACTACCTCCCCGGTGATCAGGTGAAAGCCCCGCGAACGCGGCGCCAATCGCAGCTCCTGCTGCATCCACATGGCGGACTCCTCAAAAGGATGAATCTTTCCGCCATGCTAGCGCCTTGTCCCGCTATCGCAAGAGCGCCGCACTCCATCCCCGGCGTGCAGCGCCCCTGCGATCCATCGGGTGGTTCGGTTGCGCGGGGCATCCAGCAGCCTCGGCCCCGCAACAACCGAGCACACGGCTTACTCGCTTGCCACTGTCGTGGGCTGGCCTTCCGCCGCGGCGAACACCACCAGGATCTTGGCATCGCTGTCCGTCACATTGAAGAGCTGATGATCCCGGTTGAGCGCTTCGATATAGGCCTCTCCTGTGCCGTAGGTATGGGGATCGCCGCCCTCGGTGCGCAGCTCGACCTCGCCCTCGAGCACATAGACGAAGACGGGCACCGGATGCTGATGCAGCGGCGTCCGCCCGCCGGGCTCGATGATGCCGATCACGGAGACGATCTCCGGCGTCCCCTCGGGCCAGACGATGGCATCGCCGTCGCGGGTAGTGGTCGTCTTCAACACCGGCTCGGTCTGGAAGCCTTCCGGCAGGGCATCGTCCTGGGCGAGCGCCGCGGCGAAGGGCAGGGCCGCGACCAGGCCCAGGGTCAGTGCTGACTTCTTGATGATGGGGTTCATGGTGCTTCACTCCTCTGCGTTGTGTGATGCGGCTTCACTCAGGCCTTGACGGCCAGCAGCGAGATGCTCTTGACCCCATAGGTACTGCTAGCCCCCTGGGCCGACTCGGTCAGGAAGCGGTACTCGGGGTGCTCGCGCCAGGCCTCGATGACCAGGCCGGCCGATTCGATGGCCGCACGATAGGCATCCTGCTGCAGGGCACCGCCGATGCAGGCGGCCCACAGGGTGGCGTTGCAGGAGACGCTCTCGGGAAGCGGTTTTTCGGTGACGATATCGGCCAGCGCCAGGCGTCCGCCGGACTTCAGCACCCGCGCCGCCTCGGCGAAGACCCTTGGCTTGTCCGCCGACAGGTTGATCACGCCATTGCTGATGACCGCATCGATACTGCCATCGGGGAAGGGCGGCGATTCGATATAGCCGGCGTGGAATTCGACGTTGGCGAAGCCCGCTTTCCGGGCCAGGCGGGTTGCCTTCTCCCGCTGGGCCTCGGTCATATCGAGCCCCTCGACACGGCCCTCGGCGCCTACCGCCAGGGCGGCGATCAGGCTGTCCATGCCGGAGCCGCTGCCGAGGTCCAGCACCGTCTCGCCGGGACGCAGCGCCACCAGATCGAAGAAGTGGCCGACACCGGCGAAGGAGTCGATGGCCGCGGCCGGAATCCGGTCGAGCGCCGCCGGGTCATAGCCCAGTCGTTCGGCCAGTGCACGGCCCATCTCGAAATGAAAGTCATGATCCGGTGTCTCTGCCACCTCGTGGTACATCGCCTTGACCCGCTCCTCCAACTCGCTTCGATTCACCGCGGCGGGTGTCGCTTGTGCGCTGATAGCCATGGTCGCTCTCCTCTTTGGCTGATACGACACGACGTCGAGTCGCCGTGTGCCCCAAGGACGCACCGACGCCCGTCATTGTTCCCGGGCATGACCGCCGCTGTGGAAACAGCTGAAACGGGAACCTTTGCGGCCCGTGCCGCGTCCTTGCCACAAACGCGATTTGCCCGCTGCCCTGGGACGTTCCATGCTCAAGAGGTGCCCAATGACCCGCACCAGCCAGCTCACCCGCAGCTCGACGGCATGGCTTGCTCCGCTTCGGCGGGTCGAACCGGGGGATGTCATGACATTCCGCGACGCCACCCATCGGCGGCAGTGGTTCGAACAGCGCCTGGAGCCCTTGATGGATCGGCTCTACGGAACGGCGCTGCGCCTGACCCGCAACCCCGACGATGCCGAGGATATCGTCGCCGAAGCGGTGGTCAGGGCCTGGACACGGCTCGACAAGCTGCGCGACCCCGAGCGCTTCGACGCCTGGCTGTTCCATATCCTGACCAACACCTTCATCAGCGAGTGGCGCCGACGGCAGAGTCGCCCCCGGGCCGCAGCCGATAGTGACACCGCTGCGCCGGACGACCTCGATGCCGACGGCTTCACCCTGTTCCAGCAGCTGCACCAGCCCTTCCTGCTCTGGTGGGGCAGCCTGGAGGATCAGTTCTTCAACAGCCTGCTGCAGGAGGAACTGCAGGAGGCGCTGGATGCGCTTCCCGACCCGTACCGGGTCGCGATCGTGCTGGTTGAGGTGCAGGGTTATACGTATGAAGAGGTGTCCGGCCTGCTCGGTATCCCGCTGGGTACCGTCCGCTCACGGCTGAACCGGGCACGCTCGCTGCTGCAGAAACGGCTCTGGCAACAGGCCAAGGAAGTCGGCATGGCAGCCGGCCATACCGACAAGGGAGGGCAGAAGCCATGAGCCCGAGAGACTTGAGCTGCGAGGAGGTCATCGAGCGGCTCTTCGACTATCTCGACCGGGAGCTGGACCACCAGCAGACGGCCGATATCGAGCGGCACCTGTCCCGCTGTCGCGACTGCTTCACGCGGGCCGAATTCGAAAAACGACTACGGGCCAGGGTGGCGGCATCCGGCACGGTCAAGGCACCGCCTCGGCTATATCGCCGCATCGGCAGCCTGCTGGACAGGTTCGACGATGACGAGCCGGACAGGTCCCACTGAGCCCGAAGGAGGTCCCTCATGGTGGCCCTACTGGGGTATTCACGACAGCAGATCGTCTCGGCGGTCCAGGACATGTACACCGCCGTGGCCGAGGCGCCCGCCTCGCCCTTTCACTTTCCTGTCGGCGGCAAGGCCAGCGAACAGCTCGGCTATCCGGCGGAGTACACGGCCGAGCTGCCACCAGCGTTGCTGGGCTCCTTCGCCGGGGTCGGCTACCCCTTTCGGGCCGACGCCATCCGACCCGGCGACACGGTGCTCGACATCGGCGCCGGTGCCGGCAACGACTCGCTGATTGCCAGTCGCATCGTCGGCCCCGCCGGTCGGGTGATCGCCCTTGACCTCACCGCCGCCATGACACGCAAGCTCAAGCAGTCCGCCCAACGCTGCGACGCCGGCAATCTCGATGTGGTGCAGGCCTCGGCGGAACAGCTGCCGCTGCCCGATGCCAGCATCGACGCCATCACCAGCAACGGCGCCCTCAACCTGGTGCCGGACAAGCGGCGCGCCGTCGCCGAGATGTTTCGCGTCCTGCGTTCAAACGGTCGCCTGCAGCTTGCCGACGTGGTCATTCATCGTCCGGTCTCGGTGGACTGTCACGACGATCCGCGGCTATGGGTCGAATGCGTGGTGGGCGCCACGATAAGGGAGGACCTGATCGCGCTGTTCGAAGACGCCGGGTTCGAGGAGGTGGCGACGGTAGGCAGCCATGACTATTTCGCCCTGAGCCCCAGCGCCCAGACCCGGGAGGTTGCGGAGAGCTTCGGCGCCCACTCCATCGAACTCGGCATGCGCCGCGGCGAGCGGGCGCCCTCCCTGCCCCGCCAATGGTCGAGACGACTCGATCCGCGGCGCTGGCTGCTGCGACTTCGCCGGCGCGGCCTGCTGGGCCTGTCGGCACTGGGACTCGCCCTGCTGAGCTGCTATGGCACCATGGCGCTGGTCGGCCTGCTGCCACTGCTCGGCATCGGCCTGGCACTGCATGAGGGCGCCTGGGCCGGCACCATCGCCGGCTTCGTGCTGCTCACCCTGGTGGCGCTGGCCGGCGGCTACCGGTACCACCGCGCCATCGGCCCGATACTGCTGGCGGCAGCGGGCAGTGCGGCCGTTCTCTACGCCCTGTTCATCGACTACCGAGCATGGGTGGAACTGCTCGGCTTCGTGGTGCTGGGCGGCGCGGCACTCTGGGACCTGCACCGACGACGGCGGGAAGAGGCCAGGGTGCTGGGGCTCGAGCGGCCCGCTGCGGGATAAACCGAGCCAACTGGATCGACTGGCCAAGGGCAGGCCAGCCTTCAGCCGGCCGGCAACGACGCCTTATGAATGGCCAGGGCGACCCGGGGGCCCTCGTAGACCAGGGCATTATGCAACTGCACCAGAGCGGCGCCGGCTCGCAGGCGTCCGGCGACGTGCTGCGCCGAGCCGATTCCCCCTACCGCAATGATCGGCAGCCGTCCCGCCAGCATGGCCGCGAGCCGCTCGATCCGATCGCAGGCCTGTCGCTGGCGTTGCGACACCTGCCAGTCGGCATAGCGTTGCGGCGTGGCCGGCGGGCCGACATCGAGGGCAGCGATCAGGGCATCGAAGCGCAGTGCCGCCAGCCGGGTCACGGCTTCGGGCAGCTCCACGCTCTCGAGCGGCAGCTTGATCTTCACCGCCAGCGGCACGTAGCGGCCGGACACCACGGTCAAGGCCCGCTGCTCGCGTTTCAGGGCCACCAGGAGCGCCTCCAGTGTCTCCCGACGGCTCGGATGCAGCAGTTCGGTCGCCTGGGGGCTGCTCAGGTTGATGGCGACATAGTCGGCCTGGCCCCATACCGCCCGCAGACCGACGAGATAGTCATGCTGGGCCTGGGATGGCTCCGTCTCGGGGCTCATCCCGATGTTGATACCCAGGAGGGTGCCGGTGGTAGCGCGCACCGGCCTGCTGGCCACATAGGCGGCCGCGTTCCGCGGGGTGAGCGTGCCGATTTCGATGGCGCCGAACCCCAGGGCGCCTGCCTGCCGCCCCAGCTCTCCCCGCCTATCGAATCCGGCGGCAATACCGAGCGGGTTCGGAAACGTCAGCCCCATGACCCGCACCGGGGCTGTGGCGGGCAGCCGCGACAGCCCCGCCAGGAGACGGGCACTCAGCCTGGCCCGGACGAAGGCGAGCTTGCGGCCAAGAGGCGGCTGGTGATGCATCAAGGCGGTCATGAGGTAGCGGGACATGGGAGCAAACCCTGGCGTGAAGAAAAGCATCCAGGGCCGGCCAGCGGCCCGGCACCTGGATCAGGCGTGCCGCAAGGCGAACGCCTGCATGAAGGCGATCAGGGCGTCGACGCCCGCTTCGGGCATGGCATTGTAGAGGCTGGCCCGGACTCCGCCGGTGGCCGGGTGGCCCTGAAGGTTCAGCAGCCCCTGCGCGCTGGCTGACTGCAGGAATTTTCCCGTCAGTGCATCATCGGCCAGATGAAAGCAGACATTCATGGGCGACCGGTCCATTGAGCGTGGATGACAGACGTAGAAGCCGCTGCCATCGATGGCGTCGTAGAGCCTGGCGCTCTTGCGCCGATTGCGCTCGGCCATGACCCCCAATCCGCCCTGGCGCTTCAGCCAGCGGAACACCAGGCCGGCAATGTAGATCGCATGGGTCAGCGGGGTATTGACGCGCCCGTTGCTTTCCGCCTGAAGCCGATAATTGAAGACGGAGGGCGTCTCCGGCCGCGCCCGTCGCAGCAGGTCGTCACGGATAATGACGATGGTCAGCCCGGCGGGGCCGATGTTCTTCTGTGCCCCGGCATAGATGACCCCGAAGCGTTCAACGGCCAGGGGACGGGAGAGAAAATCGGACGTCATGTCGGCGACTAGTGGCACCATGCCGGTATTCGGCAGCCAGTGATAGGCCAGGCCATCGGCCGTCTCGTTACTGGTGATATGGCAGTAACCCGCCTCGGGGTCCAGTCGCCAGGTGGCCTGGGCGGGAATCCGGCGATAGTCGTGCGCCTCCCCGCTGGCCGCGACGTTGATGCGCACGTAGCGGCCACCCTCGGCGATCGCCTTTCGCGACCAGTGTCCGGTGTCGAGGTAGTCCGCCTTGGCCCCCGCGGGCAGCAGGTTCATGGGCAGCAGTGCGAACTGCGCCGAGGCACCGCCCTGCAGGAACAGGATGCGATAGTCGGCGGGCACACCGAGCAGCTCGCGCAGGTCCTGCCGTGCCTGCTGTTGGATAGCCTGGAATGCCTCACCGGTGAAGGGCATCTCCATGACCGACATCCCGCTTCTCTGCCCGTCCAGCAGCTCCTCCCGGGCCTGCTGCAGAACCTCGCGCGGCATCATGCCGGGGCCCGCGGCGAAGTTGTAGACGGCGTCAGGAGAAGAGACGTCGTAGCCGGGCTCAGATGAAGAGATACAGCGCATGTCCGCTGGCCGTCATGAAGAAGAGCAGTGGGATCGACAGGATCGTATTGGTGCGAGACGAGAGGAAGGTGATACGCGAGCAGCGCACCCGTTCCTCTAATGGGGCCGGCACGAAGCCCAGCACCTTCTTCTGGTGGGGCCAGAGCACCAGCCACAGGTTGAGCAGCATCAGGGTGCCGATCCAGGCACCCACGCCGATCACCGCATGGGGTCCTTCGAGCAGCAGGGCATCAGGCAGCCAGCCCCGATACCACAGCATCCCCATGCCGGAGACCCAGACCACGATGGAGGCGTAGCGAAAGGTGCCATGCTCGCGCTGCATCCGAGCCTCCAGCGCGGCTGAGCGCTCCGCTTCGCTCGCCTCGCCGTTGAACGGGGTGAAGGTGGGATGCTTCACGACATTGGCGTAGTTGTGGCCGATCCAGATGATCGCGAAGAGGAGATGCGCCCAGCGGAACACGAAGTCGAGCAGTGCAAGGGTCATGGCGATTGGTCTCCTAGACCAGTGTCCGGACGATCAGGTACAGCACCGCAGTCAACGACATGCCGGCGGCCAGGGTGCCACCGAGTGAATCGTGTGGCAGTTTCATGTCGCCTCCCTCCCCAGCCGATAGCCGCCCTGGCGAGCGATCAACGAGCCAGCCTTCCCGTCCGGGATCGCCGACTCCCCGATGGCCTGCTGGATAATATGGTGATGCGGGGATTTGCTGCAGGCAGGGTCGGCATTGGCGGCGTCCCCCGTCAACAGCAGGGCCTGGCAGCGGCAGCCGCCGAAATCCTTCTCCCGTTCGTCGCAGCTGCGGCAGGGTTCCTTCATCCACCCATCGCCGCGAAATTTCTGGAAGGTCGGGGACTCCCGCCACAGCCATTCCAGGCTGTGCTCCCTGATGTTGGGGAACGCCAGGGTGTCGATGGTGCGGGCCTGGGAACAGGGCAGAGCCGAGCCATCCGGGGCGATGGTCAAGTGGATGGAACCCCAGCCGTTCATGCACGCCTTGGGACGCCCTTCGTAATAGTCGGGAATCACGAAGAAGATGGTCATGGCATCACCCAGGCGCTGACGGGCCTTGTTCACTTCCGCTTCCGCCCACTCCAGCTCTTCACGGGTGGGCAGCAACTGGTCTCGATTCAGTAACGCCCAGTTGTAGTACTGCACGTTGGCCAGTTCCAGGTACTCCATACCCAGTTCACTAGCCAGATCGATGATCTCCGGCACCTGGGCAATATTGTGCCGGCTGATGGGAACATTCAGCACCATGGGAAAACCGTGGGCCTTGATCTCCTTGGCGATTGCAAGCTTCCTGTCGAAACTCTCCACCCCCGCCAGCATATTCGCCGTATCACGGTCACTGGATTGGAAGCCCAGTTGGATATGCTTTAGACCCGCCTCCTTGAGTGCCGCCAGCCGCTTTGAGGTAAGCCCGATTCCGGACGTGATCAGGTTGGTGTAATACCCCAGGTCATTGGCTTCAGCGACCAGCTCCTCGAGATCCTTGCGCAGCGTGGGCTCACCACCGGAAAAGCCGATCTGCATGGCTCCCATCTTGCGGGCGTCGCGTATTACCCCCTTCCACTCCTCGGTGCTCAGTTCGTTTTCGCGATAGCGATCGAAGTCCACCGGATTGCTGCAGAAGACGCACTTTAGCGGGCATTGGTAGGTGAGCTCGAGCAGCACCCAGATGGGCTTGCCATCCCCATCAAGACGTAACGCGGATCCAGCCTTTGACACGGGACACCTCCAGGAACTTGATGACACTTTCGGCGATGGCAACACGATTGGCGGCGTAGCGCTCGGTGAGCTTGTCGATGAGCTCGTCAACGGTAGACTCGCCATCACATAGCTTCAGGATTTCACCACCCGTATCATTCAGCTTGACGATCCCCTCAGGGTAGAGGAGCACATGGGCGCTCTGGGACTCTTCCCAACGAAAGAGAAAAGTAGGACTGAGGACATAGGCGTCACTCAAGTGAACCTGATGATTCGTTGTCATGCCCCACTCCTCATTATTGTTTTCAACAATTCAAGGGCGTAAGCCGGGAATGAACATATGAGTCATTCCCGGCAACTTACTTACCGCACATAGACATAGGCCGTGACTTCAAAGCCCAGTCGAAGGTCACAGAAAGCCGGATCAACCCATTGCATAAAAACCTCCCGATCACGTTAATATTTATTGTTGCAACAGTGACGTTGCCTCTCTGAGGCTATAGATGTAAAAGAAATGCATGAATAGGACCTTGGAAGCAAAGACACACCCCCTTGGTCGTAGTTTTTCAGCTATTGATATAATCAACAGGACGATGCTTACGCTGGATTGACCGGGATCAAAACCGACAAGATAGCCAGGCGGCTCCACGCCACATGGCGGTCTCCCCCAGGTTTCCCCGCTTCAGGTTTCAAACTGTCTGACAATCATTTCGCTCGAAGCGTGCCAGCTGGGTCGGCTGACCCAGGTCCGAATGCCACTCGCCGATCCCGGAAAGCCGCACCCGGTAACCATTGCGATGTGCGACACCCCATGCCCAGTCACGAAAGCGGTCACGCGTCCATTCGAAACGGTGGTCGGGATCGCGAAACTCGCCACGAGCCAGCCCGAACAGCGGATTGTAGTCGTGGTTGGGTGTGGTCAGCACCAGCAGTCCAGGCCGCAGCACCCCGAAAACGCATCGCTCCACCTGAGACAGGGTCTCCGGCGGCACGTGCTCGATGGTTTCCACCATCGCGGCGGCATCGAAGCCGACCAGTGACGCCTGGGGTTCGGCGTAGGAGCCGCATACCAGCCTCAGCCGCCCCTGCTCCGCCTCGGGCCAGTCACCCAGTCGCAGCTGCGCCTGAGCCAGCAGCTCGCCAGATTGCTCCAGCCCCACCAGCGTCTCGAACTGGGGTTCGTGCAGCAGGTACAGAAGCAGCGTGCCGGTGCCACACCCCAGATCCAGGACCCGGCGCGCACCGCTGGCACGCAATTGGCCGGCGACGTGCTGCAAGCGTTGCTGATGCAGGTCCAGATCCTCGAGGTCCATGTCGACGCTCCTTCCTTCGAAGCGAGAAGCATGAAGCATAGCGCCGTATCGTTGTAGTGAAGGTAAAAAAAAGCGCGGCAATAGCCGCGCCTGAAATCGCCGCTACGGGCGACGAGAGAGCAACCTTCGGTTTTCCGCCCGGCTGGGCCGGGCGGCATGGAGGCTCAGAAAAAGCCGAGCGGATTGATGTCGTAGCTGACCAGCAGGTTCTTGGTCTGCTGGTAGTGCTCGAGCGCCACCTTGTGAGTCTCGCGGCCGACGCCGGACTTCTTGTAGCCGCCGAAGGCGGCGTGTGCCGGGTACTGGTGGTAGCAGTTGGTCCAGACGCGGCCGGCCTGGATGCCACGGCCCATGCGGAAGGCGACGTTGATGTCGCGACTCCACACCCCGGCGCCAAGGCCGAACTCGGTGTCGTTGGCGATGGCCAGCGCCTCGGCCTCGTCCTTGAAGGTGGTCACCGCCACCACCGGACCGAAGATCTCCTCCTGGAAGACGCGCATCTGGTTATTGCCCTTGAGCAGGGTCGGCTGGATGTAGTAGCCCTTGTCATAGGCCGGATCGAAGCTCGCCTTGTCGCCGCCGGTGAGGAACTCGGCGCCTTCCTCGCGGGCGATGTCCATGTAGGACATGATCTTGTCGAACTGCTCCTGGGAGGCCTGGGCGCCGACCTGCACGTCGGTATCCAGCGGGTTGCCGCGCTTGATCGCCACGGTACGCTCGATCACCTTGGCCATGAAGGCGTCGTAGATGTCCTCCTGGATCAGCGCACGCGACGGGCAGGTGCACACTTCGCCCTGGTTGAAGAAGGCCAGCACCAGGCCTTCCACCGCCTTGTCGATGAACTCGGGCTCGGCGTCCATGATGTCGGCGAAGTAGATGTTCGGCGACTTGCCACCCAGCTCCACGGTGGAGGGAATGATGTTCTCGGCGGCGCACTTGAGGATATGAGCACCCACCGGGGTGGAGCCGGTGAAGGCGATCTTGGCGATGCGCTTGCTGGTGGCGAGTGCCTGGCCGGCCTCGGCGCCGTAACCGTTGACCACGTTGACCACACCCGCCGGCAGCAGGTCGCCGACCAGCTCCATCAGCTTGAGGATCGATGCCGGGGTCTGCTCGGCGGGCTTGAGCACCACGCAGTTGCCGGCCGCCAGCGCAGGCGCCAGCTTCCACACGGCCATCAGCAGCGGGAAGTTCCACGGGATGATCTGGCCCACCACGCCCAGCGGCTCGTGGAAGTGATAGGAGACGGTATTGGCGTCGATGTCGGCCGCGGTGCCCTCCTGGGCGCGGATGCAGCCGGCGAAGTAACGGAAGTGGTCGACGGCCAGCGGGAGGTCGGCGTTGAGGGTCTCGCGCACCGCCTTGCCGTTATCCCAGGTCTCGGCGACGGCCAGCATTTCCAGGTTCTGCTCGATGCGATCGGCGATCTTGAGCAGGATGTTGCTGCGCTCGGCGGCGGAGGTCTTGCCCCAGGCCGGCGCGGCGGCATGGGCGGCATCCAGTGCCTTCTCGATGTCTTCGGCGGTGGAGCGCGGAATCTGACAGAACACTTCGCCGTTGACCGGGCTGATGTTGTCGAAGTACTGGCCCTTCACCGGGGGCACGAACTCACCGCCGATGAAATTGCCGTAGCGAGATTCGAAGGTGATGACGGAACCGGACTGACCGGGGTTGGCGTAGATCATGGTTCTAGCTCCTGGAGTGCATTCTTGTTGATTGGTGTGGCCATTTGAAAGATAGCGCTGACTCACCCGGTGGGTGCCTTGACGAGTCCTTTATTTTTCTCGTCCGACATGCCCTCTCGCTGTGTGCCATTGAGGTTGGCCGGCCTTGCTTCGAGTGTAGTTAACCCGCTGCTGTGGCCCATGCTTCCTTGGGGGGGCCGAGACGGGGTCGTTAGTAGTAGGAGCCGGGACCGCCCGGGGCCCGGCTCCTGACGAATCACTGCTGCGCGTATTCACTCGGCAGCTTGAAGGTCCACAGCATGCCGCCCTGGTTGAAGTCCTTGATCACCTCGGCGACCTCGCCTCCCCACAGCGGCACCGCCCCGCCCCAGCCGGAAGCCACCGAGACGTACTGCTCACCGTCCATCTCCCAGGTTATCGGCGTGGCCACTACCCCGGAGCCGGTATTGAAGCCCCACAGTTCCTCGCCGGTGGTGGCGTCGAAGGCCTTCAGATACCCCTCCGGCGTGCCGGTGAAGACCAGGTTGCCAGCGGTGGCCATCACCCCACCCCAGAGCGGCGCGCGGTTCTCGTGCCGCCATACCTCCTCTCCGGTGCGCGGGTCGACGGCACGCAGCACGCCGATGTAGTCGTCGTTGGTGGGGCGAATCGTGAAGCCGGCGCCCAGGAACGCCGCACCCTTGCGGTAGGAAACCGGCTCGTTCCAGATGTCCATCATCCACTCGTTGGAGGGGATGTAGAACAGGCCGGTATCCTGGCTGTAGGCCATGGGATTCCAGTTCTTGGCGCCCAGGAAGGCCGGATAGGCGCCCACCGACTCGCCGCGTTCGCCCTCGCTATCGGCCGGATTGCCCGGGCGTCCGGCGGGATTGAAGATGGGCCGGCCATTTTCGTCCAGTCCATCGGCCCAGGTGATCTTGTCGGCGAAGGGGAAGCCGCGAATGAACTCGCCGTTCTCGCGATCGAGCACGTAGAAGAAGCCGTTGCGATCCGCCGTGGCGGCAGCCTTGACCAGGCTGCCGTTCTCCTCATAGTCGAAGGAGATCACCTCGTTGACGCCGTCATAGTCCCAGCCGTCATTGGGCGTGGCCTGGAAATGCCACTTGATGGTGCCGTCGTCGGGGTCGATCGCCAGGCGAGAGGACGTATAGAGGTTGTCGCCGGGACGCAGGTGGGAGTTCCAGGGCGCCGGGTTGCCGGTGCCGATCAGCAGGGAGTGGGTGTCCGCATCGTAGAATCCACCCAGCCAGGGCGCACCGCCGCCCTGCTGCCACATGTCGCCGGGCCAGCTCAGCCCCGCTTCGCCCCCGGTGATGCCGTTCTCGACGGCTTCGCCATTTTCAAAGACATACCCCATGTGCCCCTCGACCACGGGACGGGTCCAAAGCTCATCGCCCGTCTCGGCATCGAAGGCGAAGACGGTTCCCACCACGCCAAACTCGCCCCCGGCCACACCGGTGATCAGCTTGCCATCGATGATGATCGGCGCGGCGGTGATGGCATGCCCCGCCTCGTAGTCGGCCACCCGCTTGATCCACTGAACGCGACCGGTCTCGCGGTCGAGTGCCACCAGCCGCGCGTCCAGGGTGCCGAAATAGACCTTGTCGCCGTAGATGGCCGCGCCGCGGTTGATGACGTCGCAGCAGGGCATGATGCCGTCGGGCAGGCGCGCCTCGTACTGCCAGATCTGCTCACCGGTGTAGGCATCCACCGCCCACATGCGAGAGTAGGAGCCGGTCACGTACATTACACCGTCTTTCACCAGCGGCTGGGACTCCTGGCCACGCTGTTTCTCACCGCCGAAGGAGAAGGCCCATACCGGCCGCAGCTGGTGCACATTATCGGTATTGAGGGTCGTCAGCGGGCTGAAGCGCTGCCCGTGAAGGCCCATGCCGTTGGTCACCACCTGATCCGTGGCCAGGTGATCGTTGAGCATGTCCTCGAAGCTGACGGCCTGGGCCTGGGCTGAAACAGCCAGTGCAATGGCGGTCAGGGCAAGGGGCCTGGCCAGATTGCCGAGGGGGGTGGATTGAGTCATGACGGTCTCCGGAGGGACAGTAATTCAATGGAATTGTTGTTCGAACGCCAGCGCGCGTCTTGGCGCTGCGCCTTTCAATCTGGTGGATCTCGGCGTTCTCAGCCATGGCCAACAGGGACGACATTCCCTCCTCTCTTGGTCGTACGACCCGGGGATTCATCCATAAAAAAAGCCACCCGATCGCTGCAACTGATCAAGGTGGCAAGAGCCATGCACGGTAAGAAACGTCAGGCAGAATTGCGCTTACCCTCCCCCGGCCAGCGGCGACAACGCTTCACGCTCGTAGCGGCCATACAGGTGGGTCACGCTGCGAATCAGCTCATGGCGCGCGACCGCTATCTCATCGAACCGCTCAGGAATGGCCATGGCCATGACCTCGCTGGCGGTCAGGCCCTGGCCGGCCGCCTCCCTGAGGCTTGTATCCAGCCAGGCAAGATAATCGTGCATCTGATCGAAGGGCGCCGTGTCCTCCACCACCGGACCGTGGCCGGGCACCAGATAGCGAAAGTCGAGCGCTTCCAGTTCGCGCAATTCCTCACGCCAGACGTCGATGCCAGGCGTGTGCGGCGTGGTCGGCGCGCGCTGAAAGAACACCATGTCGGCGGCCAGCAGCACACCGGAGGCATGATCCAGCAGCACCAGGTCGGCCCCGGAATGGCCGCTCATGGCGATCAGCTCGATATCGCGACCGCCAATGGTCATCCGACCGGGCGTGACGCGCCGGGTGGGCAGCACGACCTCGGTGCCCCGCATCCAGTCACCGAGTGCCCTGTAGAGGTTTTCGGCGAAGTCGTCACCCTGGGCCTTGAGCAGTGCGATGGTATCGTCCAGCGCGTGAAGCCTTTGCGGGTCGAAGGCCTGGTTGCCGAACACATGGTCGGGATGATGATGGGAGAGAAAGACATGGGTAACGGGAAGGTCGGTGATCGAGGCGATGGCCTCCCGCATCTGCTCGCCGTAGCGCCGCGAAGGGCCGGTATCGAAGACCACCACACCCTCTGCGGTCAGGATAAAGGCGGTGTTGACGATATTGCCCCCGTTATCACGGGAAAAATCCTCCGTCACGCCTTCGATGACCCAGACATCCGGGGTGATTTCCACCGGTTCAAGGACGTACCGAAAGCTCTCGGCCGAAACACTGCCTCCACCAAGAATCAAGCTACCCAACAGCAGCATGGCGTATCGCATGATCAGCTACCCAGGTGACTTTCGAAGACGTTTCCGCCGTTGTCACGCATCCATAGCGTGAGCCCGGCCTCCTTCCCCTCGTGCTCCAGGTCAAAGACGAACAGCGGGTTCTCCGAGGCCGATTCGGACAGCGACATGGTGGCGAGTCGCGCCTGATTCGCGGCATCTCGCAGTTCCACATCCTCGATGTTGAATCGCGGAATGTTGCCCACCATCCCAGTGTCCATGGGATGCATGACCTGCAGCTTCAGGCGAGTGCTGGCCGGCCCACTGACCGGGCTGAATAGCGCACCGCGCATCTGGCCGAGGCTGGCCGCCCAGTCGGGATTGCTGGCCGTGGCGCTGGGCGCGGTGCAACCACCGCCGGCCGCATCCACATGGGCACTGCCGATGTGCCACACGCCCTGCTCATCCTGCACCGCCGCACGCACCGTGGAAGCCTGCTGGATACGGAAATTCAGGGCAATGCCCCGCACCTCGGTGGCTTCGGGCCGGAAGGTGAAGAGATGCGGTACCGGGTTGAGATCGACCCAGGTGATGACCTGCTTGACGGGCGAGCCGAAGCCGGGGAGATCCACCGTCAGGGGCACCTGGGTGGCGTCCTCGGCGAAGTGGGGCACCTTGAGCACCACCTGGTCGCTGTGCTGGACTACCGCCTCTTCGCCAAGATAGCGATTGAGGTTGTAGTGCCACATGGGCGAGCGAAAAGGGTCGTCCGGGATGGATGCCGCTGCTGTCACGGTTGAAGCCACCAGGCAGCCAACCGTCAGCGCAAGCCATCCGCAGCGTGCCAGCCAGAGCATCGCTTGTTGGCTCATCACGGTCACTCCGCCGGGCCGAGAACCTCGGCGTAGAAATCGGGCATACGATACTCGAGGGCATGGGCCTGGAAGATGTCATCGAGGCTGCCATCACGCACCGCGCGATCCACTATCGCCTCGACCGCGTAGCCCAACTGGCGATGGTTGTGGCGAACGGCCATGCCGATATCCCATTGCTGACGAGAGATGCCGGGCAGCAGTGGCTCGGCAAGCCGGAAGTCGTGTGCCGGATGGTGTGCCAGGTAATGTTCGAGCTCCCCGCGGATAGCCATGACCCCTGCCACTTCGCCGCGGGCCATGGCGGCAAAGGCGTCGCCCACGTTGCGATAGTGGCGAACGTTGTCGCGCAGTTGCCCACCCATCACGGCGGTCAGGTAGGTGGCCGGCAGGGTGTCGTACTCCGCGCCGATGCGCTGGTGGCGGAAGCTGCCCAGCGTCGCCTCTCCATCGAGTTGACCGGCATCGTAGGCGATGCCCCACTCTTCGCGCTGGTAGGGGCCGAACATCACCACGCTCTTGTTGATGTACTCACCGGTGGAGTCGCGCAGGTAGGAGAAGTTTTTGTCGTAGGGGACCCGCAGCATGACATCGGCCACCTGGGTCGGACGCAGGTAGTGTCCGCGGGAGACATTGTTGCCGAGATCTCGCCCCAGGCTGCTGCCGGGCTTGATCCAGAAGGGGCGGAATTCCAGGCCCAGCCCATCGGCGATGGCGCGTCCGATCTCGACGTCGATACCGCGTGGCCCTCCCGTATCGTCAATATAGGAGTAGGGGGGGAAATCCTCGTACAGCCCGATGTTGATATACCCGGAGGCCATCACTTCATCGAGGTTGCGCAGCGCCGGGCGCCGGAACAGCTCGGCGCTGGGATTGCTCTCCACCACCTCCGCCACGGCAACGCGCAGCACCTGCGGTGCCAACCCCTCCCCCCAGGCCGGTGCCTGGAACAGCATGAGCAACAGCAAGATCAAGGTTCGTTTCCACATGGCGCGCTTTCTCCCGAAGGCATGGCGACCGCTGAGTGGTTACCCCCGACTCACGGGGTCACCGACTCGATGTAAGTCTTGATGGCCCAGATGGCGGTCTGGTCGAGATTCGCCTTGAACGAGGGCATGCCCCGCTCGGTGCCCTTGATGACACGCTCCAGGTAGAACTCGTCATCCCACTCCTCGAGCTTGCGCAGGTCCGGCGTCAGCCCCCCCGACATGGCCTGGATGCCGTGACAGACGGCACAGTTGCCGCCATAACCACTCTCGCCCACCTGTATGGCCAGCTCATGGTAGTCGTCGTGTTGATTGCCGGGACGGAAGGGGTTCTCCATCAGCGGCGCCTCGCCCAGATCGGGCAACCCCTTGGTATCGACTTCCTGCGGCGTGACATCGCCATGCCCCAGGGCAGTGCCTGAAGCGCCCAGCAGCAGGCAGGCGCCGCAGATGGCGACGGCCTTGCGCACGGGAGTGACCAGGGCGTGGGCTAGAGCATGAGTCAGTGAAGTCATGGTTCGCATGAGGGCACCTGTCGTTGTGAGTTGTTGTGAGACGTCGTAGTCGTGAGATTCGGCAGTCGAGCAAGGCCGCAGGTCGCTGGTCTGCAGCGGTGTGAGTGGAGTCTAGGTAGCGCAGCGCCGCGTGCGCAGCGCCACTTTCCGGCCTCTCGCCCTCCTCCCTTGGTACTAGTCCTCTCTTCTCCCCCTGCTCCCGTCTTACGCCCTTGGAAGGAGAACAAGGGCCCCATGGTGTCATGGGACGGCACGACGCGAAGTGCTGAACTTGACGGCATGGCCACACGGTCGGCTGTCCTGCAACCCGAAGGAGAACAACAACATGTCCGCCACCTCTTGCCGTACTTCCCCTTGCCGTACTTCCCCTTGCCGTACTTCCCCTTGCCGTACTGTTCCTGCCCGCAAGCGTCCCACCGCACGCCGCCCTGCCGCCATGGGGCTGTTGGCCCTGGCCCTGAGCTTCACCACCGGCGCGGCCCTGGCGGCCGGCGACCTGGCCAACCGGCCCGAGCGCCTGGAGCGCCTGGTGATCGGCACCGGCGAGAGCATGCTCGGAGTGTCGGTGCGTGAGCATCAACTGGAAACCGGCCAGTCCTACCGGCTGGTGGTCGAAGCCACGGGCATGCAGGAGTGCGCCTGGGTGGCCCCCGGCTTCTTCAAGAATGCCTGGTTGCGCAAGATCGAGGTGGGCAACGTGGAGATCAAGGCACCCACCCTGACCGAGCTGGAGTTCGAGCGTGAAGGCGAGGCCGAGCTGTTCTTCGTGCCCATCCGCCCCGGCACCTACGAATGGGCCTGCGCGGGACTGGAGGAGCGGGGCGTGACCGGCACCTTCGTCGTGCAGTGATGCCCCGTTTTCGACCCTTCTCGACCAGGAGATGTCATGGACACTTCCCAGCAAATGCGACGCCTTGTCTACGGACTGGCACTGGGTGGCTGGCTGCTGGCCCCCTTGGCCAATGCCGACGAGATGAGCCTGCGATATGGCTACCTGCAGTGGCAGCCCGATCGCGGCCCGGCACTGGCCCAGCTGACCCCCGAGCCCGAGGATTCGGGCCTGCAGGGTGCCCGCCTGGGGATCAGCGACAACATGAGCACTGGCCGCTTCCTCGGCCAGAGCCATGAACTCGAGAGCATCATTGCCGCCAGCGAGGACGCCTTGCTGGAAGCGCTCTCGGCCATGCTCGAGGACGATATCGGCCTGATAGTGCTGAACGTGCCGGCGCAGACCCTGCGCAAGGCCGTCGAGATCAACGGCGACCAGGCCCTGCTGTTCAACGCGGCGGCCCGGGATGTGTCGCTTCGCCTCGACGACTGCTCACCCTACTTGCTGCACACCGCCCCCAGCCACGCCATGTTGACCGACGCCCTGGCCCAATGGCTCAGCTGGCGGCGCTGGCGCTCGGTGTTCCTGATCAGCGGCCAGACCGAAGACGACCAGGCCTGGGCCGATGCCTTCCGCCGATCCGCCGAGAAATTCGCCTTGCGGGTGGTCGCCGACAAGGAGTGGACCTTCGAGGCCGACATGCGCCGCAACGCGTCCGCCGAGCTGCCACTGTTCACCCAGGGGCCCGACTATGACGTGGTGGTAGTCGCCGACGAGCGCAACGACTTCGGCGATTTCGTGCCCTTCAATACCTGGCTGCCACGTCCCGTGGCCGGCACCCAGGGCATGGCGGCGGATGCCTGGCACCCCGCCGTGGAAGCCTGGGGAGCGGCGCAGCTGCAGAACCGCTTCCACAAGCAGGCCGAACGCCACATGACCGGCACCGACTATGCCGCCTGGGCGGCGATACGCGCCGTGGGCGAGGCAATGACACGTACCGAAAGCGCCGACATGCCCACCCTGCGCGACTACCTGCTCGGCGACGACTTCGAACTGGCCGCCTTCAAGGGTCGTCCGCTCAGCTTCCGCGACTGGAACGGTCAGCTGCGCCAGCCGGTGCCCCTCGCCCACCCCAACAGCCTGGTGGGCATGGCGCCCTTCGAAGGCTTTCTGCATCAGCACACCGAGCTCGACACCCTGGGCTACGACCGCCCGGAAAGCCGCTGCCACCTGCGCGACTGAGACCCGCTCCCTGACCTGCACCGAAGGAACCGATCATGAAAATCGCCACCCGCCTAGCCACCCTCTGCCTGACCCTGGGCCTCTCCACACCGCTATGGGCCCAAAGCCTGGCCTATGTCTCCAACGAGCGCGACAACACCATCTCGATCATCGACATGGCCTCCCTCGAGGTGATCGACACTATCGCCGTCGGCCAGCGCCCGCGGGGCATTCTGCTGTCGCCCGACGAAGACCTGCTCTACATCTGCGCCAGCGACGACGATGCTGTGGAGATCCTCGACCTGGGAACCCGACAGGTCATCGACACCCTGCCCTCCGGCGAGGATCCCGAGCAGTTCGCCCTGCATCCCAACGGCCGGCATCTCTATATTGCCAACGAGGATGACGCCCTGGTCACCGTGCTGGACGTGGATACCAAACGCGTGCTGGCACAGATCGAAGTGGGCATCGAGCCCGAAGGCATGGGCGTCAGCTACGACGGCCGCTGGGCGGTGAACACCAGCGAGACCTCCAACATGCTGCACTGGATCAACACCGAGACCTTCGAGATCGAGAAGAACATCGTCATCGGCGCCCGCCCGCGCCACGTGGAGTTCACCCACGACGATGCCCTGCTGTGGGCCTCGGCGGAGATCGGCGGTACCGTGCATATCATCGATGTCGAGAGCCTCGAAGAGATCCACACCATCGACTTCCGCATCCCCGGCGTGAACCAGGACCGCGTCCAGCCTGTCGGCATACAGCTCACCTCCGACGGTCGCTATGCCTTCGTCGCCCTTGGACCGGCCAATCACATCGCGGTGGTGGATGCCCAGACCTTCGAGGTGCTCGACTACCTGCTGGTGGGCGCCCGGGTATGGCAGGTCGCGCTGAGCCCCGACGAGAAGACCCTGCTGACCACCAACGGCGTCAGCGGCGATGTCTCGGTGATCGACGTCGACAAGCTCGAGGTGGTCAAGACCATCAGCGTGGGCCGCTTCCCCTGGGGCGTGCGCATCACCTCGGGTACCGAGTCGTGATCATGGAAGCCCGGGGCATCGGCTATCGCTATCGGCGCCAGCCCGTCCTGCAGGAGGTCAGCTTCACGCTGGCCTCCGGCCGTTTCCACGCCCTGCTCGGGCCCAACGGGGCCGGCAAGTCGACCCTGTTCGGCCTGATGACCCGCCTTCTCGCCCTGCAGCAGGGCGACCTGCGCCTCGGCGAGCGGTCGCTCAGGCATCAGCCCGCCGCCGTGATGCGCCATATCGGAGCCGTCTTTCAGCAGAACGCCCTGGACCTTGACCTCAGCGTGAGCCAGAACCTGCTCTACCATGCGGCCTTGCACGGCATGTCGCCGCGTGAGGGTCGGCGACGCTGCGGCGAGGAGCTGGAGCGCCAGCAGCTGACCGAACATGCCCGCATGCCGGTACGCCGGCTCAACGGCGGCCACCGCAGGCGGGTGGAGATCGCCCGTGCCATGCTGCACAGCCCTGCCCTGCTGCTGCTCGACGAGCCCACCGCCGGGCTCGATCTCGACAGCCGAGCGGCCCTCGGTGCCCACGTTCGCCAGCTATGCCGGGATCGCCAGGTCACCGTGCTCTGGGCGACCCACCTCATCGAAGAGATCGCGCCGGAGGACCAGGTGCTGGTGCTGCACCGCGGGCGCCTGCTGGCCGACGAGCCGGGCGATGCGCTTTGCCGACGACACGGCGGCATCAGCCTCACCGACACCTTCAACGCCTTGACCCGGGAGGCACTCGCATGACGCCGCGCGACTACTGGTACTGCTTCGTCGGGGTGCAGAAGCGGGAGTGGCTGCGCTTCTGGCAGCAACGCACCCGGTTTGCCAGCGCCCTGGTGCGCCCCTTGCTGTGGCTGGTGGTGTTCGCCGCGGGCTTTCGCATGGTGCTGGGCGTATCGATCATTCCCCCCTATGTGACCTACATCACCTACGAGACCTATATCGTGCCCGGCCTGTGCGGCATGATCATCCTGTTCAACTCGATGCAGGGCGCGCTCTCCATGGTCTACGACCGTGAGCTCGGCTCCATGCGCGTCTTGCTCACCAGCCCGCTGCCTCGCCCCTTCCTGCTCTTGACCAAGCTGCTGGCCATGGGCAGCGTCTCGGTCATCCAGGTCTATGTCTTCCTGCTGATCGCCCGCTGGGGCGTCGGCGTGCGCCCACCCCTGGAAGGCTACCTGGCGGTGCTGCCGGCGCTGCTGCTGGCCGCGCTGATGCTGGGTGCCCTGGGCCTGCTGATCGCCACCTGGGTCAAGCAGCTGGAGAACTTCGCCGGGGTGATGAACTTCGTGATCTTTCCCATGTTCTTCCTCTCCTCGGCGCTCTATCCGCTATGGCGCATGCAGGAGGCGAGCCCCTGGATCTACCAACTGTGCCGGCTCAACCCCTTCACCCATGCGGTGGAGCTGGTGCGTTTTGCCCTCTACGGGCAGTGGAACGGTGAAGCGGTGGCCATCACCCTGGGCGTGACCCTGGCCCTTTCGGCGCTGGCCATCGGCGGCTTTCGGCCCCAGCGTACGCGGCTACTGGGCGCACACCTCAGCTAGACTCTAGACCGGGGCTCCGCCGGCCAGCGCAGCGTCGGCGGCGGCCCCTCTGCCCAGCGCCTCCAAGCGCCTGGCCAGACCGGCAACTGCATCGGGGTGATCGTCCACCGCCTCGTCATGCTCGAGGCGGGCGGGGCGCCCGGTCAGGTACCAGACGCGGTTGGCCAGGGCCGCGGCATCGCGCACTTCGTGGGTGACACAGATCATGGCCATCCGCGGCGTCCGGTCGAGCAGCTCGCGTATCAGCGCCTGAAGCTCGGCCGCCCGGTGTGGATCGAGGGAGGCGAATGGCTCGTCCAGCAGGAGAAGCTCGGGGCGCACCGCCAGGCAGCGCGCCAGAGCGGCACGCCGGGCCATGCCCAGCGAGAGCTGGTCGGGAAAGTGTTCGCCATAGCCGTCGAGTCCGACCTGCGCCAGCAGCGAACTCACCTGGTCACTGCGTACACCGACCAGCCGCAGGTTGTCGTGCAGCGTGCGCCAGGGCAGCAGTCGGTGCTCCTGGAACAGGTAGCCGATGCGCAGCGCAGGGCGCGGCTGGCCAGTCTCCAGGCCGGCCAGACGATTGAGCAGCGTGGTCTTGCCGGTGCCGGAAGGGCCCAGCAGGCAGATGCGGTCGCCGTGGCGAATGCACAGCGTCATGGGCGACAGGACGGGATGGTCGGGAGGCGTGGCGAAATCAAGCATGCTGGGCTCCCGAACGGCGCCAGCGCGAGGCACGCCGCTCCAGCGGTTGCAGGATGACGAGCTCGATCAGTTGCACGATGGCAATGAAGGCCAAACTGTAGGCCAGCAGGCCGGCCACGTCGAAGACCTGAAAGGCCAGGTGCAGCTGGAAACCGACCCCGTCGGAGCGCCCCAGCAGCTCGACCACCAGGACGATCTTCCAGATCAGCGCCAGGCCGCCCCGGGTGGCCGCCATCAGGTAGGGAAACAGCTGAGGCACCCAGACGTGCAGTAGCCGCTGGCCGGGCGAGAACGCGTAGACCCGGGCCATCTGTTCCAGTCGCGGATCCAGGCTGCGCGCGCCCTCACGCAGCGTGACGGCCACGTTGGGTATCTTGTTGATGACAACCGCGAGTATCGCGGCGGCCTCCACCAGGCCGAACCAGACGTAGAGCAGGATGATCAGCACCAGCGCCGGCAGGTTGAGCAGCAGCACCAGCAGCGGGTCGAGCAGCGCATTGACCAGCGGCAATCGTCCCATGGCGATACCCACCAGGGCACCCAACGCCATGGCCAGGGTGAAGCTGATCGCCACCCGCTGCAGGGTTATCGCCAGGTGACGCTGCAGTTCACCGCTGGCCGCCTCATGCTGCAGGGTATGCAGTACGGCCAGCGGCGAAGGCAGTAGCGAGGTGTCGAGCTGCCAGGCCATCAGCCACCAGAACACCACCAGCAGTGGCAGGACGACCCAGTAGGCCAACGGCGACGCCTTCACCGTTCGTCACTCGGCGCCTGGACGAACAGCGACGCGGGCATCGTCTCGCCCGGCGTCACGCCGGCCAGTTCCAGCAGCCGCTGCAGCGCCTGGATACGCGGCGCGTCCAGCGGCTCGGGAATGCCCTGCACGTAACCCTGGCGCAGCGCTTCGAAGTGCTCATCGTCGCTGACACGCATGAGCGGACGCAGGGCCGCCCAGTGCTCCGGCTCGTCGCGCAGTTCCCGCTTGGTATGCGCTACGGCGCGGGCAAACTGCGCCACCAACGCCTCCTGTTCGAGCGCCCAAGCCTCATGAAAGACATAGCCAAGGATCGGCAGCCTCGTGGGGATATCCAGGCTCGCCAGCACCGATGCCATGGGCAGCGCCACTTCGGCGTCGCCCGCGGCCGTCAGCTCGGCGGCGAAATGCCAGAAGGTCACCAGCACATCGAGCTGGCCGCGCTTGAGCGACTGGCTCAGCAGCGGCGGCGCGCCGAACTGCACCCGGGCCTCGCGCTCCAGCGTGATGCCCCGGGCCTGTGCCGCACGTGTCAACAGCACCCAGCTCTTGCTGTCGGGGCCGCCGGCCACGCCGATGCGCTTGTCGCGCAGATCCTCGATGTCGCGGATGGCCTGCCCCGGTGCCGCCAGCACATCGCCCAGCTGGGAAGAGTAGGGTAGATAGCGAAAGGACTGACCGGCCTCATGGCGGGCCTGGGCCCAGGTCAGGTCGACCACGGCCCCGTCCACATCGCCGCTGGAGACGGCGATTCGCGAGGCTGGCAGGTTGGCCACCAGGCGTACCTGCAGGTCGAATCCCGCCTCTCGGTCGAAGCCATGCCGCTTGAGGTGATCGAGCTCCCAGTGGGCGGTGCCGAACTGCAGCACGCTGAGCCGCAGCGTCGGCAGCTCGGCATGCAGGGATTCGGCACCTCCCAGCAGCAGTACGACGATCAGGGTGCGTACCAGCGCAAGGGATGTAAGCGGTGTGCGTAATGTCATGTGGTCAGCCTAGGGGGCTACCCGCCGCGGCAGAATAGTACTTTCGTGCCTGTCACCTCGCGACAAAGGTGCAATTCCGATGCAGTATAAAAGACGGTCCCATAGGAGCATCAGCCCACAGGATCATGCCCATGGTGGTCGCGAAGCGGCATCTGGCCACGCTGCTCTTGCCAGCGCTCTGCTCGACACTCCCCCTCGCCTCGGCGGCGATGGATGATCCCTTGCTCTTCTCCGAGCAAGGCTATCGCATCGACCGCTACCGCAGCCCCACCCCCGAGACGGCACCCGGCGCTGCCACGGTGGACACGGGTGAGGTCGTGGCCCTGTTGAACGCCACGCCGCCAGCACTGCCGGTGGATGTAATCAACCTCACCTTCCACCACGGCCGTTTCCTGCCAACCGAGCCACACCACTCCCTGCCGGGGGCGCTGTGGCTGCCCAACACTGGCCTTGGCCACCTGGGAGACGAGTGGTACTACAGCCGCCACGACTGGGTGGGCTACCTGCTCGACGAGGTCACCGTCGCCAGCGGCAATGACATGAGCCATCCGATCGTGGTGGTGTGTCGTTCCGACTGCTGGCTATCCTGGAACGCCGTCAAGCGCCTTGCCGAAGCGGGATTTCAACGACTTTACTGGTATCGTGACGGCATCGACAGCTGGGAAGCCGCCGGCCACCTCCTGGAGATCGCCACGCCCCGCCCACCACCCTTTGCTAACGCCGAGTCTCCCTGAAGCATTGCCACGAGGATAACAACAAGATGGATGAGCCTACTCCTGCCTATCGCATCCTGATCGCCGACGACCATCCGCTGTTTCGTGAGGCAATCGCGCGGGTGGTCGGCGCTGGCTTCCCCGGCAGCGAGCTGCTGGAGACCGAGAATCTGGAGGCGACCCTGGCCTTGACCGCCGACGAGGAGGATCTCGACCTGATCCTGCTCGATCTCAACATGCCCGGCATGAGCGGCCTGACCGGGCTGATTCAACTGCGCAACGAATCGCCCACCATTCCGGTGGCGATCATTTCCGCCGAGGAGGACAAGAACGTCATGCTGCAGGCGGTCTCCTGCGGTGCCGTGGGCTTCCTCACCAAGTCATCCCCCAAGGAGCAATTAATCAAGGCCATCGCGCAGATACTCGAAGGCAACATCTATCTCCCCTCCGATATCATGCGTGCCAGCAACACCCGCCCACAGGAGCCGAACGAGCGCAGCATCACCCCGGAGCAGCTCGAAACGCTGACCCGCAAGCAGCTGCAGGTGCTGGAGCACATGACCCGTGGGGAGTCGAACAAGATGATCGCCTACCATCTCAACATCGCCGAAACCACGGTGAAAGCCCACGTCTCGGCCATCCTGCGCAAGCTCGGGGTCAGCAACCGCGTGCAGGCCATTCTCTCGGCCAGCGACATCGACTTCAGCCGCTACCTGCGCAAGCCCTGAAGCTCCCCCGCGGTGGCTTCGAGCGGAGCATCGGCCACCAACTGCTGCAGCGTGGTGCGCAGCCGCAACGGCTTGACCGGCTTGTTGAGTAGTTGAAAGCCCAGCTCACGCACCTGCTGGCGCAGCTCACGACTATGGTCGGCAGTGATCACCAGGACCGGAAGTGGGCGCTTGCGCATGGCGTTGATACGCTCCGCCAGATCGAGGCCGTTGCATTCATGGTCCAGGTGATAGTCCACGATCAGCGCATCGGCGCCCTCTTCCGCCAGGCAGGCAAGCTGTGACAGGCGAGTTTCGCTTTCGGCCACGATGACCTTGCAACCCCAACGCTCCAGCAGGTGGCGCATCGCCAGGCAGATGGCCGGATCGTTGTCCACCACCCACAGGCATCTCCCGGCCAGCTCCCGCCCCACCCCGCTGACGACCACCGGCCGGGGCTGGCCGGCCGGGAGCTGCTGCGCATAGGGCAGCAGCACGCCGAACAGGGTGCCGCGGCCGATCTGCGAGCTCACGCGTACCGGCTGGTGCAGCATGCGCGAGATCTTGTCGACGATGGAAAGACCGAGCCCCAGGCCACGATCCCGAGCCGAAGCGGTCTGCAGTCGCCGAAACTCCTGAAAGATCAGCTCACGCTCCTCGTCGGGAATGCCGCAACCGGTATCCAGTACCTGGATCTCCAGCCCCTCCCGGCGACGCCGACAGCCCAGCAGCAAATGGCCGCCTGGCGTGTAGCGTACGGCGTTGCTCAAGAGGTTGCGTATCACCCGGGCCATCAGCGAGATATCACTTCTGACGATCGCCGATGACGGGACGTAATGGAACGCCAGGCCTTCGCTGGCCGCCACCTGGCGATACTCGCGAGCCAGGCCGTCGAGCAGATCGCGGATGGCGAAGGGAGCCACCTCGGGAGTGATCACCCCGGCATCCAGCTTGGAGATGTCCACCAGCGTGCCGAGCAGTGTCTCCACATCCTTGAGCGAGTGACCCACCTGCTGGATCAGCTCCAGGTTGGTCGCCGACATCTCCTGCTCCACCAGCGCCCCCACGAACAGCCGCGCCGCATTGAGCGGTTGCAGCAGGTCATGGCTGACCGCCGCTAGGAACTTGGTCTTGGAGAGATTGGCCGCCTCGGCCTCGGTCTTGGCCTCGCGCAGCTGGCACTCGGCTGCCAGGCGCTCCTCGATTTCCCCGCGCAGCTGCGCATTGACGCGGGTCAGCTCCGCGGTGCGTTCGCGCACACGCTGCTCGAGGTTCTGGTAGGCATGGTGCAAGGCCTCGGCGGTACGGCGCTGCTCGGTGATGTCGCGGACGAGCACGAAAAAGCCGATGACGCTGCCATCGCTGTCGCGGTGCGGCACGTAGGCGCGAAGCAACACCCGCTGTTCGCCGGCGACGTTCTGCTCGGGCAGTTCGAAACTGATACGCTCTCCGGCCAGTACGCGCTGGAGATACGGCATCAGCCGCGCACAGTGCTCCGCCGAATGCAGGTCACCCAGAGAGGAGCCCAATGGCAGGTCGTGGGGCCAGCCGTACCACTCCTCGTAGACGCGGTTGGTGAAGACGTAACACAGCTCACGATTCAGGTAGGCGATCATTGCCGGCACCTGATCGGTGATGGTGCGAATCCAGCGTTCCCGCTCGGCCAGCGCCTCGGCCTGCCGAATGCGCTCGGTGATGTCGGTATAGGTGAGCACCTGGCCGCCGCCAGGCATGGGATGGCCGCGTACCTCGACCACGCGTCCATCGCTGAGCCGGCGCTCGCAGGCCGGCAGTATCGCCTGCATATCCGCCGGGTCGAGCAGCTCACTGGTGGCTTCCAGAGACCCCAGCGCTACCGGCAGCGTCAGCCCATCGAGGCCGGTGAGCTGCGAGAAGCGCTGGTTGTGCATCTCCAGCTGGCCGCCACGGGTAATCACCGCCACGCCCTGGGAGAGACTGTCGAGGGTGGCCTGCAAGAGGCGCGACTTCTGGGCCAGGGCATGCTCGCGCTGGGCGTGCTCATGGCGCTTGAGTTCGGTGATGTCCACATAGAGGAACACGCGCCCCCCACCGCAGATCGGCCGCTGGTTGACCTGCACCCAGCGGCCGTCGTGCAGCTGGTAGACGGTGCGTCCCTCGCGCTGTTTCAGCTGCTCCTTGACGACCAGCCCGGAGGTGAGCGCCAGCCGCCGCAGCTCCTCCAGCGACATGCCGGCCCTGATTTCGATACCGGCCGGACGCCAGAACTCGGCGAAGCGGCTGTTGAAGTGCTGGATACGCTGGTCGGCACCGAACAGCACGAAGGCGTCGGTAATGCTTTCAATGGCGTCGACCAGATACTGGTTGGCCTGCTCGGCGCGCTTGCGTGCCTCGCCCAGCAGTCGATTGCTGGCACGCAGCTCATCCAGGGTCTGGTTGAGGGCGCGGGTGCGCTCGCGGACCTGCTCGGCGAGCAGGGCGGCATGCTCGAAGGCGGCATAGGGCGCGATGCGCGGCAGGTTGCTCGACTCGACCCGCTCGATCAGGGCCGCGTTGATGCGCTCGAGCTTGGCAACCTGACGCTCCAGCTCACGTTCGCGTTCAGAGATCACGGCGGGACCGACCGATGAAGACGCCGCTGAAGGTCTGGTTCAGGTGCAGGCCGTTGCAGTGCTCGCCGTAGGTGTTGAAGCCGAGGATACGCTGGCGCCGATAGAGCTCCCCGGCGGCCGGCTGCAGCCCCGACTGCTCGAGCTCCAGGCGGCGCAGGAAGCAGTCGCAGGCGAGAATGCATTCAGCCGGCCCCAGCCGCTCGACGATGGCCTCGATCTCGCAGGCGAGATCCTCCAGCAGGTCCGTACCCTGCATGGCGGTCATGACGATGCCGGTCTCCACCGCACAGTAGAAGCTCAGGCTGAGGTCGCGATTGACGCCCTGGATGGCGCGCACATAGGTCTTGTCATGGAGCCTGACGGCCAACGGATGCCGGGCGAACACCTCGGGGCCCAGCGCCTCGACGGGACAGCCCACCAGTCGCGCATACTCCTGCGCCGCAGGCTCGGCGTTGAGCTCCAGCACCCTGCGCCCCTCGCTGTCGGCGGCCGTCACTACCAGCTTCTCGCCGCGGGGCCGCAGGTGGTGGGTCGAGAGCACCTCGAAATCCAGCGCGGTATTGATCATCAGCACGACCGCCGCCTGGGCGTGAAAGGCGCCTTCGCCATAGACATGCGTTCCGGTCAGGCGATTGTCGTCCCCGGCGCTGCCGCCGAAGTGAGGAATACCCGCCAGCACCGAGGTCAGGGTCAGCAGCACCTGTTCCTCGCAGGCCGAGAGGCCGTCGAGCAGGGTCATGGCGAAGGTGTGCCCCTTCAGCGGAGCCACGCCATGGCGCAGGCAGTGATCGAACAGTTGATCGGTAATACGCTGGGCATCGATCAGCGTGAAGCGATCCAGCTCATGGATCAGGCGGTAGTCGAGGGTAAAGGCACGGCGGTCGAAACCCAGTGCCACGATGGAACCCCGAGAATAGCCATCGACGCCCAGCTCCCCCGCCGTGGTACAGCCACACAGCGTAACGCCCCCCAGGTGGGCTTCCAGGGCAGTGGCCAGGGCAGGCAGGTCATACTCCGCGGAGCAGAAGAACAGCACCCCCTCCAGGTCGGGGTGAAGCAGCTGGCTGGCGAGGTACTGTGCCGCCCGCTCCGGATCGCGGAGGGAGGACTGGGCCACGCGCAGCGACGCATCCTGCGGGGCTTCCACTTCCGAGACCGCTAATGGCATTGGCATGGCTGGTCTCTCTCGATCCAGGGTCCGGCTTTCAGTCTATATCTTGATGCAAAGCAGCAACATAGCACTTCAGTGTCGAAGCGAGGCCGCGGTGCCAGGACCAAAGTCGTAGACTGCTCTCAATGCCGCTCATCGCCGAGCAGCTGGCTGAGAACGGCCCGCAGCTTGCCCGGCCGCACCGGCTTGTGCAGCAGGGGAATGCCTGCCTCGGCCAGGGTTCGCCGCCAGGCCTCGGAGCGATCCGCCGTGATCACCACCGCCGGCAGCGCAGGCTGCTGCCAGTGCCGGCGGAGCTTCTCCACCAGGAGGTCGCCCGTTTCGCCGCCGTCCAGGTGCAGGTCGACCAGCAGCACGTCTGGCGGCTCATGCGGCTGAGCCAGTGCCTCTTCCAGGTCGTGGGCAACGCGACAGGTCATGCCCCACTGCTCGAGCAGCGCCTGCATGCCCATCAATATTCGGCTGTCATTGTCGACCACCAGCATGCGCCGGCCCTGCAGGGGGCTCAGCTGCAGAGAGGCCAACGGCGCGGCCTCCTGCGAGGAAGATGGCCGACAGATCGGCACCCGCACGGCAAAGCGCGAGCCGTGGCCCGGCGTCGAATCCACACTCACCGTCGCGTCCAGCCGCTGGCAGATCCGCTCGACGATGGCCAGGCCCAGGCCCACCCCCTGCCGATTGCGCGCTTGCTCGGCGTTGAGCTGGTGATACTCCTCGAAGATCGCCCGAAGCTGGTCGGCGGGAATGCCGGGGCCGGTGTCGTGCACTTCGAGGGAGACGACATCCCCCACATGACGCACGCCGAGCAGCACACTGCCGGACTCGGTGTAGCGGCAGGCATTGGAGAGCAGGTTACGCAGCACCCTGCCCAGCAGGCGGAAGTCACTGTTGACGCAGACCGAGCTTTCCACGCAGCGAAAGCGCAGCGCCTTGCGCTGGGCACGCGGGGCATACTCGGCCACCAGGCCATCGAGCATGCGCGAGATGGGGAAGCATTCCAGCTGCGGTTGAATACGCTCCTGGTCGAGCCGCGCAATGTCGAGCAGGTCGGTGAGCAGCTCCTCGGCGCCTTCCAGGGAGAGATGAATGCTGTCGACCAGGCGGCCGCTATCGCCATCGAGCTCCCGCTCGCGCAGCGTGGATACCAGCAGGCGCGCCGCATTGAGCGGCTGCAGCAGGTCGTGGCTGGCCGCCGCCAGGTAGCGATCCTTGCTGCGGTTGGCTTCCTGGGCCAGGTCCCGCGCCGCGCGCAGCTGCTCCTCCATCAGGCGCCGCTCGGCCACCTCGCCGGCCAGATCGGCGTTGAGCTGCTCCAGCAGTTGGGTGCGCTCCTGCACCCGGGCCTCGAGGCGTGCGTTGAGCGCCAGCAGCTCCTGGCGGGCCCGCTCACGCTCGGTGATATCGGCAACGAAGCCCTCGACCAGGATCTCATCGCCCCGATCCGGCTTGCTCAGCAGGGTCAGGGCGACCGGCACCCGCCGGCCGTCGCTTCCGGCAAGCCAGGTGGTGTGCCCCTGCAGGTGGCCCTGCCGGTGCAGCCGCGACGCCACCCGCTCCGCCTCCTCGGGCTCGGCAAAGAGCGCCTCCAGCGATGCGCAGCGGTTCAGCGTCGCCGCCACGTCGCCATCGCCCAGCATTGCAGCCAGGGCCGGATTGGCTGCCAGGAGGCGCCCGCCCAGGGAGGCCTGGAAAATGCCGTGCAGGGCATTCTCGAACAGCCACTTGTAGCGGTTGCGCTCGGCCTCGAGCTCGGCCATGCGCGCCGTCAGCTCGGGGTAGTAGCTCTTGCGCGCCGACTGCTGGCCAAGCCCCAGCAGCTGGCTGACCGAGTAGCCGTCGGGGTCGTTCACCTTCTTCATCGGGCATACGACCGCAGCATCACAGGGCCTCCTCGAAGACCACCTGCACGTCCCTCGAACCGGAGCGGCGCGGATTGGTCAGGATGCAGGGATCCTCGAGAGCATGGCGGGTCAGGAAGGGCACGTCGCTGGTGCTGACGCCAAGCCGGCCGAGACTTCCCGTCAGGCCGACGGCACGCTTGAGCGCAACCAGGTGATCGATCAGCCGGGCCCGCACCTGGCGACTCGTCAACCCACGGCAATCGATGCCCAGCGTCTCGGCAATGCGGGTAAAGCGCTCCGGGGCCGACTCGAAGTTGTAGGCCACCACGTGCTCGAGCAGCAGCGAGTTGCACAGCCCATGGGGCAGGTCCAGGAAGCCACCCAGGCTATGCGACATGGCGTGCACCGCCCCGAGGATGGCGTTGGAGAACGCCAGCCCCGCCTGCATGCTGCCGAGCATCACCTGGGCACGCAGCTCGAGGTTCTGCGGGTCGGCCACCAGCGCGACGAGATGACCATTGATCAGGCGCATCGCCTCCAGGGCGTGGGCATCGGTGAGCGGACCACTGCCGGTAGAGACGAAGGCCTCGATGGCATGCACCAGTGCATCGACACCGGTGCAGGCCGTCAGGAATGGGCTCATGGTGAGGGTGACCTGGGGGTCGATCAGCGAGACGTCCGGCACCACCGACTTGCTGACGATGGAGAATTTCATGCGCCGCTGCTGGTCGGAGATGATCGCGAACTGGGAGATGTCCGCCGAGGTGCCCGCGGTGGTGGGCACGAAGATCAGCGGCGGGATCGGCACACGCAGGGTGTCGACGCCCTCGAAGTCCAGGATGTGGCCGTTATGGGCAACGACGATGCCGATACCCTTGGCGCAGTCCATGGGGCTGCCGCCACCGATGGCCACGATGGCCTGGGCGCCCATCTCGCGATACGCCGCGGCCCCCGCCATCACCTCCTCGACCCGCGGGTTGGGCGAGACCGAGACGAAGCGCTGGCAGGCGATGCCCTGGGCCGCCAGGTCCGCCTCCACCTCTTCGACCCAGCCGGCCAGGACGACGCCAGGGTCCGATACCAGCAGCACCCGCTCGGCGCCGAAGGTACCCACGTAGTTGGCCACGGCGCGGCGTGCACCGTCGCCGAAGATGATCTCGGGGGCCACGAACTTGCGCAGGTCGGTGATACTGGAAGCCATGCTGGGAACCTCCCGCTCGACGCTGCCCGGCACCGGGGCCCGGCCAGGGTCAGCGGCGTCTTGTTATCGTGTCACCACGGGATTTTCTGGCCCATGTTATGGGGCATCCCGTTCCGGCGCCCTTCGCCCTTGGTCGCGTATGGCCTAACCGCGACAAAGGATGCGCGAATTGCGGGCATGACGCGATATAAGCCCCTCTACCTCTCGGTGATCGGCGCTCGACTCGTCCAAGGCCTGTACGATCAGCTCATGTCGCGGCGACTTGCTGCATACCGGATCGGTGGCCGCCGCATCGCCCGTCAACAGATAGGCCTGGCAGCGGCAGCCGCCGTGATCCTGGTGGCGCTCGCTGCAGCCACGACAGGGCTCGGGCATCCAGGCGTCGCCGCGAAAGCGGTTGAAGGCGTCGCTGGCGTACCAGATCTCCTTCAGCGATGCGTCGCGCACGCTGGGAAAGGGCATGGGCAGCTCACGGGCACTGTGACACGGCAGCACGGTGCCATCCGGAGCCACCGTCATGAAGATGGCGCCCCAACCGCCCATGCACGCCTTGGGACGCTCGGCATGGTAGTCCGGCACCACGAACAGCAAGCGCATGTTGCGCCCTCGCGCAGCCAGGCGCTCACGCCACTCCCGGGTCACCGCCTCGGCACGCTCGACCTGGGCACGGCTCGGCAGCAGGCCGGCACGATTGAGCCTGGCCCAGCCGTAGTACTGGCAGCTGGCCAGCTCCACGGCATCGGCACCCAGTTCGTCGCACAGGGCAATCACCCGGTCGATGTCATCGATGTTGTGGCGATGCAGCACCACGTTGAGCACCATGGGATAGCCGGCCGACTTGACCGCGCGGGCCATGGCCAGCTTGCCGGCATAGGCCTTGGCCGAACCCGCCACGGCGGCGGCAACCTCGGCATCCGCCGCTTGCAGGCTGATCTGGATATGGTCCAGCCCCGCGTCCCGCAGCGCATCGATGCGCGCAGTCGTCAGTCCCACGCCGGAGGTGATCAGGTTGGTGTAGAAGCCGAGCCGCCGGGCTTCGTCGACCAGCGCTTCCAGGTCGCGGCGCACCAGCGGTTCACCCCCCGAGAAACCGAGCTGTACGGCACCCATGGCCCGTGCCTGGCGCATCACGTCGATCCAGGCGTCGGTATCGAGCTCGTCACGGTAGCGCGCGAAGTCGAGGGGGTTGGAGCAGTAGGGGCACTGCAGGGGGCAGCGATAGGTCAGCTCGGCCAGCAGCCACAGGGGCGGGCCGATGCCGCTTGCCCCGCCGGTCCGGGAGCGAACGACGTCAGTCATGATGAATCCAGCCCTGTTGCAAGGCGTCGACGAAGAACTCGATGACATCCTGGGCAAGCTCATCGCTCGACGCATCGGGATAACGCCGGGTGAGCTCGTCGATCAGCGCGGCGACATCACGCTCACCATCGACCAGCGACAGGATCGCACCGGCACTGTCGTTGAGCTGCACCATCCCCTCGGGGTAGAGCAGCACATGGCACCCCTGGGCCTCCTCCCACTGCAGCCGCCAGCCGGGTCGGAGCGAGGGCACCGCCAGGGCGTTCATGCCAGTCCCCGGTGAAAAACCGCTCGGTCGGTCACACTGTGATAGGGCGGACGCCCCAGCTGGTAGGCCAGGGTCATGGCATCCAGCATGCTCCACAACACGTCGAGCTTAAACTGCAGGATCTCCAGCGCGCGCTGCTGGGCTTCCACGGTGGTGCATACCGTCAGCGCCACTTCCAGCCCATGCTCGACATCTCGGCGCGCCTCCTTGAGGCGCTTGCGGAAGTATCCGTAGCCGGCCGCGTCGATCCAGGGGTAGTGACCCGGCCAGGTGTCCAGGCGGCTCTGGTGCGCCAGGGGAGCGAACAGCTCGGTCAGCGAGGAGATCGCCGCCTCCTGCCAGCTGGCCCGGCGCACGAAGTTGACGTAGGCGTCCACGGCGAAGCGCACACCGGGGAGGACATGCTGCTGGGACATCAGCTCCTCCCGGGGCAGGCCGACCGCCTCGCCCAGGGTCAGCCACGCCTCGATGCCACCTGCATCATCGTCGCGGCCGTCGTGGTCCAGCAGCCGCTGGATCCAGCGTCGCCGCGTGGCGGCGTCCGGGCAGTTGGCCAGCAGCGCCGCGTCCTTCTGTGGAATCATCACCTGATAATAGAAGCGATTGGCCACCCAGCCGCGGATCTGCTCCGGCGTGGCGCGCCCTTCTGCCATGTCGACCTGATAGGGATGGTGAATATGATAGTAATCCCCCTTGGCCAGCAGGGCCTGACGAAAAGCCTCGGGGGTCATGAGAGAGACTGGCGAAGAGAGAGCGGCGTTCATGTCTGGTCCTGTTAGTTGTTTGTTGTTAGCTGTAGGGCGTCGGTTTCCCTGGCATTTACAGTGACAGGCGCATGCCGTCATGGGCCACCTCGATGCCGTGCCGGTCCAGCTCGGCGCGCTCGGCGGACCCCTCGTCCAGGACGGGGTTGGTATTGTTGATATGGATCAGGATGCGCCGCGTGCCTGACGGCAAGGCGTCGAGCTCTTCGATCATGCCGCCCTCCCCGGCCAGGGGCAGGTGCCCCATCTCGCGGCCGGTGGTATCGGCGATCCCGAGGCGCGACATCTCGTCGTCGTGCCATAGCGTGCCATCCACCAGCACGCAGTCGGCCCGGGCCATCAGCGCCCTCGCCTCGCGGCTCGGCGCCCCCAGGCCAGGCCCATAGAAGAGCGAGCCGCCCGTCAGGGTGTCGTGAAACAGCAGCCCCAGGTTGTCACCGGTGGCCGGCGCACCGCGCCGGGGAGAGTAAGGAGGGGCATTGGAGTGCAGCGACAGCGCGGTGATCGCAAGTCCCGGGCAGCTTGGCACCTCAAAGGTGCAGCAGTCGCGCTCGCCGGACAGGGCGATCTCTCGCCAGGACAGGCCTCCGTTCCAGTGTTCCAGCATGGGAAACAGCGGGAAGCCGGTGGACAGGTCGTCGTGGACACTCGCGGTGCACCAGACGTCAAGCGGACAGCCTTCGCGCAGCGACAGCAGCCCGCTGACATGATCGATCTGGGCATCCACCAGCAAGACTTCGGCAATGCCACTGCCGCGCAGGCCACGCCTGGGAAAGAGTGCTGGATGGGCGCTGAGCTGGGCACGAATGTCGGGCGAGGCATTGCACAGCAGCCAGTGCTCACCGTCCATGCTGATGGCGATGGAGGATTGCGTCCTGGGGCTCAAGCCGCTCCCTCCCAGGCGCACCCCACGGCAGTTGGGGCAGTTGCAGTTCCACTGCGGAAACCCGCCCCCGGCAGCCGAACCGAGTATCAGCACCTGCATGGCGCTTCTCCTTCTTGCCCGAACGGGGCCATTGCAGGCCCCGTTGGCGTGACGAGTGATCAGCGGTTGGCGATATAGAGGGTGACTTCGAAGCCGAGGCGAAGGTCGCGAAAGCTAGGCTTGGTCCACATGGCATCTCTCCTGTTGGTATTGTCGGTTTGTGCAGACGTGCCGCAGCAGCGGCACAAGTCCAGTAAAGCACCCGCCGCCCTGCTCATGGGCGGTACTTTGGAAGGAGAAGCCTCCCTTCATTGGGAGCAAACGGGAGGGAGAGCGCTAGCGCGCCCGGGGGTTGCCGGCTAGCCTCGAAAGATCCTCTTCGTGCCGGGAACTCTGATGAAACCTTACCGTCTGCTGCTGCTAGCCACCTTGGTCCATGGCTCACTCTCCTGGGCCGACGAACCGACCGCTGCGCCGACCCAGGGACGCATGGTCGACAGCTATCTGGCATATGGGCAGTTCAAGATGGGACGCTATGAACAGGCTTTCGAGATCTGGCAGCGCCTGGCGATGGAAGGAAATGCCGACGCGGCGTTTCAGCTGGCAGTGATGCTGGAAGATGGCCGTGGCACGCACCCCGACCTGGAACGGGCACTCGCTTACTACCGCCAGGCCAGTGAAGGCGGCAGCCGCCGCGCGGCGCATCGCCTTGCAGCGCTGTACGGCGAGGGTGCCCACGGCCTTGCAGCCGATCATGCCCTGAGCCGGTACTACCGGAGCATGGCCGAGTCGCCGTCATCCCTGGACTGAGCCAGTCCATCTCGAATGCCGCCGTCTTGAGCTCACCTCTCCCTCACCCTTGCCGCCAGCTTCGCAGCCGGCGGCCTGCTCTACGTGCTCACCGGCGAAAGCGATGGTGGGTTCTATCGGATCGAGCCCAAAGCTTGATACGGCTGATCAGGCCTGGCCAGCCAGGTACTGCATCAGGATCATCTTCAGTCGTAGCGGCTTCAGCGGCTTGAGCAGACACTCATGGCCCAGTCGCCGGGCTCGAGCCTTCAGTGCCGCATCATGGTTGGCGGTAATCAGCACCACCGGCAACCCAGGATGACGCCGGCGCAGCCTGGCCGCCACGGCCAGGCCGTCTGGCTCATCCTCTTCGAGGTGATAGTCCACCAGCAGCACATCGGCACTGTCATCGCCGACAAGGGCTTCGAGCTGTGCCAACGACGCTGCCGTGACCACCCGACAACCCCAGCCCCCCAGCAGGGCCGCCATTCCCTCGCAGATGGCAGGGTCATTATCGATCACCCAGACCATGGCTCCCGAGAGGCTATCCGGCGCCTGTCCGCCCACTATCGGCAATGATGCCCGTGTCGCCAGCTCCTGTGGTGGCCCATAGGGCACGCGAACCGAGAACAGCGAGCCCTTCCCGGGCTGTGAGACGAGTCGCAGCGGGTGACCCAGCATGCCGCTGATGCGATCGACGATGGCGAGCCCCAGCCCCAGGCCTCGGTCCTGGTCGCTCGACTCGACCCCGAGGCGGCGAAACTCCAGGAAGATTGCCTCGCGCTGGGCCTCGGCGATACCGAGCCCCGTGTCGCCCACCACGATCTCCAGGCCATCGGCACGATGCCGGCAGCCCAGCAGGATGCGCCCCTGTGGGGTATAGCGAATCGCGTTGGCCAGGAAATTGCGCACGACCCGCGCCAGCAGTGCCAAATCCGATTCGACCACGGCGTCACAGGGCACGTAGCGCAGCTCCAGTCCACGGGCGGCTGCCATCTGTCGATACTCCTCGGCCAGGACATCGAGTAGCTGAGTAACGGGAAAGGGGGCGATATCGGGCGTCAGCACGCCGGCATCGAGACGGGAAATATCCACCAGAGTGCCAAGCAGGGCCTCGACTCCCTTGAGCGAGCGACCGATATTACCGACCAGCCGGCGCGAGTCATCGGGCAGTGCATGCTCGTCCAGGGCGCTGGCGAAAAGCCGCGCGGCGTTGAGCGGCTGCAACAGGTCGTGGCTGACGGCAGCCAGAAACTTGGTCTTGGAGAGATTGGCAGCCTCGGCCTCGGCCTTGGCCCGGTGCAGCTCGGTCAGTGCCTGCTGCAGCGCGTCGGTGCGCTCCCGCACCTGCTCGGCCAGCAGCACCGAGTGCTCGAAGGAGGCGTAGGGTGCGCCGCTGGCGACCCCACCGGACTCGACCCGTTCGATCAGTGAGGCGCAGATGCGCCTGAGCCGGGCATTCTCTTCCTGCAGCACGCGCTCCCGTTCATGCCACTCGTCGGGCAGTTCAGGCGGTTGGAACAGATCCAATGGCGACCCCGGTCAGCGTCTGGTTGATGTGCATGCCATGGTGCTGCTCCCCATAGGTGTTGAAGCCGACGACACCCGCCACCCCCAGTAGCCGCGAAGCCTCGTCGACCTGGCCCAGGGCTTCCAGTTCGAGTCGCCTGAGGAAACAGTCGCAGCCCAGGATCAGTACCGGCTCGCCCAGCCGTTCACGCAGGCCCTGAAGCGTAAGCTGCAGGTCATCGAGCAGCGGGGCAGGCTGCATGGCGGTAAGCACGATGCCGTTCTCCACCGCGCAGTAGAAACTGAGGCTGCCATCGTCGTTGGCACCCTGGATGGAGCGCACGTAGTGCTGTTCACCGATGCGTACCGCCAGGGGATGGCTGGCAAAGATCGCCGGCTCCAGCGCCGTGACCGGCAGCCCCACCAGGCGAGCATACTCCTCGGCCGCAGGGGCCGCGTTGAGCTCCAGTACCCGACGTCGTTGGCAATCCGCCCGTGTCACCACCAGCTTCTCCTGGCGCGGACGCAGGTGGTGGGTAGTGAAGACTTCGAAGGGCAAGCGAGTCTGGATCAGCACCACTACCGCCGCCTCGCTGTGAAAACGGCCATCGCTGTAGACATGGGTATGGGCCAGGCGGTTGTCGTCACCGGCCGAGCCACCGAAGCTGGGGATGCTGCCCAGGGCCGTATCCAGCGTGGCCAGCACCTGCTCCTCACTGCTGGAGAGACCGTCGAGCAGGGTGAGCACGAAGTGCTGCCCACCCTCCAGCGTTGGCGAGGCGTGCCGACACGCCTCGAGCAGCTCCCCGGTCAGGCGCTGAGCCTGAAGCAGACCGAACCCCTCCAGGTCGTCGATCAGGGTGTGCGCGACGGCGAAGACGCGGCGATCGAAGCCGATGGCCACGATACAGCCGCGACAGTAACCCGAAGGTGTGATCTCGCCTGCCGTGGTACAGCCGGAAATGGGTGTGCCCTCGAAAGCCGCGTTCATCGCGGGCCCCAGCCTCTCGAGCGAATACTCCGCGCTGCAGAAGAACAGCACGAACCCGAGCTCGGCATGGCGCAGCTGCCGGGCCAGCTCACGCGCCGCCTCGCCGGGCTCGCGTAGGGTACTGTAGGCGGTGATCACTGGCGGAACGCCACAGTGGTGCACTGTCTCGGTGACGTCGGCGTCAAGTAGGTCCATGGCGACCTCGGCAGGGGTTTCCTGCAGTTTAGGCTGCCCCGGGGGCATGCCACAACGCAGGTCGTCGTCTGGAGCCGCTTACCGGGCCATATCGCCCGGCGCCGTCTGCTCCGCCAGCCACCTTTCCAACTCATCGAGGGTCACGGGAATCAGGGCGTGGAGGAGCTTCAGCTGCTCGCCCACGTCCTCCTGACGCTCATGATGGGCCAGCGCTTCAATGCGCTGAGCAACGGCAGCGAGCTTGCGGGCACCAAGGCTTGCCGATTCACCCTTGATGCTGTGGGCGACGGCTTCCAGCGCTGGCATGTCCCCCCGGTCCGCAGCGTCCTGCATGACAAGGCTCTGCGACTGCAGCTGGTCGCGATGTACCGCGACCAGCGTCGCCACCATCGTCTCACCGAGCGAGTCCAGCAGATCGGCCAAGGCCTGCTCGTCAAGCTCGGCAGCGGCGGAACCAACGGCCCCCTCCTGTGCCGTTACCGGCGCCAGCTCCGGCAGCGCGCGACGCAGGCAGGCCGCGAGCTCTGTGCGAAGGAGCGGCTTGGTCAGATAGTCGTTCATCCCGGCATCCAGGCAGCGCGCCCGCTCGGCCCCGGGGCCGCCGGCGGTCATCGCCACGATGGGCACCCGTCGGCTCCACCCCCCTTTCGCCCGCACTCTACGCACGGTCTCAAGACCATCCATGTCGGGCATCTGCACGTCCATGAAGATGAGGTCGAAGGTCTCCGTAGCGATGGCCTCCAGGGCCTCCTGGCCGCTGCCGGCCACCTGCACATGACAGTCGAAGCGTTCGAGCATCGCTACCGCCACCTGCTGATTGACCGGGTTGTCCTCAACCAGCAGCACATTGCCATCGAAGCTGGCCGACATGAGCGCTGGCGGCTCGTCACGTTCCGCTTCATCGTCGGCCGGTTCGAACGGCAGCTCGATCCAGAACCGACTGCCCTTGCCGGGCTGACTATCAACGCCGATCTCCCCTCCCATGGCATCGGTGAGGCGCCGACAGATGGCCAGGCCCAGGCCGGTGCCCCCGTAGCGCCGTGCGGTGGAGGCGTCCGCCTGACGAAACGGCTCGAAGAGCCGCTGCTGCTGGTCCGCGGTAACCCCGGGCCCGGTATCGCATACCGCCAGGTAGAGTCGACCGCTATCCGTCTCCTTCGCCTCGATGACCACCCCGCCCCGCTCGGTGAACTTGATGGCATTGGCCAGCAGGTTGAGCAGCACCTGCCTCAGCCGGGCAGGATCCCCCATGAACCGGGCGGGCAGCATTGGCGAGAGGCGACTCTCCAGCTTGAGACCCTTGGCCTCGGCACGCGGCGCAAAGAGGCGGCAGGCATCGTCGATCAGGGCCGCCAGTCGCACCGGTCGATGCTCCAGTTCAAGCTTGCCGGACTCGATCTTGGAAAAGTCCAGGATATCGTTGATCAGTCCCAGCAGGCGCCCGGCACTGGCATGAAGCGTGCCCACATACTCCCGGGAGCGAGCGTCCAGCGGCTGGTCCATGAGCAGGTCGCTCATGCCGATGACCCCGTTGAGCGGGGTGCGTATCTCGTGGCTTACGGTGGCAAGAAACTCCGACTTGGCCCGGCTGGCCGATTCAGCCTGACGAGCCGCGTCCTGAAGCTCCCGGCTCAATGTCTCCAGCGAGCGCCGCGCCGCCGCATTGTCGCGGGCCTCCCGCACCAGAAAGATGATCACCAGCAGCCCGGCCAGGCTCATGGCCAGGATCAATGCCAGCAACAGCACATAGAGCGCCTGCAAGGCTTCCCGGTCACGGGTCGCCGCCTCGGCGAGGTATCCATTGATGGCGATGACCAGCTGTTCGGTATTGGCACTGAGGGCCTCCAGCCTGGCGTCCAGCGCATGGTGTGCGGGATCGTCCAGCCGATCGAGCTGCTGCAGCACGTCATCGAAATCATCCATCCTGTCGATGATCTCGGGCAGCAATCGATGCGCCGCCGGACTGTAGTCGAACAGCTCGGTGGCATCGACCCGGCGCAGCTGGTTGAAGCGACTATAGAGCAGTTCGAAGCGCAGTCTCAGGGCATCCAGGCTCTGCCCGCTACCGCTGCGCCGCGCCAGGTCGCTGCGCAGCTGCACGATATCGCGGTCGAGCTTGTAGGCGTGCCAGGAGCTATCCGCCCCCACGTTCTGGTAGAGACCTTCCTGGCGCCAGGCAGCCAGCCCCACAACGACCAGGGCGGCAGTGAAAAAGAGCAGCGCGGCCATGGCGCCCAGCTTCAGCCGAAGCGGATGACGCAGCACCATTATCTCGCCTCCCGTATCAAAACCGCTCAGGGAGCATGGGCCGCTCAGGGAGCATGGATAGTTCCCACATGCCAGACCGAGCGAAAGCGGATGGTCTCGTTGAGCAGCTCAGGGTGCTCATCGAAGGGGTAGAGGACGAAAACCGGACCGAGGTCGCGAACGGCAATGGGCTCGCCATCGCGCTCGATGGCCAGGATCACATCGTAATCGTGAAAGTCCGACACCGGCACCTTGGCCTCGAAGTCGTCCAGCGCCCTCACGCGCACATGCTCCACGTTGACACCGGCCGCTTCGAGCACCGCGCGGGCCAGCGGCCCCTTGAAACGGCTCACGCCCTCGGTCCAGGGGGTACCGGTTTCGATGACCGTTGGTGCCAGAGACATCAGCATGGCCCGATCCAGATGCAACTCGTCACCGACATTGGTGTGCTCGATCTGCCCGGACAGCCGCAGCAGGACCTCCCCTTCCGGAGGCGGAAAGGACGCGGCCAGCGTCAGCGGTGACAAGGCCCATAAAGGCAGCAGGCAGAAGGCGAACAGATAACAACATCGTCTCGTCAACAACATCACGGCAGTCCAAAAGCACCGGGGTAGTGACGGACAAGGTTACGCGAAATAGGCTGAAAGGTCAGGCAAGAAAGGAACCGCTGCGAAGCAGGGAAAATACAAGACAGGAAATGGCTCGGTAGCGCGGCTCGGGCAGGAGGAGGAGGCACCTCCTGCCCTTGCAGAGTATCAGCTGTCGGCACTCTCCACCGGTTCGCAACGCACCAGGTCCTCATAGGCGTGCCAGCTGGCGTGTCCCAGCACCGGCAGGATCAGGGCCAGGCCGATGTAGAAGGTCAGCACCCCCACCAGCACACAGCCGGTCAGTATCGCGGCCCACAGCAGCATGGGGCGAAAATTCCTCGACACGGAACGCACGCTCGCCTCGATGCCTTCCATGAAGGTGAGATCCTGATCCATCAAGGTTGGAATGGCGACCACGCTGATGGTGAAGGCACCGAACGCCAACACGGCACCCACGCCCGAGCCGACAAGGATCAAGCCCAGCCCTTGCGGCGTAGTCAACAGCGATGCATAGAGCGCCGCGGGCCCAGGCGCCTCGAAACCGTAGAACAGTGCGAAGAGCAGGGTGGCCAGTCGAATCCAGGCCAGGAAGAAGATCATCATCATCACGCCCATCATCGCCAGCTGGCCGGCGTGGGGCCGCCAGGCGCTGAAGGCGTCTCCGAGATGGGGGGTGCGGTTGGCCTCGATCGCCCGGCTGACCCCGTAGGACCCCACCGCCACCAGTGGGCCAAGGAACATGAAGCCAGCGGCCATGGGCAGCAACCAGTGCCACAGGTCGAGCATGACGGCACCCAGGGTCACTGCGATACTCAACCCGACCCAGAACATGCCATAGGCGAGGCTAACCGCCGTGGCCTTGCGAAAATCCTCGAAACCGGCGGCCAGCCAGGCCCTGGGCCTGTCCATACCGATTGGATTGATGATGATCTTCACCGTGGGCACCGATGACTGACCCGTGGATCTTGTTGCTGCGTTCATATGCATACCCCGTATGGTCGCCAAGTCATGTGACGAAAGAGCGCGCCGTTCCGGTTGGGTGACCGGGAGGCGTCTTGTTGTCCTGCTACAGCATGTCGTCCTGCTACGGCATTAATGTAGTTGACCTAGCACAAGAGTGCGCCTCGGACCAATCAACGTAAAGCCCCATTTTGTCGAAGAAGCTCCCGACTTTTACAGCAATCACAAAAAGGCATAAGATCCTAACTCTGTCGTTCATAGGGGCATAATGGAATGCCAAAGCGTTCCTTCTGGTGGCGTCCAGCCCACAGTAATATGTTCGTTTGGCACGACTTCCGACAAGAACTCCGACCAGGAGCCTGACGATGAAACGGGTTTTCCCTATTGCGTCCCTGCCACTGGTGAGCCTGCTGTTGGTAGGCCTCCCCCTGACCGCCCAGGCCGAAGAGACCTTTTCCGATGCCCAGCTCGAGGTGATGGCAGGCGGCTGCGCCAACTGCCACGGCACCGATGGCCGGCTGGCCGGCAGCGTACCGACGATCGCCGGCCGTCCCGCCGATGTCCTGACCTCGCGTCTGCTCGACTTCAAGCACGAGGAAGTCGGTGAAACCACGATAATGGACCGGATCGCCAAGGGCTTCACGGATGCCGAGCTCGAGGCACTCGCCCGGCACTTTGCCGGCATCGATCTGGAAAACGATAACGAGCGGGAAGAATGAGGGGGCGCGACATGAACCATCGTCACAACCGCAACGGCCTGACCCGTCGTCAGCTGATCAAGGGCCTCGGCGCCGCATCCCTGCTGCCGCTGGTGGGCAGCGCACCCTTCGCCATCGGCGGCCAGCACGCCGGGCGCGTCATCGTGGTCGGCGGCGGCTTCGGGGGTGCCACGGCCGCCAAGTATCTCAAGCGGGCCAACCCGGCCATCGACGTGATCCTGGTAGAGCCGAACGAGACCTTCTATACCTGTCCGTTCAGCAACCTGCACCTGGGCGGGCTGCGGGAGATGGACGCCATCGCCCATGGCTACGATGAACTGGAAGAGCGTTACGGCGTGCGCGTGATCCATGCCATGGCCGAAGACGTGGATGCCGAGGCCCACAAGGTAACCCTCTCCACCGGCCGCGAACTCGACTACGATCGCCTGGTCCTCTCCCCCGGCGTCGACATGCGCTGGAATGCGCTGGAAGGCTACGACGAGGAGGCCGCCGAGAAGGCTCCCCACGCCTGGAAGGCCGGTGCCCAAACCGAACTGCTGCGCAGCCAGCTCGAGGCCATGGACGATGGCGGCACCTTCGTCATGGTGGCACCGGACAACCCCTTCCGTTGCCCGCCCGGCCCCTATGAGCGCGCCAGCCTGGTGGCCAACTACCTGGCCCAGCACAAGCCGAAGTCGAAGGTCCTGATCCTCGACGCCAAGGACAATTTCTCCAAGCAGGGGCTGTTCACCGCCGGCTGGGAGCGACTCTACGGCGACCGCATCGAGTGGGTGGGACTATCGAACGACGGCCGGGTAACCCGCGTCGATGCCGACAGGCTCGAAGTCGAGACCGAATTCGGCACCGTGCATCGCGCCGACGTGCTCAACGTCATTCCACCCCAGAAGGCCGGCTGGATCGCCGAGCGTGCCGGCGTCACCGACGACTCCGGCTGGGTGCCGGTGAAGCCCGAGACCTTCGAGTCACGCCAGGTCGATGACATCTATGTGGTGGGCGACGCCACGGTGGCGGCGCCGATGCCCAAGTCGGGCTTCTGTGCCAACGCCCAGGCCAAGGTCGTGGCCGCCGCCATTGCCGCGTCGCTGGAGTCGCGTCCGGCGCCTGAGGCCTACTGGACCAATACCTGCTATAGCCTGGTCGGGCCGGAGTACGGCATCTCGGTGGCCGGTGTCTATCGTGTCCAGGACGGTGTGATTGCCGAAGTGGAGGGGGCCGGCGGCCTGAGCCCGGCCGATGCGCCAGACGCCACGCGCGCACTGGAAGCCGAATACGCCGTGGGCTGGTACAACGCCATCTGCCAGGATACCTGGGGCACTCCCCTAGGCGGCAGGGTTACCTGAGCGGGTCACATGAACGAAGGTCACCTGAACGGAGGTCACCTGAGCAGGGTCGCCTGAGAGTGGCCGAATACATGCACGGCATTGCGACAAGGACACTCTCTGCATGAGCCATACCGAGCTGGTGGTCTGGTCGGCTGTACTGATCGGCCTGGTTTTCGGCGCAACCGGCCAGGCCACCGGCTTCTGCCTGATGCGTGGCCTGGCCAATCGCTGGACCCTCGGCGACAGCCGCAAGCTGCGCAGCTATGCCCTGGCCATGGCGGTGGCGCTGCTGGGCAGCCAGGCATTGGCTATGGCCGGGCTGGTGTCACTGGAAGACTCCCTCTACGCAAACCCGGCCCCTTCCTGGCTTGCCATCCCCCTGGGCGGCGCCCTGTTCGGCTATGGCATGGCCCTGGCCAACGGCTGCGGGGCCCGCGCCCTGGTACTGCTGGGCAGCGGCAACCTGCGCAGCTTCGTCGTCCTGACATGCCTCGGCCTGGCCGCCTACATGGCGCTTTCCGGCGTACTGGCGCCGCTGCGGATCTGGCTGGAAGGCATGACCACACTGGCCCTGCCCACCCATGACCTGCCAGGGGCAATCGGTGCCCCCGCCTGGCTCATGGCGCTGGTACTCGGCGGCGCCCTGCTGGCCTGGGTGTTCTCCAATGCAGCGTTTCGTGCCTCGCCCGGGGATTGGCTCGGGGGCCTCATCATCGGCCTCCTGGTTCCGGCAGGCTGGTACGCCACCGGTGTGCTCGGTCATGACGACTTCGAGCCGGTACGCCTGGCGAGCCTGACCTTCATCGCCCCCATCGGTGAATCACTGCAGTACCTGATGCTGTCCACCGGCACCCGACTCGGCTTCGGCGTCAGCGTCGTGGGTGGCGTCATCATGGGCGCCCTCGCCATGGCTCTGCTGCGGCGTGACTTTACCCTGCGGGCTTTCGACGGGCCCGGGCAGATGTTGCGCAGCATGGCGGGGGGCACCTTGATGGGCATCGGTGGTGTCATGGCGCTGGGCTGCTCCATCGGCCAGGGCCTGTCCGGGCTGTCGACACTGGCGTTGACCGCCTTTGCCGCCCTGGCAGGCATCGTGGCCGGCGCCCGACTGGGGATCGTCGGCCCATTGGCACTGTCCAAGAATTGATCGATTACCGGAGGACTCCATGCACGCTGCTCGCCCCGATCATCACGATGCCGCCCGCCGCCGCCTCCTGCGCGGCATGGCCGCTGCCGTGGCCGCTATCGGCCTGGCCGGCCTGGCCACGCCCGCCCTGGCAGAGGGTCCTTGGCAGCGCCTGGACGCCGCTCGCAGCGTGCTGGGCGATGCCGAGCCCGCCACCCAGGGGCTGGTACTCGACCTGCCCCATGTCTCGGAAGATGGCGCCTCGGTTGCGCTCACGGTCGGTTTCGACGGTGAACTCGCCGACGATGACTACATCACGCGCATCGACCTCTTCGCGACGGCCAACCCCTCGCCCGAGATCGCGACCTTCCACCTCACCCCCCTGAGCGGCAAGCCCGAGATATCCACGCGGGTCAGGCTCAACGAAACCCAGCAGGTGATCGCCATCGCCACCAGCCATCAGGGCGAGCGCTTCGCGACGGCGCGGGAGGTTCGTATCACCGTCAGCGGCTGCCTGATGCGCAATGGCAGCGACCAGCCCGAGCCGCTGTCCAACCCTCGGGTGAGCGTTCCCTCCCGTTTCACCGCGGGCCAGCCCGAAGCGGTGCGCACGCTGATCAACCACCCCATGGAGACCGGCCTGCGTGAAGGTGCCGACGGTGAAGCCGTGCCGCGACATATCATCGAGCGCTTCACCGTCAGCCTGAACGGCGCAACCGCCTTCGAGGCCGAGCTCCACCAGTCGATATCCGCCAGCCCCTACCTGCTGTTCTACCTGAGCCCCGAAGAGGACGGGGAAGCGCTATTCGAATGGCAGGATGATACCGGCGCCTCCGCCACGCACGAAGCGTCTATCAAGGCCGGTTGACCGCCAGAGACAAGCCGAGCCCCGCTTCCAGAAGCCAGAATGCCCCGGCCGATTGCTCGGCCGGGGCATTCTGTGTGGCTCCTTTCCGGTTTCGTTCTCAGCGGACGATCATCACCGACACCTTCGAGTGATGAACCACGTGCTCGGCATTGGGGCCCAACACATAATCGGCGAACTTGCGCTTGTTGTGGGACGCCATGACGATCAGGTCCACCTCGAGCTTCTTCGCCGTCTTGACGATGGCCTCCCAGGGAGAGCCATCGGCGATTATCGACTGCACCTTGATGTCGTCCGGCACGTGCTCCTGAATGAACCTATGCTGAGCCTCCGATATGGCCTCGTGGGCCTTCTTGGCGAAGTCCTCGGGAAAATAGGAGCCAACCAGGGGCATGCGGTAATCCGGCAGTACCGTCACCACATGCAGCGATGCACCGAAGGTGCGACACAGGGTGACCGCCGTTGGCAGGGCTTTGACCCAGGAGCTCTCCTCGTTAAGGTCCACCGACAACAGTATCTTGCTGTACATGATCATCCCCTCCTCAAGCTGCAGCCGTGCTGGGCGACTGGACCTTACGCCGACGCCACTGCAGCAGCACCACCAGGCCAAACACCAGGAAGCCTGGAATCCACATCCACTCTTTCGCCCAGCGATCCACCGGGGCTGATACCTCGATGATCTCCTGATCGAAGTCAAAGCCGAGATCCGCTGCCAGGCTGCCGAATTCGACGAAGTCGACCATGGCCTGATCCCCCTCTATCCAGAGCTCCATGCCGAGTTCCTGCATGCGCTCCTCAGCCGTTTCACCGCGAGGCACCGGCACCAGGATATAGGTGACCAAGGGGTCGCCGAAGGCGTCTTCACCGGCAATTTGCACCCTCAGGTTGCTGCCATCATCGACCTCACCCAGTGCCTGGACAAATTGTGCTGGCGGCACAGACTGATAGGGGTCGTGAATCATGTCCATCCAGAACCCGGGGCGGAACAGCGTGAAGGCCACCAGCAGCATCAGGATGCTCTCGTACCAGCGATTGCGGGCGATCATGAAGCCTTGGGTGCCCGCGGCAAAGATCAACATCGCAATGGTCGCGATGATGAATATCACTACCCCCTGCAGCCAGCCGACATCGATCAACAACAGGTCGGTATTGAAGATGAACAGGAACGGCAGCGCCGCGGTGCGCAGGCTGTAATAGAAAGCCTGAAAACCGGTGCGTAACGGATCACCACCCGAGACCGCCGCTGCCGCAAACGACGCCAGGCCCACCGGTGGCGTCACATCTGCCATGATCCCGAAATAAAAGACAAACAGGTGCACGGCGATCAGCGGCACGATAAGGCCGTTCTGCTGCCCCAGTGTCACGATCACCGGCGCCAACAGCGCAGACACCACAATATAGTTGGCCGTGGTGGGCAGGCCCATGCCGAGGATAAGGCTGAGTACCGCGGTAAGCAGCAGGATCAGCATCAGGTTGCCCATGGAGAGGATCTCCACCACATCGGCCAGCACCAGGCCGACCCCGGTCTGGGACACTGCACCCACGATGATCCCCGCCGCCGCGGTGGCGATACCGATGCCGATCATGTTGCGGGCACCGGTCACCAGGCCGTCCCACAGATCCATGAAGCCTTCCTTGATATCCTCGACGAGCTTCCCGCGGTGGCGGAAGGCGGCAATGATCGGACGCTGGGTGACGATGATGAAGATCATGAATACCGTGGCCCAGAAGGCCGATAGCCCCGGCGACAGGCGCTCGACCATCAGGCACCACACCAGCACGATCACCGGCAGGATATAGTGCAACCCTACCATCACCGTGGGGCGAGTTTGCGGCAGAGAGACCACCTCCGACGTCGGGTCATCGAGTTCCAGCTCCGGGTACTTCGCCCCGACCTTGAGCAGACCCACATAGATGAGGGCCAGCCCCACGCCGACGACCCAGGGTGTGGCGTCACCGAGCACCGGCTTGAGCCAGCCGAGACCGTAGTAGACCGCGAACGACAGCGCCATCAGCAGGAGCAGACCGGTCAAGAAGCCAATCAGCTTGTTGAGAAAGGGCCGTGCCGGGTTGCTTGACGGCAGACCCTTCATGTCGGCCTTCAGCGCCTCGAGATGGACGATATAGACCAGTGCGATATAGGAGATCAGCGCCGGAAGGAAGGCATGCTTGATGACCTCGACATAGGAGATGCCGACATATTCGACCATCAGGAAGGCCGCTGCCCCCATCACCGGCGGCATGATCTGGCCGTTGACCGAGGATGACACCTCGACGGCGCCAGCCTTCTCCGGGGAAAAGCCCACTCGCTTCATCATGGGAATGGTGAAGGTACCGGTGGTGACCACATTGGCAATCGAGGAACCGGAGATCAACCCGGTCATGCCGGATGCCACCACCGCGGCCTTGGCCGGCCCGCCCTTGTAGTGACCGAGCAGGGAGAAGGCCACCTTGATGAAATAGTTGCCGGCGCCGGCCTTGTCGAGCAGGGCACCGAACAGCACGAACAGGAAGACGAAACTGGTCGATACCCCCAGGGCGATACCGAAGACCCCCTGTGTGGTCAGCCACTGATGATTGACCAGGCTCTGGAAGGTAACGCCACGATGGCCCAGGATGCCCGGCATATAGGGGCCGAACAGCGAATAGAGAATAAAGACGGAGGCCACGATCATCAGCGGTGGTCCCAGCGCCCGGCGTGTCGCCTCCAGCAGCATCAGGATACCCACCACACCGACGATCACGTCCCGGGTAATAGGCGCCCCTGGCCGCTCGGAGAGCTCGGCATAGAAGAGAAAGATGTAGGCGCCGCAAAAGGCGGCAACGGCCGCCAGCACCCAGTCCTGGATCGGTATGCGATCGCGTGGCGACCGCTTCAGTGCCGGGTAGGCCATGAACGCCAGAAAGAGAGCGAACGCCAGGTGTATGGATCGCGCCTCGGTGGCGTTGAAAACGCCGAAGCGGAACATGAAAGGCAACGGCGAGGCAATCCACAGCTGAAACAGCGACCAGGCGGCCGCAATGCTCACCAGCAGCTTCCCCGGCACCCCTGTCGGCTTGCGCGCGCCGGAATCACTCGAGGCAACCATATCATCGAGGTCGACATCAGACGCTCGGGAGGTTTTGTTTTCGTCAGTCATAAGTCGCCCTGCCCACTGTCGATTGACGTGCAGTTCCCAGTCTCTGAACCGTCATCACGGCGCGGTAATCCTATATAAAGCAATCCTTGAAACAGATGCGCGGACCCCAGTGGCGTCCGCGCATCCTTCACCGGAGGGTGGTTACCCTCGGCCTATCGTTTACTCGATCCAGCCACGCTCGCGGTAGTAGCGAGCCGCGCCGTCATGCAGTGGCGCAGTCAGGCCGTCGGAAATCATGTCCTCCTCGTTGAGGTTGGCAAACGCCGGGTGCAGGCGGGTGAAGCGATCGAAGTTCTCGAATACCGCCTTCACGGTCTCGTAGATGATATCTTCGTCCACGGCAGTAGAGCTGACGAAGGTCGCCGCCACGCCGAAGGTCTCGACATCCTCATCGTTGCCCCGATAGAGCCCGCCCGGAATCACGGAGCGGGTGTAGTAGGGGTAGTCCGCGATCAGGCTATCAATCTCGTCACCGGTGACCGGGATGATGCGCGCATCGATCGTGGTGGTGGCTTCCTGGATGGAGCCGTTTGGATGGCCCACCACATAGACCATGGCGTCGATGTTGTTGTCCGAGAGCGCCGCGGCCTGCTCGGCGGCATCCAGCTGGGACGCCAGCGAGAAGGTATCGGTATCCCAGCCCATGACATCCATCACCACGTTCATGGTGTTGCGCTGGCCTGAACCGGGGTTGCCGATATTGACACGCTTGCCGGGAAAGTCGCTGAAGTGCTCGATGCCGGAGTCGGCGCGAGCCACCACGGTCAACGGCTCACCGTGCATGGTGAACACCGCGCGCATGTCTTCCCAGGCACCGTCGGATTCGAAGTTGGCTTCACCATGATAGGCGCGATACTGAACGTCGGACTGGACGACACCCATGTCCAGGTCGCCGGCCTTCATGCCGTTGACGTTGGCCACTGAGCCACCGGTGGTCGGCGCGTTACAGCGGATGTTGTGCTCGTCGCTGCCGCGGTTGACCATGCGGCAGACGGACTGTCCCACCACATAGTAGACCCCGGTCTGGCCACCGGTACCAATGGTGATGAAGCGTTCCTGAGCGACGGCCGGCGACGAGACCAGGGCAGCACCCAGTAGAGCCCCGGAGAAAGCAGCCGCAGAAAATGCATGGCGTTTCATGAACACACCTCTTGATGTTATTGGCAAGCTGACGTTGCTGAAGCAAGGTCCGTGACAGCCGAATGGCTGACTGGCGGTTGCTACCGCTACCCCCTACTTTAGCGAAAAAACATCAGCTTGTTGGGGTCTTTTTCATCACCTCTAATGTTAGCTCCCCTTAACGTTTAGTGTGCGTTAATTTTTTACGCTGCCCGACGAAAAAGCCGCCCCTTCCCCGCTACCGCCTGTCGCGACCTCTGCCCGATGCGGCCGACGAAGGCATGGCCATACTGCTGCCAGCCACCCTGCGAAGCGCTACGACGCCTTCATGATCAGCGCCTGCTTCTCGTCCTTCATGGCCGCAAACTCGGCCTCATAGAAGAACTCGCGCTCGCCCAGTGCAGGCTCCAGGTGGTTGAGCCAGGTCGCCTCTTCGTCGTACTTGGCGAAGAACGGCCGCTGCACCCAGTCGCTGTCGCGGCCCTGGATAAAGCGCAGCACGAAGACCTTCTCGCCCTTGATCTCGGTGACACCCTGGATCTCCACCTTGCCCGGATCGGCGGACATCGACGGCCCGCGGGCGGTACGCGCCAGGCCCGGCACCTGCTTCATCGCCTCGCGGTAGATCTCCCAGGCACGCACCAGCGGCACCTCGAAGTAGTGGCGGGCGCCGGTGTCGCGCTCGACGAACATGTAGTAGGGGATCATCCCCAGGCGCACCTGGGTGGTCCACATCCTGGCCCACTGGTCGGCATCGTCGTTGATGTGCTTCAGAAGCGGCGCCTGGGTGCGAATCTCGGCACCGGTGGCGCGGATACGGCGTATCGCCTCGCGGCAGATGGGGGTGTCCATCTCCTTCCAGTGGTTGAAGTGCGCCATGAAGGCGACGTGCTTGCCGGCGGTGGTCAATTCACGGAACAGCTCGAGGATATCCTCGGCGTCCGGGTCGGTGACGAAGCGATAGGGCCAGAAGGTCAGGCTCTTGGTGCCGATGCGGATGTCCTGGACGTGGTCCAGCTCCGGTGCCATCAGCCCCTCCAGGTACTGGCGCAGGTGCTTGGCCTTCATCACCATGGGGTCGCCGCCGGTCATCAGCAGGTCGGTGACCTCGGTGTGCTCGGCCAGGTAGCGATGCAGGGAACCGGCCTCGCTGGAGGCGAACTTGAGCTCCTTGTCGCCGACGAACTGCGCCCAGCGGAAGCAGAAGGTGCAGTAGCTGTGACACACCTGGCCCTGGCTGGGGAAGAAGAGCACCGTCTCGCGGTACTTGTGCTGCATGCCAGGCAGCGGCTCACCGTCGAGCAGCGGCAGATTGAGGTCCATCTGCCCCGCCGGGTGCGGATTGAGCTCGCCACGGACACGCTCGATGACCGGCTTCAGCTCTGCCGCATCGGCACCACGACGAACCAGCTCGGCCACCTCGTCGAAGTGTTCCGGCTTGAGCATCCCGCGCTGGGGGAAGGTGAGCTGAAAGACCGGGTCCTCGGGGACATTGGTCCAGTCGATCAGTTCGTCGATGACGTACTCGTTGACGCGAAACGGCAGCACCTGGCTGACAACCCGCATGTCGAAACGCAGGTTTTCAGGCAGACTCTGAATCGCCTCGATCTTGTCCAACTGACGATGGGTATAGACCTTGAACTGCCGGGCCTCGAACGCCTCGGCACGCGGATCTCCGAGATCGATATTCACTCGCTGATTCATGCCATCTCCTCTGCTCTTGCAACGCGGGCCGAAGCGTCAAGACATCGACGCCCAAGGCCAAACCGCCGGAGGGAATGACGGCGCGCATGCATGGACTTTCTCGGGGAGACATTGGTACTGACTTGGAAGCCAAGTTGCAAGCTTTTGCATCGTTTTGCAACGAACGTCGCGGATCAAAGCGACATGTGCAACATTTCACTCGCCGACAGCGCCTGCTCGCCCACACCAGCCTTCTGCCGATGGTGACGAAAGCTTGTACACGAGCGGCTTGAAGCCCTCCGGCCATAGCTTCCAGACTGACAGGACTACGGCCAAGGAGATCGATCATGACTTCGTCAGCCCGCGTGGAGTGCCTGCAAGGCAATATCGTTCTGCAAGAGGATATTGGCATCGTGGTGAACGCCGCCAATGCCGAACTGCGCCCCGGAGGGGGTGTCGCCGGGGCCCTGCATCGTGCCGCCGGCCCAGAGCTGGACAAGGCGTGCCGGCCGCTGGCGCCCATTGCACCGGGCCAGGCAGTGATCACCGACGCCTTCGAACTGCCCAACCAATATGTGATCCACTGCCTGGGGCCTGTCTATGGCGTCGACTCTCCCGCCGATGAGCTGCTTGCCGCCTGTTACTACAATGCGCTGCGGCTCGCTCAGTGGGAGGAGGTGGATTCCATCGCCTTTCCATCGATTTCGACCGGTGCCTTCCGCTATCCGACCACCGAAGCCGCTCGCATCGCCCTATCCACCGTGATCCAGCATCTGCCCGAGTTTCCCCAGATCGAACGCGTTCGCTTCGTGCTGTTCGACGCGGCAACCACCGAGCTGTATCAGTGTACGCTGGCCTCGTTCAACGAGGCCTAGATAGCTACTGCGCGGTGCACAACGATCGGAATGCAACCTAGACGTTGTAGCCCAGCACACCGGGCAACCACAGGGCGATCTGAGGAAAGATCGCCACCAGGGCCAGGGCGCTGGCCATGGCCAGCACGAACAGCAGTGCCCAGCCCACCGTCTGCTCCAGGCGGATCTTGGCGATCTCGGTGGTCACCATCAGGTTGACCGCCACCGGTGGCGTGAATTGTCCGATGGCGATATTCATGGCCAGCAGGATGCCGAACCACACCGGATTCCAGCCAAAGTGCTGCATCACCGGGATGAGGATCGGCATCATGATGAGATAGATGGAGATGGCATCGAGCAGCATGCCGGCCACCAGCACCGCCAGCATGATCAGGATCAGCAGCAGTACGCCGCTGTCGGAAAGTCCGATGATCCACTCCGCCAGGTGACGGAAGGTGCCCAGCATGGTGCCGGCCCAGGCGAAGATCCCGGCCAGGGCGATGATCAGCATCACCACACCCGAGATCACCGCAGCCTCGCCGAGCAGCGTCCAGAGGTCGCGCAGCCTGATCTCACGGGTCAGGAACAGCCCCACCAGGGCACCGTAGGCCACGGCCACCACGGCGGCCTCGGTGGGGGTGAACAACCCCGAGCGCAGCCCGCCGAGAATCAGCACCGGGGCAAACAGCGCCGGCAGCGCCTGCTTGAAACTCTCCCCGACCTTCGGCGGCTCGGCGCCCTCCACCGGCGCGCCCCCCTCCCAACCATAGCGCTTCGATACCAGCAGGGCCGGCACCAGCAGCGCCAGCCCGGCCAGGATGCCGGGGAACAGGCCGGCGGCAAACAGCGCCCGCAGGTCGACCCCCGGCACCACGATGGAGTAGAGGATCAGTGCCACCGAGGGCGGGATCAGGATCGCCGTGGAGGCCGACGCCGCGATCAGCGTCGCCGAGAAGGGCCTGGGGTAGCCCGCCTTGGTCATGCTCGGCAGCATCACCATGGCCACGGCGGCGGCGTCCGCCGGGCCGGAGCCACTCATGCCCCCCATGATCATGCAGACCAGCACCGCCACCAGCGCCAGGCCACCGTGGCGGGGCCCGATCAGCGCCTGGGCGAAGCGCACCAACCGCAGCGCCACACCGGCGCGCTCGAAGATCAGGCCGGTCATGATGAACAGCGGAATGGCGATCAGCGGATACTTGGCGATGCTGTTGTAGGTGTTGGTGCCCAGGGTCGCCAGCATGTCGGGCGAGAGGCCCGAAACGATGCCCACCGCCCCGGCCAGCGCCAGCGAGAAAGCCACCGGCACACCGGCGATCAGCAGTCCGGCGAAGGCCAGGATCATCCACAGGTCAGGGCTCATCCGCGAGCCTCCCGCTCAGGCGATCCAGGGTCTGCTGCGTCAGACGCACCAGCATGGCCGCCGACAGCAGCGGCAGCCAGGCCAGATACCACCACTGCGGCAGGCCGAGACCCGGCGACAGCGACTGCCACTGATACTCCTCCCAGGTCAACTTGCCGCCGAACCAGGTGATCAGCCCCAGCACGAGGGCACCGCATAGCCACTGGAAGAGGATCAGCGCCTTGCGCGGACCTGCCGGCAAAGCCCGCTCCAGCAGGCCGATACGAATATGGCCGTTTCGTCGCAGTGCCACCGAGGCCCCCGCAAAGGTCAGCACCACCAGCAGAAATACCGAGAACTCCTCGGTGAAGGCCAGGGAACCGCCGGTGACGTAGCGCGTGATAACGTTACCCAGGCTGATCAGCGAGATGACCGCCAACGCCAGGGAGCCCAGCCAGCGTTCCGGCCGGGCATCGGGAGAGAATTTCATGCAAGCCTCGCGAAGAGCGGACCGGCCCCGTGACGGGGCCGGTCCTGGCCGGGATCAGCGCGCCTCGATGGCGGCACGGGCCGCTTCGACCAGCTCCTTGCCGATCCGCGAGATCCACTTGTCGTGGACGCTGGCGGTGGCATTGACGAAGGCACGATGCTGCTCCTCGGTCAGCTCGGTCACCTGAACCCCGCGCTCCTGGATAGCGGCAAGACGCTCGCTCTCCTCCTCACGGGTCATGGCGATCTCCCACTCACCGGCCTCGATGGCGGTTTCACGCAGGATCTCCCGGTCCTCTTCGTCCAGCGAATCCCAGATGCGCTGGTTGACGGCAAAGATCAGCGGATCGTTCATGTAGTTCCACAGCGTCAGGTACTCCTGGCCCACCTGGTCGATCCGCGCCACGTCGAACACCGAAAGGGGGTTCTCCTGACCATCCACGGCCCCCGTGGTCAACGCCGGCTGAGCGTCGGTCCAGCTCATCTGGGTAGGATCGGCACCGAGCGCGTTGAAGGTATCCTGGAACAGGGGCGAGCCCACCACGCGGATCTTCAGGCCGTCGAGGTCGCCCGGCTCGCTGATCGGGCCGCGTGAGTTGGAGACCTGGCGGAAGCCGTTCTCACCCCAGGCGAGCGGCACCACACCGCGGGATTCGATGGCCTCGAAGATCATCTTGCCGGCCTCGCCGCCGGTCACGGCATCCACCGCCGCCTCGTCAGGCATGAAGAAAGGCAGGGAGAAGAGATTGAGTTCAGGGACCTGCGGCGACCAGTTGATGGTCGAGCCCACGGCCATGTCGATCAACCCTGAACGCATGGCGGAAAATTCGCGGGTCTGGTCGCCGGCCACCAGTTGGGAGTTGGGATAGACGCGCAGGGTCAGGCGGCCCTCGGTACGCTCCTCCACCAGCTCGGCCCACTTTTCTGCCGCCTGGCCCCAGGGGAAGGCATCGGACAGCACGGTGGAGACGGAGAGTTCGCGGGCCTGAACCGCGGAGGCCGAAAGCGATGCGGTCAGCACGGCGGCGCCAGCCAGGGCCGCGGCGAAGCGAGTGAGTCGACTAGCGGATGTCATGACGTGTCCTTGCAGCAAAGGGCCGGTTCAGAGAAGACCGGCCGCGATTGTCGTTCTGGGTTGGTACAATCCGGGACATGTTACGCTTCAATATTCTACGAAGTCCCGCGTTGAATGATAGACCGTCATTGGCATAACGCGACGACTGCCGACGTCGCTGTTACCCTCGCCAGGCCGTACCGTCCAAGGAATCCCGCTCGTGCCGCTTCGCGATCTGCTGCTGGGCCTGGTGATCGTCACCATCTGGGCCCTGAACATCATCGTCATCAAGCTGGGGGTCGCGGAGCTCCCGCCACTGCTGCTGACCACCCTGCGCTTCATCCTGGTCGCCGCCCTGCTGGTGCCCTTCCACCCGGTCGCCAGGCATCAGCTCCCCTTCCTGCTGCTGCTGTCGGTGACCTTCGGCACGCTCCATTTCGCCCTGCTGTTCATCGGGCTGGGCCAGGCCGAGGCGGGTACCGGGGCGCTGCTGGTGCAGATGGGAACGCCCTTCGCCACCCTGCTGGCAGTGATCTTCCTGGGCGAACGCCTGAGCGCCAAGCGCATGGTGGGGCTCGCGCTGTCATTCGGCGGCGTGATGATACTCGCCGGCGGCCCCAGCCTGCCCTCGCCGCTGCCCATGGCGCTGCTGCTGCTCAGCGCCCTGGGCTGGGCGATCTCGCAGCTGTTGATCAAGAAAGGTCCCAATATCGCCCCCATGGCCCTGGCGGGCTGGGTCGCGCTATTCGCCATTCCGCAGGTGGGATTGGGTTCCTGGTGGCTCGAGAAGGGGCAGATGGAGGCCATCGGCCAGGCCGGCCTGTTCGGCTGGGGAGCGGTCTTCTATACCGCCGTGATGTCGTCGATCGTCGCCTATGGCCTGTGGTACGGCCTGTTACGCCGCCACGCGGTCAGCCGGCTGGCGCCGCTGAGCCTGCTGGTGCCGGCGGGGGCGGTGGTGCTGGGCATCGTGCTGCTGGGGGAGCAGCTCAATGCCCATATCGCCTTCGGTGGCGCCATGGTCATCGCCGGCGTGGCGCTGATCGTGATTCGCTTTCGCGCCTTAGTCGGCTGCTGAGCATCCCTGCTTGCGACCGGGCCAGACCACGCAGGCCCCCTCCTCGATGCCGCGCTCGGCGAAATAGCCGGCATTCACCTCCAGCGCGGCCTGATAGTGTGCACCGGCCAGTGTCGCCGGGCACTCCCGGGGAGTGTCCGATGGACAGGGTTCCATGGTGTGGATCGTGGCGATACGGCCGTGGGCGTCGATGAAGGCGATATCTAGCGGAATACGGGTGCGATACATCCAGAACCCGCTCTGTGGGGGCTGAATCCGGTCATAAAGAAACAGCATGCCCGCGTCGGGCGCCAGCGAGTCGCGATCCATCAGCCCGATGCGACGCTCGTCCGCTGTTCGCGCCATCTCCACCTCGAGCCGAAAGACCTCGCCGCCGGCATCGATCCGCAGGGGCTGGCGCTCCAGAGCCGTCGTCGACTCGGCCACGGCAGGCCAGCGCCAGACCAGCATGACGACGGCCACAAGGAGAAGCAGCGCCAGGCTTGCGCGTGTAGAGAGCCCCAATCGATAAAGCGGTGTCATATCGTCTCCTCAATCCCTTTGGGTGTGGGGCAGCAGGTGAATTCCCCCCGCAAGCAGGGAAACCTGCACCCACTCACCACGAGCCAGCCCATTGCGACGGGCCGCATGGGTGGCGATATCGAAGCGCAGGGTCTCGGGGCCATGGTCGAAGACCAGCGTCAGCGACGTCATGCCACCCAGCACCACTAATTCGCCGATACGCCCCGTCACCGGGTTCTCCCTTTCCCCGCGTGAGGGCCGGTCGCGGCGGTGAAGCACCACGTCGGAGTCGGGCAGGTACCAGGCGACTCGCTGCTCGGGGGACAGCGACTCCAGACCATGGGCCACCTGCAGAAGCCATGGCCCCCACTGCAGCCGACGCTCGCCCTCGACCTTCACGACCCGCCCCTCGAAAATATTATGGCGATCCAGCAGTCGCGCCACCTCGGCACTGGCCGGGTGGCGAAACAGTCTCTCGGGGACATCGGTCTGCAGCGTACGGCCACCGTGAAGCACGCAGATCCGGTCCGCCAGTGCCACCGCCTCGTCCAGGTCATGGGTCACCAGCAGGATCGGAATGTGGATCTGCTCGCGCAGCAGGGCCAGCTCGCGCTGCAGGCGACGCCGTGTCACCTGGTCCACCGCCGAGAAGGGTTCGTCCAACAACAGCGCCCGGGGCTCGCGCGCCAACGCCCGGGCCAGCGCCACCCGCTGGCGCTGGCCACCGGAGAGCTGTGACGGGTAGCGACTGGAGAGCCCTTCCAGGCGCATCCGGCCCAGCCACTCGTCGGCACAGGCGCTGCGCCGGCCGGGCTCGAGATGGCCCAGCGCCACCTTGACGTTGTCCCGGGCACTCAGGTGGGGGAACAGCGCATAGTCCTGAAAGACGACGCCCACCCGACGCGCCTGGGGCCGGCGCACAATGCCCGGGGAGGTATCCAGCCAGGTCTCGTCACCGCAGTCGATGCGCCCTTCTGCCGGCCGGTAAAGACCGGCAATGGCACGCAGCAGGGTCGTCTTGCCGCTGCCGGAAGGGCCCACCAGCGCCAGCAGCTCTCCTCGCTCACAGGCGAATTCGGCGGCCAGGGGAATCGGCCCGGCCTGGTGCAGTGATACCGTCAGCCGCCCCGCCCCTGGCGAGGCCGGGGACCTGCCGGGCCAATCAGGCATGACGCCACCTCCGCCGCCCCGCCAGCCCGTAGACCACGCCGATGGTAAGGAACGACACCAGCAGCAGCATGGCCGACATGATGCCTGCGCCGGTCTCGTCGAAGGCCTGGACCCGATCGTAGATGGCGATGGAGAGGGTGCGGGTCTCGCCGTCGATGGCGCCACCCACCATCAGAATCACGCCGAACTCACCCAGGGTATGGGCGAAGGTCAGCGCCAGGGCAGAGATCACGCCGGGCCACACCAGCGGGAGCTCGATGCGCAGGAAGGTCTGCCAGGGGGAGAGCCCGCTGCACCAGGCCGCCTCGCTCAGGTTGGCGGGTATCGCCTCGAAGGCGCGCTGGATCGGCTGCACGGCAAAGGGCAGGCTGGCCACCAGTGAGGCCAGCAGGATTCCCGTGAAGGTGAAGTTCAGCCCCTCCCCGGTCAAGCGATGCCAGAAGGCGCCGAATGGGGCGTCGCGGCCGAAGCTCATCATCAGGTAAAAGCCCAGCACCGTGGGCGGCATGACCAGCGGCAGCGCCACCAGCGCTTCGCACAGCGACTTGCCGCGAAATCGCGCCCGGGCCAGGGTGCGGCCCAGCCACAGCCCCACCGGGATCAACAGCAGGCAGGTCATCAGCGCCAGGCGCAGGGAGACAGAGAGGGCCGTCCAGTCCATCAGGGCGCCTCGGTATCGACATCGTCCTCGGGGAGACGAAAGCCGTAGTCGGCGAGAATAGCACGCCCCTCGTCCTGCTGGAGCCAGTGATAGAAGGCCCGGGCGGTATCGCCGGCTCCCTCGACCAGCGCCATGCGCTGTACCAGCGGCTCATGCCAGGCTTCGGGAATCAGCACGAACTCGCTGCGATCGCCGAGCTCGGGGGCCAATGCCAGGGACCAGGCCACCAGCCCGCCACGGGCGTCGTCGGAGAGGGCAAACTGGGCCGCCTGGGACACGTTCTCGCCGAGTATCCGCAGGGCAGCACTGTCCGCCCACAGTCCGGCATGCTCCAGCGCTTGCCTGGCCGCGACGCCATAGGGGGCGTGGTCGGGGTTGGCCAGGGCGATGCGCGGCCGCCCCTCGCCCTGGGCGTGCATCGCCAGGGCCTCGCGCACCGCGGCCAACGGGTCGTCGCCGCTCGGCAGGTCATTGCGCCCGGCCCGCTGTAGCCAGGCCAGCCGCCCGATGGCGTAGACCACGCCGGCATCCTCGGTATGCCCTTCCGCATGCAGCGCATGCACGTAGGCCTCATCGGCCGACAGGTAGAGCTCGAACGGCGCCCCCTGGGCGATCTGGCGGCGGAAGTTACCCGAAGAGCCGAAGTTGAGCCGCAGCTGCTGGCCGGTATCGGCCTCGAAGCGCCGGGCGGCTTCGGCAAGGGCAAATTGAAGATCCGAGGCAGCGGCAACGGTAGGCACGCCGGCCTGGGCCGGAGAGAAGAAGAGGACCAGCCAGGCGGCCAGCCCCCAGCGCAGGAGTGTGTGCATCGCAAGCTACCGATTGCCCCGTGGAGTGTCGGCATTGTCAGTCAGGAAGGCATGGCCGGTAAAGCCGGCCGGTCGTCATCTTGCCGCCGGCATGATCCGGCGCGAGCCTCGGCCAGCGCCGGTCACTGCCGACGCCGAGCCCAGAGGAATCCTATTCGGTGACTCCCTCCCGCTGACCGAGAATGGCCATGAGGTCGATCCGTGTCTCCCGGGTGCTGAGGTCGAGCAGGTTCTCGAGCGCCTGGAGATGATCGTGTATGCAGCGCCGGGCCGCCTCGCCGTCGCCGGTCCGCAAGTGTGCCAGCAGTGCCGGGTGGTCCTCGGCCAGGAAGCAGCTGGCCAGGCCGGCACGCTTGTAGAGCGCGATGACGATGGAAGTGCGCAGGATGAGATCGGTGAGCATGGCGCCCAGCACCCGGTTGGGGGAACGCTCAGCCAGGAGATGGTGAATGGCCAGGGAGTGCTCGATACGAGCCGGTTCGTCGCCGCACGCGTGGGCTTCGGCCTCGCGCTCGACCAGGGAAGCGATGGTCGCCAGCTGCTCGTCATCGAGCCGACCCGCCAGCAGCGCGGCCACCTCGCCTTCCACCAGCCGGCGGGCGGCAAAGGTCTCCCGGGTCTCCTCGATGCTGGGCGCCCTGACCCGTGCCACCTGATTGGGCTGCTGGGTGACCACGTAGTCGGCGGCCAGCCGTGTCAGGGCCTTGCGCACCACCGAGCGGCTCACGCCGAAGATATCGCCCAGGGCCACCTCCGGCAGGCGCGTACCCGGCGGCAAACGCTGGGTCAGCACGGCCTTACGCACCTTGTCGACGATGAAGCGGTCGCTGATACGCCCACCCGCTCGCGTCTCCGCCGCGATCTCCTCCTGCCAGATACTGCTCATGATACGACCTCTCCCGTCTGCGTCATGAGAATACCTTCGCATGTTTCCTTCAGGCTGGCTACATCCTGTCAATTTATTGTATACAACAATACAGGAGCCTCGTCACCGCGCCGACCGGGGGCCGTCTCGACCGCCCTTGTCACAGCGCCAGCTCGTCGGCGCTATCGGCATCTCGCTCATCATTCCTCTTCTGAAAGGCCATCGAGGGCCGTCCGTAGCTCGCTTGCGCGGCTCTTCAGGTTACCGAAGGCCTCTCCGGCAGCCTCAAGGTCACCCGATCTCGCCAAGGCCTCGAGGCGTTGCGCCGCGGCCCCGAGCGCCTGACCACCGACGACCAGGGCCGATCCCTTGAGGGTATGCGCCGCCCGGCGCAGGGTCGCGGCGTCTTCCCGGGCGATGGCCTCATCGATCTCCAACATCAGCCTGGGGCACTCCTCGAGGAACAGCTCGACCATCTCGTCCAGCAGGTCGCGGTTGCCCTCGAGGCGCCACAGCGCGTCCTCTCGATCCAGGCAGGGGAGCGCCTCGATATCACCACTCGGCGCACCTCCCCTCGGCGCCGGAGGCTCGTGCGATGCCCCGCCGGACGCCAGCGCCTCGACGGCCCGGAACAGTTCGGCGGCCCGGAACGGCTTGGTGACATAGTCGTCCATGCCCGCGGCGAGACAACGCTCGCGGTCCTCCTTGGTGGCACTGGCGGTCATGGCCACGATCGGCACATGCTCCCCGCTCTCGCGCTCTCGCTCGCGGATCGCCCGCGAGGCGGCGAGGCCATCCATCACCGGCATGTGAATGTCCATCAGCACCACATCGAACGCTTGCCGCTCGACGGCGTCCAGGGCTTCGGCACCGTTGCGGGCCAACTCGACCTCGTGGCCGCGCTGAGTTAGCAGATCGATGGCCACCCGCTGGTTAGTGAGGCCATCCTCCACCAGCAGCACCCGCCGGGCGATCCAGTCGCCGGGAAGCTCGTGGGAAACGGGCACCGCCTGACCGTTCGCGATGGCGACGCCCAGCGCCTCGGCGACGGCATTCAGCAGTTCCGACTGCTTGACCGGCTTCATCAGCAGGCGTGCAATGCCCAACCGACGACGCAGCGCGGCATCGCCGCCGCGCATGCCCGAGGAGAGCATCAGGATCCGCATGGCGGTCAGTTCGGGCCGTTGGCGCAACCTGTCGGCGAGCTCGTAGCCGTCCATACCCGGCATCATCACGTCGAGCAGGGCGAGCGGAAAGGGAGACTCCAGGGCACGCTCGACGACCTCGAGAGCCTTTTCACCCTTGGCCACCGTGGTGGGCCGCATCCCCCAACTGGCCAGGATCTCCTCCAGAATCATGCGGTTGGTGCGGTTGTCGTCCACCACCAGCACGCGCTGGCCATGCAGCCCCAGCGGCTGCCGGGAGGCCTCATCCCGCTCCACCGGCAAGCGGAAGTCGACGCTGAACGAGAAGCTGCTGCCATGCCCGCTCGGGCCGCTGGCGAGCTGGATCCGCCCCCCCATCATCTCGACCAGCTGGGCGGCGATGGAGAGCCCCAGGCCGGTGCCACCATCGCGGCGGGTAGTGGAGCTGTCGGCCTGGCCGAAGGCCTCGAAGACCCGCTGCCGCTGCGTCTCCGGAATACCCACGCCGGTATCGCGCACCTCGAAGGCGATCCGCGCACGGCCCTCGTCGAGTGCCTCGAGGGCCAGGTCCACCACCACCTCGCCGGTGTCGGTGAACTTGATGGCGTTACCGACCAGATTGACCACCACCTGGCGCAGGCGCACCGGGTCACCTAGCAACCAGTCGGGAATCTCCGGTGGGATATGCACCGCCAGCTCCAGCCCCTTCTCGTCGGCACGCAGCGCCAGGGTCTGCAGGGTATCGCCCAGGGTGTCGCGCAGGTGGAAGGCCACGATCTCGAGCTCGAGCCGCCCTGCCTCTATCTTGGAGAAGTCGAGGATATCGTTGATCAGTCCCAGCAGGGTATCCGCCGACTTCTGGATGATCGCCACGTACTCCGCCTGCTGCTCGGTGAGCTCGGTACGCTCAAGCAGTTCGGCCACGCCGATCACGCCGTTCATGGGCGTGCGGATCTCGTGGCTCATGTTCGCCAGGAATTCGCTCTTGGCCAGGCTGGCCTGCTCCGCCGCATCCCGGGCGCGGCGCAGCTCGTCCTGAGAGCGGCGCAGCTCCACGGCAGTGGCCTGGAGCTCGGCGGTGCGCTCGTCAACCAGTTCCTCCAGGCGATGACGGTGCTGCTCGAGCTCGGTGATGTCCGAATAGACGGCGACATAGCCACCATCGCCGGTACGGTGCTCGCTGATCTGGACGCACATCCCGTCGCTGCGCACGAACTGATAGGGAGCGGTGGGGTTGCGATGCGCGGCGAGACGCTCGGCGACCCAGGCCTCGCTCGTGGCATATCTCGGGGGCGTAAAGCCACGCTCGGCCACGGCCCGCAGCAGGTCTTCGAAGTTCAACCCCAGCTCGACCACATCGCCCGGCGTGACGAAATGCTCCTTGAAGCGGGAGTTGTAGAGCACCAGCCGGTCGTCGGCATCGAACAAGGCGAATCCCTCGGCGATGGATTCGAGGGCTTCGGTGAGCTGGTCGCGGGCCGCCTCGGCACGAGTCTGGGCCTCCTCGGTAAGCCTCACCTGGGTCTCCAGGTTCTCACGCTGGGCCTCCAGCTCGGTGATATCGGTATAGATGGCCGCCACGCCGCCGTCACCGGTACGCCGCTCGCTGATACGCAGCTTGCGCTCCCCGGCGCAAACCGTGAAGGGCGGTCCCGGATTGCAGCGCTGCTTGAGGCGCCAGGCGATCCACTCCTCCGGATCGCGCTCACCGACACGTATGATGCCACGTTCCACCACCGTGCGGATCAGGTCCTCGAAGCGCATGCCCGGCACGACCATCTCAGGCACCCCCGAGTACTCCCGGAACCGGGAGTTGCAGGCCACCAGGATGCCATTGGCGTCGTAGAGGGTGAAGCCCTCGGAGATCGACTCGAGCGCCTCGATCAGTTGCTGACGCTGCAGGCAGCAGGGTGCTATCTCTCGCGGCCGTTCGGACTCTGTGGTCATGCGCTGTCCCCCCACATTCCAGACCGATCGACTGCCGCGCGGCTAGGGAAAGACCCCGCGCAACAGCTTGGCTTCGGTCACTCGCGAGACGCCCTCGATCAGCGCCGCCGTGCGCATGTCGAGCTTGTCGCGCTGGGCGCGTTCGAGGGTACGCTGGAAGGCATCGAGCAGGATCGCCCGGAGCCGACCGTTGATTTCGTCCAGGGTCCAGGTCAGGTTCTGCATGCCTTGCACCCACTCAAAATAGGACACCGTCACCCCCCCAGCGTTGCCGAGGATGTCGGGCAGCACGAAGATGCCCCGCTCGTGGAGGATATCGTCGGCCTCGAGCATGGTCGGGCCGTTGGCGCCCTCGGCCAGCAGCCGGCTGTTGATGTCGGCGGCGTTCTCCACCGTGACCTGGTTCTGCAGGGCCGCCAGCACCAGGATGTCGCAGTCGAGCTCCAGCAACTCCTTGTTGTCGATCGGCTCGGCATCCGGAAAACCGCCCAGCACCCGGTGCTGGGCGACATGGGCTTCCAGTGCCTCCACCGACAGGCCCTCGTGGCGATAGAGGGCGGTGGAGACATCTCCCACCGCAATGATCTTGACGCCCAGTTCGGCGAGAAAGCGCGCCGCATGGCTGCCCACATTGCCGAAGCCCTGAACCACTGCGGTCGACCCGGCGAGCTCGAGCCCCAGGTGCGCCGCCGAGGCTTCGATCAGGTAGACCAGGCCGCGCCCGGTGGCCTCCTTGCGTCCCAGCGAGCCCCCCAGCACCACCGGCTTGCCGGTGACCACCGTCGGCACCGCATGCCCCATCTGCTGACTGTAGGTATCCATCACCCAGGCCATGACCTGTTCGTCGGTGCCCAGGTCCGGGGCGGGGATGTCCTTGTCGGGGCCGATCATCTCGATGATCTCGGTGGTATAGCGTCGTGTCAGGCGCTGCAGCTCCGAACTGCTGAGCGCGGTGGGGTCGACCCGCACACCCCCCTTGGCGCCACCGAAGGGCAGCCGCATCAGGGCGCACTTCCAGGTCATCCAGGTGGCCAGGGCCGCCACCTCGCCCAGGGTCACATCCTGGTGATAGCGGATGCCGCCCTTGGTCGGCCCCATGGTGAGGACGTGCTGGACCCGGTAGCCGAACACCGTCTCCACCTGGCTGTGATCGTCGCGCAGGAAGGGAAAGGAGACCATCTGGGCGCGCTGGGGGAACAGCAGGCGCTGGCGCACGTTGTCGTCCAGGTTCATGTACTGGGCAGCCTTGAGGAATTGCTGCTGGGCCAGGCGAAACATCGGCGAGTCCCATTCGCCGCCCCTGGCCCGGGCCCGGGCCAGGGTGTAGCGAACCGCACGCCCCAGGGAGGCGCCCTTGAGATGCGACTTGACCAGGTAGTCGTAAGCCCCCGACTCCACCGCCCGGGCCGCCAGCTTGACGTCATCGAGGCTGGTGAGGATCACCACCGGCACCTGGGGCGCCACCAGGCGGACTCGCCACAGGGTCTCCAGCTCCTGGCTGTCCGGCAGCACCAGGTCCAGCAGCACGAGATCCACGTTGCCCTGGGCGAGGCGCATCAGGCCGGTGTCGAGACGCTCCACCGCCTCGACGTCGCACCGCAGCTGAGTGTCGGCCTTGAGCAACTGCTGGATCAGGCGGCGATGCAGCGCATTGTCCTCGATCAGCAGCAGGTGTATGGGGGTGGCGGACATGATCGAAGCCCTCGCGGTGAGCCGAATCCGACCAGAGCATCCTGAACCCGTCCGGTGTCCGACGACCCCGGGCGGGTCCCATTAGCCTAAGCGTAGGCCAAGCCCGCGCGATCGGCGCCGTTCTCCGCTACGTCACATCGAGTATCTTCAGGGTGTTGGTGCCGCCATGGGCGTTCATGTGATCGCCCCGGGTCAGGATCACATGGTCCCCGACAGTGGCAATGCCCTGCTCGACCAGCAGCGCCAGCGCTCGCTCATTGAGTTCGGTGGGCGTCATCTCGCTAGTGTCGAAGGGCAGCGAGACCACGCCGCGATAGAGCGCCATGCGCCGCTGGGCCACCGGGCTGTGGGCCAGGCCGACGATGGGCAGGCCCGAGCGGATGCGCGAGGCGATCAGCGGCGTGTAGCCGGTGGAGGTCATGCAGGCGATGGCCGCCACGCCCTGCAGGTGGTTGGCGGCGTACATCGCCGACAGGGCGATGGTCTCGTCGATCCGCGAGAAGCCCTCGTGGATACGATGCCCCGACTCCTGGGCGATCCTCTCGCGCTCGGCGCCGAGGCAGACGCGGTTGATCGCCGCGATGGTCTCCACCGGGAAGTCCCCGGCGGCGGTCTCGGCGGAGAGCATCACCGCGTCGGTGCCGTCGAGCACCGCGTTGGCCACGTCGAACACCTCGGCCCGGGTGGGCAGCGGCGAGGTGATCATCGACTCCATCATCTGGGTTGCCGTGATCACCGCCCGGTTCAGGGTGCGGGCGCGCTTGATGATGCGCTTCTGCATGCCGATCAGCTCGGCGTCGCCGATCTCCACCCCCAGGTCGCCGCGGGCCACCATCACCGCCTCGGAGGCCTCGATGATCCCGTCGAGCGTCGCCGCGTCGGCCACCGCCTCGGCGCGCTCGAGCTTGGCCACCAGGCCGATCTCCTTGCCCGCCTCGCCCAACAGCTCCCGCGCTTCCTGCATGTCGGCGGCGCTGCGCGGGAACGAGACCGCCAGGTAGTCGACGCCGATGTCGATGGCGGTCTTGAGGTCGGCGCGGTCCTTGTCGGTGAGCGCCGGGGCCGAGAGGCCACCGCCCTCCTTGTTGATGCCCTTGTTGTTGGAGAGCTTGCCGCCCACCACCACGCTGGTGTGGATCAGGTGGTCGGCCACCCGGTTCACATGCAGCACCAGTCGACCGTCGTCGAGCAGCAGCCGATCGCCGGGGGCGACGTCGTCGGCCAGGGTCTTGTAGTCGCAGCCAACCCGGGTCACGTCACCGGCATCGGAGTCCAGCGCCATGTCGAGCAGGAAGGACTGCCCCTCCTCCAGCGTCACCGGCCCATCCTTGAAGCGGGCGATGCGGATCTTGGGGCCCTGCAGGTCGCCCAGGGCGGCCACCGCCCTACCCAGGCGGGCGGCGATCTCGCGCACCCGCTCGAGGCGGCGGCGGTGGTCGTCCGGCGAACCGTGGGAGAAGTTGAGGCGCACCACGTCGACGCCGGCCTCGATCATCGCTTCCAGCACGCCGTCGCGGTCGCTGGCCGGCCCCAGGGTGGCGACGATCTTGGTGCG
>NZ_JAKCMI010000043.1 GCF_021412585.1 Halomonas alkalisoli | reverse complement strand
CGGGAGCCCTTCGGCCTCCAGTCGTGAGCTAAAGCTTCCTCCAACAGCAGGGAAGTTGCCTGCCATGGCAGGAAAATGCAGCTGTTGGAGCGCTGGTTCCCATCGCGACTGGCGCCGTCAGGCGCCTCGGCGGAGCCTGAAACACCGGTGATGGCCGCGAACGTTGGCAATCCCGCCGGGAGGCTTTCGCCTCCAGTCGCGATCTAAAGATGCTCCAACAGCGGTGTGGCAGCGTCGGTGGATAGAATCGCTGTCGGACCGGAGCTAACAAAAAAAAGCGCCCTCAGGGAGGGCGCAGGCAAGACCGTGACTAGCAAATGAGGGGGAGAAACCATAACGAGGAACTGGCGATCCTCTTATGGGTGTGGCGCCTCATCAAACGCCACACCCGCACTGTAATCGTTCTCGTTTACGCCGTCAACACAAATGCGAATACTTTTTATTAAGTTTCATTCCCTAGCCGGCCAGTCGCAGCCAGAGCGGCAGCGTGGCCATGGCCAGCAGCGTCTGACCGGTGATCAGGGCGGCCATCAGCTCGGCATCTCCCCCCAGCTGGCGGGCCAGGATATAGGCCGAAGTGGCGGTAGGTAGCGCGGCGAACAGCAGCGCCACGTCACGGCTGACCGGGTCCAGCCCCAGCGCCGTGGCGAGCAGCAGCACCACGGCCGGCATCAGCGCCAGCTTCACCAGGTTGGATGTCCAGACGCCGCGGTCCAGGCGCATCAGCGCCCGGGGGCGCAGCGCCACGCCTACCGCGACCAGGCCTAGCGGGAGGGCGGCTCGTCCCAGCAATTCCACCGTGGCGCCGCTCCAGCCGGGAAGTCCGATGCCGGTCAGGTTCAGGGCGATGCCGACCAGGCAGGCAAGAATCAGCGGATTGCGTACCAGCGCCAGCAGGCTCTTGCCCAGACTGGAGGGACCCAAGGTGCCGGCGGCAATGAAGCTCGCCACGCAGAGGACGTTGACCACCGGTACCATCAGTGCCACGGCCACTGCCGCCACGGTAGCACCGGCAGAGCCGTGCAGCGCCGCCGCCCCGGCAACGCCCACGTAGGTGTTGAAGCGCACGGCGCCCTGAAATACCGAGGTGAAGGCAGCCGAGTCGAGCCCCAGTTTCGGCCGCAGGACCCACAGCAGGGTAGCAAAGAGCAGCAGGGTGCCGAGCAGCACCATGGCCAGACGCGCCACGGGCACCTGACTGACATCGGCGCTAGCCAGGGTGGCCACCAGCATGGCGGGAAACAGCAGAAAGTAGATCAGCCGCTCCATGGCGGGCCAGAAGTCGTCGCCGGGCAGGCGACGCCAGCCCAGCACGGCGCCCAGCAGTATCAACAGAAACAGCGGGCCCAATGCCTGCGCCACACCTTCCATTCCCCCTCCTTGCATCCAAGTAAAGCCGCTGCCCTGCGACATCCATCCACGGTCGACGCCCGGCAAATGCTGTTAAGCTTACCCCTCTGTTGCCTCTCATTGGAGTGCTGCTTTCGCCGTCATGAGCTCATCGACTCTGCCAGATCCATGGCACACCCGCTTTCCCGGACTCCGCCTGATGATGCTCGCCACCCTGCTGGCACTGGTGGCGGCCTTATGGTACCTGGCTTCGCACCTGGTGCGGGGTGACCGCGACATCGCCTGGTACGCCGCGGCTACCCCCTGCGAGTTGCACCGGTCGTCCTGTCAGGCGATGCTGGGCGGCTCCCGTCGCCTGAGCCTTGCGGCCGATGCACCGGGGGGGATTCGGGCGCTGGACCTGCTGCCCCTGACGGTAACGCTGGAGGGCGTGGAGGCCACTGCGGTTCATGTCGACTTCGTGGGTCGCGACATGGACATGGGCTTGCACCGTTTCCCTCTCGAAGCGCAGGATAATGGCCGCTACGAGGGTTTGGCCCAGGTGCCGATCTGCACCGAAGCTACCATGCCCTGGCTGGCCCGGGTCGTGGTGGAGACCGCCGATGGCCGGCTGGGTAGCCGGTTCGATTTTTCTGTGGAGCGAAGTGTGCCATGAAGCGACAGGGTATCTGGAAGGTGTTGGGTGTCGTGGTCGTGCTGGCCGTGGCGCTCGGTGGCTACGGCTGGTACGAGCAGCAGAGGGCGGCAGACGAAAGCGGTCCCCGGGGTGGCCCGGTAGAGCTGCCCTCGACCCGGGGCGATTTCTCGCTGACCCAGATGGATGAGGACCAGGTCGCCATACTCTTCTTCGGCTATACCTACTGTCCGGACGTCTGCCCCATGAGCATGGCCGTGATTCGTCAGGTCATGCAGGGGCTGGATGAAGAGCAGCGCCAGCGGGTGGTACCGGTGATGATCACGGTGGACCCCGAACGAGATACCGTGGAGCGTCTGGAAGAGTACGTGGGCTACTTCGGCGACGACTTCATCGGTGTGGCCGGCAGCGAGGCGCAGCTCGAGGAGCTGGCCGGGCGCTATAACGTGGTGTGGCGTCGGGTGGAGACGCCGGATTCGGCGATGGAATACACCGTCGACCACAGCTCCTCGCTCTATCTGGTCGATCGTGACGGCCAGATCCTGCAGCGGGTGCTCTATTCGCCGACCCCGCACCCGCTGCGCTCGGCGCTGGAGAGCGAGCTGGGCGGGTAGGTCATTCGTCCTCGGCCGGGTTCTCCTCCAGCCGGTCGATCATGGCCATCAGCGCGCTCACCTGGACCCCTTCACGGGTATCGTGCAGGGGGTCGAGTTGCCAGGTGCTCTCGGTAAAGCCCCACCAGTCCCAGCACCCCTGGGGATTGGCCAGGCTGGTTTTCGCCTGGGGGTAGAGCACGACCCGCTGGTTGGCCACGGCCCACTCGTTGAGGCCGCTGTGGCGGACGAAGGCCTCGTCGATCTGTTCGCTGTCCATCCCGCAGCCATGCAGGGCGAGTGTCAGGTCACAGCCCCCCGCCTGGCACGCCTCGGGGATCAGCGCATACCCCACCGAGCCCATCCCGCGTACCGCAAAGTCCTCCTGATCGAAGCGCAGCAGCTGCGCCATATCGACCTCTTGCGCCGGGGCAAGCTCGCCATGCAGCCAGGCGAGTGCCTCGCCGGCGACATCCGTGCCGCAGGCCAGCAGGTGAGTCCCGCCACCGCCGCGGCACTCGGCCAGCCAGCTGGGCGAAATCTGCTCGTCCGAGCGTATGGGCCAGCCGTGGCCGGCTGTCGGAGCGAGGTTCACCTTCAACTGCTCCCCGGGGCTGGCCAGCCAGCCGGACAGCTGCTCGGCCAGGGCTTCTCCCAGTGAGGGGTCGACGACACCGTCGGCCTCGCCGTGCCAGACATAGGCACGCAGCCCGGCCAGGTCGGAGGCATCACCCACCAGTCCGCGTGCCTGGTAATCGCGCAGCTTCAGGTTCAGGGCGGCCAGGTCCGGTGGGCCGCGCCGGGTTGACATGCACTGGCCCAGGGCGCGGCCCAGGCCGCCCTGGGCGCAGCTCCAGGGGCCGGCGGCGAGTACCGCCAGGCCCTCGAATCGCTCCGGCCAGGCCACGGCGAGCTGGGTGGCCATATAGCCACCCGAGGAGATGCCGATCACGCTGACAGCGTCGGGAGATGTGCTGAGTCGTGGCAGCTCCGGCAGCGGGTCGTCCGCCAGGGCGCCGACCGAGAAGAGGAGGCCAGCGAAAAGTGGGGGGAAGGCTCTCATGGGTGGGTTGTCAATCCATCACGTCGAGCAGTTCGACCTGGAAGATCAGCGTCTCGTTGGGTCCGATGGGGCCCTGTCCCTGCGCGCCATAGCCCAGCTCGGGGGGAATGAAGAGCATCCAGCTATCGCCGACGCTCATCAGCTGCAGCGCTTCCTGCCATCCCTCGATGACCTGGTCGACTCGAAAGCTCACCGACTCGCCGCGTTCGAAGGAGCTGTCGAATACGGTGCCGTTGACCAGCGTGCCCTCATAGTGGACTTCCACGTGGGAGGTCGGTCCCGGGCTTGGGCCCTCGCCGGCTTCCAGCACTTCATACTGCAGGCCCGACTCGGTGGTCTCGACCGCTTCCCGGTCGGCATTTTCGGCCAGGAAGGCTTCACCTTCGGCAAGATTGCGTTCGGCCATTTCCTGGGCTTCGGCCTGACGGTTGGCAATGGCCTGCTCCTGAAACCGGCTCAGGGTATCGGCCATGTCATCGGCGCTCATGGCCAATTCATTATCTTCGATGATATCGCGTATGGCGTCGGCGAAAGCATCCACGTCCAGGTCGGCATACTCCTGTGCGATGCTCTGGCCATAGGCAACCCCAAGGCTGTAGCTGAGGCGCTCGTCCTCGGTCTCCGGGGCGGCCAGGGCAAGCGGTGCTGCGGCCATCAAGGTGACCAAGGAGGCGGAAGTCAGGAGTGTCTTCATGCAGAATCCTTAGGTAATAGAAGCAGTGAGGCGTGAACCCGTTGGCAGCTATTCGGACTCTAACAGGGCCGGTCCGGTTCCGCACCCGCTGACAAAAGGGCGCAACCGGACCGGCGGTGTGGACCAGGTTAGACCACCAGGGTCGGGCAGTGTGCGGAGCCCGCCACGCGCTGGGCGACGCTGCCCAGCAGCAGGCTCTTCTCCCCGTTGGTGCCCTGGGCGCCGATCACGATCAGGTCGCACTCACGCTTGCGGGCGAAGCGCACGATGGTGCGGGAAGGGCGCCCGCCCTTGACGAAGGCCCGCAGCCGCGCCGGGTCGGCGCCCAGCTCCACGGCTTCGCCCTTGGCATGCACGGCAATCTCGGTGGCGTACTCCTTGAGCGCGTCATCGGGAATATCCAGCTTGTCGGGGCGCACCATGGAGAGCGAGGCTTCCAGCAGGCTGTGGTGCTTGAACACACAGAGAATATAGAGCTCGGCACCGGTCAGCATCTGTAGTCCGACGGCTTTCTGCAACGCCTTCATCGCGCCCTTCGAGCCATCCACCGGTATCAGTATCCGATTGAACATCATCATCTCCTTGGCGGGGTCAGTCTCGCGATCAGCGGAAGGCCAGGTCACGCAGGAACAGCGCGATCTGGGGGAACATGATGATCAGGGCCGCGGACAGCACCAGCATGAAGACGAAGGGTGGCGTACCGCGGATCACCTCCCAGTAGGGTCGCTTGAAGATGGCGATGGCGGTGAAGATGTCGCAGCCGAAGGGTGGCGTCGCCGAGCCTATCGCCACCTGCAGGGTGATCAGCACGCCCACGTGCACCGGGTCGAGGCCGGAGGCGGCGATGGCCGGTGCGAAGATGGGCGTCAGTACCAGGATGACCACGATGGGGTCCACGAACATGCAGGCGACGAAGAAGGCGACGGAGATCGCGATCAGCACGCCTATCGGCCCGGCCTCGTTGATGCCGAAGGCGGCGAGCAGGGTCTGTGGAATCTGGGCGAAGGAGATGATCCACGAGAAGCCGTTGCCCACGGCTACCAGGATGAATACCACCGCGGTGATCAGGCCGGTGGACTTGGCGATGGTATAGATATCCGGCATTTTCAGCGACCGGAAGATCACGAACTCCAGCAGTACCGCATAGAGTACGCAGGCGGCAGCCGCTTCGGTCGGGCTGAAGATGCCACCGTAGATGCCGCCGATGATCAGCACGGGGAAACCCAGCGGCCAGAGGGCGTTACGCACGGCGAGCGTGCGCTCCTTCCAGCTGGATTTCGGCTCGGTGGGTACCTTGTGGAAGATGGCGTAGAACACGCAGTAGATCGAGAACAGCAGAAGGATCAGCAGGCCCGGGCCGATACCGGCAATGAACAGCTCGCCGATGGAGGTGCCGGAAATGACCCCGTAGATGATCATGCCGATGCTGGGGGGGATCAAAAAGGCGATGTCACTGGAGTTGATGATCAGCGCCAGGGTGAAGGGGTCCTTGTAGCCCGCCTTGAGCATGCGCGGACGCAGCGGCGAACCGACCGCCACCACGGTGGCCTGGGTGGAACCGGAAACGGCGCCGAACAGGGTGCAGGAGGCGGCGGTGCTGACGGCAAGGCCGCCCTTCACGTGGCCGACGAAGCTCATGACCATGTCGATCAGCCGCCCGGCGGACTGGCCACGGGTCATGATATCGGCGGCGAGGATGAACATGGGCACGGCGATCAATGCCGTGGGCCGTATGCCCCCCATCATCTGCTGGATGAGGGTCTCCATCTGACCGGTGCCGCCGAAGGTCATGTAAAAGCCGACGAAGGCCGCCGTGACCAGGGGAATCATCATCGGGAAGCCGAGCAGCAGCAACACGATCATGAGGGAAACGATTATGGTTGTCATGGTGGTGTAATCCTCTCGTGCTCAGCGTCAGACTTCCGTTTCCGTGTCCTTGTAGCCATCGACCACATGGGTCGACAGATAGACATCACGGGAGGTGAGGTTCTTGATGGCGGTGAGCAGGTACTGAATGCCGGTGATGGTGAATCCGACCGGTACCCAAAGGTAGATCATCCATATCGGTATGCTCAGAGAGGGGAGCACGCGCCCGCGGCCGTAGAGCGTACTGATATAGCCGATGGAGTAGTAGCAGAGCACGAACATCACCACCGAGGTGAAGAGGCAGATGAAGATCATCAGCCATCGTCGGCCACCGGTGGGCAGGGCATCATAGAAGGCGGACATGCGGATATGACGGCCGTGACGGGCGGCATAGCCGAGCCCGGCAAAGGTGATCATCACGATCAGGATGCGATTCACCTCTTCGGAAAAATGCAGGCTCTCGCCGAGCAGGAAGCGGCTGAGCACGTTGGCCACCGTGTTGATAGCCATCAGGATCACCCCCATGGCCAGGATCGTGGACTCTACCTTGCTGATCCAGGTGTCGACGACGCCCAGGGGGCCGGGGAGCGTCGAGCGATAGTTCTTCTCGGATTCTTCTTCTGTCATGCGACCGGACTCCTGAGTCTTTCCCTGCGAAGGGAGTGAAATGCCATCTCCACCCTCAAGGGTAAGCAGCGAGGGACGGCTCCATCCCGCGGGACGTCAACGCTGATTGGCCGGGACGGAAACAATAAGGGGGTAGCCGGCGGGCTACCCCCCTCGCACGCTTACGATGAGTCGCCCTTGAGGCTTACTCCTCGCCGGTCACGGCTTCGAGGTCGGCCTTGAACTGCTCGAGCAGCTCCTGTCCGCGCTCACCGGTCATTTCGATGAAGCGCTCCTCGACCTGCGGGGCACGCTCGCGGAAGGCCTGGATCTGGTCTTCGTCGAGGCGGGTCACGGTAACCTCGTCGGAGGCTTCCTGGATTTTCGCCAGGGACTCATCGGCGAGCCCGGAGATGTGGCCGATGATGTGCTCATAGGCCGCATCGGTGGCGTCGCGCACCAGCTGCTGTTCCTCCTCGGAGAGGCCGTTGAAGAAGTCCTGGTTGGCCATCATGGCGGTGGTGAACCAGCCATGGCCGGTGAAGACCAGGTGTGGAGACACTTCGTAGAGGCCGCCGGACTCGATCCAGAAGATCGGGTTTTCCTGCCCCTGGATGATGCCGGTCTGGAGGCCGCCGTACACTTCGCCCCAGGGCAGCGGGGTCGGGGTGGCACCGAAGGCGCGGTAGGTCTCGGAGAGCAGCGGGTTGGTCATGATGCGGACGTTCTTGCCGCGCAGATCGTCCGGGCTGGTGAATGGCTCGTCCAGGGTGACGACCATTTCGCCTTCCGGGTACATCTTGAGAAGCTCGAGGCCCTGCTCCGCATAGAGCTCCGGGAACATCTCGTTGATGGCCCGGCTGGTGTTGAAGAACTCGATGACAGACTCTTCATCGGTGGGCAGCAGATAGGGGATGAAGAAGATCTGCGCCTCGGGAATCAGCGCACCGGTGAAGCCGGGGGACTGGTTGACGAACTGCAGAATGCCGGCCTGGGTCTGCTCCATGATGTCATCGGACTCGCCCAGTTCGCCAAAGCGATAGACCTGGACGGTGTTATCGGAATTTTCCTCGATATATTCCTTGAAAGCGATGGCGAATACGTCCTGCACATCACCTTCGAATTCCTCGTGCGCATAGCGCCACTCGGCGGAATGTGCCGCAGCCGACATGCCGAACAGCAGCGCGCCGATACTGGCAGTGGTCAACAGCTTGGTTGCCTTCATTATTGTGTTCTCCTCGCAGGTTGGGCCTGTGAAACTCGATCACATCTCCAGGCATCGCGCAGCCTCATGGACTGCATAGCTTTTTTCAGGCTAGCGTGGCACCTAGGGGGGGTCAAGCTGGCATTCGATGGTTTGAAGCGCTAAAAGTTGCGGTTTTTTCTGCAATTGCCAGCGCGATGCGAGAGAAAATGCCAGTTTTGAGCGAGAATCCGAGTGCCGGACGAGACCTTCACCGCGTTCGGCCAGGGCCTGCAGGCGAGCCAGGGTCTCCCCCTCGGCGGCAAGCTCGGTGTGCTGCAGCTGGCGACGCACCTCGGCCACGCCGGCGCTTTTGCTCGCCTCATCCTTCAGGCGTCGCCGCAGGACGCGCAGCACCGACGTGACCTCCCGCTGCCACCGTCGGATCGCCGCTAGTTCATCAGGCTCCGCTTCCAGTGCCAGGCCATGGTGGTGGAGCCAGCAGTGCCACAGCAGCTCGCAGACGTCCACGCCGGCTTCATCCTGCAGTGTCAGGCAGGCGGCCTCCACGCCGGGACGAGCGTAGAGTGCCAGGGCGAAGTCCCATAGCGGATCCGCCGCCAACCGGCTCCGCAGAGCCGTCTCCAATCGGGTAGAATCGTCACTCATGATCAGGCTGTCGCCATTTGCCGTTACCGTCTTCTGTTCGGGATTGCCGCCTACGGGCGGCAGCATCGTTTTCTGCTAATTGGAGTCTGCATGATTGCACTGCGCCAGGTCACCCTGCAACGCGGCACCCAGACCCTGCTCGAGGGGGCAGAGCTGACCCTGCACGCCGGCCACAAGGCCGGGATCGTCGGGCCCAATGGCGCCGGCAAGTCGAGCCTGTTCAGCCTGTTGCTGGGAAGCCTCGCGCCGGATCGGGGCGAAGTCGAGATGAGCGGCGGCCAGCGCATCGCCCACATGGCCCAGGATGTGGCGGCACTCACGCGCCCCATCGTCGACTATGTGCTCGATGGCGACCGGGAGCTGCGCCAGACCGAAGCGGCCCTGTCGCGGGCGCAAGAGCAGGGCGAGGCCCATCGAGAAGCCGAACTGCACGGTGCCATCGAGGCCCTCGACGGTTACAGTGCTCCGGCCCGTGCCGCCCAGCTGCTGATCGGCCTGGGCTTTACCCAGGCCGACCTCGAGCGCCCGCTATCGGATTTCTCCGGCGGCTGGCGGATGCGCGTCAACCTGGCGCGCACGCTCTTCATGCCGTCGGACCTGCTGCTGCTCGACGAGCCCACCAACCACCTGGACCTGGACGCGCTGCTGTGGCTCGAGCAGTGGCTGACGCGCTACCCGGGAACGCTGTTGCTGATTTCCCACGACCGGGATTTCCTCGATGCCGTCTGCGACCATATCGTGCACTTCGACCGCCGCTCCCTGGTGCTCTACCGCGGCAACTACTCCACCTTCGAGCGTACCCGGGCCGAGAAGCTGGCGCTGCAGCAGGCCGAAGCCGCCAAGCAGCAGGCCCGCCGCGCGGAGATCGAGCAGTTCGTGGCGCGCTTCCGGGCCAAGGCCACCAAGGCGCGCCAGGCCCAGAGCCGCCTGAAGATGCTCGAGCGCATGGGCGACATCGCCGTCGCCCATGCCGATTCACCCTTCCACTTCACCATTCCCTCCTCCGACAAGACCTCGCATCCGCTGCTGGTGCTCGATGAGGCCCGGCTCGGCTATCGGGACGAGTCGGGCAGCGAGCCAGGAGGGGAGAAGGTGCAGCTCGACGGGGTGAAGGTGAGCCTGTTGCCGGGGCAGCGAATCGGCCTGCTGGGCCCCAACGGGGCCGGCAAGTCGACGCTGATCAAGTCCCTCACCGGCGACCTGCCGCTGCTGGCCGGCAAGCGTATCCCGGGCGAGCACCTGGCCATCGGCTACTTTGCCCAGCATCAGCTCGAGAGCCTGGACCTGACCTCCACGCCGTTCCAGCACGTGCTGCGACTCTCGCCCACGGCAAGTGACCAGGCGATCCGCAACTTCCTCGGTGGCTTCGGCTTCCACGGTGATACCGTCTTCGCCGAGGTGGGAAGCTTCTCCGGTGGCGAGAAGGCGCGTCTGGCGCTGTCGCTGGTGGCCTGGCAGAAGCCTAACCTGCTGCTGCTCGACGAGCCGACCAACCACCTCGACCTGGAGATGCGCGAGGCGCTGACCGAAGCCCTGGCCTCCTTCGAGGGCACGGTGATCATCGTTTCCCACGACCGCCACCTGCTTCGGGCCACCGTGGATGAATTCTGGTGCGTGGCGGACCACCGGGTCGAGCCCTTCGACGGTGACCTGGAGGATTACCGCGCCTGGCTCAAGGCGCGGCTGGAGGGCGTGCGGCGTGAGGCGCGGGCCGACAAGGCCGAGCGACAGGCGGAGAGCGCTGCACCGAAGGAGGACCGCAAGGCGGCCCGCCGCGCCGCCGCCGAACTGCGCGAGAAGCTGCGGCCGTTGAAGAAGGTGCGCGACCGCGCCGAGCAGGCCATGGAGAAGGTCCAAGGCGAGCTCGCCACGGTGGAGGAGGCGCTGGGCGATGCCGAGCTCTACACCGACCCGGCGCGCAAGGCCGAGCTCACCGAGCGGCTGGCGCGCCAGGGCGAGCTGAAGTCGCGTCTCGATACCCTCGAAGCGGAATGGCTGGCCGCCGAGGAGGAGCTGGAAGCGATGGAGGCGGAGCTGCAGGAGAGCGGGGCCTGATCCATCCTTCGAGGCTTTGCCAACTAACGTTGATGGTTACCTGAGGCGAGCGGCGCAGGGGACAGGCCGGAGAGGAGGTCCGATGCCAGGGATGGCATCGGTAGCGCCCAGGGATGGGTTTACAGCGCCTCATCGACGGTCCGGCGCCCCGGGGCCTGTCGCCGGGCAAGCCGCGGTTATAGTCGCCAACCGTGGATGCCCGGTGCCATCAACTCTCCAGCAGAAACGTCACCGGCCCGTCATTGACCAGCTCCACCTGCATGTTGGCGGCGAACTCGCCGCAGGCGACCTTCGGCCAGGCCGACTGGGCCCGGTCGAGCAGGTAGTGGAACAGCCGCTCGCCCTCGGCCGGCGGCGCGGCGCTGGAGAAGCTCGGGCGCAGCCCCTTGCGGGTATCGGCGGCCAGGGTGAACTGGGAGACCAGCAGTAGCCCGCCGTCGACCTGCTGCAGGTCGAGGTTCATCTTGTCGGCCTCGTCGGCGAAGACCCGGTAATGCAGCAGCTTGTGCAACAGCTTGTCGGCGGCGGCCTCGTCGTCCCCCTTCTCCACGCCGACCAGGGCCAGCAGGCCTCGATCGATGGCCCCCACGGTCCGCTGGTCGACCACTACGCTGGCGCGCCGTACTCGCTGTATCAGGGCTTTCATCCGGCAGGCTTCCCTCTGGCTGTGGATCAGCCGGAAGGGTAGCACGCACCCGCAAAGAAGAACGAAGAGGCTTTACCAGGCGCGGCACAACATGATGTCGCAATGCGGCTCGGAGAGTAGCGCCTCGGTGATATGGCTATGGCGGCCGAGCTGGCCACGGCTGCCCAGCGCCAGCAGGTCCGGCGGCTGGCGGCGCAGCCGGGTCAGCAGCACCTCCAGGGGATCACCCTGCTCCAGCACCAGCTCCAGGTCCGGTACGCTGTCGAGTTCTCTCATCAACTCCTCGGTCTCTCGCTCCAGCTGGCAGCGCAGCCGCTCCACCTCCCGGTCGCGCCAGCGGGCATACTCCTTGTCGGAGCCCAGCTCTCGCTCGCCGGGGATGTCCCAGGCGTGCAGCAGCGTCAGCCGGGCCTCCGGAAAGCGCTTGAGCGTCTCGCGCAGGATATGACGGCTGCCCAGCGAAAAATCCACCGGGACGAGGATATCCTGCCAGTCGTGGTTGGCGGGCTGGCTGACCGAGAGCACCGGGCAGGGGGCGCTGCGCAGCACTCTTGCCAGGGTGGTGCCGGCGACCAGGTCGGGCTGGCCGCGCTTGCGGTGGGCGCCGAGTACGATCATGTCCACGTCACGGTCATGGGCTTCGCGGATGATCTCGGCATAGGTGGCCCCGGCCACCGTCTGCAGCAGGGTGCGCGGTTCGGGTAGGGCGTAGTCTTCGCGGATATCCGTCAGCATGGCCTGCATGTCGGCCACCACCGCTTCCTCCAGGTCGTGAAGAACCCGGCGTGGCAGGTAGGGGTCCAGCACATGAATCACATCGAGGCGTGCGCCACCTTCATGGGCCAGACGAATGGCTCGTGCGTAGGCGGCGCGGTTCTCTTCCGAGAGGTCGCAGGCAAACAGCAGCGTCTGGGTCATGATGTCTCTCTCCGTGACGGTGGGCCTGACGGGGACAGATTTCAGCATGGGTGGGAGCCGGCAAGCGCGCAAGGCGTGTTTGCTACCACCAGCGGTGAAAATGGTGCACCGGGCCGTGGCCATGACCCACATCAAGCCGCGAGCTCTCGGTCAGCGCCGTTTCCAACCACTGCTTGGCGCTGGCCACGGCCTCGGGCAGCGAGTCGCCCAGGGCCAGGCGGGCGGCGATGGCCGACGAGAGCGAACAGCCGGTGCCGTGCAGGTTCGAGGTCGCGATGCGGGTGCCCTCCAGCCACCGGCGCTCGCCAGCGGTTATCAGCAGGTCGGGGCAGCTCTCGCCCTGCAGGTGCCCACCCTTGAGCAGCACGGCGCCGGCGCCGAGTGCGGCCAGCCGCGGGGCCATGGCTTCCATGTCGGCACGTGTCATGGGCGCATCGCAGCCCAGCAGCACCGCGGCTTCCGGCAGGTTGGGGGTGATCAGGTCGGCCAGCGGTACCAGCACCTCGCGTACGGCGGCGATGCCCACATCGTCGACCAGGACATCGCCGCTCTTGGCGACCATCACCGGATCGAGCACGATCCAGCGGGGCCGCCTGGCCTCAAGAGCATGGCGGATGGTCTCGGCCACCTCGCGGGAGGCGACCATGCCGATCTTGACCGCATCGAGGGTCACGTCGTCGAGCAGGGTATCGAGCTGCAGGCGGATGAAGTCCTCCGGCACCGGGTGCACGCCGCGCACGCCGCGGGTGTTCTGGGCGGTCAGGGCGGTGACGACGCTGGTACCATAGGCGCCCAGCGCGGAGAAGGTCTTGAGGTCGGCCTGGATTCCGGCACCGCCGCTGGGATCGGAGCCGGCAATGGTCAACACATTGGGAATGGAGCGGTTCGAGGTCATGAGGTCATCGTCTCGCAAGCGGGTCAGGGGTAGTCTGGGGGCGCCATGTTGAGTCTGTTCGTGGTGGCGCTGGTCAGTGCCACCCTGCTGCCGGGTGGCTCCGAGGTGTGGCTGGCCCGGCTCTGGTGCCTGGGCGAGCCAGTAATGATGCTTTGGCTGGTGGCCACCTCCGGCAATACCCTGGGCAGCCTGATCAACGTCTGGATGGGGCGCTATGCGCGTCGCTTCCAGGACCGACGCTGGTTTCCCGCCTCACCCCAGGGGCTGGCCCGGGCCGAGCGCTGGTATCACCGCTTCGGTGAATGGAGCCTGCTGATCTCCTGGGCACCGGTGGTCGGCGACCCGCTCACCGTACTGGCCGGCGTCTTCCGGCTGCCCTGGTGGCGGGCCATCCTGCTGATCACCCTGGCCAAGGGGACCCGCTATGCCGTGGTGCTCTACCTGGCGCAGGCCTGGTTGGCGCCTCTTTGTCAGTAAACCCTTTGCCAGTAAGCCCCTGCGGATTACAGCAACGAAGGTAGCCAGGTGGCCAGGCCCGGGAACAGGGCCAGTGCCACCAGCATGCCCAGCTGGATCAGGATGAAGGGGATCACGCCCCGGTAGATCGCCGAGGTCGGCACCGACTGGGGCGTGACCCCGCGCAGGTAGAACAGGGCGAAGCCGAACGGCGGCGTCAGGAACGAGGTCTGCAGGTTCACCGCGATCATGATGCCGAGCCAGATCGGGTCGAGGCCCATCATCAGCAGTACCGGCCCGACGATCGGCACCACCACGAAGGTGATCTCGATGAAGTCGAGAATGAAGCCCAGCAGGAAGATCACCAGCATCACGATCAGGGTCGCCCCCACCACGCCGCCGGGCATCGCCTCGAACAGCCCGGTGACCAACTCCTCGCCGCCATAGGCACGGAATACCAGCGAGAACAGCGCCGCCCCGATCAGGATCAGGAAGACCATGCTGGTCACCTGGGCGGTGGTACGCACCACCTCGCGCAGCATCGCCAGGTTCAGGCGGCGGTTGGCCAGGGCCAGCAGGAAGGCGCCCATGGCACCCACCGCCGAGGCTTCGGTTGGCGTGGCGAAGCCGCCGAGTATCGACCCCAGTACCGCGACGATCAGCAGCACCGGGGGGATCAGCCCCTTGATCAGCAGCGGCCAGACGCTGCCGCGGTGGCCCAGTTCATCCATCAGTGACTGACGGTCGGCGGCGGGGGCGGCCTCGGGTTTCAGCCAGGCCGTCGCCGTCAGGTAGACGATATAGGCCACCACCAGCAGCAGGCCGGGGATCAGCGCGCCGACGAACAGGTCGCCCACCGACACCGTCTTGGGGCTCCACACGCCCATGGCCAGCTGGGCCCGCTGATAGGCGTTGGAGAGGACGTCACCCAGCAGCACCAGGGCGATGGACGGGGGGATGATCTGACCCAGGGTGCCGGTGGCGCAGATGGTGCCGGTGGCAAGCGAGGGCGAATAGCCGCGCTTGAGCATGGTGGGCAGCGACAGCAGGCCCATGGTGACCACGGTGGCACCGACGATGCCGGTGGACGCGGCCATCAGCATGCCGACCAGGATCACCGAGATTCCCAGCCCCCCCCGCAGCGTGCCGAACAGCAGCGCCATGGCGTCGAGCAGGGTTTCGGCGATCTTCGACTTCTCCAGCAGCACGCCCATCAGCACGAACAGCGGTACGGCCAGCAGGGTGGAGTTGGTCATGATCCCGTAGAGCCGGTTGGGCATGGCGCCCAGCATGCGCGATTCGAAGTGAACCGGCACCCCCATGTTCTGCAGCAGTATGCCGAGGCCGGCAAACATCAGGGCGGTGCCGGCCAGGGCCAGCGCCACGGGATAGCCCAGCATCAGCACCAGGCAGACGGTGAAAAAGAGAATCAGCGGCATGAAATCGAGGAGGAATTCCACGTCAGAGCACCTCCCCGTGATCGGGGGTATTGCCCGGCGCCTTGCCGCGCAGGATCAGCACCTGACGGATCACCTGGGCAATGCCCTGGATCAGCAGCAGGCCCATCATCACCAGGATCAGCGACTTGAGCAGATAGACGCCGGGGATGCCGGCATCCGGCGAGCGCTCGAGAATGGCCCAGCTGCTCCGGACGTAGCCGTAGCTGCCGATGCCGATGAAGAGCACCACCGGGAACAGCAGGAAAAGTGTTCCCAGCAGGTCGATCCAGGCGCGGCCACGGTCTGACAGCTTGCGATAGAAGATGTCGACGCGCACATGGCCATCGTGGCGCAGGGTCCAGGCGGCGCCCAGCATGAAGACCATGGCATGCATGTACATGACCGATTCCTGCATCACGACGCTGTGGATGCCCAGGGCATAGCGCATCACCACGATGGCAAACTGCACCAGCATCATGATGATCACCAGCCAGGCGATAAAGCGGCCCACGACCTCGGTAAAGCCGTCGAGCCATGCGAGCAGGACCGGATCACGGTTCGCGGTTGGCATGGGGGTCTCTCGTTGTCGAAACGGATAGGGGACGCATCATCGCCGATTCGGCGTGGTGCGTCATCCCCGTGTCTCAACGACAGGGGATGAGGTCAGGCCGAGTGCCAGCGGGACTGGTGCTTGAGCAGGTTGCCGAGGATCTTCCGGCAGGCCTCGGGGAGTGCCAGGTCGACGGCGATCGGCAGGTGGTCGGAGAAGAGATGGTCGAGCACGCGCACGTCGCGAGCCTCCAGCGAATTGGAGATCAGGATATGGTCCAGGGCGCGACGGGGTTGCCAGGACGGGTAGCTGAGCAGCGGGCGCACCGGATGCAGCGGTAGTGAGGCGCAGAAGCGGGAGTGGCTGTGCAACTGGTCCGGGGTGCAATTGAGATCGCCCATCACCACCACATGGCGCAGCGGCTGGATGATCTCGCTGAGATAGTCGAGCTGGCGAACCCGGCCGCGATGGCTCAGGGCCAGGTGGGCGACGAACAGGTGAAGCGCATCCGGCCCATCCCCGTAGCGGGCATGGATGGCGCCCCGGCCGGGCAGCGTGCCGGGCAGGCGATGCTCTTCGATCTGCGTAGGAGCGAGGCGTGACAGCAGCCCGTTGCTATGCTGGGCGAAGCGCCCCAGGTTGCGGTTCAGCTGTTGGTAGTGATGGGGAAAGCCGCCATGGGTGGCCAGGTACTCGACCTGGTTGACATGGCTGGAGCGAAAGCTGCCCCCGTCGACTTCCTGCAGCCCGACGATGTCGAAGCGTCCCAGCACCTCGCTGACCATGCTGAGACGGTTCATGCGCTTGGGGTGCGGCAGCAGATGCTGCCAGCTGCGTGTCAGGTAGTGATGATAGGCCGACGTCTGAATCCCCACCTGCATGTTGAAGGTGAGGAGTTTCAGGTGACCGCCATCGAGCGGCGGTGTCTTCGCGTCGGCCAGCCGGGACATCTCTTGCGACACGGCCTATTCTTCTCGTTCCTGGCGAACCTTCTCGACCAGGGCATCGGCAATCTGGGGCATGTTGTCCAGGCTACCGGCGCTGCTGGGGGTCACCACGTAGCGGCCGTCCACCACCAGTGCCGGGACGCCCATCAGGCGCATGGCACGCATGCGGGCATGGGCCTGGTTGACCTGGGACTTGACGGCGAAGGCGTCCAGCGCCTTGCGAGCCTCGTCTTCGCTGACCCCGTAGTCGCTGAAGAAGGCCGCAATGCTGTCGGGGTCGGTCATCTGTTGGCCATTCTGGTGGATGGCGTCGAAGATGTCGGCATGCGCCTCCTCGCGAATACCCAGCTCCTCGGCGGCATAGAAGACCGCTGCATGGGTGTTCCAGTCGCCGCCCATGGTGGCCGGCAGATGAACGATGCTGACGTCGTCGCCGAGGGTCTCGTACCAGGCTTCGACGGAGCTCTGCAGGTTGTAGCAGTGCGGGCAGCCGTACCAGAACGCCTCGGTGACCTCGATCTGGTCATCGGCGACACGGGTCTCGACGCGCTCGGGCAGCACCTCGTAGTGCTGGCCTTCCACCAGGGTGGCGGCCGAGGCCAGCGTCGACAGGCCGAGGCCGGCCAGGGCCATCACTGCGGTCTGGATGAAGCGGGAAGACTGGGACATTGCGTTGTCACTCCTTGGAGATACCGTGTTCGCCTGGCGAATGGCGGGGGCAGCGCCGTATACGTTCGTGACTTGGAGCCCCGCAAGCGGCCAGGGTTCCGAGCCGGCCCGAAACAGCGAAGGCGGCCATGGCCGCCTTCCTGAATCGGCCGATGAGCCGGGCCGCGCCGATGCCGGAATCAGTGCAGGCCGAGGATGTAGTTGGCCACGGCGGCCATGTCGTCATCACTCATCTTGGCGGCGATATCGCCCATCATGTTGCCGGGGTCATTGGCGCGCTCGCCCGAGGCGAAGTCCTGCAGGGTGGCGATGGTGTATTCCGCGTGCTGGCCGGAAAGCCCCGGGTAGATGGCAGTAAGAATGCCTTCGCCCGTGGGGCCGTGGCAGGCTGCGCATGCCGGGATGCCCTTGGACATGTCGCCGGCGCGGTAGAGCTCCTGGCCGCGGGCGATCAGCGCTTCGTCGGGGTCGGCCTGGCCGATGTTGGCATCCTGTTCGGCATAGAAGGCGGCCACGTCCCAGGCATCCTGGTCGGAGAAGTCGTCCACCTGGCCGACCATCTCGGGAACCAGCCGCTCGCCGTCACGGATATCCATGATCTGCTTGGCCGTGTAGCTCATCTGCTGGCCGGCCAGGTGCGGGAAGGCGCCGGAGGGGCTGATGCCGCTTTCTCCATGACAGGCGGCGCAGGGCTGCGCCAGCTCGCGTCCGGCTGCCGCATCGGCATCCGCTTCCAGGTCCGCGTGGGCGGCGCCAACGGCGCCCATGGTCAGTGCCAGGCTTGCCAGTAACTTTCTCATCGCAGTTTCACTATGCCGTTGTGTTGTTTACCGGTACGCACCCTGAGCGCCATCCGGGGCCTGCAGGTTCCAGGCCGGATTCGTCCTGCTGTCCGAAGCGCCGGTTGCGCCGGTCGCTGACGGCAAGAGCGCGGTGGTACACTAGCGCGCCCAGGTCGCAGAGAAAAAGACGCTGCATTATAACGAATCAAGCCCGTCTCGGGAATGCAGGTCAAGTCCCCGGCGACGGGATACATCTACTCCTTTCGGCAGGACCTCGACGCCATGGCCCAATTCAACTACCAGACCGCGCGCTTCATGACCAGTGCGCCGACCCTCGCCCATTGCCCGCCCGACGAAGGGGCCGAGGTCGCCTTTGCCGGCCGCTCCAATGCGGGAAAGTCAAGCGCCATCAATACGTTGACGCGGCAGAAGGCCCTGGCGAGAACCTCGCGCACCCCGGGGCGCACGCAGCTGATCAACCTCTTCTCGCTGGGCGACGACACCACGCGACGGCTGGTCGACCTGCCCGGCTATGGCTATGCCAAGGTGCCCGAGGAGGTCAAGCGCGAGTGGCAGCGCCACCTGGCGGAGTACCTGCGCGCGCGCCAGTCGCTGAAGGGCGTGGTGCTGGTCATGGACGTTCGCCATCCGCTCACCGAGTTCGACCAGACCCTGCTGGGCTGGGCCGATGAACAGGAGATGCCGGTTCATATCCTGCTGACCAAGGCGGACAAGCTGAAGTCCGGCGCCGCCAAGAGCGCGCTTCAGCAGGTGCGAACCCGCCTTCGCGAGTGGGAGGACCTGGTCAGCATCCAGCTCTTCTCTTCGCTCAAGCGCGAAGGCGTCGACGAGGCCAGCCGGCGACTCGACGGCTGGTTGGCCGGTCCCGAGTAGCCGTTCCGGTACGTTATCAGCCTTGCTCCCCCCCGACCAGCCGCAGTAGCTCGGGCAGTTCCCGCACGTGATTCAGCCGGTGGATGCCGGCGGGCAGGGGCATGTCATCGATATGCGGTGAAATCCAGGCGACCTGCATGCCCAGGCGACGAGCCGGTTCGACGTCCTCGCGCCAGGAGTCGCCCACGTGGAGGGTCTGGGCGGGCGATGTGCCGAGCCGAGCCAGGGCGGCCAGGAAGGGGCGAGCATCGGGCTTGGGAGCGAAAAGCTCGCCCGCGGCGATGGCCACCGGGAAGTGGCGGCCCAGCGGCAGTCGATGTATGTCCACGTTGCCGTTGGTGATGCTGGCGAGCCGGTAATGCTGGCCGAGCGTCGTCAGCAGCGACTCCACCTCCGGGTGCGGCGTGACCCGATGGCGCAGCAGCATGAAGCGATCCATGGCCGCACCGGCCCAGGACCGGGCGGCGTCGCTGTCCAGCCCATACGCTTCCAGCAGCCACCGCAGCGCCTGCTCACGCAGCCAGGTGAAGTCCCCGCGGCGCAGCGGATAGGCGGCGGCCAGCTCTCGGCGTCGGTCCAGGAAGGCTTCCAGCGGGAAGCGCTCGGCGAAGCGTCGTGCCGGGGCCTGGCCGCGGTTGCGCTGCCAGTCCTCCAGCGCCTCGTCGAGCCAGGCGTAGTGCCCGGTCTCGGTCTCGACCATCACCTGATGGTTGTCCCACAGGGTGTCGTCGAGGTCGAAGGTCAGGGCCTGGAGTCGGATCGTTGCGCACATGTCGGTCACTCCCCAGACGGGTCGGCAGGGCGTCGGCGGGCGCGGGGATGCGCCGCGTCGTAGGTGGCGGCCAGATGCTGCCAGTCGAGCTTGGTGTAGACCTGGGTCGTGGAGAGGTTGGCATGCCCCAGCAGCTCCTGAACGGCACGCAGGTCCTGGCTCGACTCCAGCAGGTGGCTGGCGAAGGAGTGGCGCAGCCGGTGCGGGTGAAGATGCTCCGGCAAGCCCCGGCGCCGGGCCAGTTCGGCCAGGCGCTTCTGGATGGCGCGATGCCCCAGCCGTGCCCCCCGCGAGCCGACGAAGAGCGCCGCTTCCCCCGGGGCCGCCAGGGCGGGGCGCAGGCTCAGCCATTGCTCCAGTGCCCGCCGTGCGCTGCCGCCTACCGGTACCTGGCGCGGCTTGCTGCCCTTGCCCATCACCCGCACCCGGCGCGGCTCCAGGTCGCCCAGATCGAGACCGGCCAGCTCGGCCAGGCGCAGCCCGCTGGAGTAGAACAGCTCCAGCATCGCCTGGTCGCGGGTCGCCAGCGGCGAGCCGTCATGGGGGGTGTCGAGCAGGTGGGCCAGCTGGTCCACGTCCAGCGGCTTGGGCAGGTGGCCGGGCTGGCGCGGTGTCGGCACCAGCTCGACAGGGTTGTGGCCCAGCAGGCCGGCGTGGCGCAGGAAGTTGGCGAAGTGCGAGGCGGCCGCCCGCCGCCGGGCCAGGCTGCGTGGCGCCAGCCCGCGGCTGCGTTCGGCCCCGAGGAAGCGACGGATCGTGCCGACCTTCAGCTCGGCCCCGTCCTCGATGCCCTGTGCCTCCAGGAACTCGGTCAGGGCGGCCAGGTCCTGGCGATACGCCGTCACGGTGGCGGGGCTCGCGGTGCGCGCCAGCGCGCTCAGGCACTCGTCGAGCTGGCGGCGCAGGGCGTTCTCAGCCATGGGGCGAAGGGCTCAGGCGCATCAGTAGCCGAGCCAGCACGTCGCCGAGGTACTCGGTGAACAGGGTATCCATGCTGGCGCGGAAGTGATCCGGATCGGGGCTGGCCAGGACCAGGTAGCCCATCGGCTCCCCCAGGGTCAGGCGTGCCAGGGCGCAGGACCCGGCCTGGCGGGGCGCCTGGACGTGGGGCAGCAGCCGACTCCAGTCGGTCTGCGTCAACCGCGTGCAGCGGCTGGCACGGCCGTCGAGCAGGGCGGCCAGGCGAACGCCGGCATGATCGTCGAGTACCTGGCGCGGGGCCTGGGGAGGCATCGGCTCATGGTCGGTGAGCTCCGCCGGGCACCACAGCGCCACCGCCGGTATCTGGAAGCGTTCGGCCATCTGGGTGGACAGGGCCTGGCCCAGGGCGTCGGCATCCTCGGCTTCCAGCAGCGCCAGCACCAGTTCGCGGGTGCGGCGGAACTGGGCCTCGTTGTGTCGCGCCGATTCCAGCAGCTGCTCCAGGCGCCATTCGGCCTGCTCGGCACGCCGCCGCAGGTCGTAGACCAGGCGTTCCAGCAGCGAGGTGGTGCCCTGGGCCTCGGGATGCGGCACCTTGAGCTGCTGCAGCAGCCCTTCGCGGCCGACGAAGAAGTCCGGATGGCGTGCCAGCCATTCTGCTACCCGATCGGGATCCAGGGTCTTGCGCGGTTCGGGGGCGGCTCGGGTCATGCAGGTGCTCCTTCGGGGTGATGGGCTTCAGGCCGGTCAAGCCAGGGCGACGCGCCCGTCGAAGACGCGCTCGGCGGGGCCGGTCATGCGCAGCGGGGCCTCTTCGGCCGGCCACTCGATGCGCAGGTCGCCGCCACGCAGGTGCACGGTGACCGGACTCTCCAGCAGCCCCTGGCGAATGCCGCAGGCCACCGCGGCGCAGGCGCCGGTGCCACAGGCCAGCGTCTCCCCGCTGCCGCGCTCATGAACCCTGAGGCGGATCTCGTGGGGCGACACGACCTCCATGAAGCCTACATTGACCCGGCGTGGAAAGCGCGGGTGATGTTCGATGGCGGGCCCGAGGCGCTCGACGGGCGCCCGCTCGACGTCGTCGACCCGCAGTACCGCATGGGGGTTGCCCATGGAGACCGCGCCCACCTCGACGCGTTCACCGTCCACCTCCAGCTCATGGCGCAGCAGGTCCTCGTCGGCCTCGAAGGGCAGCGCCTGGGGGGCGAAGCGCGGGACGCCCATGTCCACCGTCACCTGGCCGTCGTCCTCGACCAGCAGGGTCAGGGGGCCGCCGGCGGTCTCCACATGGATCTCGTGCTTGTGGGTCAGGCGCTGGTCACGCACGAAGCGGGCGAAGCAGCGCGCCCCGTTGCCGCAGTTTTCCACTTCACTGCCGTCGGCATTGAAGATGCGGTAGCGGAAATCCATGTCCGGGTCCCGCGGCGGCTCGACCACCAGCAGCTGGTCGAAGCCGATGCCGAAACGGCGATCGGCCAACTGTCGAACCTGTTCGTCCCGCAGCCGGGCGCGCTGGGTGACCAGGTCGATGACCATGAAGTCGTTGCCGAGGCCATGCATCTTGGTGAAGTGGAGCAGCATCAGCGTGTCTCCCCGGGCGCGGCGTCGGGCAGCAGCGACTCGCCGGCCCACAGGTCCTCGATCGACTCGCGTCGGCGTACGATATGGTAGCTGTCGCCATCCACCATGACCTCGGCGGGGCGCGGGCGGCTGTTGTAGTTCGACGCCATGGTGAAGCCGTAGGCGCCGGCCGAGCGTACCGCCAGCAGGTCGCCCGGGGCGATGGCGAGTTCGCGATCCTTGCCCAGGAAGTCGCTGGTCTCGCAGACCGGGCCCACCACGTCGTAGAGCGCGCTGTCCCGGGGGTGACGCGCATCCACCGGAATGATCGCCTGCCACGCCTGGTAGAGGGACGGGCGAATCAGGTCGTTCATGCCGGCATCGATGATGGCGAAGTTCTTGGTCTCGCCGTGCTTGAGGTACTCCACCTGGGTCAGCAGTACGCCGGCGTTGGCGGCGATGGAGCGGCCCGGCTCGAACAGCAGGGTCAGGTTCGCGCCATGGGGCCACTGCGCCAGGCGTTCCAGCAGCGAGGCCGCATAGTCGAAGGGCTGGGGTGGGCGCTCGTCACGGTAGGGCACGCCCAGGCCGCCGCCCAGGTCCAGGTGATCCACCGTGATGCCGCGCTCGCGCAGGCGCTCCAGCAGCAGCAGCAGGCGGTCCAGGGCATCGAGGAAGGGAGCGAGCTCGGTGAGCTGCGAACCGATATGGCAGTCCAGGCCGACGATCTCGATGCCGGGCAGGGTGCTGGCCAGTTCGTAGACCGCGAGCGCCTCTTCCACCGGAATGCCGAACTTGTTGCCCTTCAGGCCGGTGGAGATATAGGGGTGGGTGCCGGCGTCGACGTCCGGGTTGACCCGCAGCGACACCGGGGCCACCTTGCCCAGCCGTTCGGCCACGGCGCTGAGGCGCTCGAGTTCCGGCCGCGACTCCACGTTGAAGCACTTGATGCCCACCTCCAGCGCCCGAGCCATCTCGGCCGCCTGCTTGGCCACGCCGGAGAAGACCACCTTCCCCGGGTCGCCGCCGGCCGCCAGCACACGCTCCAGTTCGCCCACGGAGACGATGTCGAAGCCGGCGCCGAGGCGGGCCAGCAGGCCCAGCACCGCCAGGTTGGAGTTGGCCTTCACCGCATAGCAGATCAGGTGGGGGTGGCTGCCCAGCGCTTCGGTATAGGCGCGGAAGTGTCGCGCCAGGGTCGCCTTGGAGTAGACGTAGCAGGGTGTGCCGACCTCGTCGGCCACCCGCGACAGCGGGACTTCCTCACCGTAGAGCACGCCGTCGCGGTATTCGAAGTGGTCCATGTTCAGCTCTCGTCTTCGGAGTTGGCCGCATCGGAAGCGGCCGGGTTGCCGTAGCGCTCGGCGGCCTGCTCGTCGTCCGGCAGGTAGAGCGGCCCTTTCTGGCCGCAGCCGGCCAGCATCAGCGCGGCCAGGGTCAGCGCGGCCAGGGTCAGTCGGCGCCTCATGCCCGGCCGTCCTGGCGACCGTGGGAGGCGAGTGCCGCCAGGGCGTCGCGTGCCCGCTGGGCGGCGGCCCGCACCTGGTCCGGGGCGGTGCCGCCGATATGGTTGCGCGCCGCCACCGAGCCCTCCAGGGTCAGCACCTCGAAGACATCCTCGTCGATGGTGTCGGAGAACTGGCGCAGCTCCTCGAGGGTCATCTCGGACAGGTCCCGCCCTTCACGCAGGCCGAAGGCCACCGATTGGCCGACGATCTCGTGGGCGTCACGGAAGGCCACGCCGCGGCGTACCAGGTAGTCGGCCAGGTCCGTGGCGGTGGAGAAGCCGCGGCGGGCGGCCTCATACATGCTCGCCTTGCGCGGCGTGATGGCCGGCGCCATGTCGGCGAAGGCCTTGAGGCAGTCGCGCACCGTATCGAGGGTATCGAACAGCGGCTCCTTGTCCTCCTGGTTGTCCTTGTTGTAGGCCAGGGGCTGCGACTTCATCAGCGTCAGCAGGCCGATCAGGTGACCATAGACGCGACCGGTCTTGCCGCGCACCAGCTCGGGCACGTCGGGGTTCTTCTTCTGCGGCATGATCGAGCTGCCGGTGCAGAAGCGATCGGGCAGGTCGATGAAGTCGAACTGGGCGCTGGTCCACAGCACCAGCTCCTCGCTCATGCGCGACAGGTGCATCAGCAGGATGCTGGCGAAGGCGGTGAATTCGATGGCGAAGTCGCGGTCGCTCACGGCGTCCAGCGAGTTCTCGGCGGGGCGCTCGAAGCCCAGCAGCTCGGCGGTGACATGGCGGTCGATGGGATAGGTGGTGCCGGCCAGCGCCGCGGCGCCCAGCGGCAGCACGTTGACACGCTTGCGGCAGTCCAGCAGCCGCTCGTGATCCCGGGCCAGCATCTCCTGCCAGGCCAGCAGGTGATGCCCGAAGGTCACCGGCTGGGCGGTCTGCAGGTGGGTGAAGCCGGGCATGATGGTGTCGGCCTCGCGGTCGGCCAGCGCGATCAGGCCCTCGCGCAGCCGGATCAGCTCGGCCTCCACCACGTCGATCTCGTCGCGCAGGAACAGGCGGATGTCGGTGGCCACCTGGTCGTTGCGCGAGCGGCCGGTATGAAGCTTCTTGCCGGTGATGCCGATCTTGTCGGTGAGCCGTGCCTCGATGTTCATGTGCACGTCTTCGAGCTTCACCGACCACTGGAACTCGCCGCGCTCGATCTCGGCGCGGATTTCACCCAGGCCGGTGACGATGGCGTCGCGCTCTTCATCGGTCAAGACGCCGACCCGGGCCAGCATGGTGGCATGGGCGACGGAGCCCTGGATGTCCTGCAGGGCGAGGCGCTGGTCGAACGTGACCGAGGCGGTGAAGCGCTCGACGAAGGCGTCGGTGGGTTCGCTGAAACGACCGCCCCAGGACTGGTTGGTGCCGGGGGTTGTGGAACGAGGGCTCATCGGCGTGGGCATCCTGCTTGGTGCGTGCTATGTATTCACGGAGGGGGCTGCGCGCGGCGGCCCCGGATCATGGTTTTGCAGTGTACCAGAGTGGGCGAAAGTGGCGAGGGGCGCCATTGGCGCAGCCGTGCGACATGACGGCAGTTTTTCCTGTCCCGCCAGGTGCTTTATGATGAGGGGCAGTGACTATCATTGGCCGCGACTGTCTGCGGCGCCAACAGCAGAGCAAGGCCCGCCAGGGCCCGCTGCATGGGGAGAACCACGTGCGATCCATCAATACGCTGCGCATTGCGACCCGCAAGAGCCAACTGGCCATGTGGCAGGCCGAACACATTCGCGACCTGCTCATGGCCCAGCATCCCGGGTTGGAGGTGGAGCTGGTGGCGATGTCGACCCGCGGCGACAAGATCCTCGACACGCCGCTGGCCAAGATCGGGGGCAAGGGGCTGTTCGTGAAGGAGCTGGAGGAGGCGCTGCTCGACGGTCGGGCCGATATCGCCGTGCATTCGATGAAGGACGTGCCCATGCACTTCCCGGAGGGGCTCGGGCTGTCGGTGATCCTGGCCGGCGCCGAGCCCACCGACGCCTTCGTCTCCAACCACTACGCCTCGCTGGACGAACTGCCCCAGGGCGCGCGTATCGGCACGGCCAGCCTGCGCCGCGGTCTGCAGATGCGCGAGGCGCGCCCCGACCTGGAGATTCTCAACCTGCGCGGCAACGTCCAGACCCGCCTGGGCAAGCTCGATGCCGGCGAATTCGATGCCATCCTTCTGGCGACCTCGGGGCTCAAGCGCCTGGGCCTCGGGGCGCGCATCGCCCAGGAGCTGCCGCCGGAGGTGTGCCTGCCCGCCTGCGGCCAGGGCGCGCTGGGTATCGAGTGCCGCATCCACGACCCCGAACTGGTCAGCCTGCTGGCGCCGCTGGACGATCCCATCACCGCCACCCGGGTGCGCGCCGAGCGCGCCATGAACACGCGCCTGGAAGGGGGCTGCCAGGTGCCGATCGGCGGCTACGCCGCCTTCGAGAACGACGGTGAGACCCTGTGGCTGCGTGCGCTGGTGGGCAACCCCGAGGGCACCGAGGTGCTGCGTGCCGAAGGGCGCGGCTCCATCCACGAGCCCGAGGCGCTGGGTATCCGGGTGGCCGAGGAGCTGCTCGAGCGGGGCGCCGGCGAGATCCTGGCGCAGGTGTACGGCGGCTGATGCCCGCCACTCGGCCGGTATTGATCTGCCGCCCGGGGGAGCGCTCCCGGGCCCTGGCCGGGGCCATCGAGGCCCTCGGCCTGCCGGTGGCCAATCTCGATGTCATGACGCTGGAGCCGGTGCCTGAAACCCCGGCGCTGCGCAGCGCCTGGCTCGATTTCGACCATTTCCACAAGGTGGTGGTGGTGAGCCCCTTTGCCGCCGACTGCCTCTACGAGGCGCTCGATCGCTACTGGCCCGCGCTCCCGCAGGGAACGGCCTGGTATGCGGTGGGCGCGGCCACGGCAGCAACACTACACGACCGGCTTGGCGTGCGGGTGCACGTGCCGCCGGCGCGGGCCGGCGAGGACACCAGCGAAGCGCTGCTGCAGCTGGCATCGCTGCGCGACCTCGATGGGCAGCGAATCCTGCTGGTGGCCGGCGAGGGCGGGCGTACGCTGCTGGCCGATACCCTGGCCGCCCGTGGCGGCCGGGTGACCCGGCTCTCCCTCTATCGGCGCCGTCTCCACCCCCCCGCGCCAGCCATGCAGGCCAGGCTCGCCAAGGGCGATTACCGCGCCCTGGTGATCAGCAGCGGAGAATTGCTGGAACATCTGGCAAGATGGTGTAACGAGACCACCTTGAACCAACCGCTAATCGTGTCCAGTCGCCGTTTAGCTACACTGGCCAACGACTTGGGGTTTTGCACTCCTGTGGTGGCATCAGGTGCCACACCGGCTGCCTTGGCCGCTGCCGTGGCTGAGGCCTGTGACCGGGAGGATGCCGATGTCGATCACGACGATCTCGAAAAGGGCTAGCGACAGATGAGCAAGCAGACTAACGAGCAGGACGAACAGAAGTCGCCTTCCGGTGAGGCCCAGGACGGCAGTCGCCGTGAGGCCGACTCCACCGGCAATGCCGGCGGCTCCGCGGAAAAACAGCGCTCGAAGAAACGCGGCAAATCGTCGCAGCCTGGGGGTGGCGGCGACAAGCCGGCCACCGCGCCACCGGATCGTTCGGCATCGGCAGGCGCCTCGGCGTCGCCCGAGCAACCGACAGCCAAGCCGGCGGATAGCGGTGACGCCAAGGTTGCCGGTGCCAGCGACAAGCCGGCCGTACCGCCTGCCGGGAGCGCCACGAGCACCGGCAAGGCCAAGCCCGACGCCAAGCCGACCCTCGGCAAGCCAGATGACAAGCCGGATGACAGGCCTGCCGGTGGCAAGGCCTCGGCCGGCAAGTCGGGCGACACGAGGCCGGGGGCGGCCGCTTACGGAGCGGGGCCGGGTACGCCACCGCCGGCCACTGGCGCCACCACGGGCGGCCGCAACGGTGGGGGCAAGGGCACCCTGGCCCTGGTGCTGGTGCTGTTCCTCGGTATCGGCGCTGGGCTGTTCGCCTGGAAGGCCTGGGAGCGCATGGACAGCCAGCAGGAGCGCCTGGCAGAGCTCGAGGAGCGGGCCGGCACCGCGGCCTCGGCCGACCAGTTCGCCGAGCTGGAAAGCCGTGTGGAGAGCCGCCTGGAGACAGCCGAGGGCGAGAGCGCCGACGCCGTCGAGGGGGTGCGCAGCGAGTTCGCCGCCTATCGCAGTGAGGTCGATTCGGCATTGGATCGGGTCCTCGACGAGCTCTCCCGCGAGCAGGAGACCGACGAGCGCGAGTGGCTGCATGCCGAAGCCGCCTACCTGCTGCGCCTGGCCAATCAGCGTCTCCAGCTGGAGCGCGACGTGGAAGGCGCATCGGCCCTGCTGCGCACCGCCGACGACCGCCTGAACGAAGCCGACAACCCGGCGCTGCTCTCCGTTCGCCGGGCCATCGCCTCGGAGCTGTCGGTGCTGGAGAGCGTGCCCCATGTCGACCGCACCGGGCTCTACATGGCGCTGAACGCCCAGCAGGAGCGCCTGGCGCAGCTGCCTCTCTCCCGCGAGCTGGAGGAGATCCCGGCCCGTTCCGGCATGCAGGAGGCCCCCGCCGGCGGCTGGCAGAATCAGCTCTCGCGCTTCGGCCAGGAGCTCAAGGACCTGGTGGTGATTCGTCATCATGACGAGGCGCTGGAGGCCCTGGTCACCCCCGAACAGGAGTCCTACCTGCGCCAGAGCGCCCGCCTGATACTGGAGCAGGCCCAACTGGCCCTGCTGCAGGAGGAACAGGAACTCTACGAGGCCAGCCTCGACAAGGCGCTGACCCTGATCCGTGCCTATTACGACACCGAGCGCGGCGAAGTCCAGGCCGTCCTCGATCGTCTGGAGGCGCTCAAGGGGGAGACCATTCGCCCCGAGCTGCCCGATATCAGCGGCTCCCAGCAGGCGCTGGCCCAGTTCATCGAGCGTCGATTCGGTTCGCGTGGCGAGCGGGGAGATGACGCATGAGAAAACTGCTCCTGATCGTACTCCTGGGGCTGGCGCTGGGGGCACTGTTCGGCCAGCTGATGGTCTCGGTGCCCGGCTACTGGCTGGTGCGGGTCGGCGACACCTCCTACCAGACCTCCTTCTGGTTCGGCCTGATACTGCTGCTGGCGCTCTTCCTGGTGCTGCACTTCGTGCTGCGGCTGCTGATGCGCATGAGCCATCCGGTCAGCCGGCTGAAGGTGTGGAACAGCCGGACCCGCCATCGCAACGCCATGAAGCGGACCGTGCAAGGGCTGGTGGCCCTGGCCGAAGGGCGCTGGAAGCGGGCCGAGAAGTCGCTGGTGAAGGCCGCCGACGACTCCGGCACGCCGCTGGTCAACTACCTGTCGGCCGCGCTGGCGGCCCACTACCAGGGCCGTTATGAGCAGGCGGATACGCTGCTGAAGCGGGCCCATCTCAGCACCGACGGGGCCGACACCGCGGTCGGCCTGATGCAGGTGCAGCTGATGCTGGACCGCCAGCAGTACGAAGAAGCGCTGGCGATCCTGACCCGGCTGGATCGACAGCTGCCCAACCATCCGCAGGTGCTCAAGCAGCTCAAGCAGGCCTACCTGAGCGTCAGCGACTGGGAGGGGCTGCGTCGCCTGATGCCCCGGCTCGCTTCGCGGCAGCTGATCTCCCCCCAGGAGCGTCAGCAGCTGGAGCTGCGTGCCTACAAGGAGTTGCTGATTCACGAGGCCCGCGATCCGGGCAACGTGGAGCGGGTGCGCAGCCTGTGGGCCGACATGCCGGACCCGCTGCGCAACAACGTCGAGCTGGTGGTGCTCTACACCGAGGCGCTGGTGCGCGGCAACGAGGAAGGCATCGCCGAGCGCCTGCTGCGCCACTCGCTCAAGGAGCACTGGGACAGCCGGTTGGTGCTGCGCTACGGCCTGCTCAACGTGGACCCGGCGCGTCAGCTGGTACACGCCGAGAAGTGGCTGCAGGAGCGCCCCAACGACCCGGACCTGCTCCTCACCCTGGGCCGTCTTGCGCTCCGCAATGCCTACTGGGGCAAGGCGCAGGAGTATTTCGAGACGAGCCAGCGGCAGCGTCCCAGTGGCGTGGTCTGTGCGGAGCTGGCGCGGCTTTTCGCCAACCTGGGCGAGCACAACAAGAGTCAGCTCTACTATCGCCAGAGCGTCGAGCTGCTCGACAAGTCCCTGCCTTCGCTGCCCCAGCCCGCCGAGCCGCCGCCTCAGGACGACGCCGGCAAGGGAGGCAAGAAGAAAGCGTAGCGTTGTAATACGTGCCCGTAACGCCGCGGGGGCTGCCACTGGCAGCCCCCGCGTTGCGTTGGCGGACGCTATCAGTCCTTGTCGTCGTCGTAGTCGCCCTTGAATGTCGGGTTGGGCTTCGAGCGGGGGTCGTCCTCGCCGGAACGACTGCTCTCGCCGGAGCTCGGCTGGCCGCCCGGGCGTCCGTTGATGTCGAAGGGCTGTTGCATGACGCGCAGGTTGGCCGGCGGCGCCTCGCCCTCCTTGCCCACGCCGAAGTAGAGCGTGGTGTGGGGGAAGGGGATCTCGATGCCCTTGCCGTCGAAGTGCAGCTTGACCAGCCGGTTGAAGGCCCGGCCGGTGCTCCACTGGGTGCCCGGTGTGGTCTTGATCCGCACGCGGATGTTCACCGAGCTGTCGCCGAGGCCGGTGACCCCGGCCACTTCCAGCGGCGCCAGGATGTTCATCTTGTGCGCCTCGTCGGCCGCCAGTTCATCGAAGGCCTCGCGCAGGGCGACGATGGCGTCGTCGATGCTCTCGCGATAGGCGATGCCGTACTCGCCCACGTGGTAGCCGAACTCGCGCATGTAGTTGGAGACGGTGTCGACGCTGGAGAAGGGCACGATATGGTAGGTGCCCGAGATATCGCGGATACCCACCGAGCGGATGCTGAGCCGTTCGGCGGTGCCGGTGATGCCGCCGACCGTGACCACGTCGCCGGTGTTCATGGCGTTCTCCACCTGAATGAAGACCCCGGTGATGATGTCCTGTACCAGCTTCTGGGCGCCGAAACCGATGGCCAGGCCCAGCACGCCGGCACCGGCGATCAGCGGGCCGATGTTGATACCGATCTCGGCTAGCACGATCATCATCGTCATGGTGATCAGGGCGATGGCCAGGGCGTTGCGGAACAGCGAGAGCAGGGTCTTGGCGCGAGCGGTGGGTTCGCCGGTGCCGGTTTCGGGGTTCAGCTTGTGCTCGATCAGGCTGGCCAGGCCCAGCCAGACGCCGATGGCGACGACCAGGATCGTCGCGACGCTCGCCAGTTTACCCACCAGGCCGCGGCCCGCCTCCGAGGCGTACCAGGCCATCAGGTCGAAGGCTCCCCAGGCGCTGAGCACGAGCAGGACCACCACGATCAGGATGATGGTACGGATGACGCGCAGTGCGTTGGGCACATAGCTGTTGAGGCGAGGCTCCAGCAGCGGCAGCTTGCGGCGCAGGTCGTCGGAAAGGCGAATGCGTCGACCGATGGTCTGGGTCAGCAGGCTCGACAGGAGCATGCCGACCACCACGATGGCCAATGTCTTGAGCGTTGCAAGGAGCACGAAGGGCAGGGCATCTGCCGGCCGGGTCAGGGTCAGCACCAGTACCATCAGGAAGTAAGCCAGGGCGAACAGGTGCCAGGTGCGCGCGAACAGCTGCAGGGAGACCCGGGTTGCCGTCAGGTCGCTGCGGGCCGCCAGCTGGTCGAGGTTGTCGCGGATGCGCACCCGATTCTTGAGCACCACCGCCACGGCATAGAAGAAGGCGCCGAAGATGATCAGGGCGCCGATGCCCCGCCCCAGGGTCGGGGTCAGATAGACGTTGGCCAGCGGCACCACCACCATCAGGCCATAGCCCACCAGCCCGATGAGACGAGCGATCCAGCGGTTCCAGTAGGAGGCTTCGCCCGCCGAGATGGGCAGCAGGCGTAGCCCCTCGTAGCGTGACGAGAACAGCATCCGCACGGCGGCCTTCAGCAGCTCGATGATCAGAAAGGCGTTGAGGAACAGCGAGGCACGGGTGGAGAGCTCGCCGGTCTCGCCGATGGCGAAGGTGGCGATGAGGTTACCGGCCATGTAGGCCAGCACCACGACGAGCACGTCCACCAGGGCGGCCAGGGCCACGCAGAGCACCAGGCGTACCACCGGGGTAAGGGTGCTGGCCTGCAGTGACCAGCCGCTGATGCGGGTGAACAGCGGCCTGGCGAAGTGGCGGAAGGCGACGAAGAACAGGAAGGTGGCCAGTATCACCAGGCCCAGGTTGATCGCCGCCGAGGTGAAGGCCGCCGTATCGAAGTCGGTGGCGGTGGTCTCGCCGGTGAACAGGCCGGTCACGATGCTCACCAGATTGCGGAATTCTCCACCGATATCGCTGACAACGCGGCTGGTCAACTCCGCCAGCTGCCTTGGCAGCGATACCTGTTCCGGCGGCTGCTCCCGGTGTACGGCCTCGGCTCCTGCCAGGGCGCCCTCATCGATCGCCTGGCGGCGCAGGTGGTCGATCAACTGCTGGCGAGATGACTCGTCCTCGAGGAGGTCGGCCAGCGTCGAGTAGGCGGGGCCATTGGCGGCCTCGATCGGCTGGGCCAGGGCGGGCGTCGCAGCGAGGCAGGCCAGCAGCAGCCAGCCAAGCAGCCAGGGGATGAAACGTGTGGGCATCACGCAGTGACCTCCATCTCGGGCGTGTAGTCAGGGATCCGTCATGTTCCCGTGCGGCATATGATACGGACTTTGTCGCCATTGGACGAACGGGGTGGGTGAGTCGAATTTTCGATGCAGTAATTGTACATGCAACTCGGCATGTGTCATATTCTTGGCATGCCTATCCCTTGGCATGAATCCCTGCATTAAGCTCGATCCTCTTGCCACCCGTCCTGCGGGTGGCTTTTCTTTGTGTGCTCGCAACGACTTCGTTAGCATCGGTTGTTATAACACTTGCCGCTGGGGAAACAGCATGAGCGTCGGATGGGTCGCGGTATTGCTGGTGGCGGTGGGAGGGGCCGCGGGGGGCATGGCCCGGCTGGCGGCGTCCCGGCTCCTGGCCCGTTGGCTGGGCACACGCTTTCCCTGGGGCACGCTGGTGGTCAATCTCAGCGGGGCGCTGCTGGCCGGCTGGGTCGCCGGCCGCCTGGGCGTACCGCAGGGTCTCGATCTCTCTTCGGCCTGGCTGGGCCTGATGATCGGCGTGCTGGGTGGCTATACCACGGTTTCCTCTCTCAGCCTGCAGACGCTTGCGTTGTGGCAGAGCGGTAGGACACCGGCGGCGCTGGTCAATGTCGGAGCCACCTGCCTGGCGGGGCTGGCGCTGGCCTGGTTGGGCTGGTGGCTGGCAGGAGGGGCGCCATGAGCGGCTGGCGCGACTATGCGGCGGTGGGGTTGGGCAGCGCCCTGGGCAGTGTGCTGCGCTACCTGGTGTCGGTTTCCTCGCTGGCGGCGCTGGGCCCGGCCTTTCCCTGGGGCACGCTGGTGGTGAACCTGCTGGGCTCCTGGCTGATTGCCGCCTTCGCCGCCTATGCGGCCTGCCGCCAGGGAGGGCGGGTGGCGCGCTGGCAGCCCTTCCTGGTGGCCGGCTTCTGTGGCGGCTTCACGACCTTTTCGCTGTTCAGCCTCGAGACCCTCTACCTGATGGCAATCGGCCTGCCCTGGCTGGCGCTGCTCTATGGGCTGGCCAGCGTGCCGCTGTGGCTCGCCGCCGCCTGGCTGGGCGACCGCATGGTCCGGGCGCGGCTGGCGCCCGGTCGTCCCAGGTAGATTCAGCTCTCCTTCTTGCGTGCCTTTTTCTCACTCCTTGCCGGCGCCGGGGCGGCCGGGGGCGTGGCATGGAAATGCTCGCGCACCAGGGCCAGCAGCCCCTGGGTGGAAGCATCGAAGTCCTGGGTCTGGGTGTCCAGGCGCTCACTGATCTCGCCGGCGATACGCTTGCCCAGCTCCACCCCCCACTGGTCGAAGGAGTTGATGTTCCAGATCACCCCCTGGACGAAGACCTTGTGCTCGTAGAGCGCGATCAGCGCGCCGAGGTTCTTGGGGGTCAGCTCGTCGAGCAGCAGCACGCTGGAGGGGCGGTTGCCGGGGCAGCTGTAGGGGTCGAGCCGACCGCCGGTCTGGCTGCCCTCCATGAAGGCGTTGGCCTGGGCCAGCATGTTGGTGAGCAGCGCGAAGTGGTGCTCCTCGACGCCGGGCTCCGGCTTGAGTGAGGCGATAAAGTCGATGGGCACGTAGCGGGTGCCTTGGTGCAGCAGCTGGAAGAAGGCGTGCTGGCCGTTGGAGCCGGTCTGCCCCCAGACGATGGGGCCGGTCTTGTAGTCCACCGGGTGGCCGAAGATATCCACCGACTTGCCGTTGGACTCCATGTCCAGCTGCTGCAGGAAGGCGGGCAGCTGATGCAGCGCCTGGTCGTAGGGCACGATGGCCTGGGTCTCGGCGCCGTGGAAGTTGAGGTTCCAGATGCCGACCAGCGCCATCAGCACCGGCATGTTCCGGTCGAAGGGAGCGGAGAGGAAGTGCTGGTCCATCTCGTAGGCGCCTTCGAGCATCTCCATGAAGCCGTCGAAGCCCACGGAAAGGGCGATCGGCAGGCCGATGGAGGACCACATGGAGTAGCGCCCGCCGACCCAGGCCCAGAACTCGAAGACGTTCTCCTCGCGTACGCCGAACTCCATGGCGGCGCGGCGGTTGGTCGAGGCGGCGACGAAGTGGGCGCCCACGTCGGCGTCTTCGCCGGCCTGTTCCACGAACCAGCGGCGTGCCGTCTTGGCGTTGAGCAGCGTCTCCTGGGTGGAGAAGGTCTTGGTCGAGACGATGAACAGCGTGGTGGCCGGGTCGAGACGGGAGAGCACCTTCTGGATATGGGCGCCGTCGACGTTGGAAACGAAGTGGAAGCCGAGTTCCGGGTGGCGGTGCTTGAGCAGTGCCCGGCTGGCCATGTTGGGCCCCAGGTCCGACCCGCCGATACCGATGTTGACCACGTCCTTGATGCGCTTGCCGCTGTAGCCCTTCCACTCGCCGTTGCGTACGGCGTCGGCGAACTGGCGCAGCTGCTCCCAGGAGCGGCGGATCTCCGGCATCACGTCCTTGCCGTCGACCATCACCGGGCTATCGCCCAGGTTGCGCAGGGCGGCGTGAAGTACCGGGCGATCTTCGGTGACATTGATGATGTCGCCGGAAAACATCTGGGCGCGCCGCTGGACCAGCGCCGAGTGGTCGGCGAGCTCGAGCAGCTTGGCCAGCACCGCATCGGAGATCTGGTGCTTGGAATAGTCGAGAAACAGGCCGCCGACACGCAGGCTCATCTTCTCGAAGCGCTGGGGGTCGGCGGTGAAGTAATCCTTGATGCGGTCGTTGGCGGTTTCCTGCTGCAATCGCTTCAGGGCTTGCCAGGTGACGCTGCGGGTAAGTTGGAACATGCGGTTTCCTCAGGCGCGATAGTCGGGCGAGGCTGGCGCGGGCCGCCTGTCAGCCCTGTGAATTGCGTGATGCCACCCATGCCTGGGCATCGGGAATGGTCATCTCGTAGGGTTCTGACAACCAGGGAGAGCTGATCAGGAAGTCGGCACTGGCGGCGTTGCAGGCCACGGGAATGTTCCACAGGGCAGCGAGCCGAAGCAGCGCCTTGACGTCGGGGTCATGGGGCTGGGGTGCGAAGGGGTCCCAGAAGAAGACCAGCAGGTCCAGCCGCTGTTCGGTGATGCGAGCGCCGATCTGCTGGTCGCCTCCCAGCGGGCCGCTCATCAGGCCTTCCACCTTCAGGCCCAGCTGCGCCGAGATGCGTCCGGCAGTGGTGCCGGTGCCGACCAGTTCGTGGTCGGCCAGGGTCTGCTGCCAGCGTGTGGCCCATGCCAGCAGCTCTTCCTTCTTGCCGTCATGGGCGATCAGCGCGATGCGCTTGCGGGCCGGGAGGGTGCGCTGCACGGTGCGCCGCGGACGCGGGTCGGTCATGGTGATTCCACCTCGAGTATCTTCAGGGTGTTGGTGCCGCCGTGGGCATTCATGTGATCGCCCCGGGTCAGAATGACATGTTCCCTCGGTTTGGCAATTCCCTGCTCGACCAGCAGTGCCAGCGCTGCGCCGTTGACACCGGTAGCCGCCATCTCGCTGGTGTCGAAGGGCAGCGAGACCACGCCGCGATAGAGCGCCATGCGCCGCTGGGCGATGGGGCTGTGGGCCAGGCCGACGATGGGCAGGCCCGAGCGGATGCGCGAGGCGATCAGCGGCGTGTAGCCGGTGGAGGTCATGCAGGCGATGGCCGCCACGCCCTGCAGGTGGTTGGCGGCGTACATCGCCGACAGGGCGATGGTCTCGTCGATCCGCGAGAAGCCCTCGTGGATACGATGCCCCGACTCCTGGGCGATCCTCTCGCGCTCGGCGCCGAGGCAGACGCGGTTGATCGCCGCGATGGTCTCCACCGGGAAGTCCCCGGCGGCGGTCTCGGCGGAGAGCATCACCGCGTCGGTGCCGTCGAGCACCGCGTTGGCCACGTCGAACACCTCGGCCCGGGTGGGCAGCGGCGAGGTGATCATCGACTCCATCATCTGGGTTGCCGTGATCACCGCCCGGTTCAGGGTGCGGGCGCGCTTGATGATGCGCTTCTGCATGCCGATCAGCTCGGCGTCGCCGATCTCCACCCCCAGGTCGCCGCGGGCCACCATCACCGCCTCGGAGGCCTCGATGATCCCGTCGAGCGTCGCCGCGTCGGCCACCGCCTCGGCGCGCTCGAGCTTGGCCACCAGGCCGATCTCCTTGCCCGCCTCGCCCAACAGCTCCCGCGCTTCCTGCATGTCGGCGGCGCTGCGCGGGAACGAGACCGCCAGGTAGTCGACGCCGATGTCGATGGCGGTCTTGAGGTCGGCGCGGTCCTTGTCGGTGAGCGCCGGGGCCGAGAGGCCACCGCCCTCCTTGTTGATGCCCTTGTTGTTGGAGAGCTTGCCGCCCACCACCACGCTGGTGTGGATCAGGTGGTCGGCCACCCGGTTCACATGCAGCACCAGTCGACCGTCGTCGAGCAGCAGCCGATCGCCGGGGGCGACGTCGTCGGCCAGGGTCTTGTAGTCGCAGCCAACCCGGGTCACGTCACCGGCATCGGAGTCCAGCGCCATGTCGAGCAGGAAGGACTGCCCCTCCTCCAGCGTCACCGGCCCATCCTTGAAGCGGGCGATGCGGATCTTGGGGCCCTGCAGGTCGCCCAGGGCGGCCACCGCCCTACCCAGGCGGGCGGCGATCTCGCGCACCCGCTCGAGGCGGCGGCGGTGGTCGTCCGGCGAACCGTGGGAGAAGTTGAGGCGCACCACGTCGACGCCGGCCTCGATCATCGCTTCCAGCACGCCGTCGCGGTCGCTGGCCGGCCCCAGGGTGGCGACGATCTTGGTGCG
>NZ_JAKCMI010000042.1 GCF_021412585.1 Halomonas alkalisoli | reverse complement strand
TGCAGCAGCTCGAACGCCTCGTTGATCTTCTCGAACGGCATCTCGTGGGTGATGAACTCGTCGATCTTGAGCTCGCCATCCATGTAGCGCTGCACGTAGCCGGGCAGCTCGCTGCGGCCCTTCACCCCGCCGAAGGCAGAGCCCTTCCACACCCGGCCTGTCACCAGCTGGAACGGCCGCGTCGAGATCTCCTCGCCGGCCCCGGCCACGCCGATGATCACCGACTCGCCCCAGCCCTTGTGGCAGCACTCCAGCGCCTGGCGCATCACGTTGACGTTGCCGATGCACTCGAAGGAGTAGTCGACCCCACCGTCGGTCAGGTCGACGATCACCTGCTGGATCGGATCGCTGTGCTCCTTGGGATTGACGAAGTCGGTGGCACCGAACTGGCGCGCCAGCTCGAACTTGTCCGGGTTGACGTCGATGGCGATGATGCGGCTGGCCTTGGCCATCTGCGCCCCCTGGATCACCGCCAGGCCGATGGCACCGAGGCCGAACACGGCAACGGTGGAGCCCGGCTCCACCTTGGCGGTGTTGAGTACCGCGCCGATGCCGGTGGTCACGCCGCAGCCGAGCAGGCAGATCTTGTCCAGCGGCGCTTCCTTGGACACCTTGGCCAGCGACACCTCGGGCAGCACGGTGTATTCGCTGAAGGTGGAGCAGCCCATGTAGTGGTGCAGCATCTTGCCGTCCAGTGAGAAGCGCGAGGTGCCGTCGGGCATCAGCCCCTGGCCCTGGGTGGCGCGTACCGCCTGGCACAGGTTGGTCTTGCCGGAAAGGCAGAACTTGCACTTGCCGCACTCGGCGGTATAGAGGGGGATGACATGATCGCCGGGCTTGAGGCTGGTGACGCCGGGGCCGACTTCCTCGACGACCCCGGCGCCCTCGTGGCCCAGCACCGAGGGGAAGAGGCCTTCGGGGTCGGCGCCGGAGAGGGTGAAGGCGTCGGTATGACAGACGCTGGTGGCAGCGATACGCACCAGCACCTCGCCGGCCTTCGGTCCCTCGACGTCGATCTCGACCAGCTCCAGCGGCTTGCCGGCGGCCAGGGCGATGGCAGCGCGTGATTTCATAAGGATTCCTCCCGCCTTGTTGTTCTTGCCGGGTTGTCATTGCATGCCGAGCGTATGGTCAGGGTCAGGCGGTGCTGATGTCAGTCTAGGTGAGCCCCGGTGACATGATTGTGTTACAGAGGCATAAGTGCGTTGCACACCGGCAACATTGCATGGCGGGGCAGGGATGACTTACCGGGGGGAGTGAAGCCACCAGCGGTGCGGGAGGCCGGACATGACCAGCGCGTCGGCGAGGGCGGCGAGATCGCTGGCTGCGAGCGAAGCCAGCACTTCCTGCTCCTCCTCCCAGGGTGGCGGTCGCCAGCGAGCGCTGCCCGGATCAAAGCCATCCGCCGACCGCTGGCGAAGCGCCTGCCAGGTACGCTGGATGCCTTCAAGGCGGGTTTCGGGCCGTCCCTGACTGGCGGCCAGGCGGTCGAGCCGCTGACGGAACTCGGTGGTTTCCAGGCGAGCGAGCGATACCCCCTGATCCTGGAGGAAGTCCTCAATGGCCAGGCGAACGGTTTCCACCGAGGCGTGGGGAGACTGCACCACGTAGCCGAGCCGTGGCCAGCCGGCGGCCTCCCGGTAGCGTACCGCGGCCACATAGCCGAATCCGTGACGCTGTCTCATCGCATGCTGGAAGGCGGCGTCATGGCACTGTGCCATCAACTGCAGCAGGAAACGGCTGCGTGGGGTGTCGTCATGACCGGCGACTTCCAGCATCGCTGCCTGGTCCGCGCCCTGGGACGTGAGCCAGACGGTCTCCCACTCGCCGGTGTCGGGCGGGGTGGCATGCGGTGGTGGCGTATTCGGCAGCAGGTCGGCGAAGCGGTGGGCGTGCTGTCTTGCCGTTTCGGCATCGAGGCTCCCCCCGGCCCAGCACAGCAGGGTGGACGCAGGTTCGGCGATATCGCTGCGAGGCGCAGGGCGGGGAATGTGGGGTGCGGGGCATGATTCCAGTTCGCACAGCAGGCGCTGGGCGATCAGCCCCTCCGCCGGCTGGGCCGCTCCCGATGGGGCGTCTCGCCGGGCCGCCAGCCAGTGCTTCATGGCCTGTTCCACGAGGGAGGGGAGTCGGCCGGGTTCGCCCGAAGCCAGCAGCCAGTCTCCCCGAGGGTCGCTGCCGGTCAGCAGGGTCAGGCCATGCGCCTCGGTGGCCTGGCGCAGTGGCAGGCAGTGGCGTTGCCATTGGGCGAGTCGGGCCCGGTGCCCTGTCGACTCCGCGGGCCAGCTCAGGCACCAGCTTGCTTCGGGCTCATCACTGTCCGGCCATATCAGCGGGCCCCACCAGAGAGCGAGACGCTTGTCATGGTGCAAACGTCCCGGCACGTCGGTATCCGAGCCAGTCTCAGGCGAGGGCTCCAGCGCGATCCGGGGTGCGGGGCGCGGGGATAGGGCCGATACCTGGGTAGTGTCTGTGTCTGTGTCTGGCGAAGGCAGCATCCGGTAGAGCGTGCCCGTCTCCTCGAGGATTTCCCAGGCAGTGTCCGAAAGGCTTTCCTGCGACGGGCAGTACCAGAGCCATCGGCACTGCCCGGGCGTCAACCAGGCAGCGAGGGCGGTGCGGGAGGCCATGGCATCAACCACCTCGGGGTGCCTTGCTTGCGAGGCCAGTCGCTGTGCCTGGCGCCTGGGCCAGGCGTCGAGATCGCCCGTGACCCGGGGAGGGGGTGGCATGGGCTGTTGAAGTGCACGCTCCAGGCTCCCATGGCAGGTGGCAAGCAGGGTTGAGAGAGGGGGGCCATCACCGTGGCGAGGCTTCAACTCAGAGAAGCCGAGTCGAATGCCCAGGGCGTGCCCGGTTCCCGGTGTAGATAGCGAAACATCGAGTGCTTCGAGACCGAACGCCGACTGCAGGGTGGCGGCCAAGGCGCCATCGGCCAGTCGTGCCACCAGGGCGTCGAGCCATTCGGCATGCGCCCTGGCCAGGTCGCCGGGCAGCGGCCAGAACAGTTCCAGGGTCGCGGCGGGGGAGCCGACGATGGTTTCCGGCGGGCACCAGGCGATGCCACCCGGCTCACCCCAGCGACTGGCCTGGGCCTCGCTCGCACCGGGGCTTGGCGAGGCGGCGGATGCACCCAGCTCATGGCCATGGTGCGTCAGCAGTTCGAGCTGGGCCTCGAGCGGCAGGGGGGCGAGCATTACCAGGGCCATGCGTTCGGGACGGTAGTGCCGCCGGTGGAAGTCCTGCAAGTGGCCTACCAGTCGCTCGGGATCCTGTCCCAGCGTGTCGCGGTTGCCGGCATGGCAGGCCCGGGCCGGATGCCCGGGTCGACAGAGCCGCCCCAGGGCGGCCAGGCGATGCAGTGCAGGGTCGGCCAGCCGGGCGCGGTATTCGGCATCGAGCACGCCGACTTCGTGGGCGATACGTTCGGGCAGCAGCAGGGGACGACCCAGGAGGTCGACCAGGCGGGCAAGCCCTTCTTCGGCGGCCTCCGGTGGCAGGTGCAGGTGAATGTCGGTGGTGGTCTCACCGGTACAGGCGTTATAGCGACCGCCCAGGTGGCCGACCCACCGGCTCAGCTCGCTTACGCCGGGAAAGCCGCCAGACCCGAGAAAGAGCGCATGTTCGAGCAGGTGGGCCAGGCCACGATAGGCCATTGGCTCGTCCAGGTAGCCGGCGCCCACAGCGCCGACAAGCCGTAGTCGTCGGGCGTCGGGTACTTCCGCTGCAAGCACGTGCAGGCCGTTGGCCAGGCGCACGCCCTGCAGTCGGCTACCCGATGGCAACCCCTCGCGCCGTGCCGCATCGATAGTCTCGGTGGACGTCGATGCGCTCATGCCCGGCAGAAGATCCGCGACTCATGAACGTTGCGCAGCGTCAGTTCCTCCAGTGTGCGGCTGTCGTCGGCCGCTTCACGACGTGCCGCTTCGACCAGATGATGATCCGGCGAGAGGTCGCAGACCGGATCGGTGGCCGCCGGGTCCCCGGTGAGCAGGTAGGCCTGGCAGCGGCAGCCGCCCACGTCCCGGTGACGCTCGTCGCAGCTGCGGCAGGGCTCCTTCATCCAGCCATCGCCGCGGTAGCGATTGAACGGTTCGCTGTCGTACCAGATCTCCTTCAGCGGCCGCTCGCGGACCGTAGGAAAGCGCATCGGCAGCATGCGGGCACTGTGGCAGGGCAGCACCGCGCCGTCCGGCGCCACGGTCATGAAGATCGATCCCCAGCCCCCCATGCAGGCCTTGGGGCGTTCGGCGTAATAGTCGGGCACCACGAACAGCAGGCGCATGTCGCGGCCCTGATGCGCCAGTTTCTCTCGCCAGCGTTGGGTGGTGGCCTCAGCGGCCTCGAGCTGGGCGCGGCTTGGCAGCAGCCCCGCACGGTTGAGGTGCGCCCAGCCGTAGAGCTGGCAGTTGGCGAGCTCCACGGCATCGGCCCCCAGGTCGTCGCACAGGGCAATGATGTCGTCGAGCTGGTCGATATTGTGGCGGTGGAGCACCACGTTGAGCACCATCGGGTAGCCGGCAGCCTTGACCGCCCGGGCCATGGTCAGCTTCTTCTCATGGGCCTTGCGCGATCCGGCCACCGCCGCGGCGACATCGGGGTCGGAGGCCTGCAGACTGATCTGGATATGGTCGAGACCGGCCTCGCGCAGGGCCAGGATGCGCGCTTCGTCGAGCCCCAGTGCGGAGGTGATCAGATTGGTGTAGAAGCCGAGCCGACGGGCCTCGGCCACCAGTATCTCGAGATCCTGTCGCACCAGCGGCTCGCCGCCCGAGAAACCCATCTGCACCGAACCCATGGCCCGGGCCTGGGTCAGCACATCGACCCATTCGTCGGTGGTGAGTTCTTCCTTGGCGTTGGCGAAGTCCAGCGGGTTGGAGCAGTAGGCGCACTGCAGCGGGCAGCGATAGGTCAGCTCGGCGAGTAGCCACAGCGGGGCCCCGGTGTGGCCGTTCAGCGGCTGGTTCGCGGCAGCGGTGTCGGTATGGTCAGTCATGGTGGATCCAGCCTTGTCGGGCGGCATCGAGCAGGAACTCATGCACGTCCTGCTCGACCTCCGTGGCGGGGGCATCGGGGAATGTCGCCTGCAGGGTTGCCACCACGGCATCCACGTCGCGCTGGCCGTCCAGCGTGGCGAGTATGGCACCGGCGCTGTCGTTGAGCTGCACCATGCCCTCGGGATAGAGCAGCACATGGCGACCCTGGGCTTCCTCCCACTGCAGGCGCCAGCCGGGACGCAGGCGATAGACGGTGCTTCCTTTCATGCCGGTGTCAGTGGTGGTCATGTCAGCCCCCGGTGATAGACGCGCTGGTCGGTGACGGTGTGGTAGGGCGGCCTTCCTAGCTGGTAGGCCATGCTCATGGCGTCGAGCATCGACCACAGCACGTCGAGCTTGAATTGCAGTATCTCCAGGGCGCGTTCCTGTGTCTGCCGGGTGGTGCAGACCGCCAGGGCCACCTCCAGGCCATGCTCCACGTCGCGTCGTGCCTCCGTCAGCCGCTTGCGGAAATAGCCATAGCCCGCCTCGTCGATCCAGGGGTAGTGGGTCGGCCAGGTGGCCAGGCGGCTGCGATGGGCTTCCGGGGCGAACAGCTCCGTCAGCGAGGAGATCGCCGCCTCGCGCCAGTCGGCACGGCGCACGAAGTTGACGTAGGCATCCACGGCGAAGCGTACGCCTGGCAGCACGTGCTCCTGGGACCAGAGTTCGTCCCGGCTCAGGCCCACCGCTTCGCCCAGCGTCAGCCAGGCCTCGATGCCGCCGCCGTCGTCCTCGTGGCCGTCATGATCGAGCAGGCGCTGTATCCAGCGCCGCCGGGTGGCGGCATCGGGGCAGTTGGCCAGCAGGGCGGCATCCTTCTGGGGGATGTTGACCTGATAATAGAAGCGGTTGGCAACCCAGCCCCTCAGCTGTTCGGGCGTGGCCCGCCCTTCGGCCATGTCCATCTGGTAGGGGTGGTGAATATGGTAGTAGGCGCCCTTGGCCAGCAGGGCCTCGCGGAAGCGCGTGGGACTCATGGCCTCTCCCGTGACGCTGGCCAGTGGTGACGTGAAAACTGACATGGCGAGGCTCCCTTTTCTTCCAGCTATCGTAGTGCGTAGTCATGGCCGATTCCATCGCGCTGCATGGCGATTCCCTTCCAGCCTAATGCGGCATTGACCTCTCATGGTTGAGACGATGGCTTCTCCTGGGGGTTCATACCTCCAGGCGCATACCGTCGAAGGCCACCTCGACGCCCGCCCGGGCCAGGGCGGCACGCTCCTGGGAACGTTCGTCGAGGATCGGGTTGGTATTGTTGATATGGATCAGCACCCGGCGCGTGGTTTGCGGCAGGGTAGCCAGCTCGCTCAACAGGCCCCGTTCCCCGGCCAGCGCCAGGTGTCCCATGTCGGCACCGGTGGCCTGGCCGACACCGGCGCGAATCAGCTCATCGTCATGCCACAGGGTGCCGTCGACCAGCACGCAGTCGGCACGACCGAGAAAGTTTCGTACCCGGTCATCCAGTTCGCCGAGCCCTGGCGCGTAGAAGAGTTGCGTACCCCGCCGGCGGTCCTCGATCAGCAGGCCGATATTGTCACCCGGGGTCGGGGCGCCGCGACGTGGCGAGTAGGGCGGGGCGTTACTGGTCAGAGCCACGGCCGTGAAGCTCAGCCCAGGGCAGTCGGGCACTTCGAACTCTGCTTCCAGGTGGTCGTCATCGATGCCGATGGGCCGCCAGTTCAGCCCACCCTGCCAATGTTCCAGCATGCGGAACAGGGGGAAGCCGCCGCTAAGGTCCTGATGCACGTTGGGCGTGCACCAGACATCGAAGGGGCAGCCTTCGCGCAGCGACAGCAGGCCGGTGGCATGATCGATCTGTCCGTCCATCAGCAGGACGCCGGTGATACCGCTGTCGCGAGGGATCTTCCTGGGGTGCAGCTCGGGGTTGTTGGAGAGCTGGGCACGAATATCCGGCGAGGCGTTGCACAGCAGCCAGCGCTCGCCATCGCTGCTGAGCGCGATCGACGACTGGGTGCGCGGCGTGGCCTCGACACTGCCATCGCGAACGCCACGGCACAGCCGGCAGTTGCAGTTCCATTGGGGAAAGCCTCCGCCCGCTGCGGCGCCCAGTATCAGTACATGCATTTCGATCTCCTGCATCGCGCGACAATCATCGTGCAACAACCATGGCGCAACCATAAAAGGCCGATGCCCCACCGGGGAGCATCAGCCAGACAGGTCCTGCATCAATGGGGAGTTCAACAATAGGGAGTTCAGCGGTTGGAGATATACAGCGTGACCTCGAAGCCCAGACGCAGGTCGGTATAGGCAGGCTTGGTCCACATAAACGATCCTCCACGGATTGGTGAGTGTCAGACGTACCCTACTAGTTAAGCATCTGTTGGGCGTTCTACCTTTCGACTAAAGTCTATCTCCTTTGAAAAACACCGCTATGGACGCTGACGACTTCCCGTTTTGCTTGAAGAAACCAGGCTGCAGCAGGGATAAAGGCAGATCGTTGCTGGGAGGCAATAGTCTTTTGACTGTGGGTAGCGTGTAAATCGCCGCTGAGCGGGCCGGTGTTACCGGAAGTTGTGCTAGACCTTTTTAGTGTCAATGACCGAAACGAGACGACAGCTGCACCAACCACAACCACAACGAGATGTGCCGTTTCCCCAGGCACACTATTCAGTATCACGGAGATGACGCCATGCTTCGGGAGATCGGTTATGCAATGACGGCCACCGGGTTGATGGCCGCTTCGTTGGCTTACGCCAACGAGAATCAACTCGAACTCCAGCAGAACCCGGAATATTGGGCCACCCAGCTGGGTAACTATCAAGGCAACCGCTTCAGCGAATTGGATCAAATCAACCGCGATAACGTCAATGAGCTGCGCTCGGTCTGGCAGTTCTCCACCGGCGTGCTGCGCGGCCACGAAGGCGGCCCCCTCTACGTCGGCGACGGCAGGCTATACATTCACACCCCCTTCCCCAACAAGGTGTTCGCGCTTGACCTGGAAGACGAAGGGCGCGTGGTCTGGAGCTACGAGCCGGACCAGGATTCACGGGTAATCCCGGTCATGTGCTGCGATACCGTCAACCGCGGGCTGGCCTATGCCGACGGCCGCCTCTTCCTGGGCCAGGCCGACAACACATTGATCGCCCTGGATGCCGAAAGTGGCGAGCTGCTGTGGGATGTCAGTAACGGCGACCACACCGTTGGCGAGACCAACACCATGTCGCCCCTGGTGGTGCACGATAAGGTGATCATCGGCATCAGCGGCGGGGAGTACGGCATCCGTGGCCATATGACCGCCTACGACGTGGAGACCGGTGAGCAGGTGTGGCGTGGCTACTCCACCGGACCGGATGACGAGGTGCTGATCGACCCGGAAACCACGACGATGATGGGTGAACCCATCGGTGAGTCCGACCTGGGCGTTTCCACCTGGCCCGAGGGCGAGTGGGAGCGTGGAGGCGGCGCCCCCTGGGGCTGGATCACCTACGATCCCGACCTCGACCTGATCTACTATGGCACCGGCAACCCTGGAACCTGGAACCCCGACCAGCGCGCTGTGGATGGTGAGCCGGCCGACAACAAGTGGGCCATTACCGTCTTTGCCCGTGATCCCAATAACGGCGAGGTCAAGTGGGTCTACCAGAAGGTGCCCTTCGACGAGTGGGATTACGATGGTGTCAACGAGAATCAGCTGATCGATGTCGAGTTCGAGGGTGAGCAGCGCAAGGGGCTGGCGATCATCGATCGTACCGGCTTCGGTTTCCTGCTGGACCGTGAAAGCGGTGAGCTGCTGGTGGCCGAGAAATTCGCACCGGAAACCAACTGGGCCGACAGCTACGATATGGAAACCGGCCGCCCCAATGTCAACGAGGAGTACAGCACCTTCCGCCAGGGGGTGGACGTCAATACCACCGACATCTGTCCTACCGCCATGGGCGCCAAGAACATGCAACCCAGCGCCTACTCGCCGAGGACCGGCCTGATCTATGCCGGCATCAATCGGATCTGCATGAACTATGAGCCCTACGAGACCGATTACGTGGCAGGCCAGCCCTATGTGGGCGCCACCCTGACCATGATGCCGGCTCCCTCCGAGAACGGCGGCATGGAAGGTCGCCTGGGCAGCTTCATCGCCTGGGATCCCGTAGCTGGCGAAACCGTGTGGGAAGTCGAGGAGCGCTTCGCCGTATGGAGCGGCGCGCTGGCGACAGCCGGTGACCTGGCCTTCTACGGTACCCTCGAGGGCCACGTGAAGGCGGTGGATATCGAGAACGGCGAGGAGCTGTGGCGCTTCAAGACGCCCTCGGGAATTATCGGCAACGTCAATACCTTCCAGCATGAGGGCAAGCAGTACGTGGCCGTGCTCTCCGGGGTCGGTGGCTGGGCCGGTATCGGGCTGGCGGCAGGCCTCGAGGATCCCGAAGAGGGCCTGGGTGCAGTGGGTGTGTTCTCCGCTCTTGGCGACTACACCAAACTCGGCGGCGTCCTGACGGTCTTCGCCCTTCCGGACTGAGCCGGTTACCTGTTGCAAGAGGTGGGCACGGGTTTAACACCCGTGCCCTTTACCAGCTCTTTTCAGGAGCGCCCGCGCGACAATGCGAGGAGTTCCTGTGGCATCCAGAAGGAAGCGCTGCATGATGGTATCGAAGAATGCTTTGTCACGAGTTGGCCAGTTGGGCGTTGTATTCATGCTGCTGCCCATGATTGGCCTGGCGACCCAGGCCATGGCCGACGAGCATCGCATCGAGGGTGAGGGAACGGGGGCCTTCGTCGTCGAAGATGGCATGGTGGATCCCGGCACCTACGAGGGCTATCTCGTATACACCCGCGCCTGTGCGGCGTGTCACGGGCCGGATGGTTTGGGCTCCTCCTTTGCCCCCAACTTGATTCGTGCCGTAGAGCGCCGCGGCTGGGAGAACTTTGCCGGTACCATTGCCGCCGGGCGTGAAGTTCAGCCGGGCCAGGTGATGCCCTCTTTTGCCGACGACCCCTATGTGATGGGCAATATCCCTAATCTTTTCAGCTATCTGCGTGCGCGCGGAGAGGGTGGCCTGGGGCGCGGCCGGCCTCGGATCATTGAATCGATGCAGGAGGAAGCAGAGCCAGAGAAAACAGAGCAGGAGAAGACCGAGCAGGAAGACCTGGATCAGCAAGAGGGCGTGGAACCCAAAGATCGCAGTCGAAAAGACCAGACACAGGAGAAGACGGAGACCGATTCCGACGAAGCGAACATCGAAGAAGAGGAGTGATCCAGTGGCTCATCACGCACGAGTGGGAGGGTAAATGAGAGGTGCCATTTGCCTATTGTTGCTATGGGGTGTGCTGGCCCTGGATATCGGAACCGCCGTGGCGAACCCACCGGAGCGCCAGGACCGCGAGGCCCTGAGGGTGTGCATGGACGGTAATAACATGCCGTTCAGCAACGAAGCCGGAGAGGGTTTCGAGAACCGTATCGCCGAGCTGATGGCCGAGGACATGGGCGTGCCGCTCGCCTATGTCTGGGCGCCCCAGGTCATGGGCTTCGTGCGCAATACCCTCGAGTTGCGCGTCTGCGATGTGATGATCGGCGCCGTTGCCGGCTACGAATTCGTACAGAACACCAACGAATACTACCGCTCCATCTATGCACTGGTGGTGCCCGAGGCATCCGGGATCGAGGCGACCAGCCTGGAGGATCCCTCGCTGCAGGGCCTGCGTCTGGGCGTGGTGGCGGAAACCCCGCCGATGGTGGCGCTGCGTCGTACCGGGGCCGTGGTGGTGGGGTATCCGCTGATGGTGGATACCCGGGTGCGGGCACCGGTGCGTGATGCCGTCGAGGATGTGGCCGCCGGGAATACCGACGGGGCCGTGCTTTGGGGTCCGCTGGCCGGCTATTACGCCTCCCGCCAGGAGCCGCCGTTGCGTGTCCTGCCACTGGTCGACGATACCTCGGGCGCCCGACTGGATTACCGCATCACCATGGGCATCCGCCGCGGTGAGCCTCACTGGAAGGATTGGATCAATGACTTCATCGACCGCCATCAGGAGGAGATCCACGCCATTCTGAGAGAATACCGGGTGCCGCTGCTCGATCGCCGTGGCCAGTTGATCGTGCCGGACGATGAGGGGGAGTCATGAGGCGCCTGGCTGCGACACCGTTTCGCGCTACTCTCCTGGCGCTGGGCTTCGGCGCGTTGATGGCATTGGGCAGTGTGGCCCATGTCCAGGCACAGCGGGCGGCGGCAGGGCCACCCGACTGGCCCTGTGTCCAGCGGCTTATCCCCGACATGGCCTGGGGTACCATCTGGGCCGGCCCTCCGCTGGACGAGCTGGAACGGCAGTGGTGGGACGACGAGGAAATCGGTCGCGTGGTGCGTTTCGCCACTGCGCGGGCCACCCCCGAAGGCGAAGCTTTTGAGCGAGTTCGCGACTTCGTCGCCTCGGTGGAGGACGACGAGGCCGAAGAGCGTCTCACGCTGCTGTTCTCCGGCCTCTTCGAACTCACCAACCGCGAGCGGCGGCGCACCATCGACAGCATACGGCGCGCCTCCCGTGCCCAGGTGGCCCGACTCGATGTTATCTCGGACATGGTCGACGAGCTGGAGGCGCAGCGCAGCGGGGGGGAGGCTGACGAGGCGGAGATCGAACGCCTGTCGGAAGACCTGTTCTGGGAGCAGCGCACCTTCCAGATGCGCCAGCAGGCGCTGCCGGCCATGTGTGAACAACCCTACCTGCTGGAGGAAAAGCTCAGCCGTATGACGCGGATGATAATGGAGCGCCTGCCGTGAGCACGATGAAACATCGACAGCAAGATGATAACAACAGCGGCAGTACGACTGCCTGAGGAGCATGCATGACGGTCCTGTCCCGTTCCCTTCGCTGGCTCACCGCCGGCGGGGTCGCCATTGGCCTGGCCTGGCCGGCCATCGTGCCGGCCGATTCGCTGGCCACCATCACCCTGGGCTACCTGGGCATGGAGCGCCCCGACGACCGGGAGCCGCTCTCGGTGCTCGACCCGGTGCTCGACGACGAGGGGCTGCAGGGGGCTCGGCTCGGCATCAACGACAATAACGCCACGGCCCAGTTTCTCGATCAGGAGTTCGTGCTGCATGAGGCGGAAGTTCCCCAGGGTGGAGAGGTGGGCGAGGCGCTGCAGAGCCTGATCGACCAGGGCGCCGACTGGATCGTCAGCGGCCTGCCCGCCGAGGCGCTGCTGGAGGTGATGGCGCATCCCGCCCTGGGTGACCGGGTGGTGTTCAACGCCGGAGCGCCGGACGATGTCCTGCGCGGGGAGTCCTGCCACCCCAATCTCTATCACACCACGCCGAGCCGGCGGATGCTGGCCGATGCCCTGGCCCAGTTCCTCGGCTACAAGCAGTGGGACCGCTGGGCGCTGGTCTACGGCAATACCGACGAGGACCGGATCCTGGCCGAGACCCTGCGCGCCGCGGCGGAGCGCTACGGCCACCGCATCGTGGGCGACAAGATGTGGCCCCACGACCCACTGGCGCGACGTGCCGAGGGTGGGTTTCACGCCATCCAGCGCGAGATCCCGGTGTTCGTGCAGGACCTGCCCGAGCATGACGTGCTGGTGATCGCCGACGAGACCGACTACTTCGGCGAATATTTCCCCTACCAGACCTGGGCGCCACGCCCGGTGGTGGGCACCCAGGGGCTGGTCGCCACGCCCTGGCACCGTGCCCACGAGTCCTGGGGGGCGGTCCAGCTGCAGCGGCGCTTCGAGAAGCTCGCCGACCGCTGGATGACGCCCCGCGACTTCGCTGCCTGGCTGGCGGTGCGATCGTTGGGCGAAGCCGCGGCGCGTACCGGTTCGGTCGACCGGGATGCGGTCATCGACTATATGCTCGGCGAGGAGTTCGAGCTCGCCGGCTACCTGGGCCTACCGGTCAGCTACCGCACCTGGAACCACCAGCTGCGCCAGCCGATCCTGGTCACCGGCCCGCGCATGGTGGCGTCGGTCTCGCCCCAGGAGGGCTACCTGCATCCACGCACGCCGCTCGATGCACTCGGCGCTGATGAGGGGGAATCCCAATGTCGATTCTGACTCCTCGGGGCTGGAGCCCCGTCACCAGACATGCCCTGCTCGGGCTGGCATTAGGCGGCCTGCTGGCGCTACCCCTGGCCGCTCAGGCCGAGCGGATCTTCGTCTCCAACGAGAAGGACAACACCATCTCGGTGATCGATGGCGCCACCCTCGAGGTGGTGGAGACCATCAGTGTCGGGCGCCGGCCGCGCTCCATGGCCTTCAGCAGCGATGGCAGCGAACTGTTCGTGGCGGTGGGCGACGACGAGGCCATCGACATGATCGACCTGGAAACGCTGCAGGTGGTGCGGAGCCAGGCCTCCGGCGACGATCCCGAGGTGATCCGCGTCGATCCCAACCGGCCCTATATCTATGTCTCCAACGAGGACGACAACATCGTCTCGGTGCTCGACTACGAGGCCCGCACCCTGGTCACCGAGATCCCGGTGGGGGTCGAGCCCGAGGGGCTGGGGATCAGCCCCGACGGGCGCTGGCTGGTCTCCACCACCGAGACCTCCAACATGGCGCACATCATCGACACCGAGACCATGGAGGCGGTCCATCATCGCCTGGTGGGGGCCCGGCCGCGGCACGTCGAGTTCACCCACGACGGGCGCGAAGCCTGGGTCTCGGCGGAGATCGCCGGCACGGTATCGATCCTCGACATGGAGGAGACCTTCGACGTCAAGCACACCATCCGCTTCGACGTGCCGGGGGTGCCCCGGGAAACCGTTCAGGCAGTGGGGGTCGCCCTGACCTCCGACGGCCGTTACGCCTTCGTGGCCCTGGGGCCCTCCAACCGGGTGGCGGTGGTGGACCAGCAGACCTATGAGGTGCTCGACTATATCCTCGTGGGGCAGCGGGTCTGGCACCTGGCGCTCAACGGCGACGAGAGCCGGCTCTATACCACCAACGGGGTCAGTGGCGATGTCACCATGATCGAAGTCGACGGTCTGCGGGCGGTGCGCTCGATCCCGGTGGGGCGCTTCCCCTGGGGGGTGATCGTCGAGCCGTGAGGGTCTCTTCCGAGCAAGCCGGTGACGCACCTCTGGAGCCGTTGACGCCTGCCCTGGAGGTGCGCGACCTGGACTTTTCCTACGGTGGGAAAGGGGTTCTGGAGTCGGTTTCCCTGGCCATCGAGGCCGGGGAGTTCGTCGTGCTGCTGGGCCCCAACGGCGCCGGCAAGACCACGCTGTTCTCGCTGATCACCCGGCTGCACGACCGCCGCCGGGGCGAGATCCGTATCGGCGGTTTCGATGTGCGCGGCCAGGCGGTGCAGGCCCATGCCCGGATCGGCGTGGTGTTCCAGCAGCCGACCCTGGACCTGGACCTCAGCGTGGTCCAGAACCTTGCCTACCATGGCGCACTGCACGGCATGGGGCCACGTGAGGCCCGTCGGCAAGCCGAGCTGCAGCTCAAGCGCGTAGGGCTATCCGATCAGCATCGCACCCGGGTGCGTCGGCTCTCCGGCGGCCAGCGACGGCGGGTGGAGATCGCCCGGGGACTGATGCACTCGCCGCGCCTGCTGCTGCTCGACGAGCCCACCGTGGGGCTGGATATCGCCTCGCGCCGTGAGCTGGTCGAGCACGCTCACCGGCTGTGCGTCGAGGAGGGTGTGGCGGTGCTGTGGGCGACCCACCTGATCGATGAGGTACGCCCCGGCGACCGGGTGCTGGTGTTGCATCGTGGACGGCTGCTGGCCGACGGCAATGCGGAGACGCTCACCACCCGGCTCGGCGTCGCCACCCTGGGCGAGGCCTTCGACCGCCTGGTCGGGGCCGGGGAGATCATATGCGATTGACACCCTGGCTGCACTGCCTGCGCGGCGTGGTGGGGCGCGAGCTGCTGCGATTCCTGCATCAGCGTAGCCGGTTCATCGCCGCCCTGGTGCGGCCATTGGTGTGGCTGTTCGTGTTTGCCACCGGCTTTCGCATGGCGCTGGGCGTTGCCATGACCGAGCCCTACCAGACCTACATTCTCTATGAGGTCTACATCGTGCCGGGGCTGGTGGGCATGATCCAGCTCTTCAACGGCATGCAGAGCTCGCTGTCCATGGTCTACGACCGCGAGATGGGCAGCATGCGGGTGCTGCTGGTGAGTCCCTTCCCGCGCTGGTATCTGCTGATCTGCAAGCTGCTGGCCAGCACCCTGGTGTCGGTGGTGCAGGTCTACGTCTTCCTGGCCATCGCCTGGGCCTACGGTATCCAGGCTCCCCTGATGGGCTACGTGTACCTGCTGCCGGCGCTGCTGGTCACCGGCTTCATGGTTGGCGCCCTGGGGCTGCTGCTCTCCTCCTTCATTCGCCAACTGGAGAATTTCGCCGGCGTGATGAACTTCGTCATCTTCCCGATGTTCTTCCTCTCGTCGGCGCTTTATCCGCTGTGGCGCATCCGCGAAGGTAGTTACCTGGTCTATCAGATCGCCGCGCTCAACCCCTTCACCCATGCGGTGGAGATGATTCGCTTTGCCATGTACGAGCGCTTCAATGGCGATGCCGTCCTGGTCAGCGTGGCGGTGGCGCTGGTGCTGCTGGCGCTGGCGATACTGGGTTATAACCCCTCGCGGGGCATGATGGCCCGCAAGGGCGGGGGTGGCGGCTGACCATCAGGGCTCGGCGAGGCTTTCCAGGTAGTCGATGATGCGCTGGCGCGAGCGCTCGTCGAGCCCCCACAACACCATGCGGGTGCCGGGCAGGAAGTCGTCGGGCGCGGCGAGGAAGGCGTCGAGGGTTTCGGCGTTCCAGACGAAGTCGGCATCATCGAGTACGGGGGAGTAGTCGAAGCCGGTGATGCCGCCGGCGGGGCGGCCGATCAGGTCGTGCAGGCTGGGGCCGGCCAGATGCTCGCCCGGTGCCAAGCTGTGACAGCCGACGCACTGGGCGCGGAACAGGCGCTCCCCCTGGGCGTGATCCCCGGGGCTCCCTGCCATGGCCGGCGAGGTGAGCCCGGCGGCCAGCAGTAGCCAGGCAACGGGATGCCTGAATGGCGAAACGAGGCGGCGCACCATCCGCTCTAGAAGCAGCGCAGGTTGGCGTCGGCCTGGGCCTGGCGCAGCGCCTGCAGCTGATCCTGCATACCGCGTTCGGTGCGGAACAGTACGCCGAGCTCGCCACGCTGGTCCTGCATGCTCATGACCGTCTCGACCTGCTCGTAGGTGTCGTAGGGGAGGTGTTCGGCGATCACGTCGATGCTGCAGGAGCATTTCTGCATGGTCAGGTAGTTGTTGCCGTTGGCGGCCATGCAGCCCAGCACGTAGTCGACACGCGCCTCGGTGGGGTAGTCGTTGGCCTGGGCGGAGGCGGTGGCAAGCAGCGTCAGGGCAAGCGTCGCCATGGTGGCGGCCAGCGAAGAGCGTCGGGAGGCAGTCTTGTTCTTCATCGATGACCTCAAACTCAAATAAGACCTCGAGCGGGAAAACCGCGAAAGGCCAGGGTCGACCACTTGAAACTGATTACCTAAAGCTATGGCACTTTGCCCCTTTTTGCCAACTCGGTGGAGCGCTTCTGCCGTGAATGTCCGCCATGGATTGGCAGCCCCGACCATGGCGTTAATGAGGGTAGGATCGGCGTACCGGTAGCTGCTCTTCGATATGCGCGACGAGATAGTCGATGAACTGGCGTACCTTGGGTGAGCGGTGACGATGACGTGGGTAGACGGCCCAGACCGCGGTATCGTCGTGCTGGTAGGGCTCCAGCACCGAGATCAGTTCGCCGCTGGCCAGGTAGGAATCGACGTAGTAATCGGGCAGTTGGGCCAGCCCCAGCCCCTTCAGGGCAGCATCGAGCAGGGCTGGTCCCGAGTTGGCTTCCCAGGCGCCTTCGACACGCACCTCTCGACGCACGCCCTCGACATCGAAGCGCCAGTGGTCGCGTGAGCCGACCAGGCAACTGTGGCTGGAGAGTTCCGACAGCGTATGGGGCTGTGGCACCCGGGTGAAGTATTCCGGCGAGCCGACCAAGTACTCGTGTCGTTCGCAGAGCCGTCTGGCGATCAGGGTCGAATCCTTTAGCGTGCCCATGCGGATGGCGATGTCATAACCTTCATCGATGATATCGACCTGGCGATTCGTGAAGTGCATGCGCACATGGAGCTGGGGGTGCAGCTTCAGGAAATCGTTGACCAGCGGAGCGATGAAGCGCTCGCCGAAGGTGGTCGCCGAGGTCAGCTTGAGCACGCCCCGAGGCAGTGCTTCAAGGTCGTTGATGGCCGCCTCTGCCTCGCGGAAGCCATCGAACAGGTGACGGCAATGTTCATAATAGAGGGCGCCTGCGTCGGTAAGGCGAATCTGGCGAGTGGTGCGATAGAGTAGGGTGGTGCCCAGTTGATTCTCCAACTGGCTGACGAGACGACTGACGTGAGAGTTGGAGACCTTGAGATGCCGGGCTGCGGCGGCAAAGGTCCCTAGGCGAACCACCTCGATGAAGGCTTCGATCCTGTCCCAGCGTTGCATGGGCACCTCCCGCAGAGATTGTTGTTCATCAACAATAATGTTGTGAGTTTGATGCACTTTATCCCAAGATGTCGCGTTGCCTAGACTAATTGATGGAAATACCGCCAACGAAAGAGGTCATCTGCATGAAATCACGCGCTGCCATCGCCCTGGCCGCCGGCAAGCCGCTGGAGCTGGTCGAGATCGACGTCGAGGGACCGAAGGCCGGCGAGGTGCTGGTGCGTATCGCTGCCACCAGCGTCTGTCATACCGACGCCTTCACCCTCTCCGGCGCCGACCCCGAAGGCCTCTTCCCCTCGGTGCTGGGCCACGAGGGCGCCGGGGTCGTCGAGGAAGTCGGCCCCGGCGTCACCAGCCTCAAGCCCGGCGATCATGTCATCCCCCTCTATACCGCCGAGTGCGGCAAGTGCAAGTTCTGCCTTTCCGGCAAGACCAACCTGTGCCAGGCGGTACGCGCCACCCAGGGCCAGGGGCTGATGCCCGACGGCACCTCGCGCTTCTCACTGGACGGCAAGATGCTGCACCACTACATGGGCTGCTCCACCTTCAGCGAATACACCGTGCTGCCCGAGGTGTCGCTGGCCAAGGTGTCCAAGGAAGCGCCGCTGGACAAGATCTGCCTGCTCGGCTGCGGCGTGACCACCGGCATCGGCGCGGTACTCAACACCGCCAAGGTGGAGCCGGGCTCCACCGTTGCCGTGTTCGGCCTCGGTGCCATCGGCCTGGCGGTGATCCAGGGGGCGCAGATGGCCAAGGCCAGCCGCATCATCGCCATCGACGTCAACCCGGACAAGTTCGAGCTGGCGCGCCAGTTCGGTGCCACCGACTTCGTCAATCCCAAGGAGCACAGCGATCCGATCCAGCAGGTGATCGTCGACCTGACCGACGGTGGGGTCGACTACTCCTTCGAGTGCATCGGCAACGTCAACGTGATGCGCCAGGCGCTGGAGTGCTGCCACAAGGGCTGGGGCGAGTCGGTGATCATCGGCGTGGCCGGGGCCGGCGAGGAGATCTCGACGCGGCCGTTCCAGCTGGTGACAGGCCGGGTGTGGAAGGGCTCTGCCTTCGGCGGGGTGAAGGGCCGCAGCGAGCTGCCCGGCTACGTGCAGCGCTACATGGATGGCGAGCTCAAGATCGACGAGTTCATCACCCACGAGATGCCGTTCGAGAAGATCAACGAGGCGTTCGAGCTGCTGCA
>NZ_JAKCMI010000041.1 GCF_021412585.1 Halomonas alkalisoli | reverse complement strand
TAGCGTTGCGTTTTCTTCCCCGTGATCATCTCGGGCATCGGTTCTCTCCTGCTGGGGAGTTATCGATGCGTGTCCACTGGGGTGGGGGAAGTCCAATGGCCGCTAGCTGATCTAGTTAGCGCTTCGAAGTACCAGCTTTCAATGCTGCTCCGCGAACCTTTGCCTCACCTTCAATCAATACGCTCCATGCTTTGCGCCTCAGCTTCTGGTCACCCCCTGCCATCACTTCCAGGAGTTGGCGCTTCTCGGCCAGATAGACCCGGGCGAAGCCAGGGTCTCGTGCGACGATGCTGCCGGTGTTGTCGATCAGGTCGGCGTACTTGATGGTCTGCGCTTCGGGGGAAATCTCCGCCAGCCTGTCCCGCTCCAGCGCCTTGCGGTGGGTACGGTTGCCGATTTCCGGATCGATGAATTGATCCGTCAGTTCGTTGACCAGGATGGCGACCCGCTCGCCGAAGCACTCCTCGATGTCCGTCAGCGTAACGCCGGTATCCTCTAGCACGTCGTGCAGTAAGGCAGCGGCGATCATCTCCGGTGTCGCCGTCTCGACTGCTGACACGATCTCCGCGACGGCCAGCGGGTGGTGCCAGTAGGGCTCGCCGCTGTACTTGCGTCGTTGCCCAACGGCTTGATGTGCGGCTCTGCTGAACAGCGCAGCCCGTTCGGCTATGTCGTCCATTCAGGCAATCCCCTCAGCTTCACCTTTTCCATCATGATGCCAGATAACCTTCGGTCTCGGATGCCTCTCGCGAACTCGGTGGGAAGGGGAGTCGTGCCTCATGTGCTAGCTTGAAGCGTATCGAAGCCAAGGATGGGGTTCAGCCTATGGGCGAGCCGGTGAGTTACCAGGACGCTGAGGCGTGCGTGGAGCAGGTCATCGATCGGGTGGGCAAGAACATTGTGTTGGGGCTGCCGCTGGGGTTGGGTAAACCCCTGCGTTTTGTGAACGCCCTCTATGCTCGCGCCCAGCGTGATCCGACGATCAAGCTGCATATCGTCACCGCTCTATCCTTGCTGGCACCGGCGGGCAGCTCCTCCTTGGAGCGCCGTTTCCTGGGACCTTTTGTCGAGCGCCTGTACGGCGATATCCCCGAGCTGGCCTACGCCCGGGATGCCCAGGCCAACCGCCTGCCGGACAATGTCACGGTGGCCGAATTCTTTTTCCAGGCCGGCAACCTGAAGAACAACACCGACCAGCAGCGCCGCTATATCTGCACCAACTACACCCACGCGCTGCGCGATTTAATGGCCCAGGGCATCAACGTGATCGGTCAGATGGTATCGCCCGATGAGCGGGGCGAGACGGTGAGCCTGAGCTGCAACCCGGACCTGACCCTGGATCTGTTACCCCAGCTACGCGCGCAGCCCTATGCCACCGTTTGTGTCGCGGAAACCAATCGGCACCTGCCGTATCTGGGTAATGACGCGGCGGTGGCGCGTAGCGAGTTCGACCTGCTGCTGGAAAACCCGGATACCGACTACCCGCTGTTCAGTGCCCCCCAGACGCCCATCTCGCCGGAAGATCACCTGATCGGCTTCTACGCCAGTTGTTTGCTGAAGGATGCCGGCACGCTGCAAATCGGCATCGGTTCCCTGGGGGCGGCGCTGGTGCACAGCACCCTGTTGCGCCATCGGGACAACGCCCGCTGGCAAGCGATTTACCAGGACCTAAAGGTGGCCCGGCGGTTTCCGGTGGCCGAGCAGTGGGGCGACACCCAGCCCTTCAGCCGGGGTCTGTATGGCTGCAGCGAGATGATGGTGGATGGCTTTATCTACCTGATGGAAGCCGGTGTGCTCAAGCGCCCGGTCTTTGCGGACGCCGATTTTCAGGAGGCGATCAACCGGGGCGAGATCGACCCCGAGAGCAGCGACCACCCCAGCGCGGCCAAGGGTGTGGTGATGCACGGCGGCTTTTATGTAGGGCCTCGGCGTTTCTACGACAAGCTGCGCGAGCTGCCCGACGCCGAGCGCGCGCGCATCAACATGACCAGCGTCAACTACATCAATGATCTCTACGATCACCGCTTCGGGGATCAGCGGCTCAAGGTGGCCCAGCGCCAGCACGCGCGTTTTATCAATTCTGCCATGCTGTGCACCCTCGATGGGGCGGTGGTCTCCGATGGCCTGGAGGATGGCCGGGTGATCAGTGGTGTGGGCGGACAGTACAATTTTGTCGCCATGGCCCACGAGCTGAGCGGGGCGCGCTCGATCATTACCTTGCGCAGTACCCGGGAGGACGGCGGCACAGCCCAGTCCAATATTGTGTTCAGCTACGGCCACTGCACCATTCCCCGCCACCTGCGCGATATCGTGATCACCGAATACGGTATCGCCGATTTGCGCGGCCGCTCTGACGAGCAGGTATGCCTGGCGTTGATCGCCATTGCCGATGCGCGTTTCCAGCCCGAGCTGCTGGCGCGGGCCAAGTCCGCCGGTAAAGTGGCCGCCGACTTCGAGGTTCCCGCGCACTGGCGGGACAACACCCCGGAGCAGTTGGCGCAGCAGTTTGAGCAGATGGGGGGCGAGCAGGTCTTCCCCCGGTTTCCCTTTGGCACCGACTTTACCGACGAGGAGCTGACCCTGGGCAAGGCCCTCAAGCAGCTCAAGGCGCGCACCGCCACCCGGCGCGGCAAGCTCAAGGCCCTGCTCGGCGCTCTGGGTGCAGGCCAAGCCAGCGACGCTGAACGGTCGTTGCTGGCCCGGCTCGAGCTGGATCGGCCCACCGGCTGGAACGAACGCCTGGAGCGGCGATTGGTGCTGCAGGCGCTGCGAACGAGTTAGAGAGTAACAATCAGGCAGCCACTTCTTTCTCGTCCTCAATCGCCAGCTCGAGGTGGAAGCGAGCCGGCCCCGTCAGGTTGACCAGGGCGTCCAGACTGAACTTGTTGATGCGGCCGTTCAGCAGGTCGTTGAGGCGAGGCTGGGTGATGCCCAGTCGGTGCGCGGCCTCATTCTGAGTGATGCCCCACTCCCGGACACGGCCGGCGATCTTCGCCATGAGCTCGGAGCGCAGACGCATGTTCAGCGCCTCTTCGGGAGTGTCCTCGATGGCATCCCACACGCTGTCATAATACTCGATGGCCATGGTGTCACCTCGCTTGGTGGCCGGGCTTAGGGCAGCTCCTTGTATCGCTGCTTGCCCAGGTCGATGTCTTTCTTGGCGGTCTTCTGGGTTTTCTTCTGGAAGCAGTGGAGCACGAATACCGCATCGCCTCGGTTAGCCACATAGAAGACCCGAAAGGCCCCATTGTCTTCCCGGATGCGGATCTCCATGACGCCAGGGCCAACGCTTGGCATGGGGCGGAAGTCGTCTGGTTGTCCTCCAGCTTGAACCTTGTCGATCTGAAACCCTGCTTCGCGCTTGGCGTCCAGAGGGAAGTCGCGCAGCCGGTCCTTCGAGTCTCCGACGAATGCGACGGGTTTCTTCCGCGCCACGCTGCCCTCCTTGGCCTCTGTGATCCTATATCAATACCGATATAATAGGCTCATCAACCGAACGGTTCAAGATCGGTGCGGCAAGCCCTCCGCGCTGAGGGCAGTGAGGTGGCGTGCTGTAGCCAATTGCGCCGCACGACTACCTCGAGCCCCATCAGGTCCAGCACGTCTACATTGATAAAAGAACAAAAAAACCGCCACTTACGGATCATCCCGGGTGGCGGTTTTGCGTTTCTGATCTTGCTGTGGGGATTGCCTGGCATCGATTGCCGCTGGAGGACTGGCTCCGTTCAGCCGCGCAGCTTGAGCACATTCGATTGGGTCTTGGTGCTGTAGGGCTTCAGCGCTGCCGCGGTGATCTTGGCGGGATCGGCGCCGCTGGCCATCGCCACTGCCGCTCGCTCGGTCGCCGTGGCGTAAATCGTCCCTTTCTCCATCATCATGTTCATGGCATCGGGCAGGGTCATGGTGCCGCTGGCCATCATCATGGTGCGGCGGACGATCACCTCACTGGAAGAAAGCATCATCTGGTTGTAGGAAGATGCGATCTTCATCCATGCGAACATCATGTTCATCGGGTTATTCGACATTTGTCTGGTACTCCTCGTGATTCAGGTCTTCGATCTGGTGCTTGTTCATGGAGATTGCTCTTGGAGAGTGCTCCTGTGGATAGCGAGTATCCACGCCTGAGCCTCGCCATGGAGCCATCGGGACTCAGAGTTAGAGTCACGCTAACCTGGCCTGCGACCTGTGTCGGTGCGCTGGCCCACATTCACCAATCGGATAATCCCATCCTCACATTCAGAAGCGATCGACGCGGAACGGCGTCATATCCACCGCGGGCTCTTCGCCATCCATCATCTGGGCGAGCAGCTCGCCGGTGGCCGGGCCCAGGGTAAAGCCCTGATGGCCGTGGCCGAAGGCGAGCCACAGCCCCGCCTTGTCGGGGGCCGGGCCGATCACCGGTTTCATGTCGGGCAGGCAGGGCCGCGCTCCCTTCCAGGGCTGGCCGTCGCGACGCTTGCCCAGCGGGAACAGCTTGCGTGCCACCTTCTCGGCGGCGGCCAGCTGCTTGTACTGGGGTGGCGAGTCCAGGTCGGCAAGCTCGGCGCCGGTGGTCAGGCGAATCCCGGCGCGCATCGGCTCGAGCAGGAAGCCCTTCTCGGCGTCCATCACCCAGTGGTTGAGTTTGGCCCCCTCTTCGGCGGAGTAGTGCATGTGGTAGCCGCGCTTCACGAACAGCGGCACCTTCATGCCCAGCCTTCCCAGCAGCTCGCCGGCCCAGGGCCCCAGGGCCACCACAACCTCATCTGCCTCCAGGGGCCCCTCGCTGGTCTTGACCCGCCAGCCGCCATCGACCTGGAGCACGTCCTCGACGCTGGCCTGCATCACCTGGCCGCCCTGTTCCGCAAAGCTGCGGGCGTAGGCCTGCACCAGGCCGCCCGGGTCCGAGACCATCCAGGGCTGCGTCCAGAGGATCGCCCCGATCAGCCCCTTGCCCAGATACGGCTCCTTGGCGTAGAGCGCCTCGGCGTCAAGCACCTCATACTCCACCCCGAAGCGCTCGTGGTTCTCCCTGGCCTCTTCCTGGCGCTCCTCGAACGCCTTGCGGGTGCGGTAAAGCTCCAGCCAGCCGCCCTTGCGCACCAGCGCCTCGGCGCCGGCGGCCTCGATCATCGGCGCGTGGGCATCCTGGCAGCGCATGATCAGCGATGCCCACTCGCGTACGATGCGCTCGTAGCGCTTACCGCTAGAGTTCAGCCAGTAGTTCAGCAGCGGGCCTGCCGCGCTCATCATGCCGGTGGGGCGGTAGCGGATGTCCACCTGGCGGTTGGGCACCACCCGTAGCAGGGTAGCGACATCACGGGGGAAGGCGTAGGGGCGCACCGCCTCGCGCTGGATGATGCCGGCATTGCCGAAGGAGGTCTCGAGCCCCGGCTCGCGGCGGTCAACCAGCGTGACGTCATGACCGCGACGCACCAGATGCCAGGCCACTGATACGCCGACCATGCCGGCACCAAGAACGATGATATTGCGGGCCATGAAGGTCTCCCTGCCGATGTATATAGGATGTATATAGAAAGCTCCGCCGCGGGGCAGAGCCTGTCATGCAGGGAGTTTAGCAGCACTTCCCGGATAATCGGTCATGCGCTGATAATTAAGATAATAAATCTATTATTGTGGTAATTAGCAGTATTTTTATTCAAAACATGAAGAATAAATAGAGTGATTTTCGATCCAGCCTCCTGGCTCTGCGGCTTGGCACGAACGGGGGAGAGCTAGCTGCTCGATGCAGAGCGTATTCCGCTCCCATGAGGCCTGCCGGGAAGACGCTCCCGGGTATGGATTGACAGCGCCGCGCGCTCGGGCATCAATGGAGTCAATCCTGCCGAGAAGCGACGGGGAGAGACAGTGATGCTGAAGGCGGTATTGCTCGATATCAGTGGCGTGCTGACTGAGGACGGGCAGGCCCTGCCCGGCGCCGTGGACGCGGTGGCGCGGCTGCAGTCCAGCGGCCTGGCGCTGCGCTTCCTGACCAACACCTCGCGCAAGACCTCGGCCGCGGTGTGTGATGAGCTGCAGCGGCTGGGCTTCGCCCCGGCGACTGAACAGGTGTTCACCGCGCCGGGGGCCATCCGTCGCTATCTCGAGCGTAGTGGGCTCTGCCCCTACCTGCTGATCCACGAGCGGCTCGAACCCGAGTTTGCCGGTCTTCCCCGCGGAGAGCCCAATGCGGTGGTGATCGGCGATGCCGAGCAGCGCCTGGACTATGCCCACCTCGACGAGGCCTTCCGGCTGCTGCTGGAGGGGGCGCCGTTGCTCGCGGTGGGCACCAATCGCTACTTTCGTCAGGCGGGTGCCCTGCACCTGGACGCGGGGCCCTTCGTGCGCGCCCTGGAATACGCCGCCGGCATCGAGGCGAAGGTGCTGGGAAAACCCTCTAGCGACTTCTTTCATGCCGTGCTCGAAGAGATCGGCGTGGCACCCGGTGAGGCGCTGATGGTGGGCGATGATGTGGAGTGCGACGTGGTCGCCGCCATGGAGCTCGGCCTGCAGGCCTGCCTGATTCGCTCAGGCAAGTATCGCTCGGGGGACGAGGCGCGGGCGCCGCAGGCGCGCTGTGAGGCGAGCCTGGCCGATCTGGTCGATGCGCTGCTGGAAACGCGTTAGCCGTGCCCGCTCGGTGCGTCGTTGGCGCACCCGCTTGCCGAGGTCTTCGCTGTGGCGAAGGGGGGTGGCCAAGGGCGCATCAATCACGCGGGATCTTCTTCAAGCGCTCATCGGCAAGCTTCACCGTTTTCATCTTTTCCGGCCGCTTCATGGCTTTCCAATGGCGTATCTCCTCCACGGTGCGGCCGCAGCCGGTGCACAGGCCTCCCGATAGTTGGCAAATCGAGACACAGGGACTTTCGATCTTCTTGGCCATTCAGTGCCTCATGGTCTTGGTGCGTAGCCGACGCTGCCAGTCGCCGCCGTGTTCCCGCTGGCACGCGTCTTCGCTGTCGAAGTCGAGATGCCTTGAGGCGTCGCCGACATCGACGCCGGCCTCGGCCAATGCCTCGGCGGTCAGGTCAGTGATGCAGCGTCGGGCATCGCCCTTGAGCGCGCTCGCCAGGTTGGGGTGGGTATCGAACACCCAGGTGACCACCAGGCTCTCGGGAAAGCGCTGGTAATCGACCTCGTGGGTCAGCCAGCAAAAGCCGGGCAACAGGGGCTTGGCCTGCTCACAGGCATGTGTCAGCGAAGCGGCCAATCGCCGCTCCATCTTGCCGCGTTCTTTCTTGGCAATCATTCATTCTCCAAAACGCTCACTCCAAAAACGGTTAGCCTGCCACGGGAAACAGTCCCGCGAAGCCCTTGTCGGTGCCAAAGGCCGATCATGGTGGGCTATAAATTTTGACCGATCAAGGATGTTATAACGTAGCATCTTGAGGCGTTGCGTGTTGCTTTCCAAGTGGCGGCAGTGATGCACTATGAGGATGTGCCGAACGTCACCGATATGACCCATTCGAGGAACGCGCTATGCCGCTGGAACTGTGGCTCTCCTTCTGCCTGGCCTCACTGTTGATCATCGCCTCCCCCGGCCCCGCGGTGGCCCTGCTGGTCACCACCGGGGTCAACCGCGGGCGACGGGCCGCCCTGGCCATGCTGCCCGGCTTCTTCCTGGGTGACCTGCTGGCGATGACCCTGTCGTTCGCCGGGGTCGGCGCCCTGCTGATGGCTTCCGCCGAGCTGTTCCAGCTCTTCAAATGGCTCGGGGCCGCTTATCTGCTCTACCTGGGCATCAAGATGTGGCGCGAGGCCGGCCAGTTGGGCGACCTGCAGCCTACGGGTACGGATATTCGGCTCGGTACGGCCAAGGCGTTCCTGGTCACCGCGCTGAACCCCAAGAGCCTGGCCTTCTTCATGGCCTTCATGCCGCAGTTCGTGGTACCCAGCCAGCCCTTGCTGCCGCAGTTGGCCATCCTGTTCTCGACCTTTCTGGTCATCGGCGTGCTCAGCGATCTCGCCTTCACCTTCCTGGCGACCAGCGGCGGCCGGATGCTGAGCGCACGGCTGCGCCGCATCCTGCACCGCACCGGTGCCGGCAGCCTGATCGGGGCGAGTGCCCTGGTCGCCGCCATGCGGCGGCCTTGAGGACATTTGCTCGAATCATGGTGATATGTCCCGAAAGTTGTCAATTGACAACCCAGTGAGATGCGTCCTATGCTAACAGCAGGAGCCTGAATGACACGTCCTCGCCATAACAAGAAGGAAGTCGAGGCAGCTTTGCTGTATGCCGCTGTGGTGAGTTCTGCATCGTGAGCGTATGGAGTACGCCGAAGAATCCCGCCAACCATGCTAGACAGCTACGCCGTGTCGTCGACAACTGTACGGGTGGCTCATCCTCTGAGGAGGACGACAAACCATGACCCCATACGAGTTTACGCTGAAATTTGCTATTCCTGACACGCTCGATATGGAAGCGTTGGAAACCCGCCTCTTTGAGGCGGGCTGTGACGATGCGCTTGTCGGGCTAGGGCAGAGAGGTCGTCTGGCCCTGGAATTTTCACGTGAAGCAGGCTCGGCCCATGAGGCGGTCTCTAGCGCCATGGCGGATGTAAAACGAGCCATACCAGGGGCGCGCCTGATCGAAGCTGGCCCCGACTTGGTCGGTGTGACTGATATCGCAGAACTGTTCGCTTTCAGCCGGCAGAATATGCGCAAGTTGCTGCAGTTACATCTGACGACCTTCCCGCTGCCACTGCATGAAGGGCGTGCCTCACTCTGGCACCTGGCCGAGGTACTGGAGTGGTTCAGTACCCATCAGCACAAGAGGGTCGATGAGGCTCTGAGCGAGGTGGCCCGGGTCAACATGCAGGCCAATGTCGCCCGTGAGACCAGTCGCCTGGCGCCAGAGGAGATCCAGCGCTTCGACGCGCTGGCCTCGTAACCGCTGCCATCAGCGTTTCGGTTTTCGGGTGCTGGATATAACGCAACAAGGCCCGCCGAAGCGGGCCTTGTCATCGAACCCTAAGGTTCGACAAATCGTTTAACCGTTAAGTTATGCGATTTGCTTGATATTTGAAGCCTGAAGGCCTTTCTGGCCCTGGGTCACGTCAAAAGAGACGGAACTGCCTTCCTGCAGGGACTTGAAGCCTTCTGCCTGAATTTCGGAGAAGTGGGCAAAAACGTCATCGCCGCCGTCAGCCGGAGTAATGAAGCCGAAGCCTTTGGAATCGTTGAACCACTTAACTGTGCCAGTCGTCATAATATAAATCCTTTCGCGCTTAGCGCCTTGCAATGTTTCTGGTTTTACCCAGGTTTATAGCGGGTAGAACGAGATAAATTACAGACTGCCGAAAGAATCGAACACTACTGAAACTCTATAACGCTTACTAACCAGCTGCGACTACGGTGTCACGGTTACTGGCTTGGGTCAAAGTCTTTCTGTTTAATTTTCCAGTATTGGCGTGAAGCGCATGTTTTCGTTGAAATTAATAAAATGCTAATTTCGAGTGATGCGGTACGACAGCCTCACCCGCCCAGTCGATGGACGCGCGGCCCGACCCTGTGAGGCCTGGATTCGAGGGCGCCGGTGGCGGGCTGACAGCAGGGCTCACGTTCCAGTTTATGTTATGATATAACATAAAGGTTGGACTTGGGATGCACCCCTACTCGCCAAGGAAACGTGAGACACGCCAAGGCGGTGCGAGTGGGATGTTTCGCCGGGGCCTGCCAAGAACTCCCTTTCACTTCAACGATGTGGCGATGAACATGCCCCGTTACGGTGCTTCGTATGAGCCCTGATGACAACGTCCTGATCCCCGTTACCGTACTCACCGGCTTCCTCGGCAGCGGCAAGACCACGCTGCTCAATCGCCTTGTTCGTCAGCCCGCCATGAAGGATGCGCTGGTGGTGATCAACGAGTTCGGCGATATCGGGTTGGACCACCGGCTGGTCGCCGAGAGCGACGAGCATACCGTGGTGGAAATGAGCAGCGGCTGCTTGTGCTGCACCATCCGTGGTGACCTGAGCCGCACCGTGCAGCAGGCCTGCGAGGCGATCGAGCGGGAGGGGGGCAAGCCCTTCTCGCGGGTGATCATCGAGACCACGGGGCTTGCCGACCCGGCCCCCATCCTGCACACCCTGATGACCGACCACTGGCTGGCTCACCGCTTCTCGCTGGATGGCGTGATCTGCCTGGTGGATTCTGCCAGCGGCATCTCGACCCTGAATGCGCATCGCGAATCGCAGCGCCAGGTGGCGGTTGCCGACCGGTTGCTGCTCACCAAGACGGACCTGGTGGATGAGGAGCGGCTGTCGCGGCTGGCCAGCCATCTGGCGGCGATCAACCCGGCCGCCGAGCAGCTGCAGGTGCGCCACGGTGAGCTGGCGGCCGAGCATGTGGTCGGGAGCGGCTTGCCCGCACAGGGGCAGCGCGCCGAGCGTTGGCTGCGTGCGGCTTCCTATGCTCAGGTTTCCCCCGCCCAGGCTTCCCCCGGCATGGGTATGACGCCACCGACTCCCGGCGGCCTGGCATCGATGATGGCGCCTGCATCCGGCCCGGCGCTGACCCGGCACGGCGAACAGATTCGTTCCTTCTGCTTCACCGTCGAGCAACCCATCGCGCCCGAACTCCTCGAAGACTGGCTGGACCTGCTGTTGTCGCTGCTGGGCGATAAGATCCTGCGGGTGAAGGCCATCGTGAAGATTGCCGGGCGCGAGCAACCGCTGGCCCTGCATGGTGTGCAGCACATCTTCCACCCGCCGGAGCCGCTGCCGGTCGAGGCCTGCCGCGACGGTGTCTCGCGCTTCGTGTTCATTACCAACGGCGTGGCGCCCGAGGCGGTCACGCAGCTGTTCGACTACTTTCAGCCCGCACCGGCCACCTGAACCCGGTGGTCGGGGTGAACAGGTTAGCGCTTGAAGATATCGCCGCCGCACCCGCTTCCCGGCTTGGTGCACTGAGCTGGGTCGGCATGGAGCAGATCGCCCTGCGTGTGGTGCACGCCGAGAGCCTGCACGCCCACGACGCCGTGGCGCGCAGCGAGTGGAACTGGGGGGGCTCTGTTCGCCTAAGCTAGGGTATGCCTCAGGACAAGGACTGCCGATGACTGCCCAACAACGCTTGACCCTGACTCGCGCCGATGCCCGGCGCCTGCTGGTGCGCTACCACTTTCAACTGGCGCCGCTGGCGACCGTCATCCGTCGTCTGGGGACCATTCAGTTCGATCCCCTGGCGCCGGTCGGTACCAACCCGGACCTGGTCCTGCAGGCGCGGGTGCCCGGATACCGGCGGGGTGACTGGCTGCATGCGGCCTATGGTCAGCGGCTGCTGGTCGATGGCTGGGACAAGCAGGCCAGCCTGATCCAGCCCGGGGAGTGGTGGGCCCAGGCGCCGTTCCATCGCTGGTTCGCCCGGCGCTGGCGACAGCATGGGGTGGACGTCGAGTCCCCGGAAGCCCTCGCCCTGGTCGACCAGGTCGAACGCCATGGCCCCGCCACCAGCCTCGAGCTCGGCGATCAACGGGCCGACCCCGCATTGCGCGGCAGCTGGTACGGCCCCAAGCGCTCGCGCCACCTGCTCAAGGCGCTGTGGGACGCCGGGCGCTTGATGACGCACCACCGAGTGGGCGGTCGCCATGCCTACGACTTGCCTGAACGCGTGCTGCCCCGGGGCGCGAGCGTGCCGGACGCCACGCAGGACGATGCCCTGCAACGGCTGGTGGTCCGTCGCGTGCAAGCCGCTGGCTTGCTGCGCCCCACCGCCGATGCCGCCGTCTGGTTGCTGCCCTGCCCGCGCGCGGAACGTGACCGAATCGCCGCACGGGCCATCGCCAGGGGAGAGTTGATCGAACTCGACGTGGAAGGCTCGGGCTACTGGACCACGCCCGAGGCACTCTCGGTCCTGGAGGAGGCACCCGACTCGGCCGGTGCCACGAGTCAGGGAGTGCGTTTTCTCGCCCCGCTGGATCCGCTGATATGGGACCGCGGTGGCGTTGCCCGGCTCTTCGGTTTCGATTACGTCTGGGAGGTCTACAAGCCCCAGGCCCAGCGGCGCTGGGGGTACTATGTGCTGCCGGTGCTGTGGGGCGAGCGGTTCATTGCTCGTTTCGACGCCAAGTGCCAGCAGGGCACCTTGACCCTCCTCGCCTGGCACTGGGAGCCCGACATCCATCCGGCCAGGCTTCCCGAGGGCCTGCCCGAGGCCCTTCAGCAGGCCGCTCGTGAGTTTCTCGCCTACCTCGGGGCTACCCGTCTCGTCTTGCCCAGGGGCCTCGGTCGCGAGGCTCGACGCGCCTGGCAGCGGGCGGTTAAATGAACCTGCAGGGCACGATCAAATTCTGACCCCGGGTGATCGACCCGCTGGTCGGGGGCCGCCGGATGCGCTACACCGCAGCGTGGGTTCCTGGAGCAAATGCACCACGACAGCGTGGCTATTGTGCTTCGAAGTCCACGCGCCGGATGCTGAAACGCTCCACGGGCAGCTTGCCGGTTAACAGCCGGTCGAGCCTGGCGTAGAGCACGTAGGTTTCGTCGCCCCGCTGCGCCGCCGTCGTCACGAAAACGGCGCCCGTGTCCATGCCGCCGGAGACGTGAGCGCTTTTCCAGCCATCCTCACTGGACAGCTGCACTACCGCATCAGTGCTCACCTCGCCACCGATGATGGCGTTGGCTGTCAGGACCAGCTTGCCTTGCGAGTCCCAGACCATGCCGTCGGCACCCTCGAAGGTGCGGTCGAGCTCGACCTGCTGGACGTCTGAAGGATCATCGAGCGATACGCGAAACAGCGTGCCGTCATTGTACTTGGCGACGATCAGGTAGCCGTCGGGATGGTACACCAGCCCGTTGAGGTTGACGCCTTCGCCTTCGAACAGCTCTGATGTCGTCAGGACGTCGGGTTCGCCGTCCACCGGCACCCGGTAGATCACCGGCGATAGACTGTTGGTCACATACGCAGTGCCGTCTGGTCCGACGATGACATCGTTGCAGAAATGGGCTGCTCCCTCATGAAGGGCGGTGAGGTCGACATGGCGCAGCGGCTCACCGGTAGCGAGGTCGTAGATGGCAAGCTCCGCCACTTGCATCTTGGTGTCCTCCGCCGTTCGCTCGCCGACGCCGAGGTCGGAGTTGCACACCAGCACCCGATTGCGCTCCGTATCCAGGTGCAAGCCGAAGGTCGAGATCAGGCGCTCGTCCTCGACGAGCGGTTGGATATCGCCCTCAAGCGAGACGCGGTAGATGCCCCCGAAATATAGCGAACTCACGAGAAATTCGTCGCGGGCCTGATCATAGGCGAGACCCTCCGGGAAGAGGTTATGCTCCTCGAACACGATTTCGGAGGGGCCCGATGACAACGCCGGCCCGGCTTCTGGCGGCTGGGTTTCGGCGTTCGCATGACCGGCGAGCAGCAAGCCGGCACCGGCGAACAGGGCCGTGCCCAGCGCTTTGCATGGTGTGCTGGAGTGGAATGCTGGCATCAGGCTTCCCCCCTCGTGTGGCCAAGGATGGCCATGGTGTCGAAACATTCGGTTTCGACGGACGATGAGCCCAGAACAATCATCAAAAGATCATTAACCCATTGATTTCATTCCTACTGTTTTCCGTTGACATGGGTTGGTTCGCCTACGGGGCCATAGGGATGGGGTTTCAACAGAATAGCCCAACAGCAGACCGCGCGTGAGTTTCTCGATTACCTCGGCGCTACCCGTCTCGTCTTGCCCAGGGGCCTCGGTCGCGAGGCCCGGCGCGCCTGGCAGCGGGCGGTCAAATGACCCGATAACGCCTCCGTGCCTCGGCGATGGTGCGATGGTGGGTGTCGGCCCAGTCCACCATGGCTTGCATCGGCTCGAGAAATGAGTGGCCGAGCTCGGTGAGGTCGTACTCCACGCGTGGCGGTACTTCCGGGTAGACCGTGCGGGTGATGAAACCATCCTGTTCCAGGTGCTTGAGGGTGCGCGAGAGCATCTGCTTGGAGATGTCGCCGATCTCGCGCATCAATTCGTTGAAGCGCTTGGTGCCGGGTTGCAGGGTCAGCAGTATGAGCACGCTCCATTGATCGCCGATGCGGTCGAGTACGTCGCGGATGGGGCAGGGGTGATCGAATTCGATGATCTCGGGTTGTTGTGGCATGGCAGGCTCCTTGGACGCTCATGGGTCAGGGTGGTGTGACCGGGTCGCATGGCGGTGACTTCTTGCGCAGGGGCAAGAAGTACCATAGTTTGCTGCTTGGGTCTAATTAGTAGACCAGGTCTCGAAAGCAAACCAAGGAGAACTTGATCATGGCCAACGTCGCTCTTGTCGGCGCATCCGGCAACGCCGGTTCACGCATCCTCGCGGAACTCTCCGAGCGCGGTCACACGGTGACTGCCATCGCCCGGCATCCCGACAGAATCGCGACCCTGCCCGGGGTAACCGCCCGCCAGGGAGATGCCAACGACCGGGCGGGGCTCGCCGAGGCACTGCGCGGCCACGATGCCGTGATCAGCGCGGTGCACTTTGCCGCCAGCGATGCCGATACCCTGATCGGCGTGGTACGCGATTCGGGGGTGGGACGCTATCTGGTGGTGGGCGGCGCCGGCAGCCTGGAAATCGCGCCTGGCCAGCGCCTGATCGATCAGCCGGAGTTTCCCGCCGAGTACAAGGCGGAAGCGAGCGCAGGCGTGGTCTTCCTGGAGCGCCTGAGGACCGTCGACGATCTCGACTGGACCTTCCTGTCACCCTCGGCGTTGTTTGTGCCCGGGGAGCGTACCGGCAACTTCCGCCTCGGCAAGGATACGCTGCTGAGCAACGAGAACGGCTCCAGCATCTCCTTCGAGGACTACGCTATCGCCCTGGTCGACGAGCTCGAGCGCCCCGCCCACGTGCGGCAGCGCTTTACCGTGGGCTATTGATCCCGGAGCCGATTTGCTGCATCGACCGCGATTGAATACGCCAAGACCACTTGGGTATCGAAGCCAAGCGGCGGCTCCTTGCGGGGCCGCCGCTTCGCCGAGAGCCGTGCCTGCCTTCGACTGGACGAAGCGGTAGCCGGTGAGCTGTACTGCGATCAGCCAGCGGTCCGGTCGGCCTGGTCCTATTGGCCGGCCAGGCCCGAACAGCGCTGTCTGAGGGAAGAGACAGCGGGTCCGCTTCGATCAGGAAGAGATATATGACAGGAAATGGCGCATGGCGGCTGTTGGCAGTGTGGGCCGTAATGGCATTGTCCATCATCCTTTCCGGGCCCGGCATGGCCCAGATGCCGCAGGGTACGGATGCGAATGATGGCGAGAGTGAGAGCGAGGAGAGAGAGTGGTTTCCTCTCGAATCTCTGAATACCGGACTCGATGAGGTCCCCGAAGAGCTCAGGCGGGAGACACCACGAGAGACGATTCGCAGCTTTCTGGCGCTGACCGGACAGGAAGATTTTGCCGGCGCGGCCCATGTGCTCAATCTTTCCGATCTGGACCCCGACGAGCAGCGCGAGAGGGGGGAAGAGCTGGCCAGGCAGCTGGCCGAGGTGCTTCGGCGTGGTGAATGGCTGAATGTCTCTGACCTTTCCGGCCGCCCGGATGCCGCCATCGAGGACCCCGCAGGGCAGCATCCCCAGACCGGTCAACCGCGCCGCAACCTCGAACTGGCCTCGCTCGAGGCCAAGGGCGATACCTACGATGTTCGTCTGGCCCGCTATCGGGTGGAGGACGAGGATCCGGTCTGGCTGATCACTCCCGATAGCGTTGCGGCAATTCCCGTACTCTACGAAGCGTTTGGGCCGTCGCTGCTGGAGGCGTACATTCCGGATCGCTTCAAGGCCTCTCTCGGCAGGCTCCAGATCTGGGAATGGATCGCGATTCCGGTCTTCCTGCTGCTGATCGGCCTGGTGGGGTGGGGGGTCTACGGCCTGGTCGGCCTGCTGGCGCACTGGTTCCCCAGCGGCGCGCCCAGCATCTTCGCCAGCAGGATCCGCGGACCCATGGCACTCCTCGTCATGGCCTTCGTAGCCCAGGCACTGCTCGACTATGTGGTCTCCTTCACGGCCGTTGCCACCACGTTCATTCGGATCCTGTTGATCATCCTTATCGCCTGGGGTGTCGGTACGGTAGCGCTTCGCCTGGTGGACACCCTTCTGCTCAAGGTGACGCGGCGCATGGTGGGGGAAATCGACGACACCAAGCCCCGCGACGAGCGCAAGCTGCTCACCTCGCTCTACGCGCTGCGCCGGGTCATCATCCTGATCACGGTCGCTGCCGTTTCCGTCTATGTGCTGAGCCAGATCCAGCTCTTCGAGACGCTGGGCATGTCGCTATTGGCGTCGGCCAGTGTCCTGGCGGTGTTGGTGGGTATCGCGGGGCAGGCGGTGCTGGGCAATATCCTCTCCTCGTTTCAGGTGTCATTGGCCAAGCCCATCCGCATCGGCGACCTGGTGATGTTCGAAGGGCAGTGGTGCTACGTGGAGGGCATCTTCTATACCTTCATACGGCTGAGGAGCTGGGACGAGCGGCGCCTGATCGTGCCGGTGACGTATTTCGTCTCCAAGCCCTTCGAGAACCTCTCTGTCAAGAACGCCAAGATGTACCGGACGCTGGAGCTGGTTCTCCACCTGAGTGCTGACGTCCAGGTTATCAGGGACAAGTTTCTGGCGTTCGCCAAGGAGGAGGACAACGTCGTCGAACACCACAAGCTGTGCTGCTACGTCACCGCCCAGACCGAGAGGGCCCAGACGATTTCCTGCTACCTCATGGCCTCCGACCCCTTCGCCGGCTGGATAGCGGAAATGAATATCCGCGAGAGGCTGATGGCCTTCATTCGTGACAACCACCCCGAGTGGTGGCCCAGGGATGTGGTGGTGCTCAGCGATCACGATATTGCCAAGGGAGGCAGTGCAGGTGGCCGCGGGGCGAAAGGGGACGGTTCCGATGCAGGGCCTTCTGAATGAGGCGGCTGGATGGATTAACCTGAGCTGGCCTGTCATTGAAATTACCGGTCGGTAAGTTTCTTTGCGCAGATGCACGATGTTGGCGCCAAGCGAAGCACCTGCATTACCATCGTCTTATGGTAATGCCACAAGAACCGGCGACAGGCGCAAGCGCGGCATCACCACATCAAACGGAAAAATGACATGACTTCCATTCGCCGTGAGCTGGTGGCATTGATCGAGCGGGGTGCGATTCCGCATGAACAGGTAGCGCGGGCGGTCGCGCTATCCGGGCTCCATCCTTCGGGGCGGGCCTGGGGCGTGTTCCTGGATCGATTGCTGCTGTGGCTGGGCACGCTGTCGCTGGCCAGCGCGCTGCTGTTCCTGGTCGCCTACAACTGGGCCGACATGGGACGCTGGCTGCGTTTCGGGCTGGTGCAGGCGGGGCTGGTGGCGGCCATCGGCGTCTACTGGTGGGCCGAAGGACGCGGCCCAGTAGATGAGGGAAGAGCGGATAACGGTGTAGTCGATAACATCGTGGCACGGGCCGCGCTGACGACGGCCTCGCTGCTGCTGGGCGTGCTGCTGGCGCTGTTCGGCCAGGTGTACCAGACCGGCGCCGATCCCTGGCAGCTGTTCTTCTTCTGGGCCGTGCTGATGCTGCCCTGGGTGCTGGTCGCCCGCTTCGATGCGCTCTGGATCCTGTGGCTGGGGTTGCTCAACCTTTCGCTGCTGCTCTACTTCCGAACCTGGGGCGGGGTATTCGGGACCTGGTTCGCCAGCGATACCGCCGCCCTCTGGGGGCTGTTCGCACTCAATACCGTGGCACTCGCGCTCTGGGAGCTGGGCGCGCGGCACTGGCGCTGGCTCTCGACCGGCTGGAGTACTGGCCTGCTGGCGCTGGGCAGCGGCATTCCCCTGACCCTGCTGATGCTCATGTTCATCCTGGATGAGTGGGCCGATGTCTCCGCTGCCGTGCTGGTCTACCCGCTGTGGCTGGCAACACTCTATGTCGTCTATCGCCATTGGCGGCCCGATCTGTTCATGCTGGCGGGCGGCTGCCTGTCGGTCATCGTGGTCGTCACCACCTTCTTCGGCCGGCATCTGCTGTGGCAGGGCGGGGCGGGGGGCTTTCTGTTCTTGTCCATGGCGGTGCTGGCGTTGGGCGCCATGGCGGTGTTCTGGCTCAAGCGGATACACGTGGAGATGTCGGCATGACCCGGTCGCTCAATGAAAGGCTCGGCCAGGCCGGCATCGTCGTCGACGAGGGGGATGCGCCGCCGGTGCTCGAGACGCCCTGGTTCGTGCGGGCGCTGCAGGCGTTCTCTGGCTGGCTGGCCGCCCTGTTCCTGCTCGGCTTCATCGGCATGGGCGCGGTGTTCGTGCTCGACAGCAGCGCCGCTGCCGCCTCCCTGGGGCTGGTGATGATTGCCGGCGCCTTCGCTCTGCTGCGGGGGGCGAACGGAGACTTCGTCGAGCACCTGGCGCTGGCGGGTAGCCTGGCTGGCCAGCTGCTGGTGGCCTGGGCCCTGGGCGCCGCGCTGGGGAGCGTGAGCGCCGGCTTCTGGTGGTCGTTGGTGGGGCTGCAGGCGGTGCTGGCGCTGGTGATGCCAAGCCTCACGCATCGCACCTTTTCCGCCTTCGCGGCGAGCCTGGCGTTCTATCTGGCGTTGACCAAAGGCGTCTCTGCGCCTTCGCTGGCCGGCGGCCTGGTGCTGCTGTCACTGACCATCCTGTGGCTCAACGAGTTTCGCTGGCCGGCACATATGCGCCAGTTGCAGGCGCTGGGCTATGGCCTGTTGCTGGGCCTGCTCGCCATTCAGATCATGGGATATCACGGGCAGTCCCTGCTCCTCGGGCGCTACGATTACGGTACGGGTACGGGTATGGCCTGGCTGGAGCCCTGGGTGGGGGATGGCCTGGCCACGCTGGCGCTGTTGCTGCTGATTCGCCACGTCTTCCTGCGCCACAGGGACGCCATTGCCCCGAGCGCGCGGGTGGCAGCCTATGGCGCTTCGGCCGTGCTGATGCTGCTCTCGCTCGAGGCCCATGGGCTGAGCCAGGGCGCGGTGGTGATCGCACTGGGCTTCGCCATCGGCAACCGCCTGATCATGGGGCTTGGCGTGATATTGCTGCTGCTGGCCATCACCAACTATTACTACTGGCTCGACGTCACGCTGCTGGCCAAGTCAGTGACGCTGTGCTTGCTGGGCGTGTTGCTGCTGGCGTTGCGCTGGGTGTTGCGCCGCAGGTGGCGGATCGATAGGCGGGTCGCTGTCGGGGAGGACGAGAGCCAATGACGCCGACAGCCAAGTGGAACCGGATCATCGTGGTGGTAGCCCTGGTGCTGATCCTGGCACTGGTCAATTGGAGCATCTGGGCCAAGGAGCGTCACCTGGCCGAAGGCGAGGTGGTGTATCTGGAGCTGGCGCCGGTGGACCCGCGTTCGCTGATGCAGGGCGACTACATGGCGCTGAACTTCGAGGTCGGTAACCTCATCCGCGAGGCTCACTATGCCCAGCGCAGGGAGAGCGGCGAACGGCAGGCCACCGATGGCCATGTGGTGGTGCGCCTGGATGCGCAGCGTATCGCGCACTTCGAGCGGCTGGGCTCCGGTGAGGGGGCGCTGGATGCCGATGAGATACGTATAAACTACCGGATGCGCCACGGCCGCGTGCGGTTCGCCACCGATGCCTTCTTCTTCCAGGAAGGTCATGCCGAGCGCTTTGAGCCCGCCCGCTACGGCCAGTTTCGCGTCAACGGCCGCGGCGAGCCTTTGTTGGTTTCCCTCCACGACGCCGAGTTGGAACTGCTTGGAGAGATGGAGCGGTAATAGCGATGGGCTGTGGCAGCAAGCGAGATAGATCAAGGAGGGCAGACATGCATGGACCCAGTCCCGACAATACGCACCCAATGGAAGGGTTTCCCCAGGTTTGCTTCATCAAGAACGTCGTAAAGAGCCCGAATATCATCGTCGGTGATTACACCTACTACGATGACCCTGAGGATTCCGAAAACTTCGAACGCAATGTGCTCTATCACTTCCCCTTCATCGGCGACAAGCTGATCATCGGCAAGTTCTGCGCCATTGCCCGGGGTGCGAAGTTCATCATGAACGGGGCGAACCACAAGCTTTCCGGTATCTCCACTTACCCGTTCCAGATCTTCGGCAATGGCTGGGAAACGGTCGTGCCGGAGCCGGACGAGCTGCCCTACAAGGGCGATACCGTCATTGGTCATGACGTGTGGATTGGCTATGACGCCCTCATCATGCCCGGCGTGAAGATCGGCAATGGCGCCATCGTATCGTCGCGCTCGGTGGTGGTAAGCGACGTGCCGCCCTATACGGTAGTCGGCGGCAATCCGGCCCGGCCTATCAAGCAGCGCTTCCCGCCGGAGGCGGTCGAAACCCTGCAGGCCATTGCCTGGTGGGACTGGCCGGTGGAGAAGATAACCCGGCATCTTTCGCTCATCGTGGCGGGGGATATCGAGGCGCTTCAGCAGGCGTCGGGTGATTGAGTCTTGTTACTGCATCGTGTGTCAGGAGAAAAATGAACAGGGAAAGCGTTCACCGAATGTTGATCGCAGTCGAGATGCTCTTGCTGGCGCTGCCGACGAGTGTGGTCTGCCTGTTCTCCAGCGTGGCCCTGTTCGTCACCTTGGGTTTCCCTTGGAGCCTGATGGACTTGGCGGTCATGCACTTCGTGCTGATTGGAACGCTGGGTATTCTGGGGTTATGGCGTGTGGCGGTCGCTTACCTCTGGAATCGCGCGACGTGGCTCGATCACGAGAGTGCGTTGTTCTGGTGGTGGCGGGCGGCCTGCCTTGGGGCAGGGCTTGCGGGTGTGTCTTTGGTGCTGTTCAGCCTGCTCGCCTTGGGCTGGGATTCCCCTGAGTGGGTGATCATCATTGCCTTGGGCGTTTTTGGCAGCCCCTTGCTGGTGCCCTTTCTGCATCTCGTCTATCTACAGAGGACCGCTCGCTAGCAGCGACTGGCGAAGGCCTCGCGTCAACGCTTGGATTCGCGAGGCGCCGGACGCAACCGCATGTCGTGGGAGCGTCCGGCGTTTTTGCATCAGGCGACCTGCTTCTCGTCGACCGCCGGAGTGAGGGTTCGGCTCAGGAAGGAGCGGTTCAGCGGGCTGTGCGGCTTCCCGGCGAGACGCTCGTGGGCAAGGCCCTCGGCCACGTCGCGGTAGCCGCCGCGCAGGGCGGCTTCGGTCAGTGTCCAGTCGATGATGTCGCGCTGGGCGTGGCTGCCGCCGAAGGCGTTGGCGATGTGACGTGCTGGATACAGGCGTTCCACCGCGGTGTCGTAGTCGCCGCGCCAGAAGGCGACAAAGCCTTCGCTCAGCGGCATGCCGATTCGTTTTGCCCAGGTCGATGCTTCTCGGCCACTGTCGGGATCACGCAGGGTGGCCAGTAGCCGCGTCACCTGATCGTCACGCCCGGCGCCGAGGTACGCCATGACCGCATGCCAGTCGTTGAAGGGGTAGAGCTTGCCGTCGGCGTGCATGTCCCAGGTGTCGGCCAGTTCCTGCCAGCGGTCGCCTACGTTTTGGCCGGTCAGGTGCAGCCGCCAGAGCAGGGCCGAGGCGTCTATCATGTCCAGTGCCACCACGCTGCGCTCTTGCCGGATAGGGCCGTCATAGAGGGCGAGGGCCTCGTCGGCCTGTCCCAGTTCGAGATGGCAGAGCGAGCGATGCCACCAGTTGTGGACCTTGAACAGGTTGTCATCACCGGCCCAGTAGGGCTCGCGTGCGATCATCCAGCCGATGCCGTCCTCGGCGCGCCCCTGCATTTCCATCACATGTGCCACGGCGTGGTGCGCCCAGCAATCCAGCGGTTCCCTGTCCAGCGCCTGGCGGCCGGTCTCTTCGGCGCGGGCGTAGGCGCCAGTTTCTTCGAGCCCGAAGGCGTACATGCCAAGCAGGACCGAATAGCCTGGCATGTCGCGGCTCCATTGGGGCAGCACGCGGGCGAGGCGGTCGCGCAGGTTGCGGGCGTTGGCGCGGTAGAAGTCCATCAGGTGGCCGGCCTGCAGCGCCAATAGGTCATGAGGATAGTGCAGGTTGTGGCGATCCAGGGCGCACGCGGCGGTTGTCCACTCCCCCGCCAGCAGGTGCTCGAGGGCGGCGACGTGGGAGGCTTCGCGGTCATTCAGGCGGTACGACTTCACGGCCACTACATCGGCCCTGGCTGCTTCGGCGGCGTCGGGCTCGGTGGCCAGCGCAAACAGGTAGGCGCGGAGTATTCGCGCCATGGCGAAGTCCGGGGCCGCTTCGATGGCCTGGTCCAGCGGCGTGACGGGGTCGCCGCGGTAAAGGTTGAACGCTTCGGCCGAGCGGTCATAAAGCTCGGCGGTTTCGGCGGTGGCGCCGGAGAGGGGATTTCCTTGACGGTCGGTCTGCATGGGGTATGGCTCCGTGGTGGTGTCGTTGTCGTTCGTCAGGGGCGCAGGGCGGGCATCGAACTCGCCTTGCACCACGCTGCTAAACTACTCGGAGGTGCGGTGGCAGATAATGGTCGAGACGCCAGGGTTCTTGTCCGAGCCGCCGCCATCACGGAGCGTAGGCCGATGGAGGCTTCTCTCGATATGCTGCGCACGCTGCGGCTGACCGGCGGCATCTTCCTTGATGCGCAGTTCACTGCGCCCTGGTGCATTTCCGCCCAGGTTGCACCTGAGGATTGCCATCCCGCCACGCCGTTGCCCGGTGGGATCATTGCCTACCATTACGTCAGTACCGGCCGGCTGCTGTTGCGGGTAGGTGAGGGGGCTGCGATGGAGGTCTCGGCAGGGCACCTCGTGGTTCTGCCGCGCAATGAACCGCATGTGCTTGGCAGCACCCTGGATTGTCCTCCCATCAGTGCCGACCGACTGGTGCAGACGAGCATCGAAAGCGGTATCGCCCGTATCGTCCATGGCGGCGGCGGGGAGGCAACGCGCGTATGGTGCGGTTTCCTGCTCAGCGAGGCGACGAGCGATCCTCTCATGGGCATGCTGCCGGGCGTGATGATGCTCGACGTGTCGCAAGGTGCGGCCGGGCTATGGATCGAAAGCTCCTTTCGCCTGGCTGTCGGCGAGATCGCCAGCGGAGAGGTACGTTCACCGGCGTTGCTCTCCCGGCTTGCCGAACTGCTCTTCATCGAGGCCGTACAGCACTACCTCGTCAGCCTGCCGCCGGATCAGCGTGCCTGGGTAGGCGGGCTGCGTAACCCCTTCGTAAGCCGCGCACTGGCCTTGATGCATGACCGGCCAGCGCGTCATTGGACGACAGAAACACTGGCGCGAGAGGTGGGGCTTTCCCGCTCAGCCTTCGCTGAACACTTCTCCGAACTGATGGGCATGCCACCGATGCGCTACCTGGCGGGGTTGCGTATGCGGGTAGCGGCACGCCGCCTGCAGGAATCGTCAACCCCGATCGCGCTGATCGCCCAGGAAGCGGGATACGAGTCGGAAGCGTCGTTCACCAAGGCCTTCAAGCGGGCCTTCGGTGCGCCGCCCGCGACTTGGCGCCGCGGGCAGCAGGGACCGTCGTGATGTAAGTCATTTCCTACACCGCTGTCGGCGAAGCCCCTGAGGAATCAGGCGAGGTGATGCACTTCCTGCTGCCCGTATACCGGCGTGGGGATGCCTTCCATGCGTGCCTTGAGCTGCAGCGCCAGGTAGTGGGAGTAGTGGCGCGACTGGTGCAGGTTGCCGCCGTGGAACCACAGCGCTTCTTGCTGGGTGGGCTTCCACATGTTGCGTAGCTCGCCCTCCCAGGGGCCGGGGTCCTTGGCCGTGTCGGAGCCGAGCCCCCAGCACTTGCCGACCTTGTCGGCCACCTCCTGGGAGATGATGCGCGCCGCCCAGCCGTTCATGGAGCCGTAGCCGGTGGCGTAGACGATCAGGTCGGCGGGCAGCTCGGAGCCGTCGCTGAGCGTCACCGAGCGCGGGTTGATGCGCTCGATGCCCACGCCGCTGCGCAGCTTGATGTCGCCGTTGGCCACCAGGTCGCAGGCGCCCACGTCGATGTAGTAGCCGGAGCCGCGTCGCAGGTACTTGAGGAACAGGCCGGAGTCGTCGTCGCCGAAGTCGAGCAGGAAGCCGGCGTCCTCGAGTCGCTTGTAGAACTCGGCATCGCGTTCGCGGATCCGGTCGAAGGCGGGGCGCTGGAAGTCGGGCAGCAGCTTGTAGGGGATCGAGGCGAAGATCAGGTCCGCCTTGTCGTGGGTGATGCCGTTCTTCACCGCTTCCTCGGAGTAGAGCGGGCCGAGGGCGTGCTCCATGAGCGAGTCGGATTTCACGATATGGGTAGAGGAACGCTGGATCATGGTCACGTCGGCGTCGTTCTCCCACAGCGCCGCGCAGATATCATGGGCCGAGTTGTTGGAGCCCACCACGACCACCTTCTTGCCACGATAGGCGTCCGGCCCGGGGTGCTGGCTGGAGTGCTGCTGCTCGCCCTCGAAGGTCTCGGCGCCGGGGAAGTGCGGCACATTGGGCACACCCGACATGCCGGTGGCCAGGATCAGCTGCTTGGGGCGCAGCGTGACCCGTTCGCCATCGCGGTTGACCCGCACCGTCCACTCGCCGCTGGCCTCTTCATAGCTGGCGCCCTCGCACTCGGTGGAGCTCCAGTAGTTGAGCTCCATCACCTTGGTGTACATCTCCAGCCAGTCGCCGATCTTGTCCTTGGGTGCGAACACCGGCCAGTTCTCGGGGAAGGGGATGTAGGGCAGGTGGTCGTACCATACCGGGTCGTGCAGGCACAGCGACTTGTAGCGGTTGCGCCAGGCGTCGCCGGGGCGAGGGTGCTTGTCGAGCACGATGGTGGGCACGTCGAGCTGGCGTAGTCGCGCGGCGAGCCCGATGCCGCCCTGGCCGCCGCCGATGATCACGCAGTAGGGCTGGCGACTGTAGCCGAGCTCCCGTTCTTCCCGCTGGCGCGATTCGAGCCAGGTCTCGCGGGTCTTGCTGGCGCCGTGCTCGGCCCCCATGGGCCGATGGTCGCCGCCTGGCTCGGGGTGGTCCTTGAGTTCCTGCATGGTGGTCAGCAGGGTCCAGCACTTGCCGTTCTTCAAACGCAGGAAGCCCTTGCCGTGGGCGGCGTCGGTCTCGAAGGTGAACCAGGCCTCGGTCACGTCGTTGGCTTCGGTGGCCTCGCCGTCGAGCCGCCAGTGCGTGGGGTACGTCTCGCCCAGGGTGGCGTTGAGCATCGACTGGATGGCGTCCTTGCCTTCCAGCGTCTTGAGGTTCCAGGTGAAGGCGACCAGGTCGCGCCAGTAGCACTCGTCATTGAACAGGGCCATGACCCGTTCAATGTCGCGCTGCTCCAGCGCGCTCTCGAAGTCGTGCAGCCATTGCTGGACGTGTTGAGTTGGCGTGGGTGTCGTCATCGTTGTTCTCCGCTTGTTGTTTGGGGACACCCTGAGCCATGGCAGAAACCGTGCCAGTTGCGAAGGTCGAACGGAAAGGTTCTCTAGAGGATTGAAATAACGCGATTTTTATCAAGCGGAGAAAAGCCGCGGGTGCCCGGAGCTGTCTCGCCAACCTGTAACGCCTGTGACAGCTGTCACGCGACGGAGGGGGCTCAGCGTTACACCTGTAACCCCCCGACCAAGGGCGCAGGCGGCGTCGATTGACTCCTGCTCGGTACGGCATAGGCTTGGAGGTAGGCCTGCCACACAACAACAAGGCCCGCCGTCGCACGGTCGCAGGTAGATTGGCAAGACAGATTGGCAAGACAGAGCGGCAAGAGAAGAGCGGCAAGAAGTGCGGCGAGGCGGAGCATGAGAGAGGCAGCGATGCCACTGCGCAACGAGCAACGCCAGCATATCGAGACCCTGACCCGGCTCAGCGAAGGCCAGCCGGCGGACCTGGGTGGGTGCCGCGAGGTCATCCGGCGCTCCTGGGAGCGCTGCGTCGGCGAGTACCGGCTCGACCCCGGCCGCCCTCGCCCCGTGCGGGTGCTGACCCAGCAGGCGCTCAAGGAGCACCGCGAGCCGGTGGACGAGCTTCTGCACGTCGCCCGGGCGGGTGTCGATCAGCTTTTCACCCAGATCGCCCCGCTGGGCTATGTGCTGCTGCTCACCGACCGGCAGGGCATCACCGTGGACTTCCGCGGCCAGCGCGAGCAGGAGACGGCCCTGCGCCAGGCGGGTCTCTATCTCGGCGCCGACTGGGACGAGCGCTACGCGGGAACCTGTGCGGTCGGTACCTGCGTTCACGACGGCCAGGCCATTACCTGCCACCAGAGCGAGCACTTCGATGCCACCCACATCAGCCTGACCTGCACGGCGGCGCCGATCACCGACCCGCAGGGGCAGGTCATCGCGGTGTTGGACATCTCCGCACTGCAGTCGTCGAGCGCCCAGGAGAGCCAGAACTTCGGCCTGCCGCTGGTCACGCTCTATGCGCGGATGATCGAGGACGCCTATTTCCTGCATCGCTATCGCCACTGCCTGATGCTGCGCTTCGATACCGCCCGGGAATTCGTCCATCTCAATGGCCGCGGCTTGATTGCCATAGAGGAGGACGGCAGCGTCATTGCCGCCAATGGCGCCGGACGCGCGCTGATCGATGCCCACCTGCGCCGCTGGCCGCCGTGGTCACCGGGCTGGCAGCCTTCGATCACCCAGCTGTTCGATGGCGAGATGGGCGAGTTGCTGGGCATACCGGCGGCCAGTGACGATGGTATTCGCGCCTTTCGGGCGCGCGCCAATGACACCACCTGCTTCATCACCCTGATCGAACCGCGCGGACGGCGCTTGCCCCCGAGTGCCGCGACCCCTTCGCCCACGCCGGTGCCGGCGCTGGACCGGCTCGCCTCGGACGACCCCGCCATGCATCGCGTGCTTAAGCTGGCCCGGCGGTTGCGCAACGAGCAGGTCGGCGTATTGATCACCGGCGAGACCGGTACCGGCAAGGAGGTGCTGGCCCGGGCCCTTCACGACAGCGGTACGCGCGCCAAGGGGCCGTTCGTGGCGGTGAACTGCGCGGCGATTCCCGAATCGTTGATCGAGAGCGAACTGTTCGGCTACCTGCCCGGCGCCTTCACCGGCGGGCGCAGCAAGGGCATGCGCGGCCTTATCCAGCAGGCCGACGGCGGCACCCTGTTCCTGGACGAAATCGGCGACATGCCGCTGACGCTGCAGACCCGGCTGCTGCGAGTATTGGCCGAGCGTGAAGTGATGCCGCTGGGGGCCGAGAAGGCGGTGCGCGTCGATATCCGGGTGATCACCGCTACCCATCGCGACATGAGCGAGCTGATTGCCAGGGGCGGCTTCCGTGAGGACCTCTACTATCGCCTGAACGGGGCCCAGTTGAAGCTGCCGGCGCTGCGTGAGCGGGCCGACAAGCACTACGTGATTCGCAGCGTCTACCGGGCGCTTCTCACCGATCGCGGACGGGAAGTGCGCCTGCGCGCCGATGCCATGAGCGCGCTGCTGGCCCATGCCTGGCCGGGCAATATCCGCCAGCTCAAGAACGCCCTGGCCTTCGCTCTGGCCACGGCCGAGGGAGACGAGATCACGCTCCACGACCTGCCGGAAGAGTGCCAGGGGCATCTCGGCGCCGCGCCCCGGGTGATCGAGGCGGGGCCCAAAACGGGGGAGCCGAACGAGGGCGAGGCGCTGCACGCTCTGCTGAGGGAAAACAGTTGGAACGTCAGCCTCGTCGCGCGGCGGCTCGGCGTTTCACGGCCCACCATCTATCGGCGCATGCGCCGTCATGGCCTGGTGCCGCCGAACTGGCGCGAGGCCGGCTCGAACCCCGAACCTTAACAGGCTATCTTTTGTCGGACTGGTATGGGCGCATCCGCTTCGTGGCGGAGTGCCGTGCCATATCCCCCCGACAGGAGTCTTCATGAGCCAGGAACACGAGTACGTACCGCCGAAGGTGTGGAAATGGGAGAAGGCGAACGGAGGCCAGTTCGCCAACATCAACCGCCCCATCGCCGGTCCCACCCACGACAAGGCGCTGCCGGTCGGCAAGCACCCCCTGCAGCTCTACTCGCTGGCCACGCCCAACGGGGTGAAGGCCACGATCATGCTCGAGGAGCTGCTGGCATTGGGTCACACAGGCGCCGAGTACGATGCCTGGTTGATAAAGATCGGTGACGGCGATCAGTTCGGCAGCGGCTTCGTCGAGGTCAATCCCAACTCGAAGATCCCGGCGCTGATGGACCACGGCACCACGCCGCCCACCCGGGTGTTCGAGTCGGGCTCGATCCTGCTGTATCTCGCCGAAAAGTTCGGCGAGCTGTTGCCCCGCGACCCGGCCGGGCGCACCGAGACCCTCAACTGGCTGTTCTGGCAGATGGGCAGCGGACCATACCTGGGAGGTGGCTTCGGCCATTTCTACGCCTACGCGCCAACCAAGATCGAGTACGCCATCGACCGCTTCGCCATGGAGGCCAAGCGCCAGCTCGACGTGCTGGACCGGCGCCTGGCCGAGACGCGTTACCTGGGTGGGGATGACTACACCATTGCCGATATTGCGACGTGGCCCTGGTACGGGCAGCTGGCGCTGGACCGTGTCTACGATGCCGGCGAGTTCCTGCAGGTGCAGGAGTACGAGCACGTGCAGCGCTGGGCCAGGGAGATCGATGCCCGGCCGGCGGTGAAGCGTGGCCGCATGGTCAACCGCACCTTTGGCCCGCTGGAGCAGCAGTTGCACGAGCGCCATGACGCCAGCGACTTTGCATCAAGGACACAGGACAAGCTCGAGGCTGTGAGTAGCGATTAGGCAGTTTTCAGACAGTGCCTGGTGCACTACCTGCCACCGGCCGGGTGATAGCATTCGGCCCGTGGCGCTGGCACGCTTCAATCGTCGCTTTCCCTGCCGTGCTGGCTCCGGGCGATCAGTGCGTCGGCCAGGGCACGCGCGGCTAGAGCAAACTCCACCCGCGCGGCCGACAGCGCCCCCATGTCCTTGGAGCCGGCGTCCCGCTCCAGGCCATCGAGCAGAAGCTTGGCCCTTACCAGCCGTCGCTCCAGGTGTTCGTTCGACAAGAAGGCGTGGGACGATACGCCTCTGGCCATATTCAGGTCGTTCATTTCATCTCCTCCCCAGCGTCACCGCCCGCCTGGGGCGGTAGCGATGCATCGCCTGTCATATTCATCACCTGCTAATCTGGTTATCGGACCGCGATGGCCGAACTTGAGCCCTGCTCGCGCGACGGAGCGAAATGTTGCGGCTCGCTGTGACATCTGGGTTGTATTGCAAAGGAGACAGCCGACATGGCAACCATCTTTACCCGTATCATCCAGGGAGACATTCCGGGTCACTTCGTCTGGGACGACGCGCAGTGTGTTGCGATCATGACCCTCAACCCGATGAAGCCGGGCCACCTGCTGGTCATTCCGCGCCAGGAGATCGACCACTGGGACGATCTGTCGCCGGAGCTGTCCGCCCATCTGATGCGCGTGTCGCAGACGCTGGCCAAGGCGCAGAAGCGGGCCTTTCCCTGCGAGCGGGTGGGGATGTTAATCGTTGGCCTGGAGGTGCCGCATGTTCATCTGCACCTGGTGCCGATCGATGCGATGGAGGATATTCGACTGGAAGGGCTGGCTCAGGCGGAGCCGCAGGAGCTGGCCGATGCCGCTACCCGGATTCAGGCGGCGTTGTGAGTGGTGGTCTGGCTATGCCTGGCTCAGGCGATCGCCTCCCGTGGCGCGATCAAGCGCAGCCGAGAAACGGTGGCGGTCTTGTTGCGACCCTCTTTCTTGGCGGCGTAAAGCCCTTCGTCGGCCTGCTGAATCAGCGCCTGGGGGCTGCGGTGATGCACGGGCAGCAGTGAGGCAACCCCGATGCTGACAGTGACGCGATCTGCTACCGGTGAGGCGCCGAAGGCGATGCCGTGTTCGGTTAGCAGGGCGTGGATTCGCTCAGCCAGAACCGTTGCGCCTTCCTGTCCAGTGCGAGGGACGAGGATGACCATCTCCTCGCCACCGTATCGAGCCAGCAGGTCGCCGGGACGGTTGGCCGCCTGGTTGAGTATGGTGGTCACTTCCTGCAGGCAGCGGTCGCCCTCCAGGTGTCCGTAGGTATCGTTGAAGACCTTGAAGTGGTCGACATCGATCATCAGCAGGCTGAGGGGCTGGCGTTCCCGTGCGGCACGGCGCCATTCCAGATTGAGTACTCGCTCGAACTCGCGGCGGTTGACAATGCCCAGCAGGCCATCGCGGGTAGCCTGGTGGTGCAGGTCTTCGTTCAATGCTTCCAGCACTGCTTGTGTCTGCTTGAGCTGCGCTTCGCGAGCTCGGGCATTTCGCAGGGGCGGCAGGACAACGGCCGATGCCAGGGCGATGCCGCCGAGGAAGGCGGCCAGTATGAGGCCGGTATGCAGCGCACCGGGCGCCAGTCCTATCGGAAATGTGGCTTGAACGACAGTCTGTTCCGGTATCAGGCTGCTGAAGGCAAGCACGGCGGCAATGACGACCGCGCCTGCCAGAAGTCTCGGCAATAGGTTGGGGCTAATCTGTAGTGAGTGCTTGGGCTTCATTTGCATAGTGGCGTCTCGTTCCAAAGTCTGATCTCGCCGAGCGGAATAGAGCTTCCAAGTGATGCGCCGTGCCTGTTGCCTTGCCGGTAGAGGCAAAAAAAAAGGCCGCAGAGCGGCCCAAGTACGCAGGGAACTAAAGGATCTTGCTGTCCGTCAGCGAGCCGACATCCCGGACAGCTGAGAATAGGGGGGAGGCGACGTCTCCTTGTCGCAGCCAGGGCCTCCTTGGACTGAGCCGACCATGGTCTTGCCATTTGCCAGGTCCAGTCATCTTGCCATTGCCAACGATAATGCGATAAAGATGCCATGAATAATATTTTCCATTAAAAACAATAGGATAAATATTAACTATCTTGCATGGGGTGTCAGGATGACGGATTTCGGCCAGCGATAGGCGAAGAAGTGTTGCTGTTTGCCGACGCCTTTCTGGCCGGCTGGGTAATATCATTGAAAAACAATGAGTTATATCGTATCCATTTGGCGACACCTGCGGTGGGATATCGAGGGAATGGCGACAGCGGCCCGTTTCCGGCGCACCTCTCATTCGATGGCGGCAGGGGGGCGCGTTCTCTTCAGGCAAGGCTACAGCCCAGCGGGAGATGCCGGGCCCAGGGTGTCGGGCTCAGGTTTCCGGGCTGGGATTACCAGCCAGCGCCTGACAGCGGCCCGCGCAATTAGGGACCACATTGGCAGAGGGGGCGGCGAGAGGCCGCTATCACTGTACGGAGGTGACGAGTACCGGAGCGGTTCCGCGGTTGATCATGCCCAGTTCCCTGGCGGCGCGCTTGGAGAGATCGATGATGCGTCCCTGGACGAAAGGACCGCGGTCGTTGATCAGTACCGTGACCTCGCGACCATTGTCCGGGCGGGTCACCACGACTTCGGTGCCGAATGGCAGGCTCGGGTGGGCTGCGGTCAGGGCCTGCTGATCGAAGGGCTCACCGCTGGCGGTCGTCTGCCCCTGGAAGCGGTCGCTGTAGAAGGATGCTATGCCCTGGTCGATAAGCTCCGGTGTTTCATGGGCCGCTACTTTGCCAACCAGCAACAGGCCTACCAAGCTAACCAGAGCACCTGTCTGGATCAGGCGAGTTCGTGTCGCCATGTTTCACCTCGTGACTACTGCATCGCGCCGCATAATCGTATCCCACGATCAGGCGCCATGAGTGATTGAGGACGCGGGCTCATGCTGCACCAGCCTCGCACTCGTCTCAAACCAGCCCCCCAGGCATGTGTTGCCCACCGGAAATCGGTATCCATATGTCACCCGTGAGTTTCCATATGTCACAAGATCGCCGACGTTAACAGGGGTTGCCGGCAGGATAGTAGCCGTATTGCCCGCCAGGGGCAACCCGATATGAAAACACCCTGTTGGGCCGGGGCTCAACAGGGTGTGGTCGCTACCTCTACGTCACCCATCAGGATGGGTAATCTTCCTTGTACAGCTCGGCCTTGGCGTCACGCATGACGTCTTCGCAGGCCGCTTGCTGCGCGAGCTGGGTCAACAGCCCCTGGGTGACTTCAAAGCCCTTTCCCAGGCAGGTGTCGATATCCTGGCGGCTCACGTGGGGGGTAACGCTGCAGTCGATCTTGATCGTCCTTCCGCTGCCATCCAGCTTGTCGGCAAACTGCCGCAGTCGCCATGCGATGCGCTCTTTCCAGCTTGACGCTTCTTCCACGCCTTCATATACGCTAAACGTGCATTGCCACTCAGGTTTATAGATTTTCATATGAAACCTCCGGGCTGGCTTGGAAAAGTGGTCGATCGTGTTTTCTGCTCCGTATGAGAAAGATAGTACGGTGCCACTATATACCCTTTAAGCCGTCAATAAAGTGCAAAGACTCGGAAACACCACCATGGTGGTAGTTTCCGAGCACGGCCTGCCATGGAACGGCGGGGGCGCCGCCCTCACGGCTCTTGTCATGGTGCCAGTGGCAATGATGCTAGTGAGTGAGGTGGCCGGAATGACCCTGAGTGGGAGCCAGGGGGGCGTGACGTACGCTGGCCAGGTAGTCGGCTAAGGCATCGGATGCGGTACGCTCCAGCCGAGCCTGGTTGGCCCAGAACTGCAGTACTTCGGCTTCGAATGATTGAGTTTGCTGCGTTGCGGTGTTCATGCTTTGGCCCTCCTGAAGGGACTTCACGATCCAGCGTAGGCCCTTTCTTGCTGCATTGCAGCATTCTTTTTGTAACTGATCTGGCTGCACGACGCTTTGTCAAGCCATGGCGTGGGCCACACGCTGCGGCGATCAGGCGAATCCCCTGCTGTTCCCGGTTGGACTGATGCGGCTTCTCTGTCCATGGTTAAGGGTATCGGCGAGGCCAGGGATGGAAATGTGAACAGGGCGGCTCGACTAACGGGTATGGCGCTTGTGGGGGTGGTGCTGATTCTGGCGGCCACGGCGGGGGTGCTGCTGCTGGAGTCGGCGTGGATGCGCGCATGGCTGGAGCGACAGGCCAGTCAGCAGCTCGGTCGTGAGGTCGAAATCGACGACCATAGCATCGGCTGGGGCACGCCCGTCACGCTGCAGCTCGCTGAGGTGCGCATTGCCAGCGCCGAATGGGCCGAGGCGGAACCGCTGGCGCGCATGTACGAGCTGTCGGTTACCCTCAATGTCCGCGCCCTGCTGCAGGGCAGGCTGGAATTGGACCGCATAGCCATCGATCAACCTGTACTGCACCTGATCCGACGAGAAGATGGCTCCAGCAATTGGGAAGGACTGTTCGATGGCGGTGACTCGGAGGAGGGCGATGAGCCCCTGTGGCCCGATGAGTTCAACATCGGTCAGGGGCATCTGGTCTACCGCGATGCGGCCCTGGATCTCCAGCTCGATGCCGTCTTCCAGACGCCGGGAGCAGACACGACGGAGGGGCTGAGCCTCGAGGTCTGGGGCGATGGGCGCTTCAAGGAAGACGAGCTGGAGTATCAGGGGCTGGTTCATTACCTGCGTGCCGAGGGCTACCTCCACGCCGAGTCGATGGAGGGGCAGGTAGGGAACGACCTCTTCTCCGGTGCGCTGGAGCTGGATCTCGATCTGGACGTGCTCTCTCTCCAGGCGCGGCTCGATCTGGTCGAACTGGACCTGGAACGCTGGGTCGATGAGGTGGATATTTCCTTTCCCGGCCCTGAATGGGAGCAGGAGCTGGCCGAAGTGCTGGGGGCGCTGGAGTCCTACGAGGCGGTTCTGGACATTGCCGTGGAAGAGCTCCGCTACGGCGACCAGATCCTTCATGAGCTGATTCTTCAGGGCCGGGCCGGAGAGGGCAGTGTCATCATCGACCGCCTCCAGGCGCTGCAGCGGAAGGAGGACGAAGCGTCGCCTCGGGCGCTCGGCGCGGAAGGGCGCATCGAGCGGCATGAGGAACGTCCGGTGGCGGCAGTGGCGGCGCGGTTCGAGGCCTTCGACCTGACAGCGGCCCTGGCCCCGCTGGGCCTGGGCGAGGTGGGCATCGTCGATGGCCAGGTCAATGCCCGGCTGCAGGAGGGGGCGCTGCTGTTCGAGGATACCGCTCTCGACTATCGCGTACCGGCCTGGGAGCTGGCGCTTTCACTACGTGCCGAGAGCCACGAGGTCGACCATGACGACAGGCCGGCGGTGCGACTGGTCGGCAATGGCGCCTATGGGGGGCAGCCGGTCGAGTACGACCTGACGGTGGGGCCGGTCGACCTGGTCGAAGCGGCGCCGAGCTATCCGCTTGTCGGCCAGGTGAGCACGGGGGCCACCCTACTGCAGATGGATGGACGTCTGGTCCGTCCCTTCGAGCTCGAGGCAATCGAAGGCGACGCTCGCCTTGAGGGGCCCACGCCCGAGGAGTTCTTCGCGCTGTTCGGGGTCGACCTGCCGCCGCTGCCTCCCTACTGGCTTGAAGCCTTCCTGCGTTACAGCGATAACGTGCTGAGCCTCGACGATGCGCAGGGACGCATCGATGAGCTCCATCTCACGGGCGACCTGACGGTGGATTTCGGGCGTGATGTGCCCCACTTCGCCACTCGCATCCATGGAGAATCGCTGGACTTGAATCGCTGGGAGCTGCTGGATGACACCACCACCGATGGTTCGGCATGGGATGGACTGGGGCCGGGACATGACTGGGACCGGGGCCTGGCCGAGTCACTGAAGGGGCTCGATGGATACGATGCCAGGTTCGACCTGGCCTTCGACCGGCTGATCCATGCCGACCGGGTCCTGCACGAGGTGACGCTGGAAGGAGACGTCGAAGGGTCGCGCCTCACCATTGCGCACTTTCATGCGCTGCAGGAGGAGGCCTGGGGTCAGCAGGGGGCACTGACCCTGGAGGGCTGGGCGGAAGAGCGGGACCGGCGGCTGGCGGCGAACCTATCGGCCCAGCTCGACCAGATCAATCTCGGCATGGCGCTGGCGCCACTGGGCCAGGGCGAGATCGGCACCCTCTCCGGTCGGCTCAATGTGGCGGTGGTGGAGGGTGGGCTGCTGTTCGAGGACACCGCGCTGGACTATCACGGCCCGCAGTGGGGTCTGGCCCTGTCCCTGCGGGCCAGCTCCGTGGAGGGGGCCGACACCCCCGGCCTTCACCTGGTCGGCGACGGCACCTATGAGCAGTCACCGTTTGACTACGACCTGGTCGTGGGGCCATTGCTCGGCCTGGCCGTCGACGAGACACCTTATCCGGTGACCGGTGAGCTGAGTACCCGCGATACTCGGCTGTACATCAACGGCAGCGTGGTCCGCCCCTTCGCGCTGGAATCGTTGGAAGGCGATGCTCGGCTCGAAGGCCCCTCCCCGGCGGAGCTGACCGAACTGACCGGCATCAGCCTGCCGGACCTGCCGCCCTATGACGTTGCCGGCTACCTGCGCTACAGCGGCAATCTGCTCAACCTGGATGGCATGGAGGGAAGCGTCGGGAACAGCGACGTGGCCGGTGATGTGCGACTGCGCCTGGGTGAGCGGAATCAAGTATGGGCCACCCTGACCTCTGCATGGGTCGATGTCGATGAGCTGCTGGGTATCGAGCCGGAAAACGGGCCGGATGAAGGACGGCCGGGTCAGCGAGTTTTCCCCGACGATCACTGGAACCTGGAGGCGCTGCGTAACACCGATGCGGTGCTGGACTATCAGGCTGCGGAGGTTCATTCCCGGTACGCACCGCTCAACGACTTGAGTCTCGACCTCGAGCTGGAGCAGGGGGTGATGACCGTCTCGCCGCTGCGAGTGGGGCTCGGTGGCGGGCAGGTGTATGCGGCCTGGGTGCTGGATGCGCATCAGGAGACCACGGCGGGTGAGTTGCAGCTGGAACTCACCCAGGTAAACCTCGCCGCGCTGCTGGACGAGGCGGGGCTCCCCGATGTCGCCGAAGACACCCTCGGCATCATCGGCGGGCACGGGGAATTCACTTTTCGCGGACGCTCGATGGCCGAGATAATGGCCGGGTTGAACGGCGAGCTGGAGCTGGCCATGTCCGAGGGGTGGATGGACATCATCGCCGCAGAGCTGATGCCACTGAATGTCGCCAATGCCCTGGTGCTGGCGCTGGCCGGCGAGGATGAGCAGGTGCGTCTGGAGTGCAGCTATGTTCACCTCAAGGCCGACCATGGCCTGGTCACCCTGGAGAACTTCTTCATGGCCACCGAGATTGCTCACTTCATCGGCGCCGGGGCAATGAACCTGGCCACGGAAGAGCTGGACATGGCGTTTGAAGGCCACAACCGTGAGGTCACCCTGTTTACGGCCAATACCCCGGTCAAGCTGGAAGGACCGTTGAGCGATCTGAGAGTGGAAGTCGTGACCCCTGAACTGCTGGGACGAGGCTTACTATCAGCGCTTGGTGCCCTGGTCGCCCCGCCGCTGGCGATCCTGCCCTGGATCGATCCCGGCGGCGGCGAGGAGGTGGGGATGGGCTGTGACGAGGCGCTGAGGCAATACCATGAATAGCGTGATGGCGTCTGGCTAACCCGGTGTTCATTATTTCAGCGCTACCTTGCCAAGGGCGCGGGTCAGGCGCTCCAGCACGGTGCCGCTATGGCGCCAGAAATGCCAGTAGAGCGGGACCGAAAGCGATTTGCCCGGTGCGATGCTGGCCAGCTTGCCTTCTTCCATCAAGGCGTCTGCCTGCATCAATTGCGGGATCATGCCGTAGCCCATGCCGGCGAGGGCCAGTCGCACAAAGCCCTCCGAAGAGGGGCAGAGGTGATAGGGAAAGCTGCCGTGATAGCCGCATTGGGCCAGGAAGCGATGCTGCAGCTGGTCGTGGGGACCGAAGACGATGGCGGGGGCCTGGCGGAAGGCATCGTTGGAAAGGCCGTGGGGAAAATGACGGGCGATGTAGTCCGGTGTGGCCAGAGGGTGATAGGCCATCTCGCCCAGGGGGACGCAGCGGGCCCCGGCGATGGGCTGGGGACTGGCACAGAGGCAGGCGGCGACGTCGCCGTCGCGAAGTCGCTTGAGTCCCACGTCCTGATCCTCGACCACCAGATCCAGCAGCAGCCCTTCTGAGCGGCAGAGTTCACCCACGGCGTCGGCCCACCAGGTCACCAGGCTGTCGGCGTTGATCGCGATACGCAGCCTGGGAGCGGACTCCTCCAGGGTGGGCAGGGTGGTGCGCAGGTCCCGCTCGAGCAGCTGCACCTGCTGGTAGTGATTGAGCAGGCGCTGGCCGGCGGGGGTCGGGTGCAGTTCGGGGTGACGGATCAGCACCGGCTGCCCCAGTCGGATCTCCAGCGACTTGATGCGCTGGGAAATCGCCGATTGCGATAGCCCCAGGGCATCGCCGGCGCGCTCGAATCCCCCGCATTCGATGACCGTGGCCAGGGCCTGAAGCAGTTTGTAGTCCAGCATGGAGCGGCTCTTTATTAGAAAAACTGATGTGTCATTAGTGGTATGATTTTTCAGTATATCGCCTCCCCATTATGCTTGCCGCATTCAAGTCGGATATTCCGAGCATTCATTGAGGAGGGCAGGCGATGCTGGAGAGTTATCTCACCGGATTGATCGTATGTGGCGGGATCATCATCGCCATCGGCGCGCAGAATGCCTATGTGCTGGGCCTGGCGGTCAGGCGAGAGCATCACTGGTGGTCGGCGGGGCTCTGCATGGGCACCGATGTGGTGCTGCTGACGGCCGGCATGTTCGGTGTCAGCGCGATACTGCTGACCATGCCGAGCGCCATGGAGGCGATGCGCTGGCTGGGCGTGGCGTTTCTCTCATGGCTCGCCGCCCAGGCGTTCTATCGAGCCGCTACCGGGCGAGCGGCGCTGGCGGCCTCGAAGGAGGGCGGGCGCAGCCTGAAGCATGTGCTGTTCGCCACCCTGGCGGTGACGATTCTCAACCCCCAGGTCTATCTCGATACCCTGTTGCTGATACCTGCCATCGGCGCCCAGCAGGAGAGTGCCACCACCTTCGTTGCCGGAGCGAGCACCGCGTCGATCCTGTGGTTCAGCCTGCTTGCCTGGGGCGGTGCGCTGCTGTCGCCATGGCTCTCGCGCCCCCTGGCCTGGCGCCTGATCGATGGGGCGATCGGGCTGATGATGGCGGCGGTGGCCCTGCACCTGCTCCGCAATGGGGTGTAGAGGCCTTAGTCGAGATCCGCTTCATGCCATCCTTGGTGACCGCAACTCAGGCAGCGATAGAATGCCTCGAAGCCGGTACTGGCGTCGGCCGATTCACGCACCGTTCCCCTCTGGTAGGTGAAGGAGCGCAGCGAACAGATCGGGCAGCGGATCTCCTCATGGCGCGGTGCGGGGGGAGACGCCTTTTCCGGAGTGGCGGGGGGGCTCGGCTGGGCTGCGGCCTCAGCCGCCACACGGTCGAGATCGGCGCCGAGCTTGGCCGCCAGCTGTCGCGCCGGCTCCGCCTGCTCGGTTCCCGCCAGGTTCGCCAGCTTCCTGATCCCTTCCTTGACGGCTTCCAGCCGGGACGTGATATCGGCCATTGGCGCTCTCCTGGGGGTTGCTGAGACTCGTCACTTCCTTATATCAGCATACACCCAAGGGTCGCGAGAAGACTGTGGGGCCAGAAGGGGGCGGATCTCAGGGTAGAGGGAAGGCCTAAAGTCGATTGGATGGCCGCCGATAGAGAGAAACAGGGTTCGATTCGCTCCGTCCCCCTTTTTTCGATTACGCATTTCTCTATCACGCAGGCTATCTGGCGGAAGGTTTTATGTCGGGAAGGTTGGTAAGCGCTCTTGTCGCCGTGTCGCTCATCCTGGTGCTGTCGGTACAGAATGCACAGGCCCAGTTGTCGGATGCGCCGAGTCTGACGCTCAACGGCTTCGGCACGCTGGGTATCGTACACTCTGATGAGGATCAGGCAGCCGTTGTTTCCAGCATTTTCGCGCGAAGAGGGGCGGGACATAGCAGCGACTGGAGCGCCGAAGTCGATAGTCGGCTCGGCCTGCAACTTACCGCCGACCTCACGCCCAGCCTATCCAGCGTCGTACAGGTTGTCTCCGAACAACGTTACGACGGTTCCTATCGACCGGTTGTCGAGTGGGCCAACGTCAAGTTCGATGCCACACCGGATATAAGCTTGCGCCTGGGTCGTGTCGTGCTTCCAACCTTCATGAGTTCGGAGTATCGCAAGGTGGGATACGCCACCCCCTGGGTTCGTCCACCGCAGGAAGTCTATCGCACGATTCCCGTATCCAGCATCGATGGTATCGATGCCAGCTATCGGCACCGTTTCGGTGCCATGACCAACACCCTTCGTGCCACCTACGGCCAGACCAATGCGAAATTTCCCTACGTCGATGCGAGCGGGGCTCGAGCGACAGGTGAAGCCGAATCCCGTGAGGGGCTTACGCTAGGCACTCACCTGGAGTGGCGCGATGTGAGTCTTTTTGCCGCGTACAGCCAGGTTCGCCTGACCATCGAGGACTTCACTCCTCTCTTCGATATTTACCGGCTGTACGGGCCCCAGGGCGAGGCCATCGCTGATCGCTACGATATCGAGGACAAGCGTTTCGAGACCATCAGTCTTGGTGCGAGCCTTGATCGGGGCGATTGGTTCGTGATGGGCGAGTTGGCGCAGACTGAGAGCCGCACCTTTATTGCTGATACCCGTGGCTGGTATGTGACTGGGGGGTATCGGCTCGGAAGCGTTACGCCATATCTCACCTATGCAAGGCATCGTATTCTCAGCAATACATCGACTTCGGGCCTGTCCTTGCCAGGCACGGAGGAACTCGACGCCTTTCTCGACGGTATCTTGAGCAGCCAGCCGCAGCAGACGAGTGTTTCCCTGGGCGTTCGTTGGGACTTCAGCAGGAACATGGCCCTGAAAGCGCAGCTTGACCATATCAACCATGACGCGGGATCTCACGGGTTCCTGGTCAACTCTCAGCCAGGCTTCGAACCCGGTGGCACAGTCAATCTATTCAGCCTCGCGCTGGACTTCGTGTTTTGAGGGGGCGGCGAGTGCGAATGCGGCTGACGTCAATCGTCCTTGGGCTATTCCTGAGCTTTATTGTCGGCACTGCCAGCGCCGAGGTGGTGGTGGTCGTCTCGGTACAGAACCCCATCGAGAGCCTGTCGCGCGCTCAGCTCACCGACATCTACCTGGGCAGGCTGAACCGCTTTCCCCATGGCGGGGCAGTGACACCCATGGACCAGCGGGAAGGCACCACCGCACACAGCACGTTCTATCGGGACTATCTTGGCCAGAGCCCGGCGCAGATCAAGGCGCACTGGTCGAAGCTGATCTTCACCGGGCGAGGGCAGCCGCCGCGTTCGGTCGCCGGCGACAGCGCCATGGCGGATACCGTGGCGGCATCCCCCGATGTCATCGGCTATCTCGACTCGACCTATCTCGGCTCGGTCGATGAGGGCGACCGCCTGCGGGTGGTGGCAATTGAATAGCGCCTATGACAAGCATGCTCACAGCGTGTCGGATGACAGCGCGGTTGTCCGGCGTTGGCTGCATCGCCTGGTCGAGCCTGCGTGGCTTTTCACCATAGTTGCCCTGCTGGTTCTGGCGGTCATCTGGGGCGCCACCCTGAACCTCGTGACCAAGGAGTATGCGGCGGCTGACCGAACGGCGGCGGCACTGGTCGCGGATAGTGCCGATACCTATGAGGCACAGGTGGTGCGGGCGCTACGTGAAATCGATACGACTCTGAAGCTGGTGCACTACAGCCTTGGCGACAGGCCTGCACAGGCGGTGCTGGAGGAGCTGCGCGACCGGGATATGCTGCCTCCCGAACTGCTGTTCACGGTCAGTGTTGCCGACTCCGGGGGAGACGTGATTGCCAGCACACCCGAAGCGTCCCCCTCGCAGCGGAATGTGGCCGATTACGACTATTTCCTGCGTGCCCATGAAGACGAGGGCATGGTGGTGGGATTGCCACGACGCAACCAGGAGACGGGGGAGTGGCAGCTGTTCTTCAGTCGGCGCGCTCAAGCCCAGGCCGAGGGACTGACGGTCATCGTGGCCGTGTCGGTTCACGCCGGCTACTTCGTCAGTGGCTATGACCCGGATGTGCTGGGCGAGGGCGGAATATTGGCTCTGCTGGGAAGCGACGGCATCTTCCGGGTAAAGCGTACGGGTGACGAGCTCACCATGGGAGCGGCGGTCGACTACGCTGCTGTGATATCCACAAACGGCACGATTGGAGGGCCGGCAAGGGTCGAGGTCAATCCCTGGGACCAAACCCCGCGCTATACCGTGGCCAGGCAGCTGTACGAATTCCCGCTGGCCATCGTTGTCGGTCTTTCTGAAGCGGAACACCTGGCCGCAGCCAGGCAGTCCGTGCGCAGCTATCTCTGGTATGCCGCCCTGGCGAGCCTGCTGCTCCTGGCGGTCATCGCCCTGCTTGGCAGGCTGAGCTGGAGGCTTCAGCGCTCGCAGTCGCGGATCATGGAGGAGCGCGTAGCCCATGCTCGTCGTGTGGAGTATCTCGCCTTTCACGATAACCTGACCGGACTTCCGAATCGCGCCTATTTCACCCGGCTATTGACGCAGGGCATGCAGCAGTCGCGGCGTTACGGCAAACGGCTGGCGCTGCTGTTCCTTGACCTTGACCGCTTCAAGGCAATCAACGACTCACTGGGCCACGACGCCGGCGATGAACTGCTTCAGGAAGTGGGGCTGCGGCTCAATGGCTCGGTACGCGAGAGTGATATCGTCGCCCGGTTGGGCGGGGATGAGTTCGTGATCCTGTTGCCTGAAATAACCGACGCGTCGCAGGTGGCGGTGGTTGCCGACAAGATCCTGGCCGCGGTCAGTATGCCTTTCACCCTCGTTGGGCAGGAGTTTCGCATTACGGTCAGTATCGGTATCGCCCTGTTTCCACAGGATGGGGAGGATGAACAGACCTTGATGAAGCATGCCGATGTGGCGATGTATCACGCCAAGGAACAGGGCAAGAACAACGCTCAGTTCTACTCGGAAAAGCTGAGTGTCGATTCACTGGAGCGTCTTGCCCTGGAGTCGAGCATGCGCAAGGCGCTTGAGCACGAAGAGTTCCGACTCTTCTATCAGTCCAAGCAGGACATGCTCACTGGCCGTGTCACCGGCATGGAGGCATTGCTGCGCTGGCAGCATCCCGACCTCGGGCTGATAGCACCCATGCAGTTCATTCCGCTGGCCGAAGAGAACGGCCTTATCGTGCCGATCGGGCGCTGGGTGTTCAACACGGCATGCCGACAGAATGTCGAGTGGCAGGCACAGGGCTTCCCGCCGCTGAGCATGGCCGTGAATCTATCCGCCCGTCAGTTTCTCGATGATCACCTGCTGCAGGATATCAAGAGCGCACTGGACGAGACCGGCATGGCGCCGGAGCTGCTCGAACTGGAGATCACCGAGAGCATGATGATGCTCGACATGCCTCGGACGGTGCGGATCCTCAAGGATCTCAAGCGGATGGGCGTGCGGGTCGCTATCGACGATTTCGGTACTGGCTACTCGTCACTCTCCAAACTGAAGGAGTTCCCGCTCGATACCATCAAGATCGACGGCTCCTTCATCCAGGACCTGGTGAATAGCGCCGAGGACAGGAGCTTGACGGAGGCGATCATCGAACTGGGCAAGGGCCTGGGCCTGACGGTGGTGGCGGAAGGCGTGGAGTCGATTGAACAGGCCGATTACCTGCGTGTTCACTCCTGTGACCAGTTCCAAGGCTTCTATATCAACATGCCGATGCCGGCGGCCGAATTCGAGGTGGCGATGCGCCAACAGATTCGCCGCTTCGAGGATACCAACCCGACCGACTGAACTCGGCCACCTGCCAGAGCCAGGGCATGGCGACAGTCCAGCCTGCTGATGACCGTCGGCCTCAATGATGGTAGAGCGGCATTGCGCGACGCTTTCTGCTATTATTTGCGCCTTCGATTACGACCCACACGGCCCTTACCACGCGGCTCTCGCCTTCGCTCGCTCGTTACCCCGGCCCCCACTCATTTTTCAGGATGACTGCCGTGTCCGATTCCGCTCCCGACTCCGACTCTCCTGGCGAGGGTGCCTTCGCGTCGCTCGCGCTGCCGCCGGAACTGCTCGGCAACCTGGGCTCCCTCGGCTATCACGCCATGACGCCGATCCAGGCCGCCAGCCTGCCGGCGATGCTGGCGGGGCGAGATGTCGTCGCCCAGGCGAAGACCGGTTCGGGCAAGACGGCCGCCTTCGGCCTGGGGCTGCTCACGCGGCTTACCGTATCGAGTTTCAGCGTCCAGGCTCTCGTGCTGTGTCCCACCCGGGAACTGGCCGATCAGGTGGCCGGTGAGATTCGCCGTTTGGCGCGTGCGCTGCCCAATGTCAAGGTGCTGACCCTGTGCGGCGGGGCGCCCCTGGGGCCGCAGCTCAACTCGCTCTCCCACGGGGCCCATGTCGTGGTCGGCACGCCGGGGCGGGTCGAGGAGCATCTGCGCAAGGGCTCGCTGAGCCTGGCATCGCTTGACACCCTGGTGCTCGACGAAGCCGATCGCATGCTCGACATGGGGTTCCAGGCCGCGCTGGAGGCGATCATCGGCGAGACGCCGACGAGCCGGCAGACGCTGATGTTCAGCGCCACCGGGCTGCAGGGGGCCGGCGCAGAGGGCATTCGAGCCATCGCCGAGGGCTTCCTGCGTGACCCGGTGAGCGTGGAGGTAGGCGAGACCCATGACGAGACCAGTATTCGCGAGCATTTCTACCGGCTGGGTGACGAGTCGGAGCGCTTCGAGGCACTGCGCCTGCTGTTGCAGCATCATCGTCCGCAATCCAGCGTGGTGTTCTGCAATACCAAGCGTGAGACCGACGAGGTGGCCGAGGCCCTGGACCAGGCCGGTTTCAGCGCCTTGGCGCTACATGGCGACCTCGAACAGCGCGACCGCGATCGTCTGCTGATACTATTCGCCAACAAGAGCGCGTCGATACTGGTAGCCACCGACGTGGCAGCCCGGGGGCTGGATATCGACGCTCTGGATGCGGTATTCAATTACCGTATCGCCCGCGAACTCGAGGTGCATGTGCACCGGGTCGGGCGTACCGGCCGGGCCGGCAGCTCCGGTGTGGCCTGCACCCTGGTCAGCGAGCAGGAGGCTTATCGCCTGGAGCGGCTCGGTGAGTTTCTCGGTCAACAACTGGTGATGGAAGCGCTGCCCTCTCGCCGTGCCCTGTCGGGCGAGCCCATGGCACCGCCCATGGCCACGCTGCAGCTCGACGGTGGCAAGAAGCAGAAGGTGCGTCCAGGGGATATCCTGGGTGCCCTGACCGGTGATGGCGGTATCCGGGGTGACCAGGTTGGCAAGATCAAGGTGCTGGAGCGCAGCGCCTATGTGGCCGTGCAGCGTGAGGTCGCCAAGGCGGCGCTTGCGCAGTTGAGCGCGGGAAAACTCAAGGGGCGTTCGTTTCGCGCCCGGCGCGTCAGCCGCTGACATGCAGCAGGGCGATACGCTCGTAAGGCGATATGCCAAAGTGGTGATATGAAAATACCCAAGCGATTACAACCGCTGGTTGAAGACGGCATGGTCGACGAAGTCGTCGCCCAGCTGATGAGTGGCAAGGAAGCGCAGGTCTATGTGGTGCGTGCCGGCGGTGAACTGCGCTGTGCCAAGGTCTTCAAGGAGGCCAAGCAGCGCAGCTTCAAGCAGGCCGTGCAGTATCAGGAAGGCCGCAAGGTGCGCAACAGCCGGCAGGGCCGGGCGATGGCCAAGAAGACCCGCTATGGCCAGAAAGAGCAGGAGCAGGCCTGGCTGAATGCCGAGGTGGATGCGCTCTATCGGCTCGCGGCGGCGGAGGTGCGGGTGCCCCAGCCCTTTGGCTTCGTCGACGGCGTGTTGCTGATGGAGATGATCACCGACGCCGAGGGCTTTGCCGCTCCGCGCCTGGACGACGTCACCCTTACCGACGAACAGGCCCGTGCCTATTACGCCAAGGTCATCGGCGACGTGGTGCGAATGCTATGCGCCGGCCTGATTCATGGCGACCTCTCCGAATTCAATGTGCTGCTGGCGCCCGACGGCCCGGTGATCATCGACCTGCCCCAAGCGGTGGATGCCGCCGGTAACAACAGCGCCGAGATGATGCTGGAGCGCGACGTCAACAACATGCGTGCCTATTTCGGACGCTACGCGCCGGAACTGCTCAATACCGACTACGGCAAGGAGATCTGGGCGCTCTATGAAGCCGGGGAGCTGCATCCGGAGAGCAAGCTGACAGGCTGCTTTGCCTATGACACCACCGCGGTGGACGTCGACGACCTGTTGGCGGTCATCGAGGATGCCCGGGAAGAGCAGGACGAGCACCTGGCAATGCTGGCCCGCAACGAGCAGGGTGACGACGAGGACTGAGCCGGTTGCCGGTCCGTAGCGTACCCGACGGCCCGCAGGATCATCCCCGAGCGGTCGCCGCCCGGGGATGATTCGCTGAGGTACCCTGGGCCGACGCAATTGGCTACGCTCAGGTTTCCAAGCTATGCTCAGGATTTGGCCCATGCTCAGGATTTGGCATTGTGCTTTGGCTTGTTCTTCTGCTTGGTCGAGGCCATTTTCTCCAGTTCCTGCTCGTCCATCGATTCGTACATCTGCTTTGCGGCGCCATCGAGTTCGCTGACCTTCTTTTCTCCACGCTTGGCGGAAAGCGCAGCGCCGGCTGCCATCTGCTGGGCCTGGGACTTGGCTGGCATGGTTTTTTCCTCAAGAGTCCATTTGCTCCTCGAAATCTAGACGGTACGACGCCGGGTTGCCATGGAGGAATGGTTTCCTAACTATGCTGATTTGTTAATTGAAATATTCCTGAAAACCGATAGTTATCGGCAAGGTTTGACGCCAATGATCAGTGCGTGATATCGGTGTTGACTGACCAATAAGCAACAACAATGCGATCCGTTTCCTGAGCAAGCTCTAATAAAAAAGGATCGAATTAATCTGCTTGATAATGACAGGAGAACGGCCTTCTCATGCAGCAGCTTGCCACTAGCTTTCGGCCGCACGACCATGCAGTTCAGTTCTATGCGGACGAGGCCTTCCTTGCCGATGTCGTGGCCGACTACCTTCGGGTTGGGGTCGACGCCGGCGAACGCCTGTTGTTGTTGTTGACGGTTCCCCATCAAGCCCTCGTGCTGCAACGACTGGCGGCCGGTGGCCTTGATACCGACGCTGCCATGGCAGGCGGGCAACTCGTGGTGTATGACGCCGACCTCATGCTCGAGGCCATCATGCGGGATGGCATGCCGGTCGAAGCGCTGTTCAACCGACACATCCTCGCCGCAGTGGAAGCCGCCGGTTCCGCCCCCACCCGTGCCTTCGGCGAGCTGGTAGACCTGCTGTGTGCCCGGGGCAACGCCAAGGCCGCCGTCCAGTTGGAAATATTCTGGCATGCGGCCTGCCGCCGTCTGCCGCTGACCCTGTTGTGCGGCTACGCCATACGGCACTTCGACCGCCCCGGCGACCAGGCCGCCTTCGATGCCATCTGCCGTCATCACACCCATGTCATGCCGAGTGAGCCCCATGGCGGGCTGGCTTCAGGGCAGCAGCCATGCGAGGTTGCTCGCCCGCAGCAGGCGCCGAGGCTCAATCACGAGCGCGCCCCTAGCCAACTGGCCGAGCAGGGCGTGGGGCTCGATGAGCTGACCGGGCTGGCGACCCGCAGGGTCGGCGAGCGGTGGCTGGCGGAGCAGCTTTCCGCCGCGGCAGAAGGCGACGGGATTGCCGTGCTGCATATCGACGTGGATCAGCTCAAGGAGATCAATCACTCCCTGGGTATGGAGATGGGCGATGTCTACCTGAATCGGATCGCCCAGCGCATCAGGCGCTGCCTGGCCGATGGCGAGACGGTCAGTCGGCTCGGCAGTGACGAGATACTGGTGGTGGTGCCCGGCATCAGGCAGCCGGAGGATATCGCGGCTGTGGTCGAGCGGTTGCTCGATCGGACCGGCCAGCCGATTGAGTTGGCCGGCCAGACGGTGCTCGCCAGCTGTTGCATCGGTGCCAGCCTCTTTCCCGAACACGGCCGCACGGTCAATGAACTGATGCGCCACGCCAACCTTGCCCGACGGCAGGCGCAACGTCTCGGCAGGCGTCGATACCAGCTCTTCACGCCCGAGCTGCTCGATGAAGGCCCCGATGATCTTGTCCTGCGGACAGCGTTTCAAGGCGCCCTGGCACGCAACGAGTTGGAACTGCTTTATCGTCCGCTGCTCTGTGCGCGTAGCGGTCAGGTCGTGGCAGTGTCGGCGAAGCCGCGCTGGCGGTCGAGCCGCTTCGGCGTCTTGGAATCGGGATGCTGGATGGGTGCCGCTGCGGACAATGGCCAGCTCACCGATGTCTGCCAGTGGATACTGACGAATGCCTGCCAGCACGCCAAGTCCTGGTTCGAGGTGGGCATCGGCCTGCGGGTTGTGGTGCACGTCTCGATCGGAGGCCTGCTCGATGGCGAATTCCTCGGCCGTGTCGATGCGGCACTCGCCAGCAGCAACCTTCCCGCCAGGCTGCTGGAAATCGAGGTCATGGAGAGCGACCTGGTGCAAGAGATCCAGCGCGCAGCCTGGGTGCTCAAGCAGCTGGATGCCAAGGGCGTGCGCCTGTCGATGGATGGCTTTGGCAGCGGGTATTCGATCCTCGAACACTTGAGCAGCCTTCCCCTCGACGCGCTCAAGCTCAGCGGTCTGTTCATCAGTGAATGCCTCGACAACCCGCGCCACCAGGCAATCATTCGTTCCGTCATTGGCATGGCGCACGAACTGGACATCGAGGTCGTGGCCAACGGCATCAGCACCCGCCAGCAGGCGGACTACCTGCGCCAGCAGGGCTGTGACCTGCTTCAGGGCAGCCTGTGGGCGCGCATGGAGTACCTCGAACCCGTGCCCGGTTAGCCAGTGAGCTGAATAAGCGGGAGCCACGGACGTCATCGCCGCGTGATTTCCACTGCTGTGCTTCGCCCCTGATACGGTTGCGAAAGGGCGCCTTTCGGTCGACCATACAAGGCTCCGTTACCGCAGGAGTCGACGATGCCCATCGTGACCATTCAGCAGTTTCCCCGCGACCTGGCACAGAAGCGCGAGCTGGCGCGCCGTATCACCGAGGCCTTCGCCGAGGTCTACGGCACGAAGCCGGAGAGCGTTCAGGTCTTCTTCAGCGAGGTGGACGGCGAGAGCTGGGCCAAGGGCGGCGTGATGGGGTGCGATACGCCCTCCCGTTGAATCCGACAACACGACTGTAGCCAACACGACTGATAGAGGCGCTAGGCACCATGATCAGGCAAGAACAGCGAGAGTGGGTCCAGGGTCACCTGGAAGAAATTTTCACGGCCGTCCTCACTGCCTTCTTCACGGCACTGATGTTTCGGGTCGGATTGGGCATGTTGTTTTCGATCGTCACCGGCCTGGCGCTGGCCTATGGCGTTCGCCTCATTGCCATGCGCCGGGCCGTATCGGCGGTAAGACGGCGCGTTCCCTGGCTGAGGGAGCCGACGACCCCCGCCTGAGCCATCCGTGGCAAGAGCCTGGTGGCGGCTGTGGTGGGGTTTGGCCGGCACTGGAGTGCAGAGAATCCAAGGAGACCGTCATGAAGCTGCAGCATGCCACCTGGCAGGAAGTCGAGCGCTATCTGGAACGTGCCACCGGCATCATCATTCCCATCGGTTCCACCGAGCAGCATGGTCCCAACGGCCTGCTCGGTACCGATGCTATCTGCCCCGAAACCGTTGCCTGGGAGCTGGGGGAGCGCCACGGTGTGCTGGTGGGGCCGACCCAGAGCCTCGGCATGGCGCAGCATCACCTGGCCTTTCCCGGCAGCATCAGTCTGCGCCCCAGCACCCTGATCGCGGTGCTGCGCGATACCGTGACGTCCCTCGCACGCCACGGCTTCAGCCACGTGTTCTTTCTCAATGGGCACGGGGGCAACATCGCCACCGTCAATGCGGCCTTCGCCGAGATCTACTCCGAGCGTAGCCTGCGCAGCGATGGCCAGCCGTCAGCTGCGCTGCATCTGACCTTGAGCAACTGGTTCGCCGGCCCGCGTGTGCGTGAGCTGGCCCAGTCGCTCTACGGCGACGCGGAAGGGGGACATGCCACGGCGTCAGAGGTGTCGCTCTCCTGGTTTGCTCGCCCCGAGGCGGTCAAGGATGTGGCCATGTCGCCCCGTATCGCCCCCTCGGGCAGCGCCCAGTGCGATGCCGACGAGTTTCGTCGTCGCTTTCCCGACGGTCGCATGGGCTCGGACCCGTCGCTGTCGCGGATCGAGCATGGCGAGCGCTTCCAGGCCGCGGCGGTCGAGGATACCTGGGACGCGTACCGCGCCTTTCTTGGCCAAAGCCAGTAGTCGATCAGGTGATGCTGCGCATCCTTGCCTCCCTCGCGGCGATCTATGCCATCGTGGTGGTGCTGGCCTGGTTCTTCCAGGATCGCCTGCTCTACCTGCCGCATGTGGGGCGGGAGCATATGGCCACACCGGCGGACCGGGGCATGGCGTGGGAGCAGGTCGATCTCGACACCGAAGATGGCCTGACGCTGGATGCCTGGTGGATACCGGCGGAGAATCCCCGGGGCAGCTTGCTGTTCTTTCACGGCAACGCCGGCAATATCTCCCATCGCCTGGAGTCGATTCGCCAGTTCAACCGGCTCGGCCTGTCGGTGCTGATCGTCGACTACCGGGGCTATGGCCGCAGTGAGGGCAGTCCTTCGGAAGCCGGAACGGCGAGGGATGCCCGCGCCAGCTGGCGCTGGTTGGTCGACGAGGGCGGGATGTCGCCGGATGAGATCGTGCTGTTCGGGCGCTCGCTGGGGGCTGCCGTGGCGGCGGAGCTGGCCGCCGGGCTGGCGCCCGACGTGAGCCCGGCGGCGGTGGTCCTGGAGTCACCCTTCCGCTCGGTACCGTCGCTGGGCCAGAGCCTCTACCCGTTCCTGCCGGTACGCTGGCTGGCAAACCTGGATTACGATACCGAAACCTACGTGACCCGGTTCACGGCTCCGCTGCTGGTGATCCACAGCCGTGAGGACGAGATCATACCCTTCTCCCAGGGCGAGGCGGTCTTCGAGGCCGCCAGTGAGCCCAAGGAAATGCTGGTGATTCGAGGTGGCCATAACACCGGATTCCTCGACAGCGAGCCCGAGTACTCGGATGGTATCGACGCCTTCCTGGAGGAGCTGGCCGGCCTGCGCCGGAACTGACGGAGCTGCATGCCAGGCCGGCGCCGGCTCTGGTGCGTATCACTGTTCGTATCAGCTGTTCGTTTGAACTTCGGCGTTATGGAACACGTTCTGCACGTCATCCAGGTCGTTGAGGGTATCGAGCAGCTTGTCGAACATGGCGACGTCGTCGCCCTCGACCGGCGTCGTGGTCTGGGGCACGAACTGGATCTCGTCGATCTCGAAGTCGAGCTCACCGAAGGCGTCGAGCAGGGCCTGTTTGGCCTTGGCATATTCGGTATGCGGTGCGAAGACGGTGATGTGGCCATCCTCGCTTTCGATGTCGGTGACGTCCACGTCGGCTTCCATCAGCGCCTCGAGGATGGCTTCCTCGTCGTCGCCGCTGAAGGCGAGGATCGCGCAGTGGTCGAACATGTGGCTGACGGTGCCGGGGGTGCCGAGCTTGCTCTTGGCCTTGTTGAAGCAGGCCCGAACGTCACCGAAGGTGCGGTTCGGATTGTCGGTCAAGCACTCGACGATGACCATGCAGTTGCCCGGACCGAAACCCTCATAGCGTGCAGGCGAGAAGTCCTCGCCGCCCACGCCGCTGGCCTTGTCCAGCGCCTTGTCGATCACGTGCGACGGCACCTGGTCCTTCTTGGCGCGTTCGAGAAGCCCGCGCAGGCTCAGGTTGGCGGAGGGATCGACGCCCCCGGCCTTGGCGACCACGTAGATCTCACGCCCGTATTTACTGTACACCTTGGTCTTGGCGGCGGCCGTCTTGGCCATGGATTCCTTGCGGTTCTGAAAGGCCCTGCCCATAGCGTTGTCCTGTTGCATCGGATACGAGGCTGGATTCTACGAAACCGGCCTTCCCTGGAACAGCCCTATTTCGCCTCGGCAGCTGCCGGCGTGATGCATGTCATGACGACAAGGGGCACCCTGGCCGGACGCGAGCGCTCGTATGGCATGGGCTCGTGCTCGGTCGGCGACGGATTGGAGATGGATGAGTTGCTCCGTCACCGGTAGCGCTGTTCCACCTCGCGCAATGGCTCGCCGAGCTGCTCCAGTCCCTCGGCGGTGGCGGGCAGGCCAAGGGAGTCCAGCCAGCCACGGTGCACGCAGCTGACCCTGACCGGTACCCGCGCCGTGCCGAGCAGGCGTGCCGTGTAGAAACGATGGCTGCCGGAGCTTCCTTTGTAGAGAGTCCCGTCATGGCCAATCATGGCAGTACCGATGTCGACCCCTCGGCCTTCGATGTAGCCGTCCCGTTCCATGCTGCGGATCAGCTCCCCGACGTAATGATCGAAGAAGTCGATGATATCCTGGTCGCTGTGCATGACGATCGTCTTGTGGCGTGCGACTCCTTGCGCTCGCAGCTCGGCATCCAGCGTGGCGTACCACTGGCTGCGACGGAAGTCGCTGCGATTATCGAAGAGGTCGCGGACCTTACGGTACTTGCCAAGAGATTCGAAGGGGGTGGTATCGGGAAACCAGCCAGAGCCAATGATGAAAGGGTGGTTCTTGCGTAGGGGGAGGGTCACGGCCTTTCTCAGCGCGCGTGGTGCCGGTCTCAGCCAGTTCTCCAGTCGCTTGGCGATGGGTTTCTTGTTGTTGATTTCATGGGTAAGGCGGCGTGGATCGACCTGCAGAATCAACCGATCTCCAAGCAGCGCTCTGGCTCGCTTCTGCGTGATGGGCATGTTCGGCTCCCCCGTTACGAATGGTGCGGGTTTCCATTCGATTGTTTTTATTTCGTCAGCATAGTCCGTGCAGTGCAGCATCGCCTATCGACCGGGTATGCCTACACTGTCTGACATGTTCGTTATTAACGGGAGTTGTCTCATGGACCACCACCAGTACCGCCATGCCTTGGCGGTCCACCTGCAGGCTGCCGAACTGGCCTTCCCCGAAGCCGAATACGATGCGCGACAGGGGCGGGTCCGTGCCGCGATGGCGGACAGCGGACTGGATGCCCTGCTGGTGACCGATCCTGCCGATATCTACTACCTCACCGGATACAACACCTTCGAGGTATCGGTGCACACCTGCCTGGTGTTTTCGGCGGATCGCCTGGTGTTGCAGGTGCCCTCCATCGAGACTGGCCCGGCGGTGGTCACGGCCCGGGTCGACGAGCTGCTGGGCTATCGCTGGGAGGGTATCGAGGAGGTGCTCGAGCCCTTGGCCGAGACGCTATCGGGCTTTGCGGCCATTGGCCTGGATCCCTTCAGCCCCACCTTGCGCCACGGTATCATCGGTCCCTTGCAGCAGCGCCTGGGGGCCGAGCGCTTTCAGGCCGGGGGCGGTGAGTTGCTGGACCGCATCCGCATCGTCAAGAGCGAGGCGGAACTGGCCTGTCTGCGCGAGAGTGCGCGGATCACCTCGCGGGGGTTGGCTGCCGCCATCGAGGTCATTGCACCGGGCATGACCGACAACGATGTCGCGGCAGAAGGCGCCCGTGCGCTGCTGGCGGCGGGCAGTGAATTCATGAGCATGCAGCCCATCGTCACCACCGGGCGGCGTATCAGCGTGATTCACATGAACCACCAGCGTCACCGGATCGAGCCGGATGAGCCGGTGTTTCTTGAATTCGGTTCTTCTTTCCGTCGTTACACGGCGCCGATGATGCGAACTGCGGTGGCAGGGCGTGCCAGCGGGGAGATGCAGGCCATGCGCGATGTCTGCCGCGCACTGTTCGAGGCACTGAGCGGGGCCATGCGGCCGGGCAATACCTTCGACGATGCCGCGCGGGCCGCCGAGTCGGTGCTGGCGCCCCAGGTTGACCGGGTGTTCTTCTCTGGAGTCTTCGGCTATGCCGTGGGAGCGCAGTTCCCCCCCAGCTGGGTCGAGGGCAGCGGCTATATCGCCCGTGGCCAGCAGCGGGAGTTCGAGGCAGGCATGGTTTTCCACCTGCCGCTCTGCCTGCGGGTGCCGGGGGAGTGGGGCATTGGTATCAGCGATACCGTTCAGGTGACGCCCACTGGGGGCGTGCCGATCACCGATAACGATTGGCAGCTCAAGGAGCGTTCGGGGAGCTAAGGCAATTGCGTGCGAGGCGAAGGTCCATTCATCCTCCTGCCCGGCAGGCCCAGCCATGGGCATGACGCTGGCCCTGGTCGTGGTGACGACGACGGTGAGCGTGCTGGCCTGGATGTGGCCGCGACTTTTCGATGCGCTGATCTATTGGCCGCCGGGTGTGGCCCGCGGGCAGTGGTGGCGACTGCTTAGCCATGGCTTTATCCACGCCGACAGCACGCATCTGCTCTTCAACATGATCACCCTCTATTTCTTCGGCACCGTGATGGAGCTGGTGCTCACGCCGCACATCGGGTCGGCGGGCTTCATCCTGTTCTATCTCTCCGGACTATTGGTGGCGATCCTGCCGACCCACCTGCGCCATCGGCGTGATACGCGCTTCTACAGTCTGGGAGCGTCGGGGGCGGTATCGGCGATGTTGTTCGCCTATATTCTGCTGCGGCCCTGGTCGCTGATTTTCGTCTTCTTCGTACCGGTACCGGCGATCGCTTTTGCCGTCCTCTATGTCATCTATTCGTTTCGCGCCCAGCGGCGCGGTGGCGACAATATCAATCACAGCGCCCACCTCTGGGGTGGTGGCTGGGGCGTCGTCTTCATGCTCCTCCTGATGGCGCTCAACGGCATGGAGGGGATGATATGACAGTGCGTAGTCGAGGGCATCCTGATCACTGTCTAATCAGGGGATCTGGCTATACTGAGCAGACGGCAGGAGGGGATTGCCTCCGGCATCCGGCCGCAGCCGATGCGGCTCCATTCGTTCTGCTTCTCGTTGTTTTCAGGAGGGCGTCATGACACTGACCGTTACCGCCGACTACAGGGACCTGATGAAGGCCACTAACGCCTACGATGAGCTGGTATCCGAAGGTTTTCCGCGCGAGAAGCTCTATTTCGACAGGGAAACGCAGCAGATCAAGGTCATCGTGCCCGATGTCTCCCGGCCGGAAGCGGAAGAGATTCTGCGGCGCCATGAGCCCGTGGATCTCTGGGCGCGCCCTTTCGAGGAGGGGTAGCGCCGAGCAGCCCGCCCGTTGGCCTTGCACCCTCTGGTTGCTGCCAGCAGTGGCGAGCCGGGGCGGGTCAGAGGGGTTGATGTGGCGCTACCGATGCCATGGCCTGATCGTCCAGCCTGTTGGCGCGCCGATACGCTTCGCGGTCGCTGACCCGCGCCCAGTAGTCGACGAAGGCGGGGCATGACTCCAGGCTGCCGAACTGCAGGCCCCAGCCGATATGTGAGCCTAGATAGACGTCGGCTGCCGAGAAGTGTGCGCCGGCAATGTACTCGCTGACGCTGACCGCCTGTTCCAGCGTCTCGAGCACTGCCTCGATACTGCCGTAACCGACCCGGCCCTGCTGTTCGATATTGGGTTCCATGCCGAGATCCCGATCGGTCATGGCGGCTTCCAGGGGCCCGGCCGCGAAGAATAGCCAACGGTAATAGGTTCCGCGTGCGGTCAGTGGCGGGGCGAGGTCGGCCTCCGGGAAGGCATCCGCCAGGTAGGCGCAGATGGCAGCGCACTCGGTCACGATAGTCGTGCCGTGGCGAATCGCCGGTACCTTGCCCATCGGATTGATGGCCAGGTAGTCGGGCGACTTCATGGCGGGGCCGTAGTCGAGCACTTCAGTACGATAGGGGGCGCCGACTTCTTCCAGCATCCAGCGGGCGATACGCCCGCGGGACATGGGGTTGGTATAGAGTACGAGGGAATCATGCATGACGGAACTCTCCATGGATTGCCATGAAGATAGCAGTTCCTCGGAGAGGTGTTGCCGGGCCGTTAAACGGTACCGGGCCGGGGTAAGCCCCCGCTGGCCGGTCAAGGATCAGTCGGGGTCCAGCAGGCGGGGGCCGGTGCCCTCATCGGCCAGTTCGTCCTGCGGATTGCGCAGCGGACAGTCGTTCATCGATAGGCAACCACAGCCGATACAGTGATCGAGCTGGTCACGCAGCCGTGTCAACCGGGCAATGCGATCGTCGAGCCCATGACGCCAGCGGGCGGAAAGGCGTTGCCAGTCGGCGGCGGTGGGGGCACGGGACGTGGGAAGGGTCTCGAAGGCCTGGCGTATCTCGGCCAGCGAGATGCCGGTGCGCTGAGCCACCTTGATGATGGCCACTCGCCGAAGCACATCGCGGCTGAATCGCCTCTGGTTGCCGGCGTTGCGGCGACTGCTGATCAGACCCTTGGCTTCATAGAAGTGGATGGCCGAGACCGCCAGGCCACTGCGCTCTGCCACCTCGCCAACGCTGAGCTCCCGGTGCAGGTGTGACTGCATTGCTGTGTCTCCGGTCATTGCCTGGCCGCTGTTGTAATGATTGCTGTAACGATTGTTTTAACGAATGCTTTAACGCCTGTTCTAGCGGCTGTTCTTGCGACTGTATCAGGAATGGTTATGGCAACGGGTTCAGCGACTGCCTGCCACTGCTTAAGGAGCCGTATCGTCCATCGTTTTAACGTGCGGGGCTGGCGTTGGCAAGGAGCAATCCAGGCGTTGTCACAAGCTCACATGAAGCAAAGTATTCTTGGTATCAGGTTTCGTGATGGGTTCCATGACGATTATTGATTTCCCATGTGGCGGGGCGGCCTCTACTTTAAATTTCCTTCAAATGACTGTGTTGTTTTCCGGATTTTCATCTTGACCTCTACTTAGCTTGAGGTTTTAACCTGCAGGCTGAACCGGGTTGAGCCCAGTGCTCGGCCCGCTGATTTCCTGCTGATGGATGATGTCATGTTCCGTTTCTTTGAAACCCTGGTGAACCCTTACCCGGCGGGTAAGCCCGAGACGCCTCCGAGGGGGCTCCTGCCCTTCATCCTGCACTTTTCGCGGCCGGTGCTGCCGCTGCTGATCCTGATGTCGCTGCTCACGGCACTGGTGTCGGCCGCCGAGGTGCTGTTCTTCAGCTATCTCGGCGAGCTGGTGGATTGGCTGTCGGGTGCCGAGCGGGAGGGGTTCTTCGCCGAATACGGTTGGCGCTTGGGAGCCATGGCGGCAATAGTGGTGGTCGGGTTGCCGCTGCTGGTATTGCTGCAGTCCCTGCTGACGCATCAGGCGATCTTCGGCAACTATCCGATGATCGGACGCTGGCTGGCGCATCGGCACATGCTCGGCCAGAGCATGGCGTTCTACCAGGACGAGTTTGCCGGACGAGTCTCGCAGAAGGTGATGCAGACGGCGCTTGCCATCCGCGAGACGGTAATGAAGCTGCTGGGCCTGCTGGTCTATGTGGTCGTCTATTTCGGCGGTGCGATGCTGCTGATGGGCAATGCCGAGCCCTGGCTGATGCTGCCGCTGGTGGCCTGGCTGGCCGGATACATCGCGATCATGTGGATATTCGTGCCGCGGCTGCGCCGGGTTTCCATGGAGCAGGCCGATGCCCGCGCCCGCATGACCGGCCGTATCGTCGACAGCTACAGCAATATCCAGACCATCAAGCTGTTCGCCGATACCCGGCGCGAGCAGGCCTATGCCCGCGATGCCATGGAAGGCTTCATGGTCACGGTGCACCGCCAGATGCGCCTGGCAACGCTGCTGTCGGTGTGCCTGACGCTGCTCAACTCGCTGCTGCTGACGAGCGTCGCGGCCATGGCCATCGGTGCCTGGTACTTCCAGGCCATTTCGCTGGGTGCCATCGCCGTGGCCATTGCCCTGGTGATGCGAATTCGCTTCATGTCCGACTGGATCCTGTGGGAGGTGGCCGGCCTGTTCGAGAATATCGGCACGGTGCAGGACGGTATCAACACCATCGCCCGGGAGCCGGCGGTGAGGGACTTGCCCGGCGCCGCCTCGCTCAGCGTGCCACGTGGGGAGATCCACTTCGATGCGCTGCAGTTCGGCTATGAGCGTCCCGATGGTGAAGGTATCCGGGTCTTCGATGGCATGAGCCTGACCATTGCTCCCGGTGAGCGAGTTGGCGTCATCGGCCGCTCCGGGGCGGGCAAGTCGACCCTGGCCAATCTGCTGCTGCGCTTCTACGACCTGGAGGGTGGCCGCATCCTGATCGATGGCCAGGACATCGCCGAGGTCACCCAGGAATCGCTGCGACGCCAGATCGGCATGGTCACCCAGGACACCTCGCTGCTGCACCGCTCGGTACGCGACAACATCCGATACGGCAGCCCCCATGCCACGGAGGTGCAGGTCGAGGAGGCGGTGCGTCGTGCCCATGCCGATAGCTTCATCAACGATCTGGTGGATCTCAAGGGGCGTCGCGGCCTGGACGCACATGTGGGAGAGCGCGGCGTCAAGCTTTCCGGTGGCCAGCGCCAGCGTATCGCCATTGCTCGGGTTCTGCTCAAGAACGCGCCGATCCTGGTGCTCGATGAGGCCACGTCGGCGCTCGATTCCGAGGTCGAAGCGGCGATCCAGGAGCAGCTCTACACCTTGATGGAGGGCAAGACGGTGATTGCCATCGCCCATCGGCTGTCGACCATCGCCATGCTCGATCGACTAGTGGTAATCGACGAGGGTCGGATCGTCGAGAGTGGGACCCATCAGGAACTGCTGGCCCGCGATGGTCTCTACGCCGCGCTTTGGCGCCGCCAGTCCGGCGGCTTCCTGGGGCTGGACATCGACGCTGAGGCAGAGCAACACCACGGCAGGCCGCTAGGCGTGGAATCCTGAAGCAAGTGCAACCCATGGCAGAAGGAGGGGAAACATGAAAGGCGTGGAGAGGGAGGTCATCAATCCGCGGGGTGTGCCGAATACGCTGCAGTACGGCTTCAGCCAGGCCGTCATGGTCAAGGGAGGCTATCGGGTTCATCTCTCGGGACAGGTTGGCGTCGATGCCCATGAATGTCTGGTCGGGCCCGATCTCGAGGGTCAGGCCTTCGCCGCACTGGACAACGTAGCGGCGATTCTAGGCACCTTGGGCGGCGATCTGTCGGACGTGGTGATGATGCGGATCTATATCGCCGAGCCCGCCCGCTACGATCAGGAGGGCGTGATGCGGGCGCTGCTTGCGCGCTTCCCCAAGTCGCCGCCGGCGACGTCGTGGGTGATCGTGAGTGGACTTTCCGAGCCGGAATGGCTGATCGAGATCGAGGCCGAAGCGGTATTGCCGGAAGAGTCCATGGGACTGCGTCCGGTGAGGGCCCTGGCCTGATGAATGGGGGGCCGGGGCGTCACGCGGGCTCGTCGAGTGCCTCGGCAATAGCGGCGGGGGCTGCTGGCTGCCATAGCTCGGGCGCCGACAGGCTCTCGATCCGCATGCGCTCGACGACGAAGTCGACGAAGGTCCGCACCTTGGGCGAGACCAGGCTGCCGCCGGGAAAGACGGCGTGCATTTCGACCACAGGGCCCTCCCAGCCTTCCAGGATGCGCCGTGGGCGCGTGGTCTCCGCGCTGAGACAGACGACGAACTCGTTGGCCAGCATGATGCCTTGCCCATCTTCCAGCAGTCCACGCAGGGCAAAGGGATCGTTGGCGATGGCCACCGGGTCGACGTCGACCTCGACGGACTCCTGGCTCGCGCTGTTGTGCAACTGCCAGACGTAGCGTTGGCCGCGTTGGTCCATGGCCTTGGCCAGCACCGGGTGAGAGGCCAGGTCCGATGGCGTGCGAGGTTCGCCATGTCGAGCGAGGTAGGTTTCGCTGGCATAGACGAACGAGCGGAAGCGGGCCAGGGGGCGTGCCACCAGGCTGGAGTCCGGTAGGGGGCCGACCCGCAGTGCCACGTCGATCTGGTTGGCGACCAGGTCGAGGCGCTCGTTGGAGAGCACCAGTTCGATGCGCACCTGGGGATGCAGTTGGCGGAAATCCCGTATCAGTACCGAGGTGAACTCGGTGCACATGGTGAAGGGCGCGGTAACCCGCAGCCAGCCGCGGGGGCTCTCCTCGAGGTGGTGCACGGCCTTTTCCGCCTCGCCCAAGTCGCGGGAGATGCGGTTGCAGTAGTCGAAGTAGATGGCGCCAGCCTCGGTCAGGCTCAGGTTACGCGTGGTGCGGTTGAGCAGCCGGGCACCGAGGCGTCGCTCCAGGTCCTGTACCTTGCGACTGACCGTCGTCTTTCCGAGACGAAGTTGCTTGGCAGCGGCGCTGAAGCTGCCCTGTTCGACGACCTTGGCAAAGATCAGGGCGTCGTTGAGGTCCTGCAGCATGGTCATTGTCCTGTGCCGTGCATGCAATGTCAGGGGAAACACTGCGGGAAGAAAGACGAGAACGGCTGCACGGTGACTGTCCCGTCAACGGGACAGTATTTCCCTGTCGGCCCGACTAATCAAGTGACCGGTAACACTATATCGTGGCGTTCGGAAAATTTTTCGTTGTCGATTAATTACGCCGTCGAACGATATTAATAACGTCAGATAAAAGAGTTAAGAAAAACGGAATCTTGGCGAAAGCCTGCCGGTCGCGGTTACACGACATGCAAACTGCTACTTGGTATTGGGAGAAAAGAAACAATGAACGTCCACAAGATGTTCGGGAGTCGAGGGAGTCGGCAAACGCTCATGGTTATCGCCATGGTCGCCGGACTCTTCATGCTGACGGGGTGCGAAAGCCAGGCCGATACCCAGGACGGCGCCGAGCAGGGGCCGCCGCCGCCCCAGGTCAGCGTGGCCCAGGTGCTGGTCGAGAACGTGGAGCTGTGGGACGAATTCACCGGCCGAATCGAGGCGGTGGAAACGGTCGACCTGCGACCCCGCGTATCGGGCTACATCGATAGCATCCACTACACCGAAGGCCAGGAGGTCGAGAAGGGGGACGTACTGTTCACCATCGACCCGCGCCCTTATCGCGCCGAGCTGGAGCGGGCCGAGGCCGAATTGCAGCGGGCCCGAGCCCGGGCCGAACTGGCACGCAGCGAGGCCGCCCGGGCCGAGGCGCTGGCGCAGAGTCGTTCGATCTCGCGCGAGGAGCTGGACCAGCGGCGCTCTGCGGCCGCCACGGCGGAGGCCGACATCCTGGCCGCCCAGGCCAGCGCCGAGACGGCCAGGCTCAACATGGAGTTCACCGAGGTCCGCGCCCCCATCGGCGGGCGTACAGGGCGGGCGATGGTCACACCGGGCAACCTCGTTTCCGAGGCCACGCCGTTGACCCGCATCGTTGCCCTGGATCGGGTCCACGTGCATTTCCACAGCGACGAGCGGGCCTATCTGCGCTATGAGGCCATGTCGCGCAACGGCGAACGCGAGAACTTTCGCGGATCGAGCTTCCCGGTACGCGTCGGCCTGGCCAATGACGAGGGCTACCCCTACCGCGGTGAGGTCGACTTCGTCGACAACCACCTCGATGCCGAGGCCGGCACCATCCTGACCCGTGCCGTGCTTGAGAACAGCGAGGGGCGCTTCGCCCCGGGCATGTATGCACGCGTTCAACTGCTGGCGGGAAGTGCCGAGAACAGCCTGCTGATCGACGACAAGGCGGTGCTCACCGACCAGGATCGCAAGTATGTCTACGTGGTCGACGGCGAGGGTCGGGCCATGCGTCGCGACGTGCAGCTCGGCCGCATGATCGACGGCCTGCGGGTAGTGACAGCGGGGCTCGAGCCGACGGACCAAGTGGTGGTGAGCGGTGCCCAGCGGATCTTCTTCCCGGGCATGCCCGTGGCGGCAGAGAGCGTGGACATGCGCGGCTCGGGCGCGACAGCCGGTGAGTACGCCGCCATGCGCTGAGCCTTCACGACTCCAGCAATAACCATAATCCCCTGAATGACATGTTTGGGACGGGCGACTTGCCCGCCCCGGGAGGGAGTCTTGTCATGAATTTCGCCAAGTTCTTCGTCGACCGGCCGATCTTTGCCGCGGTGCTGTCGATCCTGATTTTCATTGCCGGCGCCATCACCATCCCGCTGTTGCCGGTCAGCGAATACCCCGACGTGGTGCCGCCGACGGTGCAGGTGCGCGCCATCTATCCCGGTGCCAACCCCAGCGAGATTGCCGACACGGTGGCTACGCCACTGGAGGAGGCGATCACCGGGGTCGAGAACCTGATGTACATGAAGTCGGTGGCCGGCTCCGACGGGGTGCTGGCGATGACGCTGACCTTCCGCCCCGGTACCGACCCCGACGAGGCCCAGGTCCAGGTACAGAACCGGGTCAGCCAGGCGCTGGCGAGGCTGCCCGAAGCGGTGCGCCGCCAGGGTGTGACCACCGACAAGCAGTCGCCCGACCTGACCATGGTGCCGCAGCTGATATCGCCCGACGGACGCTACGACAGCACTTACCTGCGCAACTACGCGGCGCTGCACGTGCGTGACGAGCTGGCGCGGCTGCCCGGGGTGGGCCAGGCGATGCTGTTCGGCGCCGGGGACTACGCCATGCGGGTATGGATCGACCCTGACCGTGCCGCCGCCCGCGGGCTCACCGCCGGCGACATCATCGCCGCGATCCGCGAGCAGAACGTGCAGGTCTCGGCCGGCCAGCTCGGTGCGCCGCCGACACCGACCACATCGGACTTCCTCATCTCGATCAATGCCCAGGGGCGCCTGACCACCGAGGAAGAGTTTGGCGACATCGTGGTCAGGGCCGGCAGCGATGGCCAGATCACCTACCTTTCGGACGTGGCACGTATCGAGCTCGGCGCCGCCGAGTATTCGCTGCGTGCGCTGCTCGACAACCAGCAGGCGGTGGCCATCGGTATCTTCCAGGCCCCCGGCTCCAACGCCATCGCACTCTCCGATGCGGTGCGCGAGAAGATGGACGAGTTGTCGGCGCGTTTCCCCGAGGGCGTGGAGCACACCATCGTCTACGACCCCACGGTGTTCGTGCGCGACTCGATCAAGTCGGTGATCAAGACCCTGCTCGAGGCGGTGCTGCTGGTGGTACTGGTGGTGACGCTGTTCCTGCAGACCTGGCGCGCCTCGGTGATTCCGCTGCTGGCGGTACCGGTGTCGATCGTCGGCACCTTCGCCGTGCTCCACCTGCTGGGTTTCTCGATCAATACCCTGACCCTGTTCGGCCTGGTGCTGGCCATCGGCATCGTGGTCGACGACGCCATCGTGGTGGTGGAGAACGTCGAGCGCAACATCGAGGAGGGGCTCGCCCCGCTGGCGGCGGCTCACCAGGCCATGCGCGAGGTGAGCGGGCCGATCATTGCCATCTCGGTGGTGCTATGCGCGGTATTCGTGCCGATGGCCTTCCTCGAAGGCGTCACCGGCCAGTTCTATCGCCAGTTCGCGGTGACCATCGCCATCTCCACGGTGATCTCGGCAATCAACTCGCTGACGCTGTCGCCGGCGCTCGCCGCGCTGCTGCTCAAGCCCCACGATGCGCCAAAGGATCGGCTGTCACGGCTGATCGACTTCCTGTTCGGCTGGCTGTTCCGCCCCTTCAACCGCTTCTTCAATGCCAGCTCCAAGGGCTACCAGGGCGGTGTGGCGCGCAGCCTGCGCCGGCGCGGCGCGGTGTTCGCCGTCTATGCGCTGTTGCTGGCGGGCACCGGCGTGATGTTCCAGATGGTGCCGGGCGGGTTCATCCCCACCCAGGACAAGATGTACCTGATTGGCGGGGCCAAGCTGCCGGAAGGCGCTTCCCTCGACCGCACCGAGGCGGTGATTCGGCGCATGACCGACCTGGCGCTGGAAACCGAAGGCGTGAGTTCGGCGGTGGCCTTCCCCGGGCTCAATCCGCTGCAGTTCACCAACACGCCCAACACCGGCACGGTGTTCTTCGGCCTCGATCCGTTCGAATCGCGCTCGCGCAGCGCCGATGAGATCGTCGCCGAACTCAATGGCAAGCTCGGTACCCTGCAGGAGGCGTTCAGCTTCGCCTTCACCCCGCCGGCCATCCTCGGCATCGGCTCGGGGTCGGGCTTCTCGCTGTTCATCCAGGATCGCGCCGGGCTGGGCTACGGCGAACTGCAGCAGGCCGTCGATGGCTTCAGCGGCGCGCTGATGCAGGCACCGGGCATGGGCTACCCGATCACCTCCTACCAGTCCAACGTGCCGCAGCTCGACTTGCATGTCGACCGGGTCAAGGCCAAGACCCAGGGCGTGGCGCTGACCGACCTGTTCGAGACGTTGCAGGTCTACCTCGGCTCGGTCTACGTCAACGACTTCAACCGCTTCGGTCGCACCTGGCAGGTGATGGCCCAGGCCGACGGCGACTACCGCATGGACGTGGAGAACATCGAGCGCCTGCGCACCCGCAACGCCTACGGCGAGATGGTGCCCATCGGCAGCATGATCCGGGTCGACCAGACCTTCGGCCCCGACCCGGTGATCCGTTACAACGGCTACCCGGCGGCGGACCTGATGGGCGAGGCCGACCCACGGATGCTGTCGTCGAGCCAGGCGATCGAGGTGGTCGAGCAGCTCGCCCCGGCAGTGCTGCCGGCGGGCATGTCCTTCGAGTGGACCGACCTGAGCTACCAGCAGGTCAACCAGGGCGGGGCGGCGCTGGTGGTGTTCCCGCTCGCCATCCTGCTGGTGTTCCTGGCGCTGGCCGCGCTCTACGAGAGCTGGACGCTGCCGCTGGCGGTGATCCTGATCGTGCCGATGTGCATGCTCTCGGCGCTGATCGGGGTGAAGCTGACCGGCGGCGACAACAACATCTTCGTCCAGGTGGGCCTGGTGGTGTTGATCGGCCTGGCGTGCAAGAACGCCATCCTGATCGTCGAGTTCGCCCGGGAGCTGGAGATGCAAGGCCGGGGCATCGTCGAGGCGGCCCTGGAAGCCTGCCGCCTGCGCCTGCGGCCGATCATCATGACCTCGATCACCTTCACCGCGGCAGTGGTGCCGTTGATGCTGGCCGGCGGCGCCGGCGCCGAGGTGCGCCAGGCGCTGGGCACGGCGGTATTCGCCGGCATGATCGGCGTGACCCTGTTCGGCCTGTTCCTGACCCCGGTGTTCTACGTCGCCCTGCGCAAGCTGGTGTCGCGCGGGGAGGCCCAGCCCCTTGAAGCGCTGTCCACGGAGGGCTCCTCCCATGCATAACCCGACCCTGCGCAACCTGCTGCTGTTGCCGCTCACTCTCGTGCTGGCCGCCTGCGCGGTGGGTCCCGACTACCGCACACCGGAGCTGCCGGCACCGCAGGCGCTGGCGCGTGCCGAACCGGGGCTTGTCACCGCCGAGCCGGTCGAGGTCGAATTCTGGCAGCGCTTCGAGGACCCGCTGTTGACCCAGTTGGTGGAGGATGCCCTGGGTGCCAACCATGACCTGCGGATCGGCCTGGCTCGCTATGACCGTAGCCGCGCTCTGCTACGCCAGAGCCGCCAGGATCTGCGCCCCGGCGTCAATGCCGAAGCCGGCGCCGCACACCAGCGCTTCAGCGCCGATCAGATGCCAGGCGTGTCACGCACCGACCGCGACAGTGAGAGCTTCGATGCCGGGGTGAGCGCCTTCTGGGAACTGGACTTCTTCGGCCGCGTGCGACGTGGCGTGGAGGCCCAGCGAGCCGAGGCCGAGGCCAGCGCCGCCGACCTGCGTGCCCTGCAGGTGGTGGTGGTCGGCGAACTGGTCGACCATTACTTCCAGCTGCGCGGCTTGCAGGAGCAGCTGCGGGTGGCCCGAGCCAATGCCGACAATCAGCGCGAGTCGCTCAGGCTGGTGAATGCGCGACTGGAGGCGGGGCGAGGCACCGAGTTCGACAGCGTGCGCGCCAGGGCCCAGCTGGAGAATACCCTGTCACGTATACCCGCCCTGGAAGGGGAGGTGGCTGCCCGGGTCCATCGCATCGCCGTATTGACCGGCAAGGAACCCGGGGCACTGGTGGCCACCCTGGAGCGGCCGACCCCCTTGCCCGCGTTGCCGGTACAGGTGGCGACCGGCCTGCCGGGGGACCTGCTGCGTCGACGCCCCGATATCGCTGCCGCGGAGCGCCGTCTCGAGGTCGCCAGTGCGCGCATCGGTGTTGCCACTGCCGACCTCTACCCGCGCTTCACCCTCACCGGGCTACTGGGCACCCAGGCGGCCAGTACCGGCGACCTGTTCCGCCGCGACAGCGAGACACGCCTGGTGGCACTCGGTGTCGATTGGTCGTTTCTTGACCGGGAGCGGGTGCGGGCGCGAATGGCCGCCGCCGATGCCGACGCCGATGCCAACCTGGCGCACTACGAACAGACCATCCTGCTGGCGCTGGAGGAGACAGAGACCGCCCTGGCGCGCTATGCACAGGCGCTGCGCGAGCGCGAACACCTTATCGATGCCGCCGAGGCCAGCGCCGAGGCGGCCCGGCAGGCGCGGGTTCGCTTCGATGTCGGGGTCATCGACTTCCTGCAGGTCATCGACGCCGAACGCTCGCTTCTGGAAGCGGAGGACAGCCTGGCGCGCAGCCATACGCGATCGGCGACGGCACTGGTGGGGCTCTATCGAGCGCTGGCGGGTGGATGGTCCCTGCGCGAGTCGGCCTGAGGCCCCGTCAATGGGCATGGATGGGAGGCCGGTTTCGTCATTCCCTGCCACAATGGCTCGGAACCCCCTGCGAAAGAGAGTTGCCTCGATGCGCCGTTACAGAACAAGGACCCTCGCCTCGTTGCCCGTGATCATGGCTATGGTGGTGCTTCTTCTCCTGGCTGGCTGCCAGACCCAGCCGCCGGAGCCGCCCGACGAGGACAAGCTGGCTATCGACCATATGCTGCAATTGATCGATGAGCGGCTCGACGTGGCGCCTATCGTGGCGCAATCGAAATGGAATTCCGGCGCTGCCATCGAGGCCCCGGAGCGAGAGGCCCAGATACTCGATCAGGTAGAGGAGGATGCGGCGGCTGTCGGCGTCGACGAAACCTTTGCCCGGGCGTTCTTCGACAAGCAGTTCTCCGCCAGCAAGCAGATACAGCGCCGGCTGCACCACCAGTGGCTTCAGGAGGGCCGGCCGCCGTTCGCCGACCCGCCCGACCTGGCCGAGGAGGTCCGCCCGGTGCTCGACCGCCTGACACCGCAGCTGATCGAGGCACTGGCCGACATGCAGCGCATCGCCGAGGTCGACGGTGCGGGGCGCTACCTCGAGCGGCGCGCCGCGGAGCTGGTTCAGGACGACTTCGATGGCGAGCCGCGTCATGTGGCCATTCAGCCACTGTTGGAGCGGATGGCGCCGTGAAGTCGGCAAGGCATGGGGCGTCTCACAGCTGCCAGATATCGGGATGCCCCGCCTTGAGCATGCCCTGCTCGTCCCAGTCGTCCCAACCGGCGAAGGAGATCGGCGCCTCATTGTCGAGTCCTTCCAGCCGTTGCGCCCAGGCCGCCTTCTCGGCCTCCAGGCGCTGGCGGAATGTCGACTCCGCTTCGTAGCTCAACCCGCCGCCCTGAACGCCGTAGGTGACCTGGGGCGGCAGCACGCTGACGCCGAGGTAGTAGAGCGAATAGTGGATCGGCCACAGCAGCGCCACGATATGGCCGCTGCGGCCGTGGCGAGTGAAGGTCGGCGCCGGGGCGCCGGTGGTCACCGAGAGCATCACCCGCTTCTCCGGAAAGCGCCCGCGGTCGTAGCGCATCCGGCCGGAGTAGAGCCCGCCGTAGACGAATACCCGGTCGAACCAGCCCTTGAGCATCGCCGGCTGGGCGTGCCACCACAGCGGGAACTGCAGGATCACCAGGTCGGCGCGTTCGAGCCGCTCGATCTCGCGCTGCACGTCGCCGGGCAGGTTGCCTCGATCATAGGCATGGCGCTGCTCGGTGAGCGGCAGGAAGGTGTCGGGCTCGGCGCGCTCGGTATAGTGCGTTGCTCCCTCCACCGGGTCGAAGCCTTCGGCGTAGAGGTCCGAGACCTCGACGCTATAACCCTGGCGCTGCAAGGTTTCGACGGCGACATCTTTCAGGGCGCCATTGAAGGAGTGGGGCTCGGGGTGGCAGAACACGATCAGGGCATGTGGGTGGGGACTATGCATTACAGGGCTCCGGTTCGTTGGCTACGGTGCATGCCCTCAGGCTATGCTGTACGAAAACGAACTGAAATCACCCAGAAATGACAATGAACCTTGCATAAATGAACAGGTGCTGTACTGGAACGACCTGTGTCTATACCGAGGTTCATGCTCCTTCCAGGATAAGGATATCCACTTCTGCAGCACCCTCCCGCGCGGACCTGGCCTTCTGATACTCCTCGGAGTGATAGCAATCGAGTGCCTGCTGGTAACTGGGAAACTCGATGATGACGCTCCGCTGAGGAGTGCCGCGCCCTTCCATGGCAGTAGATAGCCCCCCACGAGCCAGAAACTTGGCGCCAAAGCGAGTGAAGGCTTCCGGGGCCAGAGCCTGATAAGCAGCATAGGCCCGCGGGTCAGATACGGTGATATTGGCGATCCAGTAGCCTTTGGGCATGAGATCCTCCGGTAGGTAGTGACTGTTTGTATTATGGTATGCCAAAATGATGGCGAGTCCTATGCTCACCACCTATCAATACCTACCAAGTGGACCGGAACCGTTATGGCATTCGATCGAGTCGAAGACATCATCGAGGATATCCGCCAGGGGCGCATGGTGATCCTGCTCGACGATGAGGATCGTGAGAACGAGGGGGATCTCGTCATGGCCGCTGGCCACGTCACCCCTGACGCCATCAATTTCATGGCGACGCATGCCCGCGGTCTGATCTGCCTGACGCTCAGTGGCGCGCGCTGCGACCAGTTGGGGCTGTGGCCTATGGTCGAGAACAACGGTTCCGGTTTCGCCACCGCCTTTACGGTTTCCATCGAGGCACGCGAGGGTGTGACCACCGGCATCTCCGCGGCGGATCGGGCGACCACGGTGAAGGCGGCGGTGGCACCGAACGCCCAGCCCCGGGTTCTGGTCCAACCCGGCCATGTCTTTCCGTTGCGCGCCCACGACGGTGGCGTGCTGAGCCGTGCCGGCCACACCGAGGCCGGATGCGATCTGGCGCGCCTGGCGGGGCTGGAACCGGCGGCAGTGATCGTCGAGATCATGAACGATGACGGCAGCATGGCGCGGCGTCCCGAACTGGAGGCCTTCGCCCATCGACACGGATTGCGCATCGGCACCATTGCCGACCTGATCCAGTATCGCCTGGCCACCGAGAAGACGGTGCTGCCGACGGGGCAGGAACCCCTGCAGACCGTGCATGGTGAGTTCACCCTGCATACCTACGAAGACACCATCAGCGGTGAGGCGCATCTGGCTCTGGCCATGGGGGAGATGGAGGCCGACAGGCCGACGTTGGTGCGGGTGCATGTGATGGATCCGCTACGCGACCTGGTGGGAGCCGAGTATCAAGGTCCCCGGGCGTGGTCGTTATGGTCGTCCCTGGAAGCGGTGGCGGCAGAGCGCCATGGCGTGGTCGTCATACTCGCCAGCCATGAATCGTCGCAGAGCCTGCTGTCGCGGGCCACTCGGCTCAACAAGCCGCGCAGTGACAGCCCCTCTCCCCGGCACTATTCCTCCACAGGTACCGGCTCGCAGATCCTCGCTGATCTCGGTGTCGGCAAGCTGCGGCTCATGGGTGCTCCCTTGAACTACAAGGGCCTGGCGGGCTTCGAGCTGGAGGTGGTGGAGATCGTCTCGCCGCCCTAGTGGAGCAGCGTTAGCGCATGAAGTGGATGGCGCCGCTTTCCATACTGCCGCTATAGATGCCGTAGACGCCACCGGCTTGCTCGTCGATATAGCGCTCCAGGATCTGGCGAATGGCGGGGTAGAAGATCTCTTCCCAGGGAATCTCTTCCGGGTGGAACCACTTCACATCCAGTGTCTCGTGTCCTGGAGAGGTACTCCATTCCTGCAGACGTGCACGGTAGATGATATAGAGTTCGTTGGTCGGCGGAACGCTGAAGATCGAGTAGGGGGTCAGTATCTCGGCCTGGATCCCGGTTTCCTCCATCACTTCGCGTTGCGCCGCTTCCTCGACACTTTCTCCCCGCTCCATGAAGCCTGCCGGCAGGGTCCAGGTACCCACGCGTGGTGGTATGCCTCGCTGACATAGCAACAGGCGCCCTTCGCGTTCAATGATGGCTCCGGCAATCACCTTGGGATTGTCATAATAGACAAAGCCACAGGCACCGCAGTAAAGACGTTCATGGGTATCGTCTTCGGGGATACCGCGGGCAAGGGGATGGTGGCCGCAACGGCAGCAATAGAGGTGCATGGTGCCTCGCTACAAATGAGGAGCTACGCGCAGAGGCGGTGTGATCGGTTCCGGTGACTGGCCACTCTTGGCCGCCAGAACCGCCAGGGCGACCTTGGCGGCCGCCTGGATGTGCGCTACGCATGCTTCATGAGCGGCGACCGGATCTCGTGCCTTGATCGCTTCCACGATGCGCGTCATTTCACGGAAGCTGTCGAGGGAACGCTCTTTCTGGGATACCGACGTCGCTCGCAAGTAGTTGACGCGTGCCTGCAGTTGGCTGAGGATCTGGCCGGCGATACGGTTGCCCGCACCTTCGTAGAGCACACCATAGAAGTCGCTGACAGCCTCGACGATCTCGTTGGTATCGCCTTCGCGAAGCGTTTCCTTGAGGATCTCCCAGGTGTGCTCCAGTTCCGCCATCTGGCGCCGAGTGGCCTTCTGGGTGAACAGCTGAACAACCGTGCTTTCCAGCATGCAGCGCAGTTCGTAGATATCGCGAGCGTCCTCCAGCGTGATCACGGCGACGCGCGGCCCACGGGTACCAGAATGCTCCACCAGACCCTCGGCCTCGAGCTGGCGCAAGGCTTCGCGCACCGAGGTGCGACTGACCCCCAGGCGTTCGCATAGATCGCGTTCCACCAAGCGGTCGCCAGGCAACAACTGGAAGGTCATGATGGCCTGGCGAAGCTTGTCGACCACGATCTCGCGGAGGGTAGGCTGATTTCGCGTGACCCTGAGGCTGTCATCCCGTAGCGCTCTTCGCATTGTTACATCTCCAGATCCAGAGAGTCGCGCCATTGCCGGACTCCCAGGCTATAGCTCGCCCATTTCGCTCAATACCTCACGAGCGTTACGGAAGGCATCGATGGCCGCCGGCACCCCGCAGTAGACCGCTGTTTGCAGCAGAATCTCGCGGATCTCCTCGACGCTGAGACCGTTGTTGATCGCTCCGCGGACGTGCAGGCGCAGTTCGTGGGGGCGGTTCAGGGCGGTGATCATGGCCAAGTTTATCACGCTACGATCGCGGTCACTGAGTCCTTGGCGCTGCCACACTTCACCCCAGCAGTACTCGGTGACCAGTTGCTGCAGTGGCCGAGTGAAATCGTCGGCATTGCGTATCGACTGGTCGACATACTCGGCGCCGAGTACACGGCGTCGTTTCTCCAGGCCTCTCTCGAAACGTTCTTGTGACACAGGAAATACCTCGCGGTGTGTTTCAGGCTGGCGCCGCTGTAAATCGGAAGGTCTCGGGCAACTTGTCCATCTTTCCCCGACAGTACAGAAGAGGGTCGAGGTCTTCGTCACCGAGCCATAATGTCTGTACCTCTCCAACGACGATGGCGTGATCGCCACCTGGGTAATCTTCCCACAGCCGGCATTCCAGGTAGGCCGTGGCGCCGTCAAGAATGGCGTTGCCATGCTCGGAGCGATGCCAGGCGATTCCCTCGACCTTGTCGCGCCCCTTGCCGGCGAAACGGTAGGCGACGGCCTGCTGGTCATGACCGAGAATGTGCACGGCAAAACGGCCAGTTCGCTTGATGACGGGATAGGAGTCCGATCCCAGACTCGGGCAGATCAGGATCAAGGGAGGGGCCATGGAAACCGCCGAGAAGGCGCTGGCGGTGAACCCTACCAAGCTGCCATCTTCGTCGAGGGCCGTAACGATGGTTACGCCTGTCGGGAAGGCGCCGAGAACTTGCTTGTAATGTTGGGTATCGATCATGGTTCGCTCCGTACTCAACGCATGATGAAGGGATCGGGCATGGGCTGGGTGGACAAGTTGATCCACAGGGTCTTGAGTTCGGTGTAATCGTGTACGGCATTGATACCGCCCTCGCGACCGTAGCCGCTGGCACCGAAGCCGCCGATCGGTGCCATGGCCGAGACAGCGCGATAGGTGTTGACCCATAGGATGCCGGCGCGAATGTCGCGGCTCAGGCGATGAGCGCGCCCGACATCCTGGGTCCAGATACCGGCGGCCAAACCGAACTGACTGTCATTGGCCAGTCTCAGCGCTTCGGCCTCGTCATCGAAGGGAATTGCCGCCACCACCGGACCGAACACTTCTTCCTGCATGATGGGCATGTCGTGCGCCGTGCAGGCCAGGATCGTTGGGGTGTAATACCAACCTTCCGCAATGTCGGGGCGCATGCCGCCGTAGATTAGTTGCGCGCCATCGGCTTGCGCCTGGGCGACCATGCGCTCGACGGTCTCCAGTTGGGCCTGGGTCGCCATGGGCCCCATTTCGGTTTCGGCATCCGAGGGGGCGCCGATGCGGATGGTTCGCGCCCGCTCGCGAAGGCGCTCGATGACCTCGTCATAGATGCTGCGCTGAACCAGCAGGCGCGATCCCGCCACACAGCTCTGCCCGGAGGCGGCAAACACCCCGGCCACTACGCCATTTATGGCACTGTCCAGGTCGGCATCTTCGAACAGGATATTGGGCGATTTCCCACCCAGCTCCAGCGACAGCTTGGCGAAGTTCTCGGCGCTACTGCGAACGACGTGACGGGCTGCATTGGCGCCGCCGGTAAAGGCGATCTTGCGCACCAGTGGGTGGCTGGTGAGCGCCGCTCCCGAGGTTGGACCGAAGCCGGTGACCAGATTGACCACGCCGGGGGGGAAGCCGGCCTGCTCGACCAGGCGCATCAGCATGATCAGGCTAGCCGAGGCATGCTCCGAAGGCTTGATGACCACCGTGTTGCCGGCCGCCAGCGCCGGGGCAAGCTTGATGGCGGTCAGATACAGTGGACTGTTCCATGGCACGATGGCGGCCACCACGCCGAGCGGAACCCGCACGGTGGCACCGAACATGTCCGTTTTGTCCAGCGGCAGGGTTTCGCCGACGACCTTGTCAGCCAGACCGGCGTTGTAAAAGAAGAACTCGGGAAGGTAGCCGACCTGACCGCGCGTTTCGCGAATCAGTTTGCCGTTATCGCGGCTCTCCAACTGGGCGAGTTCCTCGCCGTGCTCGACAATCAACTCGCCGAGCCGGTACAGCAGCTTGCCGCGTGCGGTGGCCGTCAATCCGGCCCAGGCGGATGCCTCGAAAGCTCGCTGTGCGGCCCGTACGGCGTCATCGACATCGTCGATGCCGGCATCCGGCGCGCGACACCAGGCCTTGCCGGTCGCGGGGTCGTAACTGTCGAAGGTAGTGCCGGAACGGGCAGAGACCCATTCTCCATCGATGTACATGGATAGCGTATCAAGACTCATTGGAGTGCCTCCTTGGATGGGGCGTGGGCCAATGCCTTGGCAAGAAAGCGCAGCAGCACGGCGTTGACGGCTTCATGGTCCTCCATGGGCACCATATGCCGCTGGCCGGGGAAGATATGCACCTCGGCATTGGGAAGGTGTTCTGCCAGGGCGCGCGCCATGCGAGGCGTGGACCCCGGATCCAGCTCGCCGGTGGCGACCAGGGCCGGCACACGGATCGTCTGCAGACGCTCGGTACCGAAGCGATCCTCAGTTCCGAACAGGGCATAGCTGCGGTAATACCCTTGAGGATGGTTGTTTCTGACGATCTCATGGATCTCGGCGATCCGTTCGGGATGGGCCCGATGGAAGGCCGGGCTGAACCAGCGCTTCAATGCCTCGCCGACATTGGCTGCGGGGCCCCGCTCTCGGGTCTGGGCCAGGCGTTGACGGACCCCTGAGCGCTCATTCGCGTCACGATCGAAGACGCTGGACAGTACCGCCATCGCAGCCAGGCGTTCGGGGTGGCGCAGGGCAAAAGCGCGCGCCACCAGTCCGCCCATCGAGAAGCCCACCACGGCAACACGCTCGAGTTCCAGATGGTCGAGCAGTGTCGCCAATTGGTCCGCGTAATCATTCAACTCGGCATCTTCCCGAGGCAGGGCACTGTCACCATGTCCGAGCATGTCGTAGACGATGACCTCATGGCGTTGTGCCAATGCCTCGACTTGCAACTGCCACATGGTGGCATCGAGGCCCACGCCATGGATGAGGACGACTGGTGAGCCCTGGCCCTGGCGCCAGAAACGGGTGCCATCGGGAGTCTTGCGCGCCTTGGTGAGCTCCATGCTGCCTCCTCGATGCTCAGTCGTTGGTGCCGGCCTGCTCGGCCTCGTCGGCAAGTTCTTGCAGGTCCTGGTAGCGGTTGCCGATACGCGGGTGCAGACGACCGCCATCGGCGGCACCCAGAGCGACGAGGATCTCGTCATGGCGTGGGGCGTCTTCGATGCGCATTTCCAGGGTGACGTAGTGCGAGCGGAAGCCCTCGTCATGCTTGTGCATCATGGGGATCTGAATTGAGCTGCCCGGCCCGCCACGCTTGTTGGTGAAGCTCAGGTAGCTCTTCGCACCCACGGCATCGCGATAGTGGTTGCCGAAGCGCAGGGTGTGAATGATGGCCGAGGCGTGTTCGATCTCACCATCGGCGCCGACTACCGCTGCCTTGCCATACGCCTCGATGGCATCGCCATCGATCTCCTTCAGTACCAGCTCGACGAGCTGCTGGCCAAGCGCAGAGCAGCCACTGCGGATTTCCGGAGCCAAGTCCTCGACAAAGCCGCGGCCATGCCAGGGGTTGGCGATCACCGCTGCCACGCCAAGCATGGTCACTGGGCGCTCTCCCTGCTTGCCCCCCTCGATGTAGGTCGTCTCGCGGTAGGTCGCGATCTTGCGGATTTCAAAACCCATCGTCGTCTCCGTTGTTCTGCCCCGTTCAGGTGGCGGTCACTGTCTCAAGCATCTTGGCATACCATAATACCGAAATCAAAATCTGGCAACGCTTGCCTGGTGACAAGCCAACGATGGGAGCGGGAGTTCTTATGAAACTTCTTTTTAAATTATTGATAGTTAAGAATATTTTTATTCTTTGTGGGGGGAGTAAGGATCGAGAGCGAATAAGTGCTTGCGTATTGTATTATGGCATACCAAAATGTTTTCGAGCCATGACAGCCCTTAGGTGCATGGCTTGATGCGTCGCTAGGCTCGTATGCCCTTCAGGCACAGCCACAACTACAAGACAACTATAGGGAGAGACTCCCCATGCCAGACTCTCGACAGGCCACCCCAAGGCGCGGTGTGTTTGCCGGCGTGGACAGGACCATGGCGATCGCCTCGATAGCGATGGTGGTCGCCTTCGTCCTCTTCACCGTGCTGCAGCCAGCACTGGCCAACAGCATTTATCAGGGCGTGAAGCAGTTCATCGAACAGGAACTCGGCTGGTATTACATTCTGACGGTGAATGTGGTGCTGATCGTCACCATCGGGATCATTTTCAGCCCCTATGGCAAGTTACGTCTGGGGAACGATGATGAGCGTCCTGAGTTCTCCAACTTCACCTGGTTCGCCATGTTGTTCAGCGCCGCGGTGGGGACAGGGCTGCTGTTCTGGAGCATCGCCGAGCCATTGAACCACCTGCAGGGCAACCCGTTCATCGCCATGAGCGGCGTTGAGCCCTACTCCATGGAAGCGGCTCAGACGGCCCTTAGCATCACTATCTTCCACTGGGGACTGCACGGCTGGGCGATCTATATTCTGGTCGGCGCCATCCTGGCCTATTTCGCCTATCGCAAAGGACTGCCATTAACCATCCGCTCGGCTTTCTACCCTCTGCTTGGCGAGCGCATTCACGGGCCGATCGGCCATGCCATCGACCTGCTGGCCATCTTCGCCACGCTGTTCGGTACCGCCACCACCCTGGGGCTCGGGGTCTCGCAGATGAATGCGGGGCTGAATAGTCTGTTCGGCATGGAAATCAGCAGCACCAATCAGGTCCTGCTGGTGCTGGGCGTCACCGTGATGGCGACCCTCTCGGCCGTCTCCGGGCTCAAGAAAGGCATTCGGCTGCTCAGTGAATGGAACATCTATCTCAGCATGATCCTGTTCGCCTTCTTTATCCTGGCCGGGCCGACCATCTTCCTGCTGGCGACCTTCACCAACAGCGTGGGGGATTATCTGTCCAACGTCGTGAGCATGGGCTTCTGGACGAATTCAGATCCCGAAAGCCAGTGGCAGGGCTGGTGGACGCTGTTCTATTGGGGCTGGTGGCTCTCCTGGGGCCCGTATGTCGGTATTTTCATCGCTCGCATATCGCGCGGACGCACCCTTCGTGAAGTACTGCTCGGTGGAATGTTGGCTGCCACCTTGGGCGCCGGGGTCTGGATCGTCATCTTCGGTGGCACGGCGCTGCATCTGCAGCTGTTCGGTGGCGTTGATCTTGCCGCGGTCGCAAACACGGACGTGACCAAGGTTCTGTTCCAGACCATTACTGCCTTGGACGTGCCGTGGGCCACCACCTTCATGATCGGCATGGCGACGGTGATGATCGTGACCTGGTTCGTGACGTCCGCCGATTCGGGCACGCTGGTCATCTGCACCATCCTGGCCAAGGGCAACCCGCATCCTCCGCAGCTTTACCGTGTCATCTGGGGCCTGGGGCTTGGTGCCACTTCCGCCGTGCTGTTGCTGGCGGGAGGCCTCGAGGCACTGCAAACGGCCGCCATTGCCGCCGCCTTTCCCTTCTCGCTGGCCTTGCTGGTCATGGCCTACTGCATGATTAAGGCACTGAGTGAAGAAGGGCGTGACGCCGACATCGCCGTGAAGCAGACGGAAACTTCGTAAGATCCTATATCAGGAGAATCAAGATGCAGTTTTCACTCTTTCTGCATATGGAACGCTACCACCAGCATGAGAGTCATCGTCAGCTGTTCGAGGAGCTCTGCGAACTGGTGAAGATCGCCGAAGCCGGTGGCTTCCGTACGGCCTGGATCGGTGAGCATCACGGCATGCAGTTCACCTCATCACCCAGCCCAACGGCCCAACTCGCCTATCTGGCGGCGAAAACCGAGAGTATCCGGCTGGGGGCGGGCACCTTCGTGGCGCCGTTCTGGGATCCGATCCGCCTGGCCGGTGAAGCCGCCATGCTCGATGTGATCAGCGATGGCCGGCTCGAGTTCGGCATCGCCCGCGGTGCCTACCAGTTCGAGTTCGACCGCCTTGTCGATGGCATGTCGGCGGCGGAGGGGGGCCAGGCACTGCGCGAGATGGTGCCGGCAATTCGTAGCCTGTGGCAGGGCGACTATGCTCACCAGGGCGATGTCTATCGCTTCCCTGTCACGACCAGCGTCCCCAAGCCCATCCAAGAATCGCTTCCGCCGATGTGGATCGCGGCCCGTGATCCCAACTCTCATGACTTCGCCGTTAAGAATGGCTGTAATGTCATGGTGACGGCCTTGATGAAGGGTGACGAGGAGGTGGCGGATCTGGCGAAAAAGTTCGATACGGCCTGTGCTAACCATCCCGATATGCCGCGTCCCGATCTGATGCTGCTTCGCCATACTTATGTCCACGAAGAGAGTGATCCGGAGGGCTGGAGAAGAGGTGCCGAGGCGCTCAATCTCTTCTATCGCTACTTCCTGGCATGGTTCAAGAACGATCAGCAGGCGGTCGATGGTTTCTTCGAACCTGTGCCTGAGGAAGCCGTAGCTGACAATCCTGAGTTCGCGTTGGAAAGCCTGCGTCGCAACATGATGATCGGTACGCCGAATGAATTGGTCGATCGACTCAAGGGCTACGAGCGATTGGGCATCACTGAGTACAGCTTCTGGACCGACAATACGCTCTCCTTCGACGAGAAGAAGCGTTCGCTCGAGCTGTTTATCAATGAGGTCATGCCGCACTTTCGTTGATCATGGGGTGAGAGCCAACTGCTCAGACGCAACTTGCACCTGGAGTCGATAATGACATTGCAATTGAAAGATCCGGGACTGCTGAAGACCCAGGCTTATATCGATGGCCAGTGGGTGGCCGGTACCGACGGTGACAGCTTCGAGGTGACCAACCCTGCCACCGGTGACGTGATCGCCAAGGTGGCAAACGTTGGTGCGGCGGAAGCCCGGTTCGCCATCGAGGCGGCTCACCGCGCCCTGCCGGCCTGGCAGGCGAAGACCGCCAAGCAGAGGAGTGTGATCCTGCGTCGCTGGCATGACCTGATGCTGGAGCATCAGGATGACCTGGCGCTGATCATGACCTGCGAGCAGGGCAAACCCCTGGCCGAGGCCAGGGGCGAGGTGGCCTATGGGGCGTCATTCATCGAATGGTTCGCCGAGGAAGCGAAGCGCGTCTATGGCGATGTGATTCCGACCTTCGCCCATGATCGCCGCCTGGTCACCATCAAGCAGCCCGTGGGAGTGGTGGCGGCTATCACGCCCTGGAATTTCCCCAATGCCATGCTGGCCCGCAAGGCGGCGCCTGCGTTGGCGGTGGGCTGCACCTTCGTCATGAAGCCGGCCAAGGAAACCCCGCTGTCCGCTTTGGCCATGGTCGAGCTCGCCGAGCGTGCCGGAGTACCGGCTGGTGTACTGAACCTGGTAGTGGGGGAGAGTTCCAGCGAGATCGGTAACGAGCTGACCGGCAACCCCCTGGTGCGTAAGGTGACCTTCACCGGCTCGACCCCAGTGGGCAAGCAGTTGCTCAAGCAGTGCGCCGAGAGCGTGAAGAAGGTATCGATGGAGCTGGGCGGCAATGCGCCGATCATCGTATTCGACGATGCGGATCTGGACCAGGCCGTCACCGGGGCGTTGGCCTCGAAATACCGTAATGCCGGCCAGACCTGTATCTGTGCGAATCGCATTCTGGTCCAAGAGGGTATCTACGACGCTTTCGTGGAGAAATTCACCGCGGCGGTGAGCGAGTTGAAAGTTGGCAATGGCCTGGACGAGAACGTGACCATGGGGCCGCTGGTCAGCGAGCGTGCGGTACGGGAGGTGCATGAGAAGGTCGAAGAAGCCTTGGCCCAGGGAGCCAGGGCGACGATTGGCGGCACGCCCGACAGCCAAGGTGCCTGCTTCTATCGCCCCACCGTGCTGGTCGATGTCGACAGCGACATGCGGGTGTTTCGCGAAGAGATATTCGGGCCGGTGGCACCGATATTCCGCTTCAAGGACGAGGCCGATGCCATTGCCATGGCCAATGACACGGAGGTGGGGCTCGCCTCCTATCTCTACACCCGCGACCTCGGCTGCGCATGGCGCGTCTCCGAGGGGCTTGAATATGGCATGGTGGGCGTCAACGAGGTGGGTATATCCAGCGAAGTGATCCCCTTCGGTGGCATCAAGGAGTCGGGGCTTGGCCGCGAAGGTTCCAAGTACGGGCTCGAGGACTATCTGGAGGTGAAATACATCTGCATGGGAGGGCTGGATAGCTGAATTGCACCTCAGAGCACCGGTTCGTTGGCCTCATGATGCGTGCCTCCAGGCTATGTTGTACGCTTGCGATCCGGTGTTCCAAAAAACAGCAATGAGGCTTGCGTAAATGAACAAGCCGCAAGTGAGGACCTTCCATGAAAGCCGTGGTGTATGAGGCCTTTTCAGCCCCACCGCAAATCAGGCAGGTTCCCGACCCGATGCCGGAAGCGCATGGCGTCGTGGTAAAGGTGATGGCAACGGGAGTTTGCCGCAGCGACTGGCATGGCTGGGTCGGTCATGATCCCGACATTGCGCTTCCCCATGTTCCTGGACACGAACTGGCGGGCATCGTCGAGGCGGTCGGCAAGGACGTGCAGAAATGGCGCGTCGGGGATCGGGTTACGGTCCCGTTCGTCGGTGGCTGCGGCACCTGCCCCGAGTGTTACTCGGGGAACCATCAGGTCTGCGACAGCCAATTCCAGCCCGGCTTCACCCACTGGGGCTCCTTTGCCCAATACGTGGCGATCCACCAAGCGGACGTCAATCTGGTGGCCCTGCCGGAGACGCTGGATTTCGCCACGGCGGCCAGCCTGGGATGCCGTTTTGTGACGTCGTTTCGCGCCGTGGTCGACCAGGGCAAGGCATCCGCGGGGCAGTGGGTGGCGGTCCACGGCTGCGGTGGCGTCGGCCTGTCTGCGATCATGATCGCCAACGCGGTGGGCGCCAACGTCGTGGCCATCGACATCGCGGAAGACAAGCTCAAGCTGGCCCGCGAGCTGGGCGCGGTGGCCACCGTGAATGCGGCCGAAGTAGCGAACGTCCCCGAGGCCGTCATCGAAATGACGCGCGGCGGTGCCCACGTGTCGCTGGATGCGCTGGGACACCCTAGCACCTGCTTCAACTCGATCAGCAATTTGCGCAAGCGCGGCAAGCACGTCCAGGTCGGGCTCATGCTGGCCGAGAACAGCACACCTGCCATTCCGATGAGCAAGGTCATTGCCCATGAACTCGAGATACTGGGCAGCCACGGTATGCAGGCCTATCGCTATGGCGCCATGCTCGACATGATCCAGGCGGGAAAGCTGGCGCCCGAGAAACTGATCGGCAAGCGGATCGATCTGGAGCAGTCGATCGATGCGCTGATGGGCATGGACAAGTTTCAGGGTGCGGGGGTGACCGTGGTGACCGAATTCTGAGCGGCGAGCAGGGCATGCCATGCCGAGGGGCGCCCGATCGTGAATGAGCGGATGCTGCACTGGGACGACCTGCGCGTGGTACAGGCCATTGCCGAGGCGGGTACGCTCTCGGGCGCCGGACGGCGACTGGGGGCCAGCCACGCCACGGTGTTCCGGCGGCTGAATGCCATCGAGCGGCGCCTGGGCGTGGCGCTGTTCGAGCGCTCGCGCACGGGCTATGCGGCCACGGCGGCGGGGGAGGACCTGGCGGCTACCGCCGCCCGTGTAGCGGCCGAAGTGCATGGCGCCGAGCGGCGCGTGGCGGGGCGCGACCTGCGCCTCTCCGGCAGCATCCGCGTGACCACCACCGATACGCTGCTGATGGGGTTGCTGTCGCCGATCTTCGCCGATTTCCAGCGCGCCCATCCCGAGATCGTCCTCGAGGTGGCGGTTTCCAACCAGCTGTTCAATCTCTCCCAGCGGGATGCCGACGTGGCGGTGCGGCCCTCGTCGTCGCCGCCCGAGCACCTGGTGGGGCGGCGGGTCGGCTCCATTGCCCAGGCGGTCTATGCCCGCGCCGATAACCACAGCGATGCCTGGGTTGGGCCGGATCGCCACCTGGGCTATGCCGCGCTCGATGTATGGATGGTCAATAACGGTGCGGACGAGCGCTGCCGCTACCGCGTCGACACCATGTTCGGCATGCTGGCCGCCGCCCGCGATGGGCTCGGCCGCGCCGTGCTGCCCTGCTATCTGGCCGATGCCGAGCCGGCGCTTATGCGCCTCGGCGAGCCGATTCCCGAACTCGCCACCGACCTGTGGCTGCTGACCCATCCCGACCTGCGCCGGGTGGCGCGTATCCGGGCGTTCATGGCTTTCCTGGCCGAGGCCATTGGCGCACGCGAAAGGCGCCTGACAGGCTGACGGAAGATACCCGGACCAGTTCCGGCGACAAGGTTTGCGCGTGCCTACCAAGGCTGCCATGGTCATCACGAAATAGCGGTGGTTTCTATACGATGAGGAAAGGAGCGCAGAGATGAAGGTCGTTACCCTGAAAAGCCCCGGCGGGCTGGACCAGCTACAAGTCAGCGAGCGGGAGGCGCCCGGAGAGCCGAGACCGGGTGAGATTCGCGTGCGTGTACATGCCAGCTCCCTTAACTTCCACGACTACGGCGTGGCGTCCGGCATGATCCCCACCGAGGACGGTCGCATCCCCATGTCAGATGGGGCGGGCGTCGTCGAGGCGGTCGGCGAAGGTGTCGATGAGTTCGCCGTGGGCGATGCGGTCGTCTCCACCTTCTTCCCCTACTGGCTCGACGGCCCGGCGCGGGTCGGCGACTTCAAGACCACGCCTGGCGACGGCGTCGACGGCTATGCCCGTGAGCGGGTGATCCGCCCAACCACCTGGTTCACCCACGCACCCAGGGGCTACAGCCACGAAGAGGCTGCCACCCTGACTACCGCGGGGCTCACCGCCTGGCGTGCGCTGGTGGTGGACGGCAACCTCAAGGCCGGCGATACCGTGCTCACCCTGGGCACCGGCGGCGTCTCGATCTTCGCCCTGCAGTTCGCCAAGGCCATGGGCGCACGGGTGATTTCCACTTCTTCTTCTGATGAGAAGATCGAAAAGCTCAAGGAGCTTGGTGCCGACCACACCCTTAACTACAAAGCGGAGCCTGAGTGGGGGAAGAAGGTGAAGGCACTGACCGATGGCCAGGGCGTCGACCACGTGATCGAGGTGGGCGGCCCCGGCACCATGCCGCAGTCCATCGATGCCGTGCGCATCGGCGGTCATATTTCGCTGATAGGGGTGCTGACCGGTCGCGGTGGCGAGATTCCCACAGCCAAGCTGATGGCCAAGCAGGCGCGCCTGCAGGGGCTGATCGTCGGCAGTCGCATCCACCAGCAGGAGATGGTGCGCGGCATCGAGGCCAGCGGCGTACGCCCGATCATCGACAGCACCTTCGGGCTTGAGGAGATAGCCGACGCCTTCCGCCACGAGGAGGCGGGGCGCCACTTCGGCAAGATCTGTCTGTCGTTCTAGCCAGCCGGCACAGGCGCGGCCAATTGCTGCAGCGCTTTCTGGGTGGCCGTGTCCGCTGGGAAGAACGACTCGATGGCGAGTTCCTCCAGGGTGATGTCGAGCGGGGTGCCGAATACCGTGGTGGTGCTCAGCAGCGACAGCACGAGGCCATCCGGCATGGCCAGCTCCAGCGGTACTACGATGCCGGCATGACTCGATCTCGAGACCAGATGAGGACGAGCCCCGGCGGGCACCGGGTAGCCCTTCAGTTCTTCGCTGAGCGAGGCAAGCGCCGGGTCGGCCGTCGTGTCGGCCTGGCGGGCCAGGCGTTCGAGAATATGCGCACGCCATTCGCGGAAGTTGCGGATGCGCGACGCGAGCCCCTGGGGATGCAGGGTGAGCCGCAGCACGTTGACTGGCGGCTTCAGCAGTGTGGGGTCGATGCCGACGAGCAACCGCTCGAGCGGGTGGTTGGCCATCAGCAGATGCCAGTGACGGTCGACTGCCAGCGCCGGGTAGGGGGCGTGGCTCGCCAGCAGTCGCTCGATGACGCCGCGAACCGTCTCGAGTTCCGGCGCATCGATGCCGCGTTCGCCGAAGGCCGGGGCGAAACCGGCAGCGAGCAGTAGCCGATTGCGCTCGCGCAAGGGAACGTCCAGCTGTTCCGTCAGGCGCAGCAGCATTTCCCGGCTCGGCAAGGCACGCCCGGATTCGACGAAGCTCAAATGGCGCTGGGAGATGTCGGCTTCGGTGGCGAGCGCGAGCTGACTCAGCCGCCGCCGCTGGCGCCACATCTTCAACAGCTGCCCGGGGGTGTGGGAGGTCGTGGTCATGGACCTAGATTAGCGCCAAGCAATATGGCTGGCTATTACCTCGCAGGTAATCGCCAGGCTGTGCGCGGTGGGTGAAGCTGGTGGCGAAACTCACCACAGGAGCATTGCCATGACCGCCTACGCCATCGCCCGATTGCAGGACGTCACCATGGGGCCAGAGATCGTCGAGTACCTGGAGAAGATCGACGCCACCCTGGCCCCCTTCGGCGGCCAGTACCTGATCCACGGCGGTACCACCCAGGTGCTGGAAGGGAGCTGGCAGGGTGACACCATCATGCTCGGCTTTCCCGACCTGGATCAGGCCCGAGCGTGGTATCGCTCCGAGGCCTACCGGCGCATCCTGCCGCTGCGTACCGCCAACGCCGTGGGCGACGTCATCCTGGTGGAGGGCGTGGCGGAAGGGCACCGGGGTATCGATATTCTCGGCTGAGGGGGTTCGAGCTATGTCAGCCCGTCTCGACGACCGAGCGCACGAAATCCCCCTTGGCCCGGGTGTAGGCCTCGCGATCTTCCCGGTGGCAGGAGGCCAGCTCGCGCTTGAGGGCGGCGTAGCGAGCGGCCAGCGAGGAATCGGCGCGCAGGGCGTCGCGAAAGGCCAGCCGCTGGTTCCACAGGTCACCGTCGTGGACCACTACGTGCAGATGGTGGGTGCGTCGTCCGTTGGCGTGGCGCATGAACCAGCGGCGGTCGGTCAGGCTGGCGTTGAACTCTCGTGATGTCACGTAGCCGTAATCGAGAATTGGCTCGAACAGGTCATCGGCCATGGCCATGGAAGCGACACCGGCCATGACGTCGATGATAGGCTTGGCCGGCATGCCGGGAATGGCGGTACTGCCGATGTGTTGCACGTCGAGCAGCTCGGCGGGGAAGCGCTTCAGCAAGCGCTCGCGCTCGGCGTCGAAGCGTGCCGGCCAGGCGGGGTCGTAGCCTACCAGGCGCACCGGTTCATCAATGGCCTGCTGCAGCGACTGGGCTTCGTTCATCAGGGCTCCCGTAGCAAGACATCGCCTCTACGAAAACCAGGGCTATCAGCGAGCCCTGGGGGTCGGCTGTAACTTGCGCTTCATACGCTGGCAGGCATTTCGCTGCGCTTGATGTGCGCCAGAATAGCAGGTGCCAGTCTTTTGGCAGCATAGAAAGTCTGAACGTGATCGGCATTGTCGATACGTACCAGGCGTGCCTCGGGAAGCTCACTGGAGAAACGCTCCACCTGCGGCAAGAGGGGATCGTTCTCGCCAACGAACATCAGGCAAGGGCAGTGCAGCTTGCTGGCGATACCCGCAAGCGCTGGCCGGTCGTATGCCACCGCGGCGGCGAGTGCTTGTGGATCGTTGGCTTGAATTCTCCGTATGCCACTATCCGTCATGTGGCCTCCCGCGGCCTGCTGCACGAGCCTTGCCCAGCGAGACATGCCGCCGGCGACGCCGATTCGGTAATGGCTCATGTCCTGGCCATAGGGATGGATGCCGCCAAGGGCCATGGAAAGCAGCCTGTGCGGTGCCGCATCGGCCAGGCCAAGGCCGATCCAGCCGCCCATCGAGTAGCCGAGGTAGTGCACGCGTTCGAGTCCAAGCGTGTCGATGACGGTCAGTATGTCAGCAACGCGATGGGCGAGCTCGTAGGCCGTCGGCGAATGCGGCTTGTCACTGAAACCGTGCCCGCGAGCATCGATCATGATCAGGCGGAAATGACGTCCGAGCCGTTTTACCCAGCCCGCTTCATACCAGCCGGAAATGCTGTCGCTGAAACCGTGCTGAAGGACCAGCGGCGGACCCTCTCCAATTTGCTGAAAGTGAATCTTGACGGGGTGATTGACGACATAAGGCATGGGGAGACTCCGTTTCATGGGTCAGGAGTCTTGGGATATAAAACCTGTGGCGTCCCCTGGTCGTCCTTTCAGGTGTTGCGGCGCGTTCCTGCCAGAGTCCCTAGAAAAACGTCCAGGTGGTGCAGGAGCGCACTGGTATCTCCGACCCACCACCAGTGATCGTCACCGGGGAGTTCCACCCATTGTGCATTGGGGATAGCGCTGGCCAGGAAACGGCCGTGCTCGACCGGGACCGCCTTGTCGTCGCGTCGATGCAGCACCAGGGTGGGGCAATCGATCTCTACGAGCAGAGGCCGCACGTCGATCGTCTTCAGCGCCTCGAAGACCTGTCTTACCGTGGCAGGGCTGGCAGCGAGCCGAAGCGCTCGCGCCCACCAGGCGCGCCGTTCGACATCGTGTGCCCAGCCGGGGGCGAAGCGTTCGATGCAGGCGGGCCCGCCCCAGTCGTCGATCAGTGCGTCGACGTGGGCATCGTAGCTCTCCTGTGGGTAGCCCCATGGGTAGTCGTCCGCTCGTAGAGCGCGGGCCAAGGTGCCGTAGAGAACCAATCCAGTGACTCGTGCCGGTGAGGATGCGGCCAGGGCAAGGGCAGCCGGGCCGCCCTCCGAAACGCCCAGCAATACCGCCTCCTCGATGCTCTCCGCATCAAGGATGGTCAGGAGGTCCACCGCCGTATGCTGCGGTGTCGCCGCATAGTCGACACGGTCGGATAGCCCCACGCCACGCTTGTCGAAGCACACCACCCGGGCCATGCGCCCGAGCGCCTGCATGAAGCTGGCAAGCTCCGGCTGGTCCCAATAGAAATCGAGATGCGATACAAAGCCAGGTAGGGCCACGAGGGTCAGCGGACCCGCCCCATGCAACCGATAGGCAACATGGACGCCGTCGCTGACCACATATCTGACCGGCGTCGGTGCGCTCATCGGCACGATGGCGAGGGGAAAGTCGCCATGCGCAATGGCCTGACGGATGTTCTCGGTGCTCGCCTGTGGCCTGACCCCGAGTTCCCGCATGAGTATTTCGCGACACTCTTCGTACCGGCGTAGGGCGGCTGCCGGTTGCCCTGATTCCGCATGTAGCCGCATGAGCAATTGGTAAGTTGGCTCGTGCAGGGAGTCGAGCGACAGCCTTCGATTTGCCTGGGCGATGGCCGCCTCGTAGTCGTCGGCCGCGGCTGCGGCATGCGCCAATTATGTCAGCGCTTCGCCGAATGCTTGGCGCAGCTCCTCGGCTACCCGGTCCTGCCAGTCTGCGAAGTCCTGACACTCGGGGATATGGAAGCCCAGGAGAAAGTCGTCGGCATACAGTGAGCTCGCATGACGTAACGCGACGAGCGCCTCTTTCGTGGATAATCGACCGCCGTGCCGTTCGAGCAATTCGCGAAAGGCGACGGCATCGGTCGAGGCCACGATTCTGGGCGCAAGAGCTATGGTTTGCGGTGTCGTGATGAACATGCCGTCGCCGAGCTGACGTACCAGTCGATGCAGGGTGCGACGCAAGCAGGCCCGACCGTCTCCGGCGGGTGCCTCGGGCCATAACAGCTCCGCCAGCCGGTCGCGACTGAGAGGCTTGCCGACCATGGCGAGATAGGCCAGCAGCGCCAGCCCCTTGCGCAACTTGATCGGCACGGTTTGGCCCTGTTGTTCCAACCGAGGATAGCCAAACAGGAAAAGGTTCAGCGGCACACTTTCGTCCTCTCAAGATGGCAGCCTGTGGGGCATGGCCAGGAGACGTACAGGCGACGCCAGCCAGGCAAGCTGATGCAGAGTCAGGAGTGGCAGGGCAGGGGTGGCGTCGTTGCGCAGCGATTCATCTCGAGTTTAAACAGTAAACGGCCCTATCGCGATCCGACTCTCCCATCCTCCAAGGATGCCAATCCATACCAACCAGGAGATGACAATGCGTTGGATAACGATGTTTTATGCAGCAGGAGCCTATCTATTGTTCTGGCTGTGCTCCGCCTATTTGATTGGCTTTACGGCCGATTTCCTTGTACCTCGAACGATGAATCGTGGCCCCGTCAGCGAAACGGGGTTGGCACTGCTGATCAATGCCGGTCTCATCCTGCTGTTCGGCGCGCAGCATTCGTTCATGGCGCGCCAAGGCTTCAAGCGCTGGTGTCGGCGCTGGCTGCCGGAACCGATGGAGCGCAGTACCTATGTGCTGCTGTCGTCCCTCATGCTTGGCCTGTTGTACTGGGGCTGGCGGCCGTTGCCGCAAACGCTGTGGTTGGTTGAAGGCGGCGGAGCCGTGGCACTGTGGCTCCTGTTCGGCCTGGGGTGGGCTCTGGTGGTACATGCCACCTTCCTGATCAGCCATGGGGAGCTGCTGGGTGTCAGTCAGGCCTATCGACATCTTCGTGGCAAAGCCTTCTGCGAGGTAGGGTTTCGCACGCCAGGGTTGCACCGTATCGTGCGTCATCCGCTGATGCTGGGGCTCCTGTTAGCGTTCTGGGCGACCCCGCACATGACCGCTGGCCATTTGCTGTTTGCGGCCGGCATGACACTCTACATATTCATCGGCATCCACTTCGAGGAACGTAGCCTGGTCAGGGCCTTTGGTGATCGCTATCTCGCTTATCGGGCCGCGACGCCAATGCTGCTGCCTAGCTTGAAAACACTGCATCGCTGGCGAGCGTCTCGCTCATAGGCCCCTTTGGGCCGAGGCACTCGGGACAGGGCTTTTTGCCATGCTCTCCATTCGCTGTTAGCGTTGGAAAGCAGTAGAACCAAGCAAAGGAGCGAAGGACATGGATTCAGCCGTCAATACCATCGTCGGCCAGTCGCTGGTCATGCAGCAGGCCCAGGCCGCGCAGCAGGTGCAGTTGGAGGTCTACAAGGAAGCTCTGGACATGCAGAAGGATCAGGTCGCCGCCCTGATGGCCTCGGCTTCGGTGGCACCGCAGTTGGCCAATGATGGCATGGTGGGCACCCACATCAACACCTACGCCTAGGCTTGGCCGAAAAGTGTCTGCGCTTGGCCATACGGCGTTAAAAATCAGCTCAAAGTACTCATTTACAACTTGTAAACTCCGTCTTTTCCCTGATTTTTGCCTTGTCTGGCCTTCGCTCGAAGACTTTTCAGCTCAAGCCTATCTCTGTAGTGCCCACTTCACCGATTCCTCGGCGTGAATGGCCGTGGTGTCGTAGAGCGGCACCGCGGTATGGCTCTGCTGCACCAGCAGGGCGATCTCGGTACAGCCGAGGATCACCGCCTCGGCACCCTGCTCGCGTAGCGACTCGATGATTTCCAGATAGTCCTGCCGCGACGCCTCCTTTACCTGGCCCAGGCACAGCTCGTGGTAGATCACCTCGTGTACGAGGTCGCGCTGAGCCTCGTCGGGCACCAGCACCTCGATGTCGAATCCTTCGGCGATACGCCCCTTGTAGAAGTCCTGCTCCATGGTGAAGCGGGTGCCGAGCAGGCCGACGCGACGAATGCCGTCGCCGGCCAGGCGCTGTGCCGTGGCGTCGGCGATGTGCAGCAGCGGAATCGAGACCGCTTCGGCAACCTGCGGAGCGACCTTGTGCATGGTGTTGGTGCCGATCAGCAGGAAGTCCGCACCGCCGGCCTCCACGCTGCGGGCAGCCTGGCTCAGGATCTCGGCGGTGGCGTCCCAGTCGCCGGCGTGCTGCAGCCGCTCGATCTCGGCGAAGTCGACGCTGTACAGGCACAACTTGGCTGAGTGCAGCCCGCCCAGGGCGGCTTTAACGCCCTCGTTGAGCGCGCGATAGTAGCTGGCGGTGGATTCCCAGCTCATGCCGCCGAGCAGGCCGATGGTCTTCATGGCGTTTCCGTGCTCCTCATCATTCCTCGATTTCCCAGACAGGGTTCCAGGCCACTTCCCACAGCTGGTAGTCGGGGCCCTGGAAATAACCGGCATAGCCGCCCCAGAAGGTCTCGTGAGCGGGTTTGGTGATCGTGGCGCCGGCGCTTGTCGCCTGCTCCACCCCGGTGAGGTGAAATTCAGGGTAGATCAAGTTGTCCCTGCGGGTAGTGCTCGGCTGCCTTCTCATCGTGCAGCCATGATACATCGTGTGAGCACCAGATATGCTGGACCGGCTTCGACCCGGGATCGTTATCGAGGGTAGCAACACGCAAGATGACATGCGGCTGACCGGGGCGTTCGGCCATCAAATGGGAGCCACAGTGCGAGCAGAAGTGACGCAGTTTGCCTGGTGAAGACTCGAAGGCGGCGAGTGCGTCGTTCCCCTTCAACCAGCGGAAGTGAGTGCGCAGCACGCCAGCGGTGGCAGCAAACGGAGCCGCATGGGCTTTCTGGCAGGTGCGGCAGTGGCAATGGATGATTGGCATGTCGAGCTGATCCACTTCGTACTCAACGGCGCCGCACAGGCAGCTTCCTTTCACAAGTTCTCCTTTTGAGTCCAGGATTGGCATGAGCGTGAGAAAGATGGCAACTCATGAGGGACGATCATCCGGCTTATCCGGGGTGCGCAGGTAAGCGAGCCAATACACGCCGGCGACCAGCAGGGTACCACCGACGATATTGCCGGCACTGACCACCACGAGATTGACGAGCGAGCCTGTGAGCGTCACCGTCGCTTGCCCATCCAGGGCGAGTCCGAGCGGCAGGAAGAACCAGTTGGCGATCGAATGCTCGAATCCCAGGGTCACGAAGGCGCTGATCGGCAGCAGAATGGCCAGGATCTTGTCGGTGACGCTGTGGCCACCCATAGCCAGCCATACCGCCAGGCATACCAGCACGTTGCACAGGATGCCTCGAGCGAAGGCCTCGCTAAAGGAGAGCGCTGCCTTTCCGCGGGCGATCTGAAGCGCTGTTTCCCCCACGTTGCCCCCGCCAAGGCTGGCAATGTCGGCCCACACCACCAGGAGCACCGTACCCAGGCAGCCGATCACGTTGCCTAAATAGACCAGCCCCCAGTTCCTCAGCACCTCGCGGGTAGTGATCAACTGGCTCGCCCAGGCCATGGCCAGCAGATTGTTGCCGGTGAACAGCTCGGCGCCGCCAATCACCACCAGTACGAGGCCGAGGCAGAATCCCAGTCCACCGAGCAGGCGGGTCACACCGAAACCCAGACCGGAATCAGTCATGATGACGGTGAACAGGAGGGCGCCGAGAGAAATGAAGGCACCGGCGAGCACGGCCAGTACCAGCAGGGTCAGGGCGTCCGCGCGGGCCTTGGCCACGCCCATGCTTTCCACGCGTCGTGCGATCTGGCTTGGCTGATAGGCGTCGCCAAACAGGTATCCTTTATCCATTGAGTCGACCCACCCATGTCAGGATATCGTGTGCCCTCACTATAGCGGGTCACGTCTCATACTCGTCGTGGCGACGGTTCCACACGTAGGGCGGCGTTTGCGGCCATCCTGGCGGTGAGACCTCCCAGCTCTCCTGGCGACCGTAGGGCGTCAGGTCCAGGTAGGTCCACAGGCTGCCGAGGTATTCCACGCCGCGTTTGCCGCTGAAGTAGGTCCGGTAGATACGCTCGCCGTCGCGCAGAAAGACGCTGATGCCATGGCGCTCGCCGCGATCGGTGTCGGGAGCATGACAGTTGCAGCTCGTCACGCCCATGTCCTGGTTGAAATCGCTACCGAGCGATGAGTACCACGTCGGGTGCTGCCAGCCCATGCGAGCCTGATAGCGTAGAAGCTTTTCCCTCGATGCACGGGAGACCAGCACCAGGGTGGTGTCGCGGGCGTGCAGGTGGGCGGGGTGGGTCATGGCGTCCACCACCCAGGAGCAGCCGTCGCAGCCGGCCTCCCAGTCGGGGCCGAACATGAAATGGTAGACGATCAGCTGGCGGCGCCCCTCGAACAGGTCGAGCAGGGTAGTTTGACCCTGTGGCCCGTCGAACATGTAGTCGGCGCGCACCTCGACCATCGGCAGGCGTCGGCGGGCGGCGCTGAGCCTGTCGCGTTCCCTTGTGTGAGCCTTCTCGCGGGCGATTTGCGCTTCCAGGGCGGCGCGCCATTCGCTCTCGGAGACGATCGGAGGCAGGGGCGAGGTCGTCATCGTGCCGCTCCTTCAAGCCAGGTTGAGCTGCCACGACACGCCGAAACGGTCGTTGAGCCAGGTGAAGCGCGTGCTGAAGCCGTAGTCGTCGGGTGGCATCAGCGTCTGGCCCTGTTCCGACAGCTGCTCGAGAAGCCGCTCGAACTCTCCGGCGCTTTCGCACTCGACGAACAGCGATATCGAAGGCGTAAACGTGAAATCGTGCTTAACCGGGCTGTCGATACAGGTGTAGCGCCGGCCCGCCAGGGTGAATTCGGCCTGCTTGATGCTGCCTTCCCTGCCCGGTTCCTCGGGGCCGTAGCGCTCGAGCCGGACGATGTCGGAATCGTCGAACAGCGAGACATAGAAGCGCATGGCCTGCTCGGCATTGCCTTCGAACATCAGCTGCGGGGCGACATGATGTGGCATCGGTACTCCTCCTCCAGGCGCTCGAAGGTGGGCCAGAAAGGGGCGGGGCGGCGGCCCTGCAGCACGCCTTCCAGCACGGTGAGGTGGGTATGCCAGCCGCTGGCCACGTTGACCATGGTGTCGTCATCGGCGAGGCGACGATGGGTCACCACCAGGCGTACCTGATCGCCGGCCTCGCTGAGTTCGAAGGTCACCTCCGATGGGGCTTCGTTGCCCCCGCCCCAGGTCCAGGCAAGCATGTGGGGCGGCTCGCAGCGCAGCACCTGGTGGTGCGTCGTGAAGCTGCCGTCGTACTGGCGAAACCGCTCGCTTGGTGGCGTCCTGTCGGGCGTCAGTTCGGTATTGTGGAAGTGCAGAGTGAAGGCGCTGCCTGCACGCGCTTCCATGGCGCCGGGGGCGAGCCACTGGCCACGCTTGTCGGATTCTGTGAGATAGGCCCACACCCGCTCGATGGGTCCCGGCAGCAGGCGCTCGAAGCGGATGCTGTCCTCGGTGATTGGCCGGCCGTGGTTAGCGTCGTTCATCTGCCTTTTCCTCCTCTGGCGGCTTGCCATCGGGTGCAGCCTTCAGCGCCGCTTCCAGCGCATTCAAGCGCTGGCTCCAGAAGCCTTCGTAGAAGCTTAGCCACTGTTCCGCCGCAGCCAACGGCTCCGGTTGCAGCCGACAGTAGTGGGCGCGTCCTTCGATGCGCCGCTCCACCAGGCCAGCCTGCTCCAGCACGCGAACGTGCTTGGAAACGGCAGCCAGTGACATGGGGAACGGCTCGGCCAGCTCGCCGACCTTGCGCTCACCGGCTGCCAGCCGCTCCAGCAGCAGGCGGCGGGTGGGGTCGGCCAGGGCGTGAAAGACCCGGTCCAGGACGATTGTCTGTTGTTCAACCATATGGTTTAAATAGATCATCGGTGAAGGCTTGTCAACCAACTGGTTGAGCATTGAGTGGTCATTGACGAGGGGGAGGCGATGTCGGTCGACTTCCTCGTGGGATGTGGCTTCGTGGCCCGCTATTCTGGAGTGGATAAATGGTGTCTCCTGCTTCACAAGCACTGTGTCAGTTAGTGTCGACTGAGGCGACCAAGAGAAACCCGAAAAAGCATGGCAGACCCTCGTTCCTGCATGGCATTGGGAGCAGCGAGGGCACGCTCCTCGCGGTGATGATGTGTAACCAGAGGCAGACATGATGGTAGCCGACAAAAAGACATACGGAAAAATCATCCGGGTGGGAATGCTGATGATGGCGGCGTTGATTACCCTGGCCACGAGCAAGGCCTGGGCCAATGCGGAGCCATATGTGGCCACGCCCGACGGCGACGGTGTACAACGTATCCGCCTCGTCGGTGGCAGTTATTTCTTCGAGCCCGAGCATATTCAGGTCAAGGTGGGCGTCCCGGTGGAACTGGTGGTGAGCCGGGAGCGCGGCCTTGCGCCGCATGACCTGGTGATCCAGTCGGAGGCCTTGGGGCTCGATATCGAAGAGGAGCTGGAGCGTGAGGAGAAGGTCATCCGCTTTACTCCCCAAGTGCCGGGTCGGGTGGTCTTCCATTGCGGGAAAAAGTTGCCGTTCCTGCCCAGCCACCGCAACAGGGGAATGTCCGGTGTGCTGGAGGTGGTGGAGTGAGCCGGTGACGGACAAGCCCCCCGGCGACGGTTCGCCAGAGGGCCTTGGGGTCTCAACCAAGCAGGGAGAAATGGCCCTGCCGGGCCTTGCGTAGCGCCCGGCGCTTCACCAGCGCCTGCTCCGCGTCTTCCTTCAGCGGCAGGCGCGATGCCCACAGGATGTCGTCGCGGTGATGGCCCATGTCCTCGAGGATATGGTCGTCATGGGCCAGCAGCGGCAGGAAGCGCTGGTGAAACTGCCGCCGGCGCCGGTATTCCCACCACTTGGTTTCGAGCTTGTGGATCAACCCCAGCGGGGGCATGGCCGGCATGAAGAAATCCGGCTGGGGCGGTGGGGTGGGGCGCTGCTTGTTGGCCACCGAGTTGGGCTGGCGAAGCGGTTCGTACTGGCTCATGTCGCACCTCCTGGCAGGCAGCCGCCATATGGGACGGTTGCCATGCACTCTTATGGATTAAGGGAGGGTCGCGACCTCTGGGGATAGCTTGGCTTGGCGAGTTTGATCAGGCAAACGAAAAGGTCTACATTGTGCTATAAGAAAAATTGAAAGGTTGCCCCATGACAGCTGTCACCCTGCCGAACGGCAATAGCGCCCTGCCGCTACTCGACTCGGATGTGTTGCGCACCTTCGTCGCCATTGCCGAATGCGGCAGCTTCACCCGAGCCGCCCGCCAGGTGTTTCGCACGCCCTCGGCGCTCAGCATGCAGATCAAGCGTCTGGAAGAGACGCTGGGCCAGGCGCTATTCGTACGCGAGGCCCGTCAGGTCAGACTCACGCCGGAAGGGGAGATACTGCTCGGCTACGGGCGGCGTCTGCTCAGGCTCAATGAGGAAGCAGTGACCCAGTTTCTGTCCCCTTCCTTGGAAGGGCGCATCGGTTTCGGCACGACCGATGATGTGGGCACACGAATCCTGCCAGGCGTGCTGGGTCAGTTCGCCCGCTCGCACCCGGCTGTGCAGGTCGATGTGGTCGTGGGCAGCAGTCGGGAGATGCTCGCCCGCCTGGACGCTGGCGACCTTGACCTGGTGTTGGTTACCGCCGGCAATCCGGGGCAGGAAGTACGCGGCGAGATCGTGCACAGCGAGGCGCTGGTATGGGCGGGGCGGGAAGGCGGTATCGCTGCACAGCGCTCGCCGCTACCGGTAGCCCTGGCACATCATGGCTGTGCCTGGCGGGGGATGGCTCTCGACGCGCTGGACCATGCCGGTATGAGCTATCGGATCGCTTATACCTGCGAGCATTGTGCCGGTCATGAGGCAGCCATGCTCGCCGACCTGGCCGTGTCGCCTTTTCCGCTCAGCTTGATTCGTCCACCGCTGCGACGGATCGACTCTAGCCTGCTTCCGCCGCTGGGTGACTACCAATTGGAGCTGGTCAAACGACCCGGTGCGGGCCAGGCCAGTGAGGCTCTGGTGGGGTATGTGATGGACGCCTTCCGCAAGACCTGAGCGTTCTCCCGTGGGTTGCCCTCAGTTGGCGGAGGCGACGTCAGGTCGGTAGAAGATGAAGGCCTCGGTTTCGATAGTGACCAGGAACTCGTTCGCCCAGTGGGGATGCACGGTGCGGTCGTGGAAATAGAGCGCTCCGTCCGTGTGGTCGGGTAGCTCCTGATTGAGAGCCAGGCGCGCCACCTCCTTGGCCACTTCGTAGGCGTCGCCCTCCACCACTTCATCGGGTCGGCCGTCACACCACCAGGAAAACTGGCAGGGGGGCTGCTCCGAGCCCTGTTTCACCACGTCGCAGATGGTGTTGGGGAAGGCCTCGTCAGCGAGCCGGTTCATCACCACATTGGCCACCGATTCCATATCGCGTCCCGGCACGCCCTTGGCCTCCCAGTAGATGGAGCGTGCCAGGCAGGTGAGGGGTTCTTCCAAGGGATCGATGCCCTCCGGATCGACGACCTGGGCCTCCTGCTCGCTTAGCGGTTCCGTGGGCTCGGTGACTTCCACATCGGGGGCCACCACCTGCTCCAGCACCTCGGCCTTGCGCACCGCCTCGTCTGCCTGCGGTGGAGGATTGACGACGGCGATTGCCGCTACGGGCAGGGCAAGGAGCAACCAGCCGAACAGCCGGGAAGAGATCATGGGGGAGAACCTTTTTACTATCGTTATGATCCGGTTCTATTGCGTGTCGCAGTTGTGCATATCGTAGCGAGTATAGCTGCCCGTGAGTCCTTGCATGGTACCAATGCGGCCGTGTATTCGGCTGTCAGCAGGCATCAGGCATTGCTACGAAAGAGTCGCTGTGGCACCCACCACAGGAAGATTGCCATGCCGATCAGCTCGACCAGTGACTGGAACACGATGGCCACCACCGCCAGCTCGTAGGAAGCGGGAAGAGAGAGTGCCAGGGGCAGCACGACGAAGGAGTTTCGCGTGCCCAGACTGAAGGCCAGCACGCGCCCTTGGGCAGGAGGAAGTTGCGCCACCTGTGCCAACAGTCGGGCCAGCAGCGCTGCGACGAGCAGAAAGCAGGCAAAGGCCAGCAGCAGCCCGCCGAGCAGAGGCAGTGAGCCGACGACGACATTGACCTGGGTGGCGGCGATGGAGAACACCACCAGGGCCAGCAGCGGCACCGGCAGCCAGGCTAGCCGCTCGATGTGCCGTTCCCGGGCGCGGTGGCGCTGCGTCCATTTCTGGGTGGCGAATGCCAGCAGCAAAGGCAGCAGAATCAGCCCCGCAAAAGCCATCAGCAGCTCCCGCTGCACCACGGCGACCAGCAGGCTCTGATCGAGGAACAGCCAGAGGTAAAAGGGCAGCAGCGCAAGCTGAAGCAGCAGGCTGATCGGCGAGAAGGCAATGGCATACTGCGCCCTGCCGCCGCCCAGATGGGAAAAGGTAATGAACCAGTCCGTGCAGGGCACCAGCAGCACCAGCAGCATGCCCAGGCGAACCGCCGGCTCGGCGGCGAAAAGGCTCGCCAACCCCCAGGCGACGAGGGGCAACAGCAAGAAGTTGCCGACCACCGCCGCGGTAAGAAAACGCGTGTCGCGCCATGCCGCGCGCAGCTGCGTCAGCGGTACCTGAGTGAAGGTGACGTAGAGCAGCGCCCCCAACAGCGGCCACAGCACTGCTTCCAGCACGCCAACCCGCCCCGGCAGGGCCGTGCCGAGTGCCAGGCCTGACGCGATCGCCGCCAGATAGGCCAGTACCTGGTATTTCTCGAGCGCCTGGCGTGTCAAGGCAGTGAACTCCGGAGATTTGGCGGCCCAGCATCGCGCAGCCGCTTCGTGTCTGTAAAGCGACTAGGAGAAAGGAGCATGATCTACCTTGACCTAAATTTTGCTTGTTTTTGCCTTGTCTTACCATCGCTCGCCGACTTTTCAGACAATGCCTAGGCTCCGACTGTGTAGCCACACAAAGGAGAACAGCCATGCGCCACGTTCAACCGGATATCTGGGAAACCGACGTGGAAAGCCCTTTCGCCGGGCTGACCGTTCACGCCTACCTGCTGACGCGAGACGAAGGCAACGTGCTCTTCTACAACACCGGTCATCAACATGAGATCGACAGGATGGCGGAGCTGGGCGGCGTGGCCTACCAGTACCTGAGCCACCGGGACGAACTGGGGGCAACGCTCGAGACGATCCACCAGCGATTCGGGGCCAAGCTGGGCGGCCACCGCGCCGAGCTTGACGACTTTGCCCGCTACCGCACGCCGGAGATTTTGTTCGAGCGGCGCGAGATGCACCTGGGCAACGTCGAGGTGATCCCCACTCCGGGGCACAGTCCCGGCAGTACCTGCTTCCTGGTGCACTCGCCCCACGGCAAGCGCTACCTGTTCACCGGGGATACGCTCTACCGTGGTGAGAGGGGCGACTGGCACGCCGGCTTCATTTCCGGCCACAACGACGAAAAGGACCGGGAACAACTGGCCGAGAGCCTCAGGCTCCTGCGTGAACTCGAGCCGGACGTGGTGTTCGGCAGCGCCTTCCTCGGCGACACGGGCTTTCAGGAAATGTCGCCGGGCGACTGGGCAGGCCATGTGGATGGTGCCCTGGCGCGCCTGCTGGGCTGAACCTTGGCAGGGGGCGACGTCGCAGGCCCCCTGTCCTTACCTGACCGCTCTTCGGCGCAGCTCGGGTACGACCAGCACGGCGAGGGTCAGGGCGGTGATCGGCAGCACGAAATAGAGCATCAGCGCGCTGAATCCGGCCTGGGCGTCATGGTGGGTGGCGGCCAGCACCAGGTAGGCGGTGTAGGCCACGTAGTAGCCCAGCAGTACGGTGCCCTCCCAGCGGCTGATGGCACTGGCGGTGAAGCAGATCGGCAGGCAGGCGATGGCCACGGCGATCATCACCGGCAGGTCCAGGCTGAGCATGGCCTCGGTCACGGCGATGCCGGCGGGGGCGAGCAGGCTGGTGAGGCCAAGCACGCCAAGCAAGTTGAAGATATTGCTGCCCACTACGTTGCCCACGGCAATGTCCCGCTGCCCACGCAGGGCAGCCAGGATCGAGGTCACCACCTCGGGTAGCGAGGTCCCCGCCGCCACCAGCGTCAGGCCGATCACCTGATCGCTGACGCCGAACCAGGTCGCCAGCACCACGGCCGAGTCGACGAACAGGCGTGAACCGGCCACCAGCATGGCGAGCCCGCCCGCGACGAACAGCGCATCGCGCCCCCAGTGACGGTTTTTTTTCTCATCCCCGGGCGTCGGCTCGGCGGCCGGTGCCTGGCGCCGCCCTTGCCACAGCAGAAAACCCGTGTAGGCGACCAGCCCCAGCACCAGCAGCCCACCCTCGTACCGGCCGATATGCCCATCGGTCGCCATCAGGAAGACGATCAGCGAGAGCCCGATCATCAGCGGGATATCCAGACGAATCAGCTGGTGGGCCACCGCGAGCGGCACGATCAGTGCCGAGACCCCCAGGATGAACAGCACATTGAAAATATTGCTGCCCACCACGTTGCCCATGGCGATGCCCGCCTGGCCGGCAAAGGCCGCCTTGAGGCTGACGACGAGTTCCGGGGCACTGGTGCCGAAAGCCACCACGGTAAGGCCGACGATCAACGGCGAGATGCCCAGGCGAGCAGCCAGGCGAGAAGCACCCTGCACGAGGCCCTCTGCACCGGCAATCAGCAGCGCAAGGCCGATCAACAACATCAGCAGTGTCAGCATTGAAGGAGTTCCAAGCATTCAAGATAGGGATGAAACACGTCTTCGACCGGGAGGCGTGGGCCTTCAAACCCCTGCTAGGCTGCCGGTGGCGCCGGGGCCAGCACGCGGGTGGCCAGGGTGGCCGTATCGAGCATCAGCATGGCTTCCTGTTCGTCTGCCAGGCTGGCGATACGCTTGCCGCGGTCGATCCAGGCCGCCGAGCGGCCCCCGCCAGATTCTCCGTCGCAGGGGCCCACGCAGTTGGCCATCAGGATCGTCATGGCTCGCTCGCGGGCGAAGGTGGCATAACAGGCATAGGCCTCATCCATCCCCGGTGCCAGCTTGGCCAGGCTGGCCAGGTACACATCCGCGCCGAGGCTTGCCGCCGTGGCGATATGATCGGGCTGCAGCGACTCATAGCAGATCGCCAGCGCCAGGCGGTGCTGGCGGGTCTCGATGAGCATCGGCCTCTCCCCGGAAGAGAAGTAGGGCAGCTCGTCGTCGTGCAGGTGCTGCTTGGCATAGGCTTGGCGCCCCGCGCGGGGCTGGAACACCACCATGCCGATCCGCGGCATTTGTGAGGTGACCAGCGGCAGCCCGGCACCGATCACGATGCCATGGGCATCGCTCAGGTGCTGGAACACATCCAGTCGCGGGTCCTCCTCGTGGGTGGCCAGGCTATTGGCCAGCGTCGGCTCGTAGCCGGTCAGCGAGAGCTCGGGGAAGAAAATCAGCTCGGCGCCATGCGTCGCCGCCAGTTCGACGAACTCGACATGGCGTGCCACGTTCCCTTCGATATCGCCCGTTGTCGAGGCGTACTGCACGGCACACAGCTTCATCGGTTCGCTCCCTCTCGCTGGCCCTCGGTAAGCGTACGACATTTTTCGTTGGGAGAGTGACGGTTGGCATCATGACGGAACAAGGCGCTGAGCTAGACTTCATTCAGGCACCGACGCGTCGAGGAGGAAGCCCACCATGCACACGCCCGTGCTCTCCGTTACCCGCACGCCGCTGGTGGCCGTGTACGGCACCCTGAAACGCGGCCTGCGCAATCATCACTGGCTGGAGGGTGCCGACTTCCTCGGCAGCGACCGGCTGACCAGCGCTACCCTCTACGATCTCGGGCCTTTTCCCGGCGCCAAGCCCGAAACCTCCCGTGGGGTAGAGGTGGAGGTGTTTCGCGTCGACGCCACTCTGCTTGCCGAACTGGACAGGCTAGAGGATTTTCGCCCGCGCCAGCCGCATGCCGGGCTCTATCGTCGGGCCATTCACGCCACCGCCTTCGGTCCCGCCTGGCTCTATCTCTACAACCCCGAAGTGGTCGGCTGCGTGGCGATCCGGCAGGGTGGGTGGTGACCAGTGCAGTATTCGAATGGGATGCGGCGGAAGCGACAGGTTGGTATGTCCTGTGGGTGTGATGTAAAGCTCAGCCCGTTGCGGGTTTGCGAGCAACCGACAGCGCAGGCGGATGCGCCAGCGTTTGGTAAACAACACAGTACCGCTCCGTCAAGCGCAGGAGAGTGTCGAGCTGCTCTTCCGAGGCATCCGTGTCGAGGGTGACTTGCAGCCGAATACTCTGGAAGCCGACGGGAACTTCCTTTGATACGCCAAGGGTTCCGCGGAAGTCGAGATCACCTTCCGCCTGGAGCGAGGCATCTCGCAACTCAATGCCGAGTGACGTGGCCACGGCGTTCAGCGTCACCCCCGCGCAGGCCACCAAGGCTTCGAGCAGCATGTCGCCCGAACACGCGCTCTGACCGCTCCCGCCCGTGGCGGGATGCAGCCCGGCCTCAACCAGCGCTTTGCCTGTCTCGACTCTGCAACTGACACCTTCACCGAGACGCCCTTGCGCGCGCAGAGTGATCAGCGCGGCATCCGGTGCTTCGCGATAACGCTCTTTCAGAGGCGTCTGGACGGACCGCAACTCTTCAGCCTTCATGGCACTCTCCTCATGATTGTTTTGGCGCCTCATGATTTTTTATAGCGCTCGGCAGGGATTGGACAGCACACTCTGAAATGGATGAACGCGCACGCGCTTTTGGCGGCGCGGCCGCGTTAGGTCGTGAGCTTTCTCGAGCATCTCATCAGGATAGGCGAAAAGTTCGCCAGCCAGGATCTTTGATACATTTTCCCCTGACGACAAATCGCATCGACAACCCGGAGCCCGCTCATGTCTCGCGCTATCGAAATCCCCGCTGCCGACGGCACCATCGACGCCTACGTATTCACGCCCGGGAGCGCCGAAGGCCCCCTTCCGGCCGTGGTGCTGTTCACCGATATCGGCGGCCTGCGCCCCTGCTATCACGAGAAGGCCCAGCAAATCGCGGACAGCGGCTATGCCGTGTTGATGCCCAACGTCTACTACCGCAATGCGAGCGGCTCCGTCGTGCCGGAGGGCAGATCCTTCCGCGATCCGGACGTGCGATCGAAGCTGTTCGAGTATGCCGGCCAGCTTACGCCCGAGGCACAATCCCGCGACTTCGCCGCGCTGCTGAAATGCATCGATAACGAGCCCGAGTTCGCGGACGGCAAGATAGGCGTGGTGGGCTACTGCATGACCGGCGCCTTCGCGCTGCGCATGGCAGCCGAACACCCCGACCGCGTCGCCGCTGCGGCAGGCTTCCACTCGGCCAACCTGGCCACGGCCGGCGACCCGAACAGCCTCGTGCACGTGGTCGGCACCATCGAAGGGCGCGTCTATCTCGGCCACGCCGACAAGGACGAGCTGCTGCCCCCCGAGCAGATCGCCCGCATGGATGAGGCGTTGGCCAAGGCCGGCGTGCATTTCACCACCGAGCTCTACAAGGGCGCAGCCCACGGCTTCACGGCCAAGGACGCCCCCAGCTACGACGCAGCCGCCGATGCGCTGCATCACAAGCGGTTGGCGATGTTGTTGGAAGAGACGCTGTAGCGGAAGCGGTGTCGTTTCTCAGCGCCTCCGGCATGATGCCTTGCCCCCAGTATTGGCGTGCCAGGACATATCCCATATCGACCATGTGGCCCCGAGGACGTGCATCGACCATCCCGATAGGTTCGTGCTCGTCATTGGTCAACGAAATGATATAGGGATATCGGATGTGCTCTTTTCAGGCCTGGATGCAGGCATCCACGTATTGCTGCGTCTCGGATGGTGCCTGATGAGGATGCCAGACCAGGTGGCGTGTCACTTCCGGGTCTATCGTGTATGCGCGATACAGGAGCGGCCCATCTGTGGGGCGTGGTTCTCGCAGGAGAAGCCGCTCTGTTTCGATACGTGGGGGGAGCATGGTTTGGCATTGCTTGCCAGGATGTTCACTCATCATACGGCTCATCTGACCGTGGTGCCTTGGGCGCCTGCTCATCCAGCGATTGCCGATACTTGATGCAGCCCCTGATGAATTCCGGCCATTCCGGTACCACGGGAACCGGATCGGACTTGTCGGGCAGCAACCCCCACAGGGCAGGATGATGCCAGCAGAGATCGTGTCCGCTGCAGTCGCGGTGTTCTCGGATACCCTGGCGTAGCCGCTTGGCTTCTTCAATCAGTTCCTCGCGGGTCATTCTCTCGAGGTCTTCGTCCATGAGGCGCTCCATGTTTTTCTCGTCTGGTTTGGCCGCACCATCCGCTGCAGTATGGCCTAGCTATCGGCAGCGGGCATACATGAAGCATGCTCTGGGCTCTGGACCGATATTCGGATGCAAGGCGTACCGCTCGAGCCGTCCTTCTCTCGAGAAGCCCGCTTTTTCCAATAGGCGAGCGGAAGCCAGGTTCTCGACATCGCATGTGGCCTGAACCCGATAATACTCGGGCTGTGCCAGGCAGCGCTCGGTCAGCTCGGCCAGCGCTTCTGTCATGATGCCTTGCCCCCAGAATTGGCGCGCCAGGACATAGCCCATATCGACCGTATGGCCCTTGGGGTGTGCCTCCACCATGCCGATGGGCTCTTGCTCATTACCGGCGAGAGTGACGACGTAGGGAAAATGCGTGCGATCTCCCCAGGCTTCGATGCAGGTGGCGATGAATTCCTCGGCTTCGGTTATCGCCTTGTGCGGGCGCCATACCAAGAAGCGCGTAACTTCCGTATCCGTGGTGTATGCGCGAAAGAGGCGGGAGGCGTCGGAGACGCGCGGTTCACGGAGGGAAAGCCGTGTCGTTACTATGTTGGTGGGCAACATCGCTTCAGCCTTTCATGTACAGATATCACGGACTATGGACATGAGCTCAGGGCTCAATAGGCTGATAATTCGCGATGTCGGCCTCGATTCCAAGTCGAGCCAGACAGGTGATGCCTGCCTGAGTGAGTTCGCTTACTCATGCTGCAAGACGTTGATGAGCTTGCCGAACGGGTCGCGGACATAGAATCGCCGCACGCCCCAGGGCTCGCTGGCAGGGCCGTACTCAATGGGCACGTTCGCCTTCTCGAAGCGAGCCAGCGCCGCTTCGATATCGTCGACTTCGATGGAGAGATCGGGCACCGGCGTGCCGGAGCCACCCTCGGTGCCGAAGCTCAACTGTACGGTCATCTTTTCATCAGAGCCGTATGTTCGAAACCAGCCGTGATCCATGAGCAGCTCGAGGCCCAGGATTTCCCCATAGAAGGCTGCAGCCTTGTCGATATCCGATGTCGCCGTGTTGGCCATGATGCGTTTGACTTTCATGGGTCACCCAATTTTTGGTTTGTTCTGGCTTCAGAAATTACTTTTTGGCAAAGCCCTTCTCAGTAGTGCTTGGCGCTTCGGTCGGGAGATGTTTAAACGTAGACGTCGTTCTTGTTGCCTGCCAAATAACCAGGCTAAATCTCAACTTGGAGCGCTAAGGAAACACTGCATAAATGTCTGCGCGATCGAATCACGGCGTTGCGCGGTGCTCGAAATCCTCACCTATACCCCATAGGCTCCGGTTTCTGTGCTCCGTGCGCCTTGTGCTTCATCCCGCTCGCCGATTTATTCAGCGCTTCCCTAAGTGTAATTGTTTATTCAACTATCGTGATCAATCGGCCATTACTTCGGTGATAAGTGAGGTGAGTCCTGTTCTGTCCCTCTTTTTCAAACCACAATGTCAGGCAACCACATGAACTCAAGGAGCTTCCCATGAGCGGCACTCTCTATCGCCTGGCGGCTTTTACCGATGCCCCCAGCGGCGGCAACCCCGCCGGGGTGTGGCTGGGCGATGTGTTGCCCGAGCCGGCCGAGATGCAGCGTATCGCTGCAGAGGTGGGCTATTCCGAAACCGCCTTCATTGCCCCGGCCAAGGGTGCGCGTCGGACGGTGCGCTACTACAGCCCCGAGGCGGAGGTGAGCTTCTGCGGTCATGCCACGGTGGCCGGCGGCGTGCAGATGGGCCGGCTGAGCGGGGCGGGCAGCTACCTGCTCGATACGGCGGTGGGCGAGGTGAGCGTCACCGTCAACCAGGTGGAAGGGGAGTGGCGGGCTTCGCTGGTATCGGTCGCGCCGGACTATCGTCCCGCCGAGCCTGAATTGGTCGAGACGGTGTGCGAACTGCTTGGCTGGCAGGTGGACGAACTCGATCTCGAGATTCCGCCGGCGCGGGCCTATGCCGGGGCCTGGCACCTGGTGCTGGCATGCAAGACGCAGCAGCGCCTCGAACGGCTCGAGTACGATTTCGAGCGTCTCAAGGCGCTGATGCTGCGTGAAGGGCTGACCACGCTGCAGCTGGTATGGCGCGAGAGCGAAGGGCACTTCCACGCCCGTGATCCGTTCCCGGTGGGCGGTGTGGTGGAAGACCCCGCCACCGGTGCGGCCGCCGCGGCGCTGGGTGGCTACCTGCGCGATGCCGGCCTGCTACAGGCGCCTGCCCAGTTGACGATCCGGCAGGGCGAGGCCATGGGCCGGCCCAGCCGCCTGCAGGTGGATGTCCCGCTTACTGGCGGCATCGTCGTCACCGGCCAGGCGGTGGGCCTGGAGCATTGAGCCGGGGCCGCAGAGCCAAACAGGGCCTTGTTGTCGGCGAACGGCTCAAGGCCTGAGCACCCAGTAGTCGTTCTGGATATCGTGGGGCAACTGGTGCACCTCGATGTTGCCAAAGCCGGCCTTGCCGAAATACTCCCGTGCCTTCTCCCGGCCCCACATCGTGCCCAGCCCTTCGCCGCCCTGGGCGAGGGAGACGCTCATGCAGTGCATGATCGACAGGGTGTAGAGCAGCGTGCCCATGGGGTGGTCGCGGTCGCCGTGGTGGTGGCTGGACGAGTGGATATCCTGGGCCAGGTAGACGCCATCCTCGCGCAGGGTGCGGCGGACACCCTTGAGCAGGTTCAGCGGGTGGGCCTGGTCATGGATGGCATCGAAGGTGGTAACCAGATCGTAGCGCTGTGCCGGAGCCGTGCGGTCGAAGTCGCTCAGGTCGCGCTCCTCGAAGCGCAGGTTGGCCAGGCCCAGGCGAGCGGCACGCTCCGTCGCCCAGCCGATGGCCTCCGCAGAGAGGTCGTAGCCCATAAACCGGCTGTTGGGGAAGCGTTCGGCGAGCTTCATCAGCGCCAGGCCGCGGCCGCAGCCCAGGTCGAGTACGTCGATGCCTTGCGCCAGCCTGTCCGGCAGCTCCGGTGCCAGGGGCAGGATGGCATCCAGCAGCACGGGCAGCACGGTCTGGCCGCTGTCCTGGGCCATGACCTCATGGAAACGGGCATAGCGCGAGTACGGCACGCCGCCACCGTGGCGGAAGCAGGCCAGCACGTCGTCTTCCACCTGGCCCATCAGTGGCAGGTACTGGGAGAACACGGCGAGATTGGCCTCGCCGCCGTCGGTCAGCAGCGTGGCGTGTTCGGGGGGAAGGCGATAGGTCATGGCCTGCGGGTTGTGCTCGACCAGGGCGGCGACCGTCGCGCCGCCCAACCACTCGCGCACGTAGCGCTCATCGAGCTTGGCCTTGGCGGCAAGTTCGCTGCTGGTCACTGGCTCGCCGTCGGCCAGGTGGCCAAGCAGGCCGCTGCGGTGGGCCAATGAAATCAGCTGCAGCATGGCGCCCTCGTTGAGGGCTCGAACAAAGCGGTTCTCGAAGTCGGCGGCGCGGGAGGCGTCGAAGGCGTCGTTAACGGAAGGTTTGGCTTGGGCAGTCATGGCGGTTCTCCACAGGTCTTGTTGTGTGCATTGGCGCATCCATTCTGGCGCTCCCGGCTGGGCTACACTGAAGTCCCTACGGACAAAAACCGGCGGTTTCCGCCATGTCGATGCAGAAACCCACCATCGCATTGCTGGCAATTCCTGAAGTGGCGGCTTCCACCCTGTACGGGGTTTACGATGTCTTCGCCGCGGCGGGACGCGACTGGCCCGCCCTGATCGAGGGCAAGGCCGGTGAGCCGCTGTTCGTGCCGCAGGTGGTCGCTCGTACCGGCAATCGTGAATTGACCATCGCCAATGGCGTGCGCATCGTTCCCGACGCCGGCCTGGATTGGGTGCCCGACGTGGTGTGCATCCCCGAGATCATGCTGCCGCCCGAGGCGGTGCTCGAGGGCCGCTATGCCGAGGAGGTCGAGTGGCTCAAGCGCTGCCATGCCAACGGCACCATCCTGGCGACCGCCTGTTCCGGCGCCCTGTTGCTGGCCGAGTCGGGGCTGCTGCGGGGCGAGGATGCCACCACGCACTGGGCCTACTGCGATGTGCTGGGTCGCTATCCGGACGTGCGGGTGCATCCGCATCGAGCCCTGGTGATCGGCGGCACCGGGAGTCGCCTGGTCATGGCGGGGGGCGGCACCTCCTGGAGCGACCTGGCGCTCTATCTCGTCGCGCGCCTGGCGAGTGTCGATGAGGCGATGCATCTCGCCAAGCTGTTCCTGATCGACTGGCATGCGGCCGGCCAGCTTCCCTTCGCCATGCTGGCGCGCACCCGCCAGGCCGAGGATGCCGTCATCGCGCGCTGCCAGACGTGGATCGCCGAACACTACGACGAGCCTTCGCCGGTGGCTGCCTTGATCGAGGTTTCCGGCCTCAGCGAGCGCAGCTTCCATCGTCGCTTCAGGAAGGCCACCGGCCTGACGCCCATGGAATACGTGCATACCCTGCGCCTGGAAGAGGCCAAGCAGATGCTGGAGACCGAGAAGACGCCGGTGGATGCCATCGCCGAGGCGGTGGGCTATGAGGACGGCGCCTTCTTCGGCCGGCTATTCCGGCGCAAGGTCGGCCTGACCCCGGCCCAGTACCGGCGACGCTTCGGGGGGCTGCGCAAGGCCCTGGTGGGTTGAGTTCTCGCGAGCGAGACATGGCATTGTGCCGCTCACAGGTAACGGTGCTGCAATGGAGTGATCATCATGCACGGTCATTGAGCGAGGCATTAACGGCCGCTATGGGGGCGATAGGACGATGCGGTATTGATATCAACTTAACTTGAGGTATTAGGCTCCGGATAATCGCCCGGCCTTGAATGGGCTGGCCAGGCATCGCCATCAGCGACGTGGTGTCGCGGGCATAAGGAGTCTTGGAACATGACAGCTACTACTCTTCTGCAATCCGATCTTCACGACACGGCCCAATGGGAGACATCGCCGCTCGACCTCGACGCCTACCTGGCGCGTATCGACTATCGCGGTTCGCTAGCGCCGACGTTGGATACGCTGCGCGATCTGCAGCGGGCGCATCTCGCGGCGGTGCCCTTCGAAAATCTGGAGATCGCCACCGGCGGCGAGATTCGCCTCGACCTGGAGAGCCTGCAGGACAAGCTGGTGCGGCGGCGGCGCGGTGGCTACTGCCACGAACAGAACACCCTGTTCGGGACAGTGCTGGACCGACTCGGCTTCGTCGTCGAGGGGCGCAGTGCGCGGATACTGATGGGCGATGCTGCGAGCAAGGTGACACCCCTTGGGCACACGATCCTCAACGTGACCGTGGCGGGGCGTCAGTGGCTGGTCGATGTCGGGGTCGGCAACGTTGGGCCGCGTGAGCCGATATCGCTCGAGGAGGGTGTCGAAGTACGCCATGGCCGCTGGGAATACCGTTTGGAGCGTTCACCGCTGGGGTACTGGCTGCTGCGTCACCGTCGTCATGACGGCTGGTTCAACCTCTACCAGTTCAGCGACGAGCCCTACTATCGTGCCGACTTTGAAGAGCAAAACTATCTCGTCTCCCATCATCCGGCCTCGCCGTTCGTGCGGCGCATCGTGGCCCAGCACAACGGGGCAGAGGAGCGCCTGGCGTTAACGGACCTGGAGTTGAAGGTATTTCGTCCGGGTGAGGCGCCGGAACTGCGTCGGATCGATGCAGACGCACTGCCCCAGGTACTGCGCGAGCGGTTCGGACTGGTGCTCGCACCGGAGCAGGAGACCGCGTTGCTGCGGCGGGCCAAGTCGCTCGCCGAGATGTCATCTGAAGGCGAGCAACTCGGTACCTGAGGTCGATCAGGGCATGGAGCGGCATACCACCGCTGTGTACAGCGAGGTATGCCTCTAAGTGTTACAGCGCCGATTGAGGACGTTTACCGACGAGCCGAATGGCGAGCAGGCTGTGAGCCTGGTGTACTGAGCCGATGGCGTAGGGTAACTCGCGACCAAATCGTCATGCGGGTTGGTAGTTGCCGGCATCGGCGGCAAAGCCGATGGCCAGACGGTTCCAGGCATTGATGGTACAGATGGCGAGGGTGAGGTCGGTCAGGCCCTTCTCGGAGAAGTGCTCGCGGGTAGCCTCGAACAGCGCCTCGTCGATGCCGCGGCCGGCGATGAGGGTATGGGCCTCGGCCCAGGCCAGGGCGATACGCTCGCGTTCGGTGTAGAAGGGCGTTTCGCGCCAGGCGCTCAGGGCATAGAGCCGCTGCTCGGTTTCACCGGCCTTGCGTGCGTCCTTGGTGTGCATGTCGATGCAGTAGGCGCAGCCGTTGATCTGCGAAACCCGGGTATAGACCAGCGCCAGCAGGCCATCGCTGAGTTCGCCATCTGCCGCTGTCTTGTGAACATGGTTCTGCAGGTCGAGCATGGCCTTGAGGCCGGCGGGGCTGGCGGCGAAATAATTCATGCGCATGGGTGGGGCTCCAGAAATGAATGGAGTCCCACCCTAGTCCGGCCGCTAGCGGCAGAATTGTAGTTTTTCGACCTGCTGGATCAGTGCAGCTTCATGCGCGGGCGAATGAAGCGGTTGAGCCCGTCCGAGAGCAGGATCAGCGCGGTCTTGGCCGTGCCGTGGATGGCGCGCTGGTGCATGCGATAGAGCGAGGCGTAGAAGAACTTGGCCAGACGCCCCTCGATGAACAGGCTGCGCGCCGAGGCGCCACGCATCAGGCTGCCGATCGCCTCGAAGTGGGCCAGTGAGATGAGCGAGCCGCGGTCGCGGTAGCGGAACGGCTTGAGCGTACCGCTCTCGAGCCGGGCGACCAGGTTCTTGTAGAGCCGTTGGGCCTGCTGGTGGGCGGCCTGGGCTCGCGGCGGCACCATGGAGCCGTCCGGCTGCGGGCAGCTGGCACAGTCGCCGAAGACGAAGATATTGGGGTCGTCGACGCTCTGCAGCGTCGGCTCCACCTTGATGCGCTGGTTGCGGTCCAGGGTCAGGCCCAGATCGCGCAGAACCTCGGGTGCCTTGATGCCCGCGGCCCACACGTTGAGGTCTGTCTCGATGCGCTGATCGTCGGCGGTGACGATGGCACCCTCCTCGACGGACACCACCCGGGTGCCGGTATGCACCTGCACGCCCAGGCGTTCAAGCTCGGTACGCACGGCCTCGCGAATGCGCTCGGGCAGGGCCGGGAGCACGTCCGGCGCCGCCTCGATCAGGTGGACTTCAAGGTGGCGGCTGTCCATCTCGGTGAAGCCGTAGCTGTGCAGCATGCGCGAGGCATCGTAGAGTTCCGCCGAGAGCTCTACGCCGGTGGCGCCGGCGCCGACGATACCGACGGTGAGCCGGGGGTGCAGGCGCCGTTCGGGGTCGCTATAGCGCAGGAAGGTATTGAGCATGTCGTGGCGGAAGGCTTCGGCCTGGGCCGGGCTGTCGAGAAAATGGCAGTGCTCGGCGACGCCGGGCGTGCCGAAGTCGTTGCTCACGCTGCCCAGTGCCAGCACCAGCAGGTCGTACTCCAGGGTGCGCGCCGGGAGCACCTCCTCGCCGTGGTCGTCGAGCACCGGCGCCAGGCGCAGCTGGCGGGCATCGCGGTCGAGGCCATGGAGCGTGCCTCGTTGGAAGCGATAACCATTGAGCTGAGCATGGCTCTGATAGGAGATCTCGTCGATGCTGGAATCCAGCGCCCCGGTGGCGACCTCGTGCAGCAGCGGTTTCCAGATATGCGTGGAATTGCGGTCGATGAGCGTGATCTCTGCCTTGCCGCGTCGTCCCAGGCGCCGGCCGAGGCGAGTCACCAGCTCGAGTCCGCCGGCGCCACCGCCGACCACCACCATTCGCGTTTTGTCCATGTATTGCTCCGTCAGGATGAGAGATTATGCAATTGAAAAAGGGGCCTCTACTTTACCGCTGGAATATGAGAATCGTTGTACATTTTTTCCCGATGTCAGGGACAGCGCCAGGTACGCTTCGATTGGCCGGCCCCGGACGGCACTCCCTTACGCTGAAAGGCTTCGAACATGAATGGAGTTCCCCGGTCTCACCTGACTGACAGCCTCGGGCATTTTGGGTCTGCGCCGCAGGTGTCCGCCTCTCTTGTGCTCCGGTGTTTCACGCCCAGTGCAGCGCTGCGCCCCTACGTGCAGTGCTACTGGCTGGCCAGGGGGAGGGGCGGCGACGAGCTGCTGCATCCGGACGGTGCCGCGGGGTTGCTGTTCAACTTCGGCGGTGCGCTCGAACGCGATGGCAAGCGGGTGGGAGGCGGTTGCTGGGTCGACGGCCCCAAGCAGCGCACGGCGCGGCTGGCGGTGGGGGAAACGCTCGACCTGCTCGGCGTGCACTTCCTGCCGGGCATGGCATATCCCTTTGTCGGCGAAGCGCTTGCAGCCCTGGCCGGTGGGGAACTGACACCGGGCGATGCCTTGCGCCGGCTCGAGCTCGAAGCGCTGCACGAGCAACTGCATGAGACGCCCGATCTGGCGGGTCGCATCGCGCTGCTGGAGGGCTACCTGCTTGAACGCCTACGGCGGCACGAAGCACCGGAGGTGCCGGCCCTGGTGGCATCGCTTGGCTGGCTGCAGCGTCGTCATGGCCAGGCCAGTATCGCTGAGCTGGTGACCGAACTGCCGTTCGGCCAGCGCCGGCTGGAGCGGCTGTTCCAGCACCACGTGGGGCTCTCGCCCAAGCGCTACGCCCGGCTGCTGCGCGTCGCCCACAGCCGCGAGCTGATCAAGCAGGGCGGGGCAGCCAGCTCACTGACCGATACCGCCTTTACTGCCGGCTACTTCGACCAGTCGCACTTCATTCATGACTTCAAGGCCGTCACCGGCTTTACCCCGGGCGGCTATCTCGACCATGTGCGGCGGCGCTATGGCTAGCCGCCTGGCCCGAATCGAGGGCAGTGCACTATGGCGCCTTGGCGGGTATGTGTAGTGCAACGCCGGCCATGACCAAGGCGATGCCGAGCATATCCTGACGGGTCGGAATCTGGGCGAGCATGATCGCCGCGATGAGGGTGGCGGTCGCCGGTAGGATGGCCAGGTAGAGGGCGAAGGTGGACCGCGGCAGGCGAGACATGGCGAGCTGGTCGGAGACGTAGGGAATGACGGAGGAGCATATGCCGACGGCGATGCCCGCGAGCACTAGTTCGATCGCGCCGAAAGCCCTGACGGCTTCGGCAAGGCCGATGGGAACGAGGATGACGAAGGCGATCGCCATGGCAGCGCCGAGTCGCTCGACGCCACCACTGGCACCGTCTCTGGCCGCCTTGTGCCCGAGCATCAGGTAGCCGACGAAAAGTGCCCCGTTCAGGCTGGCCCAGAACAGCCCCAGTGGGTCGGTCGCCCATTTGAGGTCGATCAACACGAAGACACCGATCACCGCCAGGCCGAGTGCCAGCAGGTTCCGGCATGTGCGCAGGCCGTAGAGAGCAACGGCGATGGTGCCGACGAATTCCATGGCCGCCACCAGGCTCATCGGCAGGCGTTCGAGGGCGAGATAGAACGAGGTGTTCATGATCGCCAGGCAAGCGCCGAGCCCCAACAGCAGCAGCCGTGTTCGGGCATCGGCCTGTCGAATCGTTCGCCATGGCCGGGTGAGAGGTGCGAAGAAGATGGCCGCCGTTGCGATCCGAAACCAAGCGACGCCGAGCACGCCGACGGCAGGAAAGAGCAGCACGGCGAAGGAGGGGCCGAGATAGTGGAAGATGGCGCTCACCCCGAACCAGGCATGGGGTGGGACGGCCTCGGCGAGTCGGTTGAGGGTAATATTCGGCAACGGCATGGCAACTCCTTTTCTCTTATTATGTAAAGAGCAAGAGCGGCAATGGCATGCATGAGATAAGAGAAAGGTGGGCTGATTCCTACGAATAAAAGGGGAGTTGCATGAAGCGCCTTCGATATGAAAATGGAGTGCCGGACGCGACGGATCGGAGGTTGTTGCAGGCGCTCGTCGCCGACGCGCGCATCAGTATTGCGGAGTTGGCGCGTCTCGTCGGCCTGTCGCCACCCAGCGTATCGGAGCGGATCAAGCGTCTGGAGGAGGCGGGGATAATCGAGGGCTATACCGTCAGGATCAATGCTCGGGCGCTTGGTTTGCCGCTCACCGCGTGGCTGCGCATCCGGCCAATACCGGGTCAGTTGCAGAGGGTCGCCGAGCAACTGAAGAAACTTCCGGAAATCACCGAGTGCGACCGTATCACGGGCGATGATTGCTTCATCGCCCGAGCGCATCTGGCATCGGTCGAGCACCTGGAGCGATTGATCGACGAAATCATTCCCTATGCGATGACCAACACCGCAATCGTCCAGTCCTCCCCGGTTGAACGTCGCTTGCCTCCTTGGAGCGGCTCCGAGGCGGGCGGCACTCTCTAAGTTGCCGATTCGTATTCGTCGTGGCGTTTCACCCAGTCCATCAGGTTGCGGTGAGGCCCCGTCTCGTTGCGGCCCTTGGGCGTCATGTCGAGCAGCATGTAGGTGCTATCGACGAGTTCGTCGCCGCGCCCGTAGGTTGAGTAGGTGTGGAACACATCACCCTTGTCGTTCCGGTAGAACACGCTGAGGCCGGACAGGTCCTCGATCGAGACGTTAGCCGTGGCGTAGTTGTAGGTGACCGTTCCCTGGACGATCGCTTCGGGGGTGAACGAGACCTGGTAGTCATAGTTGAAGTCGCTGCCGTGCGAGGAGACCCACTTCACCTGCCAGCCCATGCGCCGTCGGTAAGCCTCGATCTCGTCGAGCGGGGCGCGGGAGACCCGAACCAGGCTCACATCATGATGCTCGAGATGCACTCGCGTACCTTCGATGTGGTCGGCCGTGAAGGAGCAGCCGATACATCCCGCCCCCCAGCGGGGGCCGAACATGAAATGGTGAACGATCAACTGGCTGCGCCCATTGAACAACTCGGCGAGCGTCTTGCGGCCTTCTGGCGTATCGAAGACATATTCCTTATCGACCTTCACCCACGGCAAGGCGCGGCGCTTGGCGTTCAGGTCGTCGCGCAGGCGGGTGAGCTCCTTTTCCCTTGCCAGAAGCTCCTTGCGGGCGGTTAGCCATTTTTCACGGGATACGACGGGGTGGGACATTTTATCGTGCGCTGACATGAGGAGTTCTCCTGTTGCAGTCGTTGCACGAGGTAGTCGTCCTGGTGGGGGGCGGATTCGACAGGAGGGCAAGTGCGGCGCACGGGCTATTGACATATTTGCTTCAAGCAACTAATTATTTGCTTGAGGCAAGTTTAAGGGCTTTTTCCATGAGAACAGATCAGCTTCTTGAAGAGCGCGCCGGGGTCGTACGAAGCTTCAATCGCTTCTACACGCGGCAGATCGGGGTACTCCATGAGCACCTCCTGGAAAGTCAGTTTTCGCTGACGGAGGTTCGCATCCTGTATGAACTGGCGAACCGGTCATCGCTTACCAGTACCGACCTTTGCCGGGAGTTGGGCCTCAACGCTGGCTATGTGAGCCGAGTGCTGAAGGGCTTCGAAAAGAAAGGGCTCATTACCAAGACTCCCTCGCCCTCTGACAGGCGGGCGGCGCAACTGCAACTGACAAATCAGGGCCGAGCGACTTTCAAGCCGCTGGACGAAGCCTCGCAGAGCGAAGTCATTGCGATGTTGAAGCGGCTGTCGGAGGCTGAGCAGCATCACTTGGTCGAGGCGATGAACCAGATCCGGCGGCTGCTCGGCGAAGTCGGCACGAGCTATGTTCTGCGTGATCCGCAGCCGGGTGACATGGGGTGGATCGTCCATCGGCAGGCAGTGCTCTACGCGCAGGAGTACGGATGGAACGCAGAGTACGAAGCGCTGATCGCAGAAATCGTCGCCAAGTACCTGCGCGATTTCGATCCACGTTGGGAGCGGTGCTGGATCGCCGAAAAGGATGGAAATGTCGTTGGGTCGGTGTTCGTCGTTCGGGAAGACGAAGCGACCGCAAAGCTGCGGCTGCTTTATGTCGACCCCTGTGCCCGTGGCCTTGGAATAGGGCGCCGCCTCGTGGATGAATGCCTGAGATTCGCCCGCCAGGTCGGCTACCAAAAAATGGTCTTGTGGACCAACAGCGTTTTGACCGATGCGCGCAAGATCTATGAAAGGGCAGAGTTCGAGCTGGTGGAGGAAACGCCACATCACAGCTTCGGGAAGGATCTTGTCGGCCAAGTCTGGAGCCGAGATCTGTAACGCTCTTTCAGGCCATGCGGCGTAGAGCGGGCTGACGTGTCGGCTCGCACGATGCCGGTCGCTGCTTGACGCCTCGATCATCGAGGTATAAGTTTCAGCCATGACCCAAGCAAAGACCGAACCGGCCACCGGCCGCAGGATCCCCGACTACAGCGAGCCATCGTACTGGCGCGGCACGATCAAGATGTCGCTGTCGAAGTTCTTCGTGCTCAGCGTGCTGCACCGCAAGCCGATGCACGGCTACGAGGTGGTTCAGGCGGTGGAGAAGAGCACCAAGGGTTGCTGCAGCCCCTCGGAGGGAACGGTCTACCCGATGCTCAACGAGTTCGAGGCGGGCGGTTACCTGAGTTCGTCCGCGGAGGTGGTGCAGGGGCGCTCGCGCAAGGTCTACGCGCTGACGGAGAAAGGGCGGGAGGCCTTCCAGGTGGCGGTGGATGCCTGGCTGGAAGCCACGGACTGCATCCTCGAGAGCCGTCGCATGGCGGGCGGGGCGGCAGCGAATCGGGTGAATCAGGAGGAGCCGGAAGGATGAGGGCAAGGTGCTTTTCCAGGTCTCGATACCTCGTTGATCGAGGTATAAGATGAACAGCCGCACCCGCGTGGTCGTTGCCCTGGGCGTTTCCCAGACCCTGGCATGGGGCTCGACCTACTATCTGCCGGCGATTCTCGCCGTGCCCATGGCGCAGGATCTCGGCCTTTCCACCGGCACGGTATTCGCGGCGTTCTCCTCGGCGCTGGTGGTCTCGGCGGTACTGGGGCCTGCGGTGGGGCGGCGCATCGACGGCTTCGGTGGGCGCGACGTGCTGACGGTTTCCAGCCTGGTGTTCGCAGTGGGGCTGGTGCTGCTGGGGCTGGCCGCTGGGCCCATGATGCTGTGGGCGGGGTGGCTGGTGATCGGCGTCGGCATGGGCATGGGACTGTACGAATCGGCTTTCTCGACCCTGGCCGGGCTCTACGGCCGCGAGGCGCGTGGCCCCATTACCGGTATTACGCTGCTGGCGGGCTTTGCCAGCACCGTGTGCTGGCCGATCACCGGTTGGCTCAACGCCGAATTCGGCTGGCAGAACGCCTGCTTCACCTGGGCGGCGGTGCACCTGCTGCTGGGCCTGCCGCTCAACCGCCTGCTGGTTCCCTTCGGCATCCAGCCGCCCGCTCCCCATGCCGAGACGGCAACGGCCGAGGGAGAGACGACCTGGCTGCCCATGGCGCTGCTGGCCTTCGTCTTCGCCGTGACCTGGTTCGTCAGTACCGGCATGGCGGCGCACCTGCCGTGGCTGCTGCAGATCGCAGGCCTGTCGCCAGCCGGCGCCATTGCCGCCGCGGCGCTGGTGGGGCCGGCCCAGGTGGCGGCGCGTCTGCTTGAGTTTTCGCTGCTGCAGCGCTTCCATCCGCTGCTCTCGGCAAAGCTGGCGGTCATAGCCCACCCCATCGGGGCGCTCGGCGTGATAACGCTTGGAGCGCCCTTTGCCACGCTGTTTGTGCTGCTTCACGGCGCCGGCAACGGCATTCTCACCATCGCCAAGGGCACGCTGCCGTTGGCGATCTTCGGCCCGCACGGCTATGGCCTGCGCCAGGGCGTGCTGATGGTGCCGGCACGCTTCGGCCAGGCGCTGGCACCGCTGGCCTTTGCCCTGCTGATCGAGCGCTTCGGTACCCATGCGCTGCTGTTCTCCTCCGCCCTGGGGCTAGCGGCCCTGGTGGCGCTGTTCGTTCTGCAAACCCACGCCATGAAGGAGGCGACATGAGGCTTCGCATGCTGTCTGACCCTGACCATCTGCCGGCGCTCGATGAGCGCTTCGCTCGCCAGCCCCCTGGCCAGGGCCTGCCCGATCCGCTGGGGCATCCGCCGCGCATCCTGCTGCTCTACGGTTCGTTGCGCGAGCGCTCCTTCTCGCGCCTGGCGGTGGAGGAGGCGGCACGGCTGCTGCGCCACTTCGGCGCCGAGACGCGCATCTTCGACCCTTCCGACCTGCCGCTGCCGGACCAAGTGGCCGGCGACGATCACCCTGCCGTGCGCGAACTTCGCGAGCTGGCCATCTGGTCGGAAGGGCAGGTGTGGTGCAGCCCCGAGCGCCACGGCCAGATCACCGGCGTGATGAAGGCGCAGATCGACCACCTGCCGCTGAGCATGGGGGCGGTACGCCCCACCCAGGGGCGCACACTTGCGGTCATGCAGGTCAGCGGCGGCTCGCAGTCGTTCAATGCGGTGAACACCCTGCGCCTGCTGGGTCGCTGGATGCGTATGGTCACCATCCCCAACCAGTCCAGCGTGCCCAAGGCGTATCAGGAGTTCGACGAGGCCGGTCGCATGCGGCCCTCGCCGCTCTACGACCGCATCGTCGACGTGATGGAGGAGTTGGTGCGTTTCACCCTGCTGCTTCGCCCCCACGCCGAAACGCTGGTGGACCGCTACTCGGAGCGACGCGAAGCGGCCGGGGCCAAGGCCGACCCGGTGACGGACAAGGCGGCAGTGGGTCAGGCCTCATAGCGAATGGCAAAAGGCGGGGCGCTTTGCGCCCCGGTGTTCAGCTACCTCGAAGGGCAGTCATCAGGCCGGCTGCGATAGCCGCGGCACAGCCATTTCGCTGTGCAAGCGCTCCACCAACCGGTCGATACGCGCCAGGGCGCTTTCGGTCGAGGCGGCCAGTACGTCACCGCCTTCCTCCTGGTGCTCGATGGCGATGTCGTGGAAGCCGCCGATGCCGATGAACTGCAGGGCGGTGCGTACGCTCGGCTCCAGGTGGTTGAGCGCGGCAAGGGGGCGCCCCGGGTCGAAGTCGAAACCGCCGCGGGAAGAGAGCAGCACCGCGTGGCGTGAACGGTCGGCCAGCAACGGTACGTAGCCCTCCAGCGGCAGGTGGGGGTGGGCGCCGTACTGTGGATCGAAGTCGACGGTGCGATTTATGCGGATGATGTTGTCGATCCAGGCCTTGAAGACGGCCGGTGGCCCGAAGTTGTACATGGGCACGCCGAGCACCAGGATGTCGGCTCGTTCGACCTCGTCGACCAGCGCATCGCTCTCGGTGAGCAGTTCTCTCATCGGTTCGGTTTGCTGCTCGATGGGCGTGAAGGCGGCTTCGATCCATTCGACGCTGGTCAGCTGTGGCGAGGACAAGCCGATGTCGCGATAAATGATTTCGACATCCGGTTCCAAAGTGCGCCATCGGGAAACGAAGTGGTGGGTCAGCCGGCGGGTATGTGAACCGTGATCATGGCTACCGGCGCGGCCGGGTCGTGGGCTGGCATCGAGATGGAGTAGGCGGGTCATGGGATTTTTCCTTTGCTGGGTGTAGGATCGCTTGAATGAGTTGGTTTCAGTTGTGTTTGCTTGCTTAGGCCATCAAGCCAGAAGCCCAGTGGGGCGACAAACGACGATTCTTTTCCGCTAATGCAAAATTAAACTCAGCCATGACGCCACGCCGACTACCCTCTCTCTCCGCCCTGCGCGCCTTCGAGGCCGCGGCGCGCCACCTCAGTGCCAAGCGGGCGGCCGAGGAACTTTCGGTGACGCCGACGGCGATCAGTCACCAGATTCGTCAGCTTGAGGAGAGCTTGGGTATCGCCCTGTTCGTGCGCAGGCCACGGCAGCTGATACTGACGGCCCAGGGACAGACGCTGCTGGCGGTGCTGAGCGACTCCTTCGATGCCATCGCCGAGACGGTGACCAAGCTGCGACGGCCTCCCTCGCGCCATGGCGTGAAGCTCTCGACTACGCCGGCCGTGGCTGCGCGCTGGCTGTTGCCCTGGGTGTGTCTGCTGCGCGACGCCCACCCGCAGATCGACCTGAGCATCCAGGTCTCCCACGAGGCGGTCGCTCTGGACGGCATCGTCGCCGACATGGCGATTCGCTATGGCGTGGGCCCCTGGCCCGGGCTGGTCGCAGAGAAGCTGTTCGACAATGTCTTCGTACCCGTCTGCAGCCCCATGCTGAAGCTGCGTGAACCGGCCGAGCTGGTGCGCCATACGCTGCTCCACTTCTCGTCGCCCGCGCCGTTGGACTGGGCGGCCTGGCAGCGCCAGGTCCAGGTGCCAGGGCTCGACGTCAGCGCCGGGCTGATGTTCTCCGACGAAACCCACGGCATCACCGCTGCGCTAGATGGCCAGGGCATAGCCTTGATGAGCCGGTACCTGATCGAGGAGGAGCTGCGTCAGGGGAGCCTGGTACAGCCATTCGGTCCCGAGATACAGGCCGCTCCCTTCCAGCTCGTCTACCCGCCTGAGCGACTCGAGGAGCCGGCCATCGCTGCCGTGCGCGACTGGATCATGGGGTTGTTGGACTCTCCGTCTAGAGAGAGCGCCTGCCGTTCTATCGTCGAGCGCCACTCATAACGTAAGCCGTGCCAGCTTGTCGGGATTGCGCACGATGAAGATATCCGTGGTCTGCCCTGAGCGGTCGTAGCCGAAGGTAACCGTGGCGACGACGTTTTCTTCTCGATGCATCACGAAGCCGGGGCCGCCGTTGATATCGGTTTCGCGCCATTGGTAGTTGGACCAGTAGCCGCGTAGCCGACTCACCAGGAAGGCCAGCACTTCCTCCAGGCCGTGCAGCGGCTCGAGCAGGGTGGGCACCTTGCCGCCGCCGTCGGCGCTGAGGCGCACCTCGGCCGAAAGCAGGTTCGCAAGCCGCGTCGTGGCGCCCTCTGTGATGGCGAGCCGGAACGCTTCCAGCAGCGCCTGCTGGCGTTCCCGCGGTGGAGCATGGCGTTCCTCGACTGCCTGCAGATTGGCTCGCGCCCGGGAAACCAGCTTGCGACAGGCTGGCTCCTTGAGTTCGAGCATGGTGGCGATCTCGGCATACGGCGTGTCGAAGATTTCGTGCAGCAGATAGGCTGCTCGCTCCTTCGGCGACAGCCGTTCCAGCAGCAGCAGGAAGGCGGTGGAGAGCGAGTCGGCGATCAGGGCGCCATCCTCGGCGGCGGCAACGGCGAGCGTCGGGATGGGTTCGGGTAGCCAGGCGCCGACATAGTCGACCCTGGCCCGATGGGCGTTGCCCAGCAGATCGAGGCAGCGCCGCGTGCAGGTCGTGGTCAGCCAGGCGTTGGGTGCCTCGATCGCTTCCCGATCCACCGCTTGCCACTTGAGAAAGGTGTCCTGCACCGCATCCTCGGCGTCGGCGCGTGAGCCGAGGATGCGATAGGCCAGCCCCAACAGCATGGGGCGGGCCTCCTCGAAGCGAAGCAAGTCGGCGGAAGGCATCAGGCTGTCTCGGTTACCGGAGCCGCTTTGTCCTTGGCCCAGGCCACCGTGGCGGCGTGGATCACGGGCGGATGGGCAAGCAGGGGCGACACCGCGGCAATATAGGCGTCGTAGCCCGGTCCCTGCATGAAGGCTTGCGAATCCGCGCCGTCTGCATAGCGCTGGAAGACGCGGATCGTATCGGGGTCGCTGTCATCGTAGCAGTAGAAATAAGCGTCGTGGACCTGGCGCGCCTGGATGCTGGGCGCCAGGTGGGTCTCCCAGGCGCGCCGCACCTCGTCGCGCGTGCCGGGCAGTGCCTTGTGAGTGATGAAAAGCGTGCTCTGGCTCATGTTGTGGCTCCTGAATCGGTCGAGAATGAAGGCCGAGCGGCCGTCACTGTCATGACGATTCAGGAGGGCGTTGTGTGACACGTCAAAGGCGCTTACTGGCGAGGAGGTCAGGGCGGCCGTGTGCCCGTGCATCGGGAGGGTAGCCGCCCAGCGGCCAATGTATGTACCTTCTGCTCGCCGATCGGCTCAGGAGGGAAGCGGTACTGCGCTAGGCGGCAGCCTGCTCCTCCTTGTCGTAGTTGATCATCCAGGCGACGCCGAATCGGTCCACCAGCATGCCGAAGCGGTGCGCCCAGAAGGTCTCTTCGAGCGGCATCTGCACGGTGCCGTTGTCGGTCAGCGCACTGAAGAGGCGTTCGGCCTCTTCTATCGAGTCGACGCCGATCGCAATGCTCGCACCCTTGATGCCTTCGTAGGGCGCAGGGCTGCAGGGGGAGTTGTCCGACGCCATCAACAACTGGTCACCGATACGCAGTCGTGCATGCATGACAAGATTGCTGGCTTCTTCGGGTATCTCCATGCCTTCGCTGGCAGGCATTTCGGCGTAGGTAGCCATAGCCTCGAGCTTGGCGTCGAAGCAGCGCTGGTAGAACTCGAAGGCTTCGCGGCAGTTGTCGTTGAAGATCAGGTAGGTGGAAAGCTGCATGGTGGGTCTCCAGGAGAGTTATTTGTTGGTGATACTCCCTTCGTCGATTCAACGTAGACGATTTCGACACGCACCGATCAGTTTTCTTTCTGCCAGACGTTGGAGGCGAGCGGCCTGCTGGGCAAGAGCGTCGCAAAGCTCGGATGGGGCGAGGATTTCGAAGTCGTAGGGCTGATGGGCGAGCTGGCGAGCGAACCAGCTCAGGCTGTCGGTACGGGCATGCAGCATCACCCCGCTTTCGTCGGGGGTGAACACGCCGATATTGCGCCCCAGCTCTTCAACGGCATGGGTAAGGTCGGTGTGCAAGCGCACGCTGACGGCGGTGGCGCGGGGCAGGCTGGCGATGCTGCGGGCCAGATGCTCGGCCGGGTCGAAGTCGTCCGGCCTGTCGAAGCTGGCCTCGAGCGGTGTGGCCTCGGCGATGCGGTCCAAGCGGAAGCTGCGCAGGTCGCGACGCAGATGGCACCAGCCGCTGACGTACCAGCGCCCGCCGCGGAAGACGAGGCCGTAGGGGTTGAGCACGCGCCGGGTGGCTTGGTTGCGGTCGTCCCGGTAGTCGAGCCGGACCCGCTGGCGGGCCTGGGTGGCGGTGGCGAACAATAGCAGCAGGCGCTCGTCGCCCGGCGCCCTGGCCGAGGGCAATTCCAGCCGTGCGCTGTCGCTCAGGGCCTGTGCCTGCTGCTGCAACCTGGCGGGCATGACCCGCTCCAGCTTGGCCCGCGCGGTTTCCAACGCCGGGGCCGTCTCGGCGATGCCCAGCCCCTGGGCGGCGAGCAACCCCAGCGAGACGGCCAGTGCCTCTTCGCTGGTAAACATCAGCGGTGGCAGCTTGAAGCCCGGCATCAGGCGATAGCCGCCGTGCCGCCCCCGCTCGGTGGTGACGGGAATGCCGAGATCTTCCAGGACCTGGATGTAGCGCCGAAGTGTGCGGCGGTCGACGCCTAGCCGCTCGGCCAGCTCCCGGCCGCCCATGTGGCGGTGGGCCTGCAGCAGTTCCAGCAGCGTCAGCACGCGAACGGTGGGATTGGCCACGCTGAATTTTCCCGTTTTAAATAGGGCGTGATATGTCCTATTTAGCCATTACCTTGCTGACAAGGCCAGGCGCAGAGGGCGCTGGCTTTCACACCCGAATCAGCAAGGAGCAAGGCAATGGAACCCGTACTCTTCTATGGCGTACCGCAAGGCTGTTCGTTCGGCTCTGTCATGGCGCTCGAGTGGCTGGGGCAACCCTACCGGCTGTGCCGCATCGAGATGATGGAGCAGCCCTGGGACCCGCTCTATGCCAAGGTCAACTCGCTGTTCAAGACGCCGGCGCTGCTACTCGAAGATGGGGAGCCGCTTACCGAGAGCCTGGCGATCCTGCAGCACCTGGCGGCACGCGACCTCAGCACGCGGCTGGGCTTTGAACAGGGCAGCCGGGAACATGATCGCTTGAACCAGATGCTGGCCTACCTCACCACGGACTTCTTCGCCGCCTTCGGGCCACTCTGGACGCTCTATGACACCCAAGGAATGAGCGGCGTGGAGCAGGAGTTGCTGCGCCGGCTGGGCCGTGAGCAGGTCGCGGAGGGTTGCGCCTACCTCGACGGACTGCTGGCCAAGCGCGAGTGGCTGCTGGGCAATGCGCGCAGCATGGCGGATGCCTATGTCATGGGTATCGCTCGCTGGGCCGAATATCACCGGCTATTCGATCTCGGGAGTGACTATCCGAACCTGGCCCGGCACCTGGCGAAGCTCAGGGACGATCCGGCCGTGCGGTTCGCCGAGGCCATCGAGCGCGGCGAGCAGCCGGCGGGGCAGGGGCACTTCAAGGGGCATGTAAGCTTGCAGGAATTGGAGCCGCGCCTGGCCGCCTAAGGGGGTACGAACGGAGGAAGTCGATCGCCGCCGGGCGCGCTAAGATCAGCCAATGCCCTGGCGGCGACTCGACACCAAGGAGAATCGACATGTATCTATCGGCGCAGGATATCGAAGCCATGGAGGGCGTGAGGAAGGTGCACTTCCTCAATGCCAATGCCGTGCGCATCAACAAGTCGCTGGGCGATGCCGTCGGCATGACCCAGCTCGGGATCCACCAGATCAGCGTGCCACCCGGCCATTTCTCGACCGAGTACCACTGCCATCGCTACGAGGAGGAGGCCATCTACGTCCTTTCGGGGCGTGGCGTGGCCACCCTGGGTGAGTTCAGTCAGCCGATCGGCCCCGGCGACTTCATCGGCTGTCCCACCAACGGCGTGGCCCATGAGATGTTCAACGACGGTGACGAGCCGCTGGTGTGCCTGGTGGTGGGCCAGCGGCTGGCCCAGGACGTATGCAACTACCCGCGCCAGGGCAAGCGGCTGTATCGCAACAGTGGAGAACGAACCCTTGTCGATCATGACGATATCGAGTAAGTATCCCGCTAGCCGTGCATCGAGAAACTGTTGTGATCGAGCTTTTGCGGTTAGTAAGGGCTTACCGGGGCGCTACTGTTTTGGGGTTGCAGGGCGGTCGTGGCGCTCGCGGCTGTCCGCAGGCGCCTGCTCGCGTTCGTGCATGCCGTAGTCGCGCATCACCGTGGCGACGCGCAGGCGATAGTCGTCAAACACCACGTCACGACCCTGGGCCTGGGCGCTGCGGTGGCGCTCTAGCTGGCGCCATTGGGCGACGGCCTCCTCATCGCGCCAGAAGGAGAGCGAGAGTACCTTGCCCGGCTGAGTCAGGCTCTCGAAGCGTTCGATGGAGACGAAGCCATCGATCTCGTCGAGCAGCGGGCGCAGGCTGGCGGCGATGTCGAGGTACTGCTCGCGGCGGCCGGACTTGGGAATGACTTCAAAGATAACGGCGATCATTGGGAATTCCGTGTAGTCGTTGTGTGCTTCAGTTAGCGATCTCATCGTAACCCCGATTCAGAAACTGCACGAAACAGAAACCATGGCCGAAAGGGTCGGCCATAAGTGCGAGCTTGCCCCAATTATCGGTGACGATGGGCTGCTCCTGTATGGCACCGACCGCAAGGGCCCGCTCCACCGCGGCATCGATATCCTCTACTACCACGTCCAGATGCACCGGGGTCCAGTGGCGGGTGTAGTGGCGTTGAGCGCCGGGTGTGATCCCACCCGCTGCGTAAGCCGGCGATCCGGAGGTCTTGGCCAACAGATAGATGGGCGCCGGCCCACCGATCAGCTCGACGCCGTCGTTGCCGAAGCGGCGCCCGACTTCGAGGCCGAAAGCCTGTACATAGAAGTCGATGCCACGCTCGAGATCGTCCACGTCCAGGTTGACGAGAAAATTCATGCCGCCTCCTGTCTATGATTCACACAGATTCCGAACACTAGCGAAATAACCAGGCGCTACCCGGTAAGTAAGTGCTTGCGGGGGTAGTCGTTTGGAAAGAGTAGCAGCCTCCCAAGGGCAGCCGTTTAGGCTTACGTGCGATGCTATGCTGCGAATGTTGCGACGAGGCGGGTCCACTTTGAAAGCAAGGGACGGAGTGTGCCAGGCGGGTCCAGGGCGCATCCTGAACTCACGGAGAACGCCGAACCCACAGCGGAGGCCCGCCATGAACGAGACATCCACCCATTCATTTGCCACCTTCGATTCCGATGAGGCGAAGTGGGCAGCGGTATTGGCCCGCGATGCTGCGGCGGACGACGCCTTCGTCTATGCGGTGCGTACCACCGGGGTCTATTGCCGTCCTACCTGCCCATCGCGCCGGCCGCGCCGCGAGAATGCCGAGTTCCATTCCGACGCCGCGGCAGCCGAGCGGGCCGGCTATCGGCCGTGCCAGCGCTGCCGCCCCAAGGAGCTACCCTTGGCCCAGCGACACGCCCAGAGCGTTGCCAGGGCTTGCCGTCTCATCGAAACATCCGACGAACTCCCCTCGCTCGACGAATTGGCGCAAGCCGCGGGGCTGAGCCGCTTCCACTTTCATCGCGTCTTCAAGTCGGTCACGGGGTTGACGCCCAAGGCATATGCGGTCGCCTGCCGGGCGGAACGTGCTCGCCAGGCGCTGGCGCACCGAGCAACCGTCACCGAGGCGATCTATGAGGCAGGCTTCAATTCCAGCGGGCGCTTCTATGCCGGTTCCAATCGCATGCTCGGCATGACGCCGAAACGTTACCGTTCGGGAGGGAAAGGCATGGAGATTCACTTCGCCCTGGGAGAATGCTCGCTGGGCAACATTCTAGTCGCGACCAGCGAAAAAGGGATTTGCGCCATTTCCCTGGGCAGCGACCCGGAGCAGCTATTGCAGGAGTTCCAGGATCGTTTCGCCAACGCCAACCTGATCCCGGGGGGAAAGGATTTCGACGCTTGGGTGGCCAAGGTGGTGGGCTTCGTCGAGGCGCCTGGCGTCGGGCTGTCGCTGCCGCTGGACATTCGTGGTACCGCCTTCCAGCAACGGGTCTGGCAGGCGCTGATCGAGATTCCCGTGGGCACCACGATCAGCTATGCGGAGTTGGCGCAGCGGATCGGCTCACCCAAGTCGGTGCGTGCCGTGGCCAGGGCCTGTGCCGCCAATACCATTGCGCTGGCCATTCCCTGCCACCGGGTCGTGCGCAGCGACGGGGCGCTTTCAGGGTACCGCTGGGGCGTGGAGCGAAAGCGCACGCTGATCGAGCGGGAGCAGACTTACGAACTCGTCGATGGCTCGTAATGCTCTTCCTCCAGCGCTTCGGTAATGCCTGCCTGGGGCGTGCGCTCCAGATAGGTGGAGAGCACCACATAGCTACGCGTACCTTTGACACCGGGGATGGCATAGAGACGGGCGAGCAGGCCTTCCAGTGCTCGGCTGCTGGCGCAGCGCACCTTGAGTAGGGTGCAGGTGTCGCCGGCCACCGAATGAATCTCCTCCAGTTCGGGTAATTCGGACAGTGCCTTGAAGGTACGGCTCTTGCTGCCGCCGCTGGTATCGACATGCACAAAGGCCAGGAAGGGCTTGCCGGTGGCAGGGCCATCCAGCATTGCCACGGTACCGCGAATGCGCCCCGTGGCACGCAGCCGTTTCACCCGTTCATGCACGGCCGGCGCCGAGAGACCGGCACGATTACCCAGCTCGGCGTAGCTGAGCCCGGCATCCACGGCCAGTTCGCCTAATATTTTTCGGTCGAAGGCGTCCAGGGGGCGTGCCGCCTGGACTTTGTCCCGAACGGCTTCTGTTTTTTCAGGGTTCGGCATTATGGCGATTGCTCCGAATGACATTCCTTTCTTCAATGGTAGTGTCGAACCTCATCAGGAGCTAGCCGTGATCACTCGTCGCCTTCTGCTGCTGACCGCCGCCATTGCCGTGATCGGGGCCAATTCGCTGGCGCTGAGCCCTATCGCCGCAACGGTGGCGGTGTCCTTTCCGGGTCGCAGCGCCGCCGATGTGGTGACGGCCGCGGCGCTCTATGGCCTGGCCACGGCGGGAAGTGCCTTGCTGCTGGCTTCGCTGGCCGATCGTATCGGAGCCGAACGCGCACTGATGCGGGCGCTGTTGGTGCTGTCCGTGGGGCTGGGCCTCGCTGCGCTCTCGCCTGTACTTTGGACTCTGCTTGCCGCCCAGGCGCTGGCCGGCCTGGCGGCGGGCGTGGCATTGCCGGCGATCTATACCCTCACCGCCCAGGTAGCGGCGAAAGGGCGCGAGAGCCAGACGCTGAGCTTCGTGCTGACGGGGTGGACGCTGAGCCTGGTGGTCGGGGTCGGTCTTGCGGCGCTGCTGGCCGACCTGCTGCACTGGCGTGCCGTCTTCACGGTACTGGCGCTGGCTGCCGTGGTATTGGCATTGGGAATATCGCGCTGCCACGACTGGGGAACGAGAGCGGGCGGTGCGACACCGAGCTCCTCCCTCACGGCCTTGCGAATCCCCGGCATTCGTTCGGTGCTACTGAATGTCGCTGCCTACATGACCGCGTTCTACGGCCTGTACACCTATCTCGGCCCGCACCTGGGCGAGGCCCTGCAATTGCCCGCTTCCTTCGCGGGGCTGGCCATTGCCATTTATGGACTGGGCTTCGGTGCCGCGGCACCGCTGGGCCGGCTGGTCGATCGGCATGGTGCGAGCGCCGCCGCCTGTGTGACCTTTGCCGGCCTGATGCTTGTCTACCTGGGGCTGATGGGTGCCGCGATGCTTCCGCTGGTACTGCTGGCGCTCTGTCTTGTCTGGGGGGTGGGCAATCACCTGGGCCTGAACCTGCTCATGCGACAGCTTGCCGAGCTAGACCCGGCGCAGCGCGGTGCCATCATGGGGCTCTACAGTGCCATTACCTACCTGTGCGTCTTCGCCGGGGCGCTGCTCTACCGGCCGATCTTCATGCACTTTGGTTTTGCCGCCTGCGCCTGGGCGTCGGCGATGCTCGTACTGCCGGCCCTGGGCTGGGCGCTGGGGCAGTGGCGCAGGAAACAGGCTGCGCTACGCTGCCACTCGGAGACATGATGAATTCGGAAAGGAGGTGCACCAGTATGATTGCTTACACGATGGTGGGTACGCAGAATCTTGCTAAAGCACTGCAGCTCTATGACCCCCTTTTTACTGAAATGGGCTGGGATGTCTGCTGGAAAGATGATTCCTGCGTTTCCTATGGAAAGGAAGGTGATCTCGACTTTCCTCGCTTCTTCGTCGGTTATCCCTTCGATGGCCAGGCAGCCAGTGTAGGCAATGGCACCATGACAGCGTTCCAGTTCGTGGCCCCTGAACAGGTCGACAAGCTGTATGAAATAGCCATCAGCAATGGAGGCAGTGACGAGGGCGCTCCAGGTTATCGGCCGCAATACGCCGAAGGTTTCTACGCGGCCTATGTTCGTGATTGCGATGGCAATAAATTGGCGTTTGTCGTTTATCCGAGAAAGGCTGAGTGACTCAGTGACGTTACCCTTGTGCTGGAAGCCCTTCGCTTGCGCAGATGTCCGTACTCTCTGCCAGATAACGAACCGCCGCTCCTGGAGCGGCGGTTCGTTCGAGAGCGGAGTTTGGGTTCTCCCTCAGCCGAACAGCAAAGGATCGATCAGTCCGCTTGGGTATGTCAGGGTCAGCAGTTTCGCCATGCTTACCAGGAAGATCGCCACTCCGGCAGACATGGTGATGGCCCCCCACGGCTTGAGACGTGCGATGAACAACAGGAAGACCAAGCAGAACAGCGTTGCGGTGGTGATGAGGCCGAACATCAGGATCGCGCCAACCAGGGCGAAGAAGCCTACCAACCAGACAACTTGCTGAAGCAGAGGCTGGTGTTGCCACGTTGGCTTACGGATCAGGCTGCGAACGATTTCCAGTAGGCAGGCGATGCCCATGATCGCCAGGGCCAGGCGGGGCATCAGGCCACCAAGCAGGGTAAGGTCGGCAAGGTGGAACCAGCCATAGATGGCAATCCCCAGCAGAGCGGCGAAGATCACCAGGTCGATGCCACTAATGGTGATGGGCTTGCTGCCAGCCGCAGGGGCTTCTCCGGCACCAGCCGCAGGCGCTTGCTCGGTATCGTTCGACCGGAGCTTACGCCACAGCTGACGAAACATGGGCAAGAACAGGGCGGCGAGGATCATGGCGCCGATGATCAATACACCTGGGCGCATGAAGGCAGCGCTGCCTTGGAACTGTACGGCCTGATAGAAGTAGGCTTCGGCGCCAGGCGCCAGAACGAAGCCGATCAGGAAAGCGGGGCGTGACCAGCCGGCCTGCTTGAACAGGACGCCAAGGGCACCGATCACGCCGAGGGCCAGGAGGTCTCCCGGAGAGCGCGTGGCCTGGAAAGCCGCGAACATGATCAGCACCGTGATCAGGGGTGCCAGGATGACAAAGGGCACACGGGTCAGGCTGGCAACCGGCCGGGCCAGACCCAGGCAGAACGCTGCACCGATGATGTTGGCCAGGGCCAGCGACCAGATGATGGTATAGGTCAGGTCGAGATTGGTCTCGATCATGCTGACCCCAGGCTGCAGGCCGAGCAGTAGCAGGCCACCGAGGAAGACGGCGGCGGTGCCCGAACCAGGCACGCCGAACAGCAGGGTGGGCACCATGGCGCCAGAGGCGCAGGCATTGTTGGCGGCTTCCGGCGCGATGACGCCGCGGATGTCGCCCTGGCCAAACTGGGACTTGTCCTTGGCGCTTTGCACGGCATGGCCATAGGTCATCCAGTCCACCACCGAGCCGGCGAGGCCGGGAATCGTGCCCAGCAGGCTACCGATGCCTGCGCAACGCGCCACGAGTCCACGATTCTTGCCGACATCCTGGATGCCCTGCCGCCAGCCCTTGCCGAGCCGAGTGGGCTCTCCGGCGATGGCGCCGCGCTTGACCAGCAGATCGATGATCTCAGGGAGTGCAAAGATACCCAGGCCGATCACTACCAGCGGTATGCCATCGAAGAGATAGTTGATTTCGAAGTTGAGACGGAACTCCCCGGTGGCGGGCGCCATACCGATGGTACCGACCAGCAGACCCAGGCCGCAGGCGGCGAGTCCCTTGAGCAGGTCACGTCCGGAGAGTACCGCTACCATCGACAGCCCGAGCAGGGTGAGCATGAAGAGCTCGGAGGAGGAGAACGACAGCACCACCGGTCGGGCAATCAGAATGAATCCCGTCAACACGGCGGCGCCGATCAGACCGCCGATCATCGAGGAGAGGAAAGCACTGGACAGAGCCCGTGCGGCCTGGCCGCGCTTGGCCAGGGAGAAACCGTCGATGACGGTGGCCTGCGAGGCGCTGGAGCCGGGAATGCCCAGCAGCACCGAGGCGAAGGTATCGCCGGTGGGAATCACGGCGACCAGGCCCATCAGCATGCCGAGAGCGACACTCGGCTCCATGCCGTAGAGGAAGGGCAGCAGCAGCGCCATTCCGGCGATGCCACCGAGGCCGGGAATGATACCGACCACCAGGCCGACGAGCACGCCGAGGACCATGTAGAGCAGATGATCCAGGGTGAACAGCTGCCCTAGACTGGAAAGAAGAATGTCGAACATGAAATGCGGCTCTCGTGTTGTTCGGTGAGTTGAGCCCGAAGGCATCGGTCCTTGTTGCCAAGGGGCCGATGCCCGTTCTCACGCGTCAGATACTTGCGCCGTGCTTCGTTTTCAGCCAGTCAGCCAGCCACTCGCGAAGATCGTCATCCAGCGCCATGGCTTGTTCGAGATGTCTCTGTACGACATCGCCAACGATCGGGGTGTAGGGACCCAGATGGGCGTCAGCCTCCTGCTTGAACTGCTCGGTGTCGACGAACTGGAGGGCCGCTTCCCGGTAGGTCTTGACGAGTTCCTCGGGCGTGCCTTTGGGTACCATGATCAGCTTCTGCAGCGTGAAGCCCGAGGCGAAGAACTTAGCGTAGGCTTCGTTGGCGGTGCCGCTCGGGGCCTCACCGTTGAGGTTCTCATAGACTTCGGTGAAGGTAGGAAGGTCGGGGAACGCCGGGTCGCGCTCGATCTGACCTTCGTCGTTCAGTACGCCGAGCGAGAAGAGCGGGACGGCGCGGCCCGACGCCACCAGGGGTGCCACACTGCTCAGATAGGCGGAGGTGGTCTGGAAGTCGATGTCCGCTTCGCCGCGCTCGAAGGCCAGGCGACCCTCGCCACGGCCCTGCATGCCGGAGACTGCCTGAACATCGACACCCAGCATGTCAAGGGCGATCAGTACTGGCAGCTCGAGTCCGGTGTGACTCTGGATCGCCAGCTTGACCCGATTTTCCAGCAGGCCGGCGATTGCGCTCTCGGTGTCCTTACCCAAGCTGGGTTGTGCGTAGACGACACCTCCGGTCGGGGTAGCCAGGATCGGTGTCCAGTCGGCGTAGTCGTAGCGTACTCGCCTGTCCCCCAGCATGGCGGGGAACTGGGTCGAGGCCGAGGTGCCCAGCCAGTCGCTACCGTCGCTCCTGGCCCGCGAGGCAAAGAGGTTGGCACCGTTGATGGAGCCACCTCCCGGTACGTTGTCGATCATGATGGTTGGCTCGCCTGGAATGTGCTCGTTGAGCCAGGGAGAGAAGAAGCGGGCCCAGACATCGGTACCGCCACCGACGCCGAAGGGAATGGTCCACTTGATGTTACTGGGCACGTCCGCGTTCTGTGCGTGCAAGGGGGCGGTGGCCGTCAAACCGAGCCCGGCGATCACCAGGCCGAAGGCGGCTGCTTTTTTCAGGCGACTGAGTGATGTCGTGGCCTTGTGAGTGTTCATGGCATGCTCCTGGGTTGTTGTCGTTAGCGGGTGTCAGGTCACCCGATGGTAGCGATGATCAATTGGTCTGCAGTGCAGGCATTGTCTCACCGGGTGTCGTTGAGGCGGTGTAGAAGATCGTGCCGCTCATGATTTTCCTGGCGGTACGAATCAGCGAAACACGCGCGATATCGCAGGGCTTACCGTGGCGGTGTTCGACATCGAGGTCGATGAAGCCGGAGGGATGCTCCAGCCTCACCTGTGCCAGACATTCTCCTTCGGACATCCGTCCGCTTTCCACTGCGATGCGGTGGGCGATGGTGCCGGGAACGCTGACCGCCGAGGCGACGGCTATGGCACCGGTGACGGCGATGGCTTTGTGGCAGCGGTGGGGTACGAAGTAACGTGCGCAGAGGGTGCTGAGTCTGTCACGCGCTGCGGAGACCAGCACCGGCTTGGGCAAGACACTGTTGCTGACGTCGCCCAGTCCCATGCTCTGTCCTGCCGTGCGACGAATGATCTCAAGCCGCTCGAGAAAGGCGCTATTGCCATCCAGTTCGGCGGGGGACTCATCTCCGCTCAAGCCGAGGTCCGCAGCGTCGAGCATGATGATCGGAGTCGCTGCGTCGAGGCAGGTGACGTCGACACCTTCGATCAAGTCGCACGCCTTTCCGGTTGGCAGCAACGCGCCGGTCTTGGCGCCAACGATATCCAGGAAGCTGAGTTGAATGCCGGAGGCACGCCCGGGCACGCCGCTGATGGACGTATTGCCCTCATAGCAGACCTGGCGGCCCGGCGTTGGTACGTGACACTCAATCAGGCGCTGGGTGTTGAGGTTGCGTACCCGCACGACGGTCTTGCCGTCCTGCGGCTCCACCAGTCCCGTCTCGATCGCGTAGGGGCCGACCGCCGAGAGCATGTTGCCGCAGTTCGGGGTGAAGTCGACACGGCGATTGAGAACATCGACCTGTGCAAACAGGTAATCGACATCGGCGTCGGCATGAGTAGAGCGCTCCACGATGGCGATCTTGCTGGTCAGCGGATCCCCGCCGCCGATGCCGTCGATCTGCAGGGCGTGGCCCGAGCCCATCAGGCTAAGCAGGATCTCGGCTTGGGCGTCCTGGCCGCTGGGAAGATCGCTCATGCGCAGGAAGGGGCCTCGGGAGGTGCCGCCGCGCATGATCATGCAGGGAATGCTGTTTATCATCGTCATGCCACATCGCGTTGGGAAGTCGTGATGTGAGCATGTCAGCGGACAACTGATGCTTCAAATGCAAATAATTGCCATGATTGATGCGCTTATCGGATTAATGCACTATGTTTATCAATACTTATCACATCATGCAAGAGTGCATCCATGCTACATCGGCTCGAATTCCTTGATCTTCAAGCGTTTATACTGGTCGCAGAGCTGAGTTCTTTCCATGAAGCAGCGCAACGTCTGCATCTTTCTCAGCCGGCTCTATCGCGACGAATTCAGAAGCTCGAGGAGCTTTTGGAAGTGGAGTTGCTTGAACGAACCACGCGAAGAACGCAGTTGACGCCTATCGGGGCGGATTTCCTGCCACGCGCCAGGCGCATGATCGAGGAATACGAGTCATCGATTCTGAACATACGAGAGCTGGCGACGCACCAGAAGGGCACGGTCACGATCGCCTGCCTGCCCACCGCCGCTTTTTACTTCCTGCCAAGCGTGATTCGCGGCTTCAGCGAGGCTTGGCCGGGTATCCGCATACGCATCCTCGACGTCAGCGCCAACGAGGGGCTGCAGCGGGTCATCAATGGCGAGGCCGACTTCGGCATCAACATGTTCAGCGCACAAAGCCCGGAGGTTTCCTTTACACCACTATTACGAGATCCCTTCGTACTGGCCCTGAGGTCGGATCATCCCCTGGCGGCAAAGGAGATTATCGAATGGGCGGATCTCGAACAGGTCAGGCTGATCACCGTCAGTCGCGATAGCGGCAATCGCACCTTGCTGGACAATGCCCTCTCTGCCGAAGGCATCCGGCTGAACAGCTTCTACGAAGTTCAACACCTTTCCACCTCACTTGGCCTGGTCGAATCCGGATTGGGCGTGGCGATCTTGCCCAAGATGACGATGCCCGGCCCGGACCATGACACGCTCTGCTCACGTGAGCTTCCCGAACCGCGCATTCAGCGAACCATCGGTCTGGTCAGAAGCAGTTCGCACAGTATCTCCAGCACAGCCCAGTTGTTTATCGATATGCTCCTTGAGCATTGGGGAAGTACACCACCATCCTGAGATGCCGATGCTCGTCCACCAGCAGTGTGGCGTGTTCGTACTCCCTCGGAATCGATTCGGCGTCGAGAAGCGTGCCGATGCCGTAGCGGTAGGCCTCCAGGTTGGGTTGCTCCCACCAGCGACGAAAGTCCGGCGAGAGCTTGGCGAGCGTGTCGGTCAGCTCCTGCATGGCCGGGTCCTCGGGCGCGGCTGCCAGGTCGCAGCGGAACTGGGCGAGCAGGCGGGGGGCGTCCTGACGCCAATCGGGGAGCTTCCTGCGCAGCGCCGGGTCGGCAAACAGCAGGCGCATCATGTTGCGTTCGCCGGGCTCCCTGTCGCTGAAGCCGAGCAGGGCATCGGCCACGGCGTTCCAGGCGATGACGTCCCAGCGCAGGTTCATCACGTAGGCGGGCCTTGGCATGTCGTCCATCAGCGTCTGAACCAGGGGCGGTATTTCCTGCCATTGGTAGGCCTCCACCGGCGGCGGTCGGCGGTGGGCGAGCAGGAACAGATGACAGCACTCGGCGTCGTCGAGCTTGAGCGCCTTGGAAACGCTGAGCAGGAAGCTCTCCGAGACGTTGATGTCGCGCCCCTGCTCGAACCAGGTGTACCAGGTCAACCCCACGCCAGCGAGGGTGGCCACTTCCTCACGGCGAAGCCCCGGGGTGCGCCGGCGGCCGGTGCTGGGCAGGCCGACGTCGGCCGGCGTCAGCTTGTTGCGGTGAAGGATCAGGAAGTCGGTGAGTTCGCTGCGGGTTCTGTCGAGGCTGCGTCCGGCCATGGCTTTGTCCCAGATAGTGCTGCTGGTAATAGGATAACTGGCTATATTGTAACCCTATCAAGATGAGCCAAGACTACCATGCCAACCCTATGGAACAGGAGGCATGGCATGGTTTCCCTCAATGAAGCGTCAGGCTCGCGGCTCACCCGGCAGCAGGCGGGGATCAAGGCGTGGGCCGGCCTGGCGGTATTGGCACTGCCCACGGCATTGCTCGGCCTCGATGTCACCATCCTCTACCTGGCGTTGCCCGCCCTGGCGGCGGATCTGCAGCCGAGCAGTACCCAGGCGCTGTGGATCATGGATGCCTACGGCTTCATGATCGCCGGCTTTCTGATCACCATGGGTACCCTGGGCGACCGCATCGGCCGCCGCCGGCTATTGATGATCGGCGCCGTGGCCTTTGGCATTACCTCGGTGATTGCCGCCTATTCCACCAGCGCCGCCATGCTGATCGCCGCCCGCGCAGTACTCGGTGTGGCCGGCGCGACACTGATGCCGTCGACCCTGGCGTTGATCAGCAACATGTTCGGCGATGTGCGTCAGCGTGCCCTGGCCATCGGCGTGTGGGCCACCATGTTCGCCCTGGGCATGGCGCTGGGGCCGGTGGTGGGCGGCGTGTTGCTGGAGCGCTTCTGGTGGGGCTCGGCCTTCCTGGTGGCGGTGCCGGTGGTGGCCGTGCTGCTGATCGCGGCGCCGTTTCTGCTGCCGGAGTATCGTGCTTCTCGCAGTGGCCCGCTGGATCTCGCCAGCGTAGCGCTCTCGCTGGCTGCCGTGCTGCCGGCGGTCTATGCCGTGAAGGAGCTGGCCAAGTTAGGTCTTGAACCCGTTCCGGTACTGGCGTTGGCGCTGGGGGCGCTGATGGCGCTTGTCTTCGTGCGTCGGCAGCGTCGCCTGGCTGATCCACTGCTCGACATGCGGCTGTTCGGCAGCCGCACGTTCAGCGCAGCCCTGATCGTATTGCTGGTTGGCCTGGTTGGGGTTTCCGGCGTCATGCTGCTGGTGACCCAGTACTTGCAGCTGGTGGCAGGGCTCACGCCATTGGCAGCGGGGCTATGGATGGGGCCGCCGGCGCTGATGATGGTGCTGGCGGGCATCATGGCGCCGCTGATTGCCCGGCGTATTCGTCCCGGTTACGTGGTGGGCGCCGCGCTCACGCTCTCGACGCTGGGGTACTGGCTGCTGGCCAGCGTCGAAGTGAATTCCAGCGGAGTGGGCATGGCGATCGCCGGGTTCTCGCTGGTCTATCTCGGCCTGGGCACTATCGCCGCCTTGGGGACGGACCTGGTGGTGGGTGCCGCGCCTGCGGAAAAGGCCGGCTCGGCTTCGGCCATGTCGGAGATGGTGCAGGAGCTGGGCGTGGCGCTAGGCGTGGCGCTGTTGGGTAGCCTGGCCACCTTCGTTTATCGCGCACAGGTCAGCGCTACGATGGCCGATGGCGAAGCCGCCGAGGTGGCGGGCATCGTGGAGGAAAGCCTATGGGCCACCGTTGCGGCCGGCGAAAGCCTTCCTTCGGGCGTATTGCTGGAAGCCCAGCAGGCCTTCACCGCGGGGCTGAATGTGACCGCCACCGTGGGCGGCATCGCCATCCTGGCGCTGGCGGTGATCTCCATCGTCAGCCTGCGCCATGTCGGGGCCATTGGCGGAGAAGCTCAGGAGCGATCGGACGAGAAAGGTGAGCCCTGCTCGCTCTCTAGGCCCGGTTCCTGTTGAGCGAGTCAGGGCTTCCCAGCCCGTCATGGCGCAGTCGGCAATGGCCAGCAGCGTCTCGCGCGAGGCGCTGCCGGGGGGCTGGGTCGACAGGCCGTGCATGCGTTTATCAAGCAGGATCGGGAAGGCGGGTTGTCGTACCCAGGCTCGTCGCCAACTCTTCCACCAGCGCCTCGATGCGCCGCTCGGCCTGGGCCAGCGAGGCCTTCAGACGTTCGTCGCCGAACTCGTCGTACTCCACGGCGATACCGTGCACGTTCTCGATGCCCAGGTAGCCGAACACGGTGCGGATGTGCGGCTCGACATGGTTGGCGTGCGCGATGCGTTCTCCCGCCTCGTAACCGTAATCGCCGCGGGCCCCGAGAATGACCAAGCGCTTGTGCATATCGGTCAGCATCGGCCAGTAGGGCAGCCCCTGGCGCGAGCGGTCGAAGCCGAAGGTGCGCCCGACCCGCACGATGTTGTCGATATAGGCCTTGAAGCCGGCCGGGACGCCGAAGTTGTACATCGGCACGCCAGCGACGATCACATCGGCCTCCAGCAGTTCATCGACCAGCGCGTCGCTCTCAGCCAGGACGTTGCGCATCCAGGGTTCGCGTACCTCCGGCTTGGTGAAGGCCGCATGGATCCATTCGCCGGTGACGGGGTGGGGTGGGTGTTGGCCCACGTCACGATAGACGATGCGATCGCCAGGGCGTGCCTTTTGCCATTGCTCGACGAAACGAGCGCTTAGACGACGGGAATGGGAGCCGTGCGGATCGGTTCCGGAACGGCCGGAGCGGGCACTGGCATCGATGTGAAGTAGCGTGGTCATGAGCGTCTCCTGGCAAGTAGAATTCATCTTTGGTTGGTGCGTGGGAGACAGCATCTATCCATGGAGCATGGCTGACAAACGACCATTTCTTGTGAAATGGAATAGCTGAACTTGTCTATGATGGGCTTGGCCATGGCTGGGTTCTCAACCAGGAGACGTCAGTGAATCGACGCACGCTGCCACTATCGCAATTGCGCGCCTTCGAGGCGGCGGCGCGCCACCGTAGCTTCAAGCAGGCCGCCGAGGAACTGGCCGTGACACCGGCGGCCATCAGCCATCAGGTGCGCGAGCTGGAGGCGCTGCTGGGCGTGGCGCTATTCGAGCGGCGTATACGCCAGGTGGTACCGACGGCAGCCGCGGAGCATCTGTTCCCGGTGTTGCGCCGCGGTTTCGATGCCTTCGGCGAAGCGCTGGAAACGCTGCGCGAGCAGGGCGACGGTGGGAATGTCACGCTCTCCTGCACCTCGGCCTTCGCCAGCCAGTGGCTGTTGCCGCGACTGGCCGATTTCCATGCTAGGCACCCCGATATCGACTTGCGCATTCACGCCAGCGAAGCGCCTCTGGACCTGTCACGCGGTGCCTCGCTGGCGATTCGCTACGGCATGGGGCCCTACCCGGAGCATGAGGCCGAGGTGCTGGCCAATGACACCTTCGCCCTGGTGGCAAGCCCGCAGCTGGGGCTTAGCGGGTATGAGGATCTGCAGAGGGTCCGGCATATCGACTTCGACTGGTACAGCCCGGCGCTGGGGTTGCCCGCGTGGCAGCACTGGTGCCAAGCGGCGGGAGGCACCACTGCCGATCTGGGCGCGAGCCTGACCTTCTCCGAGGAGAGCCATGCGATCCAGGCCGCCATCGCCGGCCAGGGCGTGGCGCTGCTGAGCCTGACCCTGGTGAAGGCGGAACTCGAGCGCGGCATTCTGCTGGTGCCTTTCGGTCCGAGGCTGCCAGGGCTGCGTTACCACTTGATCCGACACCGCCGCTTCGCCGGCCATGCTGCCCTTGAGCGGGTGGCCGAGTGGTTGCGGGGGGCTTTTGCACAGGCGAACGACAGCGCCTGAATATCGCGTTTCGCCCATCCCTCGATTACGTTGTAGGAAAGCGATATCCCGGAGCGCCCATGCCGCTCGATGTCTTTCATCCCGCCGTCAGCCAGTGGTTCGAACACGACCTTGGTGCGCCCACCGAGGTGCAGGCGCGCGCCTGGCCGGCCATCGGCGAGGGCGACCATGTGCTGATCGCCGCGCCTACCGGCTCGGGCAAGACGCTGGCGGCATTCCTCGCCGCCATCGATGCCCTGGTGCGCCGTGGGCTCGAGCATGAGCTGCCCGACGAGACCGTGGTGCTCTACGTCTCGCCGCTGCGGGCGCTCTCCAACGACATCCAGCGCAACCTGCAGCTGCCCATCGCCGGTATTGGCGAGACACTGGCGGCCGCGGGGCAGCAGGCGCCGGAGATTCGCGCCTGGGTGCGTACCGGCGATACCACGTCATCGGAGCGCGAGCGCATGCGCAAGCGCCCGCCGCATATCGTCGTGACCACGCCGGAATCGCTCTACGTGCTGCTCACTTCCGAGTCGGGACGCCGCATGCTGTCGACCGTACGCACGGTGATCGTCGACGAGATTCATGCGGTGGCCGGTACCAAGCGCGGCTCGCACCTGGCGCTGTCGCTGGCGCGCCTGGCGGGACTGACCTCGCAGCCGCCGCAGCGCATCGGGCTCTCGGCCACGCAGAAGCCGGTCGAGGCGATGGCGGCATTTCTCGCCGGTGGCGCCGACTGCACGATCATCGACACCGGCCACGCGCGCGAGCGCGACCTGGCCATCGAGGTGACCGGCTCGCCGCTCACCGCGATCATGGCCAACGAGGTGTGGGAGGAGGTCTACGACCGCCTGGCGACGCTGGTGCGCGAGCATCGCACCACGCTGATCTTCGCCAATACCCGGCGGGTGTGCGAGCGGGTGGCGCGCCATCTCGCCGACCGCCTGGGCGAGGAGTGGGTGACGTCGCACCACGGCAGCCTGGCTCGCGAGCACCGCCTGGACGCCGAGCAGCGCTTGAAGCAGGGCGAACTGCGCGCGCTGGTGGCCACCGCCTCGCTGGAACTGGGCATCGATATCGGCGAGGTGGACCTGGTCTGCCAGCTCGGTTCGCCACGCTCCATGTCGGCCTTCCTGCAGCGGGTGGGGCGTTCCGGCCATGGCGTGGGGCGCGTGCCCAAGGGGCGGCTGTTCCCGCTGACCCGCGACGACCTGGTGGAGAGCACGGCACTGATGGGCGCGGTACAGGCCGGCGAGCTAGACCGGCTGCACATCCCCGAGGGGCCGCTCGACGTGCTGGCCCAGCAGATCGTCGCCGAGGTCGCCGGCGCGGGGGAGACCGACGAGATAGAGCTGCTCGGGCGAATCCGTCAAGCCTGGCCCTACCGGGCGCTGACGCAGGAGAGCTTCGACGCGGTGGTGCAGATGCTCGCCGACGGCTATACCACCCGGCGCGGGCGGCGCGGCGCCTACCTGCATCGCGACCGGGTCAACGGCCGCCTGCGCCCGCGGCGCAACGCGCGGCTCGTCGCTCTGACCAACGGCGGGGCGATTCCCGACCACTTCGACTACGACGTGATCCTGCAGCCCGAGGAGATACGCGTCGGCACCGTCAACGAGGACTTCGCCTTCGAGAGCATGCCGGGGGACATCTTCCAGCTCGGCAACCAGGCCTACCGTATCTTGAAGCTCGCCACCGGCAAGCTCTACGTCGAGGACGCCCGCGGTGCGCCGCCGAGCATTCCGTTCTGGTTCGGCGAGGCGCCGGCGCGCACCGCGGAGCTTTCCGAGGCGGTGTCGCGGCTGCGCGAGGGGATCGACCGGCAACTGGCCGAGGGCGATGAGAGCGATGCCCAGCAGTGGCTGGAAACCGAGTACGGCCTCACGCCCGCCGCGTCCGAGCAGCTGGTGCGCTATCTCGCCGTGGCGCGGGCGGCACTCGGCGTGATTCCCACCCAGCACCACCTGGTGCTGGAGCGTTTCTTCGACGAGGCCGGCGACATGCACCTGGTGCTGCATGCGCCGTTCGGCTCCAAGCTCAACCGTGCCTGGGGGCTGGCACTGCGCAAGCGCTTCTGCCGCAAGTTCAACTTCGAGCTGCAGGCGGCGGCGCTGGAGGACTCCATCGTGCTGTCGCTGGGGCCGACCCACAGCTTCCCTCTCGACGAGGTATGGGGCTATCTGAATACCAGGACGGTACGCGAGGTGCTGATCCAGGCGCTGCTCGACGCGCCGATGTTCGGCCTGCGCTGGCGCTGGAACGCCTCGGTGGGGCTTGCCGTGCCGCGCACCCGCAACGGTAAGCGGCGCCCGCCGCAGCTGCAGCGCCAGGATTCCGAGGACCTGCTCTCGGTGGTCTTTCCCGACCAGCTCGCCTGTGCCGAGAACCTGGCCGGCGCGCGGGAGCTACCCGATCACCCGTTGGTCAACCAGACCCTGCACGACTGCCTGACCGACGCCATGGACATCGACGCCCTGGAGCGGCTGCTGGCGCGTCTGGAAGCCGGTGAAGTCGCCGTCAGCGGGCGCGACCTGGCGGTGCCATCGCCGCTCTCCGAGGAGGTGGTCAACGCGCGGCCCTACGCCTTCCTCGACGACGGCGCCCAGGAGGAGCGGCGCACGCTCAGCGTTCGCACCGGCGACGCGCTCGACGTGGCGGAGGCCGCCGCCTCGGCGCGCTACGCCCCCGAGGTGATGGCGCGCGTGCGCGAGGAGGCCTGGCCGGCACCGCGCGATGCCTACGAGCTGCACGACGCCCTGGTCATGAGCGGCTTCATTGTCGAGGCGGAAGTCGGGTCTGACTGGTTCCTTTGGTTCGGTACGCTCACCGCAGCCCGGCGTGCTACTGCAGTCACCCCACCCGGCGGCAACACGCTGTGGGTGGCGGCGGAGCGCCTGGGCGAGCTGCTGGCGATCCATCCCGAGGCCGTGTTCGATCCGCCCATCGCGGCGGTGGGCGAGGTGCCGCAAACGCCCGACGAGGCGCTGATCGAGCTGCTGCGCTCGCGCCTGGAAACGCTGGGGCCGGTGACTGCCATACAGCTGGGCGCACCGCTCGGCACATCGCTGGACCTCACCATGGCGGCGCTTTCTCGCTTGGAGGTCGAGGGCTTCGTGTTGCAGGGCGCTTTCCTGGGTGGCAGCGAGGTGGCCTGGTGCGAGCGGCGCCTGCTGGCGCGCATGCATCGCTATGCCATCGACCGCCGCCGCGCCGAGATCGAGCCGGTAAGCATCCAGCACTACCTGCGTTTCCTGCTCGACTGGCACGGCCTTACCGAGCGGCCGGAGGGCCATGAGGCGCTGGCCGGGGCGGTGGAGCGTCTGGAGGGATTCCCCGTTGCTGCGGGCGCCTGGGAGAGCGACGTGCTGCCGGCGCGGGTGGCCGATTTCACCCCGCACATGCTCGATCAACTGCTCGCCAGCGGGCGCTTCATCTGGCTGCGCTTGCTGCCGCCCCGAGTCGCAGAGGGCGACGAGCGGCAGCGCCCCGGGCCGCTGCGCAATACCCCGGTCGCGCTGATCGATCGCCAGGCGTTGCCCGACTGGCGCCAGTCGGCACCGGCACCCGAACTCGATGGTTTGCCGCTCTCCGGCGGCGCGCGCCGGGTGCTGGAGGCGTTGCAGGGCGGCGGGGCGATGTTCTTTGCCGACCTGCTCGGCCCGACGCGCATGCTGCGCACCCAGGTCGAGGAGGCGCTGGGTGAGCTGGCTTCCTGGGGCTTGGTCACCTCCGACAGCTTCACCGGCCTGCGGGCGCTGATCGCCCCGGCCAGCAAGCGCCCGCCCATCGCGGCGAGTGGGCGAAGACGTCGGCGTCATGCTCCTGGGGTGGACGCCGCCGGGCGCTGGTCATGGCTGCCGGCACCCGAGCGCGAGCCCTCCGCCGAGAAGCGGCGCATCACGACCGACATGGAGAGCCTGGAGCATATCGCCTGGGTGCTGCTTGAGCGCTACGGCGTGGTGTTCCGTCGCGTGATCGAACGGGAGCCGGCGCTGCCGCCGTGGCGCGAGCTGCTCTACGTCTACCGTAGGCTGGAGGCCCGCGGCGAAATCCGCGGCGGGCGCTTCGTGCAGCAGTTTTCCGGCGAGCAGTTCGCCCTGGCCGAGGCGGTGGGGGGACTCAAGGCCATGCGCCGGCGCGAGCCGGACGATACGCGAGTCGTGGTGGCCGCCGCCGACCCGCTCAACCTGATGGGCATTCTCACCCCCGGTACGCGATTGCCGGCCGTCTCGGGCAATCGCCTGCTCTATCGCGACGGCGTGCCGGAGGCGGTGCTGCAGAACGGCGAGGTGCACTTCCTCGAGACGCTGCCCGCCGAGGAGAAGTGGCAGGTGCAGCAATTGCTTCGGCGTGGGCCGGGGCATGAAAAACCCCCGGCACCAGAGGTGCCGGGGGCTGCGATATCGATGCGTTGACGATCAGCCGCGCCGCGTGCGATCCCGATACGGGTCGCGCTCATCCTTCTCGATACGCACTTCCTTGCGAATGGGGTGCCTCTGCTTCTCGCTCATGGCGTAGGTCAATAGCGCCACTGCGGCCACGCTCAAGGTCAGCATTGTGATGATACCCATGTGCATGTCCTCCTGCGGGTGAATGGGGCGACCCTCGGGACTTCGCTGTCCCTACGAGAGGTGTGCCTACCCAATGGAGGATGGCAGTTTTCTCGCTGGCCGACAAAGGCTTTGACTCGATGTCAGCGACTAAGTTTTCACGCTTCGCGAGAAACCCTTCTTTATCGCTTCGCCATAAGGGTCCACGACCTTGCCGAATGGCCCGCCGCCGAGTCGCTTCTGGCCTGGCTGCCCGCTTGGCCTCATTGGTATTGCTTTTTTAATGGGTTTAGTGAAATATATTTCCAGGTATATACTTCTGGCTGATGCCCTAGGTGGTTTTACGTAGTTCTACGGATGCCCTGTCCGTAATAACGACTAAGAAATATCACTAGGGTGAATTGCGCAGTCTCTCGGATTTATTTTCTCCCTCACCAGTTTATTCTCCCCAAGGTCAGCTTTCTGACCAGTTCACGATTCAATCATTAAAATAAACAAGAGCGCTGCTTGGTAGTGCGCTTGATGCTATCAAGCACGCCGGGAGAAGGCACTTTCATGAGCGTCAACAGGCGTAATTTCCTCAAGTATGGTGGTGCTGCCGCGGTGGGTACCGTAATGGCACCGAGCATCGTCAAGGCCCAGGAAACTTTCAACTGGCGCATGACAACCAGTTGGCCCTCCGGCTTTCCGTTCTTCCAATCCGGCCCCGGCTCCGCGACGGATTTCGCCAAGCGTGTCGAAGAGATGTCGGGCGGGCGCATCAAGATTCGCGTCTATGGTGCCGGCGAACTGATTCCGGCATTCGACGGCTTCGATGCCGTTTCGCGGGGCCAGCAGGTCCAGCTGAACCATGCCTGCTCCTACTACTGGGCCGGGGAGTCGTTTGCCGCCCAGTATTTCACCACCGTGCCGTTCGGCATGACCTTCCAGGGCTTCAATGCCTGGCTGGCGCATGGCGGCGGCTACGAACTGTGGAAGGAAACCTACGAACCCTACAACCTGATCCCGCTGGCGGTGGGCTGTACCGGCGCGCAGCCGGTGGGCTGGTTCCGTGAACCCGTCACCAGCGTCGCGGATTTCCGCGGCCTGAACATCCGCATGCCGGGGCTGGCCGGCGACGTCTACAACGCCATCGGCGCCAATGCCCGCCTGCTGCCCGGAGGAGAGATATTCTCGGCCCTGGAGCGCGGCGCCATCGATGCGGCGGAGTGGGTGGGGCCCTACCTCGACCGTGCCCTGGGCCTGCACAATGCGGCCAAGCACTACTACTCCTCGGGCTGGCACGAGCCCTCCACCACCACCGAGGTCATCGTCAACAAGGACGCCTACGACTCCTTGCCCAGCGACCTGCAGGCGGTGCTTCACAACGCGGCCGCAGCCTGCAATATCACCTCCCATACCTGGATCGAAGCCCAGAACGGCGACGCCCTGGATGATCTGGTCAACAACCATGGCGTGGCGTTCGAGACCCTCCCCGACGACGTCATTCGGGCACTGTTCGAGGCCACGCGCGATATTCTCGCGACAGAGGCCGACAAGGACCCGTTGGTGAAGCGGATCAACGACAGCTTCTGGGCGTTCAAGAAGAAGCACGATGGCTGGCATGCCAACAGCGAGGCTGTGTTTGCCAACACCATCAGCCGCTACGGTCAGGGCATGATCTGACGTTGCCCCGGCGCTCGGCTGCGGTCTAGTCGTCAGCGAAGCCGGGCGCTTTCCTTCCAGGCCCTTCCGGGTCGCGCCTACCCCACCTTTGACGTCCGCTGGGTACCTGCCCAGAGGGGGAGTTGAGATGCTGCGTTTCTGTACCTCGCTCGAGCGTTTGCTCGAGCGTCTAACCGGCCTTGCCGGCTTCATTGGCTGTACGGCCATGCTTGTCATGGTCGCGCTGATCTTCGGCAACATGCTGAGTCGCTATGCTTTCGGCCTGGGAGCGGTGTGGGCCCAGGAGCTGGAGTGGTACCTGCTGTCGGTCATGGCGATGATGGGCATTGCCTATGCCATGAAGTTCGACGATCACGTGCGGGTGGATATCCTGTCGAGCCGCTTCAGCCCCGTTGGCATGCTGTGGCTGAACCTCATCACCGCACTGCTGGTGGCGCTGCCCTGTGCGCTGCTCATCATCCATTACAGCTTTCCTTTTGCCGAGACCTCCCTCATCCGCGGTGAGCGCTCGCCGAATTCCTCTGGCCTGCCCTGGCGCTGGATTCCCAAGTCGTTGGTGGTGGTCGGCTTCGTCTTCGTGGCGACCGAGTCGGTTCGCCAGGCGCTGGAGAACGGCAGGCGCCTCGTTCAACACTACGCCGGGAGTGCCTGAGTCATGGCCTTGGAATATTATGCGCTGGCCATGATCGTGGCCTTCTTCGTCCTGGTGATGACCGGCATTCCGGTTGGATTCGTGGTGGCCTTCGTCGGCTTCGTCTTCGGCTTCATCGGCTTCGATGGCTGGCTGTTCGAGCTGCTGCCTTCGCGGATCTACGGTGTCGTCTCCAACTACACCCTGCTGGCCATACCGCTGTTCGTCTTCATGGGCGTGATGCTGGAGCGCTCGAAGATCGCCGAGCGCATGCTCGACGTGATCGGCCACCTGTGTGGCGGCCTGCCGGGGGGCATGGCCCTGGCGGTGATCATCGTGGGCGTGCTGCTGGGGGCGGCGACGGGCATCGTCGGCGCGGCCATCGTCACCCTGACCCTGATGGCGCTGCCTACCCTGGTGCGGCGCGGCTACAAGAAGACGGTGGCCTGCGGCACCATCTGTGCCGCAGGCACCCTGGGGCAGATCATCCCGCCCAGCCTGGTGTTGCTGGTGCTCGCCGATATCATGAATCTCTCCGTCGGCAGCCTGTTCGCCGCGGCACTGGTGCCCGGCCTGCTGCTGGCCGGCATGTACCTGGCTTACCTGCTGGTACTGGCCTTCTTCTTTTCCGCCGATGTGCCCGCCATCGATGAGCAGGAGCGTGCCGCCGTCAGCAAGCGGGAGCTGTGCAAGGACTTCGCCAAGGTCGTGGTGCCGCCGCTGCTGCTGATCTTCGCCGTACTCGGCTCGATCATCGGCGGGGTGGCCGCTCCCACGGAGGCGGCATCGGTGGGGGCCGTGGGCGCCTTGCTGTTGACGATCGTCTCCGGTCGCATGTCGCTCCCGGTACTCTCCGATACCGTGAAGACCTCCCTGCGCATCAGCTGCATGATCTTCTTTGTGCTGATCGCCTCGCAGGTCTTCGCCCTGGCCTTCAGGGGCCTGGACGGCGAGTTCCTGATCGAGGCGATGTTCGAGTGGGTGCCGGGCGGCATGTACGGCACGCTGATCTTCATGCTGCTGCTGATCTTCTTCCTGGGGTTCTTCCTCGAGTGGATCCAGATCTCCTACATTGCCGTGCCACTGTTCTTGCCCTTCCTGGCAAGCCAAGGCGACATGTCCATGGTCTGGGTGGCCATCCTGATCGCCATGAACCTCCAGACGTCGTTCCTCACGCCGCCCTTCGGCTGGTCGTTGCTGTTCATGAAGGGCGTGGCGCCGCCGGGGATCACCACGGGTGATATCTACAAGGGTGCCATTCCCTTCGTGCTGATCCAGATCCTTGCCCTGGCGCTGATCATCGTCTTCCCCGGTGTGGTTCTGTGGTTGCCGGCGGTGGTAGGATGGTGAGTTGCCGCAAGCGTTAGTTACGAGTCTGAAAATCAGGCCCTGCCAATCCTTGTCCGGTAATTGAGGTTGGCGGGGCTGGTGGCTCGACAATAACTGTGGCTCAACAATAATAAGTAAACAGGTATACGCCAGTGTTCACGTTCAGAACCAAGCTGACACTGCTTACCTTGCTCCCGCTGTTGGTTCTCATCGTCGGCATGACTTTCCTGGCCATCCATCAGAGCGCGCGGTTGAGTGGGGTGCAGTCGGAAATCCTCAAGGACGGATTGCTGCAAGCCAAGAAGGCTGAACTGAAGAACTACATGGAACTCGCCTATACGGCGATCCGCGATATCTACGAAGACACTTCCCTGCCTGGAGACGTGGCTCAACGCCGGGTCGCGGATGCTTTCCATCGAATGGAGTATGGCTCCGATGGGTATTTCTTCGTCTACGACTACGAAGGACTGAGTATCGTCCATCCCCGGCTGGAGCATCTGGTAGGACAGGACCTGTGGAATTTTCGCGATGAGGATGGAAAATTCCTGATCCAGCGACTCGTCCAGCGCGCCCAGGAAGGGGGTGGTTTTACCGAATACCGCTGGGACAAGCCTTCCGGGGGGGAGTCGGTGCTCAAGCTGGGTTACTCCATTGGCCTGGATGAGTGGGGCTGGATGGTTGGCACCGGTCTTTACCTGGATGACATCGAGCAGGTCGTCAGCCAGATGGAGCACCATATGGTGGAGAACGCGCGCAAGACCATACTGCTGATGGCGTTCTTTACCGTCTCCTGCCTGCTCGTCATCGCCGTGATCGGCCTTGCGGTCAACATAAGCGAAGCACGAGTGGCGAATCGCAAGCTGGTCAAGATGGCGCAGAAGACCTTCAGTTTCCTGGAAAAGGAGCGGCGGCGGATTTCCCGTGAACTGCACGATGGCATCAACCAGCTACTGGTATCGGCACGCTTCAAGCTGGAGCGCATCGATGATGCCCTGGGCCGGGGCGACCATGTTGACGCCTCCTCCTCCCTGGCCGCGACCGATCGTATCCTTGAAACCGCAATTCAGGATCTCAGGCGGCTGGCCTATGACCTGCGCCCGAGCGTGCTCGACGACCTGGGGCTGGTCGCGGCTCTGGAGAGTCTCTGCTCGGACCTGGTGGAGCGCAAGCCGGTTCGGATCCATTTCGAGTCGAATATCGACAGCCGGCAGTGTCAGCCGGTGCTGGCAACGGCGCTGTATCGCATCACCCAGGAGAGCCTGCATAACATCGAGAAGCACGCCGGCGGGGCCCGCCAGGTCAAGGTGAAACTGGTGCGCCGCCGAAGCTGGGTCTACCTGGAAATTGCCGATGATGGCGAGGGCTTCGCCTGGCGTGCCGATCAGAGCCATGAGCAGGGGGGAACCGGCCTGGGGTTGCGCAACATTCAGGACCGGGTGGATCTGCTGGGCGGGCGCCTGACGATCGAGGCGGCGCCCGGCAGGGGCGTGTGTATCAGGCTCAAGGTGCCGTTTCACCGTGTTGCCGGCAAGACAAGCGGGGAGAGAGTCGATGGAAGGGTCTATACGCGTACTTTTGGCGGACGACCATCCGCTGGTGCTGGAAGGGTTGCGCTACCGGCTGGAGGCGCAGCAGGGCGTTGATCTCGTCGGAGTGGCCAGTTCAGGCCAAGAGTTGCTGGAGCGCGCCCGGGAGTTGCAGCCGGACGTGGTGGTGACGGACATCACCATGCCCGGTCTGTCTGGCCTCGAAGCGTGCAAGATTCTGAAGGAAACCTGTCCGGACATCCGGGTGCTGGTGCTGACCATGCACGACAACGAGGAGTACATCAGGCGCGCGGTGGCCTGCGGGGCGGCGGGCTACGTGCTCAAGGATGCGTCGGCGGAGCAGATGGTCTTTGCCCTGCGGGAGGTGGCAAGTGGGCGCAGCCATTTCGGCTCCGGCGTTTCCCGTGTGCTCCTCGAGGAGAAGCAGGATCGCCTGACGCCTCGCGAGACCGCCATCCTGAAGCTGATGTTCGAAGGCATGAGCAGCCGCGACATCGGTGAAGCACTCTCCATCAGTACCCGCACGGTGGAGTCGCATCGCAGCAATATCTATCGCAAGCTCAATACCAACTCCCTGGCGGGCCTGTTTCGCTATGCGATGCGGCATGGCCTGGTCGAGCTCGAGTAATCCCCGGACCACGGCTTCAAGCGGTTCTGCGGTCACCCATCGACCACCTGAGCGCGCAGCCAGGCGATCTCCTCGGCCCAGATCTCCGGCTCGATGGTCTCCAGCACCATGGGGATCTCGTCGATGCGCGGGTCTCGCATGATGGTGGCGAAGGCGTCTAGCCCGATATTGCCCCGGCCCAGGCTGTGATGGCGGTCGACCCGGCTGGCGTACTCGCTCTTGGCGTCGTTGAGGTGCATGCCGCGCAGGTACTCGAAGCCGACCACCTTGCCGAACTCGTCGAGGGTGGCGGTGCAGGCCTCGGGGGTGCGCAGGTCGTAGCCGGCGGCGAAGGCGTGGCAGGTGTCGATGCATACGCCGACCCGCGATTTGTCGTCGACCTGCTCGATGATTTCGGCCAGGTGTTCGAAGCGCCAACCCAGGTTGGTGCCCTGGCCGGCGGTGTTCTCGATCACTGCAACGACGCCGCGGGTCTCGGCCAGGGCATGGTTGATCGAGTCGGCAATGCGGGTCAGGCATTCACTCTCGCTGATCTTCTTCAGATGACTGCCGGGGTGGAAGTTGAGCAGGGTCAGGCCGAGCTGCTCGCAGCGCTGCATCTCGTCGAGAAAGGCGGCGCGGGACTTCTCGAGCCCCGCCCTGTCCGGGTGGCCGAGATTGATCAGGTAGCTGTCATGGGGAAGGATCTGCCCGGGCCCGAAGCCGTGCTGCTTGCAGGCGCTGCGAAAGGCCTCGATGGCGGTGTCCTCGAGGGGCTTGGCGCGCCACTGGCGCTGGTTCTTGGTGAACAGGGCGAAGGCGTCGGCACCGATCTCGACGGCGCGTAACACGGCCTGGTCGGGCCCGCCTGCGGCACTGACATGGGCGCCGAGGTATTTCATCTGACCTCTCCGTGGGTTGGGCAACGCCAATACGATAGCATGCACCCGCCATGGCCCTGCTAATATCAAAGGCAGGAGCCCGAGGAAACGTCTATGTTGCTGCTCGTTCTGGTGGCGATGAGCGCCTCTTTCGAGGAAGACCCTATCGCTGCGGCGCTGACACATGTCGATGCACTGTCGGGGTATCGTCTCACGCTGCGCAGCCAGGGCAGCGGTGGCGAGGAGGTCATCCGCTACAGCTATCAGCACCCCGGCTACATACGCATGGACATGGAAACGCCGTATCGTGGAGCGGTGCTGATCTATCGCCCCGATACCGGCAAGGTCCAGCTGTGGCCCTTCGGTTCGCCGGGCAGGCGGCCGGGGCTCTCCCTGCGCCCCACCAACCGCATGGTACGCAGCTCACGCGGGCATCGCGTGGACCAGTCCGACGTGGGCACGCTGCTGCGCAATGTGCAGCAGTTGCAGCAGCACGGCAGCGCACGCTTGCTCGAGCCGATGACGCTTGATGGACACTTGGTCAAGCATGTGGTGGTGGAGGCCGAACCCGGCCGAACGGTGCACGAGGTGGCGCGCTACGACCTGTGGCTTGACGAGGAGACGCTGTTCCCGCTCAGGGTGATCAGCTACGACCGGCGCGGCGAGCGCCTGGAAAGCGTGCACCTGGAAGACGTCGAGCTCGACCCTGCCTTCCCCCTCAATCATTTCTCGCCCTGACGTTCGTGCTGAGCAGCGCCCATGGCAAGTTTCGACTTCGATACCACCTGGCACATCGAGGCGCCGATCGGCGAGGTATTCAACGCCCTGACCGATTCGCTGCACTGGCCCGACTGGTGGCCTGGCCTGATCGACGTGCAGCCGCTCGTGGCCGGCAACGAGTACGGTATTGGGCGCACCCAGCACTTCGTCTGGAAGAGCCGGTTGGGCTATCATCTGCGCTTCGATATTCGCATCACCCGTGTATTCGAACCCTGCTTGATCGAGGGCATGGCGAGTGGCGATGTGGCTGGTCTTGGGAGTTGGCAGCTGCATGAGGAGAATCTTGGTACCCGGGTACGTTATCTCTGGCAGGTGCGTACGGTGCGTCCCTGGATGGGACTGCTGGCTCGGGTGGCGCGGCCGTTGGTCGTCTGGAATCATCAGGCCATGATGCGCGAAGGCCATGCGGGGCTGATACGACACCTGGCCAGGCTTGCGCCGCACCCGGACGGGGAGGTCGGGAGCTTGCCGCCGAGGGAGGGTTGGTAGCCATCAAGGCAAAAAGGTATGCTGCGTTCCACTCATTGAAGTGGCGATAGAGACGTCATGAAGGCCTCGCATAACAATAGCAAGCATGAGCGCCCGATAGGAGAGACCCATGATGGCGGCTCTCCCGCTGCCCCCTGTGAGCAGGTCCGGCGCGAACTCGAGGAGGCGCGCGCGGAGGTCGCACACCTCAAGCGCACCCTGCATCGTATTGAACAGGTCGCCCGGCTGGGTTATTGGCGAGCCAGCCTCAAGGCCAATGAGCTGTTCTGGTCCGAGGTGATTTACGACATCTTTGGCGTCGACCCCAAGACCTTCATGCCGAGTATTCATGCCTTCAAGGCCATGGTGCATCCCGAGGACCTGGAGAGTATCGAAGCCAGCATGGCTCGAGCCCAGGAGCATGGACACCATGATGTCGTGCATCGCATCATCCGTCCTGATGGCGAAATCCGCTGGGTGCACGAGCTGGCCGACTATGTGCCCGAGGGGGATGATCGGATTCTCATTGGCACGGTGCGTGACATCACCGAGCAGAAGAAACTCGAGCTGCGTCTGCGCCAGCTGTCGCGCACCGACGAGCTCACCGGACTATTCAACCGCCGATATTTCATGCAGCGGCTGGTGCAGGAGCTGGCTCGCTATCGCCGATACGACAGACCGACAGCGGTGGTGCTGTTCGACTTCGACCACTTCAAGCGTATCAACGATACCCATGGCCATCCCGCAGGCGATCAGGTGCTGGTGAGCGTGGGTAATCTGCTGCGCGAAAAGCTGCGAACGAACGATATCCCGGCACGGCTTGGCGGAGAAGAGTTTGCCCTCCTGCTGCCCGAAACCGATCTCGAGGAAGCCGTCGGTGTGGCGGAAAAAGTGCGCCAGCTGGTGCTTGCGCAAGCGTTCACCTCGGAGGAAGGGCACTGTTTCGGTGCATCGATTACCTGTGGCGTGTCGGCATTCCACGGCACCGAGGAGACGTTGGAGGCTATCCTGCATCGCGCCGACCAGAATCTCTATGAAGGCAAGCGAGCTGGGCGCAACCGGGTCGTTGCGGATGAGCGGGATCGTTAAGGGCGTGCCGTCCCGCGGATCTGCTCTCCTGGAACAGGCTGACGGACTGTCCGATGCGTTGGGCCTGGCGCTGGACAATCCATCGACACAACCCTTGACCTCGCGCCTCTATCACGCCATGCGCGAATGGATTCAGACGGGGCGACTGGGCAGCGGCCAGCGGTTGCCCTCCACCCGGCAGCTGGCCCAGGAGCTGGGCCTGGGGCGCAATACGGTACTGGCCGCCTTCGACCAGCTGCTGGCCGAAGGTTTCCTGGTAACCCGTCATGGTTCGGGCACATTCGTTGCCGACCTGCCGTTCCAGCATGAGACAACGGCTGACACCGCGTCATCGCCATCGGTAGTGGATGGCGACATGAGCCTCTCCGCACGTGGCACGGCGTTGCTTGCCTACTGTCCTACCCAGCAAGGGCGCCACCCGGCCTTCGTGCCCGGCGTGCCGGCGCTGGACCGCTTTCCCCATGCCCAGTGGCAGCGTTTGGTGCGCCGTCACCTGCAACACATGCCCATGGATTGGCTCGCCTATCAGATTCAGGGCGGTGTTCCGGCGCTGCGCGAGGCGCTGGCCGACTATCTGCAGCTGTCACGCTCGGTGCGCTGTCGCCCCGAGCAGATCCTGATCGTGCAGGGGGCCCAGCAGGGCTTCGAACTGATCGTGCGACTGTTGAGCGACAGCGGCGATGAAGTATGGCTCGAGGAGCCGGGCTACCATGGCGCCCAGGCCTGTTTCGCGGCGGCGGGGCTCGATATGCAGCCGGTGCCGGTAGACGATGAGGGCATGCAGATCGAGGCCCTCGACGATCCGGGGCATCCGCGGCTGATCTACGTGACACCCTCGCACCAGTATCCCAGCGGCGTGACCATGAGTCTCGCCCGGCGGCTGGCGTTGCTGGAAGCCGCTGAGCGACACGGGGCCTGGATCGTGGAAGACGACTACGACAGTGAATTTCGCTATGGCCAGCGGCCTGTTGCCGCCCTGCAGGGGCTGGTGGAAGACGCGCGGGTCATCTACGTGGGCACCTTCAGCAAGGTGATGTACCCCGGCCTGAGGTTGGGCTACCTGGTGCTGCCGGAGCCGCTGGTCGAGCCGTTTCGGCGGGCCAATGCCCGGCTCCATCGCGAGGGGCAGTACGCCGTGCAGGCCGCCCTGGCCGAGTTCATTGCTCGAGGCCATTTTTCTCGCCATGTGCGTCGTATGCGCGACTGCTACCGCAGGCGCCAGGCCCTGCTGCGCGAGGCCTTGGCGCCGGCCGTGGCACGGGGCCTGCGGTTATCCGAAGGGCAGGCCGGTATGCACCTGGTCGCCTGGCTCGACGATGCCGAACATGAGCGCAACCTGGTCGATCGGGCGGCGGGCGAGGGCATCTCACTGTCGCCGCTGTCGAGCTACTACCTGATCGCACCCGGCAGGCCTGGGCTGGTGTTGGGCTACGCCGGCACTATTGAGGCGGAGATCGAACGGGCAGGGCAGTGGCTGGCCCGAGAGTGGCTGAAACTGACGGATAATACCTAGCCTGCCATCAGCTTTGACAGCGAGCTCAGCTGCCTTCCCTCCGCATCGAAGTTCTCCGGCGCTAGCCAGCGCTCCAGGCGGGCCACGACGGCTGGCCATTCACTGTCGAGCAGGGAGAACCAGGCGGTATCGCGGCTATGCCCGTTCTCCACCCGATGCTGGCGGAAGATACCCTCGAAGCGAAAGCCCAGGCGCTCGGCGGCACGTCGCGAGGCGGCGTTGAGCGCATTGCACTTCCATTCGTAGCGCCGGTAGCCCAGTGCGAAGGCGTGGCGCATCATCAGCAGCATGGCTTCGGTGGCCGCCGGCGTGCGTCGTAGGGCTGGCGTGAAGTGAATGTGGCCGACCTCTATGCTGCCGTGCTCCGGAACGATATTGAGGTAGCTGGCCAGGCCCAGCGCCCGGCCGGGTGTCCGCTCGTCAGCCGTCTCGACGATGGCCTCAGTCGTCTCGACGATGGCATAGAACAGCGGGTCGTCGCTTTCCGACCTGGCCTCCAGCCAGGTGCGGTACTGGCCGGCATCGGCGAACGGCATGCCGCCGGAGTAGGTCCAGCGCGCCTCGGGGGCGTCGTGCGGGCCTTCGCCGGGGGCCAGGAAGGCGGCATGCAGCGAATCGGCATGACGTTCCGGCGCCAGTGGCTCGAGGCGAACCCGGCGACCCTGCAGCGCCATACGATCGGGCCGGCGTACCGGCTGCCAGGCGGGCAGGGCGGCGCCGACCGGTTGGCCATGCTCGTTGCGCTGCACATCGCTCGGGCTCATGTACCTTGCCCCTCTTTCGTCAGCTTCTGCATATGGCGCCATAGCTGGCGTGCCTGCGGATCGCGGCTTTCGGCCAGGGCCGCTTCGACGCCTTCCTGGTCGGCCCGGGAGCGCTGCAGGCCGAGCTTGGCCTTGCCCGTGAGCGTCTCGATGCGAAGGCGAAAGCCGACCACGCCGGCCTGCATCTTGGTCAGATACTCGTGCTCGCGGCCCAGCGAATCGAGCAGTGCGGGCTCGTAGTGCGCCAGGCTGCGGTCGAGCAGTGTCCGCGTGTCCTCTGTCCCCAGCAGTTCGAGGGTGCCTGTGGCATGCACGGCCAGGTAATTCCAGGTGGGCACGGCGGGCTGGCTGGCGTACCAGGACGGTGATATGTAGGCATGGGGGCCGCTGAAGATCGCCAGTGCCCGGTTGCCATCCAGCGTACGCCACTGGGGATTGGCCCGGGCGAAGTGGCCGTAAAGCGTGCCGAGTTCGCCTTCGCTGCGCTCCAGCATCAGGGGCAGGTGAGTGGCCGACAGCTCGGCATCGACCAGGGCGGCGAAGCCGTGCCGGTCGATCAGCTCCCAGGCCTGTTCGCGGTCGAGACGCATCGATGGGGGAACGTACATGGCGCCTCCGCTCAGCCCTGGTCTGCTTGCGTGTCGAACAGCAGGCCGTAGTGATAGAAGGTGGTATCGCGCTGCCAGCCCAATGACTCGTAGAGCGCCTGGGCGGTTCGATTGTCGATCTCGGTGGCGAGCTTGAGATGGCCGACGCCATGAGAACTGGCAAGCTCCCTGGCGGCCAGCATCAAGGCTCGGCCGACACCGCTGCTGCGTGCCTGGGGTGCGACGAACAGGTCGTTGAGCAGCCACAGCGGCGCCAGGCGCACGGTGGAAAGCAGCGGGTAGAGCTGAACGAAGCCCTGCAGCTCTCCCGCGGGGCTCTCGTGGACCAGGATGTACGAGTCGCCAAGCTCCAGGCGTGCCTGAAGGAATTGCCGGGCGCCCGCGAGGTCCGGTTTCTGGCGATAGAACTGCCGGTAGCCGTCGAGCAGTTCGCTGAGCGGGGCAAGGTCTTCGAGGGTGGCATGGCGGATGGACATGAATGGCTCCTCTCGTTTTCTGATGGGTGCCACCCAGTGTGAGGCGAAGTTGGCTCCTTGCTAAGGGCCAGTTCGAGGAGATTCTGGAGAGCCACTTAGCGTTGACATGCATATCTGAAAACCGCCAGCCATCCGCTGCGCTCGGGCTAGAATGGAGCCATGAATCTCTCGACCGAAACCGGGCGCCCCGGTGAAGCTTCCCACCTGCCCGAGCTGACGCTGCACTTGCCGTACCGGCCACCCTATGACTGGCAGGCGATACTGGCCTTTCTGGCGCGCCGGACCATTCCAGGGCTCGAGCGCATCGACGGGGAGTGCTATCACCGGGTCTTCCGGATGGGCGAGGTGGTCGGTAGCGTAAGCGTAAGCCATGTTCCCGCCGACAACGCCTTGCACGCTTCGATCCGGCTGCCCGAGGTCGCGGCCCTGTCGGGCGTCACGGTCCGGCTGCAGCGGCTCTTCGACCTGGAGGCCGATCCCGAGGCGATATGCCTGGGACTTGGCCACGATGTCACGCTGGCGCCGCTCGTGGCGAGCCGCCCCGGGCTGCGCGTGCCGGGCGGTTGGGACCCTTTCGAAGTCGCCGTACGGGCGATCCTCGGCCAGCAGGTCAGCGTCGATGCTGCTACGCGGCTGGCCGGGCGCCTGGTCGAACGTCTGGGTGAACGTTTGGCGGATCAGACGGAAACCGGCCTGGACCGACTGTTCCCATTGCCCGAACGCTTTACCTTCGACGAAATCAAGGCGCTCGGCATGCCTGGCGCGCGAGCCAATGCCCTGGTGGGGTTGGCGTCGGCCTACCGTGAGCGGCCGCAGCTGTTCGAGCGGCGGGATCTCGACGACACCGTGGCCCACCTGTGCGCCTTGCCCGGCATCGGCGCATGGACGGCCCACTACATCGCCATGCGCGGACTGCAGGAGAGCGATGCCTTCCTGCCTTCGGACGTGGCGCTGCAGCGGGCGCTGGCGGAACAGGGCCGGCGGCCCACACCGCGTGAGCTGCTTGCGCGTGCCGAGGCCTGGCGGCCCTGGCGCGCCTACGCCGTGATGCACCTATGGCACGCCGATGCGGGTACCACGGCAGCGCACCCACAACAGGAGATAAGCGATGCGACTCTGGCTTGACCTATTGCCGTCCCCCGTGGGCGAGCTGCGCCTGGTCGGCGACGACCAGGGCGCACTGCGAGCGCTGGAATTCGATAGCCACGATGAGCGACTGCACCGCCTGCTGGGTCGCCACTACCGCCACTACGAGCTCGTCAAGGGCACGGCGCCTGAAGCCATCCGACAGGCGCTGGAGGCCTACTTTGCCGGCGACCCGTCCCACCTCGATGCGCTGCCGGTGGCCACCGGCGGCACCGAGTTCCAGCGCCAGGTATGGCAGGCGTTGCGCGGCATTCCGGCCGGCACCACGATCAGCTATGGCGAGCTGGCCGCACGAATTGGTCGCCCCGGTGCCAGCCGCGCCGTGGGCCTGGCCAACGGCGCCAATCCGGTGGCCATCGTGGTGCCGTGCCATCGAGTGATCGGCGCCAACGGTACCCTGACCGGCTATGGCGGCGGGTTGCCGCGCAAGCGCTGGCTGGTGGAGCATGAGCGGGGGCTGGTGCAGGGGGAGCTGGCACTCGTCTAGCTCGGCCGCTCAGGTTTCATCGGCCAACCCTTCCAGCAGCTTGCCCAGCAGCTCACTCAAGGCTCGCTGTTCCTCGTGGCTGAGAGCGGCGAGCATCCTGGCTTCGTTCTCCACGTGACGTGGGACCATTCGGTTCATCAGCTCGAGCCCTTCCTCGGTCAGAGAGACCAAGGTGCCGCGCCGATCCTCGGGATTCGGCGAGCGCCGGATCAGACCCGCCTTCTCCAGCCGATCCAGCCGGCTGGTCATGCCCCCGGACGAGATCATCAGCGTCTCGAACAGCTGCGTCGGTCCCAGGCGATAGGGGGCTCCCGAACGCCGCAGCGTGGCCAGCACGTCGAACTCCCCCGCCTGTAGGCCGTACTCCTTGAAGAAGGACTGTAGCCGCTCCTGGGTGAGCGACTGCATGGTCTTCAAATACCCCACCACCTCCATCGGCAGCAGGTCGAGCTCGGGCATTTCCTGTTGCCATTGAGCAATGGCTTGCTTGACACGGTTCATAGGTGCGTTTATCTTTCCATCAAGATACTTTTTGGCAAGATTCTTTTTGCCGTTCTATAGGAGCCCATCATGGCGAACTCCACGACACCAAGCAACCGTACCGGCTGGTACGCCCTGGCCTGCCTGCTGCTGGTCGGCAGCCTGTTGGCTCTCTCGCTGGTCGTGGCCAAGCTCGCTGACAATGCCGGCGCGCCGCGCTTGAGCTTCCTGATGGTGGCGGTGGCCGGTGCCGGTCTACTGCTACTGGCGCTGGCTGCCGTACAGCGCCAGCCGATGAAGCTCAACCGACGCATCCTGGAGTACGGGGTGGTCTCGGGAGCGCTGTTCGCCCTGCCCAATGCGTTGGTCTTCCTGGCGGTACGCCACGTGGGTGCCGGCTTCATCTCCCTCAGCTTTGCCTTTCCGATTCTCCTGACCTGGATGCTGGCGGTAGGACTGGGCATGGAGCGCGTCAATGCGCTGCGGTTGCTGGGTGTCATGTTGGGTCTGACTGGCGGAGTGCTGCTGGCATGGGCCAAGGCGGGCGGTATGCAGGGCGCCCAGGGTTGGGCCGCCCTGGTTCTGGCGATTCCCTTGATCCTTGCGCTGGGCAATATCTATCGCACCCTGCGCTGGCCCGGTGAGACAGGGGCGGTGTACCTGGCGGCGCTGATGCTGCTGGGTGGAGCGCTGACGCTCGCCCCCTTCGTGCTGGTGTTCGAATCAGGGCAAGTACGGCAGCTGCTCGGCTGGGAAGTGATTCGTCTGCTGCTGGCGGAAGCCATGGTCTTCACCGTGCTCTACGTCTTCTACTTCGTGCTGCAGAAGATCGCCGGCCCCGTCTACCTCAGCCAGATCGGCATGGTGGCTGCCCTGGTCGGTACGCTGATCGCCGTCACGCTGCTTGGGGAGGCGGTACCTCCTTACCTGAGCCTGGCGGCGGCGCTGGTGGTCCTCGGCGCCTTCCTGTTTCACCGTGGCGCCTCGCGCCGCGACACCACTCCGCCTGCCACGGCGGACGCCTGACCCCTGGAGAAAATATTGCGAGGAAACTCATCCAGTGAACACGCTCTCTGAAGCGAGCTGTTGCTGACGAAGCACGGTGCTTCTTTATTTATCTGCTATCTTTCATTTCCAGTCGGGATGCGTGTTTAGTTGATACATAATAAACACAATCCCTTATTTATAGCGGATTATTATAATGCTTGATCTATTGCTGCTCCGTAGTTTCGTAACGATCGTCGAGGAGGGCAGTTTCACTGCCGCGGCCAACCGATTGCATCTTACCCAGCCTGCGATCAGTGGGCATCTGCGCCGCCTGGAATCACAGCTGGGCAAGCCGCTGCTGCAGCGAACGACGCGAAGTTTCCAACTGACCCCGGATGGAGAGAGTCTGCTGAGCTATGCCCGAGCAATGCTGACCCTCAATCGAGATGCCATAGCGCAGCTTGCGAGTTCGTCCTTTCATGGCTGCCTGCGTCTGGGAGTGGCTGAGGATCTTGCCCATGAGCGGCTAATGAAGACACTGAAGCGCTTTACGCAGCGTCACTCTCTGGCAAGCATCGAGGTGCGCGTTGGCATTCCATCGGACTTGCTGGCCTCTATGCGCCAAGGACATCTCGATATGGTACTGGGGGCGCAGTGCGGAGAGCAGGAGGCTGGCATCTGTCTTTGGCGGGAGCCGCTGGTCTGGGCCTGGGCCAAGGATGAGTCTTGGGAGCTTCCTTCGCCGCTGCCCCTGGCACTTTTCCCCGAGCCATGCCCGTATCGGGAAATCGCCCTGGCGCAATTGGCGATGGCGGGAATCGTCCAGCACACCGTCGTGCTGTGCATGAGTGGTGCTGGCATGCGCGCCGCCGCCGCCAGCGGTTTTGCCATTGCTCCCATGCCGCTCAGCCAGCTGGGGCCGGGGCTGGTCGCTCTTTCATCCGAACATGGACTGCCATCGCTGCCGGATGCCGAGGTCAGGCTGATCACTGAGGGTAGCGCCGATGAGCAGGGGTTGCTGGCGGCATTGACGGATGCCCTGGTCACCGAGCTGGCTCCGGCGCGGATGGTCGAGACGGCCTGAAGTCATCACCTGCGAGTCGCCTGGCCTGTCGATTCATCGTGCCGCCGTTCGATCTCTCATCAGGCAGCCATGAGGCTGCGCTTACCAGGAGACAATGCCATGCAATACATGCTGATGTGCTGTATCGACGAGGCGCTGTGGAACGGCCTGCCCGATGCCGAGCGAGACTCCGTCATGAACGATTACCACGCCCTGATCCAGGAGATGGTCACCAGTGGCCACTACCGTGGCGGCGCTCGGCTGCAGTCGGTGGATTCGGCCACCACCCTGCGCGAGCAGAACGGCAAGGTGGTGACGCTGGACGGCCCCTTCGCCGAGAGCCGCGAACAGCTGGGCGGCTTCCATGTGGTGGAGTGTCGCGACCTGGACGAGGCCCTGGCGCTGGCCCGGCGCATTCCGCCGCTGCGGGTCGGCGGTTCGGTCGAGGTAAGACCGGTGGACCCCGCCTATCGACTATGAGGGGCTTGAGTGACCCTGGACGATCTCTATCGCCGTGAGTATGGCCGTGTGTTGGCCAGCCTGATTCGCCGGTTCGGTCACTTCGAACTGGCGGAGGATGCCGTGCAGGCGGCCTTCGAGGCGGCGATGGTGCAGTGGCCGGCGCAGGGCTGGCCACCGAACCCGACCTCGTGGTTGATCTCCACGGCCCGCCACAAGGTGGTCGACCAGTTGCGTCATCAGCAGATGCGCGAGCGCAAGGGCGATGAACTGCGCCAGCACCTGGCGCTGCTGCTCGAGCGCGACCTCGAGGCCGAGCCGCTCGACAGCCTGCGCCTGATCTTCGCCTGCTGCCATCCGGCCCTCGCACGACCGGCCCAGGTAGCATTGACGCTGCATACCCTGGGCGGATTGCGTACCGAGGAAATCGCCCGCGCCTTCATGGTGCCGGTGCCGACCCTGGCCCAGCGGCTGGTGCGGGCCAAGGCCAAGATTCGCGACGCCGGCATTCCCTTCGAGGTGCCCGACGACACGGCCCTGGGCGAGCGCCTGGAGTCGGTACTGGCGGTGATCTACCTGATCTTCAACGAAGGCTACGCGTCCAGCTTCGGCGACGACTGGGTGCGTGGCGACCTCTGCGCCGAAGCGATTCGCCTGGGACGAATGCTGGTGCGGCTGCTGCCGGCGGAGCGCGAGGCGCGCGGCCTGTTGGCGCTGATGCTGCTGCACCATTCCCGGCGCGACGCCCGTACCGACGATAGCGGTGACATCGTGCTGCTGGAGGAGCAGGATCGCGCGCGCTGGTACCTCGATGAGATCGAGGAGGGGAGTGCCCATGTCCAGATAGCGCTGCGCGGTGGCGTGCCCGGCGGCTATGCGGTGCAGGCCGCCATTGCCGCGCTGCACGCTCAGGCGCTGACGCCGGCAGAGACCGACTGGCGGCGCATCGCCTCGCTCTACAGCCTGCTTTATGCCATCCAGCCCACACCGGTAGTGGCACTCAACCGGGCCGTGGCGATCGCCATGGCCGATGGGCTGGAAGCGGGCCTGGAACAACTCGAGAAGATCCACCTGCCCGATTATCACCTGTTGCCCGCGACACGCGCCGACCTGCTGCGACGGCTGGGCCGCCATGATGAGGCGGCGGCGCATTACCGCCAGGCGCTGAAACTCGTGACCCACGGTGCCGAGCGGCGTTTCCTCGAGCGCCGCCTGCGCGAGGTGCTGGCGAACGCCGCCGATGTCGATTCGTCGCTGGCTGGTTCGAAAGGGGGGTGAGTCTTCTTTTGGCTCATCCCAGACATCACTCAGGAGACATTCCCATGAGCTACGTCGATGGTTTCGTATTGCCGGTTCCTGAAGGTAACCTCGAGGCGTATCTGGACATGGCCCGGCGGGCCGGCGAGGTCTGGCGCGAGCATGGTGCGCTGGAGTACGTGGAGTGTGTGGCCGACGACGTCAAGCCGGGGGAGCACACTTCCTTCCCCCAGAGCGTCAAGCTGGAGCCGGGAGAGACGGTGATCTTCTCCTGGATCCTCTACGCCTCGCGGGAGGAGCGCGATCGCATCAATGCCAAGGTGATGGAGGACCCGCGCATGGCGGACATGATGGATCCGGCCAACCACCCCTTCGATGGCAAGCGCATGATCTGGGGCGGCTTCACGGAAATATTGCGGCTTCCCTGAGCCTGACCTGTAGCCGCCATGCCTGGAATCAAGGGTGGAAGGCGAAACCGATGGAAAAGTCGGCTGGAGGTCACTCCTCGTCTCTTAGATGCTGGCGGGCCTCCTGGGCGCTCTCGTAGATATGAGGAGCTACGGCGCGCTCCTCCAGGGCATGGCCGAGCTTCCTGCGCATGAAGCTGCTGGTGGTATAGCGGGTGACCCGATGATAGAAGCGATGCTCGAGGTCGCTGACCATGGCCGTGTACTCAGCGAGCAGGGATTCGTCGATACGGAAGTGGTCATAGTTGACGACGGCATACACCTTTCGACCCAGTGGCGCCAGACAGGCTTCCACGGTATCGCGGATCGTGGCGATATCTTCCCGAGACGTGACCTTGAGGTTCTCGAAGTTGATGAACAGCACGTCGGCGGCCTCGTCGAAGTGGAAGCGTTGCGCCAAGGGTAGCTCCAGCAGCAGCTCCCGAAGGCCCATGGGGGCGGTGCGAAAGATGCGTTCATCCATCATCCTGGGTGGCGTGGGCATCAGCGGCTTGAAATCCATCAAGGCCAGGATGTCACGTTCCATGTCGACGCCTGGAGCGATCTCGATCAGTTGGATGCCAGCCGTGGTGAGTTCAAAGACACAGCGTTCGGTGACGTAGCGCACCGGCTTGCCGTCCGCTGCGGCAAGCTGGCCGCTGAAGGTGCGATGCTCCACCTCAGTGACGAACTTGTGCATGCCGCCCTCGGGAAGCCGCAGCGCGCCGTCGATGATGGCGAGCGCTTCCTTCGTGGCCACGAAGGTGCCCATGAACACCACCTTGCGGGCATTCTGGCTGATATTGATGAAGCCTCCGGCGCCGGCCAGGCGAGTGCCGAACTTCGAGACATTGACGTTGCCTGCGGCATCGACCTGGGCCATGCCCAGGAAGGCGATATCCAGGCCACCACCGTCATAGAAGTCGAACTGGGCCGGCTGGTCGATGATCGCCTGGGTATTGAGCGCGGCGCCGAAGTTGAGCCCGCCGGCGGGCAGGCCGCCGATTACGCCGGGTTCGGCGGTCAGGGTCAGCAGTTCCAGGATGCGCTCTTCGCTGGCCACCGAGCTGATGCCCTCGGGCATGCCGATGCCCAGGTTCACCACGCTGTTGGGAATCAGTTCGAAGGCCGCGCGCCGGGCGATGATCTTTCGGGTAGAGAGCGCCAGCGTTTCGGGAACGGCCATGGGGGCCTTGATTTCGCCTGAGAAGGCCGGGTTATACGCGGTACTGAAGGTTTGCCAGTGATGTTCCGGCACATCGCAGATTACGATGCAGTCCACCAGGATGCCGGGTATACGTACGTCCTTGGGGTGCAGGGTGCCGCGCTCGGCGACTCTCTCCACCTGGACGATCACCACGCCTCCCGAGTTGCGCACCGCCGTGGCGATGGCCAGCGACTCCAGCACCAGGGCCTCACGTTCCATGGTCACGTTGCCCAGGGTATCGGCGGTCGTGCCGCGCAGCAGTGCGACCTGCAGCGGCAGGGCCGGATAGAAAAGGTATTCCTCGCCATTGATGGGCAATAGCGTGACCCGCTCCTCCACGGTCGCGTCGTTGATCTTGCCGCCGCCCAGGCGCGGGTCGACGAAGGTGCCGAGACCAACCCGCGTCAGGGTGCCGGGCTTGCCGGCGGCGATGTCGCGGAACAGGTGCGAGATCACGCCCTGGGGCAGGTTCCAGGCCTGGATGCTCCCCTTGATGGCGAGCTTCTGTAGCTTGGGTACCAATCCCCAGTGCCCACCGATCACCTTGGCCACCAGCCCTTCATGGCCAAGGTGATTGAGCCCTCGGGTCTTGCCATCTCCCTGACCCGCCGCATACATCAGCGTGAGGTCCCGTGGCTGACCGGTCTTGAGAAAGCGTTGTTCCAGGGCCACGGCCAGATGCTCGGCAAAGCCGATGCCGACGAAGCCCCCGGTGGCCACGGCATCGCCATCGCGGATCAGCTCGACGGCCTCCTCTGCGGTGACGACCTTGCCTTTCTCGTTGAAGGGGCGACGGGACAGCAGCGGGTGAGTCTGGCGGTTCATGGGCTTGGCTCCTGTTGTTGTCCCGATACGTTATCACCGGAGGTTGTCTTGTGGTGATAGCCTCATGGCAGAGATCGGGGTCGGGTGCCATCCTGAGGGAGACACCCCTATAGCCGAATGCCGGTAATCGAGGAGGCTTATGAGACTGCCACTGTTCTGGCGCTACCTGGCGTCACTGTGCCTGGGTGGCCTGCTGCTGCTTGGCGCGCACGCGGCCGGTGCCCGCGAACTCGCCGCCGAGCCCGAAGACATGGTCGAGGTCGAGATCGCCACCGTAGGCATGGCCGGCTTCGGTGGGCCGCCGGTGGTGCTCCTGCGCGAGCCGGGCAGCCAGGATGTCATACCGATATTCATCGGCCCCAACGAGGCCGGTGCCATCCTGCGTGGCCTGGGCGGGGAGCGCGCCCCGCGTCCCATGACCCATGAGCTGCTCGGTGACGTCCTCTCGGGCGTCGAGGTGACGCTGGAGCGGATCTATGTCGATGCCATCGTCGACAATACCTTCCTCGGCATGCTGGAGCTGCGCGTTCAGGGCCGCGAGGAGCCGGTACTGATCGACAGCCGTCCCAGCGATGCCATCGCCCTGGCGCTGTATGCGGGAGCGAGCATTCATGTCGCGCCCCAGGTGCTGGAGGCGGCGCGGCAGATCGAGTACGAAGGGTTGGACGATCAGGTGGTGGCCGCGCTGGGTATCACGGTAACGCCGGCGGACGATGATCTGCGCGAAGCGCTCGGCCTCCCCGATAGAGAGGGCGTGCTGGTCAGCGACACTCACGGCCCAGCCGCAGAGGCCGGTATGGAGCCCGGTGCCTTCATACTCGAAGTGAATGGCGAAGTGCCGACCACGCCCATGCAGTTTCTCGAACTGGTGCGCGACACCCCGCGGGGCGAAGATGCCCGGCTGCGCTACTGGCAGGCAGGGGAGGAGCATGAGCTGGAACTCTCCACCGACGTGCCGACCCCCCGCGCGGTGCCCCGCGAGCGCCCGGAGGAGCTTGGTATCCAGGCTTGATTCGACAACGTCACCGGGCCGCCTCCGCTCCCTTTGCAGGCGGCCCGGCTCCATGGCCGGTCATGAGCGCAAGCGAGTCAGGCCCTCCTGGGCGGTAGAGGCGACCAGCCGGCCGCTGCGGTCGAAGATGTTGCCGCGGGCCAGGCCGCGTGCGCCACCCGCCCAGGGGCTCTCCATGTCGTAAAGCAGCCAGTCGTTGATCTTCATGTCGTGATGAAACCACAGTGCGTGGTCGAGGCTGGCGATCTGAAGCCTGGGGTCGCGGAAGGTGATGCCGTGGGGCACCAGGGCCGTGGTCAACAGATTGAAATCCGAGCTGTAGGCCAGCAGGTAGCGGTGCAGGGCAGGGTCGTCGGGCAGTTTGCCGGTGAGGCGGAACCACAGCCGCTTGCGCGAGGGCTGGCCAGGTTCGGCTGCGTCACCCAGGTGCAGGAACTCGATGGGATGGCCGGGAAAGCGCTCCAGGCGAGCGTTCGGGTCCTGGACCAGTGCTTCGGGAAGGGTGACTTCGGGCATGGCCATCTGGTGGGCCATGCTCTCTTCGTTGCCATGGAAGGAAGCGCTGCAGAAGAAGATCGGGCGCCCCTTCTGGATGGCGGTGACGCGTCGCGTGGTAAAGCTGGCGCCATCGCGTACGGCATCGACCTGATAGACTACCGGGCGATGGGGGTCGCCGGGCCGCAGGAAGTAGCCGTGCAGTGAATGAACCTGTCGCTCGGCATCCACTGTCTGCGTGGCGGCCGAGAGCGCCTGGCCGAGTACCTGGCCACCGAACAGCTGGGGCAGGCCAAGGTCCTGGCTGTGGCCGCGAAACAGGTTTTCCTCGATCTCTTCCAGGCCGAGCAAGGCAACGAGAGCATTCAGGGCGTCGCTCATGGGCATCCTCAGGGGTGTATCATACGATTGTTTAATAGTATCAGCATACACGGAGTCCGAACCGATGCGCAGTGACGAATTCTACATGCATCGGGCGCTGGACCAGGCGCGGGAAGGGCTGGCTGCCGGCGAGGTGCCGGTGGGTGCGGTGGTGGTGGATGCGGCCGGCGAGATCGTTGGAGCCGGCTACAATGCGCCGGTGTCGTGCCATGATCCCAGCGCCCATGCCGAGGTTCGCGCACTGCGTGACGCGGGAGCCCGACTGGGCAACTATCGGCTCGACGGCTGCACGCTGTACGTTACCCTCGAACCCTGCCTGATGTGCACCGGGGCGATCATCCATGCCCGTATCGCGCGGTTGGTCTATGGTGCTGCGGAGCCACGTACCGGCATGGTGGAATCCAAGGCCAACCTCTTCGTCCAGCCCTGGCACAACCATCGGGTCGCGGTGGAAGGCGGGGTGTTGGCCACGCGTGCCGCCCGGCTGCTCAAGGACTTCTTCGAGGCCCGGCGCGAGAAGGGCACGGCCTCTTCAGGCTTTCTCGATGACGGTTAAGGCTGGGGCGACCCTGACCCGATTGCGTCCTTCGGCCTTGGCGCGGTAGAGCGCGTCGTCGGCGGCCTGCATGAGAGTGGCGACGTCAAGCGGGCCGTCGGCCAGGGTGACGACGCCGAAACTGGCCGTCAGGGGCTTGCCATCGTGATGCCGTAGCTCGGCGTCCTGCAGGCGTTGACGCAGTGTTTCGGCAATCTCCCGTGCCTGCGCAGGGGCGGTCAGCGGTAGGCAGGCAACGAACTCTTCTCCACCGTAGCGGGCGAACAATCCGCCGTGCGGTTCGAGCACTTCGCGTCCGATCCGGCCCAGTTGATCCAGGTAGCGGTCACCGATCAGGTGGCCCTGGTGGTCGTTGATGCGCTTGAAATGGTCGACGTCGCAGATCAGCACGCTCAGCGGACGCTGCGTGGCGTTGGCATCGAGTGTTTCCATGAACAGGCGGCGGTTGGGTAACTGGGTCAGTTCATCATGCCGGGCCAGCCACTCGACCTCTTGCTGGAGCTGGCTGCGGGTGCGAATTTCGCGTCGCAACTCGGTGTTGGCAGAGTGAACCTTGCGATGCTGGCGTGCGAGACGTGTGTAGCCGTGCAGTACCAGATAGAGAAGGTAGGCCAGGGTCAGTCCGATGACGAGAGTGACGACAGGATGCCGAGGCAGCTGCTGCAACAGGCGGGAGTGGCTGGGCTGAACGCTCAGGCCCAGCGGTGTGCCGGCCACGTCGAGCTGTACCTCGTGCTGCCAGGGGCCGAGGCGAGTCTCGGGCATGAGGCTGGCCAGGACCTGATCGTCCTGGGTGAGCAGAAGGCTGGTGTGTTGCTTGTCCACCTTGCTGAACAGCATTTCGGCCAGCATCGGCAGGCTGATGACCATGGCCACGGCCCCCAGGGTGCGCTGTTCATCCAGCGGGATCGGCAGATAGTGAATGATCCCGGGAACGCCCTGCAGCAGCATGATGACGTCCGTGCGCCCGATGCGCTGCTCGAGGAGTGCACGACTGACCGCTTCGCGCCCGGCAGGCTGGGCATCGAACAGGCGGGCGCCCAAGGCCCGGTGATTGATGTCGTTGAACGGGTAGATTCGCGTGAGGCGGCTGTCGGGGTCGACGAAGGCGATATTGAGCAGGTAGCGAAAGTCGCGGTGGTAGAGCGCCGCCTGCTTGGCCCACTCGGCCTGGCTGGGCGGGGTGTCGAACAGGGTCCAGATGTTGGCGAAGCGCTCCACGGCGGCCAGGTGGTCCTGGATATCACGCGTCAAGCGGTCGCCGAGCTGGCGGGCTTCCGTTTCGACGGTGGCATGCAGCTCACGCTCGGTGACGGCCTTCTGGTGATGCCACAGCAACAGCACGGCCAGGACGAGAATCAGTGACGGTGCCAGCGCGCGCCTGAGGGCGGCAGCATGAGCCCGCCAGCCCGGCAGGGCCGCCATGCCCAGGCCGACCAGCAGCGTTGCCATGGCCAGCGTGGGCCATGGCCCGGCCGCTGACCGCAGCAGTTGAGTCTCGAGGCCCGTTCTGCCAAGCAGGCCCTGTACGCCCAGCAGGAGCGCGGCCATGATCAGCAGCAGCGGGCCGCCCAGCGTGGAGCGGGTACGCGTGGTGATCAGTATGGCAAGCAGGATCAGGCTCAGGGTCGTCAGCAGCGACGGGCGCCAGGCCTCCAGCGTCAGCTCTGCGGCCAGGCCGCGACTCATGTCGTCCCAGCGCGACAGCGGCACCCAGTACTCCGGCAACGCATAGCTGGCCAGTGCCAGGGTCAACGGCAGCAGGCTGAACCCTACCAGTGTCTTCGCTGGCGCATGCCAGCCTCGCAGCCGCATCAGCTTGGCCAGGACGAGCATGCCGGTGAGCCCGAGTGCGACGCGCTCATGCAATGGTTGCCCATCATCTTCGAGCACGACACCGAAGACGAGGGGCACGATGGCCAGGCAGGTAAAGAAGGCGGCATGGCGATACATGGTCACGCTCTTCTAGAGAAGGGGGGAAATGATGTCGAACAGCGGGGCATCATCGTCCTCGCCGTTCGACAGTTCGTTGAGCTGAAGGTACTGCTGCTGGCTGCGATCGACGTAGGTCAGGATCTCGTAATAGCGTCGAATATTGCGTACGTAGATGACCGGCTCGCCACCACGGGCATAGCCGTGACGGGTCTGGCTGTGCCATTCACGTTTCTGCAGCAGAGGCAGGGCTTCGCGGACGTCTTCCCAGCGGTCGGGGTCGCCCTCGAGCTGCTCGACAATCCGGCGGGCATCGTAGAGGTGGCCCAGGCCGACATTGTAGGCGGCCATGGCCATGAACAGCCGGTCTTCACCCTGAATCGAGTCGGGCAAGCGATCCTTGATGTGTCGCAGGTAGCGGGCGCCGCCATCGATGCTCTGGGCCGGGTCCAGGCGGTCATCGACGCCCATCTCGCCGGCGGTGGGCAGGGTCAGCATCATCAGGCCGCGCACGCCGGTGGGGGAGGTGGCCTCGGGGTCCCAGTGCGACTCCTGGTAGCCCAGCGCCGCCAGCAGTTTCCAGTCGAAGCCGGTGTTGCGGGCGGCCTCTCGAAACAGCGTCGTATAGCCGGGCAGGCGTTCATGCAGGTGGGCGATGAAGACCCGGGCGCCGACGTACTCGAGGTAGTCGTCGTGACCGAAGTGGCGGTCGACCAGGTCGCCGAGAATGCCATCGTGTTGCAACTGCTGGAGGAACCGGTTGGCCTCCTGCTGCAGGCGCAGGCCGCCCAGTGCGGGGAAGGCCCAGGCCATGGAGAGAGGCTCGCCGATCGTGAAGCCGCGCTCGACGCCGGGAAAGAAGATGCGGTTGATCCGGAACTGATGGTCGTACACCACGGCGGCATCGAGGTTGCCGCTCTCCACCCGGCTGAGCAGTTCGGGGACCTCGACTTCCGGCGACTCACGCCAGCCAAGCTCGGGATATTCTGCCTGCAGTTCGCGTAGCGCCCGGTCGGCGCCCGAGCCGCGGATGGTGCCGATTTCCAGGCCGGCCAGCCCTTCCGGCCCCTTGACCGGCTGCAGGCCGCGCCGATAGACCAGCACCGGCTGCAGGTCGAGAATCGCCCGGCTGAAGATCAGGTCCTCCTGTGCCGGATCCAGGGGCAGAGTGGCGGCGCCCAGGTCCCCCTCCCTGCGCACGGCGTCGACCACGCTCATGATGTGGTGGCTGGCGTCCAGGGTCAGGCTGACGTCGAGGTGGTCGGCAAAGCGCCGCATCAGCTCGTACTCGAAGCCGGTCGGGCCATGACGCCCTTCGTAGTAGGTGGTCGGCGTGTTACGCGTGTGCACGCTGAGAAAGTCACGCTCGCGCACGGCCTCGAGGAGGTCGTCTGGCGGGGTGAAATGCCGGTAGGGCAGCAAGTACAGCACGACCCCCAGCAGCAGCAGGGCGGAAAGGCGCAGACGGTGCTGCGCGAGTCGACTCATGGGTGCAGGCATTTAGGCCACGATCGGCGATGAGGGCTTCACGATAACGTTACAAGGGGCATGTGTCATCCGCCGGATTTCGTCCCGCCCCCGCTTTCCAGTATCATGTCGGCTTTCTGCGCCGCGTATGCGGCCCCTTCCTACGCTTGCTTCAGAGGCTCCAAAGACATGCTCGAACTTCGAGGCGCGCCTGCCCTTTCCGCTTTCCGTCACGACAAGCTGCTGGCTGCCCTGCGCGCGCGGGTTCCCGAGGTCGAGTCCCTGCACGCCACCTACGTGCATTTCGTCGATCATGACGGTGAGCTGTCCGACGATGAGCGACAGGTGCTCGACCGTCTGCTCGACTATGGCATCCAGAGCGATGGACCGAGTGACACCAGCGCCGAGGGGCAGCTGTTTCTGGTGGTGCCGCGTATCGGCACCCAGTCGCCCTGGTCGTCCAAGGCCACCGATATCGTGCACAACTGTGGCCTGGCGCAGATCCGTCGCCTGGAGCGGGGCATCGCCTACCGTGTCGTGCTCAGGGCGCCGATGTCCGAGACCGCCTTTTCCACCATCGTGGAGACCCTGCACGACCGCATGACCGAAAACGTGCTGGCCGATGCATCCGATGCCGCCAAGCTCTTTGCCCATCATGAGCCGGCACCGCTGGGCCAGGTGAATGTCCTCGAGGGCGGCCGCGGCGCCCTGGAGGCGGCCAACGGCGAGCTGGGACTGGCCCTGGCCGACGACGAGATCGACTACCTGCTGGCCGCTTTCCAGGAGCTGGCGCGCAATCCCACCGACGTCGAGCTGATGATGTTCGCCCAGGCGAACTCCGAGCATTGTCGCCACAAGATCTTCAATGCCGACTGGGTGGTGGATGGCGAGGCGCAGTCGCACTCGCTGTTCAAGATGATCAAGAACACCTTCAATGCCTCGCCGGACGACATCCTCTCGGCCTACAGCGACAATGCCGCCGTGATCCGGGGCAGCGAGGCGGGGCGATTCTTTCCGGCGCCGCTGACCGGCAAGGCTGCCGAGCGTGCCGTCTACGGCGCGCAGCACGAGCCGATCCACATCCTGATGAAGGTGGAAACGCACAACCATCCCACGGCCATCGCGCCCTATCCCGGGGCCGCTACCGGTGCCGGTGGCGAGATCCGTGACGAAGGCGCCACGGGCATCGGCGGCAAGCCCAAGGCGGGTCTCACCGGCTTCACCGTTTCCAACCTGCGCATCCCCGAGTTCGTGCAGCCCTGGGAAGCCTTCGATTACGGCAAGCCGGACCGGATGCAGTCGGCGCTTTCGATCATGCTCGAGGGCCCCATCGGCGGCGCCTCCTTCAACAACGAGTTCGGGCGCCCCAACCTTGCCGGTTACTTCCGCACCTTCGAGCAGGATGCCATGGGCGCCGGGGGCATCGAGCGGCGTGGCTACCACAAGCCGATCATGATCGCCGGCGGCTATGGCAACATTCGCGATGGCCATGTCCAGAAGGGCGAGATTCCCGTCGGTGGCAAGCTGATCGTCATGGGTGGCCCGGCCATGCTGATCGGCCTGGGCGGCGGCGCCGCTTCCTCCATGGCCTCCGGCACCTCGAGTGCCGATCTCGACTTCGCCTCGGTACAGCGCGAGAATCCCGAGATCGAGCGCCGCGCCCAGGAGGTGATCGATCGCTGCTGGGCCCTGGGCGAGGCCAACCCCATTTGCTTCTTCCACGACGTGGGCGCAGGCGGCCTCTCCAATGCCTTGCCGGAGCTGGTCAAGGACGGCAACCGTGGCGGGCGCTTCGATCTGCGTGCCGTGCCCAATGCCGAGCCGGGCATGAGCCCGCTGGAGATCTGGTGCAACGAGGCCCAGGAGCGCTATGTGCTGGCGGTGGCGCCGGAGGATCTGGAGACCTTCGAGGCGCTCTGTGCCCGGGAGCGCTGCCCCTATGCGGTGGTCGGCGAGGCCATCGAGGCCCATCACCTGGAAGTGCGCGACGGCCATTTCGAAAGCCAACCGGTCGACCTGCCCATGAGCGTGCTGTTCGGCAAGCCACCGAAGATGCAGCGCGAATTCGAGCGGGAAAGCCGGGAACTGTCGGGCGTGATGCTCGACAACCTGGACCTGCGCGAGGCGATGGAGCGCGTGCTGCGCTTGCCCACCGTCGCTTCCAAGGGCTTCCTGATCACCATCGGCGACCGCTCCATCACCGGCATGGTGGCCCGCGACCAGATGGTCGGCCCCTGGCAGGTGCCCGTGGCCGACGTGGCGGTGACCACCGCCAGCTACGATACCCATGCCGGGGAGGCGATGGCCATGGGCGAGCGGCCGCCGGTGGCGTTGATCGATCCCGCCGCCAGCGCACGACTGGCGGTCGCCGAGGCGATCACCAACCTGGCGGCGGCGCCCATCGCCAAGCTGAGTGATATCAAGCTCTCCGCCAACTGGATGAGCGCCGCCGACCACGTCGGCGAAAACCAGGCGTTGTTTGATGCCGTCCATGCCGTGGGTATGGAACTCTGCCCGGCGCTGGGCATTGCGATTCCGGTGGGCAAGGACTCCATGTCGATGCGTACCGCCTGGACGACGCAGGACGACAAGGGCGAACCGGAAGAGCGAAGTGTCACCTCGCCGCTCTCCCTGGTCGTTACCGGCTTTGCCCCGGTCACCGATGCCATGGCCACCCTGACACCGCAGATCAATCTGGAGCAGGACGAATCCGACCTGATCCTGATCGACCTGGGGGCGGGCAAGAACCGCCTGGGCGGTTCGGCCCTGGCCCAGGTCTATGGCCAGGTGGGTGACGCCTGCCCCGACCTGGACGACCCGGAGGATCTCAAGGCGTTCTTCGCGGTGATCCAGGGCCTCAACCGCGACGGCAAGCTGCTGGCCTACCATGACCGCAGTGACGGCGGGCTTCTGGTGACCCTGCTGGAGATGGCCTTTGCCGCCCACGCGGGCCTCGAGATCAAGCTCGACTGGCTGATCGACGAGCCGGCCGACGCCGTGGATGCGCTGTTTGCCGAGGAGCTCGGTGCGGTGATCCAGGTCAATCGCCAGTACACGGAGGAGGTGCTGGCCCAGTTCACCGGCGCGGGTATCGAGACCTGTGGCGTCATTGCCCGGCCGCGCTACGACGATCAGGTCCGCGTGACCCTCTTCGAGGAACCGCTGCTGGAGACCACACGGCTGCTGGCCCAGCGCACCTGGGCCGAGACCAGCTACCGGCTGCAGGCACTGCGCGACAACCCGGAGTGCGCCAAGAGCGAGTTCGATGGCCTGCTCGACAGCCGCGACCCGGGTCTTTCCGCCAGCCCTACCTTTGACGTGGACGAGGATATCGCCGCGCCTTACGTCAACACGGCTCGGCCGGCGGTGGCAGTCCTGCGCGAACAGGGCGTGAATGGCCAGCTGGAAATGGCCTGGGCCTTCGACCGTGCGGGTTTCGAGGCCGTTGACGTGCACATGAGCGATATCCTCGAGGGGCGCGTCGGCCTCGAGTCGTTCAAGGGCCTGGTCGCCTGCGGCGGCTTCTCCTATGGCGATGTGCTGGGCGCCGGCGGCGGCTGGGCCAAGTCGGTACTGTTCAACGAGCGGGCACGCGAGGAGTTTGCCGCCTTCTTCGCCCGGGACGATAGCTTCGGCCTGGGCGTCTGCAACGGCTGCCAGATGTTCGCCCAGCTGCGGGAGCTGATCCCCGGCACCGAGAACTGGCCGCGCTTCGTGCGCAATGAGTCCGAGCAGTTCGAGGCGCGCGTGGCCATGGTCCAGGTGGAGAAGAGCCCCTCGATCCTGCTGGCTGGCATGGAGGGCTCACGCCTGCCGATCGCCGTGGCCCACGGCGAGGGGCGTGCCGAGTTCCGCGACAGCGCCCACCTGCGCAGCATGCAGGTCGGTACCCAGGTGGCGCTGCGCTACGTGGACAACTACGGCCAGGTGACCAGCCACTATCCGGCCAATCCCAACGGCTCACCCTCCGGCATTACCGGGCTGACGACGCCGGATGGCAGGGTGACGATCATGATGCCGCATCCGGAGCGGGTGGTGCGCGCCGTCACCAACTCCTGGCGTCCGGCGGAGTGGAGCCAGGACGGCGCCTGGATGCGGCTGTTCCGCAACGCTCGGGTCTGGCTGGGCTGACAGGCCACGTTGCGAAAGCACATGAGGCGACCGTCAGGTCGCCTCATTCGTTCCGGGTGGCTCGTTTCTCGCGAATCAGGACGCTTTCTTGGCCAGGTCCAGGCAGCTGCGAGTGTTCATGAAGCCCTCGAGAACGGCGTGTTCCGCCTGCTTCTGCTTGATGATCACCGACATGGCGGGATAGAGCGCCGGTATGGCGCTTGCCTCGCGAAGGTGCCGGTGGAACCGCAGCGAGTACTCCGCATCGATGATGGCCTGGGCCAAGACATCGCTCGCCATATCCGGGCTGCAGATGAAGTAGGGTTGGGCGGCCTCGACCTTTTCGCTGCTGGTGGGCAGGTCTGTCAGCCCAAACTGACGGGAAACACGCTGCAACTCTTCGATGCGCATCTCGCACTGGATGCCCAGGGATGCCATCAGGCGGCTCACCGAGGTATCGAAGGTCAGGAAGCTGAAGGCAAGCTGGCGGTAGCGGGACAGCTCGGTTTTTTCATGGGCCTCGGCTAAGGCCAATAATTCATCCAGCACCAAAACGAGCCTGGCGATCTTCGTATTGTTTTCAGGCATGGCAGTGTCCTCTAAACGGGAGCGAAGGGACAGCGGCCTCCCCACGAGAGAGACTGACGATCTCATCACCCGTTTTACATGATCTATGTCAAGCGCTGCGACGTTTCAAGCGGCTGCAGCGACGATTCCATTCGCTGAGCATGACGAAAATCACTAGTACCATTCCCCTAAGCGGGGTGAGTGGCTTACGGCTTTCGTCTGACACGGCATTGAATGCTCACTATAGACGAACGTTGGAAAAGCTGCCTGCAAAGGAAATAAAACAGATGTTTGAATATTTGCCTGGATGCCGCCAAACTGCATAAAAGCCCTTGAATGGAAAGGCGGTATGAAAAAGGAAATTTTTTGTGACCGAGTGATGCTCACCTTCGCGAGTCATGTGGCCGAGGTGACCCTGAAGCGCGCGCGAGAGCACAATGGGCTCGACTGGGCGATGATCGACGGCCTGCTCGCGGCGCAGCAGCGCCTGACCGAGCTCGACGGCCTGCGTGCCGTGGTGCTGGCTGGAGAGGGCAAGAGTTTCTGCGCAGGGCTCGACATGGCGGCCATCATGACGCAGCCACAGCGATTGCCCTCGCTACTGGCAGCCGATGAGCAGGGGATCAATCCGGTACAGCGCCTGGCGCTGGGCTGGCGTGACGCCGGGGTGCCGGTGATCGCCGCCCTGCATGGCCATGTCTACGGCGGCGGTCTGCAGATTGCGCTGGGGGCGGACATCCGGGTGGCGCATCCCGACGCCAGCCTGGCGCTGTTGGAAATCGTCTGGGGCATCATCCCCGATATGGCCATCAGTGTGACGGCGAGTGACATCCGCCATGACGTCCTGTGTGAGCTGGCCTGGACGGGGCGTAAGCTGGATGGAGCCGAAGGCCTGGCGCTCGGCATCGTGACCCGGCTTGCCGATGATCCGCAGGAAACCGCCCGGACTATCGCGGCTTCGGTCGCGGCGCGCTCGCCAAAGGCGGTGGCTGCCGCCCGCGAGCTTTTCACGCTTGCCCCCGGGCTTCCTCAGCGGGAGCGGCTGGCCCTGGAGGCGCGCCTGCAGGGTGGCCTGCTGGGCGGCGAGGAGCAGGTGGAGGCCGTGGCCGCCCGAATGGAGGGCAGGGAGCCCCATTTCCCCTGAGGCCCCGTCAAGCCTGACGATGGCTGCGTTGACCGGGTAAGATGGCGGCTTCGTGCCGCCATGCCTGACCTGCCCATGTCTGATCTGCCAATGACGTTGTCGCCCACTGTTTCGCTGCCTGTCCGTCAACCTGCGTTGCGCCCCTACCAGCAGGAGGCGGTGAAGCGGGTCGTCGAGTACTTTCGCGCCGGCCACGAGCCGGCCGTGGTGGTATTGCCCACCGGCAGCGGCAAGTCGCTGGTGATCGCCGAGCTGGCGAGGCTGGCCCGGGGGCGGGTGCTGGTGCTCGCCCACGTGCGTGAACTCGTCGAACAGAACCATGCCAAGTATCTCGACTACGGGCTCGAGGCCGATATCTTCAGCGCCGGCCTCGGACTCAAGGAGAGTGCCCGCCAGGTGGTGTTCGGCTCGGTGCAGTCGGTGGTGCGCAACCTCGACCGTTTCGCCGCCGGCGATCACCCCCGTGGCGCCTTCACCCTGCTGGTGATCGACGAGTGTCATCGTGTCTCCGCGGACGAGGATTCGAGCTACCGCCGGGTGATAGACCGGCTGCGCCAGCACAATCCGAGCCTCAAGATCCTGGGCCTCACGGCGACGCCCTACCGGCTGGGACAGGGGTTCATCTACCACCGTCACCATCACGGCATGGTGCGTGGTGACGATGACTGCTTCTTTCGCGATTGCGTCTTCGAGCAACCGCTGCGGCTGATGGTCAAGCAGGGCTACCTGGCTCCACCGACACGCATCGATGCGGCGCTTTTCAAGGATGGTAAAGAGCTGCGTTATGATTTCTCGGCGCTTCGGCCTGCCGACGGCGGGCTGTATCGGGAAGACGAGCTGAATCGAGTGGTGGCGGCCAGCCGCGCGACCCCGGGCATCGTCGCCGAAGTCATCGAGCGTGCCCGGGGGCGGCAAGGCGTGATGCTGTTCGCGGCCACGGTGGCCCACGCCGAGGAGGTGCTCGGCTATCTGCCGGCCGGTGAGGCGGCGCTGATTACCGGCGAGACGGCATCGCAGCAGCGCGAGGCGGTCATCGCCGCGTTCAAGGCCCGACGGCTCAAGTTCCTGGTCAACGTCGCGGTGCTGACCACCGGTTTCGATGCGCCCCACGTCGACCTGATCGCCATCCTGCGGCCCACCGAGTCGGTGAGCCTCTATCAGCAGATCGTCGGTCGCGGCCTGCGGCCTTCGCCGGGCAAGCGCGACTGTCTCATTCTCGACTACGCCGGCAATCCCTGGGACCTCTACGCCCCCGAGGTGGGTAGCCCCCGCCCGGCCTCGGATACCGAACCGGTACAGGTCGAATGTCCCGCCTGCGGCCACGCCAACCTCTACTGGGGGCGGCGCGACGGCGAGCTGGTCATCGAGCACTTCGGCCGCCGCTGCCAGGGGCTGATCGACAACCAGCAGTGCGACTTCCGCTTTCGCTTCAAGGTATGTGGCGACTGCGGCGCGGAGAACGACATCGCCGCCCGGCGCTGCCATGGCTGCGACACCCTGCTGGTGGACGCCGACGACAAGCTGAAGGAGGCGCTTCGCCTGAAGGATGCCCGGGTGCTTCGCGTCAGCGGGATGCAGCTCGAGGCGACCGTGAACGGCCGTGGCCTGCCGCGGCTCAAGGTGACCTACCACGACGAGGACGGGGCGAGTCTGAGTGAATGGTTCGCCCTGGAGACGCCTGCCCAGCGCGCCGCCTTCGGCGCCGTGTTCCTGCGCGACCACCTGCGCGCCCCGGGGGTGCCGTGGCGTCCGACTTCCCCGGATGAGGTGGTGGCCGAGCAGCGTCGCCTGCGGGCACCGGACTTCGTGGTGGGGCGCAAGATGGGCCGCCACTGGCAGGTGCGTGAGAAGCTGTTCGACTACACCGGGCGCTATCGCAAGGCTGAGGCGGCGGAATAAAGCTAGACACATGTCGGGGCAGCGCTGCTCGGGGCTACTCCGGCGGCAGGCTTACGAGGAGGCGCTGTGAACCCCTCCCTGGGCGCTACCGATTCCATCCCTGGAATCGGACCTCCTCTTCAGCCTGCCCCCGGCGCCCCTCGTTGCAGCTGGCGCCATGGCGCTGTTTCTCGATCCACCATCTTGCTAGACTGCCCCGTTGATCGACTCTTTCCCCGAGAGGCCAGCCCCGCGTGAGCGAGACGCCCCAGACGGACGCGCCTGAGCAGCGTGACATGCCGGATGCCGCCGTTCCAGCGGAGGCCCTGGCGCGGTTGTTCGACGAGCCGATCACCGAGCTGCCGGACGATCTCTACATTCCGCCGGAGGCGCTGCGGATATTCCTCGAGGCCTTCGAAGGCCCGCTGGACCTGCTGCTCTACCTGATCCGCCGCCAGAACCTGGATATCCTGGCCATCAACGTGGCCGCCATCACCCATCAGTACATCGAGTACGTGGAGCTGATGAAGGCCATGGAGATCGAACTGGCCGGGGAGTACCTGCTGATGGCCGCGATGCTGGCCGAGATCAAGTCGCGCACCCTGCTGCCGCGCCCGCCCAAGGCGAACGGCGACGACGAGGAGGACGACCCGCGGGCCGAGCTGATCCGTCGCCTGCAGGAGTACGAGCAGCTCAAGAGTGCCGCCGAGGCGTTGGCCGAGCTGCCGCGGGTGGGGCGCGACTGGTTCCCGGCTCGCGCCGCGTTGCCGCCGCTGCAGGCCCGGGTGCTCCATCCCGACGTGGAACTCGATGAGCTGCTCGGTGCCCTGGCCGGCATCCTGCGGCGCGCCGAACTCAATCAGGCGCACCATATCGGTCGCGAGACGCTCTCCACCCGAGAGCGGATGCTGGCGATCATGGAGCGGCTGACCCACGAGCACTACACGCCCTTCGAAGCGCTGTTCACGCTGGAGGAGGGCAGGGCCGGGGTGATCGTCACTTTCATGGCGATCCTGGAGCTGGCCAAGGAAGCCATGATCGAGATCGTTCAGAATGCACCGCTCTCGCCGATCCATGTGCGCGCGCGAGCGCCGCGAGAGGAGGCGGGTGAGGCGGCCTTCGACGATGAGGGAGCCGATGTCGAAAGCCCCTATGATGTCGAGAGCCCCTTTGAAGAGGAGGTCGACATGCCGCCGGAGGGAGAGGCATGAGCGCCATGGAGCTGCCGGACAGCCTCGACGAGATTCTCGAGGCGGCCCTGCTGGCGGCAGCGGAACCGCTGTCGCTGGAGCGTCTCGAGAGCCTGTTCGACGACAACGAACGGCCGCCGCGTCGCGCACTGCGTGAAGCGCTGGTGCGCGTCGAGGGGCGCCACGAGACGGGAGCCATGGAGCTGATCGAGACCGCTTCCGGCTACCAGCTGCGTATCCGGCCGCGTCTCTCCCCCTGGGTCTCCCGCCTGTGGGACGAGCGGCCTCAGCGCTATTCGCGGGCGCTGCTCGAGACCCTGGCGCTGATCGCCTATCGGCAACCGGTGACCCGAGGCGATATCGAAGAGGTGCGGGGCGTGGCGGTGAGCAGCTCGATCATGCGCACGCTGGCCGAGCGGGGCTGGATTCGCGTGGTCGGCCATCGGGATGTGCCTGGCCGGCCGGCGGTCTACGCCACCACCCGTTCGTTCCTCGACGATTTCGGTCTCAAGACCCTGGATGAGCTGCCGCCCATGCACGAACTGAAAGGGGTGGCGGAGCCCTTCTTCGAGGACGAGGCGCCGCCACCGCCCAGCCCCGTGCTGGCCCAGGCCGACGAGCCGGTCGAAGAGGACGAGGAGGGCCCCGGCGACGGGGGCGAAGCGGGTGCTGGCGCGGTGAGCGGCGAAGCGCACGAAAGCCAGGAGGAGACAGCGCTGGCGGCCACGCGGGAAAGTGGCGAGAATCACGACACGACGGCCGGGATGGCCGACGCGACACACGCCGGGAAGGCGTCCGACAGGCCCGGGCTGAGCTTTGCCGATCTGGAAGCCCGCCTGGCCGAACGTGCCCGCACCAGCGTCGATGATGACGGCGGGGCGGGGGCGGAATTCACACCTGATGAGACATCTGACGAACCATGACGACCACCACGGAAAAACTGCAGAAGGTACTGGCCCGCGCCGGGCTGGGTTCGCGTCGCGAAATGGAAACCGCCATCGCGGCGGGTCGCGTCAAGATCAACGGCAAGCTGGCCACCCTGGGCGACCGCATCGAGATGCGCGACCGGGTCAGCTTCGACGACCGCCCCGTCACCCTGCGTGGCGTCGAGGAGACTCCCCGGCGGGTGATCATGTACAACAAGCCGGAAGGCGAGCTGTGCACCCGCAAGGACCCGGAAGGGCGGCGTACCGTGTTCGAGCGCCTGCCACGCCTGAAAGGCGAGCGCTGGGTCGCCATAGGGCGCCTGGACATCAACACCAGCGGCCTGTTGCTGTTCACCACCGACGGCGAGCTGGCCAACCGCCTCATGCACCCTTCCACGCAGGTGGAGCGTGAGTACGCCGTGCGGGTCATGGGCGAGGTGAAGAAGGAGCAGATCGTGGCCATGGTCCAGGGCGTCATGCTCGAGGATGGCCCGGCACGCTTCACCGATGTGCAGGAGTTCGGCGGCGAAGGTATCAACACCTGGTTCCATGTGGTGATCACCGAAGGCCGCAATCGGGAAGTGCGGCGTCTGTGGGAGTCCCAGGGGCTGACGGTGAGCCGCCTGAAGCGTGTGCGCTACGGCAATATCTTCCTCGACAAGCGGGCCAAGGCCGGTGAGTGGGTGGAGCTCACCCAGGCCGAGATCGACGACCTGGCCGAGAGTGCGGGCCTGGCCTCGCGCAAGGTGCCGGAGTTGACGCCGGATGAGAAGAACCGCTGGAGCCGCGACAAGAACAAGCGTCGGCCGGTACAGGCGATGCGCAAGCCGAAGAGTCCTCGCGGTCGCTGAACCGGTCGGCGGGAAGCCGTTGGACAGGCTGCCAAAAATCCCTTGCTTTCAGGGGGCTGGATGGGTAATATCTGCCCCCGTTCGGACGGGTCGTTAGCTCAGTTGGTAGAGCAGTTGGCTTTTAACCAATTGGTCGTAGGTTCGAATCCTACACGACCCACCATCCGAACCTGTATGCTTGCACGCGAGCACCGGGTCGTTAGCTCAGTTGGTAGAGCAGTTGGCTTTTAACCAATTGGTCGTAGGTTCGAATCCTACACGACCCACCAGACATCGGTTTCAGTGAATCACTGGAACCCAACAAGAAAGGGCCCTGATGGGCCCTTTCTTGTTTGCTGACGTTTGTTTGCTGACGGTTGTGCTGCGCTCTCCTCAATCCTCCACTCGTATCCGGCCAAGGCTATAGTCGCCGCCATGATTGGCAAGTACGAAGCCCTGGAAGCGCTCGCGAAAACTGGTGTCCCGTGCCTGGATGACACGACGCCCGTCGACGCTGATTCGCATCTGACCGTCCTCGTCGCGGGTCCAGGTCAGGATATGGAAGCTGTCGTCCTCGAGGTGGATTGCCCCATCGCTGCTGGCGATCACGTCGCTTCCGTCGCTGGTGACCCTTATCAGGCTCAGCCCGGGGCGCGCACCGGGGCGATAGACCAGCCGGTAGCCGCTGCCCGGACGGCTGCCCTGAAAGACCCCCATCTCGAGACTACCCATATTTTGGCGGGAAGCCAGTTCCAGCTCCATTTCGAAGGCGTTACGGATCGGCGAGGAGACGAAGATCCTGGCGGATTCTGCGGCTGCCGGCGCCGCTTCGGGTCGAACATTGCCCCTCTGTTCGAGGAACAGTTTCAGCATGGCCAGGCCAATGTCCTCGGGCCGGTCGGAGTGCAGGCTCGGCCCCGTCGAGGCTCCCTCTTCCGGAATCTCGACCACGCTGCGCAAGCCGTTGCGATCGATGCTGAAGTCGCCGCTGAGCACCGTCCAGGCAGGATTGCGACGGTAGTCGCCATCGCTGAAGTCGTCGTCCAGGGCAATACGAGGTGAGGCCGTGGGTGCTGGCGGCGCGGTAGCCGTGACCGCTACCCTCTCCGTCTGGCGCAACCGTCTCAGCAGGTCAGCCGTGGCGTGGCCGTCCTGGGCCATGTCCATGTCGGCCTGGTACGCGTGTATCGCGTTGCGGGTCCGGCGCCCCATGACGCCATCCGCCGGGCCGGCGTCATAGCCGAGTCGATTGAGCTCGCGCTGTATTTCGGCCACGCCTTGCCGGCCCGACAGGGTCTCGATGTCGGGCCGCGATGGGGGTGTCGCCTGTGCGGAAGGTGCCTCTTCCGGCTGCCAGGCGCGGGCTGTCTGTTGAGCCTCGCTGATCTGCTGCGCGGTCATCCGTGCCGCCACTGCATCCCGCGCGGCGGCGGCACGGCGGTGCCCGCGAGCCGCCGCGAGGTTGTACCATTTGTGCGCTTCCACGAAGTCCTGAAGCGTCCCATGGCCGGCCTCGTGCATTTGCCCCAGCATGTACTGGGCTTCGGGGTCGCCGCTGGTGGCAAGCCGGTCGAACATCTGCAAGGCCTGGCGGTACTCCTGCCGCTCGTAGGTCTGCAGGGCCTCGGGGTAGCGGTAATCGGCACTGGCCAGCGCGATGTGGCTTACCAACAAGAGCAGGAGCACGCTTGCTTTGATCATCACGGGGGTCTCCAGTGAAAGGAGTCTGTGACCTGCAGCCGCCAGGTCTCACCGTGCTGCCTTGCCATTCCACTCGGTCCTGGCTTGTCTCAACGAAGGCCGAGGACGGATAGAATCACCAGCACGATGACGATGGCGCCGACGATGTAAACGATGTTGTTCATAATGGATTCCTCTGCGGCGCATGTTCCTGTTTCAGGATGCTGCGGGATGGTTCGTGTCCTGATGGCGTCGCAGTCCTTGCGACGCGTAGTGTAACTCCCTGTACCGGCTGTTCCTTGCCTCACTCACACCAAGGATATGTCTTAAGCAGACCTCGGTCTGTGCGCTGGCGTACACTCGACTAAAAATCGAAAAAGAGTTGCGACGCGTCGAGTGCCCGATGCACGCCCGGTTCGGTTCGTCTCCGCTGGAAGGGCAGGGTATTCATCTCGGCGGTGAAGCACTGGTGCCCATTTCGGCCATTCCGCTTGGTGTGATACATGGCCATGTCGGCATTGTGCATGAGGGCTTCGGCATCGTCGGCGTCATCCGGGTAGAGGCTGATGCCGATGCTGAGCGTGATGAGGAGTTCATGACCCTCGATACGGTAGGGCCTGCTCAGGACGGCAAGCAGTTTTTTCGCGACCTTGGTGGCGTCTTCTGGCTTCCTGATCTCGGCAAGCAGGATGGCGAATTCGTCGCCACCCTGACGGCAGACGGTGTCGATGTCGCGCATGCAATCGCGAAGACGGCCCGCAACAGCCTGGAGCAGGCTGTCACCCACGGCATGGCCGAGTGAGTCATTGATGGGCTTGAAGGCATCGAGGTCAAGATAGAGCAGGGCGACCAGGTGCCGGTGTCGTCGGGCTAGGCCTATGGCTTGGGAGAGACGTTCCGTCATCAGCGCGCGATTGGCCAGGCCGGTTAGCGCATCATGCTGCGCCAGGTAGGCCATCCTATCCAGCATGACCTGCGACATGGAAGCGTCGCGGAACACGATCACGGCGCCGGTGACGCGGCCGTCTCGGTCATGGATCGGCGCCGCTGAATCCTCGATCTCCAGCTCGCTGCCATCCTGGCGGACCAGCGCGCAATCCAGGGAGAGGCCTACCGCTCTGTTCTCTTCGATGGCCCGACGCCCGGAGGTGATGGTTGTTTGATGTGTCTTGCTGTCGACAAGGAGGAGCACACGGGAAAGTGGCTTGCCGATCGCCTCCGGTTCCGACCAGCCTGTCAGAATTTCAGCCATTCGGTTCATGTAGGTGATCGCGCCCTGAAGGTCGATGGTCAGGACAGCATCGCCAACGGTGTTGAGGGCCACGCGCGCCCATGCCCGCTCGGCGTCCAGGGCTGCTGCGACGTCCCGCCTCGAGGCGTGGATCTGGGTGTGTCCTAGCCGCACCGGATCCTGGGGGTGTAACGAGTGCAAGGAGGCTGAGGGTTGCTGTGGAACCAGCGATTCGTCCCTCATGCCGTCGGCCCGGGAGCTGGCAAAGTCCATGGCACGCGCGCCCAGACGGTGGGCAAGGTCGGCGTGGCCCAATGTGGCACTCGAGCCCGAGAGGCAGGAGACGAGATCATCAGAAACGTTGGCGTTGCCATGAGTCGATTTCCTTTTCCGCCTGCATATGAGCCCCGGTGGGGCGGCATGGCCTGACCGGGCGCGCGGCTTGGCCAGTATCCCGAGAGCGTAGTGGCGTGACGGCGTCGCTTCCGTTCGCTGGCGTACATAGCAATTGCTTGTTGTTCGCTATAACGTATGCGCCAGGACCACTATTTCTCCCGCGCTCGGGGAGCTTTCCCGATACAGGAGTGTCAGTCATGGCCCTGCAACAAGACCCGCGCCAGAATCACTTGCTGGCGGCCCTGCCGAAGGATGAATACCAGCGCCTGGCGCCCCACCTCAAGCGAGTAGAATTGACGCTGGGGGATTCGCTGGCCGAGTCGGGAAAGGTGATGCGCCATGTCTATTTTCCCGTGGATTGCATCGTATCGCTGCTGTGCGTCATGGACGATGGTGACTCGACGGAAATAGCCGTCGTCGGTAGCGAGGGTATCGTCGGCATCGCGCTGTTCATGGGAGGTGAGTCGACGCCGAGCCGTGCCATCGTGCAGAGTGCCGGCAGCGCCTATCGCCTCGATGGGCAGCTGCTGAAGGACGAGTTCGATCGCGCGTCAACGTTCCAGTATCTGTTATTGCGTTACACCCAGGCCCTGATCACCCAGATGGCTCAGACTGCAGTGTGCAACCGGCATCACAGCCTGGATCAACAGCTGTGTCGCTGGCTGTTGCTGAGCCTGGATCGCTTGCCGGTCAACGAGCTGGTCATGACCCAGGAACTGATCGCCAACATGCTTGGCGTCCGCCGAGAAGGCGTCACCGAGGCGGCCGGCAAGCTGCAGCGGGCCGGACTGATTTCCTACCGCCGCGGGCACATCAGCATTCTCGACAGGCCTGGCCTGGAAGCGCGTGTCTGCGAGTGCTACACGGTCGTCAGGAAGGAGTACGACCGCCTGCTGAGCTTCCATCGCCCCGGCTGAAGGCCCCTTTCCTTGTCGGGCCGGGTGGATTCTCGCGCAGTGCCCGTCCAGCGTATGTATCCTGGCGCACCGACGGCCTGATGAAGGACATGCCAGTGTTCTCTCAGCGGTCTATTGGTAATTTCTTGATCCCTTGCTTGCCATGTGCCCATTGCCGATGTTTCCACCGGGAGCGCGCCCATGAAGCCTTCACCCCCAAGCCCGATGACCAATCACCTTATCGACAGGTTGCCGCAACGGGAGAGGGCATCTTTCCTTGCCGATTGCCAGGCCATTGACCTGGTGTTCGGTGAAGTGATTACCGAGCACGGTGGGCGGATTTCGCATGTCCATTTTCCCCTCGACAGCTTCATCTCCCAGATTGCCAACCTGAGTAGTGACCGGGAGCAGCTGGAAGTGGCGATGGTCGGCAGTGAAGGGATGTTGGGAACGCCCCTGATTCTGGGGGTCGATGAGTCACCCTGGCTCGCCCTGGTACAGGGTGCAGGGCCGGCGCTGCGCATGCCGGCGGTTGTCTTTGGTCGCCACCTGGCGCAGAGCCCCACGCTTCAGGCGCTGCTCAAGCGCTATCTCTATGTGGTCATGCACCAGCTATCCCGGGTGGCGGCATGTACCCACTTCCATCAGGTCGAGGCCCGTCTGGCGCGCTGGCTGCTGATGACCCAGGATCGTGCGCACTCGGATGAGCTGCATCTTACCCACGAGTTCCTGGCCATGATGCTGGGGGTGCGTCGCGCAGGCATCACCCTGGCCGCCATGGCACTTCAGTCGCGCCGGCTGATTCGCTATCAGCGAGGAGACATCGTGGTGCTGGACCGAACGGGTCTGATCGAGGCTTCCTGCGGCTGCTATGCCTCCGATCGCAGCCTTTACCGTCGGTACATTACCTAAGGACGCGCATCATGAGATCGGCTGGCGCGCCCTGGGGTGCGCGCCCGCCGAAAAATCATGAGGTGACGATCGTGTTGAGATCCAGGCTCAGCCGAGACTGTCGCCGCCGGCGGCATGCCCGGCCGTTTCGTCGCCCCGCCGGTTTTGGCATCCTGCAGGCCGAGGATTACCGGCGTCGCCTCAGTGAGGAGTACAGCGCGCCAGCGATAAAGGCGATGCCAATGGACATCAGCGGGTTTTCGCGGACGTGGGTGCTCACGCGTTCGAGCACATCATCGGCCCGCTGGCGCCCATGGACGGCCACCTCGCGAACGCGCTCTTCGGCGCGGGATGCCTGCTCCCGAGTGTACTCCTCGGCCTTGCCAGCGGTCTCGGCTGCCCTGTCCACCGCTTCATGAGCCTTGCCCGCGACCTGATCGATGGTCTCGTGTCCGCTTGCTTTCATAGTCATGATCGTATCTTCCTTGTGGCTGTGTCGACGGGTGAAGATGACCTGTCAGGTAAGACGCTCATCGTCGCCAATGGTTTCTCTGACTATCTGCTGGTCGAGGGTATCAGGCCGGGTCGTGGTGGTTAGCCTGCTTTTCATGTGCTCCCCGAGGGTGAGGAGAAACGCTGTCAGGGGAACGGCGAGTATCATGCCGACGACCCCACCCAGCACCGTTCCCCAGAACAGGATGGAGATCACGACCAGGGCCGGGTGCAGGCCTGAGCGGTCGGCCATGATCTTGGGTGTGAGCAGCATGCTCTCCACCAGCTGTGTGACAGCGATGACCGCCAGCACCAGCATGACGAGCTGTGAGCCCCCTCCTGGCTGAAAATAGGCGATGGGTAGCACGGTGACAACGCCAACAATGAAGCCAAGGTAGGGCACGATGTTCAGCAGCCCCAGGGCGAGGCCCAGGAAAATGGCGGCCTCGAGGCCGATGACGGTAAAACCGACTGCCATCATCACGCCCATGATCAAGGCGATGGTCAGCTGTCCGCGGAAGAACGCGGTGACGTAATTGATAAAGAGCTGAACCAGGTACACGACTTCATTCTGCCGCTGCTTTGTGAACAGAAACAGCATCCCCTTGGCATGCTGTTTCATGCGGCCACCGGAGAGTAGCGCAAAGAAGAGGTACAGAGGCACGAAACCGAGGCCTACCAGGAAACCGATGTATTTCATGGTGCGGTCAGTGGCCTCCTCTGCATCCGGAAGCATCGATTGGATCTCCATTTCGGCTATGGCGTCTTCCACCATCGGCAATGCTCTCGGGAACCGGGCTGACAGGCTGGCGTGTCCGCGTTCGGCGATCTCAGGCACAGACTGGAAGAATTGGCTGCCCTGATGGATAGCCGTCGGCAGGACCAGCACCATCACCGTTAGAAACAGGCCGAACAGGATCACAAACAGGGAGATCACGGCGCCGAGCCGGTTCATACGTAGGTGGCGTTCGAAGAGTTCTACGATCGGGAGCAAGATCAAGGCCATCACCCCCGCAATGGCAAGGGGGAAGACCAAGGAGTGCAGGGCGCCGATGATTTGCCCAAGAACCCAGATGATGAACACGACGGTGCCAACCAGAGTAACGGCGCTGAGGGCGACAATGGTGTAGCGAAGCAGCCGTTGTTCGCCGGGTGCAAAGTCGATTTGCGTTCTCTTTTCGAAGCTCATGGGTTTCCTCTACCCTCTATATGCGGTCCTGGCACCCCTTGATCCATTTATGGATAGCGGTGTATGGGCACGAGATGTCGGCCCTCTTGGGTCTGGAGATCATGAAAAGAAAAGATATTTCAGCTTAGGCGCAAGCGGGCGATCCTTCGGTGCGCTACCACACAAAGCGTAGCCGTCCGGTGATGCAGCAACTCGCGGACCTGTCTAAAAATGGCTTCTCATAAGTTAGGCACCGCACAGACCAAGCCTGGATCAGCAACTATTTTCTCATTATCACCCTGTTTTTACATGCGTTCATGGTGAGATGAAGAGCTTAAATTTAACGAGCGTCTGGAGTGCAGGTCATGAACAAGGATCAGGTCAAAGATAGTTCGAGTAAGGATAAGGCTACGGAAGTTGCCGACGACACGCGCACGGAGAAGAAGGGTAAAGTCGAAAATCATGGCGACAAGGGGGGCTCCGTGTTGGGAAAAATCAATGACGATGCCAAGGAGGAAAAGAAATGAACGATCCAACAGTGCTATCAAGGGGAAGGCCTTGAAGCTCGATACGAAGAACAGACGGTTCATGCTTGATGTAGATGGCGAGCGCCTGAAGAACGCACCGGGCTTCGACAAGGATCAATGGCCGAACATGGCTGACGCTACCTGGAATTCGACCATTGAGTCCTACTACGCAGGTGATCGGATTTCTCAGTAGGCATAGTGCGGAAGGTCCGGGTAGTAGTATCTACCCGGATCCATCGTGCCGACGAGATTATTCTGGCCTTACCGTCACGATTGCAAATCCTTGCGCAGGGACTGTTCCAACTCCTTGGTCGCGGTGATATCCAAAAGGGTGATCACCACGCCGTCTATGACATTGTCTAGCCGGCGATAGGGCATGATCCGTACCGTAAACCAGCGGTCGTCAGTGGTAGTGATCTGCTTCTCGGAGAAGGCCAGGGTGCTCAAGGTGTTAAGGGCGTCGTCGTTAAGTTCCGGGTACTTCAGGGTGGTGGTAAGATCGCTAAGGGGGCGGCCGATGTCGCTTTCGCGAATGCTGATGATCTTTGATGCCCGGTCGGTGAAGCGACGGAGGTTCAAGTTCTGGTCGAGAAACAGAATGGCTATCTCGATGCTGTTGAGCAGGTTTTTCATATCGCTCTGAGCGAGGGCGAGATCGTCGAGCTTGGTCTGCATTTCCGCGTTGATGGTTTGCAGCTCCTCATTCATGGACTGCATCTCTTCCTTCGAGGTGGTCAGCTCTTCGTTGGTGGACTGCAATTCCTCATTGGTCGATTGCAATTCCTCGTTGGCTGACTGCAACTCTTCCCGGGAAGCCCGGTTTTCCTCACGCAGGGTCTGGATTTCATCCTGGCACTGTTGCAACTCGGCGGCATGGGCCCGCTGCGCGGCTGTTGTCGACTTGCTTTTGGTGGCCGGGTCGGCATGAGTCTGGGCGATGTCGCGGAATACGATCATCTTCATCCCGCGCAGGGCGGTGGGCTCTCGTAGTGCCTGCACGGTGATATCGACGCTCTGCATGCCACCGCCGGGCAGTTGCACCTGAAGACCTGGCAATTGCAGCGGCTCGCTCTGCTCCGCAGCCTGGCGCAGGGCGCTGCCGATGGGCGTCCGCAGACCTTCCCGCACCATGGCGTGAAAATTCCAGTTGGCCTTGCCGGCGGCAGGCTCCAGGTACTTTCCTGTGCGCCCGCTGATGTAGACGATATCACCCTCATCGTTGACCACCACCGCGGCGGGGGCGTAGACCTGCAGTAACACCTGGTCGGCCGCCGCTTGCAGGTTATCCTTTGGCTGGGAGGATGAGTGATTGGCGGGCACGGGAAGCTCCTTGGCTATCCAGGACAGGGGGGGGAACGCCTTCACCGGCAATCGGGTGTCACCGCTCTGGGCATTATCCTGGCGCCGATAAAGCCGTAGCTTGGGTTGAATGGGAGAAAACAGCTGAGTGTTGCGCCCTACCGTCTCCGAGCTCCCCAGTAACAGTACACCCCCAGCGCGCAAGCTGTAGTGAAACAGGGGAATGAGTCTGCTTTGCAGGCTATGATCGAAGTAGATCAGCAGGTTGCGACAGGAAATGAGGTCGAGGCGGGTGAAGGGGGGGTCAAGTACCACATCCTGCTGGGCGAACAGCACCAGATCGCGGATATGGCTGTTGATGCGGTAGCCATTCTGATGGGCGCTGAAAAAACGCGCCAAGCGTTCCCTCGAGACGCTGGTTTCGATATCGGCGGTGTAGTGCCCGCGGCGTGCGGTGGCAATGGCGTCCGGGCTCAGGTCGGAGGCGAATATCTGCAGGGTAATGTCATGGGCTTGTGGCAGCTTTTCCAGCACCTCGGTAAAGACCATTGCCAGGGAGTAGGCCTCTTCACCGGTTGAGCAGCCGACCACCCAGGCACGCAGCTGGGGCTCCCTGGGCTGTCGCGTCAGCAATTCTGGCAGGGTGGTTTCCGCCAGATGCTGCCAGACCGCGGCATCGCGGAAAAAACTGGTGACTCCGATGAGCACTTCCTTGAACAGCAGGTCGATCTCCTGGGGGTTGTGCTTGAGATAATCCGCGTAAAGCGACAGGGTGGCGATTTCGTGGATCGCCATGCGCCGCTCCATGCGGCGGTGCAGGGTGCTTGGCTTGTAGAGGGAGAAATCGTGTCGGGTGCGCTGTTGAAGCAGACGGAGAATGCGCTTCAAGGGCGTCGATTCGAGCTCGGGTTCTACCGCCTCCACGCCGGAGTTGCCTGGGGTGGACGCCTGGGTAACGCAGGCCAGTATACGGGTGGGCAAGTCGCCTGGCGGGGCAATGATATCGGCACAGTTTGCAGCGATGGCACTGTTGGGCATGGCATCGAACTGAGCCGAGTCGGGCTGTTGCGCTGCCGTGATACCGCCCACGGCCTTGATCGCCTGTAAGCCCAGGGTGCCGTCAGAACCCATGCCGGACAGCACTACCCCGATGGCTTGCTCCCCCTGGGCGATGGCCAGGGAAGAAAACAGCACGTTGATGGGCAGGCGCAGTCCCCTGGGTTCCATGGGCGCTGCGAGCTTCAGCAAGCCGTCGACAACGCTGATTTCCGCATTCGGCGGAATCACATACACGCAGTCGGGCTCGATGGGCATGCCGTGGGTGGCTTCCCGCACGGGCATCGGGGTGACGCGCTGGAGTAATTCCGGGAGCAACGCCTTATGGGTGGGATCGAGATGCTGCACCACCACATAGGCCATTTGGCTGTGGGGCGGGATCCGGGCCAGAAACTGTTCCAGCGGCGCCAGGCCACCGGCGGAGGCGCCAATACCCAGAATTCGCGTGGTCACCGGAGCGTCGCCGGTGGCTTGGCAGGTGTCGCAGCGTCCACAGCGAAGAACGGTAGGCCGGGGCTACTCTGCATTGGCGCACTCGCGGCAGACCAACAGAATATGCTTGCGTTCTGGTGAGAGGGATGCAAGGCACTGCATGTGCCGGGCACCCTGTGTGCTCCCGGCTGTCTCGGCTACGCAGGAACCCCTGGCGCCGCTCTGTGCGACCTGCTGCAGCAGGCCAAGCAGCTTTGGCCGGCTCTCGGCGAGCAGGAGAGTGCCGATGGAATGTCCCTCAAGCTCGTCTTGCCCAATGCCAAAAAGCTCCGCGGCGGCAAAGTTACCCTGAATAACGTTACCCTCGAGGTCGACGAGCAAGTAGCCAAGGGGGGCGGAGTCGAAAAGTGTCCGGTAAAGGCTCAAATCCTCGACAAGCGCACGTTCATTGGCGGCAATTTCCTCGTTCTGCAAGTCAAGCTCCACCTGGTGAACCTGCAATTCATGGAGCAGCTTGAGGGCGTCTGCCGCGTTGTCGGGATTACTGGACAGGCGATGGAGCAGGCGCAGGGCGTCAACGCCCACCGACCCGTGACTCGCTGCCGGTGTCGTGCCCGCCTGCAGCTGCGCTTCAGCCTTGTCTCGCAGCTGTATATAGGCATTGCATTCATTAATGGTTGAGGGCATGCCAGACTCCAATATTCCTCTCCGGATGTAGTTCTCATGGTAGCTTATCGTGACAGGGATTAGTATGGGGATTTCGGTCACCTTCGGGATGCGCGGCGGCCGTCGACAGGCTCCTGGGTTGACGATTTTCGTCACGCCGCCTAATTTTCTGCTCCTTGTTAAATATGTTAGTGAACTGATTGAACAGCTTCCGTTGCGTACTTTGGAGTCCCCTCTTTAATTCCAGGAATTCTGATGGTTCAGTTTTTCGTTAGTGATTCCGGAGAAATATTTCATGAGGAAATTGAATTGACTATTTTGTTCAGGTGGCAGGCCGGTTTGTAGGGGGCATATAAGCTACTTTCGTTTATATGCGTAGCCGTTGGCTGGGTAACGTAACCACATCATGCACTTCTGAGGAGCCGGAGCTGCGATTCGCTCCGTTCTCGCTCTCCGTGTGGTAGCGCACCGACGCGGCTAGCGTCCCGGCTGACACTGCCGGGTCTACACTCCAGGAATGATGCGGCAGGAGTTGCCGGTGGACTTGAAAAGCGGCTATCCGTTCTGGGCGGTCAAGAATGGCCTGATGTATGCCTTCCCGCAGGTTGATGCTGATCTGAGCTGCGATGTCGCGGTGGTGGGCGCTGGCATCACCGGCGCGCTGATCGCTGATGAGCTGGCTGGCCATGGCCACGATGTCGTCGTGCTCGATCAGCGCGACGTGTGCTGGGGCAGCACATCGGCCAGCACCGCCTTGTTGCAGTATGAAATCGATACCCATGCGATAGATCTCGCCAGGCGCTTCGACCAAGCCTCAGCACTGCTGGCTTATCAGTCCAGTTTGCGTGCGATCAGCATGATCGAAGCAGTCGCGCATGGGGTCGGCGATGTCGATTTCGCCAAGTGTGAAAGCCTCTACTACGCCAGTAATCGCGCCGATCATCCACGCCTGGCTGACGAATTTGCCTGGCGGAAACGGCACGGATTTCCGGTTCGCTGGCTGAGCCGTGCTGCGCTCAAGGATGAGTACGAACTGACGGCGCCATCTGCCATCCTCAGCTCGGTGGCCGCCAGGGTTGATCCCTACCGGCTCGCCTCGCGACTGCTGCGCAGAATGCAGCGACAGGGCACGCGCGTGTTCGATCGCACGCAGGTGAAAGCCATCACAGCGACGACGCGTTCGGTACAGCTCACTACAGCCAGTGGCGTGTCGATCAGGGCGAAGCACGCCGTGATTGCCAGCGGTTACGAAGCGCAATGCTGGTTGCGCCAGCGTGTCGCGACGAATCTCAGCAGCTACGCTTACATCAGCGACCCCGTCGATTCAGCCGAGCTGGGCTGGTTGGCAAACACGATGCTGTGGGAGTCCGCGCGACCGTATCTGTATCTGCGTAGCACCGGCGATGGACGGCTGTTGGTCGGCGGCGAAGACGACGACCGCGACATCCCGGCTCGGCGTGATCGATCGGTCGACCGCAAGGCGGCGACGCTGCGGCGCAAGGTCTCCCGTTTGTTCCCCCACCTTCATGCACGACCGGCGTTTGCCTGGGCAGGTACGTTCGCTGAAACCAGCGACGGGCTGCCGCTGTTTGGCGGCCATCCGCAGTACGGCACCCGTGTTCTGTTCGCGCTGGCATATGGGGGTAACGGCATCACTTACAGCATGCTCGGTGCCGAATTGCTGCGCGCGCAAATCGAACGCCGCCGGCATCCATTGACTGCGCTGTTCTCCTTTGCACGGTTGGAACGTCATTGACAGGGGGGCGAAAATCTATGCTCTGGGTTATCGGAGCCACTATTCTGGCCACCGGCCTGACACTGGTGTTGCTGCAGAATTTCATGACACCCGGGGATGTGATGGAGCGCAAGATCGAACACCGCCACGCTGTCTCGGATCCGCAGTTTCGGCGCGAGATGTCCGTCCTGCTGGGCCCGGCGATAGTGCACGGCAATCAAGTGACCGCGCTGCAAAACGGCGACGAGATTTTTCCGGCGATGCTGGAGGCCATTCGCTCGGCGCAGACTTCAATCACGTTCGAGACCTTCATTTACTGGTCAGGTGATATTGGTGAAGCCTTCTCGAAAGCGCTCTCTGAACGTGCCCGTGCGGGCGTGCCGGTTCGCGTCACCATCGACTGGGTCGGCAGCAACAAGATGGAGCAGTCGCTTCTGGACTCCATGCAGGCCGCCGGTGTGCAGCTGTATCGCTATCGGCCGCTGCACTGGTACAACCTGGGCCGCATGAACAACCGCACCCATCGCAAGCTGCTGGTGGTCGATGGCCGTATCGGGTTCACCGGAGGGGTAGGCATCGCGGATCTGTGGACTGGCGACGGAGGCGATCCCGAAAGCTGGCGGGACACGCACTTCCGGATTGAAGGGCCGGTGGTGGCGCAATTGCAAGCGGCCTTCAACGACAACTGGATCAAGACCACTGGCCAGGTGCTGAACGGCCCGAGCTATTTTCCGCCCCTACAGGAGGCGGGTAAGAAGGACGCGCATGTCTTCGTTGCCTCGCCATCCGGCGGGAGCGAGAGCATGCATCTGATGTTTCTGCTGGCCATCGCGGCGGCCGAGGCGACTATCGACCTGGCGGCATCCTACTTCGTGCCCGACAGCATGTTAATCGAAGCCCTGATCGCAGCCCGCGGTCGTGAGGTTCGCGTTCGCATCCTGTTGCCTGGGCCGCACATCGATGCGATGACGGTAAAGATCGCTTCCAAGTCGGATTGGGGCGCGCTGCTTGGCGCCGGTGCCGAGATCCACGTCTATCAGCCGACCATGCTGCACACGAAACTGCTGGTCATCGATAACGAGTTTGTTTCGGTGGGTTCAACCAATTTTGACATGCGTTCGATTCGGCTCAATGACGAAGCCAGCCTGAATATCTACAGCAACGATTTCGCCACTCAGATGACCGCAGTGTTCGAGGCCGATCTGCTGTCGGCTGAACCGTATTCCCTTGCTGACTGGAAGAGTCGTCCATGGCGCGAAAAGTTGTCAGAAAAGATTCTCATACCCATTAGATCGCAGCTTTGAAAACAGGGGGAAATTCAGTCCGGCGCCGATGTGCTGAGGTGTTTGTTGTCGGAGATTAATCTGAACAAAATCACCTCCCTTAAGTTAGCCGCCGCACGGACTATGCCTGGGGCTGTAACTATATTAAGAACCTCACCCTGCATCGCCATGAGTCCATGGTGAGAGGGAGAGCCCAAGTGCAGCGATCATCTGGAGGTCAGCTCATGAACAAGAATCAGGTCAAGGGCCATGCAAAAGAGGCGAAGGGAAAGGCCAAGGAGGTTGCTGGCAAGGTGACGGGCAACAAAAGCACGGAGTACAAGGGTAAAGCCGAAAAGCAGGGCGGCAAGGCTGAAGCAAAGTACGGCGATATCAAGAGTGAAATCAAGAAGTCAAAGAAATGAACGATTAATGGCACAATTGAAGCCCGGCTTGGCGGTCTCGGCCCGTAACCGCTGGCGTGACTGATCGGGGCCTGTTGTGTGTCAAAGGCCTACCATCGCGTCACTACCGTAGGAGGCACTCCGATGAAATCGGCTGGCGCGCCCGTTGAGGACGCGTCAGCCGAAGAATCATGAGGGTGCGTAGGGCACTGTCGCAAGCGGTGCTCCTCGCGCGCCGAGCCGATCTGGCAAAAGATCACGGCTTACCGGTCTGGTTTGCTGATCTCGTGGCCTATCACGCCGCCCACCGCCGCGCCTCCCACGGTGCCGATAGCGGAGCCGCCGGTGAGTACTGAGCCGCCAACGGCCCCCACGCCTGCACCCGCTACGGTGCCCTTGTCCTGTGTCGACATGCCGGAGCAGGCAGCGAGTGACAGCAGTGCCAAGGAAAAGGCAGTGCCAAGAATGAGATGTTTGATGTGTTTCATGATGGTGTCACTCGGGTTAAGAGGTCTTGCTCGCAGCGGGAGTTACCTGGGAAGCGGCGCGGCTACGACGGACCGCTATCCTCAGCATAAGGCAGAACGAGAGTGTCATCCGTTTGGTGGCGCACATAGTCCCCCGCCGCTGGAGGACAAGGGCCACGAGTCCCCTTGATCCTGACGGACGAAGCCCGCATTCTATTCGCATGCCATTTTAATCTGGCCGGAACTGGTCAATACCCCACTGTTCTGGTCTAGAATAAGTGAATGGGTCGAGATAGCGAGAGACGCAATCTGGGCCCCAGGCGCATCGCCTGCACGGATCGTGCAATTCGCGATGTACCCGATACATGCAGGGGGAGCCCCTGCCAGTCACAGTGGTAGACACGATGACGATCATGACTTCAAGAGCCGAGGTGCGTAGCCACCTCGCTCGCGCCTATTGCCCCACCCGGATTCCCGCCGAGGACGACGCTCGCGTCGCCGAGATCAAGCGGCTGCTCCAGGAGCAGAATGCCGTGCTGGTGGCCCACTACTATACCGACGATGCCATCCAGCAGCTGGCCGAAGAGACCGGCGGCTGCGTTGCCGACTCACTGGAAATGGCCCGTTTCGGCGCGCGTCACGAAGCCGACACCCTGGTGGTGGCCGGAGTGCGCTTCATGGGCGAGACCGCCAAGATCCTCTCTCCCGAGAAGCGGGTGTTGATGCCGAGCCTGGAGGCGACCTGCTCGCTCGACATCGGCTGTCCCGCCGACGAGTTCGGTGCCTTCTGCGATGCACACCCTGATCGCACCGTGGTGGTCTATGCCAACACCTCGGCGGCGGTGAAGGCGCGTGCCGACTGGGTGGTGACCTCCTCCATCGCGGTGGACGTCATCGAACACCTGCAGGCCCGCGGCGAGAAAATACTCTGGGCACCGGACAAGCACCTGGGTGGCTATATCCAGCAGAAGACCGGTGCCGACATGCTGCTGTGGGACGGTGCCTGTATCGTCCACGAGGAGTTCAAGGCCAAGGGTATCGAGGACTTGAAGGCGCTCTACCCGGAAGCGGCAGTCCTGGTGCACCCCGAGTCGCCGGCCGCGGTGGTCGAGCTTGCCGATGTGACGGGGTCGACGTCGCAGCTGATCAAGGCGGCCAAGGAGCTGCCCCATGACAAGCTGATCGTGGCCACCGACCGTGGCATCTTCTTCAAGATGCAGCAGGCGGTGCCCGGCAAGACCCTGTTCGAGGCGCCCACCGCCGGCAGCGGTGCGACCTGCAAGAGTTGCGCCCACTGCCCCTGGATGGCGATGAATGCGCTGGACAACATGGCCGGCGCCCTGCGCGAGGGCAGCGGCGAGATCTTCGTCGATGACGCCTTGCGTCACGCCGCCCTCAAGCCACTGGAGCGCATGCTCAACTTCCAGAAGTAGGGGCTCCAATTCCCAGTACGGCCCTGCAGCTGCCTCTGAGCCTGCGGCGCCGGGGACAGACAAAAGCGGAGGTCATCCTTCAGGGATGAAGGATGTAGCGCCCATGGATGGGTTCACAGCGCCTCCGCGATTGTCTGTCGACGGATAAGCCGCAGTCCTCGCTAGAACTTCTCCAGCGTTTCGCGGTAGCCCACGAAGTCCTCACGCCGCTGCGCGATGCGCGCCGCGGCGTTGCCATCGCTGTTTCGCTCGGCGACCTGCTTGGCTACGTCGAGCTGGCGAATGGCCTGGTCGATGCTGCCGGTCAGCTGCATATGCTCGGCCCGGGCGAGATGTCCCCAGGCCTCGCGATCGCTGCGGCCGGCGGCTTCGGCGAGCAGGGTGAAGACCTGGGGATCCTCCGGGCGCCGTTCGGCCAGGTCGCGGAGGAGGCGATACGCCTCGTTGGGGTCCCGTTGCAGCAGTGCTTCGCCCATGATGCGGGTGGCAGGCATGTAGCCAGGCATCAGCCGCAGCTGGCGTCGGCTCCGCTCGATGGCATCATCATAGCGGCCGGCATCGAAGGCGACCTCCGCGGCGCTGGCGGGAATCAGGGCGAGGTCGGGCAGCTCGCGAGCGAGGCCATCCAGGGTGCCGAGGGCGCTGTCGGCATTGCCCCGCTGGGCCTCGATCAGGGCGTCGAGGTAGCGTCTGGCCGCATCCGGGGCGCCGTCCTGTGCCAGGCGATTGACCGCTTGCTGCGGATCGCGTTGATGGATCGTCAGCAGGGCACGGGCGCGAATCAGGTGATAGGTTGGCTCACTGTTGCGTGAGTCGGCGGCTTCCAGCTGCGAGGCTCGTGATTCCGCGTCGCTGATGCGGGATTCGGTCAGCGGGTGGGTGAGCAGGAACTCCGGTGGGTTGCCGCCCTGGAGGCTGGCCTGTCGCTGCATGGCGCGGAACATGCGGACCATGGCCTGGGGGTCGAATCCGGCCTGTGACATGGCTTGCAGGCCGATGCGATCGGCCTCCTGCTCGAAGCGCCGGGAGTAGGTCAACTGATCCTGGATAAAGGCCGCCTGTGAGCCCATGGCGGCGGCGATGCCGGCGTCGCCGCCGCCGCTGGCGGCGATCAGCATGCCGGCCAGCATGGCCGCCATGGCGGGGATCTGGGTCTGGTCGGCGCGGGCCTGGCCGCGTGCATAGTGGCGTTGAGAGAGGTGGCCCAGTTCGTGGGCCAGTACCGAGGCCACCGCGTCCTCTTCGTCGGCGAAGGCGAACAGGCCGGCGTTCAGGCCAATGACGCCGCCCGGTACGGCGAAGGCATTGAGGGTGCGACTATCGACCAGGGTCACGACCGTGCGGGAGCCATCAACACCGCTGTGGGGAACCAGGCGTGACAGCAGCGACTCCACATAGTCCTGGGCGATGGGGTCCTGCCACTGAGGCGCACGGGCGCGGAACTGGCGCAGCCAGGCGCGGCCCAGGCGATACTCTTCACCGCTTATGGCCTGGCTGCCGGTGGTCAGGCTGGGCAAGCCATAGTCATCCGTGGCGCTAGCCGGACCGGTCAGGCCGAGTGCCAGCACCATGGCACTGCCGGTCAGGAAGTTGCGGATGTTACGCAGCATGGCCAACCTCGTCATAATGGGCAGTCGAATGCCTATCCGACATTGATTCGACCTGTAAAGTGCCTTTAAATCTCAAGGGTTTTGACGTTCGTTGCAAGAGCGTTACCCATTTTGCGTCAACCAGCATTCTCCCGGGAGTTACCATGGCTGTGCAACCAGATGACGTGCTCGATGCCTGCGGCCTGCCGTGTCCGCTGCCGCTGCTGAAGGCGAAGCAGGCCCTGGCGAGGCTCGAGGCCGGCCAACTGCTCGAGGTCATCGCCACCGATGCAGGGTCCTGGCGCGATTTCGAGACCTTTGCCGATCAGAGCATCCACGAGCTGGTGGAGCGTGAAGAGCGGGGCGAGGTCTTTCACTACTGGATTCGAAAGGGCGAGGAGCCTGGTTCATGACCCTGCGCCAGGTTTTCAAGGGCTGGATAGATCACTATTTCTCCGATGAGGAGGCAGTGATCCTGCTGGTGGTGCTGATACTGGGCTTCGCGGTGGTGATCCTGTTCGGTCGCATGTTGGCGCCTTTTCTCACCGCCCTGGTGATTGCCTTTCTGCTGCAGGGCGGCGTCAATGCCATGACCCGCCGAGGCGTGCCCCACCTGCTGGCCGTAGTCGTGGTGTTCCTTGGCTTCATCGGCATACTGTTGGCGTTGGCCTTTATCCTGATGCCGCTGATTTGGAATCAGCTGGTGGGGCTGGTCCAGGAGACGCCGCGCATGTTCGCCAGCAGCCAGCGCTGGCTGGGTGACCTGCAGGAGCGCTATCCCAACCTGGTGACGCCGGATCAGGTGCAGGAGTGGATCGGCGTTGCCGGGCGCGAGATGACCCAGTTCGGCCAGCGGATGCTGACGCTGTCACTGGCCTCGCTGGGCAATGTCCTGTCGTTGATCATCTACCTGGTTCTGGTACCCATCCTGGTCTTCTTCTTGCTCAAGGATCGCGATCAACTGGTCGCTTTCTCCCTCTCGCTGCTGCCGCGTAAGCGTCACCTGATGACGCGCATCTGGCATGAGATGGACGCCCAGATCGCCAACTACGTCCGTGGCAAGTTCATCGAGATCATCATCGTCGGCACCGTGGCCTTCTTCACCTTCGCCTTCTTCGGTCTGCCCTATTCGGCACTGCTGGCGGTGCTGGTGGGCTTCTCGGTGCTGGTGCCCTATATCGGTGCCGCCGTGGCGACGCTGCCGGTGGCGGCGGTGGCCGGCTTTCATTTCGGGCTCAGCGATCAGTTCCTCTATGTCCTGATTGCCTATGGCATCATCCAGGCACTGGATGGCAATGTGCTGGTACCGATCCTGTTCTCCGAGGCGGTCAACCTGCACCCGGTGTCGATCATCGTGGCGGTACTCTTCTTCGGCGGCATCTGGGGTTTCTGGGGCATCTTCTTTGCCATTCCGCTCGCCACCCTGCTCAAGGCGCTGGTCTATGCCTGGCCGCGTGGCATCCGGCACTATCAAGCAGAAGAGAAGGACGTTGAAGAGTGGGTCGAGGAGTGAGATGAGAGTGTGATGAGGCATCCGCCCGGCAGGCCGGACGGATGCTGCGGTTCAAGCGTCGGCATGAAGGGCCTGGGCGGCCTGGAGCACGTCATCGACATGTCCCGGGACCTTGACGCCACGCCACTCCCTTGCCAGCTTGCCTTCGGCATCGATCAGTAAGGTGCTGCGCTCGATGCCCATGTGCTCCTTGCCGTAGAGCTTCTTGAGCTTGATCACATCGAACAGCCGGCAGACGGTTTCATCCTTGTCGGATATCAGGTCGAAGTTGAAGGCCTGCTTGGCCTTGAAGTTCTCCTGGGCACGAAGGCCGTCACGGGACACGCCAAGGACGACCGTATTGGCGGCCTCGAAGTCGCTCATGCGGTCGCGAAAGTCGCCGCCCTCGGTGGTGCAGCCGGGCGTGCTGGCCTTGGGATAGAAAAAGAGGACCACCTGCCGCCCCTTGAGGTCGGATAGGGTGACGGTCGTATCGCCGGTGGCGGTGGCGGTGAAGTCCGGAGCGGGTTGGCCGATGGCAAGCGTCATGTGAGGGATCCTTGGCTTTGGTAAGGTCCTGATTACACGCAACCGAGCCACGTCTGTCAAAGTCTCCGGTGCGTGCCGCTGTACAGTCTTCGACCGCCTGAGTACCATTTACCCTTTGCATCGAGGGGTCTGCTGACATTCGGCGCCCGAGAGCGGCATGAGCGGAGAGGAACGAGAGGATGATCACTGGCAGTATCGTCGCCCTGGCGACGCCGATGAAGGTCAATGGCGACATCGACTGGGAGGCGCTGCGCCGCTTGGTGAACTTCCACCTCGACAATGGCACCGATGGCATTGTCGCGGCCGGCACCACCGGTGAGCCCACCACCATGTCGTTTGCCGAACATTTCGACGTGATACGCACCGTGGTGGAAGAGGTCGACGGCCGCATCCCGGTCATCGCGGGCACCGGGGCCAACGCGACCTCCGAGGCCGTCGAGCTGGCCCGCTATGCCAGCGAGGTGGGAGCCGACTACTGCCTCTCGGTGTGCCCCTACTACAACAAGCCGACTCAGGAAGGGCTGTATCAGCACTTCAAGGCGGTGGCCGAAGGCAGCCAGCTGCCGGTCATTCTCTACAATGTGCCGGGTCGTACCTGTTCGGATCTCTACAACGAGACCGTGCTGCGCCTGGCCGAAGTCGACAATATCATTGGTCTGAAGGATGCCACCGGCAACCTGGAGCGCGCCGAGGATCTGATCGGTCGTCTCAAGGGCAGCGGGTTCATGCTCTATTCCGGCGACGACGCCACCGCTTGCGATTTCATGCTGATGGGTGGCAATGGCGATATCTCGGTGACCGCCAACGTCGCGCCAAGGGCCATGCACGAGCTGTGCTTTGCCGCCGTGGCTGGCGATGCCGACAAGGCGCACCAGATCAATACACGGCTGATGCCGCTGCATACCAACCTGGGTATCGAGTCCAATCCGATTCCCGTCAAATGGGCCCTGCACCGCATGGGGCTGCTGGAGCCGGGTATTCGGCTGCCGCTGACATGGCTGTCCGAGAAGTACCACTCGACCGTGGGCGAGGCCCTGCAACTGGCAGGGGTGACAGACGACTGACGCTGCGCCCGGATCCGATAACCCGACGCCCCGACTAACACGATGCAAGGTGGACGCATGAATTCTGCGCTGAAATGGATGCCGCTGGCGGCGGTGATCGCCCTGGCGACTGCTGGCTGCGCACGCGATGGCTTCTATGATGACCGTAATATCGACTATGTGGAGGCCCAGCGCAGTGCGCCCCTGGCCCTGCCGGAAGGTCGCAATGTACAGCGCTATCGGGATGCCATGCCGGTGCCGGAGGCCAGTGGCACGCTACGCTCCAGCGAGCGCTTCAGTGCACCCAGCCCCGAGCGCCTGGTTTCCGGGCGTGCGACGGAGCGGGACTATGTCGAGCGCCGGGAAATCGGCAGCGACCGCTGGCTGGTGGTGGGGGCCGACCCCGGTGTGGTCTGGCCGCAGCTGCAGGACTTCGCCCGTGCCCGTGGCTTGCAGGTCCAGGCCAGTGACGATGCGCGGGGGGCGCTGGAGACCGATCAGGGCCGCTTGAGCGTGCGGCAAGGGCTGCGAGCCGGTGACAGCGAGGTGCGCTGCGACCGGGCGGGTCGTCCGGTCGCCGCCTGCCTGGACGCCTTGGAGCAGCACTTCAGTGCACGTACGGCAACAGCCAGTGCCGCCTCTCTGGCCGGCCAGCAGATCGCCGGTGAGGACCGCCTGCGCCTGGAACAGCGTGGAGATGACTGGGTCGTTCAGATTCCGTTGGATATCGATCGGGTCTGGGCCGAGCTCAATCACCAGCTTGAAGCCGACTTTACCGTGGAGGACCGCCGCGAGCTGCTCGAGCAGAACCCGCAGAGCCATGATTTCCTGGTCAGCTACATGACCGTGTCCGAGCGCGATCGTAACCCGCTGCAGATCATCTTCAGCCCCGACGTGCGACAGATGCCGCAGCAGATTCGCCTGGTGCTGGAGTCCGCCGGCCCCGAACGGACCGTGCTGCGGGCCGAGAACGCCAGCGAGCGCGCCTTCACCCCCGAGGATCAGCGCGAGCTGCTCGAGCGGGTGTCGGGCCTGCTGCGCTGATGGTGAGCCGGGTGGCCGAGTCACGCCCACCCGCCGGTACGCTGCGCTTTGCCTCCTTGGGCAGCGGCAGCAAGGGCAATGCCACCCTGGTCAGCGATGGCGAGGCCTGGGTGCTGGTCGACTGCGGCTTCGGCCTGCGCGAGACAGAGCGTCGACTGGCGCGGCTGGATATCCATCCGCGCCAGTTGGATGCCGTGCTGGTGACCCACGAGCATGGCGACCACTTGCGCGGCGTGGGGCCGCTGGCGCGACGCCATGGCGTGCCGGTCTATCTGACGCCGGGCACCTGGCTCTCCGGGCGCCTGGGGGAGGTGCCGCAGCTGCACTGGATCACACCCCAGTCGCGCTTCGCGATCAAGGGCTTGGTCGTCGATCCAATCACGGTGCCCCATGACGCACGCGAGCCGGTCCAGTTCCGCTTCGAATCTCGCGGCCGCCATCTCGGGGTGCTGACCGACCTGGGCTATCCCAGCGACCATGTGGCAGAAGCCTTCCATGGCTGCGATGCGCTGATACTCGAATGCAATCACGACCCGCACCTGCTGCAGACGGGACCCTATCCGCCGACGCTCAAGCGTCGCGTGGGCGGCAACTGGGGGCACCTGGCCAATGGCCAGGCAGCCACGCTGCTTGCCCGGCTGGGGCTGGATCGCCTGCAGCATATCGTCTGTTCGCACCTTTCCGAACACAACAACCGCCCCGAGCTGGCGCTCGAGGCCTTGACCCCACTGCTCGATGGCGATGCCTCTCGTCTGACGATTGCCGCTCAGGATCACGGGCTGCAGTGGCAGACGATCAGTTGAGAGCCACCCCTTTCGTCTTGCGATAACCCTTTCTGGAGACCCCCATGGAAAAGCGCCAAGAACTCTATGCCGGCAAGGCCAAGTCGGTCTTTGCCACCGATGATCCGGATCGTGTGGTCTTGCAGTTCCGCGACGACACCAGCGCCTTCGACGGCGAGCGCATGGAGTCGCTGGCGCGCAAGGGCATGGTCAACAATCGCTTCAACGCCTTCATCATGGGCAAGCTCGAGGCGGCAGGTATTCCGACCCACTTCGAGCGCTGCCTCTCCGACACCGAGAGCCTGGTCAAGACGCTCACGATGATCCCGGTGGAGTGCGTGGTGCGCAATATCGCCGCCGGTGGCCTGGTCAAGCGCCTCGGCGTGGAGGAGGGGCGCGAGCTCTCGCCGCCCACCTTCGAGCTGTTTCTCAAGAACGACGCCCTGCATGACCCGATGATCAACGAGTCGCTGGCCGAGACCTTCGGCTGGGCCACGCCGGAGCAGCTGGCCGAGATGAAGGCACTGACCTTCAAGGTCAATGCGGTGCTCAAGCAGCTCTTCGCTGACGGCGGCCTGCTGCTGGTGGACTACAAGCTGGAGTTCGGCCTGTTCAAGGGGCAGATCGTGCTGGGCGACGAGTTCTCACCGGATGGCTGCCGCCTGTGGGACGCCAAGACGCGGGACAAGATGGACAAGGACCGCTTCCGCCAAGGGCTGGGTGGCGTGATCGAGGCCTACGAGGAAGTGGGGCGGCGGATTGGTGTCGACTTCGACTGAGTCAGCCAGCTGCTGAAGAAACATTCCAGCATTATGACAGGAAGGCGGCCCCAGGGCCGCCTTCCTGTATTCGGGAGGCGCGTATCTGCTCTGCTGACGGCTCCTTATCCTTTGGTAGCAATTCAGACTCTCGGGTAAATCAGCCGATGCCAGGGCCAAACTCCAGCCCGCCGGGCAAGGCCGAGCGATGCATCGCTCCATAGACTCCTCTCTAGATGGCAACTGATTCCGACACGGCCATCGTGGAGAGCTGAATGAACTATTTCGAGCCAACCATGCGGGAGGGGCAGTCGGGCCAGATTGGCCGTCGGCAGCAGCGCGTCGAGGACGATACCCTGCTGCGTGGCCATGGCCGCTACGCCGATGATCTTGCGGTTATGCCGGGCACCCTGCATGCCGCGGTGTTGCGCTCGCCCCACGCCCATGCACGCCTGACCCAGGTGGATGTCACAGCCGCGCTGACCATGCCCGGCGTGCACGAGGTGCTCACCAGGGAAGACATCAAGCGCTGGGCGCAGCCGTTTCCGGTCGGCGTGCGGCAGCCAATGGAGCACTGGTGCCTGGCCGTGGACAAGGTGCGCTATGTCGGCGAACCGGTTGCCGTGGTAATGGCCGAGAGTCGTTATCTGGCTAAGGACGCACTCGACGTCATCCGCTTAAGCTATACTCATTTCCAGATGCAACCGATTCTTATTAAGCCATCCTGGAGAAGTCAATGAACGCTTTTAAGCCAACTATTCAGGAGGGCCAGTCGGGTCGGATTGGCCGACGAGAGCAACGCGTCGAGGATGATGCCTTGCTGCGTGGCCATGGCCGCTACGCCGACGACCTTGCGGTGGCGCCTGGCACCCTGCATGCCGCGGTGTTGCGCTCACCTCACGCCCATGCCCGCCTGGTCGCGCTGGATGCCGCAGCGGCACTGGCCATGCCTGGGGTTCATGCCGTGCTGACCGGCGAGGATGTCAAACGCTGGGCGCAGCCCTTTCCGGTCGGCGTGCGGCAGCCAATGGAGCACTGGTGTCTGGCCGTTGACAAGGTGCGCTATGTCGGCGAACCGGTTGCCGTGGTAATGGCCGAGAGTCGCTATCTGGCTGAGGACGCACTCGACGTCATCCGTGTCGACTATGAGACGCTGGCCGTAGCGGTTGATGCCGAGATCGCCATTGAGTCGGACGCTCCGCTGCTCCATGAAGCGGTGGGTAGTAATATCGTCAGTGAGCGTCACTTTCGTTATGGCGATCCTGAGCGGGCTTTCGCCGAGGCCGAGCGGCGTGTCGCACTCAAGGTGCGCGTGCCGCGCAGCTCCTGTACGCCGATGGAGTGCTACGTAGTCATCGCCGACTACGATGTGTCCAGCGGCAGCTATGATGTGTTGTCCAATTTTCAGGGCCCCTATGCATTGCACTCGGTGATGACCCGAGCGTTGAAGGTGCCCGGCAACCGCCTGCGGTTGCGCACCCCGCCGGATTCCGGGGGTAGCTTCGGCATCAAGCAGGGTGTGTTTCCCTACGTGGTGATGATGGGACTGGCAGCGCGAAAGGCCGGCGCTCCCGTCAAGTGGGTGGAAGATCGTCTCGAGCATCTGCAGGGGGCGTCTTCGTCGACCAATCGCGTGACCGAGATCGAGGCGGCGGTCACTGCGGATGGTCGTGTCACGGCGCTGCGCTGGGATCAGATCGATGACTGTGGCGCTTATCTGCGCGCACCCGAACCGGCGACTTTTTATCGGATGCACGGCAACCTGACGGGGGCCTATGCCATCCGGCATCTCGCGGTTCGCAATCGCGTCGTATTGACCAACAAGACCCCCAGTGGACTCAATCGAGGCTTCGGCGGGCCCCAGGTCTATTTTGCTCTCGAGCGGCTGATGCAGCGTATCGCCATTGAACTCGACCTCGAGCCTCTCGACGTGATCCGTCGTAACCTGATACCTGCCGGGAGCTTTCCTTACCGTGCCGCTGCCGGTGCATTGCTCGACTCCGGCGACTATCCCGCTGCTGTGGAGCAGGGGATTCGCGAAGGTGGGCTGGATGAACTGCTGGCGCGTCGCGAGAATGCTCGCCGCGAAGGGAGGCTCTATGGCATCGGCTACACCGTGGCGGTGGAGCCATCAATCTCCAACATGGGCTACATCACCACCGCAATGACCCCGGAGGAGCGGCGCAAGGCCGGTCCCAAGAACGGGGCGGTGAGCACGGCGACGATCAGCATCGGTCCACTGGGTGATATCACCGCCCATGTCTCGTCGACGCCGCAGGGACAGGGGCACCGCACGGTGGTCGCTCAGGTGATCGCCGAGGTACTCGGGGTGCCGCTGGAGTCGATCAGCGTCAATGTGGAACTCGACACTGGCAAGGACGCCTGGTCGATCGCCTCGGGCAACTACTCTAGTCGCTTTTCCGGTGCCGTGGCCGGTGCGGTCTACTTGGCGGCACTCAAGGTGCGTGAGCGCCTGGCCGGTATCGCCGCCGCCCAATGGGACGTCGATGTCGAGCGTGTCCGTTTCGCTGCCAGCCGCGTACTGGTGGAAGACAGCGAGTTGTCGATGCCGTTTGCGCGTCTCGCTGGTGCTACCCACTGGGCGCCGGGGACGCTACCGGATAACGAGCCGGGTGGGCTTCGCGAAACGGCCTTCTGGTCGCCGCCCGAACTGGCTGCCCCGGATGACAGCGACCTGATCAACAGCTCCTTGTGCTATGGCTTCATCTTCGACTACTGCGGTGTAGAGATCGACCGGATCACCGGCAAGTTGCATCTGGACCGCTACGTCACGCTCCACGATGCCGGGCGTATGCTCAATCCGGATCTTGTCGACGGCCAGGTGCGCGGTGCCTTCGCCCAAGGGTTGGGTGCCGCTCTCATGGAAGAATTCGCTTACGGTGATGACGGCAGCTTCCAGTCCGGGACCTTCGCCGATTATCTGGTTCCTACCGCAGTGGAAGTCCCTGAGCCGGTGATCCTGCACATGGAGACTCCGTCTCCCTTCACGCCGCTGGGCGCAAAAGGGGTCGGCGAGGGGAATAACATGAGCACCCCGGTGTGTGTCGCCAATGCAGCGGCCGACGCCCTGGGGCTCAAGGATATCGAGCTACCCCTGACGCCTGCGAAGCTACGCACTCTGATCGGTATCGAGGAGCCGCCGCGCCCCGAAGGCGTGGGTGAGGAAGGCGTCCAACCCGCCAGCGGTGGCGGTTCACGACTGACGGCAAGCGACTCGGTGGAACTGCCGGGCGACCCGCAGACGGTGTTCGATACGCTGCTCGACCCCGAGACCCTGCAGGCGATTATCCCCGGCTGCCATGCCCTGGAACTTACCGGCAACAATGCCTATCGCGCCGATGTCACCGTCGGCGTGGGGATGATACGTGCCCGCTTCGATGCCCGGGTGGCACTCTCCGAACTCGTCCCACCCCACAGCTTGCAGCTCTCTGGTGCTGGCACCAGCGCCATGGGGTCGGCGGAGGGCAGTGCGCGGATTCGACTGACCGAGATCGAGGGTGGCCGGACCCGCCTCGACTACGACTACGACGCCGCCGTGGGCGGCAAGGTCGCCTCGGTGGGCGGGCGCATGCTGCAAAGCGCCTCGCGAATGATCATCGGCCAGATCTTCGCACGCCTGGCCCAGCGCATGGGCGGCGCCGCACCACGGCTGTCGCTGTGGCAGCGCTTCAAGGTCCTGTTCGCCGGCCGGGGAGGTCGCTCATGAAACCTGCTGCTTTCGATTATCTGCGCCCGTCGAGCCGTCGTGAGGCCTGCGAGCTGCTGCATGAGGCTGGAGACGACGCTCGGCTGATCGCCGGGGGGCAGTCGCTGATGGCGGTGCTCAACATGCGCCTGGCCCAGCCCAAGCGGCTGATCGATATCGCGGGTATCGAGGACCTGCATTACATCGAGCGTCGCGAAGACCATCTGGCCGTGGGCGCTGGGGTGACCCAGGCCGAACTACTCGAGTACCCCGGCCTCGCCGGGGCGGTCCCGTTGCTGGCGCAGGCGATGCCCTGGATCGGCCATTGGCAGACCCGTAACCGCGGCACGGTATGCGGTTCGATCGCCCACGCCGATCCCAGCGCCGAGCTGCCGCTGTGTCTGGCCACCCTGGGGGGTGAGGTGGTGCTCGAGAACCGGCGCGGCAAGGTGCGGCGGGTGGCGGCTCGAGACTTCTTCCAGGGCGTACTGACCACCGACCGCCACCCCGACGAGCTGATCACCGAGGTGCGGTTTCCCCTGGCGAGACCGGGCGCAGAGTACCGCTTCCACGAAGTGGCTATGCGCCATGGTGACTTCGCCATTGTCGCGCTGGCGGCGGTGATCGACAGCGACCGCGTCACCCTCGGCGTGGGTGGCGTCGCAGATCGCCCAGTGAGTCGCGAGTTCGCCCGCCACGATGACCCGAGCGAGGCCCTCAACGCCCTCGCCTGGTCCTTGGGCGCCGAGGACGATGCCCATGCCACGGCGGCCTATCGCCGCCAGTTGATCCGTGAGCTCGGCCGGGAGTTGATCGCCGGCAGGCCAAGTGACGAGGAGATCGCCCATGCACGCCAGGGCTGACCAGCGCATTCGCGTGACCCTGACCCTCAATGGCCGCGAGCGCAGCGGCTACGCCGAGCCCCGTACCCAGCTGTGTGACTTCCTTCGTCATGAGCTGGGGGCCACCGGCACGCACGTGGGCTGTGAGCACGGCGTGTGCGGGGCCTGCACGGTGCGTGTCGACGGTCGTGCCAGCCGCAGCTGCCTGATGCTCGCGGTACAGGCCGAGGGTCGGCGGCTCGACACCGTCGAGTCGCTGGCAGGGGAGGAGGGCCTTTCCGATCTGCAACAGGCTTTCCGGCGTCATCACGCCCTGCAGTGCGGCTTCTGCACCGCAGGCATTCTGATGTCCTGCGAGGAGTTCCTGGACCGAGTGGCCGACCCCAGCGAGGCCCAGGTGCGCGACATGCTGTCGGGTCATCTGTGCCGTTGCACCGGCTATACCGGCATGGTCCAGGCGGTACTCGAAGTGGCCCGGACGCGCCGCGAGGCGGCCGTGCCTGACAGTCAACAGGAGAACAACGATGTTTGATCTTGGTCGCAGTTTTCTCGCCTCGGTGGAGCGTCGCCCTCGGGCGATCGCCATTTCCGATGGCGAGCTACGCAAGACCTATGCCGAATGGTTCGCCGATATCCAGAGCGTGGCCAGGAGCCTCGAAGCGATGGGCCTGGCCAAGGGGGACCGTCTGCTGGTGGTGATGCAGAACCGCTGGCAGATAGCGACCCTGCACTGGGCCTGCCAATTCGCCGGGATCGTGGTCACCCCCCTCAACTGGCGATCCACGGCCCGGGATCTGAGTTACTGCATCGAGGATGCCGAGGTCAAGGCTCTCGCCTATGACGCTTCGGTGGCCGAAGCGGTGAACGGCTGTCCCGAGGCACAGCGGCTGCCACGTATCACTGCCGGAGGGGTCGAGGACCTCGGTGCCCATGACTTCGACGCCCTTCTCGGTGTGGACGGTGAGCTGGTATTGCGTGCCGATGCCGAGGATGTCTCGCTGATGCTCTACACCTCGGGCACCAGTGGCAAGCCCAAGGGCGTGCCACGCCTGCATCGTGCCGAGCGTGCCGCAGCGCTGGCCCATGTGGCCCAGAACCTCTATCGCCACGACGAGTGCACCCTCGGCGTGATGCCGCTCTATCACACCATGGGCGTGCGCTCGCTGCTGTCGATGGCACTGATCGACGGCCACTTCGTCTGCGTGCCGAAGTTCGATCCCGCGGCGACGCTGGACTCCATCGAGCGTGAGGGCGTCACGAACCTCTATCTGGTGCCGACCCTCTACCACATGCTCATCGAGCATCCCGAGTTCTCACCGTCACGGGTGGTCAGCGTCGACAAGCTGGGCTTCGCCGGCGCGCCGATGAGTGCGGGGCTGATGGCACGGGTTCAGGAGGCCTTCCAGCCCAGCCTGTTCGTCAACCACTACGGCAGCTCCGAGATCTATACCTTCACCATCGACCAACGGGCCAGTGACAAGCCGGGGTCGTCGGGGCGGCCGTCGCTCAACCAGCGCATCCGGGTGGTCAGGGTGGGCGCCGAGTCGCCGGACGCGATCCTGGGCGTGGGGGAAGAGGGCGAGATCATCGCCGACATGGCCGGCGACGAGGCCTTCCAGGGCTACTGGCACCGCCCCGATGCCGACCGCAAGGCGCTCAAGGAGGGCTGGTACTTCACCAGCGACACCGGCTACTTCGACGCCGACGGCGACCTGTTCGTCACGGGGCGGGTCGATGACCTGATCATCACCGGCGGCGAGAACGTCAGCCCGGTGGAGATCGAGAATGTGCTCTCGGTGCACCCCCAGGTGGAAGAGGTCGTGGTGGTGGGGCTGGCCGACGAACAGTGGGGCGAGGTGGTCACCGCCTTCGTCAAGGCCCGACAGGCCATCGATGAGGGCGAACTCGACCGGCACTGCGTCGATTGTGGCCTGGCCCGCTTCAAGCGCCCGCGGCGCTACGTCTTCGTCGACGAGATTCCCAAGTCCCCCGTGGGCAAGATCCTGCGCCGCGTACTGCGCGAACAGGATACCCCCAGCGCACAACCCCACTGACCAGCAAACCGACAAGGAACCAAGACATGACGACTACCGACGTGAACACCATCCTGGCCAGCGACTTCGACGGCTTCAGGGTCCAGGTCGATGCCGAGGCCGAGCGCGCCGACATCATCCTCGGCCGTCCACCGCTCAACGTGATCTCGATGCCCCAGCGCGACGAGCTGCGTAGCGTGTTCGAGGCACTGGACGCCCATGACGGCGTGCGGGTCATCGTGCTGCGCGCCGAGGGCGAACACTTCTCCAGTGGTGGCGACATCAAGGGGTTCCTCGAGGCCTCGCCCGAGCATGTCTCGAAACTCGCCGACAACGTGGCCGCCCCGGCGCGCTGCTCGAAGCCGGTGATCGCCGCCAACCGTGGCTACACCTTCGGCGTCGGCTTCGAGCTGTCGCTGGCCTGCGATTTCCGCATCGCCTCCGAGACGACCCTCTATGCCCTGCCGGAGCAGAAACTGGGGCAGATCCCAGGTTCCGGGGGCTCGGCCCGCCTACAAAAGATCATCGGCATCGCCCGGACCAAGCACATGGTGATGCGCGCCAAGCGCATCGGTGGTGCCCAGGCACTGGCGTGGGGTATCGCCACCGAGTGCGTGCCCGATGATCAGCTGGAGAGCGCTACCCAGGCGCTGGTGGATGAGCTGCGCGGCTTCTCGCCGCTTGCCCAGCGCACCGCCAAGCGCCTGATCAACGACAACGAGGATGCAACGCTGTCGGTGGCCATCGAGATGGAAGGTCACTGCTACAGCCGGCTGCGCACCTCCAGCGACTTCCGCGAGGGTGTCGAAGCCTTTCATGGCAAGCGCAAGGCTGCATTCACCGGTGAGTGATCATCGGCCCCATGACGCAACAACCTCATGGAGAGATCCCATGCAAGCTCACAACAACAATGGGGCAAGCCCCGTGCCAGCGGCTCCGGCGGATACCCGTCGCCCGCTGCTAAAGGACCTGCCCCGAGTCTTCACGGCCAAGTCGATCAGTACGGGCACCGTCGCCGCCTTATTCGGCTGCTCGGGGCCGGCGCTGATCGTGATCAGCGCCGCCGAGGCCGGCAACCTGAGCAACGGCCAGACGGTGGCCTGGCTGTTTGCCATCTACTTCCTGGGCGGGCTGATCAGTCTGATCATGGCCTTGCGCTATCGTCAGCCGATCACCGGCGCCTACTCGATTCCTGGGGCGGCGATCATGATAACCGCCCTGGCCACGATTCCCTTCACCGAGGCGGTCGGCGCCTTCATCATGAGCGGGGCCATCGTGCTGGCCCTGGGCGTCAGCGGGGTGGTGGGGCGCATCATGCGCTGGCTGCCGATGCCGATCGTCATGGCGATGATCGCCGGCGCCCTGATCCGCTTCGGCATCGGCGCGGTGAATGCGGTGGGCGCGGCGCCCTGGATCGCTGGCACGGCGGTGGTGGCCTTTTTCCTCAGCTCTCGCTTCATCAAGTCGGTGCCACCGGTACTGGTGGCCGCGGTGGTTGGGTTCATCGTGGCCTTCGCGATGGGCGCCGTGCAGCCCGCTGATGTGGACATCGCCTTCGTCGCCCCGGAATTCACCGCACCGAGCTTTACCCTGGGGGCCTTCCTGGCCATCTCCGTGCCGCTGGCGGCGCTGGTGATCGGGGCCGAGAACGCTCAGGCCACCGGAGTGCTGCTGGCCGAGGAGTATCGTCCCCCGGTCAATGCCATGACCATCATCAGCGGAATCGGCGGTATGCTCGCGGGGCTTCTCGGGGGACACAACGCCAATATCGCCGGGCCGATGACCGCTATCTGCTCGTCCGAGCAGGCCGGCGACGACAAGAGCACGCGCTATGGCGCCACCTTGGTCAATGGCGTGCTGTTCTGTGCCTTCGGCCTCTTTGCCGGTGCGGCGGTGCCCTTCATCCTGGCGCTGCCCGGCGCCCTGATCGGCAGTGTGGCCGGCCTGGCGATGATCGGGGTGCTGCTGGCGGCCTTCCAGCATGCCTTCTCCCGGCACCGCGGGCACCAGATCGGCGCCTTCGTGGCCCTGGTGGTGGCGATGAGCAATATCAGCCTGCTGGGCATCAGCTCGCCGTTCTGGGCGCTGGTATGCGGCATTGCCATCTCCCTGCTGTTGGGCGAGAAGACGCTGGACCCCGATACCGAGACGACCCGGGTGGCCGATTGAACGCGGCTGAACCACCGATGGCCATGAGAGGGCGGAGCGATGCGTGACCTCGATCATCAAGTGATCACCCAGGCACTGGCCTGGGTTCGTGAGGGGCACCCGATCTGGCTGTGCACGGTGCTGGCGACCTACGGGTCGGCACCCCGTGGGCCGGGCGCAATGCTCGTCGCCCGGCGCGATGGTCAGCATGTCGGCTCGCTGTCCGGCGGCTGTGTCGAGGAGGCCTTCCTCGAGGAAGTTGTCGCCGGCCACTTCGACCGGCCGGTGACCCTGCGTCGCTATGGTGAAAGTCGCGAGGAGAGCCAACGTCTCGCCCTGCCCTGCGGCGGTGTGCTCGAGGTGCTGATCGAGCACCGTGCCCCCGACGCCGCCTGGCTGGCGCACCTCGAGGTGCTGTACCAGGCCCTGCAGGGGCAGCGCCGACTGGTGCGGCGAGTCGATATCGAGGCCGGCGCCTTTCAGGCTCGCGATGATGACGTTGCCGAGGGGCCATGCGTGGTGCACAGGCCCGTGTCCGTCGAAATCCGTATCGGCCCCGTGCTGCGCCTGCTGCTGGCCGGCCTCTCGCCGGTGGCCGAGGCCTGTGCTCGCTTCGCCCAGGCGTTGGGCCACGAGGTGATCGTCTGTGACCCTCGCCCGGAGATGCGTGGAGGCTTCGTTGTCGAGGGAGTGACGGTGGTACCACAGTTGCCGTCGGCCTTCATCGCCGCCGGGGGCTGCCATGCGGCAACCGCGGTGGTGGCCTTGACCCACGATCCGCGCATCGACGATCTGGCCATGATCGAGGCAGTGCGTACCGAGGCCTTCTATATCGGCGTGATGGGCTCGCGCCGGACCTCGGATGCCCGTGCCACACGGCTGCTGCGTTCCGGAGGGCTGTCCCAGCCCGATATCGATCGCATCCACATGCCGATCGGCCTCGATCTCGGCAGCAAGACCCCGACCGAGATTGCCCTGGCGGTGGTGGCCGATATCGTGCGGGTCTACCACGGGAAAGCGCGCGATGCCCTCTGACACCGTCGTTGCCCTGGTATTGGCGGCAGGCAGGGCGCGTCGCTTCGGCAATGACAAGCGCAGAGCCTGCCTGCCTGGCCGGGGGACGCTGTTGGCCGCCACGTTGTCCACCCTCGGCCCGCACTTTACCGATATCCGGGTGGTACTGGGCATCGAGGATGATCCCGCGTGTCTGGGTATTGCCAAGGGCATCGGCACTATCGTTGCCGAGAGGGCAGAACAGGGGATGGGAGAAAGCCTCGCCGCTGGTATCCGCGCGCTGAGTACCGAGAGCCAAGCCTCGGCAGTCGCAGTGATGCTGGGCGATATGCCTTGGTTGAGTGAGGAAACCTTTACGCTATTGTGCTCAAGGGCCTGTGACCAGTCCATCGTATGGCCCGTCTACTGTGGGCAGGCTGGACACCCGGTGCTGTTTGGCCGGCGCTTCTGGGGCGCGCTTGAGCGGCTCACCGGTGACCGGGGCGCTCGCAGCGTGGTGCGGCACCATCGAGATGCCTGTATCGAGATCGAGGTTCAGGACCCGGGCGTCGTGCAGGATGTGGACCGGCCAGTGGATCTTGCCTGGGCAAGGCATAGTGGCCACTGAGTGACTCGCCATGCGACTTTGGTCTGGCTGTGGCCGGTGCGCCGGTAAGAGATGGTACGCTGGGTTGTACCAGCATGCCCTTACACTTCCACTGACGAGGACGTCATGTCGAGTGCCCACCGCATCTTGCATGGCGGTTTTGGTCGCGTTGCCCTGCTGGACATGGACGAGTCGCTGGTGCCCCACGCCCATTCCGAATGCCATGTACTGCTCAAGGTCTCCGGGGAGGATACCTACTTTTCGGTGCGCGATCGCCGGTTGCCGCTGACGGATAGGACGGCTGTGCTCGTCAATGCCTGGGAGCCTCACTTCTACGATCACCAGAACGGTGCCGCCGACACCCTGATCCTGGCCCTCTACATTGAGCCGAGCTGGCTGGCAGCCTTACAGAAGGAGCTGGCGCTCAGTGGCCGGCCCGACTTCTTCTCCAGTCCCTGTATCGAACTCACCCCTCGCATGCGCCATCATGCGGACTTGTTGATTGCCGCCATGTTCTCCTTCGGGCTGGTGCCTCAGGACAGGCTGGAAGAGCTGCTCTTTGATTTGCTGATCGGGATCACCGAGAAGCATTCCGACTGGCGCCACCTGGCCAGGCTGCGTGTCGGTGTCGCTAGCGATTTCTACGATGCGCGTATCCGCCAGGCGATCCAGTTCATTCTCGACCATCCCCGAGGGGAGCTGGACATGGAGGGCATAGCCCGACAGTGTGGGTTGTCTCGGGCGCACTTCTTTACCTTGTTCAAGAAGAATACCGGCATGACCCCGCAGATGTTTGCCAATATTGGCAAGATGCAGATGGCGTTCTGTTGTCTGTCCGACAATCGGACCGGCACTCTGGGGAACCTGGCCGAATCCCTAGGCTTCTCCGAGCAGGGCCACTTCACGCGCTTCTTTCGCCGCCATATCGGCGCCTCACCCAGCCAGTACCAGAAGGTGACCGATAGCTACAGGCTCCTCTCGTGAGTCCTGTCCACCGACAGCTCTTCAACCAAGTGCCACCAGTTCGATCACCTGCATCCATGATGGCCCTTCGGTCTGCTCCATCCTGAAGCGGACGTCCACGTCGCGCAGCCGCACCCCATAGACCCGTGCTTCGCCCTCCTGGCGCCCCGCGGCGTGATAGGCGGGTCGCGGGTCCTGGGCCAGGACCTGGATGATCAGCTCGCGCAGCGAGGCGCCATCGGGCCGTGCTGCCAGGGCGGCTTCCGCATCGGCCGAGAAACCCACCGCAAGCCGTGGCGGCGCCTCCGGTGCAAAGCCGGCGCGGGCTTCGGGGCGTGCTTCCGCCCAGGGAAGGTAGGGTTTGATATCGAGCACCGGGGTGCCGCTGACCAGATCGCAGCCGCGCAGCTCGAGGCATACCCCGCGCCGGGTATCGATGTCGATCAGTTCCACCAGCGATAGCCCGAGGCGGTTGGGGCGGTGGGTGCTGCGGCTGGCGAAGACGCCGACCCGGGCATTGCCCCCCAGCCGGGGCGGGCGTACCAGCGGCACCCAGCGCCGATCGGGGCTAAGGTGGAAGATGAAGGTCAGCCACAGGTGGCTGAACTCCTCCAGCCCGCGTACGGCGAGCGGGTCGTCGAAGGGGGGAGAGAGCACCAGGCTGGCACGAGCGGCCGGCGCCAGGCCCGGCTGTCGGGGGATGCCGAACTTGTCGGGGAAGTCGCTGGCGATATGGCCGATGGGCTGCATCGCGAAGTCGGCGTCAGGCTGTGGAGGAGTCATGGCGCCGATTATGCCCACCATTGGCCGCGACAGCGAGCTTGTGTAACCTGCGTGCCGGGTTTGTCACTTACAGCAGGAACAACGGGGTGGAAACGATGACGACCAAGGAAGCGCCATCGGCGCCTGCCCAGTCTCCACGGATTATCTATCGCCAGGCCATGGCCCGCGACGGAGCCGACCAGGCTGAAGTCTTCCACCATGCTGTCATGCAGGGGGCGGCGGCGCACTATAGCGTGAAACAGCGGGAGGCCTGGGCGAACTCGCTGCCGCGCGAGGCGAGCGTATGGGGGGCGCGCCAGGCGCTCTATACGACCCTGGTTGCTGCCTGCGACGGTCGCTGCGTGGGCTTTCTCGAACTGAACGTTTCCGATGCCCATATCGAGACGCTCTATGTCTGGCCCTCGCTGGCACGGCGGGGTATCGGCACGACCCTGCTGGTCCACGCCAAACGACTGCTGCTGGAGAACGGCTGCGAAAGGGTCACCATCGACGCCAGCCTGATGCTGGCCGACAGCCTGCTTCGTTGCGGCTGGCAGGACCGTGGTGAGGAGTGGGTGGAGCGTGCCGGTGAGCGTCTTCTGCGTCGACGACTGGAGAAGCGGCTGGTAGCGGTGGAGACCTGAGGACGCTGGGCAGGGGAGTGGCCGTGCAACGCCATGCAGCCAAGGCAAGGGCAGGGCGTTGCACCAGCGAAGGACTAGGCGTCGTGCAGGTCGACGATGCGCATCGACAGGTCGATGGCCTTGATGTCCTTGGTCAGGGCGCCGCTGGAGATGCAGTCGACGCCGGTGTCGGCGATGGCGCGCAGGGTGGTCTCATCCACATTGCCTGACGCCTCCAGCGTGGCACGCCCGGCATTGCGCTTCACCGCTTCGCGCATGTCGTCGAGCGAGAAGTTGTCGAGCATCACGATGTCGGCACCGGCGGCCAGAGCCTGGTCGAGTTCCTCGAAACTCTCCACCTCCACTTCCACCGGCAGGTCACTGGCGATGCGGCGGGCGGCCTTGACCGCTGCCTCGATTCCGCCGCAGGCAGCGATGTGGTTCTCCTTGATCAGGAAGGCGTCATAGAGTCCGATACGGTGGTTGTGCCCGCCGCCACAGGTGACCGCATACTTCTGTGCCAGGCGCAGCCCGGGCAGGGTCTTGCGGGTATCGAGCAGGCGCACGCCGGTGCCTTCGAGCAGCGTCGCGTAGTGGCGGGTGCGGGTAGCGGTGGCCGACAGCGACTGCAGCAGGTTCAGTGCCGCGCGCTCGCCGGTGAGCAGGCTGCGGGCGGGGCCTTCGAGTTCGAGAAAGCACTGGCCCGCTTCCAGCGGGTCGCCGTCGGCAGCGCTCCAGCGCAGGGTGACGCTGACGTCGAGTCGGCGAAAGAGCTCCTCGACCCAGGCCATGCCGCAGAGTACCGCCGGCTCGCGGGTGATCACCCGGGCGCTCGCCCACTGGGTGTCGGGAATCAGCTGAGCGGTGATGTCGCCGGGGCCGACATCTTCAGCGAGCAGGTGAGCCGCGCTGGCGCGGATCTCTTCGATAAGGGCATCCTGATAATGCATGGCAGGCCTTTTCGGGTTCATGGAGCGCATGGGCAAGGAGCTGCAAGACCGTCATTATAGGGAACTACAGCGAGGGCGTCAGGGGAGCGAGATGAGAATCGACAACGGCTGGTTACAGGGAGCGCGACAGGTGCCGTCACCGAATCAGGACGGGCGGCCCGAGCATGAAATCTCGGCGCTGGTGCTGCATTCGATCAGCCTGCCTCCCGGCGAGTACGGCGGCGACCATATCGAGCGCCTGTTCACCAACCGCCTCGATCCCGACGCGCACCCCTTCTTTCCGGCCATTGCCGAGCTGAAGGTATCGGCGCATCTGTTGATTCGCCGCGATGGCGAGTGCGTACAGTTCGTGCCCTTCGATCGCCGCGCCTGGCATGCCGGTCGCTCCTGCTGGATCGATGGGGGGCGTGCACGGCGTGCGCTCAATGACTTCTCCATCGGCATCGAGCTGGAAGGCGATGAGGTCAGCGCCTACCGGGAGGCCCAGTATCGGGCTCTGGCGCATACGGTACAGGCGCTGATGGACCGCTATCCGGACATCACGCCAGGGCGTATCACCAGCCACGCGCGCGTGGCTCCGTTGCGCAAGACCGATCCCGGGCCGGCCTTTGACTGGGCCTATTTTCGCCACTGTCTGCGCTGATCGAATGACGCTGAAGGATACCGGGAAGTGCTGTGCTGACAGTCACCTGGATTGAATCATACGGTAGTTTTATTACATTGGTGGACACGAGCCGAAGACCAGTGAGGAGTACGGCGTAAGGGCTTGTGTTGCAATGCAATGCAGTTGTTATGGAAACGTTTTCCATTCTATTTTAATTGGCAGGGAGCCCACTTTCCGGTATGTTCTACGCCATTAGTGGTATTCGATGCCACCTCGTTATGTAATTTGACTACAAGAGCCGCCTGGCGGCCTCGCTTTTCCCTGATCGTCAGTTACCACAGGCCCCATCGATCCGGTTGGGGCTTCCTGACATCACATTGTCACTCGGAGAGACGTCTATGAGTCTTGAGGCAAGAGAAGATTTCGATCCGGTCGAAACCACGGAATGGCTGGATTCCCTGGAGTCGGTCATGGATCGTGAGGGCGAAGACCGTGCCCGGTACCTGCTGACGCGCCTGGCTGACCGGCTGCGCCGCGATGGATTGCAGGCTCCCTTCTCTGTGACGACACCGCATCGCAACACCATACCGGTGCATCGCGAAGCGCCGATGCCGGGCGATCTGTTCATGGAGCGTCGCATCCGCTCCCTGATTCGCTACAACGCCATTGCTCAAGTCATTCGTAACAACCGGGCCAATCCGGGGCTGGGCGGTCATATCGCCAGTTTCATGTCGGCGGCAACACTGTACGACGTCGGCTTCAACCATTTCTTCCGCGCCCCCGATGGCGACTTCGAGGGTGACCTGGTCTATATCCAGGGCCACGTGGCGCCGGGCGTCTATGCCCGTGCCTACCTGGAAGGGCGCCTCACCGAGGCGCAGATGGACAAGTATCGCCAGGAAGTCGATGGTGACGGTCTCTCCTCCTATCCGCACCCCTGGCTGATGCCGGACTTCTGGCAGTTCCCCACGGTCTCCATGGGCCTGGGGCCGATTCAGGCGATCTACCAGGCACACGTGATGAAGTACCTGGATTCGCGTGAGCTCAAGAACATGTATGACCGCAAGATCTGGTGCTTCATGGGTGACGGCGAGTGCGACGAGCCGGAGTCCCTGGGTGCGATCTCGCTGGCCGGTCGTGAAAAGCTCGACAACCTGATCTTCGTGATCAACTGCAACCTGCAGCGTCTCGATGGCCCGGTGCGCGGCAATGGCCGGATCATGGACGAGCTCGAGGGCGTCTTCCGCGGCGCCGGCTGGAATGTGCTCAAGGTGGTCTGGGGCCGGCTCTGGGATCCGCTGTTCGAGAAGGACAAGAAGGGCATCCTGCAAAAGCGCATGGATGAGGCGGTTGACGGCGAGTACCAGAACTACAAGGCCAACGGCGGTGCCTACACCCGCGAGCACTTCTTCGGCAAGTATCCGGAAACCGCCGAACTGGTCAAGGACATGTCCGACGAGGACATCTGGAAGCTCAACCGCGGCGGCCACGACCCCTTCAAGGTCTATGCGGCCTACAACGAGGCGGTCAACAACCCCAACGGCAAGCCTACCGTGATCCTGGCGCATACGGTCAAGGGCTACGGGATGGGTAGCGGCGACGGCGAGGCGGCCAACGAGGCGCACCAGGTCAAGACCATGGAGTACGAGGCGCTGCGGAAATTCCGCGATCGCTTCGGCATTCCGCTCACCGACGAGCAGCTCAAGGAAGTGCCCTACTACAAGCCGGAGGACGACTCCCCCGAGCTCAAGTACATGCACCTGCAGCGTGAGCGCCTGGGCGGCTACCTTCCCCAGCGGCGCAGCGACTTCGAGGCGCTCGAGATTCCCTCGCTGGACGACAAGATATTCGCCTCCCAGACCGCTGGCTCCAAGGGGCGGGAAGTCTCTACCACCATGTCGTTCGTGCGCATTCTCAACGGCCTGGTGAAGCACAAGACGCTGGGCAAGCAGGTGGTGCCGATCATCCCCGACGAGGCTCGCACCTTCGGCATGGAGGGGATGTTCCGCCAGCTTGGCATCTATACCTCGGAAGGCCAGAAGTACGAGCCCGTCGACAAGGGCCAGATCATGTTCTACCGCGAGGACAAGCAGGGCCAGATCCTCGAGGAGGGCATCAGCGAGGCGGGTGCCATGTCGGCGTGGATCGCCGCTGCCACCTCCTACAGCAACAACAACCTGACGCTGCTGCCGTTCTATATCTACTACTCGATGTTCGGCTTCCAGCGTATCGGCGATCTGGCCTGGGCCGCCGGTGACCTTCAGGCACGTGGCTTCATGGTGGGCGGTACCGCGGGGCGGACCACCCTGAACGGCGAGGGGCTGCAGCACCAGGATGGCCACAGCCACCTGCAGGCGTCCACCATCCCCAACTGTCGCAGCTACGACCCCACCTATGCCCACGAGGTGGCGGTGATCGTCCAGGATGGCCTGAAGCGGATGTTTGCCGACAAGGAAAACTGCTTCTACTACCTGACGGTGATGAACGAGAACTACGAGCATCCCGAACTCGACGAACTGCCGGCCGAGGACATCATCAAGGGCATGTACCGCCTGCGCGAGGTGAAGGGCGACAAGGGGCATGTCCAGCTCCTGGGTTGCGGCACCATCCTGCGCGAGGTCGAGGTGGCAGCCCAGATGCTGGCCGACGAGTGGGGAGTGGGTTCCGAGGTTTGGAGTGTCACCAGCTTCAACGAGCTACGCCGCGAGGCGCTGGGCCTGGAGCGTGAGGCATTCCTGAATCCGGATGACGAGCCGGTCAAGCCGCATGTCACGCGCTGCCTCGAGGGTCGCGAGGGGCCTGTCATTGCCTCGACCGACTATATGCGCCTGTTCGCCGATCAGGTCCGTGCCTGGGTTCCGACCGACTACCATGTGCTAGGGACCGATGGCTATGGGCGCTCCGACACTCGCGAGAAGCTTCGCCATTTCTTCGAGGTTGACCGTTACTTCGTGACCGTCGCTGCTCTCAAGGCATTGGCCGACCGCGGCGACCTGGACCGCAAGGTCGTCGCCGAGGCGATCAAGAAGTACGGCATTGATCCCAGCAAGCCTAATCCGCTGACCAGCTGATTCCAGTGGCCAGGCGGGCCCAGGGCCCGCCTGCTCCAGGCACGATTTGGAAGGAGCGCGACCTTGAGTAGCGAAATCATCAAAGTTCCCGACATCGGCGGTAGTGAAGATGTCGAAATCATCGAAATCGCGGTGTCCGAAGGCGACGTCATCGAGGCCGAGGATACCTTGATCACCCTGGAGTCCGACAAGGCCAGCATGGACGTACCCGCACCCAAGGGGGGCAAGGTACTGAAGGTGCTGGTCAAGGAGGGCGATACCGTCTCCGAGGGCGACGACATCGTCGAGCTCGAGGTGGAAGGGGCCGACAGCGGCAAAGACGACGCGCCTGCGAAGGCCGAGTCGAGCGAGGAGAAGGCTGCTGAAGCACAGGCAGCCGAGAAGAAGGGTGCCGAGGAGAAGCCGGCGGCCAAGGCTTCCGGGGGCGGCGGCTCGCGCACGGTGGAGATCACGGTGCCCGACCTGGGTGGCTCCAGCGATGTGGAGATCATCGAGGTGGCCGTGGCCGAAGGCGACGACATCGAGGCCGAAGATACCTTGTTTACCCTGGAGTCCGACAAGGCCTCCATGGATGTGCCGAGCCCCCATACCGGCAAGCTGATCACGCTGACGGTGAAAGAGGGCGATACGGTTTCCGAAGGCGATGTGGTCGGCACCATGCAGATCGCCGGTGAAGGCGGCGACAGCGAGGCGACACCCGCCGCCGAGTCCACGTCGGCAGCGACCGAGCAGGACGAAGAGGAAGCGGGTTCGGCGGAAGAGCAGCCTGCCGCCACGGGGGAGCCGGAGCGCAAGGAGGTTCGCGTACCGGATCTGTCTGGTGCCAGCGACGTGCCGATCATCGAGATGGCCGCCAGCGTAGGCGACGAGGTCGACGAGGAAGATCCGCTGATCACGCTGGAGTCGGACAAGGCCAGCATGGACGTGCCGAGCCCCTACAAGGGCAAGCTGGTGGAGCTCACCGTCAAGGAGGGCGACACCGTCTCCGAAGGCGACCTGATCGGCTATATCGAAGTGGCCGGTGCCAAGCCGGCGGCGGGCCAGGCGAGCAAAGAGCCGAGCAAGAAACCGGCCGAACAGAAAGCGTCAGCGTCGTCGGCCAAGGCGGACAAGCCGGCATCGACGACGCCCACCGGCACGCCGAGCCCCGAAGCGCAGATGGCCGCTCACAAGCCGCGAGACGGCAAGCTGGTGCATGCCGGTCCGGCGGTGCGCATGCTGGCCCGCGAGCTGGGCGTGGACCTGGGGCTGGTCAAGCCCAGTGGTCCGAAGGAGCGGGTGCTGAAGGAGGATGTTCACGCCTACGTCAAGCAGGTGATGGCCGGGACGGCCAAGGCGCCGAGCCAGGCCGCGGCTCCGGCGGCTACCGGTGGTGCCGGTATCCCGCCGATTCCTGAAGTCGACTTCAGCCAGTTCGGTGAGGTGGAAGAGAAGCCCATGGGGCGCCTGCTCAAGATGGGGGCCACCAACCTGCATCGCAGCTGGCTCAATGTGCCCCACGTGACCCAGTTCGACGAGGCGGATATCACCGAGCTGGAGGCGTTCCGCAAGGCGATGAAGGCGGAGGCCGAGGCGCAGGGCGCCAAGCTCACGCCGTTGCCCTTCCTGGTCAAGGCCTGCGCTTTCGCACTGAGGCGCTTCCCGCAGTTCAACGTCAGCCTGAAGGGTGACGGCGAGACCCTGGTGTGGAAGAAATATGTCCACATCGGGATCGCGGTGGACACGCCGGACGGGCTGATGGTGCCGGTGGTGCGCGATGCCGACAAGAAGTCGCTGGTCGAGATCGCCACCACCATGGCCGATCTCGGCAAGAAGGCGCAGACCAAGAAGCTCAAGCGTGAGGAGATGACCGGCGGTTGCTTCACGATCTCGAGCCTTGGCTCCATTGGCGGCACGGCCTTCACGCCCATCGTCAACGCGCCGGAGGTGGCCATCCTCGGCGTCTCCAAGGCGCAGATGAAGCCGGTCTGGAACGGCAGCGACTTCGAACCGCGGCTGATGATGCCGCTGTCGCTCTCCTACGACCACCGGGCGATCAACGGTGCCGATGCGGCACGATTCACGGCCTTCCTGGCCGATGTGCTGACCGACATCCGTCGACTGTTGCTATAGATTGTCGCTGTAAGCATTTGGTTCGACCCCGATCACCGGCGGCGCCTCCTTGGGGCGCCGCCGGTGTTTCCGTAAGGCTGGCAGGCCACAGGGAAGACCAAAGTGCAAGTTGCGTGTTAATTGGCTGAAAAGACTGATGCTTTGTCTCTCATGAACCTCATCGTCAGCGTATTCGAGGTTGTCTGGCCGAGGCCACACGGTTATCGTTCTTTTCCACTCTTTTTTCACCCCAGAATTTATCACTCTCTCAAGGAGCAGCCAGATGCGTTTGATCCTGTTGGGCGCCCCGGGTGCCGGCAAGGGCACCCAAGCCCAGTTCATCTGCGAGCGCTACAATATCCCGCAGATTTCCACTGGCGATATGCTGCGCGCCGCCGTCAAGGAAGGCAGTGAGCTTGGCCTCAAGGCCAAGGAGATCATGTCCAGCGGTGGGCTGGTTTCCGACGATCTCATTATCGCCCTGGTCAAGGAACGCATCGCTCAGCCCGACTGCGAGAACGGCTTCCTCTTCGATGGCTTCCCCCGCACCATTCCCCAGGCCGATGCCATGAAGGACGGCGGTGTGAAGATCGACCATGTGCTGGAGATTGCCGTGGCCGACGAGGAGATCGTCAAGCGGCTGGCGGGACGTCGCGTGCATCCGGGCTCAGGCCGGGTCTATCACATCGAATACAACCCGCCCCGGGAAGCTGGTAAAGACGATGTCACCGGTGAGGCGCTGATCCAGCGTGAGGATGACAGCGAGTCCACGGTGCGTCACCGCCTGTCGGTCTACCATGACCAGACCGCTCCGCTGGTCGATTACTACAAGCAGTGGGCCGAGAAGGATCCCCAGGCGGCTCCCGCCTATCATCGGGTCGATGGCGTGGGCAGTGTCGATGACATCACCGCTCAGGTTCTCAAGGCCCTCGAAAGCTGACCCGCCCCCCGGATCCTCAGCTGCTCCTGTGATGGCCCGCCTGTGCGGGCCATCGTCGTTTAACGGCCGGCGGCGTATAATGGCCATCCACTTCCCGTCACGATGTCCACCTATGCCGATTCTGCTGGCCCTTGATGCCTCCTCGAGTGCCTGTTCCGCCGCCCTGCTGCTACAACGCGAGGGTGACGATGACATATTGGTCTCGCAGTTCGCGCTCACGCCTCGCGAGCACACTCGCCGGCTGCTGCCGATGATCGACCAGGTCCTGGCCGAAGCCGGGCTGGCGCCTGCCGAACTGGACGCGGTGGCCTATGGCCATGGCCCGGGCTCCTTCACCGGGCTGCGCATTGCGGCAGGCCTCGCCCAGGGGCTGGCCTACGGCCTGGATCGTCCCCTGCTCGGGGTCTCCACCCTTGAGGCGTTGGCCCTGGGTGCCCATCGTCGCCATGGGTTATCGCATGTCGTGACCGCACTGGATGCGCGCATGGGTGAAATCTACGTGGCGGCCTGGCGCTGCCATGAGGGGCTCACCGAGGCGCTGACGCGGGAATCGGTCATGCCTCCGGAACGCCTGCAGCTTCCGCCTGGCCACGCGGCCTGTGATTGGGTCGGCGTGGGTTCCGGCTGGACGCTGCGCGAGGCGATGTCGGACGACATTCGTGCAACGGTCCGCCAGGGCGACACGGCGCTGGAACCGGCCGCCGAGGAGATGGTGCTGCTGGCGGCCCGTGCCTATGCCGCCGGTGAACGTCATGCTGCCCATGACGTCCAGCCGGTCTATCTGCGCGATCAGGTTGCCTGGAAGAAGAGTCGGTGAGGTGTGTGGACCCCGAACGTCGGGTCGCGGTGGAGGGCGAGACGCTGGCACCGCTGGCGCAGCGGCTGGGGCTGCCGCTGGGCGCTGCGAGTGATGCCGAGCTGATACTGCGACGCCAGGATGGGACTCTGGTTCTCTGCGGCGATGAGCAGCGCTACGGCAAACCCCTGGTGGTGGACTTCGTCGCCGGCCGGGCGGCGCACCGGCGGCGCTTCGGCGGTGGGCGCGGACAGCTGATCGCCCGGGCCTGTGGCCTGGGCGGCGGCGTCACGCCCAGCGTGGTGGATGCCACCGCGGGGCTGGGGCGAGATGCCTTCGTGCTGGCGAGCCTCGGTGCCCGGGTGCTGATGATCGAGCGCGTGGCGGCGATCCATGCGCTGCTGGAAGACGCCCTGGCCCGAGCCTGCCGCGATGCCGAGACGGCCGAGATTGCCCGGCGGCTGACGCTGCTCCATGGCGATGCCGCACGAAATCTGGCTGACCTGGTAGCCGATAGCAGCGTGGCGCCGCAGGTGGTTCATCTCGACCCCATGTTTCCCCACCGCGAGAAATCGGCCCTGGTGAAGAAGGAGATGCGGCTGTTCCGGCTGCTGGCCGGCGATGACGACGATGCGCCACGTCTGCTCGAGGCGGCACTGGATGTGGCCACGCACCGGGTGGTGGTGAAGCGGCCGCGCAAGGCCCCGCCCATTGCCGGCCCGCCCCCTCGCCATATCATCGAGGGCAAGACCAGCCGCTACGATCTTTACGTGCACCGCTCACTGGCCTGACTCATGGCGCTGGGTCCCGTCGGCCTACCCCCGTGTGACCAGCTGGAGCCGGTGGCGAAGCTCGGTGTCGAACAGGGCCCGCGAACGTTGGGCCGCCTCTCGCAGCCGCTGGTCGAACCACAGCCTGTCACTGGCTTCCCATACCCAGCCTTCGGCCTCGAGGCTCCCGATCAGGCCGGCGAACAGATTGCGGTCGAAGAACTCCGGGGCATCGCGGCCCGAGAGTAGCGCCAGTCGCTCGGCCATCTGCCGGCTGCACTCGGTGAGGTCGTCGCGTCCCTGACTGCCCGGTGGCTGGTCCAGGAGAATCGCCAGCAGCAGGTAGCCGCGCTCCAGCGGGGGCTGCATCAGCCGTCCCAGCAGGTTGAGCTGCTCGCCGGCCTCCAGCTCCTCGCTACGCCGCCAGGCGGTCTCTTCGTTAGTCACTAGCCCCGCCTGGCGGAGCGCGTCGAGCATGGCCGGTAGGGTGCTGGCCAAGGTTTCCTTCTCCAGGAACAGCTCCCTGGCGAGGACCGGCCAGGCGGGTTCGAGAAGGTGGAGCAGGCTGTCCAGGTCGTGCTGCGGGGCATGCCGGAAGGCGAAGGCGGTGAGTCCCGCGAGGGCGAAGAGGTGCAGCACGTTGTTGCGGTACCACACCAGCAGGCTGGCCTGCTCCGGCTTGGCCACCAGAATGTCGCCCAACGGATGAGTGCGGCGCTCGATCATGCCCAGGGCGATGACCTGTTCTATCCAGTCGCTTGGCTCGCCCTCCGGCAGGCTGAGGTGCAGGCCCCCCGGGCAGTGCTGCTGCAGTCGGGCGAGCAGTGCCAGCTGGCGCGTCATCAGGCTCGCCTCGAGGGCATTGTGGGGCGTCGCCAGGAGCACCAGGGCAACGAGGTTGACCGGGTTGAGGGCGGCGGCGGCATTGATGCGCCTGGCCAGTTCGTTGCCCAGGCGCGGTACCGCCTCGCCGAGCCAGTCGGGCTTCGGTTCGATCGGCGCGTTGCGCCAATTCGGGTCGAGGCCGTCGAGATAGTCGCCGAGCAACAGCGGGTCACCGACGCTGACCGTGACCTGGCCGAAAGGCTGGCGCAGCTGACCGAGCACCCGCAGCAGTGCCAGTGGGCTCTCCTTGCGTTTCTTGCCGCCACGCAGCTCACGCTGGTAGCTGGCGTTCTCGATGATCCGTTCGTAGCCGATATAGACCGGTATGAAGGCGAGTTTCGGCGGGCTGGTGGCGGCGGCGCTGCGGTGAAAGGAGCGCAGGGTCATCGCCAGCATGCCGGGCCGTGGCGTCAGCATGCGGCCGCTGCGGGAGCGGCCTCCCTCGATGAAGTACTCCAGCGGGTGGCCACGGGCCAGCAGGCGATGGAGGTACTCGTTGAAGACCGCGGCGTAGAGCGGCTTGTCGCGAAAGCTGCGGCGCATGAAGAAGGCGCCTCCGCGTCGCAGCAGGGGGCCGATCAGCGGAATGTCGAGATTGCGCCCGGCGGCGACGTGAGGCGGCATCAGTCCATCGCGGTAGAGCACGTAGGAGAGCAGCAGGTAGTCGATGTGGCTGCGGTGGCAGGGCACATAGACCAGAGTGTGGTCGCCGGCCAGCTCCTTGACGCGCGCCAGGCCCTGCACGTTGACGCCGTCGTAGAGGCGGTTCCATAGACGCCGCAGGAGCCCGTCCATGAAGCGCAGTACCGGGTAGGTCATGCTGGAGGCGATCTCGCAACCGTAGCGCAGGGCGCGCCGCTCGAGGCGCTCTGGCGAACTCTTCTCGCTTCTGGCGAACTCCTCGATGACGCGGCGGACCTCTGGGCTTCTGGCGACCCCTTCGATCAGGGTGCGGCGATGAGAGAGGTCGGGGCCCAGCACGCGGGTACGCATGCGTCGGAAATGAACGCGCAGCAGGCGGGCGGTCTTGCGGTTGGCCAGCGCCGGGCCGCGTGCATCGAGCAGGTCGCGAAGGCGCAGCGGCGCCCCGAAATGGACCTCAACGTTGCGCCCATTGACCAGCACCGACAGGGCGCGGCGCATTCTCCCTGTCAGCCGCCAGCTATCGGCGGCCAGCATGCGCCAGAAACCGAAACGCTTGCCCGGGGCGCGGCCCCAGAACACGCTGACCGGCACCAGCTGCAGGTCGGCATCGGGATCTGCCGCGAGCTGCTCCAGCGCCGTGAGGAAGGGGGCAGGGTGTGCCGCTCTGCGTCGCCACAGGCGTCGCCGTGGGGCTGGCAGCGGCAGACAGGCCGGCAGCTCCATGCCATCGATCCGGCGTCTTCCGCTGGCCGGCGGCAGGCCATGGCGCTGGCACAGGGCTTCCAGCAGCAGGGTATCCGAGAGCGACGGGCGTGGCAGGACATAGAGGGTCGGCAGGTTCGGGTCGAGTGCCAGCGCGTCGGGGGCGGGCTCGATCAGCCGAGTGGCTACCCAGGCGTTGACCAGGCGTCTCAGCGGGCTGCGCAGGGGCGCGAGCAGGGTGCGAGCAAGGGCCATCCGGTTGCCTCTGCTGGGGGCGAGGCGCCAGTATAGCCTTGCCCCGCCCATCGGGTCAGGTGCTTTCCCTCGGCGTGCAAACGTGCGTCAATTCAGCCACGCAAGTGAACACGGGAGACATGCCATGCATGGCGTGTGGCGGGATGGTAATCGGTTCCAGCTGCTGGCGGAGTCATCGCGCTTCTTGCCGGCGATGTTCGATGCCATCGAGGAAGCGCGCCATTCGATACTGATCGAACTCTATCTGATGGAGTCGGGCCGCCTGACCACGGCACTGCTCGATGCCCTGTCGCGCGCTGCCGAGCGCGGGGTGAAGGTCGCCCTGATGCTGGACGGCTACGGTGCCAGGGGCCTGGGCAGGGAGGATCGGCAGCGCATCGAGTCGGCCGGCATTGCGCTTCGGCTGTTCAACCCGCTGGGCTTCCACTCCCTGGCGCGCAACCTGACCCGGGACCATCGCAAGGTCGTGGTGGTGGATGGCCGGGTGGCCTTCACCGGCGGCTTCGGCGCCGTCGACGAGTTCCTGAGCGCCTGGTACGAGGTGGCGGTGCGTATCGAGGGCCCGGTGGTGGCCGACTGGGTGCGGCTGTTCTCCCGGCTTTGGGACTCCCCCTTGACGCGTGGTGAAGGGTCGCCTTCCCTGGTGCGGGAGGTGGGGCTCAGCCTGACGGAGAGAGAGGACTATCGCGGCATGCGCGGCCGGGTGGTGTGGGGGCAGGGCTACCGCTATCAGGCGATCCGTCACTCCCTCTATGGCCGGGTTTCCTCGGCGCAGCGGCGTATCTGGCTCTGTACCCCCTATTTCGTGCCGACCTTCAGCCTGCGCTTGCGCCTGGTGCGTGCGGCGCGGCGTGGGGTCGATGTGCGGCTGCTGCTGCCGGGGAAGGATCACGACCATCCCGGGGTCCGCTATGCGGGGCAGCGCTTCTACCGTCGCATGCTCAAGGCCGGGGTGCGGATCTTCGAGTTCGAGCCCAGCTTCATTCACGCCAAGTTCACCCTGGCAGACAACTGGTCGAGCGTGGGCTCCTGCAATTTCGACCACTGGAGCCTGCACTGGAACCTCGAGGCGAACCAGGAGGTGGACGATGCCCGCTTTGCCGGTGAGGTCGCCGCCCTGTTCGAGCGTAATTTCTCGGCCAGCCGGGAGATCACCCGGCAGGAGTGGGCGCGGCGCCCCCGCTGGCAGCGGATCAAGGAGTGGGCCTTCGGCAGGCTGGACGGCTGGCTGACGCGGCTGCGGTAGTCAACCGATAGGCGCCGCGTTACCAAAAACTATCGCTTGCCGCCGGGCTTGCCCTTGCCGGGGCTGCGGCCGGCGGGCTTCTTCTTGCGCGGCATGGGCTTGGGCGTCTCCGGCGGTACCCGGTAGTGCAGGTAGAGATCCAGCACCAGTTCCGGCAGCTGGTCGACGAGCGACTGCAGCCGTGCCGTGTCGGTGGCGAGCTCCGCCATGTCGGGTTCGTCCTCGAAAAGGCCGGAAAGCGCCATGAAGGGCAGCAGCAGGGTGGCCACGGTCTCTTCGTCCTGCTCGAACCAGGACGCCTCATCCAGGAAGACGCCTTCCATGAATCCGGCACACCAATCACCGATGGGTGTCTCCTCCGGAGCCAGGCCGTCCAGGGCCGTATCGAAGGGCAGCTCCGGGAGCCCGCCCTGCTCGAGGGTGTCGATGGCGTTGTGGCGGAGCCGCTCCAGCAGTCCGAGGATTTCGTTGCGCTCGGCATCGTCGGCGAAGGTGGGCTCGCCCTGGAAGAGTTCGGCGATCCAGGCGGCGCTCTCGACTTCGCTCGGGGCGACGGCCAGGGCTACCAGGAAGCCGTGGGCCGAGATAAGGTCCAGGGCATCGGGGTCGACGCGGTCGGAGTCCAGGTACTCGTCGAGCCGTTCGAGCGCTTCATCCTCGAGCAGTGGCTGGGGCTGGGGCGTATCGGACATGGGGCCTCTCGCTGGCGGCGGGTCGGATAAGGGCGTGTCGGCATCGGAAAAGGGCCTTGCGCCGGCCTGGGCTGGACGTCGCCTTCCCGGGCCGCCATTCTAGCACCCTGGTCTCGTCCGGTCCTTCTCATGCGCTGCCCGCCGAGCCAGGAATCTGCTCCAGGAACCCGTCTGCACCAGGAAGCCCTTCGTTTCGCCATGAACCATCCCGCTACTGCTCTCAAGCGTCCCATTGCCGCTTCGAACCGGCCGGCACTTCCCGACCCCGGGGCGACCTGGCTGACCCAGCTCGACGAGGCGGCGTTGCAGCAGGCGCTGCGCGACCGGGTCGAGGCCGCCTGGCGGCTGTGTTGCGAGTTTCACCCCGACCTGCCGCGGCCACGGGTATGGTTCGACCTGCGTGGCAAGGGCGCCGGACAGGCGCATTATGGCCGCGGCGGACTGCGCTTCAACCCGGTGCTTTACCGGGAAAACCGCCACGCCTATCTGGTCGAGGTAGTGCCCCACGAGATGGCTCACTGGCTGGTGCGCCATCTCAGCGATGGCCACCGGGCGCGTCCCCATGGCCGCGAGTGGCGCACGGTAATGCAGCAGCTTTTCGGTCTCGAACCCCGGGTGACCCATGCCTTCGATACGGGACGGGCCAGCCCTGCACCCTACCGCTACGTTTGCCACTGCCGCGAGCACGCCTTCACCGCACAGCGTCATTCCCTGGCGCGCCGGGGCAGGGGCTACCGCTGCCGCCATTGTGCTCAGACCTTGGTCTATCAACCGTTTGTACAGCGCTAAAAGTCTATTCAACTAACTGAAAAGAAAAAGAAAAATCTTGATACCAATGTCTAAGGGGAAGGCTGTCACAGGAGGTATATGCTGGAGAGACATCATGGTGCCGGCGCAACCAACAATAATGCTGCCGGCGGTATCCACAGTGAGGCTTCACCTCCTGGAAGAGGCTATTCAATGACCGAACAGCAGAAAGTCCATCCGGTAAGCGACGACTTTGCCGCCAACGCCTGGGTCGACAAGGAAAAGTACCAGGCCATGTATCGGCAGTCCCAGGACGACCCCGAGGGTTTCTGGGCCGAACAGGCCAAGCGTCTCGACTGGGTACAGGCACCGACGAAGATCAAGAATACCTCCTTCGCTTCCAACAATGTCGATATCCGCTGGTTCGAGGATGGCACGCTCAATGCCAGCACCAACTGCCTGGATCGGCACCTGGCAACCCGTGGTGACCAGACGGCCATCATCTGGGAAGGGGACGACCCCAACGATGCCAAGCACATCAGCTATCGTGAACTGCACGCCCAGACCTGTCAGCTGGCCAATGCCCTGAAGGCCCTCGGCATCGGCAAGGGTGACGTGGTGACCCTCTACATGCCGATGATTCCCGAAGCCGCCATGGCCATGCTGGCCTGCGCCCGCATCGGTGCGGTTCACTCGGTGGTGTTCGGCGGCTTCTCGCCGGACGCCGTGGCCCAGCGGGTGGTGGGGGCGGACTCCAAGCTGATCATCACCGCCGACGAGTCCGTGCGGGGTGGCAAGCAGGTCCCGCTGAAGGACAACGTCGACGCAGCGCTGACGCGTCCCGGTACCGAGGTGTGCGAGAAGGTGCTGGTGGTCAAGCGTACCGGCGGCGAGATCGAGTGGAAGGAGGGCCGTGACGTCTGGTATCACGACCTGGTCGAGAAGCAGTCCAGCGACTGTGCGGCCGAGGAGATGAATGCCGAGGACCCGCTCTTCATTCTCTATACCTCCGGCTCCACCGGCGCGCCCAAGGGGCTCAAGCACACGACCGGCGGCTATCTCACCTACGCCAGCCTGACCCACCAGTACGTCTTCGACTATCACGATGGCGAGGTCTACTGGTGCACCGCCGACGTGGGCTGGGTCACCGGTCACAGCTACATCGTCTATGGCCCGCTGGCCAACGGTGCCACCACGCTGATGTTCGAGGGCGTGCCGAGCTATCCGACCCACGGCCGGATGGGCGAGATCGTCGACAAGCATAGCGTCAACATTCTCTATACCGCCCCGACCGCGGTCCGCGCGCTGATGGCCCATGGCGACAGCGTGATGGATTCCAGCAAGCGCGACAGCCTGCGCCTGCTGGGTTCGGTGGGTGAGCCCATCAACCCCGAGGCCTGGGAGTGGTTCCATCGCGTGATCGGCAACGCCAAGTGCCCCATTGTGGACACCTGGTGGCAGACCGAAACCGGCGGCATCATGATCACGCCCCTGGCCGGGGCCATGGATCTCAAGCCGGGCTCGGCCACCCTGCCGTTCTTTGGCGTGGCGCCGGCACTGGTCGACAACGAAGGCCACCTGCTGGAAGGCGCCACAGAGGGCAACCTGGTCATTCTCGACTCCTGGCCAGGGCAGGCGCGCTCCATCTGGGGCGACCACGCACGCTTTATCCAGACCTACTTCTCCACCTACGAGGGCATGTACTTCACCGGTGACGGCTGCCGCCGCGACGAAGATGGATACTACTGGATCACCGGGCGTGTCGACGACGTGCTCAACGTCTCCGGCCATCGCATGGGCACCGCCGAGATCGAATCCTCGCTGGTGGCCCACGAGGCCGTGGCCGAAGCCGCCGTGGTCGGGTTCCCCCATGACATCAAGGGCCAGGGGATCTACATCTATGTCACCCTGACCGATGGCGTGGAGCCCAGCGATGCGCTCAAGAAAGAGCTGACCCAGTGGGTGCGCAAGGACATCGGCCCCATTGCCTCGCCGGACGTCATCCAGTGGGCGCCTGGCCTGCCCAAGACGCGTTCGGGCAAGATCATGCGTCGTATCCTGCGCAAGATCGCCGCCAACGAGTGCGATGGCCTGGGTGACACCAGTACCCTGGCTGACCCGAGCGTGGTGGATGAGCTGATCGAGCATCGCGCCATCCGCTGAGGCGCTGCCAACCCGCTCCGTCTTCGCCGGCCCTTGTGGCCGGCGTTTTCGTTTCAGCCGGCGCGTGGTGAAACCTATACGGAGCGCTCCTTCAAGCGCGATGACTGGAATATTGAGGTTAATACTCGTACCACTCTGAGCTGTCCGGAGAAGGCCTTTCATATCCCTGCGTGGCAGATGGGCAAGCAGGAAGTTGACCTGGACCGAGAGATTGTTGACAAATATGGTCATGTGCTTGGGAAAGCCGCGGCGCATGGGGTAACATGCTGCTATCGATTGATGAGCCCAGTGTGTCGGTCCTTGGCCCACTGCTCGAGGAACCGGAGGAGAATCCATGGCGTTTGCCCAGAAATTCATCGTTGCCGATGATCATCCGCTGTTCCGTGCAGCCCTGACCCAGGCGCTGCGCCAACTGGCGCCCCAGGCCGAGATCGTCGAGTCCGACACCATGGCGGCGACCAATGAGGTGGTGACACGCCATCCCGATGCCGACCTGATTCTGCTCGACCTCCATATGCCCGGCGCTCATGGCTTTTCCGGATTGATCCAGCTGCGTGGCCAGACCCCCGACATCCCGGTGGCGGTGGTGTCCGGCAGCGACGAACCCTATGTGGTGCGCCGGGCCATCGACTATGGCGCTTCCGGTTTTATTCCCAAGTCATCCTCCCTGGCGCTGATCGCGGAGGCGGTGGGCGAGATTCTGGATGGTGAGGTATGGCTTCCCAAGGAACTGGCCGATGCCATGGGCGACTCCAACGAGGAGGAGACTCGCTTCGCCGAGGCCATCGCCTCGCTGACCCCGCAGCAATTCCGGGTTCTCAACATGCTCACCGAGGGCCTGCTCAACAAGCAGATTGCCTATGAGCTGAGCGTCTCCGAGGCGACTATCAAGGCCCATGTCACGGCCATCCTGCGCAAGCTGGGCGTACACTCCCGTACCCAGGCGGTGATCGCCGCCCAGAAGCTCGAGGTGGAGCCACCCAAGGTCGAGTCCTGAGCGACTCGCGCCGAGCATCGATGCAATAACAAAACCGCCGGATGGCAACATCCGGCGGTTTTTTTGTAGCAGGCGCCTGGTGGAGGCCGCCGCGTTGGCGGTGATCGTTGGCGTCGGCAATACCGCCAGGAGGCTTGCGCCTCCAGTCGTGAGCTGAAGCTACTCCAACGGCGGCGTGGCAACGTTGGTGGAGAAAGCCGCTGTTGGAGCGCTGGTCCCCATCGCGACTGGCGCCGATAGGCGCCTCGGCGGAGGCTGAAAGGTTGGTTGTCGTCGCGAATACCGGCAACACCGCCGGGAGGCCTGCGGCCTCCAGTCGTGAGCTGAAGCTACTCCGACAGCGGCGTGGCAACGTTGGTGGAGAAAGTCGCTAAGGGAGGACGATTTATACCGTCTTGACCATCCGAGCTCTTTCAGTGTGGCTCAAGATTGGCCCGATGGCTGATCAAGGTGAGTAATCAGGTCGCACTTTGCCGGGGGAGGGCGAAACGGAGGTCATTCGCCATGGATGGCGAATGTAGCGCCCAGGGATGGGTTCACAGCGCCTCCGTGGAGCCCTCCTCCGGTCATGGTAATGATGGCCTGCGCTAATTCTCCTGCCTGGTGGCACGGCTGGCTTGTAGTGTGCGGGTCAGCAGGGCGCGCAGGGCGGCAGGGCGCACCGGCTTCTGCAGCAGGTGGTAGCCCGAGCGACGGATCACCTCGGCTACCTCCTCGGTGCGGTCGGCGGTGATCACGATGCCTGGCACGGCGCCCTCGAGGCGTTCGCTCAATGCCTCCAGGGCCATCAGGCCGGTCACCTCGTTGTCCAGGTGATAGTCCGCCAGGATGGCATCCGGTTCGCCGTCCAGGTTACGCAGGACCGACTTGGCACCGCCGATGCTGGTGGCGGTGAGCACGTCGCAGCCCCAGCCGGAGAGCATCGCCTTCATGCCCTCCAGGATGAGTGTCTCGTTGTCGATACAGAGGATACGGGTGCCAGCCAGCTTGTTTCCGGTGCGCCGCGCCATGGCCTGGCTCGAGGCGGCTTCCTGGGGGCGCGCCTCCACCACCGGGACGCTGACGGAGAAGACCGTGCCGTACCCCTCACGCGAGCGGACCCGAATCGGGTGATCCAGCACTCGGCTCATCCGGTCGGCAATGGAGAGGCCAAGCCCCAGGCCCTTCTCGCTCTCCTTGTGGCGGGTGGTCTGGTCGAGGCGCCGAAACTCCTGGAAGATCTCCGACTGCTTGGACTCGGGTATGCCGGGGCCGCTATCCCATACCTCGATGGAGAGCCGCTGCCCCTGGCGCCGACAGCCGAGCAGCACCCGGCCCTCCTGGGTGTAGCGAATGGCATTGGACAGGAAATTCTGGACGATGCGTCGCAGCATCTGGGGGTCGCTGTCGACCCACAGGTTCGTCGGCACCATCAACAGGTCGAGGCCCCGGTCCTCGGCCATGACCGCGAACTCGGCATAGAGCGGCTGGAGGATGTCGGCCAGGGCAAAATGGCTGCGGCGGGGCGTCAGCGCCCCGGCATCGAGCTTGGAGATGTCGAGCAGGGTGCCCAATAGTTCCTCGGCGGCCTGCAGCGAGTTGTCGATATGGCCGATGGTGCGGCGCATGTCCGCGGCCACGTCTTCCTGGGAGAGCGCCGAGGTGAAGAGACGAGCGGCGTTCAGGGGCTGCAGCAGGTCGTGGCTGGCCGCCGCCAGGAAGCGTGTCTTGGAGGCGTTGGCGTCCTCGGCCACCTGCTTGGCCTGGCGCAGGGCCAGTTCGGCCTCGGCGCGTACCCGGTTCTCCTGACGCAGGGCGGCATTGGCCTCCGACAGCGCCTGGGTGCGCTCGCGGACCCGCTCCTCGAGCGTCTCGTTGGTCTCCTTGAGGGCGATTTCCGCCACACGACGCTCGGTGATGTCCTGGTAGAGGGCGAAAAAGCCGAGAATGGCACCGCTGTCACCGAAGTGGGGCGTATAGGTGACCAGCATATAGCGGATGCCGTCGCTGCCCTGCATGGAGACCTCGAAGCTGACCCGCTCTCCGGCTAATGCCCGTTTAATCCAGGGGGCGCGCTCGCGAGCCATCTCGTCGGTGATCACCGTGTCCACCGATTGCCCGATGACCTCGTTGCGATCGATGCCGAAGGCCTGCTCGTAGGCGCGGTTGGTAAAGAGGTAGCGGCACTCCTTGTCGAAATAGGCGATCAGCGCCGGCACGTTGTCGGTATAGATACGGATATTGTTCTCGGAGCGGATCAGCGCTTCCTCGATGCGCTTCTGCTGGGTGATGTCCTGGTAGGTGTAGACGAAGCCGCCCCCCGGCATGGGGTTACCTTGCACCTCCAGCACGCTGCCGTCCTGGCGATAGCGTACGTAGCGGTGGGGCTGGCCGTCACGAATATTGTCGATCAGCAGCTGGACGTGCTCTTCCGGGTCGCCGGGCCCGTATTCACCGTTGTGGGCGTTGTAGCGGAAGATCTTGTCGATGGGAGCGCCGACCCGTATCAGGTGGTCGGGGAAGCGGAACAACTCCAGGTAGCGCTGGTTCCAGACCACCAGGCGCAGGTTCTGGTCGACCACGCTGATGCCCTGATTGATGTTCTCGATGGTGGCCTGCAGCAGGGCGCGATTGAACTCGAGAACCTGCGAGGCCTCGTCGACGATGGAGATGACGTCCGAAATGCCGATGCCGCGGCCCTGGAGCGCCGAGTTGACCACGATCCGCGCTGACGACGCCCCCAGCACCGAGGCCAGGAAGCGCTCGGTGAACTGGATCACGTCGATGGAGGCTCGTGCGCCGTCCTCCAGGGGCTTGCCGGTGCGTCGGGCGTAGTCGTCGAAGCCGCGCTGTACCTGCTTGGCCCCCAGGAAACGTTCGCACAGGACCTTGAGGTCGCCTACGGTGGTGGCGCCGGTCCAGGGGCGGTTGACCGAGGTCTGGCGCGTTTCGACGCTGTCAACGAACAGCGAGGCCTGGATCCGCTCCACCACGCGCTGCGAGGTAACCTGGGAAACGAAGATGTAGCAGAACAGGTTGACCCCGAGCGAGAGCATCACTCCATGGGTGAAGCTGTCGCCGAAATTGAGCCCGAACAGCGCGGTGGGGGTGAGCCAGGCGTGACCGAAGGGACCGCCATCGAGCCAGTGGGCCGGCAATACCCCGGCCTGGATCATGGCAGGCATCAGCAGGCTGTAGGCCCAGATGGCGAAGCCGGCATTCATGCCCACGACCACGCCCAGCCGGTTGCCACGCTTCCAGTAGAGGCCACCCAGCAGGGCGGGGGCGAATTGGCCGGCGGCGGCGAAGGAGAGCATGCCGATCGAGGCCAGCGAGGTGAATTCGCCGATCAGGTGATAGAAGCCGTAGGCCAGCGCCAGGATGACGCAGATGGTGATGCGTCGTGCCTGGAGCACCAGGCGGCCGTAGTCCCGGGGCCGGGCATCCAGCCAGCGCAGCCTGAACAGCAGCGGGATCACGATCTCGTTGGAGATCATGATCGATACCGCCACCGTGGCCACGATCACCATGCCGGTCGCCGCCGAGAAGCCCCCGATATAGGTGAACAGGGTCAGCCATTGATTGCCTGCCGCCATCGGCAGCGCCAGTACGAAGGTGTCGGGCTCCACCGAGCCGTCGGGGAACATGGCCAGGCCGGCGGCAGCGATCGGCAGGATAAAGAAGGCGAAGGCCACCAGGTAGAGCGGAAACAGCCAGCGCGCATTGGTGGCGTCATCGGGGTGGGTGTTCTCCACGACAGCCACATGAAACTGCCGGGGCAGGCAGAAGATCGCCAGCATCGCCAGCAGGGTCTGGGCCCAGAAGCTGCGGCCGAAGTCCTGGTCGGCCAGCTGTCGCTGGAGCTCCATCTGGTCGTCGGCCCGGCTGAGCAGGTCGCCGAGCCCGCCGAACATCCCCCAGGTCACGTAGGCGCCGAGGACCAGGAAAGCCAGCAGCTTGACCAGGGACTCGAAGGCCACGGCGTGGATCAGGCCCTCGTGGTGCTCGGTGGCGTCGGTGTGCCGGGTACCGAAAAGGATGGCGAAGGCCGCCATGACGATGGCGACGAAGAAGGCCGTATCGGCGAACAGCGGGGTATGGGTGATGTCCGTGGCATCGGTGAGGACGGCAAAGGAGGTGGAGACCGCCTTCAACTGCAGGGCGATATAGGGCAGCGTGCCGATCAGGGCCACCAGGCTGGCGAAGGCGGCCAGCGACTGCGCCTTGCCATAGCGCGATGCGATGAAGTCGGCGATCGACGTGATGTTCTGTCGCTTGGCGACGCGGATCATCTTGGCCAATACCGGCCAGAACAGCAGGAAGGTAAGAATCGGCCCGACATAGATGCTGGCGAAGGACCAGCCGGCCGTGGCGGCCTGGCCGACCGCCCCATAGAAGCTCCAGGAAGTGCAATAGATGGCCAGTGCCAGGATATAGATGATGGGCCGGCGGCGGCTCGCACCGTGCTTGCGGGCATGGCGATCTCCGCGCCAGGCGATGGCGAACAGCACGGCGATATAGAGCAGCGAAACGACAATTAGTTGCCAACCGGCGAACATGTACTCTCTCCCTCGGATCTGCGGACCATTCTATGGCAATGGCGGCCGGGAGGGCAGTCAGTCGATGATCAGGGCAGCCGGAAGCCGGGTGTCAGGGTCGGGATGGCCGGCCTACCGTTGGCAAACCGGCGGTGGGTAGGTGCTGGCGGGTTCAGCGGTCGCGACAGACCGCCTGGTACAGCGGCGTATCGCTGTCGACGCTACGCAGGGCAGAGAAGCGGGGCTCGCGCTCTTCGCCGATAAGCGGCAGCTTCTCCTGCGAGGTGCAGTTCATCAGGAACGCCTGATGCGTCAAGCGGTCCACGTAATCCTTCTCGAAGCGATAGAGGATGAACTCCACCAGCTGTTGATCGTCTGCCTCTCTCGGCACCATGCTGCTTCGATCCACCACGCTGAAGGCCGTGGTCATGGGAAAGAAGTACGTCCAGGGGCGCCAGAAGGCTTCACCCTCCTCGGTAGATACCACCTGGGCCGTGGCCGGTAGCTGGCCCTGCTTGTGGCTCAGCCAGGAGTACTCGTAGTGAATCTGGTAACTCAGCATGCCCAGGCCGGCACAGGCCGGAACGATCCAGCGGGGCAGGCGCTTGCCGCTGATCAGCCGCAGTAGCAGGCCAATGCCTGCGGCCCCCAGTCCGGCAAATATCGCTGCAACCAGATGCCATATCATAATGTAGCCTTCTGAAAGCAGTCGGGCTTCCTGGTGGAAGCCCGACTTGGTTTTGATTCCACAACAGCCTTGCTGTGTCAGGAATCCATTATGGCTTAGTGGTCAACCGCACCGCCAGCGCCTTTGGGGTAGCGAACGCTTTCCACCAGGTCCTGGATTTCCTGCGGAGGCTCTTCGGTTACAGAAGAGACCGCGAAGGCAACGGCGAAGTTGATCATCGCACCGATCGCACCGAAGGAGAGCGGCGAGATGCCCGCGATCCAGTTGTCCGGCGTGTTGGGCAGCATGTTGGTGCCGGGAATGAAGAGCCAGCCCAGGTAGGTGAAGATGTACAGCAGGGTGGAGATCAGGCCTGCCAGCATGCCGGCTACGGCGCCCTTGCTGTTGATCCGCTTGGAGAAGATACCCATCATCAGTGCCGGGAAGAGCGAGGCTGCGGCAATGCCGAAGGCCAATGCCACTGTCTGGGCCGCGAATCCGGGCGGATTCAACCCCAGGTAGGTAGCAAGCAGGATGGCCCCGGCCATGGAGATCCGCGCCGCCAGCATCTCGCCCTTTTCGGTGATGTTGGGGTTGATGGTCTTCTTGATCAGGTCATGGCTGATGGCAGAGGAGATCGCCAGCAACAGGCCCGCCGCGGTGGAAAGCGCCGCCGCGATGCCGCCGGCCGCGACCAGACCGATAACCCAGCCCGGCAGGTTGGCGATTTCCGGGTTGGCCAGTACCAGGATGTCGTTGTTCACCACCAGCTCGTTACCTGCCCAACCACGCTCTGCGGCCGTATCGGCGAAGGCGGGGTTGGCATCGTTGTAGAGCTGGATGCGGCCATCATTGTTCAGGTCGTTGAAGGTGATCAGGCCGGTGTCTTCCCAGGTGCGGAACCACTCCGGGCGGTTCTCGTAGAGGATCGGCTCGGCCATCGCTTCTTCATAGTTTTCCACCTGGCCGGCAGCTTCCGGGTAGACGGTGGTCAGCAGGTTGAGGCGTGCCATGGAGGCCACGGCGGGGGCGGTCAGGTAGAGCAGGGCGATGAAGACCAGGGCCCAGCCGGCCGACCAGCGCGCATCGGCGACTTTAGGTACGGTGAAGAAGCGGATGATGACGTGGGGCAGACCGGCGGTACCGATCATCAGCGACAGGGTGAACAGCACCATGTTCAGCTTGTTGTCCACGTCAGCGGTGTAGTCCCGGAAACCGAGTTCCACCAATACTTCGCTCAGCTTGGCCAGCAGCGGTACGCCGGATTCACTGTGCGTGCTGAACATGCCGAACATCGGGATCGGGTTGCCGGTGAGCTGCATGGCGATGAACACGGCCGGAATGGTATAGGCAATGATCAGCACCACGTACTGCGCCACCTGGGTATAGGTGATGCCCTTCATGCCACCGAATACGGCGTACAGGAAGACGATGGTGGCGGCGATCCAGATGCCCCAGGTGTTGCTGACTTCCAGGAAGCGGGAGAAGGCGACGCCGGCACCGGTCATCTGGCCGATAACGTAGGTCACCGAGGCCACGACCAGGCAGACCACCGCCACCAGGCGTGCGGTGCTGCTGTAGAAGCGGTCACCGATGAAGTCTGGCACGGTGAACTTGCCGAACTTGCGCAGGTAAGGTGCCAGCAGCATGGCCAGTATGACGTAGCCGCCGGTCCAGCCCATCAGGAAGGAGGAGTTGGCGTAGCCGCCGGATGCCAGCAGGCCGGCCATGGAGATGAAGGACGCGGCCGACATCCAGTCGGCTGCAGTCGCCATGCCGTTGGTGATCGGATGGACGCCGCCGCCGGCGACGTAGAAGTCCTTGGTCGAGCCGGCCCGTGACCAGATCGCAATGCCGATATAGAGGGCAAAGGAGCCGCCCACGAACAACAGGTTGATTGCAAATTGACTCATGCCGGCTTACTCCCCAAGGCCGTATTTTTCGTCGAGCTTGTTCATTTTCCATGCGTAGAAGAAAATGAGTCCGATGAAAGTGAGGATGGAGCCCTGTTGGGCAAACCAGAAGCCGAGGTCCGTGCCGCCGATGGGGATACCGGACAGTAGCGGCCGCAGGAGGATGGCGAAGCCATAGGAAACCAGTGCCCACACAATCAGGCACCCGGTTATCGTGCGAACGTTCGACTTCCAGTACGCAGCAGCATTGGATTTATCATCTGCCATAGTGTTGCTCTCCACTTGTTTTTGAGGTTGGGAAGTTGCACAGAGAGAGAAAAGGATTCACCAGGGTCGTCCTGCATGGTCAACCGTGCGTTGATCACCTCGACAATGGCGCCGGCTAGCACCTCTTTTTATCGTTACCCCTGCGCGGCCAAGCCACTCTTCCCACCATGTCTCTTGCCGGTTGTCGAAGTGTATTACCGACGTGCAATTGCCCTGCATGACTCACCGGCAATAGTGGTCAATAAATGAGAAAATTAAATCCCAGACTTTGGTATCATGAGTAAACTGTGATTGAACGATTCAAAATTTTATTCTTTAATTTCAATGTGTTGTGAATGATTTTTGGCCAGGTTTGCAAGGCATCTACTGCAGGCATAGGACGATTGTCTAGCCTCCGACTGTATAAACTTTTGTCTAACTCTTATTTAAATAGACTATTGTCTAAGGTTGAGGCGCTGGATTATTCCGGCCTGTAGGACGATGGTCTAGGTTATGCCGGAAAAGATGATCTTGTTATCCTGCCAGAGGACCTCTTCGTGACGTGGGTGAGTCCAGGGAGGCGCTGGAAGGCCTGGTTGGAGAACCCGCTGCCGGAACGGTTTGGAGTCCACTTGCGTTTGTGTTTTCGTCCTTGCTGGTCCAGCCATGGCCCCGAATCATCCTGAGCATAACGGCCGCACAACGAGGGCAGCAGCATGGTCGATGTCGATCTCTCTCAACCGCCTTTTTCCTTTCTTGATGATGAGGGGCGTGACCGCGTTCGCAGTGGCATCGACCTGGCCTATTTCGATCGTGATGAAATCATTCTCGAGACCGGGCAGCCCGGCGAGTACGTCTTCATCATTCACAAGGGTGAAGTCGCCGAACTGGACACCACCCTGCCCGGTGCTCGCGAACGGATCGGCCACTATACTGCCGGCGACCTCTTCGGTGCCATCAGCATCCTCAACGGCAAGAGCCGCTATCGCTTCCGCGCCGAGCAGGAGAGCCTGTGCTACCTGCTGCCCAAGAAGCTGTTCCTGCAGCTGTGCGACGAATTTCCACCCTTCGCCGAATTCTTCCGCCAGACCCTGGCCCACAAGGCGCGGCTGCTGACCGAACAGCGCGCCGAAGGCGGCGTGACCATGGCTGGCTTCATGCTCGCCAAGGTCAGCGAGTGCATGCGCACACCGCTCTGCGTCGGCCGGGAAGCGACCATTGCCGATGCGGTGACCACCCTGCATGACAGCCACGCCGATAGCCTGCTGGTGGACGGCGATCAGGGCGCCGGCATGGTCACCAAGACCAACCTGCTCAATGCTCTGGTGCTGGAGGGACGTGATCAGGCCAGCCCGGTGCGTGAGGTCGCCAGCTTCGAGCTGGTCACGGTGGGCCCCGATCAATATCTGTTCGAGGTGTTGGTCAAGATGACGCGCTTCAAGGTGGAGCGGGTCGTGGTCATGGAGAGTGAGCGGCCGATCGGGGTGGTGGAGCTGACCGATGTGCTCAGCTACTTCTCCAGCCGTAGCTATGTGGTCAGCCTTCAGGTGGAGCAGGCCGACAGCCTCGATGCCCTGTTCCGTGCCAGCCATCGCACGCCGGAGCTGGTCAAGGCGCTGATGGCCCAAGGGGTCAAGCTTCGCTTTGCCATGGGCCTGCTGGCGGCACTCAATGGCCGCATCATGTCCAAGGCCTGGGGTTTCCTGGTCGATGAGCGCTACCACGGCGATAGCTGCCTGATGGTGATGGGCAGCGAAGGGCGTGGCGAGCAGATACTCAAGACCGATCAGGACAACGGGCTGATCCTCGCCGATGACCTCGACTGGCCTGACGTCAATGACCAGATGCAGCGCCTCACGGAGACCCTGATCGAGCTGGGCTACCCGCCATGCCCGGGCAACATCATGGTGTCCAATCCCGAATGGGTGGGCAGTGTGACCCAGTGGCGCGAACGTATCGCACACTGGGCCCGAGCCCGCGACGGTGACAGCCTGATGAAGCTCGCCATCATGCTCGATTCCCACGCCGTAGCCGGCAACCCGGCGCTGCTCGACCGAGTGCGAGAGTCGCTGTTCGCGGCCTGCTCCCGAGACGAGATCCTGCTCTCCTACTTTGCTCGTGCTGCGCTGCGCTTCTCCACGCCGCTGACGCTGTTCGGTTCGCTGAAGAAGCCCCAGCACGGCATCGACATCAAGAAGGGCGGTATTTTTCCCATCGTGCACGGCGTGCGGACCATGGCGCTGGAGCGGCGTATCAAGCCGACCTCGACCCTGGAGCGCCTGGAGGCGCTGGCCGCCGATGGGCGCCTGGAAGAGCGGGTTGCCGAGGATCTGTCGGAGGCGCTCTCACTGTTTACCGAGCTGCGTCTCAAGCAGCAACTGGAGCGCCTGGATGGCAGTGCCGACGATGCGAGCCCGGACCGGGTCGTCGTACAGCAGCTGTCGTCGCTCGAGCGAGACCTGCTGCGGGAAGCGCTGCATATCGTCAAGGAATTCAAGCAGAGCCTGTCACAACGCTACCACCTGGAGTACTCCTGAGAGAACGGAACATCGGGTAGCGCGCAGGCCAGTAACAGGCCAATAGCTGGTCACCAACGGGTTGATAGCCCGTGAATAACAACAGGAGGCTACATGCTTCGAGCATTGCGTCGGGCCAAGGATCGTCGCCGCCACGCCAGCGGCGAATATGGCTGGCTGTTTCACCCTTATACTGGCGATGAACTGGTCGCCATCGACTGTGAAACCACCGGCGTCGACACCCGCACGGCAGAGCCGGTTTCCATCGCCGCCGTGAAGGTGCGTGGTGACCGGGTACTGGCCAGTGAGTCGCTCGACCTGCGTCTCCGGCGTCCCGCTTCGCTCACGGGGGACTCCATTCGCGTTCACGGTCTGCGTGGCATCGATCTTGACGACGGCGAGAGCCCCGGCGAGGCGCTGGCGAAGCTGCTGGAATTCATCGGTAATCGTCCATTGTTGGGCTGGCACCTCGATTTCGACCTCGCCATTCTCAATCGCCAGCTACGCCCACGGTTCGGTTTCGAGCTGCCCAACAGCGGGATCGACGTGGCCCAGCTCTACCATCGCCAGCTCCGCCGCAGTGCCATGGAGCCGGATCCGACGACGATTCGCTTCGATACGGTGGCGGAAGCGCTGGGAGTGCCGGTCATGGGGCGTAACACCGCACTGGGGGATGCCGTAACCACGGCGCTGATGTATCTGAAGCTGGAGCGTGGGGCCATGCAGGCCCGGCGGGAGGCATGACCGTGCCGGTAGGGCTGGGCGTCGCCAGTAGCGGGCGGCGATGGTAGGATGGGCACCGATATCCACCACACGCCCTGGCAGCGCCGTGACCATGCAAGACGCCATGACAATCGACCCACTCGCCCTGCAGGGCCACTCAGACAGGCCCTCACTCCCTTCTGCAGATGAGTCCGGCTCTCCGCTGGATGGCCTGGATGCCAAGGCCCGGCGGGAGTTCAACAAGCTGCAAAAGCGCCTGCGTCGCCAGGCAGGCAATGCCATCATCGACTACGGCATGATCCATGAGGGCGACCGGGTGATGGTTTGCCTTTCCGGTGGCAAGGATAGCTACACGCTGCTGGAGATACTTCGCAACCTGCAGCGCAACGCGCCAGTGAATTTCTCCCTGGTGGCAGTCAACCTCGACCAGAAGCAGCCCGGCTTTCCCGAGCATGTATTGCCGCGCTACCTGGACGCCATCGGCATCGACTACCATATTCTCGAGCGTGACACCTATTCGGTGGTCAGGGAGAAGACGCCGGAGGGCAAGACCACCTGTGCGCTCTGCTCGCGACTGCGGCGTGGCTCGCTCTACGGCTTCGCCGAGGAGATCGGTGCCACCAAGATTGCCCTGGGGCATCACCGTGAGGACATACTCGAGACGCTGTTTCTCAACCTCTTCTTCGGTGGCAGCCTCAAGGCCATGCCGCCCAAGCTGCTGTCCGATGATGGCAAGAATATCCTCATTCGCCCGCTGGCCTATTGTCGCGAGGCCGATATCGCCGAGTTTGCCCGGCTGATGCAGTTCCCCATCATTCCCTGCAACCTGTGCGGTTCACAGCCCAATCTTCAGCGCCAGGTGGTCAAGGAGATGCTGGCCGAATGGGAAGCCAAGCACCCTGGCCGGCTCGAGACCATGTTCAAGGCGGTGACCAACGTGGCCCCTTCGCAGCTGGCGGACCGCGACCTGTTCGACTTTACCGGCCTCGAGGAGAAGCAGGCGAGGCGTCAGGCGAATCACATCGATGCCCTCGACCTCGGCCAAGGGGGCTGAAGAAGCGGCCTGGCCGCTTTCGTTCCGGTCGACATCGTCATGGGGCGGAGAGGGATCGATAAAGCAGCGGCCCGTCGCGCTTTGCTCGACGGGCCGTTGCTTTTACCCAAGGCGGGTGCACGAGGTGGACTGGGCTCAGGGCTCTTCCTGGGCCTGGGCTAGCAGGGCTTCCAGGTTGAGGATGTTCACTTCACGCCCGGAGACCTCCACCAGTCCCTGCTGCTGGAAGCGTCCCAGGATGCGGCTGACGGTCTCCACTGCCAGGCCCAGATAGTTGCCGATATCGGCCCGCGACATGGAGAGCCGGAAGCTGTAGGGCGAGTAGCCGCGACGGCGGAAGCGGTCCGACAGGCTGGAGAAGAAGCTGGCCAGGCGCTGGTCGGCGGTCTTGCGAGACAGCAGGCGCATCATGCGACGATCGTCTCTGAGCTCCTTGCTCATGCTGCGGTAGAGTTGACCACGCAGCTCGGGCAATGCCTCGGATAGCGTATCGAGACGATCGAACGGAATCTCGCAGACCGTGGTGGTCTCGAGTGCGATCACGCTACCGGGATAGGCCTGCTCATCGATACCGTCGAGCCCGACCAGTTCACTGGGGAGGTAGAAGTTGGTGACCTGATCGTCGCCGGAGCCTTCCGTGGTGACCTGTTTCAGGCTGCCTGAGCGTACGGCATAGACGCTGTTGAAGGCGCTACCCTGACGGAACAGGGATTCGCCTTTCTTCAGGGGGGCACGACGGCGGATGATGGCGTCGAACTGCTCCATGTCCTCCAGCTCGAGCGCCAGTGGCAGGCACAGGGAGCTCAGGCTGCAGTTCTGGCAGCGGGTTTCATGCAGCAAAGAGCGCCGCTTGTCGATCGCGTTGGCCGCATGGACAGCCATGGTCACCTCCTTGATCGTGATCATAGAGGCATTATGGAGCATTCTTTGGCCCGGGAAAATGCCCGTTGTGACGATTAGCCGCAACACACTGATAACCCAAGTTAACCTGCGGCCTGTTTGTCGGACTAGCTGGAGGAGTCAGGAGGGCGTGAATCCGGCAGGCGCGAGTCGAAGGCCATGGCGAGATGGCGAATCAGCAGTCGCCCGATCGGTGTGGCAACGAGGAGATCTCCCTCCCATGCCAGCAAGCCATCCCGCGCCGGCGCTTCCAGTCGGGTCAGGGCATCCGCCAGGTAGCGCGTTGCGTCGATGCCGAAGCGCTCGCCCAGCTTGCCCAGGTCCAGTTGCATATCGCATATCAACCGCTCGATGGCGTGGTGGCGAACGCGGTCGTCGAAGGTCTGGCGAATACCCCGTGTCGTCGCCAGGTGGCTGGCGTCCAGGGCCGCTTCATAGGCGCCCAGGCTAAGCGGGTTCTGGGCGTAGACGCCGTCCACGTAGGAGATGGCCGACACCCCAAGCCCCACCAGGTCACAGCGGCCATGGCTGGAATAGCCCTGAAAACCGTGCTGCAGCGTACCCTGGCGCTGGGCTGCCACCAGGCTGTCTCTCGGCCGGGCGAAGTGACCGATGCCGATATGGACGTAGCCGGCATCGGTCAGCATGGTAATGGCGGCTCTCAGGATGGCCAGTTTCTCTTCCGGGCCGGGAAGGTCCTCGCGACGGATGCGTCGCTGCGAGCCAAAGCGGCTGGGCATATGGGCATAGTTGAATATCGACAGGCGGGCAGGCGCCATGGCGATAACCTGCTCCAGGGTGGCGGCAAAGCTGTCGCGGGTCTGGAAGGGCAGGCCATAGACCAAGTCGAGGGTCAGCGAACGAAAGCCCAGCCGGTCGGCTTCATCGAGCAGGGTTTCGGTCAAAACGCGTGGCTGTACGCGATTGATCGCTCGCTGCACCTTGGGGTCGAGGTCCTGGACGCCAAGTCTCAGGCGGTTGAAGCCCAGGGCCTGCAGGTGACGCAGGGTAAAGACGTCGGCCTCGCGGGGATCGATCTCGATGGAGTAGTCGCGATCCCGGGAGCTGGAGAGTCCGAAGCGGGCGTTGAGCCGGTCGATGAGATCGCTCATCTGGTCGAGGCTGAAGAACGTCGGCGTGCCGCCGCCCCAGTGCAGCTGGGTGACCTCCCTGCGGGTATCCAGGTGTGACCTGACCAGGACCATCTCCCGATCGAGCCGGGAGAGATAGGGTTCGGTGATCCGGGTGGCCTTGGTGATGGTCCTGATGCTGGCGCAGTGGTGGCAGGCCTTGCGGCAGAACGGGAGGTGGACATAAAGCGATAGGGGACGGCCGCTGTCGTTGCTACGCGCCAGAGCCCTTTGGTAATCCACTTCGCCGATGTCGTTCTGGAAGGAGTGCGTAGTCGGGTACGAGGCGTAGTTGGACCCATGGATATCATAGCGGCGCAGCAGGGCCTCGTCCCAGGCGAAGGGATCGGCCAGCATTCCATGCAGGAACATCGCGGGGACGGACATGAGGGCGCTCCGGCGTCTCGTAAGATGCCCTCATGCTAGCGGTACCGCCCCGGTAGCGGTTTGAGCTGCGTCAAGCGAAACCACAATGAGCTGAGGCGTCGCTCCTTTCAGTGCGACACGCCGGAGCCCAGCAGCGAGGCGAGCTGCCATATCGCAAAGGCGATGATCGAGAGTGCCGCCAGGGTGCGTGTGGCTGGGTGCCGAATGAGCGCGCCCAGCTGGCGCGCGGCGAAACCGGTGACGAGTAGTGCGGGCAGGGTGCCGAGCCCGAAGGCGGCCATCAGCAGGCCGCCGCGGAGGGGGTCGGCGATGGCCAGGCTCCAGGCGAGCATCGAGTAGACCAGGCCGCAGGGCAGCCAGCCCCAGACCGCACCGAGGCCGACCGCCTGGGGCATGCTGACCACGGGCATGAGGCGCCTGCCGATGGGCTCGAGGTGACGCCAAAGCCGCTTTCCCACTGCCTCGACCCTGAGCAGGCCTTTCCACCAGTTGGCGATATAGAGCGCCATCAGGATCAGCATCACGGCGGCAAACAGCTGCAGTATCATCCGCGCCGTGGAGGACAGCGCGATCACCGTGCCCAGAGAGGCCACCAGGGCGCCGGCGGTCATGTAGCTGAGAATTCGTCCCAGGTTGTAGCCGAGCAGCAGCCCGGAGAGCCGTGCCGGGCTGCGCATGCTGGGGGGGACGGCGAAGGTCAGGGCGCTCATGATGCCGCCACACATGCCGATGCAGTGGGCGCCGCCGAGCAGGCCGAAGACGAAGGCTGCCAGCAGCGGTGGCAGGCCGAGTCCGGTGGGATCCATCAGCGGTCGGGATGCTTGTCGTCGTCGGAAGCAGCGGCGTTGCGTTCGGCTGCCTTGCGGCGCTGTTCACGGGCTTCCGGCGTCAGGTCGTTTTCATCGTCATCGAACAGGATGCGATGCGCCGGCCCCTCCAGGTCTTCGAACTGATCGTTCTTCACGGCCCAGAAGAAGGCCCAGAGCGCCAGCCCGAGCAGCACAAGCGAAAGCGGTATGAGCAGGTACAGGATGGTCATGCGTTCACCAGGCGAGCGGGGTTGGCCGGGGCCGGCGGCGATGCACTGCGGTAGCGGCTCAGGCGAAGGGCATTGCCCACCACCACCAGAGAGCTGGCCGACATTCCAAGGGCAGCCACCCAGGGCGGTACGATGCCGATGGCGGCCAGGGGTAGCGCCGAGAAGTTGTAGCACACCGACCAGATCATGTTCTGGCGCATGATGCGCCGTGTGGCATTGGCGATCTCGATGGATTCGACGATACGCATCAGCCGGGGGCTGAGCAACACGGCATCGGCACTGGTGCGCGCCAGGTCGGTGGCGCCGTTCATGGCGATCGAGACGTCGGCACCGGCGAGTACCGGCACATCGTTGATGCCGTCTCCGATCATTGCCACTTTCTCGCCGCGTTCCTGGCACTGCCGGATATGGGTCAGCTTGTCCTCGGGGCTGGCGCCGGCCCGCCAGGCGTCGATGCCGAGGGCTTGGGCAAGGCTTTCCACGGCGCCGGCATTGTCGCCGGAGAGCAGCTCCACCGACAGCCCGCGGGCCTTCAGCGCCGACACGGTGGCGGCGGCGTCTTCGCGGACCCGGTCATGGAGCGCGAACCAGGCGCGGGGTTCGCCGGCCTCGGCGAGCAGTAGCCATTGCCCCTTCCCCGGAAGCGACAGCTGGCGTTCCGGCGCGGCGAATTCGGGGCGGCCCAGCCGCCAGAGCCGGCCATCGATGCTGCCCTCGACGCCCTGCCCGGTATGGCTCGACCGTTCGCTGGCCTGGACGGTGGACTGGCGCCAGGGGCGGAAGGCCCGAGCGATGGGGTGTTCGGAGTGTGCCTCGAGGGCCGCTGCGATCACCCGTGCGCGATCTATCGACAGGTCGCCGGTTGGCCGCGTCTCGCGCAGCTGCATTTCGCCGCTGGTCAGGGTGCCTGTCTTGTCGAAGATCACCCGGTCCACCTGGGACAATGACTCGATGGCGTCGGCGCGGGTAATCAGCACGCCGCGGCGTCGCAACTGGCCGTGTCCAGCGGTCAGTGCCGTGGGCGTGGCCAGTGCCAGGGCGCAGGGACAGGTCACCACCAGTACCGAAAGGGTGACCCACAGCACCCGGGAGGGGTCGATGAACCACCAGGCAATGGAGACACAGGCGGTCACCAGCAGCAGCCGCAGCACGAACAGGTGGGACATGCGAGCGGCCATCTGGGCCAGACGTGGGCGGCTGGCGAAGGCGCGGTCGGTGAGATCGACGATACCGGCTACCCGGGCCTGCTTGCCGGCATGGGTGACCCTCACGATCAACGGGCTCTCGATGTTCTGGCTGCCGCCGACCACGCTGTCACCCACCCGACGGCTCACCGGCAGGTACTCTCCGGTGAGCATCGACTCGTCGAGACTGGACTCGCCCTCCTCGATCACGCCGTCGGCGGGCACGCCATGGCCGGGCTTGATCACGACCCGGTCTCCGGTGGCGAGTTCGCTGGCCGGCAGGATGCGCTCTTCGCCACTCTCGGTCAGTCTCGTCGCCGACAGCGGCAGGGCACCGGCCATGGCGTTGCCGGTATGGCCGCTGCGCCGCCGGGCCCGGGCCTCGACATAGCGGCCGAACAGCAGAAAGAAGGTGAACATGGCCACCGAGTCGAAATAGACCTCGCCGGTGTCGGTGATCACCGCATAGCCGCTGGCCAGATAGGCGCCGCCGATGGCGATGGAGACCGGTACATCCATGCCCAGCACCCGGCTGCGCAGATCGCGCACGGCGTTGCGAAAGAACGGCATGGCCGAAAAGAACACCACCGGCGTGGCCAGGGCAAAGGAGAGCCAGTGGAAAAGGGCGTAGAAGTCCTCGCTGATCTCGCCGGGGCTGCTCATATAGATGGGAATCGAGAACATCATGACCTGCGCCATGCCCACCGCGGCCACGATCAGCCGGCGGATGTTCATGCGCTCCTCGAACTGCAGCCGCTGTTGGGCGGCATCGGGCTCGTAGGGCTGGGCGCCATAGCCGATGGCAGCCATCTCGGCGAGGATGCGCGATAGCTTGAGCCGGGCCGGATCCCAGGTCACACGGACTCGGTGGTGGCTCAGGTTGACGGCACTGACGCTGACGCCATCCAGTGCGTTCAGGCGATGTTCGATCAGCCAGGCACAGGCCGCACAGGTAATGCCGTCTACCGCCAGGGTGGCGTGCACCAGGCCGCTATCGCCTTCGGGGTGGACGAATTCCCGCTGCAGCCCCGGGTCGTCGAAAACCGCCCAGGTCTCGGCCTTGATCTTCTGGCGATCGTCCGGGCGCTCGGGCAGCTCGGTACGAAAGCGGTAGTAGCTCTCGAGCCCGCCGTTGACGATGGCGTGCGCCACCGCCTCGCAGCCGGGGCAGCAGAGCGGGTGTGCCTGGTCGTCGAGGGTGATCGTCCAGGGCGCACCCGTCGGGACCTGGCTGCCGCAGTGATAGCAGTCCGCCAGCGCGTGCGCTGCCGTGGTGGCGTGCTGGTTCATGGCCCCTCGGAGGCGTGTGTCGATACGTAGGCCATCAGCCGCGGTCCACGATGCCTGGCGTCAGGTCGAATTCGTCCTCGCTGGGGAAGCTGCCTTCGCCCACCAGGCGCCAGGCCGGCTCGACCTCGCTGGGGTGAAGCTGCAGGTACCAGCGATAGCGCAGGTTGTCGGGCGCCTGTCCGAGATAGCGCCCATCCCGCACGTGCTCTAGAACGATGTCCTGGTCGCGGCCGCCCACGGTGGGGAAGATCAGCTTCAGATAGAGCCGCTCGGGGCGTTCTTCACCTTGGAGCTGAACGATGATGTCGCTGGTCATGGGATCGATGCGCAGCTCGGCCGCCAGATCGAGTTCATGGGCACGCTGCTGCTTCGCCAGCACCATGTTGATGGCCCGGCCGTGCTCGTAGTAGTCCTGCTGTACCAGGCCGTCGGCGGTTCGCACGGCCATGACGGCCAGGGTCGAACTGCCGAAGATCGAGGTAAACAGCAGGCCTAGAAGGAACCAGGGCCAGAACTGCTTGTACCAGGGGGTGGGGGTCGTCATGGTCATCTCCGTGCTTCACCGATGAAGCGGGTGTCACGCTCAAGGGCGATGCGTTCGTTCTGTTGGGACTGCACGTGCAACTGGATAGGGTGGCTGGGCAGTTCGAGTACGCCGGGGTCGGCGGTTACCTGCACCGCGAACATGCGCGAGGCGCCGGCCGGGACACGCAGCGTGTCGGTATCGATCTCCAGCCCCGGAAGGCCGCTCACTTCGAGGCGAAACTCATGGTCCTCGCGATCCTGATTACGCAGGGTCAGGGTGAAGACATTGCTGATGCGTCCGTCGCGGGTCATCTGGTAGAGCTGACCGCGTTCCCGTTCGACTTCGAAGTCCAGCGGCATGCGGTCACTCAGGGCCCAGATGAAGAGGCCGATCATCACCAGCAGTGCCGCCAGGTAGCCCATCAGCCGTGGTCGCAGGATGTGCGACGGCTTGCCTTCCAGGGCGTTCTCGGTGGTGTAGCGGATCAGCCCCCGCGGATAGTTCATCTTGTCCATCACGCTGTCGCAGGCATCGATGCAGGCGGCACAGGTGATGCATTCGTATTGTAGGCCGTCACGGATGTCGATGCCGGTGGGGCAGACCTGTACGCAGAGATCGCAGTCGATGCAGTCGCCGTATCCGGCCTCCCGTGCCTCCTGGTGGCTGAGATTCTTCTTGCGCGAGCCGCGGGGCTCGCCGCGAGCCTCGTCGTAGGAGACGATCAGGGTGTCGGCGTCGAACATCACCCCCTGGAAGCGGGCATAGGGGCACATGTAGATGCACACCTGCTCGCGCAGCCAGCCGGCATTGAGGTAGGTGAAGACCAGGAAGAAGCCCGACCAGAAGTAGGCCCAGCCGTGAGCCTGGAGGGTGGGCAGTTCCACCACCAGTTCACGGATCGGTGTGAAGTAGCCGACGAAGGTGACCCCCGTGGCCAGGGCGATCGCGAGCCAGACGAGGTGCTTGGCCGTCTTGCGCCATGCCTTGTCCAGGTCCATGGGCTGGCGGTCGAGCTTGATGCGTCGATTGCGGGAGCCCTCCAGGCGATGCTCGACCCAGATATAGAGGAAGGTCCAGACGCTCTGGGGACAGGTATAGCCACACCAGACCCGGCCGGCGAAGACGGTGATGAAGAACAGGCCGAAGGCGCAGATGATCAGCAGCCACGACAGCAGGATGAACTCCTGAGGATAGAAGGTGGCGGCGAAGATATGGAATTCCCGCCCCGGCAGATCGAACCAGATCAGCGGGCGGTCGTCCCACTGGATCCAGGGCAGGCCGAAGAAGGCCAGCATCAGCAGCCAGTTGGCACCGCGCCGCAGGCGTTGGAACAGCCCCTTGATCTCGCGCACATAGATATGCCGTCGGCTGGCGTACATCTCCTGCTGGACGGCGGCTCGCGGTTCGTGGTGTCCCACGGGGTCCGGGGTCACATCGCGGGCGGGTATCTTCTCACTCATGGCGGACTCGTGGCGGGCAGAGACGACCCGCAGAAGGGAGGCAGTGAAACGATTTCATTGTATCGAGGCCTCGTCACCAAGAGAAAGGGTGCGACCCCAGGCCGCACCCTCCTACCGCTCGGATACGTCCTCAGTCGCGGAAGCGCAGGCTGTAGACGTAGGCGGCGACCAGGTGCACGCGCTCCTCGCCGATATAGGCTTCCTGAGCCGGCATGTGGCCGTTGCGGCCGTTGCGCAGGGTTTGGCGAACCGAGTCGGCCACGCTCTGGCCGGGCGCCTGATAGAGCCAGATGTCGTTGGTCAGGTTCGGCGCGCCCAAGGCCTGGTTGCCGGTGCCGTCCGGCGTATGGCAGGCGGCACAGACCGAGGCATAGACCGAGGCCCCCTGTTCGGCACGATCGGCCTCATGCTCGAGGTCGGAAAGCGACAGGACATACTGGGTGACGTTCTCGATGTTGTTCGCGCCAAGCGTCTGGAACGAGGGCATCAGCCCGTTACGCCCCCTGACCAGGGACGTCATGATCTGCTCGGGCTCGCCGCCGTAGAGCCAGTCGTCGTTGGTGAGGTTGGGGAAGCCGTAGCCGCCCTGGGCGTTGGCGCCGTGACACACTGCGCAATTGTTCTGGTAGATGCGCTCGGCCACCTGCATGGCTTCTTCATCCTGGGCCAGCTCCGGGATCGGAATCTCCTGATACTGGGCAAAGATCGGCGTGAAGCGCTCCTCGGCCCGAGCAACCTCCTCTTCCCACTGGCCTTCCTGGGTCCAGCCGAGCAGGCCGGCGAAATTGCCAAGCCCAGGATAGAGCAGCAGGTATCCCAGCGAGAACACGATGGTGGCCACGTAGAGCTGGAACCACCAGCGGGGCAACGGGTTGTCGTACTCCTCGATCTCGTCGGCGGCATGGCCGGTGGTCTCTACGTTGCCATCGGCGTCCGGCACCTTGTCGGTCTTGCGGTTGGCGTAGAGGATCCAGAAGGCGAAGGCAATGGATCCCAGCGTGATGACGATGATCCAGGCGCTCCAGAACCCGGAAAGGGAGTCATCCCAAAGATTGTTCATGTGTTTCTGTCTCCCTTGTTCGTACGGGAATCGCCGTTGTCGCCCGGCTCGCTGCTCGAGCGGGGCGAGGCGCTGCTGTCACGTATTGGCTGCTCATCCTCTTCGGCGAAGGGCAGGTTGGCCGCTTCGTCGAAGTCAGGCTTGCGTCGCCGTGAGTAGGCCCACCAGGTGATGCCGAGAAAGGCGACGATCAGCAGGAAAGTGATAATGCCGCGAAAGGTGCCGGTATCCATGATCAACGGGTGCCTTCGAGCACGGTGCCCAGCTGCTGCAGGTAGGCGACCAGAGCGGTGATTTCCTGCTGGCCGCGTACCTCGCGTGTGGCGTTCTCGATCTCTTCGTCGGTATAGGGCACGCCGAGGGTGCGCAGGGCCTCCATCTTGCGTGGCGTATCGTTGCCGTCCAGGGTGCGCTCGAACAGCCACGGATAGGCCGGCATGATCGAACCCGGGACCACGTCACGCGGGTTGTACATGTGGGCGCGATGCCAGTCGTCACTGTAGCGGCCGCCGACGCGGGCCAGGTCCGGGCCGGTCCGCTTGGAGCCCCACAGGAAGTTGTGCTCGTAGATGAATTCGCCGGCCACGCTGTAGTGGCCGTAGCGCTCGGTCTCGGCGCGGAAGGGGCGGATCATCTGGGAGTGGCAGCCCACGCAGCCCTCGCGGCGGTAGATGTCACGGCCTTCCAGCTCCAGGGCGGAGAGCGGACGCAGGCCCTCGACCGGCTCCGTGGTCTGCTTCTGGAAGAACAGCGGCACGATCTCGGCCAGGCCGCCGAAACTGATCACCACCAGGATCAACACGGCGAGCAGGCCTACGTTCTTTTCGACAATCTCGTGTTTCATCGGTGTCGGTATCCCCGGTTGCTCAGGCGGTCTGCGGAATCGGATGTTGCACGGCTTCGCTGCGCTGGATGGTCTTGAAGACGTTGTAGGCCATGATCAGCATGCCAACGACCCAGAACAGACCACCGATCAGGCGCACGATGTAGCCCGGGCCGCTGGCCTCGACGGATTCCATGAAGGTGTACATCAGGGTGCCGTCGGGGTTGATGGCGCGCCACATCAGGCCCTGCAGGATGCCATTGACCCACATGGAGGCGATGTAGAGCACGGTGCCGATGGTGGCCAGCCAGAAGTGCACCGCGATCATGCCCACGGAGTACATTTCGGTGCGTCCGAACAGGCGCGGAATCAGGTGGTACATGGAGCCGATGGTAATCATCGCCACCCAGCCGAGCGCGCCGGCATGGACGTGGCCGATGGTCCAGTCGGTGTAGTGCGACAGTGCGTTGACAGTCTTGATCGCCATCATCGGCCCTTCGAAGGTGGACATGCCGTAGAATGACAGGGCAACCACCAGGAAACGCAGGGTCGGGTCGGTGCGCAACTTATGCCAGGCGCCGGACAGGGTCATCATGCCGTTGATCATGCCGCCCCAGGAGGGCGCCAGCAGGATGATCGACATGACCATGCCCAGCGACTGGGCCCAGTCCGGCAGGGCGGTGTAGTGCAGGTGGTGTGGGCCTGCCCACATGTAGATCATGATCAGCGCCCAGAAGTGGACGATGGAGAGACGGTAGGAGTAGATCGGGCGTTCGGCCTGCTTGGGCACGAAGTAGTACATCATGCCGAGGAAGCCGGCGGTGAGGAAGAAGCCGACCGCGTTGTGCCCGTACCACCACTGCACCATGGCATCGATGGTGCCGGAGTAGATGGAGATCGAGTACATGGCGGTGACCGGGATTGCCGCATTGTTGACGATGTGCAGCACGGCCACGGTCAGGATGAAGGCGGCGAAGAACCAGTTGGCCACGTAGATATGCGAGGTCCTGCGCTGCTTTACGGTCATCAGGAAGACGATGGCATAGCTGACCCAGACCGCGGCGATCAGGATATTGATCGGCCACTCCAGCTCGGCGTACTCCTTGGTGGTGGTGTAGCCCAGCGGCAGTGTGATCACCGCCGAGACGATCACCGCCTGCCAGCCCCAGAAGGTGAACGCCGCCAGCCTGTCGGAGAACAGCCGTGTCTGACAGGTACGCTGCACGACATAGTAGGAGGTTGCCATCAGTGCCGAGCCACCGAAGGCAAAGATGACGGCATTGGTGTGCAGCGGCCGCAGGCGGCCAAAGCTCGTCCAGGGTAGATCGAGGTTGAGTTGCGGCCAAACCAGCTGTGCGGCAAGGATGACACCGAGGAGCATGCCCACGATGCCCCACACGACTGTCATGATCGCGAACTGCCGAACTACCTTGTAATTGTAGGTCGGGTGCTCTAATGCTGTGCTCATGTCAGGTTCCCATCGAACGCGTATCGAGAGCCGGCCGTTATGGATGCCGCGGCCGACGCTCACGGTTGGGTGAAGCAGGTCAGAAAACAGAGTGGATTCTATCGCAGCCGCATCGCAGACTGAAACATGCCCAAGGGCGAAACTCACACAGGAGTTTGACCGGTGTCGGACTTTGCACGACTTGATCGGGTAGCAATTTCTTCGGTACGCCTCCGCGAACGCCTCCTCGAGGGAGAGGTAGGGCGCTGGCGTATCGAGGGGCTGGGTCCGCTGGAGGTCGAAGGTGACGGCAGTGCCGGCCGTCTGCTGATCGCCCATGGGGCGGGGGCTGGGCAGGGGTCGCCCTTCATGAGCCAGTTGCGTGGCGATCTGGCGAAGCATGGTGTGCAGACCCTGGCGATCGAGTTCGCTTACATGCAGCGCATGCAGAAAGAGGCCAAGCGTTTTCCGCCGCCACGTATCGATCGTCTGGTGGATGAACTGAATGCCTGGTGCGACATTCTGACACATCCCGAACTGGGTAGCGTCTGGCTGGGCGGGAAATCCATGGGCGGCCGCGCGGCCAGCCTGCTGGCGGCCCGCGACCAGGCCGCGGGCCTGGTACTTTGCGGCTATCCATTCCACCCGCCGGGCAAGCCGGAGAGCCTGCGCCTGTCGCACTGGCCGCTGCTCGGCTGTCCGACCCTGGTGGTCCAGGGCAGTCGTGACCCTTTTGGCAACGGCGAGGAGGTCGCAGGCTATCGGCTGGGCGACGACATTGCGGTGCATCTGCTGGAGGATGGCGATCATGACTGGAAGCCGCGGCGTGCTTCCGGTTTCACCCAGGAGGGGCTGATCGAGGAAGCGGCGGGGGTGATCGCCGCCTTCATGCGGCAACACTCTGAAAGGCATTGACAACCAACCGGATCCCTGTAGAATTCAGCGCCACGTGACCGGGGGTGGTTAGCTCAGTTGGGAGAGCACCAGCCTTACAAGCTGGGGGTCACTGGTTCGAACCCAGTACCACCCACCATCGCTCTTGAGCATCAAGCGATGGCGAGTGATCACGTAGGAAGCACGCAGCGGACCGGTAGTTCAGTTGGTTAGAATGCCGGCCTGTCACGCCGGAGGTCGCGGGTTCGAGTCCCGTCCGGTCCGCCAACTGTTTTCTGATGTCTTGTCGTCTTGTGGACCGGTAGTTCAGTTGGTTAGAATGCCGGCCTGTCACGCCGGAGGTCGCGGGTTCGAGTCCCGTCCGGTCCGCCACGATGACTGGCATGCAGTATCGAGTAGAGTTGTATCGAGCAGGGCTGTATTAGTAAATGAAGTGCGGTATCCGTGGGTGATTAGCTCAGTTGGTTAGAGCACCAGCCTCACATGCTGGGGGTCACTGGTTCGAATCCGGTATCACCCACCACGCGGACCGGTAGTTCAGTTGGTTAGAATGCCGGCCTGTCACGCCGGAGGTCGCGGGTTCGAGTCCCGTCCGGTCCGCCAACACGATTTTCCAGACCCCGAGCCGAATGGCTCGGGGTCTTTCGTTTGTGCATGGTTTTTTCCTCTCCTGCCTCCTCTTGCTCTCCCGCTGCGCTATGCTGCTTTCGCCTATGGTGCATCATTATCTTTGCGCATCTCGTCTGGCTATCATACAGTTGTTTGAAACCTTGACCAGCAGGAGGAGTTCGGCGTGCGCTACCCTCATCTCTTTCGTCCGCTCGAAGTGGGTCACCTGACGCTGCCCAACCGGGTGCTGATGGGCTCCATGCACACCAATCTCGAAGAGGCGCCCAACGGTTTTTCCCGTCTGGCCGCCTTCTACGCCGAGCGGGCCCGTGAAGGCGTCGGACTGATCGTCACGGGTGGTATCGCCCCCAACCCGGAGGGTGCCGTCTTTCAGGGTGCGGCAACCCTGGAGCGGAGCGAGCAGGTGGCGAATCACCGCGGCGTGGTCGAGGCGGTGCATGCCGAGGGCGGGCATATCTGCATGCAGATCCTGCATGCCGGCCGTTACGCCTACTCCCCTGAGCTGGTGGCGCCGTCGCCGGTCCAGGCGCCCATCAACCCGTTCGCCCCACGGGAGCTCACCGGGGAGGAGGTCGAGGGCCAGATCGCCGACTACGTGCGCTGCGCTGCGCTGGCCCGCGAGGCAGGCTACGACGGCGTCGAGGTGATGGGCTCCGAGGGTTACCTGATCAACGAGTTTCTCTGCCTGCGTACCAACCATCGCAGTGATGAGTGGGGCGGCGGGTTCGACAATCGCATGCGTTTTGCCGTCGAGATCGTGAAGGGGATCCGCGCGGCGGTGGGCGAGGATTTTCTCATCATCTTCCGCCTGTCGATGATCGACCTGGTGGAGGAGGGCAGCACCTGGGAAGAGGTCGTCACCCTGGGACGGGCTCTCGAGGTGGCAGGCGTCAACCTGATCAATACCGGCATCGGCTGGCACGAGGCGCGCGTACCCACCATCGTCACCAGCGTGCCGCGGGCGGCCTTCACCGAAGTGACCCGGCGCATGAAGGCGGAACTCAGCGTGCCGCTGATCACCACCAACCGCATCAACATGCCGGACGTGGCCGAGCGGGTGCTGGCCGATGGCCACGCGGACATGGTTTCCATGGCGCGCCCCTTCCTGGCCGACCCGGCCTGGATCACCAAGGCGGCCGAAGGACGTAGCGAAGAGATCAATACCTGTATCGCCTGCAACCAGGCGTGTCTCGATCACACCTTCCAGGGCAAGTTGACCTCCTGTCTGGTCAATCCCCGGGCCTGCCACGAGACCGAGCTCGAGATCCTGCCGGCAGAAACGGCACGCGATATCGCCGTGGTCGGCGGTGGGCCGGCGGGCCTGTCGGCTGCCGTCACCGCGGCAAGGCGTGGGCATCGCGTGGTGCTGTTCGAGCGCAACAGCGAACTGGGTGGACAGTTCAACCTGGCGCGAAAGATCCCGGGCAAGGAGGAGTTCGACGAGACCCTGCGCTACTTCAAGGTCATGCTCGACAAGTACGGCGTCTCGGTGCGACTCAATTCCGATGCCAATCTCCACAGCCTCAAGGGCTTCGATGCCGTGGTGCTGGCCAGCGGCGTCCAGCCCCGCCAGCTGACGCTGCCGGGCCATGACCACCCCAAGGTGCTCAGCTACCCCATGGCCATCCATCATCCCGAGCGCGTAGGGCGTCGGGTGGCGATCATCGGCGCGGGGGGAATCGGCTTCGACGTGGCCGAACTGCTCACCCATGTGGGCCATCCCGCCATGAACACCGAGGCCTGGTGCGCCGAATGGGGGGTGGACCTCAGCGTCTCCAAGCGGGGCGGTATCGCTCCGCCGCAGCGTCCCGAGACGCCCCGTCAGGTCTTTCTGCTGCAGCGCAAGGCCTCCAAGCCAGGCAAGGGGCTGGGCAAGACCACGGGCTGGGTGCACCGCGCCTCGCTGAAGCATCGCGGTGTCGAGACCCTGGCTGGCTGCGAGTACATGGGCATCGATGACCACGGACTCCACATCCGCCAGGATGGCGAGCCGCGACTGCTCGAGGTCGACAGCATCGTCGTCTGCGCCGGCCAGAACCCGGTGCGCGAGCTCCTCGAGCCGCTGCAGGCGTCTGGTGTCGAGGTGCACCTGATCGGCGGCGCCGACGAGGCGGCCGAGCTCGATGCCAAGCGGGCCATTGACCAGGGCACCCGGGTCTCTGCCAGCCTGTAACAGGCCGTGTCGAATCGTTTCAGGGCAGGGTGACCGACATCGAGCCGGAGAGCACCAGGGCGATCAGGTCTGCCTGGCGATGGGTGTCGGTCTTCTGGAACAGGTTGCGCAGGTGGAAGGCGACCGTGGTGGTGGAGATCGACATGCGCTCGGCAATCTCCTCGCTGCGCAGACCTTCGGCCAGGGCCAGGGCGATACCGGCTTCGCTCGGAGTAAGTCCAAACAGGCTGGCCAGTATCTGCCGGGGCACCTGGGCGCGTTTTTCCGGATCCGAGAGCAGGACCACCACCGCTGGCTCATGGGGTGAGCCGTCGGTGCTGCCCAGTGAGCAGGCCAATATCAGCAGGTCACGACGTTCGCCCGGGCGGTTGAGCCGCAGGCATGTCACCTTTTCCTCCCCCTCCTGGCTGCTTTTCAGCGCGGCCCGAATGGTCTTGCGCAGGTCCTGGCCGCTGCCGGCGGCGGACAGGACCTGGCCCAGCTCCAACTGCTCGGTATCCTGCGACAACCGATGAGCCGCCCGGTTGGCAAAGAGTATCTGCCCGTCTCGCCCCAGCAGGACCATGCCGGGTGCTACCAGGTCGAGGGCTCGTGTGGCGGCCACAAAGGCCTGGCTGCTCGCCTCCTGGCGCAGGTCGGCCATGGCCTGGCGAAGTTCGGTGATCTCCCCGACAGCCTTGCAGCGCATGCGCCTCACCTGGCGTAGCCGGGCATCGAGGGTGGCCAGCATGAGGTCGAAGTCCACGGGCTTGACCAGATAGTCGTCCGCGCCGGTGCGCTTGCCATCGACGACGTCCCGCGGGTCGGAGAGGGCGGTGAGAAAGATGAAGGGGGTGTCGGCCAGGTCGGGGCGGGTGTTGCGAATTTCACGCAATACCTCGTAGCCGTTGCAGCCCGGCATATTGATGTCGCAGAGGATCAGGTCCGGGGCCACGGCGTTGATCTGGTCGATGGCTTCTCGCCCGTCGGCGGCCTCGATGACGGCGTAGCCGGCCTCTTTCAGTTCCTCGCAGATATCCCCCCGCAGTTCGGCATGATCCTCGGCGCAGAGAATCAGCGCCGGCATGGCAGTTGCTTGTGGCGTCGGGTCGATCATGGCGCGGCCCCTCCAGCGGCGAGTGGTAGCGTGAGCGTGAAGGTCGTGCCGTCTCCCTCCCGGGAGTCCACGGTGATGTCGCCATTCTGGAAGCGGGCCAGATGCCTGGCGATATTCAAGCCCAGGCCGATGCCTGGCATCGCAGCGACATTGCGTGCACGAAAGAAGCGCTCGAAGAGCTGAGGCATGTCCGCCTCCGGTATGCCGATCCCCCTGTCTTGCACGGTGCAGGTGGCGTGTTCGCCGTGGCGGTCGAGCCGAACCGTGATGGGGGCGTCCGGTGCGGAATACTTCAAGGCGTTGGATACCAGGTTGGCGAGGATCTGTTCGATCAGTGACCTGTCGCAGAGTACGACCAGCGGCGGCGAGGCCATGGACTCCAGTCTGATGCGTCGGGAGCCAGCGGCCTCCTCCTGGAGCTGGCATACCTGTTGGGTGATGGCTACCAGGTCGCAGGGAGCCGCCTCGGCCTCTACCTGGCCGCCATCCAGCCTTGCGGCGGTCAGCGCGCTCTCCACCAGGCGGGTCATGTGCGCCACGGCGTCACGCAGCCGGGTATAGCGCCGCTGTCGATCCTCGGGCGTCATCTGGTCACCGCGGCGCAGCAGTCGCTGCAGGCCGGAATCGATCACCGCCAGCGGTGTGCGGAACTGGTGCGATACCGTGGCGGCAAAGCTGCGATAGAAGTCGCTGACGCCACGCTGGCGGCGCAGGGCACTCTCCAGCGAGAGGGCGGCCTGCTTGTAGCGAGTGATATCGGCAACCCGCAGCACGTGCCCGCCATCGTCGGTCTGGCGAATCATCATCTGGCGCCAGCCCTGGTCGCGGATTTCCATATCGCATTGCAGGCTGCCATTCAGGGTCGTGCCGAGGGTGTCGCACTGGGTCTCCTCTGGCCGGGTCAACCCCCGTATGTCCCGCAGTATCGAGGCAAGCGGGCTTCCATGCTGAAGGCTGGTAGCCGATATCGGCAGCAGCTCGGCCAGCTGCGGGTTGGCCAGAGCCAGTCGGCCCTCGGCGTCGAAGGCGGCGAATCCATCCGGGGCGGTCTCGATGGCCGCGGCGAGGCGCTGGCGCTCCGCGTCGAGATCCCGTGTCCTGCGCTCCACCTCATTCTCGAGCTCATTGCGGTGCCTGGCCAGCGCCCGCTGGGCGCTGGCTCGCTGGCGCAGTGCCGACAGCAGCAGGGCGACCAGCACCAGGCCGCTGAGCATGATGCCCACCACCGAGGCAATGACCTGCAGCGTGCTGTCGCGGTGCTCGTCCAGCCGTTCGCCGGTGACTTCCCACTCCTCGATCATCACCGCGTTGGCGATGCGGTTGAGCTGCATCAGCATGGGCTTGAGCTTGCCATGAATACGGTCGGCGATGTCGAGGGCGCCGGGCTGTACCTGCTCCAGCAGTGGTTCGATGGCGTCCAGCTGGTCGAATGCCGTGGCGATGTCCTCACCGAAGCCCAGTCTTGCCAGGTAACGCTGCTGGGGGCCCTCATCCAGCAGCACCAGGCGGCTGGTCAGTACATCGAAGCGCAGGCCGGGCCGTGCAGCGTCGTCTCCCAGGGCGCGCCGGCTGACCGCCTCGTCAAGCCGGTGGCTCGCCACCTGGGCCTGGGTGATGACCCACAGCATGTTGTCGCTGACGTTGGAGCGCATGTCCTGCTCGACCTGGTAGAGCCGCACCAGGGAAAACGTCAGAAAGGCCACGAAGGCCAGAATGACGACCAAGGGGGCAGCAAAGGCGGGCATGCGTCGGGTCAGGGGCATCATCGAATCTCGAGACTCTCCAGCTGCCAGACCCAGCGATAGTCGTAGCGGATGTCCTGCAGCTCACCGTGATCATCCCTGGGGTAGACGATCCATAGCGGGCCCTTGTCACGGGGCGTCAGGCGCTCACCGTCCATGCTGTCCGCCACCAGTACCTCGAAGTCGTGGAAATCCTCGAGTGGAATATCCACCACATAGTCGTTCAATGCCGTAGCCACGGCGCTCTCTCCCTGGGCTCCAACGTGTGCGAGGAGGTCGCGCATCAGGAAGCCCTCGAAGTGATTGACCCCATCGGTCACCACGGTCGAGGTATCCAGGGTCTGGCGCGGCAGGTCCTCGAGCATGGTGCGATCGAAGTGAGCTTCGCTGTCTACGTTGGTCTTGCCGATCTCCCCGCTCACTCGCAGCAGTACCGGGCCCTCTGGTGCCGGCAGTGGCTCGGCGATGGCCAGCATGGCCGGCATCAACAGGGCTCCAGTCAGGCTCAGGCAGGTAAGGCGGCGTTTCATCATGGAAAGCTCCTTGGCGCTCTATGCAGGATGTAACGGGTTACCAGGCTGTGTCCCCGTTCGTTCGAACGGGTGCGGCCCGGTTTCAGCATTCGATGCTGCCCTTCGATGACTATAGGGAAACATGGCTTACAGCAGTGAAACATGCGAGGCGTGACATGGTTACCCCTGTAAACGAACGGGGCTATGGGAAAGGGGTGCACCTAGACTGTTGGTAACAAAAAGCACGAAAAAGGCAAAGAAGGTGAAATATACGGTTACTTCAGCCGTCTGTCTTCGACGCGCCTGTGGAAATTGAATGGCAACATATCTTGAAGGAACACACTTCATGCAAAGCACGCGAATCACCGCGAAAGCCAGCGTCTGGATATTCTTGCCCGCAATCGCAGCAGCCGTATTGCTCGCCCACGATGCGGTCGCACAAAGCACTCGTACCATGACTGTTCTCGGCTCGATCGACGGCACTGCCGATGGCTTCGAACGGAGCTGGCTGACCATCTCGGGCGAGGTCGAAGGTAGGCACATGTCGTCCGCCGCCTGGCGACCGCATTCAATGGCCAACATGATGGAAAGTGTCCTTGGGGGTATGAGTGAACAACAGCGTGCTCGAATGGCACAGGTATTCGGTGGCGACGGGGAAGAGCAAGTCGCCCTGAGGATCATGGGCGTTGACCCCGAGGCAGAAAGTATTCTAAGGCAAGGTGGCCTGACGATCGAACTTCCCCCGTTTTCAGCCGACGAGGCGGAACAGATGCTGAACGGACGAAACGAGGCCGAAATTGCCTATCACAAGAACTTCGGTGAGCAGAGGGGCTATTTCGTGTCCTCGCATGACGTCGGGACCGACGCCACGGTCACATTCGACCGGCTGGAGATCGTCACCGGCGGCGGTTTCGCGGCCGGAGCGTTCGAGGGCAGCCTTTGCCCTATCAGTGCTTTGATCGGGTCAGAGCCCAGCCTTGAGGGCTGTATCCTAGTCGAAGGCCGCTTCGAGACGGAACTCGGCGAGGAAGAGGCCGACAATCCAGCGCCTGCGGCTGCTGATTGATGGGGGCGGTCCGGTGATGCGCACTTTGATCTCGATTGCCCTGTTCCTTTCGGTGCTCTCGTTCGGCGGTGCCGCTCAGGCGCAACTGACGCTCGAGATCCCTGAAGAGGAATTCGAGGCCGCCGAGGACTACAAGCCCATTCCGCCACCCAGCATGGATATCGATTTGACCGGCACCCTGCCCGAGGCGGTTCTGGAATCGATGCTGGGCAAGACACCCTACGACTTTGTTGACGTGGTATGGGGCATGGAGGTGACCGGCAACTGGACCGATGCCATAACCGGCACCGGCACGCTGCAGGTCACCAACTTTACCGAAGGCCGCGGGGCGTCGACCCAGGTTGATCCGGAAAGGTACACGGGCCAGCAAGGCTTCCGCATGTACAATGCCCGCCTGCAATCGGAGGGAGACCACGTATTCAGGCTGTTTGCTGCATTTCCGCCTGATCACGGCGGGGTGGCGTTCGGCACCGAGCTTGATGACGTGAAGGGCCTGTTCGAAGTTTTGCTATGCCACATGTTCGAGCCGGACCGAAGAGGCTGCATCGATTACCCCGACGAGTACTACGAGACGGAATTGCCCGAGCTCAGCAAGATGCACATCATGCTCAAAGGCAATGCCTACAAGATAGAGTTCGCCGCCCGAGTCCGGGAAACGCGTACCCATCGGGAGCGGGGATATTCCTCGACCGATATGACGGGTCGGATCGGCGATGTGCGTGGTTGGGTCTGTGATAGGGCATCTTGGGAAGAGGACCCCGAGGCATGCGCGGCGACTGAGCCTCTGGAGGTCGCGTCGAACAGCCCGCCGCATCAACGGGAGAATGTCCATCTCGAAACGCCAAAGATCGAGATCGAGTTCAATTTTCCGGTCGCGGCAGATGTCCTTGACGCAAATTTTTCCCTGACCACGCGCGACATCCGCAGCGAGGCTCTAGAGATGACAGGCCGGATCGTGCCGGTCTCAGACACCCTCTTCCGGTTCGACCCGGATTTCGACCTTGAATCCGGCATCATCTACGAGGCCCGCATCAAGGGTGGCAAGGACGGTGTTGAAAGCCGCAACGGCGCGACAATGACAAGCAGCGCGCATTGGTGGCGGTTCACCACGCTTGTTGATCTCGACAACCATGGCGGGCCGGTCGACGAGCCGCTGCGCAGCCATGTCTACCAGACGGTTCGCGATGCGCCGCTGGTGGTGGGCAAACCAGCCCTTCAGCGTATCTATGTAGATTGGGAACCACACGGTCACATCCACAAGGGCTGGCAGCCGGAAAGTTTTCCTGCGGAACTGGACATCAGTGTCGTGGATCAGAGCCAATGGCGCATCGACCCCCAGGCGGGCGGGTCCATCGATGGCAACGTCGTGCGTGTTGTGCGAAGCGATCTGCTTGAACAGGGTGAGATCGAGCGCCATGCCCGCAATACAATCAACGTCTTTGGCTGGTCGCCCGACGCGCAGGGCGGAACATCGGTGATCGAAACGCGGCTCACCCCGCACGATCCGCACCCGAGCTCGGTGGCGGCGCAAGACGTGATCGCCGAACGTGATGTGCAGCACTGGCACACGGACCCCGCACCCCTGGTGTTCCGCTACACATTTCTGAAGGTCGGATCATGGTCGGACGGCGTGCCCGAGGCCGAGCGGCAGGCGGCCCTGACCATGGTCGGGATGGCGGAAGACTTCGCCGTGCAGCTGATGCCCATCAAGGAAGCCTACGGGATCGGCACCGGACGCGACGCAGACCAGAAATACGCGAATATCTACCGCGACGTTGTCCTTGGCATTATTGATAAAGCGGTTCAGGCGGCCGATTTGCAGTCCGCCACGCTGGGCTGGGTTGCCGAAAACGATCCGCGCAGACTCTTCCGGGAAGAGCCCGAAATCGACCTTGAAGACGACTCAAGTCTTTTGCAAAGGCTTGGAGCATTCTTTGCCGACAATCCGCCAAACGAAACGATCCCGACACTGGCGGAACTCTACCTGGTGATGAACGACTCGGTAACCCCGCAGTTGCGCATGGGAATCAATGAGCAGGCTCTAAAAAACACCATCCGCGCCGTTCGGGAGGAGATCGGCAGCTTTTTCAGCGGAAACGACATTCTCGTCGTGTTTTACCCGCCAGATTTCTACGGTGCGGGGCAATCATTCGGACAAACGCCTCATTCTGACGGACGCCATGGCGTTGCGATGCCGATTACACTGGATCGGTCTCCCTCGGCGCTGGCAGAAGGCCTTGTTCATGAGCTCGCACACTATTTCGGCCTTCCTCATCGTCCGGGTGAAGCATCCGATATTTCTTACCCGGCCTCGGAGTTTTCCGGGGGGCGCTTTGACGGATTTCGTTTGGCCCTTGACGGCATGTCCGGCCATAACAAGTCATCCATCGAGGGAAACGGAGAACATCCCACGACGCTGGCACCCCTGATGTGGCCATATTTGATTGAGAGGCGATTGGCATTTGTCAGCAGGGACGAATACCTGACCCTGCTGCGTGCCTTTCAAACCAGGTAAGTGAAAACGCGATGTTTTCCGGCCCTTAAAATATCGAAGGAGCACCCCCCCATGTACCCCGGCTATGTAACTCACCCCCGGTTTGCATCGATTTTGACAGTATCGGCCGCCGTTGGGGTCGCTGTATTGCTGACGGCTTGTGGCGGCGATGACGCGCCTGGCGACACCCAAGAGCAGGAGGCCAATGCTGGTGCCATGATCGAGGCTCGTGCAAAGGAGGACACTCCCACCGGGGAAAGACTGGAAGGGCTCTACGCCGAGAGTTTGCACAGCGGTATCGAGGCCGCCACCACCGGTACGGCGTACATCGAAATCGAAGGAGAACGCCTGGAATTCAGCGGCATTGAATGCAAGATCACAGAGCGCGACGATGGCGAGGCGTTGCAGTTCAACGTTAAGGGTGAGACCACGCGCGGCACCACTGAACTCTCCGTACTTCGCGGCATCGGCTGGGGGGTTGGCTTCGACTACGAGGAAGAACTGGTGCAGGTGACGCATCTAGCCGACAGCGATGGTCGCGACCTGGATTCCGTGGATATCTCGATGGCGCAGAACTCCGGGGACGAGGCTGGCGTCAAGCGGTGGCACCGCGGAAATGGCCCTGACCCAATGTTTCGAATCGTGGGCGCCAACGTGACCGCCACCGGGAGGCTCAGCGGGCACCGAGGGTCCGAGAACCCGCAGGAGGGGGACTTCGTGCTTGCGGCCAACTGTGGCGAGGCGTAGCCGGGCTGGCACGCCCACCTCCGATGATGTGACGCTCATGGAGGGTAGGTGGGAGTGTCGAGATAAGCATCGAGGCTTGAGAGATACCCCTGCAAACGAACGGGGCTACCAGCTGGCAGCGTGCCTAGACTGCTGGTAACAAAAAAGTACGAGGGGATAAGAAGGTGCGAGTTGCAGTTACATCAGTCTCCTGCCTGCTGACACTGCTGCTGGCCGGCAGTGCGGCAGCCTTCCCCAGGATGGTCTTCGAGGAGGAGCCCAACGATACCCCCGAGCAGGCGCAATCGTTCCGTGGCGAAGCCCGCCTGGTGGGGGAGGTGTCGAGCGATGATCGAGACATGTTCCGCTGGGTGCTGGACGATGCCGAAACGGACCGTCTCTGGCAACTCGAGCTGCAGGGTGATACGCCGGACGGTATCGCGGCACGTTTTTTCTGGCCCGCCGTGGAAGAGCCGGAGCCGAGCGGGGTGGCCGAATTCGGTGCCGCCGAGCCCGAGGAGAGTACCCGCGAGGCGACAGAGTTGCTCAGTCTCGGCATCAGCGCCGACCAGCCAAGGCGGCATCGCCAGCAACTGATCGTCCCGCCAGGGGAGCATCTTGTGAGCTTCCTGCCCCAAGGGGCGGGCGGTGAGTACCAGTTGACCTTGACCGAGGCGGGGCGCATGCGCATCCGCGGCCAGGTTGGCCCCGACGAGGCCGATGACCTGGAAGTGACCCCCGGGCGGCTGTGGTTCTTTCACCTTGATGTCGCCGAACATGCCATTCCCCTGGTGCCGGAGGATGAGGCGGCCGAATACCTGTGGCGACTCGATCTGCTCGGCGAGCTGGGCGTGTCGCTGGAGGCCTGGATCGAGAATGACGCCGGCGAACGACTCGCCGAAGTACACGGCGACTCCCCAGTGCAGCAGCAGTGGAGCCGCCTGGATCTCGCCGGGGGAGGGCGCCTGTACCTGCGTAACCCGCAGGGAGACGCCATCGGGCGCGTGGGGCTGGAGCTGGAGGAAGACGGCCAGCGTCCCGCGCCGCGAGCCGATGACCCGGCGGCGCAGGAGACGATGGAGGCGGAACCAGAGGCCGTGGCCACCTCGGAAGAGGAGGCTCTGTGGTTCGCCCTCGGCGAAGCCGCGACGCTGGATCTGATTCCCCACCAGCGTCACTACCTGGCCTTCAGCCTGGATGAGTCAGCGCCCGGCCAGACCCTGGACGTGATTGGCGATACTGACCGCGATATCGATGTCTGTCTCAGTCGCCATGACGACCGTGACCCGGTGTGCCGAGAGGGGCCTGCCGAGGCGCTGTTCGCCCAGATGCAACTTCCCGCTGGCGACTACCTGCTGCAATTGAGATTGTCGCGGCGTGCCGATGGCCCGGTGCCCACCGAGGTGCGGCTGACCGAGGCGGAGCTGCCGGATCGAGAAGGTTGGGTCAGCGAACCCAATGACCAGCGTGACTGGGCCGCTGTGCTGAGGCCCGGAGCCGTCCGTCAGGGCCGGCTCGAAGGCGGCGATACCGCCTGGTTCGAGCTGCTGGTCGGAGGTGAGACCCAGGTCTGGGAATTCCTGGCGGAGGGCGATCCACTCGAGCGCCTGGCCCTTTACCGTGATGGTGATAACCGCCCCTTCCTCGACAGCAGGCAGTCTCGCCGCGGTGACCCGCTGCAGCAGCGGCGCTTGAGCCCGGTGCGCCTGCTGCCGGGTCGTTACCAGGTGCGGATCGAGGGGGAAAATACCGATTACCGTCTCCAGGCCGAGCCGCTAGGTCGGCCCCAGCCCGGCAGGGAGATGGAGCCCAACGACACGCCCGAGGAGGCCAATCCGCTATGGCTGGGCGAATCCATCGAGGGACATTTCCACAGCGAGGATGACGCGGACCATTTCCACTTTCATCTGCCCGGCGAGAACCGCCTGGTGCTGGATCTTGAGCCGCCGGCAGAAGGGCGCCTCGAGGCCCGGCTGTTCTGGCAGGGAAATGAGCTACTGCGTACCCTCGACCTTGAGGAGGCCGCGCGCATCAGTCGGAGACTGCCCCCCGGGGACTATACGCTGAGGCTCGTCGGGAATGGCCCCTCGCAGGATCCCTACCGCGTCCGGCTGGACATCGGCGATCCCTGGCACCATCAGGGTGCGGTAGGACTGCTGCGGAATCTCGAGCAGGCGCCCCTGTTCCCCAGGGACGGAGTCATCGATGAAGAGACGGGTGGCGTGGATGACACCACAGGCTATCTTCGCCTGCCCGTCATCGAGCAGGCGCGCACCCTGCACATCGAGGTGCGACGCCCCAGAGACAACCTGCGCTTCGTCAACGCCGAGGGCGATGAGCTCGAGATCGAGGAGACAGACGAGCGGCGCCGCTATGCGGTGACCGTGCCGGCAGCCGAGCAGTGGTACCTCTGGGCGTCCATCAGTCGTCGCATGAACAGCCTCACGCTGGAGGACCCGGCGCAGCCTTTCACGCCGGAGATATCGCCCATCACTGCCGAGCTGGACAGTGAGAGCGTTCGCCTCCCGCCCTTCCTGCCCCATGCCCAGCGCCTCGAGGCCCGCCTGACGGTCCGCAATGAGGGAGAGGAATCCCTGACGCTGCCCTTGAAGGCCCACGCCAGCCATTCGGGCTGGTCGCTTGACGGACTGCCCGAGTCACTCTCCCTGGCCCCCGGGGAGCGTCGTGAAGTACCCCTGACCTGGACGCTGCCGTCCGAGATGCTGGAGAGCGATCCATCATCGCTCTTCGTGGCGGTGGGCGAGCATACGGCGCGCCGTGACCTGGAGCTGGATCCCTCGGCAGCGGCCCTGGACCCGCAACCAGCACCCCCCGTCCCCGAGGCGCTCGATGGAATGGTCGACCTGGCCTGGAGTGCCCTGGGGGCGCACTTTGTCGATGCCGATAGCGGCGAGCCCATCGATGGCCTGCCCCAGCGGCGCGGAGGCTCGGCACGCTTCCTGATTGACGGTATGGCCAGCGCCGCCAGCTCCATCGAGGTCGATGCCGACCCGGGGGAGGCCTTGCCGCCGATCCGCCTGGCCGGTGAGGGAGGCACGGTGCATGGCCTGGCCTTCAATCAGCGCTCCCTGCACGATCACAGCTACCGGTGGCGGGAGGTCGAGATCGCCCTGGGCGAGTCCCGGGATGCGCTGAACACCCGGATGACCGTCGAGCTGGACAGTCGAGACGGCGAGCAGTTTTTCCTGCTCGACGCCCCGGTCGAAGCACGCTACGTACGGCTGCGCCCTCTGGCGATCTTCCTCGAAGAGGACGAGCGCCGGCGTTCCCGCCATGGCAGCGGCGAGCTGCGGGTCCTTGGGGAGCCTTTCGGAGAGCTGGCCGAGCGGCGCCACGACCTGCTGGACCGTGACCTGGGCGGACACTGGCTATACACCCTGCCGGATATCGACCGCCTGTACGGTTTCCAGGGGCAGCGGCACACCCATCGCAGCGTCACCGGCGAGCGACGTGTGCGCCGGGGGCAGCGTATCAGTGACGAGCGCATCGAGATGGTCTTCGCCTTCCTCCAGCATCGGGCGGCGCGGATCGACGAGCTACGCTGGGTCGAGAACCTCGACTGGGACGGCCTGCCGGTGGAAGAGGTCTCGGTATACAGCTCCCTCGAGTCACCGGCGGGCCCCTGGGAGCACCGGGCCGACTGGGCCCTGGAGCGTGACGGTGAGGGTTTGGCAATTCTCTCGCTGCCTGACGCGCCACGGGTTCGCTACCTGCGCCTGGTGTTCGACGAGCCCGCCGTGCCCGAGGGCGAGCGGCGAGCCAGCTGGCGGATTCCCGAGGCCCTGCAGGCCTTCGAGGCCGATGCCCTGGGCAGCAGTCGTTCGATTCTCGGCCACTGGGGACTGGACAAGCCCCGCGGTCCGCTGGAAGCGGAGCAGGGCGGTGACGGCCTCAGGGTTCGAGAGATCGAGGATCCCGATAGCCACGCCGAGTCCCCCTATTCCCTGGCGGAGCGAGTGGTGGGACGGGTCGATGAGCCGGGGGATACCCGTCATTATCGGGTGAGCCTTGATGCACCGGACAATACCCTGGCATTCGAGCTTGAGGAGCCGGCTCGGGATCGCCTCGTGGCCACCCTCAGCAATGCCGATGGTGAAGCGGTGCCTCTCGACTGGTCATCGGTCGGTGGGGGGCGCCGCCAGGCCGAGGCGGTGGATATCCCTGCTGGCGATTATCGCCTCACGGTCAGCGAGCCGCCGCGCTCCATCGTCTTCCTGTGGGATGGCAGCGGCAGTATTTCCGAGCACCAGCCGGCGATCTACCAGGCACTAAACCGCTTCGCCGAGGGGTTGGAGCCCGGCAAGGAGGTATTCAACATGCTGCCCCTGGGAGGCCCACTGCTGATCAATGGCTGGGCTGACCACCCTTCCCAGGTTGCCCAGACCCTCGCCGCCTATGACGACGACTTCAATAGCTCGAATTCGGAGCCGGCCCTCGAACTGGCCAGCCGTGCCCTGGCCCAGCGGGAGGGACAGCGGGCGATCTTCCTGATTACCGATGCCGAGCAGACCGATCGCGACCTGGAGTCCTGGGAGACCCTGGCCCGGGTTCGCCCGCGGGTCTTCACCCTGGAGATCACCCATGGTTCCAGCCGGGACACCGAGGTGAATCGCTGGTACCAGAACCAGATGCTTAGCTGGGCCCAGATCGCCGATGGGCGCTATCGCTATACCGTGGATCGTACCGACCTGATTCGCGGCTTCGAGGCGGGCATGCGTGAGCTGCGCCAGCCCAGCGAGTTCGCGCTGGCGGTGGAGCGGCGCTATCAGGAGCCACCCGAGCCCGGCAGCCTGCGGGTGGTCAGCGCCAACCCCGAACAGCCGGCGGTGGCCGGCGGCGTGGTGCACCTGATCTTCGATGCCTCGGGCTCCATGCTGCGCCAGATGGAGGGCGGACGGCGCATCGAGGTGGCGCGGCGCATCGTCCAGCAGACCCTGGATGAGCGGATTCCCGATGAGGTGCCTATGGCGCTACGCGCCTACGGCCATACCGAACCCCACAGCTGCGAAACCGAGCTGCTGGTCGAGCCCCGTGCGGACAACCACGACGAGGTGCGCGAAGTGGTGTCAGGTATCCGGGCCATCAACCTGGCACGTACGCCGTTGGCCGCCTCGCTGGATGCCGTACTCGATGACCTTTCCGATTTCGCGGATCAGCCTCGCCTGGTGGTGATGCTTACCGACGGTGAGGAGACCTGTGACGGCGATGTGGCCGCCTCCGTGGAGGCCCTGGTCGAGGAGGGGGTGGACGTGCGCCTCAATATCGTCGGCTTCCATATCGACGAGATCGGCCTTCAGGCCGAGTTTGAGCGTTTTGCCGCCCGTGGCGGCGGCGAGTACTTCGATAGCCACGACGGCGATGAGCTGATTGCCGGCCTGTCCCAGGCCTTGGCGGCCACCTGGCGAGTGCTGGACAGCGCGGGCGACGAAGTTGCCCGGGGGCGGGTGGACGACGCCCCCGTCGAACTGGACGTGGGTCAGTACGAGCTGGTGGTGGAGACCCAGGAGGGTGAGCGGAGCAAGACCTTCAAAGTGGCACCGAGCCAGTCCGTCGAGCTGGGACTTTGATCCGGGAGCAGGAAATGGCGATGACGACAGCTTGTCGTGACGGCAACAGGTGCCTCAGGGGCGGAATGGCAATGATCAGCCTGCTGGCTGTGGTGCTGCTGGCGGCACTGGTAAACGGTGCGTCGGCCTACGCTTACCCCCGAACCCTGGTGGCCGAACCCCTGGCTGAGGGCATGCCGCCTTCCCAGGGCTTTCGCGGGGCAGCCCGTGTCCTGGGAGAGCTGGCCGAGGGGGAGCGGCACGCCTTCACCTGGTCGATCGATGACCGTGAGGTGGGTTACCTGTGGCAGATATCGCTGCGCGCCACCACCGCTGAGCGATTGCGGGTAAGCCTGCACGCTGACCAGGCTTCGGCAGGGCAAGGGGAACCGCAGGGTGTCACGACGTTTGGCGAGGCGCCGGCAACGTCGACATTTGGCACCGCCGATGAGGCGTCGGACGACGCGTCGCATGCTTCAGGCCCTGCTGCCGCTGAGGGGCGCGCGACCGACGAGCCGCTGCTGACCCTTGAGGCCACGCCCGATACCGCCGGTGATCGCGTGACCTCCCTGCTGGTGTCCCATGGCGACTATCGGATCGAGGTCGAGACGCACGGAGGGCAGGGCGAATATCAGCTCACCGTCGAGCCTGCCGATGAGATCACCCTTCATGGCACGGCAGAGGCTCCATCGAATGCCGACGCCCTGGTCATTGGCCCGGGCCGCGACTGGTTCTATCAGCTCAATGCATCGCGCCTGCAGCTCCCCCTTGAGCTCGATGAGAACGACGCCCGGCTCTGGCGGCTCTCCCTGCTGACCGAACTTGGCCATGCGGTAATGGCGCAGCCGGTGGATGCATCGGACGAGCCCCTGGTGGCGTCCACGGGGCCTCTGCCGATGAAGCAACAATGGGACCAGCTGGCCCTGGAAGAAGGCGCCGCACTGGCCCTGGCGCGTGATGAGGAAGGTGAGGCCATCGGCCGGGTGCGGGTGCGCCTCGAGCCGGGCGAGGCCCTTCCGGAGCCGGCGCCTGAGCCGGTGGCAGCGACACGGGAAGACGCCCTGGCTCTGCCCGCCCAGGCCACTCAAGTGCTTGAGCTGCTGCCCGGTCAGCGTAGCTACCTGGCCTTTGAGCTCAACGATGAAGAGGCTCAAGGGCAGGGCTGGGCGCTGGATCTGCTTGGCCCGGAGGATCCGCCGATCGAAGCGTGCCTGGCGGACGCCCTGGGTCAGGAGGCGATCTGCCGCACGGGCCCGCGGGAGGCACTCTTCGATCGGCTACGTCTCGACCCTGGCCGTCACTACCTGGCGCTGACGCCGTCGCAGCAGACGGAGGAGGCTGGCGTCGCGGTGGAGGTGATTCGCCGATCCGTTCCTCGGCCCACTCCACAGGAAGTGGCGGAGCCCAACGACAGCCGCGAGGTGGCAACCGCCTTATCGCCAGAGCAAGAATTACAGGGCACCTTCAATGGCCCGCGAAAGGGGGTTTTCCGGCTCGATGTGCCGCGCTCTGATCAGGTGTGGCGCATTGTGGCCAGTGGCGATGACCTGGATGACCTTCGCCTCTACCAGGCCGGCCATTCGGGGCGCTCCCATTTCGCCAGGTCCCAAGCCTACGGGCCTGTAGGTGAAAAGGAAGGCCTTGGTTTTTCTCGTCTCGAACTGATGGCGGGCACCTATTACCTGGAGCTCTCCGGGAGCGACAGTGACTATCGAATCCTTGCCGAGCGTCTGGAGGCCGATGAAGAAGGCTGGGAGCGCGAGCCCAATGACACCCGCAGCCAGGCCAATGCGCTGACTTTCGGAGAGGTCATGCGTGGCGATCTTCACGACGCCTCCGACGAGGACTGGTATCGGTTCACCCTGCCAGGCGACAACCGTATACGGCTGAAGATTACCCCGCCCGATGCCGGGCGTGTTCAGCCCATTCTCTACCGGGACGAAGAGCGTATTGCCTCCGTGCATCCACGTCGCGCACTGGATACATCGCCGCTGATACTCACCGGTCGGCTGCCGGCCGGCAACTATTATCTCTGGCTGGGAGATCGGGAGCCAGCCGGTCCTTATCGAGTCCGGCTGGACTTACAAGCGCCCTGGGAACCGATGGCGGGGCATGCCATGGCGACGCGCCAGGAACTGGCCGCCGAACCGCCACCTGACGGTCGCATTGAGCTTCCCCACAGCGGATTGGGTAACGACTACCAGTGGTTCCGTCTCCCGGTGGGCGACAGCCCCAGGGAAGTGCGAATCAAGCGGCTGGGGGACAATCGCCTGAGTCGCGCCCAGGTCGAGCTGATCGATGAGCAGGGTGAGGCGCTACCCACACGGGAGGTCGAGACGCAGCGTGACGACGCCGAAGCCGTGGCGATGCAGGTTCCGGCACGGGCAAGGGTCTACCTGCGGGCGAGCCGTGCGCGCCTGGGGCATATCGACCTGATCCTCGAGGATCCCCTGCTCGCAGAACGACAGGCCGAATCGCAGAGGCGCAGTGATGCCATCGAAGCCCGCTTCGAGGCAGACGGCCCCCTGACCGCCTGGCATGACGCTCCCCAGCGGTTGGAGAGCCGACTGGTGCTGAGCAACGGCGCCGAGGCGCCGGTGACCCTGCCGCTCGAGGCCCATGCCAGCCATGCCGGCTGGCGCATTGACGCGCTGCCCGACACCCTCACATTGGAACCCGGCGAGGAGGTCATTCTGGCCCCGACCTGGACGCTGCCGACCGGGCTGGATGACGAGGCGCCGGTGTCACTCTTCATCGGCCTTGCGGGCCAGACGCTCGAGGCGACCCTCGCTGTCGGCAGCGCCGATGCCGAGGCCGGCGTCAGCCCGGGGGACGCGACCCTGCGCGATCGGGCTCAAGGACTGGTGGACCTGGCTTGGTGGGGCCTCGGTGCCTACTTCGAAGACCCCGACAGCGGGGAGCCGATCATTGATGATGCCACCAGCGGCTGGGGTACCCATCGCGTGGCTTCCGAGCCCCGGCTGGTGCACCTGATCGACGGCATGAGCTCGATGGGCAGCCATCTCCGCTATCGCGGCGAGCCGGGGGAGGCCCTGCCCCCCCTGCGCCTGGCCGGCGACGGCGGCGACGTCGAGATGCTGGTGATCAACCAGCGTTCGGGTCAGCCTCCTGAGCACCGCTGGCGCGAGCTCGAGGTGTCGCTGGGCGACACTCCCGACGACCTGGAGGTGGTCACCACCCTCGAGCTTGACGCCGCCGACGGCGAGCAGTTCTTCGCCCTGGCGTCTTCCCGCCAGGCCCGCTACCTGGGGCTACGTCCTCTCGGTTTCTGGGGGGAGACGGGGCGGCTGGATGACACCGGCATCGGACAGCTTCGTGTGCTGGGCGAGCCCGCTGATGAGCTGGCGCGCCAGCGCCCTGATCTGCTGGCGGATCGTCGCGGTGGGCACTGGATCACTACGCGGCCCGAGGTTCCCGCCCTCAACGAGATGACCCTGCCGGAGCGCAATGCGTTCCAGGGCCATGGCGCCCATGGGGATCGCCTTGGACGAGGTCTGGAGCGGGGCGGTGAATGGCAGCCGGGCGGCGTATCGTTGGTCTTCGGCTTCCTGCAGCAGCGCGCGGCAAGGCTCGGGCAACTGGGCTGGCAGGAGGCGCCTGAACACCGCGGTCAGTCCATCGAGACGATAAGGGTCTATTCCAGCACCGAAAGCCCGGTTGGCCCCTGGCAGCATCAGGCTGACTGGCGCCTAGAGCGCGATGCGCAGGGGCTGGCCGAGCTGAGCCTGGACACCCCTGTCTGGGCGCGCTATCTGCGCCTCGAGGTGCTGATGCCCGAGCCGGACCCGGACCCGGAGCAGGCAGAGCGTCGCTGGCGGCTGCCTGCCGAGATCCGTGCCCATGAGGCGGAACCGTTGGGCGGCGGCGAGTCGATCCTGGCCTACTGGCCGGAGCAAGGCCGGGAAGGGCAGTCGGGACCCTATGAGCTGACGTTGAGCGAAGAAGCGCTTCCGGACGCGGTGGACGACGACGCCAGTCATCCCGACGCGCCCCGGCGGCTGGAGGAGCCCGTCACCGGACGCCTGGCGCAGCCGAATGATACTCGCAGCTATCGGGTGAGGATCGAGGAGGAGCACAACACCCTGGTGGTGCGGCTGCGTGAGACGCTTCGCGGCAGGATCCAGGCCAGCCTGGTAGCGCCCGATGGTGAGACGTTGTCTCTCGACTGGCAGCGTGAGCCCGAGGGGTGGCGCCGCGGCGAGGCCGTTGGCATTCCCCCCGGGGAGTATCGCCTGGACATCACCGAGCCGGCTCGGGCCATCGCCTTCTTGTGGGATGCCAGCGGCAGCCTGGAAGCGCTTCAGGCCCCGATTCTGCAGGCCATCAACCGCTTTGCCGAAGGGCTCGACCCCGACCAGGAAGTCGCCAACCTGATGCCGCTAGGCGGCCCCATGCTGCTCGATGAGTGGAGCGGGGAGCCGCGCATTCTGCGCCATACCCTGGCTGCCTACGACGGACGCTTCGAGAGCTCCGATGCCGAGCCGGCGCTTCAGGGCGCGACGCGCGCACTGGAGGCGCTTGACCGGGAAAGGGTCATCTTCCTGATCACCGATGCCGAGCAGATGGGACGGGCTATCAGTGTCTGGGACGACCTGGAACGGGTACAGCCGCGCATCTTCACCCTGGAGATTTCCCATGGACAGCAGCGTCTGGCCAGCGAGACACGCTGGTACCAGAACCAGATGCGCAGCTGGGCCAATGTGGGGGGCGGTCGCTATGCCTATACCCTGGACCGCCGCGATCTGGTGCGGGCCTTCGAGGTCGGCATGCAGGAGGTTCGTCAGCCCACGACCTTTGCCCTGGAGGTGACATCCCGTTACCAGGCACCTCCAGAGCCCGGCACCTTCCAGGTGGTCAGCGGCGAGCAGCCGGCGGTGGCCGGCGGAATAGTACACCTGATCTTCGATGCCTCGGGCTCCATGCTGCGCCAGATGGAGGGCGGTCGTCGCATCGAGGTGGCGCGGCGCATCGTCCAGCAGGTACTCGATGAGCGCATTCCGGAGCAAGTGCCGGTTGCGCTGCGTGCCTACGGCCATACCGAACCCCATAGCTGCGAGACCGAGCTGCTGGTCGAGCCCCGTCCCGGGAATCATGGCGAGGTGCGAGAGGTGGTATCGGGCATCCAGGCCATCAACCTGGCGCGCACCCCGCTGGCGGCCTCCATCGATGCGGTACTGGAGGACCTTTCGGGCTACGAGGACCAGCCTCGCCTGGTGGTGATGCTTACCGACGGTGAGGAGACCTGTGACGGCGATGTGGCCGCCTCCGTGGAGGCCCTGATCGAGGAGGGGGTAGACGTGCGCCTCAATATCGTCGGCTTCCATATCGATGAGGTCGTCCTGCAGGCCGAGTTCGAGCGCTTCGCTGCCCAAGGCGGCGGTGAGTACTTCGATAGTCACGACGGCGATGAGCTGATCGCCGGCCTGTCCCAGGCGTTGGCGGCCACCTGGCGGGTGCTGGACAGTGATGGGAGCGAGGTCGCCCGGGGACGCGTGGACGGCGAACCGGTCAAGCTGGATGTCGGCGAGTATGAGCTGGTGGTGGAGACCCAGAGCGGGGAGCGGCGCCAAGCCTTCGATATCTCGCCCAGGCAGTCACGTGAGATTCGTCTGACACCATGATATCTCGGCGGGCTGACCTGTTAGGCCGTTGTTTATCCTTCGCCGTTCGGGACGAAAGGAGGATTCAGTTGGAGGGGATACCGTGAACATGAGTTGCTGCAAGCCTTGGCACTATCTTCTGCTGGCCTTGGGGCTGTCGATGTCGCTGCCGTCCTGGGCAGAGTCCCAGTGTCGGGCACCCGCGGATCGTTACCAGGCCCTGGAGCAGGCGCTCAACGCAACCTATTCCCGGGCCGCCGACGCCCTTGGTCGGCTTCCCGAGGAAGCGTGGTCGATAACGGCGCGCCAGGAAGACCTGGGGGGGTCGGTTGCGTCGCTTTATTCCTGGGTGCGTGACGAGACCCGCTGGCTTCCCTACAGCGGGAAGCTGCGTGGAAGTCGTGGCGCACTGATCGATCGCTCGGGCAGCCACCTGGATCGTGCCCTGCTGCTGCATGACCTTCTGGAGGCTGCAGGGCATCGGGTCAGGTTGGCCCGTGCCAGCCTGGAAGAGGAGGCGCTCGAGGCGTTGGAGGAATACTGGTTCTTACCGAGGGCCGAATCGCTGCACCAGGAGCAGACCCTGGACGAGATGACGTTACGGCGAGCCACGGATGAGCTGGGTATGCCCAGTGAAGCACTGCGCCAGGCGCTGGCACGCGTTGATCGTCAGGGCGAGGCGATGGAGCGCGCCGTACGCCAGCGCACCGATCAGCAGACCCGGTCGCTCTGGGCCCTGCTGGAGGCGGAGGCCGGCCGGAGCGACGTCATCCAGTACCTTGATGAGTGGCAGGCGGCCTTGAGCGATCACTGGTGGGTCCAGGTGCGTGAGGGTGATGACTGGTTGGACCTGGATCCAGCGCTGCCCGGGCTAGGTGTCGGTGAGCGCCTCCACAGGGGTGAAATCGTGACCCTGTGGACCGAGGATATCCCTGACGAGCAGCTACACCGACTGACCTTGGAGGTGGTGGCGGAGCGGCTTGAATCGGGAGGCCTTCGCGAGCGCACGGCGCTGGAGGTGGAGCTCGAGGCGGCCCAGGCAGCGCGGCACTCCCTGGTTCTCGATCTTCAGCCCTTGGGGCTGCCCTCTGCTGAGGACCTTATGGGCGGCTCTGAGCGCTTTTCCAGAGAGGAGCTGCCGGCACTACTGAGCTCGCGGGAGGAGTGGCTGCCACTGTTGATGATCGGCGACGAGCCGGTAGTGCAGCACAGCATCCTGGATGATGGAGGTCTGGGCGACCCTGAGGGAGGCACCGGCGTGGGCGAGGCATTCTCGGAGGCCGCCCAGGTGCTGGGGAGTATCGGCACTGGAGGGCGCCAGGCGCAGGAAGAAGACGATACGGCTGAACTTACTGCCGTGTGGCTGCGCCTGCATGTTGCCGCCCCCGGAAGGGAAATCGAAACCTTCCAACGGCCGCTGATGGATATCCTCGGTGCCGAGCAGCGCCAGGGTGATATCGGAGAGCTGGTATTCGACGAAGCCACGCGAGAGGCCAGGGCACTGAGCATGCTCTCCACCACCGAACTGCTGGCCCAGGGGCACTGGTGGTCGAACCCCTATACGGCGGCACGTCTGCTGGGGGGGCTGCTGGATAACCGCATGGCAGCCCTGGGAGCCGTGCATGCCGTGCGTCGCGACGATCCCGGCCGGATGGGGCTGGCCATGGAGCGCCTTACACCCTACCCGGCAGAACTGTTTGCTCTGGCTTATCACCGACATGGACGAAGTGAGCACCGGGAGCGGCTGGCCCTGACGCGCCTCAACCTGCTGTCTACCTTCGAGCGCCTGGTCCCCCAGGCGGGAGAAGTCGCCATCGAGGGAGGCTTGGACATCATTGACAACCGGGTGGCGGTATTACCCGGGGAAGCCCCTGCAATCAGGGTTCGCCTTGCCCAGGGTGTGCTGGATACGGTCCTCGAGGCCGAACTACACCCGGGGCAAGGGCGTGGCGTCAATACCAGCCTGGCCTACGCCGAGGCCTTGGAAGCGGAAGAGAACTGGCAGCTGGTGGACAGCATCGCACAGCTTCCCGAAATGAGTGCGGCGAGCCGTGGCGCCATGGCAATGGCCCTGTCGTCGGGCCAGGTAGTGGTAATGCCGGAGAACCCCGGGATGGCACCCACCTGGTGGCGTCTCGATCCGGTCACCGGGGATGCCTTGGGCATGGGGCCCGACGGTCGCGGTCAGATGGTAGAGCAGGTGCTGGTGCTGATGAACAGCATCGACAACGCTGCCTCTGCAGTGGAGATGGTCCAGGCGGTCTGGAGTTGCATCCTGACCAAACCCAGCCCTGGCGCCATGCAGTGCTGCATCCTGCGTGAAGGTGCCTCAGCGGCCGCGGAGGGGGCCTTGGGCAAGCTGGCCGACCAGTGGGTCGAAATCGCCAAGTTTGCGACCGAATCCAAGATCTATCTTGCGGCCCTGGATTCTTACCTCGGCGAGGTCAATAGCGCCATCGTCGAGGACCTGATGCCCGACCCCTGCTAGAGGAGCCTCATCAATGACACGTGCGCTTATTTCACGGCATAGGCTGGCTGCACTGGCGCTTGCGGCTACTCTCGCCGCCTCTTCGGTGTGGGCAGGCTCTCCACCGAAGCTGAAGTCCGCCGAGCTGACCGGGGGGAATCGCGGTGCATTGGCCGCCGAGGGCTGCAACCGCGCCCTGCACCTCCGTGTCACCGAGTGGGCCTTGCATGAAGAACTGGAGGGCCAGGCGGCACCTGCGGGTAGACACTGGTTGACCCTGGGCGTGGAGGTGGAAAATATCATGCCCGCCGACCTGATATTCGATATCGGCTACCCGGAGGCAGTGCTGATCGGTTCCTTCGAGCGCCAGGGGTACCTGCTGGTCAACGGCGACACCGTGGTACGACGGGCGCATCTGGGCCAGGCGGCCATCGATGATGAGCTGGTGCTGCCGCATAACGGTGCGGTGGTCGCTGGAGAGCTGACCTATGCCATTCCCGAAACGGGCCTTGAGAGCCTTTCCCTGCACTATTACCACGACCAGTATGCTCCCCTGACGGTGCCGTTGCTGGGAAAGGCCGAGCAGCCCCAGGCCTTGCGGCAAGCGGCACAAGACGTCGACGGCCACGACCTGCTGTCCCTGGGGGTGCACGAGGTTGGTTTGCACAGCGCCTGGCTGGGCGAATCGGCCCCCGAAGGTATGCAGTGGCTGGTAGTTGACGTGCGCGGCCAGGGGGAGTGGCGAACTTCCGTGGATTCGCTGGCGCTGGATCGCGATGCCAATCCCCAGGAGCAGGACAGTCTGCGACGGGTCATGGAATATATCGAGGGGCCTGGCTTGCTGCAGGCGGTAGTGGATGGCCGGCACGCCTATGTCCGTGAGCTTCTGCTGAGCAGCCTTGAGGATAATCCAGCCCTGCTGCCCGATGCCTGGGCGGGAGGCCAGGCGGTGTTCCCGGTGCCGAAGGATGCCCAATCCCTGGAGCTCGTTGCTTATATGCCCCAGTTCCGCGGCACCGATATCTCTTCCGACATCCGCCCGGCACTGCGCTTCCTGCTGCAAGAGGGTAATTCGGTGCCAATCGAGAGTGAGCCGGTGGCCGTAATCGAGGATGACCCGATCCGTGTAACGCTTCACGCACTCGAGCATGTCGACGGCTTTGCCGGTCACACGACCGAAGGGGACGAGCGCCTGGCGCTGATCGAGGCCTCGATGAGCAACCTGAGCGGGGTGGGCGGCATGATGACGGCTGCCGATCGATTCCGGCTACAAGAGCCGGCAGGAGAGCTGGTCGCAGCCTATCAGCGGGGCCCTCTCGTGCTCGAGGAGCCCTTCTGGCTGCCCGCCGATGATGAGCCTCGTCACTTTCAGCTGCTCTATCGCCTTGATGCGGCGGCCGGCGAACTCGAGTTCGAATATGGCGGTGTCTCGGTCACCGAGCGGGTCAGGCTCCCCGTGGAACCCTGACCGAAGAGGAGTCCCAGCCTTTGGGCGAACGTCTGGAAGGATGCTCACATGCGGGTGGTGGATTGGAACCAGCAGTGATCACTGACTTCAGGAGGTGAAGGTGTCACATCGTAATTCATATGGCGCACGGTCCTGTGCGGGCGTCTGGGGCGGGGCTTTCGTTCTTGGGTTGGTGGCAGGTGGCTGGCTTGGCCCCGCCATGGGAAACACGACGCCGGGCTGGACGCAGGCCCAACTGCTGCATGAGATAGAGGTCGAGGGGGAGCGCGTCGAGCAGTTGGCGCTGTCATCGGATGGTGCTCGCGTGGCGATCGCCGCACACGGAAATCTCGAGATACGCGAGGCGTCGACCGGTGAGCTGGTGCATCGGCTGGAGGGCCACCACTCTCCGGAGGTGGACCGGCAGCTGCCTGTCACCGGGCTGGCCTTCAGCCCCGATGGCGGGAGCCTGGTGAGCGCCAGCTGGAATCCGGGCGTGGCGGCCGACGCGTCGCTCAAGCTCTGGGATCTGGCCACGGGCAAGCTGCTCCAGGACCTGGCCGGGGACCAGGAGTGTCGCGAGGTGGCCTTTTCCGCCGATGGGGCCAGCGTATGGGCTGCCTGCGGTGCGGATGTGCAGCGTTATGCGCTGGAGACGGGCCATGTTGCCGAGCGGGCGGAGTCCTTTCCTGCCGAATTGCAGCATGGGCCTGATGCCGAAACCGCGGCAGATGCCCTGCCGATGCCCCGGCAGGGCCCGGCCCATGCGCTGGCCTTGAGCAAGGATGGCATTCGGCTGGCCTGGGCGGGAAAGCCGCCGACCTTCCCCGCAGCACTGGTGCGATTGTGGCAGGCCGAAGCATCTCCGGCAGGTGGTGGCACACTGCCGGCCAACGACTATCAGCTCATCGAGTTACCTGAGGTGGAAGCGACCGAAGATCCCGTGGCTCTGGCGCGCAGGCACTACGGTATGCGCGAGTTCAACCCGGTCACCGTGGAGACGGTCACCCAGCGTATGCGCCAGGACGGCGATATCCTGGTCACGCTCAGCCTTGATGGACTCAAGGATGATTCGGTTCGCGCCATGCGCTACAGGCTTATCTTCAACCCTGCAAGCAAAGGGCGCTGGCAGCTCGGCGAAGTCGGGCGGCAGCAGCAGTGCCGACGAGGTCCCACCGAGCCGGACGCCTGGACCACGGCGCTATGCCATTGACACCGGCCAGCTTCGGCTGGGAAGCGGCATTCCCCCTCCAAACGAACGGGGTCACGTCGCACCAGCCTGGCTAACCTACTGGAATCAGTCGAAAGCAGTAACGCGAAACAACGACAACACTCATCCTCAGCAGGGGGCGACATGTGGGATTTCAAGATTGGCCAGGCCCTTGGCCTGATGCTGAAGACGCTGCCTTTCATTCTCTTCCGCCTTGCCGTCTACTTCGGCGTAGCACTGGCCTACGTACTGATGACGGGGGTCGGTGCCGGCGTGGGGTGGGGCGTCGGGGGCCTGGGCGACGAGGGCTTCCGCGCCGCTTCCACCTTCTGGGGCGGCGTCGTCGGCTTCGGGATCGTCGGCGCCATCATGTACATCCTGCGTGAGTACCTACTGTATATGGTCAAGGCGGGCCATATTGCCGTGCTGGTGGAGCTGATGGACGGCAAGCCTCTGCCCCAGGGACGTGGCCAGATCGAGCATGCCAGCACCGTGGTGAAGGCGCGCTTTGCCCAGGCCAGCGTGCTGTTCGGGGTGGATCAACTGATCAAGGGCGTGCTGCGTGCGATTACCGGCCTGGCTCGCGGGATATTCCGGCTGTTGCCGATCCCCGGTGCCCGTCAGTTCCTCCGGCTCGTCGAAATGTTCCTGCGCATCGCCGTGGGCTTCATCGACGAAGTGATCCTGGCCTACTGTATTCGCACCCGCTCCGACAACGCCTGGGCTTCCTCCCGTGATGCGCTCGTGCTCTACGGCCAGAATGCCAAGCCGATGCTGAAGAATGCCGCCTGGCTGGCACTGATCGTCTACGGCCTCTCGTTCCTGGTCTTCCTGGTCATGCTGGCGCCCGCTGCCCTGGTGGCCTATCTCATTCCCGGTGGCTGGTCGGCGACCGGGGTCATCGTCGCACTGCTGTTCGCCTGGAGCGTCAAGGTGGCGGTACTGGAGCCCTTTGCCATCACCTGCATGATGCAGGCGTATTTCAAGGCCATCGAAGGCCAGCAGCCGGACGCCGAGTGGGAGGCCAAGCTGGATGGCATGTCGGCCAAGTTCCGCAAGCTGAAGCTGCGTGCCACACAGACGACGACAGGCGACGACACGCAGGGAGCAGAAGTTACGCAGTGACACCGCGGGGCAGGGAAATGCGCTGAGACCAGAACAAGATGCAGATAAGGTGCGATATGAGCATGAGTCGGGGAAGCCAAGGTACGTGGCTGGCAGGCATGACGCTTGTCGGCCTGGGATTATTGACGGCATGCGGTGATGAATCCGCTTCCAGCGCCGTGCAGACAGACGATGGCGCTTCGCAGCAGGGCGGTGTGCAAAGTGACGGCGGCGGTGAGCTTGCTGGCCTGCTGGAGCGGGTGGAAAGCGGCGAGTCGATGATCAGCATCAGCGGGGCCGCTACCTCGACAGGTGAGTACACCACGGCGGATGATCCGCGCTACGGCGGTGTCAGCAACGATATCTTCCGGCCTGCTCTGGGAGGTGGCTCTTCCCGTCGAGGTAGCAATGCCGAAGGGCCGTATGTCATTTCAATCTACACCGATGCGACCCACGAGGATGATCCTGACAATGTTGTGCGTGCCTGGGTCTCGCTGGTGCTGCCGGCAGCCGCAGAGGCAGGCAAGAACTACGAGGTGGCGAGTTTCGCCGACGCCGAGGACCACCAGGTGCAAGCCCATGTTCGGGGTGACGGCATGGGGTGGTCATTCTCGCGGCAGGTCTCGGGCAGCGTTTACCTGGAAGCGTTCGGGGAAAGGGTCAGTGCTGCCTGGCTGCTGGAGGCCGCCGATGGGCGTGGCGAGGAGGCAAGCCGCGTGGCAAGCGAAGGTGCCGTCAAGGACCTCCCGCTGACGCTGCAGTCCGAGGCGGAGTACGACATAACCGTTAACGGCGAAACCGAGACCACACTTTCCCGTATTACCGCGCGCGACAACATGCTGATCGTCGGCCACGGGATCTATCTCTACCTGCCTGCGGGTGCGACAGCGGGAAGCTATCCGGTACAGGAAGGGCGCGGCGATGATGCCGTGCGCGCCCAGTTCACCCAACATGACATCGATGAGGTCAGCGGAGAGCTGACACTGGTGGCCAACGGCGAGCGCTACGATGCCGAGTTCAACATCGATGCCAGCGGGGAGGATGACGTGGCGCTGGCCGGCGACCTGCGCTGGATTGCGCTGGATGAGGGGTGAGCCGGCCACCTGAAACGGTTGCCGCATGGGTTGGCAAGACGGGGTAGGAAAGACGGGATAGGCAAGATTGGCTAGACAAAACAACGAGGAAAACGAATATGCGCAGTAAACGCTCTCTTGGGGTCGCCCTGTTGGGTGCCACGCTGGCAATGCCATTCACCGCTTCAGCGCTGGCCGATGAGGTCGTCGAACAGATCGAACTGGGTCTCGAGCTGTATCAAGAGGAGGATTATGGCGGGGCGGTCACCGAGCTGGAGTTCGCCATCAACGACATCCGCAAGCTACTGTCGGGACGCATTGCCGAAACCTTCCCCGACGCCCCCGAGGGCTGGACCGCAGGTGAAGCCGAATCCGCCGGCGGTGGCGGCGCGGCGGCCCTGATGGGGGGCGGTGGTTCCATGCTGCAGCGCAACTATCGCGAGGACGAAGGGGAGGGACGCCTGGAAGCGTCTTTGATGATCGACAACCCCATGGTCCAGGGCATGGCTGCGATGTTCAACAATCCCGCCATGATCGCTGCCCAGCCCAACATGGAGCGTGTCCGAATGGGGCGCGAGTCCGCCATCGTCAAGTGGGAGGCGGAACGCTCCCGGGTCGAGGCGACGCTGCTGCTCGACGGACGGATCCTGATGCAGGTGAAGGGGCAGGGAGTCGAGTCACCCGATGTCGCCGTCGAGCTGCTCAAGGCCTGGGACCTGGCCGATGTGCGCGCGAAGGCGGCACGCTGAAACCGATGCCAGGGCATTGAAGCCATTCTTGCGTCCAGCCAGCGAAAGCGCGGTCGACGTCAATCAGTCCTTCGTTCCGGCCGGCACCAGGGTGCCGGCCAAGCTCTTGCGTTGAACCCGGCGCTGAACCTTGAGCCAGCGTGAGGGAATATCCGGCTGCGCACGGAGCGCAGCGAAGGTTTTCTTCGGATGGGCTGCGGCGCCTTGAACCTGGAGGGCAGCCCGCTACTCTTTTCCTCGATGGCCCTGAAACGACGGGCGCCGCCGCAGGAGCATGATCGATACGCCTCCCAAGGCGCTCTGGCCCCATTGCCGTACCAGACGGGCGTTTCGGCGAGGTGTCGAGCGATTTTTTAGCTTTGCGTCCATGCATCGTTAAATCAGCATACGTTTCTTCATCGAACCCTCGGCGGTCCCTGCGTTCTCATGGATAGTCATTCACTGCGTTGACAGTTCCCCCGGCCGCTCCGCCGGAAGCTGACTAGGCTGATGAGTAACCCGGTGAGGTCATCGACTGTGGCGGTGGCCGTCAGGGTGGGCAAACAGGAGGCTTCGATGAGCATCTTCGATCATGTGCAGAACCGCTTCTCTCGTGTCCAGCAGGAAGAAATGTCCCTGCAGGAATATCTTGAGCTGTGTCGCGAAGACCCCATGGCCTATGCCAGCGCTGCCGAGCGCATGCTCCAGGCAATTGGCGAGCCCGAGGTGATCGACACTGCCAAGGACTCAAGGCTCTCGAGGATCTTCTCCAACAAGGTGATTCGTCGCTATCCCGCCTTCGCCGAATTCTACGGCATGGAAGAGGCAATCGAGCAGATCGTTGCCTACTTCCGCCATGCCGCCCAGGGATTGGAGGAGCGCAAGCAGATCCTCTATCTGCTGGGGCCGGTGGGGGGCGGCAAGTCGTCGCTTGCCGAGCGGCTCAAGCTGCTGATGGAGCACATCCCCTTCTATGCCATCAAGGGCTCGCCGGTCTACGAGTCGCCCCTGGGGCTCTTCTCGCCCGAGGAGGATGGCGAGCTGCTCGAGAAGGAGTACGGCATCCCCCGGCGCTACGTGAAGAGCGTGATGTCGCCCTGGGCCTCCAAGCGGCTCAGGGAGTACGGCGGCGACATCTCCGAATTCAAGGTGGTCAGGCTCTATCCGTCCCGGCTCAACCAGATCGCCATCTCCAAGACCGAGCCCGGTGACGAGAACAACCAGGACATCTCCTCCCTGGTGGGCAAGGTGGATATCCGCCAGCTAGAGCTCTACTCCCAGGATGACCCGGATGCCTACAGCTTCTCCGGCGGCCTGTGCAAGTCGAACCAGGGGCTGATGGAGTTCATCGAGATGTTCAAGGCACCGATCAAGGTGCTGCACCCGTTGCTGACCGCCACCCAGGAGGGTAACTACAACCCCACGGAGGGCATGGGGGCGATTCCTTTCGAAGGCATCGTGCTGGCCCACTCCAACGAAAGCGAGTGGCAGGCCTTCCGCAACAACCGCAACAACGAGGCTTTCCTCGATCGGGTCTACATCGTCAAGGTGCCCTACTGCCTGCGGGTCACCGAAGAGATCAAGATCTACAAGAAGCTGCTCGAGCACTCATCGCTCGACCAGGCACCCTGTGCACCGGACACCCTGCGCATGCTGGCCCAGTTCTCGGTGCTCTCGCGGCTCAAGGAGCCGGAGAACTCCAGCATCTACTCCAAGATGCGGATCTATGACGGCGAGAACCTGAAGGACACCGACCCCAAGGCCAAGTCGATCCAGGAGTACCGCGATACGGCGGGTGTCGACGAGGGCATGTCCGGGCTGTCCACGCGCTTCGCCTTCAAGATCCTCTCCAAGGTGTTCAACTTCGACAATCACGAGATTGCCGCCAACCCGGTACACCTGCTGTATGTGCTCGAACAACGCCTGGAGCAGGAGCAGCTGCCCAAGGAGACCTTCGAGCGCTACCTGCGCTTCATCAAGGAGTTCCTGGCGCCGCGCTACGTGGACTTCATCGGCAAGGAGATCCAGACCGCCTACCTGGAGTCCTACTCCGAATACGGTCAGAACATCTTCGATCGCTACGTGACCTATGCCGACTTCTGGATCCAGGATCAGGAGTATCGAGATCCCGAAACCGGGGAGCTCTTCAACCGCCAGTCTCTCAACGAGGAGCTCGAGAAGATAGAGAAGCCGGCGGGTATCTCCAACCCCAAGGATTTTCGACACGAGGTGGTCAACTTCGTGCTGCGGGCGCGGGCCCAGAACAATGGCATGAACCCCAGCTGGCAGTCCTACGAGAAGCTCAGGGGGGTCATCGAGCACAAGATGTTCGCCAATACCGAAGAGCTGCTGCCGGTGATCTCCTTCAATGCCAAGGCGTCCACGGCAGATCAGAAGAAGCACGAGGACTTCGTCGAGCGCATGAAGGATCGCGGTTATACGGAGAAGCAGGTAAGGCTGCTCTCGGAGTGGTACCTGCGCGTGCGCAAGTCGCAGTAACCGGCGCTGGCCTGGGAGGTCACCATGACCTATTTCATCGATCGACGCGCCAATGCCAAGCACAAGAGTGCTGTCAATCGGCAGCGTTTTCTCGACCGCTACCGGACGCATATCAAGCGTTCGGTGGAGGAGGCGGTCAATCGCCGCTCGATCACCGATATGGAGCGCGGCGAGAAGGTGTCGATTCCGGCTCGCGACATCTCCGAACCGGTATTTCAGCACGGCCCGGGCGGCAAGCGGACCATCGTCAGCCCCGGTAACAAGGAGTTCGTCGAAGGCGACCGCCTGCGCCGCCCCGGCGGGGGGGGCGCAGGCGGGGCGGGTGAAGGCGGGGCCTCAAACCAGGGCGAAGGCATGGATGAATTCGCCTTCACCTTGAGTCGAGAGGAGTTCCTTGACTTCGTCTTCGACGGCTTGGAATTGCCGCATCTGGAGCGCAAGGCGCTGGTGGATCTCGACGAGGTGCGGCCGGTGCGAGCGGGGGTGTCCCGAGATGGCGTGCCGGCACGCATGAATATCGTGCGTTCCATGCGTGAGGCCTACGCGCGGCGGATTGCCATGCGTGCGCCCATTCGACGGGCGCTGCGTGAAGCTCGCGAAGCGCTTGATATGGAGGAGGGCAAGGACCCGGTATTGCGCAACCCGGCGCGCATCGCCGAGCTCAAGGCCGAGATCGAGCGCCTGGAGAAGCGCCTGGAGGCGGTGCCGTTCATCGATACCTACGACCTGCGATACAACAACCTGATCAATCAGCCCCAGCCGTCGAGCAAGGCGGTGATGTTCTGCGTCATGGATGTCTCGGGCTCCATGACCCAGGCCCACAAGGATATCGCCAAGCGCTTCTTCCTGCTGCTCTACCTGTTCCTGGAGCGCAACTACGAGAAGGTCGAGCTGGTCTTCGTGCGCCACCATACCGCCGCCAAGGAGGTCGACGAGGAGGAGTTCTTCTACTCCCGGGAGACCGGCGGCACCATCGTCTCCAGTGCCCTGACCCTGGTCGACGAGATCATCACCAAGCGCTACCCCCCCGGGCAGTGGAACCTCTACGTGGCCCAGGCCTCGGATGGTGACAACTGGGACGACGACTCCATCACCTGTCGGGAGCAGCTGATGAAGTCCCTCATGCCACGGTTGCAGTACTACACCTACGTGGAAATCACGCCCCATGCCCACCAGGCGCTATGGGAAGAGTACGAGACGGTGGCCGACGAGTTTCCCGACCGTTTTGCCATGCGCCAGATCGTAGAGGCCGGCGATATCTACCCGGTTTTCCGTGAGCTGTTCAAGCGCCGCTCCGCCCACTGATGCGGACAGGAGGCACCATGACCCGACGCAAGCCCATTGCTACCGGCTCCGACTGGAATTTCGAGGTGTTGGAAGCCTATGAGCGGGAGCTGGCGTGTCTGGCCGATGAGTATCGCCTGGATACCTATCCCAATCAGATCGAGATCATCACCACGGAACAGATGATGGATGCCTATGCCAGCGTGGGTATGCCGGTGGGCTACCATCACTGGTCGTTCGGCAAGCAGTTCCTGGCGGTGGAACAGGCCTATCGGCGCGGCCAGATGGGGCTGGCCTATGAGCTGGTGATCAACTCCGATCCCTGCATCGCCTACCTGATGGAGGAGAATACCCTGATGATGCAGGTGCTGGTCATGGCCCACGCCTGCTACGGCCACAACTCCTTCTTCAAGGGCAACTACCTGTTCCGGGCCTGGACGGACGCCAGCTCGATCGTCGATTACCTGGTCTTCGCCCGCAAGTACGTGGCCGACTGCGAGCAGCGCCACGGCGTGACGGCAGTGGAGCAACTGCTGGACGCCTGCCATGCGCTGCAGAACTATGGTGTCGATCGCTACAAGCGCCCTTCACCGATTTCTGCCGAAGAGGAGGCCAGGCGTCAGACTGAACGCGAGGCGTACCTGCAGGCCCAGGTCAACATGCTGTGGCGAACCATTCCCGATCGTCCGCTAGACGATGCCCTGCCCGGCTCCCTGAGCGATGGCGAAGACCCGCTGGGCCTGCGCGAAGGCGGGCGCTATCCACCGGAGCCTCAGGAAAACCTGCTCTATTTCATCGAGAAGAACGCGCCGCTGCTGGCCCCCTGGCAGCGCGAAATCGTGCGCATCGTGCGCAAGCTGGCCCAGTACTTCTATCCCCAGCGGCAGACCCAGGTAATGAACGAGGGCTGGGCATCATTCTGGCACTATACCCTGATGAACCGCCTCTACGACGATGGGCTGGTCGATGAAGGCCTGATTCTCGAATTCCTGCAGTCGCACACGGCGGTGGTCAATCAGCCGGACTTCGACAGTCCGTACTACAGTGGCATCAACCCCTATGCACTGGGGTTTGCCATGTTCAGCGACATCAAGCGCATGTGCGAAGCCCCCACCGACGAGGATCGCGAGTGGTTTCCCGATACGGCGGGTGGGGATTGGCTGGAAACGGTGCATTTCGCCATGCGCAACTTCAAGGACGAATCCTTCATCCAGCAGTTCCTCTCACCCAAGGTGATCCGTGACCTGAAGCTCTTCACCATCGTGGATGACGACCAGGACGAAATGCTGGAAGTGACGGCGATACACGATGAGCGGGGCTATCGGCGCGTCAGGGACGCCCTGGCCACCCAATATGCGCTGTCGGTTCGCGAGCCCAACATACAGGTCCATGCTGCCAATATCCGCGGCGACCGCTCCTTGACGCTGCATCATGTGCAGGACAGCCGCCGCCCCCTGGGACGCAGCGTCTATCCGGTGCTGCGCCACCTGTATCAGCTGTGGGGATTCCCCGTGAGGCTGGAGTCCATCATGGATGACGATTCCGTGGGGCGGAGCCTGCAATGGCCGCTACCGGACGAGGAGGCGAAGTGAAGGAGACGGTTGGCAGGCAGGCGGGTCGGCGAACTCCAACAAGAACAGGCGCCCGAACAGGCGCCTGTTGTCCAGCATCGAGCCAGCGGCTCAATCCATCGGTGCCCAGGACTGGCACCAGCCTCGAGGTTCAACACTGTTCTGCGGAAACAGCTGACACCCTTCTGTCCCCGAATCAAAGAACATGCAGTTGTCGCAGTACTCACCCGCCTCGAAGGCAGGATGATCGCTGGCGTCTTCGGCCACTTCGACGTAGTTCAGCGCCTGGGCCTGTTCGTCGTTGGGGTCCAGCCGAGGCAGCGTCTGGGCAAAGGCCTGTTTCGACAGGATACCGGCCCCCAGAGGCAGGGCGGCTACACCGAGCAAGCTGTTGCGCATGAAGTCACGGCGGCTCTGATTGGCCATGGGTTCTCCTTTTCGTCACGGTCCTGAAGTTATCGGTGTCTGGCAATGATAGCCCTTTGCCGGGCATCTCGTAGCCTCGACCAATGGGCGGACCATGCGTCCGCCCACCTAGTGTGCGACAGGATTGGGCCCGCCGAGTTCGCTATGATCATACAGTCAGGATGACTTTCTTGAACCGACGGAGGGGATGCCATGCCGATCTTTACCCGATTTGCTTCGCCCATGGGCGACATTCTGATTGAAGCCGACGAGCAGCAGCAGGTCAGCCGCCTGGTCGTGGCGGCCGACGACGAACCGGATCCGGCTGAGGCGCGCCGGGATGACGCGGCACTGGCAGAAGCCCGTGAACAGGTCGAGGGGTATCTGGCCGGCCGCCGGCGCAGCTTCAGCCTCTCCCTGGCGCCGGGGGGCAGCGACTTCCAGCGGGATGTCTGGTCGGCGCTGCTGCGCATTCCCTACGGCGAAACCCGCACCTACGGCGAGCTGGCTCATCGGCTGGGCCACGAGGGGGCGGCGCGGGCCGTGTCGGCGGCGGCGCTTGCCAATCCCGTCCCGCTGCTCATTCCCTGCCACAGGGTCGTGGCAGCCGACGGGCTAGGCAGCTACAGCGGGGGACAGGCACTCAAGGACTCGTTGTTATCCATGGAGCACTCGGCAATGGTGGAATCCCTCCCCCACCCTAGGTAGGGTGAGGGAGACACTGCAACTGCAAGGACGCTGTCATGCCGTGGATAAAGATCCTGCATATCGCCAGCCTGCTCTGCTGGTGTGGCGCGCTGCTTTACCTGCCGGCTCTGCTGCTTGGCAGCGCCATGTCGCGGGGCGTCTCGTCCTTCCGTGCTCCCGCGCCGGTCATTCTGCGTTTCCTCTTCACCCATGTTGCAACGCCATTCGCCCTTGTGGCGATCATGAGCGGGACCCTGCTGTTCATTGTCGGGCAGCTCACCGGGGGGTGGCTGGTGCTCAAGCTGGCGGCGGTGACGGGCATGGTGTTCTGTCATGTCCTGTGTGGTGGGCTGATCGTGCGCCTGGAGCAGGCGCGCCTGCGGGGCATGATCCCGGCGAGCGCGCTGGTTGCTGCCGTGGCGGCATCACTGATGCTTGCCGTACTGATCCTGGTGCTGAGCAAACCCTTTGGCTGAGGCATGACAAGGAGAGTCACGATGCGCCACTCGATCCATGCACGGTCTGCGTCATTTGTCGTCGATGTCGACGCCCACCGCCTCGTCGTAGACGAGCATGCCGCCGAGAATGCCGGCCAGGGCGATCAGGGCCGCCGTCATCAATGTCAGGGCAACGGCCCAGGGGAGCAGGTCGACGGGGTCCTTGAAGCGCCACAGCCAGTTGAGGGAAGCCAGCGACAACATCATCACCGCCAGGATGGCATGGCACCAGCCGAGTACCATCTGGCGTATGCGCTTCACCGTGACCAGGTCGATCAGGCCGGCAGCGCTGGCGACCCAGCCGCCCAACGCCCCGACCCCGGCCAGCCACAGGCTGACACGAGCCCAGAACGGTTCTGCGGTATAGAGGAAGGCGGCATCGCTGGCAACGAGCAGCATCAGGCAGGCGATGGGGAAGTGGATCATGACCGGGTGGAGGGGGTGCCCGGCGATGGCGGCGCGGCTCCTGATCGAACGTTTCGGTTGGTCAGCCATGTTCGCGTCCTTTGCGATCGATACAGTTCTCTTTTCCGCATTCAACGCCCTGGGCGCCGCCGGGTCAACCGCACAGGCCGACTCTCCTGGTGGGCGGTGCCGATGGCGGGCGCGTTGGCCGGCTGCGCCGGGGAGATGTCGATCCTCGATCCGGCCGGGCCGGCGGCAAGCGCTCAGTTCTGGGTCTGGTGGGCCATGCTGGGGGTCAGTATCGTCGTTGCGCTGGTCCTCTTCACGCTGTGGCTCTACACCTTCCGCCGCCGCGAGCAGCCGAAGCGAACGCCGCGGGAGGAGCAGCGGATCATGCTGCGCTGGGTCATTGGTGGTGGCGTCCTGCTGCCGGTGGTCAGTATCGTTGCACTACTGCTCTTTGCCGCCCCCACCGGCCGCGGCATGCTGCCCTTGCCGCTGCCGGTGGGTGAAGCCGAGCTCATCGAGGTGGTCGGCCACCAGTGGTGGTGGGAGGTGCGCTATCCCGGAGAGAACGGCGAGGGCGACGTGGTCACCGCCAACCGGCTGGTGATGCCGGCCGGCGAGCCCGTCGATTTTCGCCTGACCAGCGCTGACGTCATCCACGCCTTCTGGATCCCTCGTCTCGGTGGCAAGCGTGACATGGTGCCGGGGCGCTATACCACCATCCGCCTCGAAGCCGATGAGCCCGGCGTCTTCGGCGCCCAGTGCGCGGAATTCTGCGGTGCCCAGCATACGGGGATGCTGCTCCACGTCGAGGCAATGGAGCGAGACGATTACGATGCCTGGCTGGCGGAGCGGCGTGTGCCGCCCGAGCCGATCGGTGACGAAGGCGATGCGGTTCGCGCCTTCGGAGAGCACTGCGCGGCCTGCCACACGGTCGCAGGGTTCCCCGAGGCACTCATCGTCGATGACGTGACTCACGATATCGTCGGGCCCGACCTGACCGACATCGGTTCCCGCCCCACCCTGGGTGCCGGTGTGCTGCCCATGGAGGAGGGCGCCATCGCCTACTGGCTGCAGCACCATCAGACGCTTAAACCCGGCAACCGCATGCCGCCTCATAACCATGTCGATACCGAGACACTGCAGGAGATCGGCGCCTGGCTGGAGGCAATGGACCCATGAGCGATATCAAGGATGCGACGCTGACGCCTGAGATCCAGCGGTTGCACAAGGGAATGGACGAGGTCTGGGGCAATCCCAAAGGCCTGCGGGCCCTGACCGTGGTGAACCATACCAGCATCGGGCTGCGCTTCATGGTCACCGGGGCGATCTTCTTCCTGATCGGCGGCCTGCTGGCGATGCTGATCCGCACCCAGCTGGCCTTCCCCGACAACGACTTCATGTCGCCGGAGATCTACAACCAGGTCTTCACCATGCACGGCACGGTGATGATGTTCCTGTTCGCCATCCCCATCCTCGAGGGACTGGCGATCTACATGATCCCCAAGATGATCGGCGCCCGCGACCTGGTCTGCCCGCGACTGACCGCCTTCGGCTATTTCTGCTACCTGTTCGGCGGCCTCATTCTCGCCTCCAGCCTGGTGCTGGAGATGGCGCCGGCCAGCGGCTGGTTCATGTATACCCCCCTGAGCAGCGGTGAGTATGCGCCGGGGCCCGGGTCGGATTTCTGGCTGCTGGGGATCACCTTCGTCGAGATATCGGCGCTCTCCGCCGGGGTGGAGCTGGTGGTATCGATATTGCGCACCCGCACCCAGGGCATGGCGCTGCACAAGATGCCGCTGTTTGCCTGGTACATCCTGGCCATGGCACTGATGATCGTGGTCGGCTTCCCGCCGCTGATTCTCGGCAGCATCCTGCTCGAGCTGGAGCGCGCCACCGGGATGCCCTTCTTCGATGTGGCCGGCGGGGGCGACCCGGTGCTCTGGGCGCACCTGTTCTGGCTGTTCGGCCATCCCGAGGTCTATATCATCTTCCTGCCCGGGGCGGGTATCGTCTCGACGCTGATCCCGGTCTTCGCCGGGCGCCCCATCGTTGGTTACGGCTGGGTGGTGGCGGCCATCGTCATCATGGGCTTCGTCAGCTTCGGGCTGTGGGTACACCACATGTTCACCCTGGGCATCCCGCAGCTGGCGCTGGCGTTCTTTTCGGCGGCGAGCATGCTGGTGGCGATCCCCACCGCCATCCAGATATTCGTCTGGCTCTCGACGCTGTGGCTGGGCAGGCCGAGAATGACGCTGCCGATGCTATGGATCGTCGGCTTCCTGGTGATCTTCGTGCTGGGTGGGCTGACCGGTGTGATGCTGGCCCTGGTGCCCTTCAACTGGCAGGTCCACGATACGCATTTCGTGGTGGCCCACATGCACTACGTGCTGGTGGGCGGCATGCTCTTTCCGCTGATGGCCGGCCTCTACTACTGGCTGCCCCAGGTGTCGGGGCGCATGCCTTCGGAGCGGCTGGGCAAGTGGAGCTTCTGGCTGATCTTCCTCGGTTTCAATGTCACTTTCCTGGTCATGCACTGGACCGGGCTGTTGGGCATGCGTCGGCGAGTCTTCACCTACGATACGGCCATGGGCTGGGACCTCTACAACCTGATCTCCTCCGTCGGCGGGTTCATGATGTCCATCGGCGTGGCACTCCTGATCCTCGATATTGCGCTCCACTTTCGCTTCGGCAAGAAGGCGCCGCAGAATCCCTGGGGCGCCGATACCCTGGAGTGGGCCATGCCCAAGCCGCCCACGGCCTACAACTTCGTCAGCCTGCCCGAGGTCGAGACGCGCCACCCGCTGTGGGAGAACCCCGAACTCTCACGCACCATCTACGAGGGCAGGCATGGCCTGGCCAACATCCAGCACGGCCGGCGGGAGACCTGGGGCAGCGATGCCCTGACCGGCAAGCTGCGCGAGACCGTCCACCTGCCGAGCAACTCCTGGTGGCCGTTGTTCTCCGCCCTGGCCCTGGCCGCGGTGTGTGTCAGCCTGCTGGTGCGCGTCTACTGGGTAGGGGCCGTCGCTGCCCTGGTGGCTGTCGTGCTGCTGCTGCGCTGGTCCTGGGAAAACGGCGCGCATCCCAAGATGGCTCCCGAGGCCTCGTTGGAGCCCACCGAGCCGCCGTTGCACTATCGCACCATGAATGGGCCGGGCGTATGGACCATGTCGGTCTCTCACCTGGCCAACGGCTCGCTCTATCTCTCACTGCTGTTCGGTTGGTTCTACCTGTGGACGGTGGCGCCGGAGTGGCAGATGCCGGAAACGTCGCCGCTTTCGATGCCGCTGCTGGTATTGGCGGGCGCGGCCCTGACCCTCGGGACGTTCGTGCTGGCCGGGCGGGTGCGGCGTTTGCGCCGACGCAACGATGCGGGGCTCGGCGGTGGTATGTACCTGACCGGTGTGCTCGGGGCGCTGCAATCGGCGCTGATCGGTGTTGTGATCTGGCAGGCGGAGTTGGCGCCCACCGAGAGTGCACACGACGCCACGCTGCTGGTAGCGCTGATCTACGTGCTGCTCCATGCGCTGCTGGGCGCCATACTGTGTCTGTTGCAAGGGCTGCGGGTCGGCTATGGCCTCGTCAGTGCCGAGATGCCCCTGGAGCCGGTCGTGGTACTGCGCTTGTGGCACTACAACCTGGTGGTCTACTGGACCCTCTTCGTGGCCATCTGGGTCATGCCGACCCTATTGGGGGGCGCGTGATGAAGCACCTGTTTAGCCTGACCCATCCGATCCACCTGGTGGGCGGCCTGATTCTCTGGGCCGTCTGGTTCGTGGCGATCTATGCCGGACTGTCGGTGGCCTGTTCGATGGCGCCACCCGACCCTCAGCGTGGCATGCTAACCGGCATCAATATTGGCGTGGGTCTATCCACGCTGGTCACTACCCTGTTGCTGCTCTGGCTGGCCCGGGCCGGGTTGGTGGCGGCGCGCAGGACCTCGGTTCTTCGCGAGCGCTACTTCGCCCATGTCTCCGCGGGTATCTACCTGTTCTCGGCGGGTGGCACGCTGTTCGTTGGCTACCCGGTGATATCCCTGCCCCCCTGCCTGTGAGCGGGCAGGGCGTTCGATGTCGGCGCCGATTCTGTCGACACGGCTTGCCTGCTATACTCGCGCCAGGTCGCGGCGATGCGCTTGCCGCAGGACGTTCCAGTTCCAGGGGGAGTTCCCGATGCAGAATGCCGTGATCCTGATCAACACCGACAAGGGGCAGGTCAAGGCGGTGGCAGAGCGTCTCGCCGATGTCGAGGGTATCAGCGAGGTCTACTCGACCTGTGGCCGCTATGATCTGGTGGCGATAGCCCGTACCCGGGACTTCGAGAGCCTGGCCGAACTGGTGACCGAGCGCCTCAATGCCGTCGAGGGCATTCGCGACACGGAGACCCTCAATGCCATGCAGGTCCACTCCCGTCACGATCTCGAGACCATGTTCTCCCTGGGCTGGTAAGCCGGCGAACGCTTTTCCACTCCCTGAACACTGAGTGCCGGTGCCGATGCGTGCCGGCAGTGGCACCATCCGGATCGACTCATGGCTCTAGCACGCTCCCGCAGCCGGCGAAGGCGCCGGCGCTCGCCGCTGTCAGGCTGGCGCTCACGCACCCGCCAGTTCGGTATCACCCTCGTTTTCGTCGTCGTCGGCAGCGGCCTTTGGTACACCCAGGAGCAGGAATACCGCGACCAGTTGAGCTGGATGGGGGTGCCCACCTGGGAGAGCCTGACACCCTTGACCCTGCACCGCGTCCTGCGCAACGACGGTTTCCTCGTCGGCTGGTCCGACATTCGGGTCAACCCGCTCTGGGTCAGCTACCTGTTGCACGAGGTGGACGACCCGCGTGCCGGTCCCAGGCCCGGCTTCCGTCGTGACTGGCGTACGCTCTGGCCGATTGCGGCGGACAGTTACTCCGGCAGCGGCTACGACCGAGGGCACCTGGCACCCAACTATGCCATTGCGGTGGTGCATGGTTACGAGGCGCAGCAGCACTCTTTCCTGATGAGCAATATGTCGCCGCAGCGGCCGGACCTCAACCGCCGCCTCTGGCAGCGGCTGGAAGAGGTGGTGATCGATCACTTCGTACCGCGCTTCGGCGTGGTGCAGGTGATCACCGGCCCGGTTTTTCCCGAGCGCTTCTTCGATAACGTGACCAACCGGGTGGGGCTCGTCGAGATTCCCGAGGCATTCTACAAGATCATTGTCGTGCCGGCCGATGAGCCCATGGGGCTGGCCTTCATCATGCCCCAGGATGTACGCGGCGACGAGCCGCTGGACGACTACCTGGTGAGCATCGACGAGGTGGAAGCACGCACCGGCCTGAACTTCTTCCCGCGCCTGCCGGAAGAGGTCGCCGAGGTGCTGGAAGGGGAGGTGGTGGCCGAAGGGTGGGCACTGGAGGAGGTGGCGCGGCTGCCGGGGCGGTTTCAGTAAGCCCTCGGTGATTGGCGGGCACAAAAAAACCGCGCTCATGTCGCGGTTTCTTGGGTGATTCCATTTCGCTCTGGAGATGCTTCAGCCTGCATGACGCGATGTGCTCATTGAGAGCGGTGGTGCCCAGGAGAGGACTTGAACCTCCACATCCTTACGGATACTAGCACCTGAAGCTAGCGCGTCTACCAATTCCGCCACCTGGGCGCATCATGCTGTCGATCTATCGTCGTGTTCGCGAGCCTGGGATGGTGCCCAGGAGAGGACTTGAACCTCCACATCCTTACGGATACTAGCACCTGAAGCTAGCGCGTCTACCAATTCCGCCACCTGGGCGAACACGAGACTTTCGAGCTGACAAAGCACTTGGGCGCCTACCCGACCACCGTCTCCCGAGAGAGCGATGGTGCCCAGAAGAGGACTTGAACCTCCACGTCCTTACGGACACTAGCACCTGAAGCTAGCGCGTCTACCAATTCCGCCATCTGGGCAGGCGAGGCGTATCTTACCCAAACTGTGGCCCAATGCAAGAGTAGCGGTCAAATTTTCGCCCGGCGCCCAACATGATGTGGATCAGGCCGCCGAGGGTCGATAACGATAAATTTTTTCTCATGCAGCGTGCCATATCCCCCCTGGATCAGGCAGGATGAATACAGCTTATGCGCTGATACTCCCGTGGTTGGTCAAGGAGCTCGATGTGCTCAAGTACGCCGTCAGCCTGACAGGCATCATGGCCGCCATCTGGCTGCTGCTCTCCGGTCAATGGACCCATGCCATTCTGGTCCCGCTGGGGGGGGTATCCGTTGCCCTGACGGTGTACCTGGCATATCGCATGCGCATTCTGGACCGGGAAGGGCTTCCCATCCATCTGCTGATCCCCATCCTCAAGTACCTGCCTTGGCTGCTGATGGAGGTGGTGAAGGCCAATCTGGTGGTGGCCCGTCATATTGTCTTGGGGCGCAAGAGCCTGAGCCCGCGAATCTGCCGGCTGGACACCACTCAGGAAACCGATCTGGGCCGAGTGTTTCTCGCCAATTCCATCACGCTGACGCCGGGTACGGTGACCGTCTATGTCCGCGAGAAGGAGGTCTGGTTCTACGCCTTGACCGAGGAGCTGGAGCAGGGTGTTCTGAGCGGTGAAATGGACCGGCGGGTGACTCGACTCGAGGGGGAACCCTGATGCTGGTTGCCATCGCTCTGGCCGTTCTCTTCAGCCTGGGCTGCGCGCTGATCCGCGCCTACCTTGGGCCGACGCTCTTCGACCGACTCCTTGCGGTCAATGTCGTCGGCAGCCTTACGGTACTGCTCATTGCCCTGCTTGGCTTCATCGTCGGCCGCCCCGAGTTCATCGACATCGCCATTGTCTATGCACTGCTCAACTATATCGGCGTAGTGGCTGTCCTGCGGTTCTTCGAGTCGGGCCGCTTCGGTGCGTCGCGCCGGCGCGGTGAGGAGGAGTCGCCATGAGCCTGGTGCTGGATCTGCTCAGCGGGCTGATGCTGGTCAGCGGCGCCATACTGGTGGTGATAAGCGGCGTTGGCCTGCTGCGCTTTCCCGATTTCTACTCCCGCATCCAGGCGGCCGGCATGACCGATACCCTCTGCATGATCCTGATCCTCGGCGGCCTGATGCTGCAGGCTGATTCCCTGGGGGTGGTCGCCAAGCTTCTGTTTACCCTGGTGTTTCTGTTCTTTACGGCGCCTGCAGCCAGTCATGCACTGACCAAGACGGCGCGCCAGTGCAAGTTGTCCCCCTGGCGGTCCGACAAGGAGGGTGACTCATCGCAGCCCTGATCGACCTCGTATTGCTGGCCTTCATGGCCCTGGTGGCGATTGCCGCGGTGAGGATTCGCAACCTCTTCGCGGTGATCATGCTTACTGGCATTTACAGCCTGCTGGCGGCATCGCTGTTCGTGCTGCTCGACGCCGTTGATGTCGCCCTGACGGAAGCTGCCGTCGGCGCCGGGATCATGATCATTCTCATGTTGGCCACGCTGGCGTTGACCACCAGTGAAGAAAAAGTCCGCATTACGCGTCAGAACCTGCTGGCGCTGGTGGTGGTGGTGATCACGGGTGGGGCTCTCATCTACGGCACCCTGGACATGCCAAAGGTCGGCGATCCGCAGGCTCCCGCTCATAACCACCTGGCGCCGCATTTCACCCAGCAATCGGTGGAGGAAATCGGCATCCCCAATATGGTGACCTCCGTGCTGGCCAGCTATCGGGGTCTGGATACCCTGGGCGAAGCCGTGGTCGTGCTCACCGCCGCCGTGGCGGTGATCTTGATCATCGGCAGCGGCCGGGCTCGGCAGCGCAAGCGTCGCCGGGAGACGCCCAGTCGCAGGGAGACGCGTTTGTGAAACATCACATCGTGCTGCGGATCGTTACCAAGATCATGATTCCTCTGATTGTGATCTACGCGCTTTATATCCAGTTTCATGGCGAGTATGGCCCCGGGGGCGGCTTCCAGGCTGGCATCATCTTCTCCGCGGGCTTCATCATCTTCAGCCTCATATTCGGGCTGGATGTGGCGCAGGAGGCCATCCCCCCTGAGGCGGCCCGGCTTCTGGCCGCTTTCGGCGTGCTGCTCTACATCGGTATTGGCCTGGCTTGCATCGTGCTGGGTGGGCAGTTTCTGGAATACAAGGTCCTGCTTGAGAATGATCAGGCAGGTGAAAACCTTGGGATCATCGGCATCGAACTGGGCGTGGGCATTACCGTTGCTGCCGTCGCTCTCACCCTGTTCTATGCCTTTGCCGGTCGGGAGCGAGAGTAATGGAGTGGTTCGGACTCTATAACTACTGGATCGTTGTAGTGCTCATGATGGTGGGGTTCTACATCGTCATTGCCCAAGGCAACCTGATCAAGAAGATCGTTGGACTGAATATCTTTCAGACCTCCGTGTTCATCTTCTTCATCAGTCTGGCCAAGCTGGAGGGGGGGACCGCGCCGATTCATGTGGAGGGCGTGAGCGACTACTCCAACCCTCTGCCTCACGTGCTCATCTTGACCGCCATCGTGGTGGGCGTCGCCCTGACCGCCGTGGGCCTTGCCCTGGTGGTGCGCATCCATGAGCTCTACGGCACTATCGAGGAAGATGAGATCCACGCTCAGGACGAGGCGTAGTGATGGGGTTGGTTCAGCTTCACCTGCCGGCATTTCAGGTCATCGTGCCCATGCTGGCGGCACCGCTGGTGATGCTCATGGCTCGCTCGCCCCGCGCTGCCTGGGCCACTGCCACCCTGACCAGCTGGCTCACCCTGGCCATCTCCCTTCTGCTGTTGATCCGCGTCCGGGCGGAAGGGGTCGTGGCCTACCACATGGGCGGCTGGTTGCCGCCGGTGGGGATCGAGTACCGGGTGGACTCCGTCAATATTCTGGTGCTGCTGGTGATCTGTTTCATCAGCGCGGTGGTCATGCCTTTCGCACGGCTCAGCGTGGCGAGCGAGGTTCGGGAAGACAAGCATGGCTACTTCTATGCCGCCTTCCTGCTGGCCAATTGCGGGCTCCTGGGGATCGCCATCACCGGTGACGCCTTCAACATCTTCGTCTTCTTCGAGATTGCCGCTCTGGCATCCTACTCACTGATCGCCACGGGCCGCGAGCGACAGGCCGTGATGGCTTCCTACCAGTATCTGATGATGGGGACGATCGGAACCACTTTCCTGCTCATCGGCATCGGCTTTCTCTACATCATGACCGGCACCCTGAACCTGTTGGACCTGGCGGAGAGACTGCCGGCAGTCAATGACACCAGGACGGTGCGTGCTGCGCTGGCCTTTATCGTGGTGGGCATCTCGCTGAAGCTGGCACTCTTTCCGCTACACCTGTGGCTGCCCAATGCCTATGCCTATGCCCCGTCCATGGTCACCGTGTTCCTCTCCGCCACGGCAACCAAGGTGGCCATCTATGTGCTGATGCGCTTCATCTTCGGCGTGTTTGGCCATGAGCTGAGCTTCAATGTCCTCGAAATGAACCTGCTGCTGATGCCCCTGGCAATGCTCGGCATCCTGATTCCGTCCATCGTTGCCATCTTCCATACCAATATCAAGCGGATGCTTGCCTACTCCAGCGTGGCCCAAGTGGGCTACATCATCCTGGGCATCAGCTTTGCCAGCACCCTGGGGCTGATGGCATCACTACTTCACCTCTTCAATCACGCGATTACCAAGGCGGCGCTGTTCATGGCGCTGGGCTGTATCGCCTATCGGCTCGGCGGCGTTTCGCTGATCCACATGACCGGTGCCGGGCAGCGGATGCCCTGGACCATGACGGCCTTCGTCATTGCAGGGCTGTCCCTGATCGGTGTCCCGCTGACAGCAGGTTTCGTCACCAAGTGGCATCTGATTCTTGCGGCCCTGGACGGAGGGCTATGGCCGATAGCCGTGTTTGTGCTGGGAACGTCGGTGCTGGCCCTGCTCTATATCTGGCGGGTGGTGGAAGTGGCCTTTTTCCGTGCTCCGCTAAGGCGAATCAGGGTGCGTGAAGCCCCCTTGTCGCTGCTGCTTCCCACCTGGTTTCTCACGCTCTCCTGCCTCTACTTCGGCATCGAGACATCCCTGCCGGTGGGCCTGGCCGAGCGTGCCGCCGAGGCATTGATGGGAGACTACCGGTGAGTCCGTTCCCGTTCATGGAGGCCACAGTGGCCATTCCGCTCACCCTGGTCATCCCGGCATTGGGAGCTGTGCTGATTGCGCTGAACGGCCGCCATCCCAATCTTCGCGATGGCCTGATGGTGGCCATCGCGGCGCTGCTGTTCGCCACGGTCCTGCAGATATTGCCTGCTGTCCTGTCGGGCGGGCGGCCCGCCATTACGCTGATCGAGTTGCTGCCGGGCCTGAGCATGGCCTTCGAGGTCGAGCCGCTCGGCATGATCTTCGCGCTGGTGGCCTCCAGCCTCTGGATCATCACCTCGCTGTACGCTATCGGTTACATGCGCGGCGCTAACGAGAGCAAGCAGACACGCTTCCATGCCTGTTTCGCAGTGGCCCTGTTCTCGGTAATGGGCATTGCCTTCGCCGAAAACATGTTCACGCTTTTTATCTTCTATGAGGTGCTGACGCTATCCACCTATCCGCTGGTAGCCCACAAGGGCAATCGTGAAGCCCAGCAAGGGGCGCGTACCTACCTGGTGCTGTTGCTGGGTACGTCCATTGGTTTCCAGCTGGTGGCGATTGTCGCCACCTGGTGGCTGGCCGGGTCCTTGAGCTTCACCGAAGGCGGGATCATGGAAGGCCACGTCAGCCACGCCCTGGGGGGGCTGTTGCTGCTGCTCTATATCTACGGTATCGGCAAGGCTGCGTTGATGCCGTTTCACCGCTGGCTGCCTGCCGCGATGGTGGCGCCCACCCCCGTCTCCGCGCTGCTGCACGCCGTGGCGGTGGTCAAGGCCGGGGTCTTCACCGTGCTCAAGGTGAGCACCTACATCTTCGGTCAGGATTACCTCAGAGAGCTCTGGAGTGCGGACCTGTTGATGTATATCGCCGCCTTCTCGTTGCTGTCGGCATCGCTCGTGGCGCTGCAAAAGGACAACCTCAAGGCCCGGTTGGCCTACTCCACGGTCAGCCAACTCTCCTACATCACGCTGGGTGCGATGCTGGCCCATGAGTTGGCGGCCATCGGCGGGAGCATGCACATCGTCATGCACGCCTTTGGCAAGATCACCCTGTTCTTCTGTGCCGGCGCCATCTACGTGGCCAGCAAGAAAACGAATATCAGTGAGATGGATGGTATTGGTCGACGCATGCCTTTCACCATGGGCGCCTACCTGCTCGGAGCGCTGGCGGTGATCGGCGTACCTCCCATGGGCGGGCTATGGAGCAAATGGCATCTGGTGCTGGGGGCGGCCGACAGCGGGCAGCTCCTGATGGTCCTGGTCATCATGCTCAGCACGCTGCTCAATATCGCCTATCTCTTGAGGCCGGCAGTGAGGGCGTTCTTGATGCCGCCAAAGGAAGGGGAAAGTCGTGGGATCCGGGAGGCACCGCTGCTGTGCGTGGTGCCACTGTGCATCACGGCGCTGGGCTGCATGGCGCTGTTTCTGGCGGCGGACCCGCTACGCGCCATGCTCGGCGGAATTTTTGGAAATTGATACCCAGGAACCGGGGGTTACATGCTCGTCAAACTGCTCGATCGACTGGTACGCAATGCCACACGGTTGAAACGGACGCTGCTGGCTGCCATGGCGGCATTGGTCATCGCGGACCTGCTGATCCCATCCGGCTATGATCGCTTTGCCTGGGAGTCCTGGGGGGGATTCGGCGCCCTGTTCGGGGCTCTGGCATGCCTGATTCTCATCGGTTTGGCCAAGGTATTGGGCCTGGGGCTGGCCTATCGTCGGGAAGGGTACTACGACGATGAGCTGACGCCATACCGAGCGCTTGATGATGTCTCCGATGAACGCAGTTGAGCCGATCTCTGGAGGGCCGGCGTCATGCATGAGTGGTTCGTGATCGACTGGCCTCTTGTCGAGTGGCTCTCACCCTCCCTGCTGCTGATCCTCGGCGGGTTGCTGGTGTCGGTTCTGCGTGGGGTGCTGCAGAAGCTGGTCCTCCTGGCTGTGCCCACGCTGGCCCTTCTCGCAGTGCTTGGTACCGCTCCTGGCACCCATGCCAGTTTTCAATTCCTGAACATGGAGTTGATCCTGGGTCGTGCGGACGCACTGAGCCTGGTCTTTGCCCATGTGTTCGCCATCATGGCGCTGATCGGCGCCATCTATGCTCTCCATGTGCGTGACACTATCCAGCACGTGGCCGGCTTGATTTATGCCGGCTCCGCCATGGGAGTCGTGTTTGCCGGTGACCTGGCCACGCTGTATATCTTCTGGGAGCTCATGATGCTCTCATCGGTCTGGCTGATATGGCGAAATCGCCGGGCAGCCTCTCTGGCGGCCGGCTTTCGCTACCTGATGGTACATGCGGTCAGCGGTGTCCTCCTGCTGGCCGGCATCGTGATTTATTACACTCAGACCGGGAGCCTGAGTTTCAACGACATCAGGGCCGGGGGGGCCGCATTCTGGCTGATCCTGATCGGCTTCCTGATCAATGCCGCCGTGCCTCCTCTGCACGCCTGGCTCACCGATGCCTACCCGGAGGCCACGGTGACCGGGGCAGTATTTCTGTGTGCCTTCACCACCAAGACGGCGGTCTACACCCTGATGCGGGGGTTTCCCGAAACCGAAGTGCTGATCTGGCTGGGAGCGGTCATGACGCTCTGGGGGGTCACCTATGCGGTGCTGGCCAACAATATCCGCCGGCTGCTCGCCTATCACATCGTCAGCCAGGTCGGCTTCATGGTGGCCGGCATCGGCCTGGGCACCGCCATGGCCCTGAACGGCTCCGCGGCCCATGCCTTCACCCATATTCTCTACAAGGCGCTGCTGTTCATGAGCGCCGGGGCCATCATCCATATGACTGGGCGCACGAAGCTGACCGAGCTGGGCGGGCTGTACCGTTACATGCCGCTGACGTTCGTTTTCTACATGATCGCCGCATTCTCGATTTCAGCGCTGCCGCTGACGAGCGGTTTCGTCAGCAAGACGATGATCCTCGAGGCCTATGCAGACCACCAGGCGGCGCTTGTCTGGCTGATGCTCTCGCTGGCGTCGGCAGGCACCTTCCTGAGTGTGGGCCTCAAGCTGCCCTGGTTCGCCTTCCTGGGGCGTGACAGCGGGTTGCGCCCCCGGGAAGCACCGACCAATATGCTGGTTGCCATGGGGATCGCGGCTTTCCTTTGCATTTTCATCGGCGTGTATCCGCAGTGGCTGTACCAGATGCTGCCGAATCAGCCGGTCGGCTACAACGCCTATACGCTGGCTCATGTGTTCTGGGACCTGCAGCTTCTCTCCTTCGTGGGCCTGGTCTTTTTCGTCCTGCTGAAATTCATGACGCCCAAGGACAAGATCACCCTCGACACGGACTGGTTCTATCGCGTGGCGGCCCCGCATGCCGTCGGCTTGATCCACCGCCACGGCACGAGCGCATGGCACAACCTGCTTGCGGCCATGCGCTGGCCCTTGCGCCGCATCGTCGCCCAGGCCCTGCGTTACCATGGTCCAAAGGGCATTCTGGCGCGCACCTGGCCTACCGGCAGCATGGTGCTCTGGGTGGCCGTATTACTGACCGCTTCGCTGCTGCTCTACTACATCTGACCCCGCCTGAATCTATCCGCGATTGCGTTGCGGTTTTCCGATGTGCGACCGGATCGCGCCGCCATGGTTGGGCCAAACCGGTACCGGCGCTATACTGCGCCAATGACAATAGACCCTAATAGCAAGACCCTACGCCCGCGGCGCACTGCCTGCGCCCTCTCGAGAACGCTGTCCCCGATGTTGCCAAGGATGCCCTACGCATGACCCACTGGACGCTCAGCGACGACCCGCACGCCAGCCGCGAGGCCCATAAGTACGACAAGCCCGCCCCCAGCCGCGAATACCTGCTGGCCCGAATGGAAGAGCACGGCAAGCCGGTTACCCATGAAAACATGAGCCGCATGCTGGGCCTCGACGATGAGGAGCTCCAGGAAGCGGTGCGCCGTCGGCTGGCCGCCATGGAGCGCGACGGCCAGGTGCTGCGCAACCGCGCCGGTGCCTACGCGCTGATCGACAAGCTGGACCTGATCAAGGGCAAGGTGCTTGGCCACCGTGACGGCTTCGGCTTCCTGCTGCGCGACGACGGCAAGAAGCCGGACCTGGTGCTTCCGCCGCGGCAGATGCGCCGCGTCTTCCACGGCGACGCCGTGTTGGCGCGGGTCAGCGGTCGCGACCGGCGCGGTCGCGACGAGGCGACGATTGCCGAGGTGCTCTCGCGCAATACCCAGACCATCGTCGGCGTCTACCGCGCCAACACCTCCGAGTTCGGCGTGCTGATTCCGGAGAACCCGCGTATCACCCAGGAGGTGATCATCCCCCATAGCGCCTGTGGCGGCGCCAAGGATGGTCAGGTGATCTCGGCGAAGATCGTCAAGCAGCCCGAGACCCGGGTGCAGCCAGTCGGCGAGGTGGTCGAGGTGCTCGGCGAGCGCATGGATCCGGGGATGGAGATCGATATCGCCATCCGCAGCTACGAGATCCCCTCGGAGTTCCCGCCGGACGTGCAGGACCAGATCGCCGGCATGTCGGCCGAGGTGGTGGACGCCGACAAGCAGCATCGCATCGACCTGCGCGACGTACCCTTCGTGACCATCGACGACGAGTCGGCCAAGGACTTCGACGACGCCGTCTGTGCCTGGAAGACCAAGTCGGGCAGCTGGAAGCTGCTGGTGGCCATCGCCGACGTCTCCCACTATGTGAGACCCGGCAGCGCCCTGGACGAGGAGGCGATCACCCGCGGCAACTCGGTCTATTTCCCCGGCCAGGTCGTGCCCATGCTGCCGGAGCTGCTCTCCAACGGGCTCTGCTCGCTGAATCCCAGCGTCGACCGGCTGGCGCTGGTCTGCGAGATGAATATTTCCCAGTCCGGCGCCATCAGTCGCTATCGCTTCTACGAGGCGGTCTTCCAGTCGCATGCGCGGCTGACCTACAACAAGGTCGCCGCCATCCTCGACGAGGGGAGCGACGAGGGGAGTGCACTGCGCGAGGAGTACCGCGCCCTGGTGCCTTCGCTGCAGAACCTGCATTCGCTCTATCGGCTGCTGCGCGAGGCACGCGTGGCCCGTGGCGCCATCGATTTCGAGACCACCGAGACGGCGATTCTCTTCAACGAGGAGCGCAAGATCGAGAAGATCGTGCCGCGCTCGCGCAACGATGCCCACAAGATCATCGAGGAGTGCATGCTGGCCGCCAACGTGGCCACCGCCCGCTTCCTCGACAAGCACGATCTTCCGGCGCTGTACCGTATCCACGAAAAGCCCTCGCCGGAGCGCCTGGACAAGCTGCGCCTGTTCCTCAATGAACTGGGGCTGTCGCTTGGCGGCGGTGACGACCCGAGCCCCGAGGATTACCGCGACCTGGCCGAGGTGATCAAGGATCGTCCCGATTCCGACGTGATCCAGACCGTGATGCTGCGCTCCATGAGCCGGGCGGTCTATTCGCCGCACAATGAAGGCCACTTCGGCCTGGCCTATCCGGCCTATGCCCATTTCACTTCGCCGATCCGCCGCTATCCGGACCTGCTGGTGCACCGGGCCATCCGCTCGGTGATCCGCGGGCCGCGCCAGACCGCCACGGTGCTGCGCGCCGAAGGCGGCAAGGTGGAGCCGCCCAGCAAGTGGTGTCCCTATACCTTCGAGCAGATGCTCGAGCTGGGGGAGCACTGCTCCATGACCGAGCGTCGCGCCGATGACGCCACCCGCGACGTGGAGGACTGGCTGAAGTGCGAGTTCATGTCCGACAAGCTGGGCGAGGTCTATGAGGGCACCATCGCCTCGGTGACCCAGTTCGGCATCTTCGTGCGCCTCGATGAGGTCTATGTGGAAGGCCTGGTGCACGTCACCTCGCTGCCCTCGGACTATTACCACTACGAGCCCGAAAAGCACCGTCTCAAGGGTGAACGTACCGGCATGAGCTATCGCCTCGGCGACGGTGTCACCGTGCAGGTGGCGCGTGTCGACCTCGACGATCGCAAGATCGATTTCGCCCTGGAGGACGAGAAGCCGCGTCCCAAGCGACAGCCTCGCAAGCGGCGTGGTGCCAACGAGCCGGACAGCGCCACACCGCCGGCTGCCGGCAGCGGTAAAGGTGACGCCAAGGTCGGCAAGGATGACGCCAAGGGCGGCAAGGGCAAGGGCGGCAAGCGTCGCCGCGGTCCGCGCAAGCCCAAGGCACGCAGCTGATGGGAGTCGGACGCAGGGGGCCCCGCCAGCAAGCCAGGGGGCGCCCCGATACCCGGGAGCGCCATGGTGGCGGCAAGCGTCCCGCCCAGGGTGCGAGCGGGGCGCCGGCTGGCCTCGATGCCGTCTTCGGCGTGCATGCCGTGCGTGCGCTGCTCGACCGCGGTGACACGCCCAGAGAGCTCTGGGTGCAGGAGGGCGATGCCGAACAGCGCCTGGCCGAGCTGGTCGAGATGGCTCGCCGGGGCGGCGCCCGTGTTCTGGTGCGACCCCGTGACGACCTCGAACGCCTGGCCTCGGGCGCTTCGCATCAGGGGGTCGTGGCGTTCTGTCCGCCGCTGTGCGCCGAGAGCGAGGCCTCGCTCTGGTTCAAGCTGGAAGCCTGGCCACTGGCGGCGCCGCCGCTGCTGCTGGTGCTGGACGGGGTGACCGATGTGCACAACTTCGGTGCTTGCCTGCGCAGTGCCGATGCCGCCGGTGCCCATGGCGTGATCGTGCCCAAGGACAAGTCGGCGCCGCTCAATGCCACGGTGCGCAAGGTTGCCAGCGGGGCGGCGGAGAGCGTTCCGGTCTACCAGGTCACCAACCTGGCCCGCGCCCTGGCTCGGCTCAAGACGCTTGGCGTCTGGGTGCTGGGCACCGCCGGGGAGGCCGAGACGGCGCTGTTCGATGCCGATTTCACCGGCCCGGTCGCGCTGGTCATGGGCGCCGAGGGCAAGGGCATGCGTCGACTGACCCGTGAGGCCTGCGACACCTTGATCAAGCTGCCCATGGCCGGCAGTGTGTCGAGCCTGAATGTCTCCGTGGCGGCGGGGATCGGCCTCTTCGAAGCCGTGCGTCAGCGGCGTGGCGGCCAGCCTTGAACGGATACCTGCCGTAGCGTCCTTGCAAGTGGCGCCGCAGCTCTCTAGAATGCATGCGCCCGTTCCTGTGTGAGCGGGCGCTTCCATTTGACTATCACTCCTTGCTTCCCCTGAAGGCCCGAAGCGGCCTCACGCGGAAGCTGCCAACCCGCAAGGAGACTCCATGCGTCATTACGAAATCGTATTTATGGTCCATCCGGACCAGAGCGAGCAAGTGCCGTCCATGGTCGAGCGTTACTCCAGCATCGTCACTGAAAGTGGTGGCACCGTGCATCGTCTGGAGGACTGGGGCCGTCGTCACCTGGCCTACCCGATCAACAAGATCCATAAGGCTCACTACGTGCTGATGAACGTCGAGTGCAGCGGCGAGACTCTCGATGAGATCGAGAACATCTTCCGCTTCAACGACGCCATCATTCGCAGCCTGGTGGTGCGCTGCAAGGAAGCCATCACTGAAGCTTCGCCAATGATGAAGCCGGCAGACGACAAGCGTGTGCGTCGTGACGACAGGTCACGTGACACCGAAGAAACTGCCGAAGCCAACTGATCCGCACCGCCTGAAGGAGTCTTTACATGGCACGCTTTTTCCGCCGTCGCAAGTTTTGCCGTTTCACCGCCGAAGGTGTGAAGCAGATCGATTACAAGGATCTGGACACGCTCAAGGCCTATGTCACCGAGACCGGCAAGATCGTTCCCAGCCGGATCACGGGTACCAAGGCCCGCTATCAGCGCCAGCTGGCGACTGCCATCAAGCGCTCGCGCTACCTGGCACTGCTGCCCTACACCGATAGCCACCAGTAAGCCACGTAACCGATGCTACCGATTGCCCGCTGGTTGATGCGCGGCACGCCCTATGCCGCAGGCGGGGCTGCCTTGGCCGCCATCATTCCCTGGCTGTTCTGGTTCAGTGCCGCCATCGTGGCACTGGCGACCCTGCGGCGGGGGCTCGCTCCGGCGCTGCCCGTGCTCGTGGCGGCTGCCGTCCCGGCCGGATGGTGGTGGACCCAGGGGGATGCCATTCCGCTGGCCAGCGTATTGCTGGTCACGCTGATGGCGGTGGTGCTGCGAGAGCGCATGCGCTGGAGCGAAGCGCTGATCGTCGGCACCCTTGCCGGGGCGATGATGATCCAGCTGGGCATCTTCATTCCACCGGGTGGCACCGAGCAACTGCTGGAGCAGCTACGCCAGGGCTCGGCCGAGATCGACCGTATGCTCACCGAGCTGGCGCGCCAGGGCTTCGACACCCAGGAGCTGGCCACCTTGCTGATCGGTGGTATCACCGGCCTGGTGGTGCTGGTGGCCGCTATCGGCTGCCTGGCCCTGGCCCGCGCCTGGCAGGCGGGACTCTATAATCCCGGCGGTTTCCGGGAGGAGTTTCACGCCCTGCGGCTCACGCTGCGTGAGCTGGTCGTACTGGTCGTGCTGGGTGTGGTGGGCATGGTGCTGGGCATTCCGTCATTGAGCATGCTGGCCTGGGTGCCGCTGCTGGTGGCCGGTATCGCCCTGGTGCATGGTTTCATCGGTATGAAGGGCATGAACGGGCTGTGGCTGATCGCTTTCTATCTGCTGCTGATCACCACCTGGCCCATGATTCTGATCGTGCTGCTGGTGGCCTTTATCGATGTGTTCGCGGACTTCCGCGGCCGTCTGGCCCCCCGCAGCGACTGACAAGAGGTTGACGAGATGGAAGTCATTCTGCTCGATAATATTGGCAAGCTGGGCGGCCTGGGCGACAAGGTCGCCGTCAAGCCCGGCTATGGCCGCAACTACCTGGTTCCCTACGGCCTGGCCGTGCCGGCAACCAAGGACAATGTGGAAGCCTTCGAAGCGCAGCGCGCCGAGCTCGAGGCCCAGGCCGCCGAGCGCAAGGCCGAAGCCGAAGCCCGTGCCGCCCAGCTCAACGAGATCGAGCTGTCGCTGGTGTCCAAGGCCGGCGAAGAGGGCAAGCTGTTCGGTTCCATCGGTCCGCGTGACCTGGCCGAAGCGCTGGGCCAGGCCGGCATCGACGTCGCCAAGAGCGAAGTTCGCATGCCGGAGGGTCCGATCCGCCAGACCGGCGAGTACGACATCGACCTGCACCTGCATGCCGAAGTCGATGCGACCGTTCGTGTCGTGGTGGTAGCCGAGTAAGGCCCACCTCGTCACGTCGTACGCCAAGGGGCGCGGGGAAAATCTCCCCGCGCCCCTTGTTTTTGGTGACATCGAAGGGTGCGCCCATTTCGACTTTGGTAGCAAGATGGCTTTTTTTCTTTGCGTCGGCACGCTTAAACGATTAAGTTTTTCGCGACATGCCCGACGTAATACAACACGTCGGGCCTGCATGGCGAGGCCGGGTGGTGTTTTTTTGCCCGAAGACTTAAACGATTAAGATTCTTGGGCATGGCCTTGCCTGCTTTCTTGTTAAAACAACCATAAAAGGACTCACTGCATGAAGACTGCCATGCTCAGAACGCCTCTCGCTGCCGCCGTGGCTGTGGCCGGTATCGGTATCAGTGGCCTTGCCACCGCCGATAGCCTGGAACAGCGCCTGCTCGATCTGGAGAATCGCGTCGCGGCAGCGGAGCAGCGCGCCTCCGCCGCCGAACAGCGGGCCGAACTGGCCGAAGCACAGGCCGATGGCCGGCTCTCCACGGAAGAGGTGGAGGAGCGCCTCGCCAAGGTGGAGCGCCAGGCCAGCGGCGAAGAGGGCTTCTCCTTCAACGTCTACGCCCGCTCGGGCCTGCTGCTGGGCGAGGATCGCAAGAGTATCGAGGGTGGGCCCTACGTGACCCCGGCCGGCGGGCTGGGAGGGGCCGTGGGGAGACTGGGCAACGAGCCCGACACCTACGCCGAGGCGATCCTCAACTACCGCATGCAGTTCGACAACGGGGCCAAGGCCCTCTATCGCACGATGTTGGCCAGCGGCACCACGACCAGCAACGACTGGGACGGCGATTCCAACCTCAACGTGCGCCAGGTCTACGCCGAGTTCAGCGACCTGCCGAGCTTCACCGGCGCCTTCGAAAACGCCTCGATCTGGGCCGGCAAGCGCTTCGATCGCGACAACTTCGATATCCACTGGCTCGACAGCGACTTCGTGTTCCTGGCCGGTACCGGTGCCGGTATCTACGACATGCAGCTGGCCGACAACTGGCGCTCCAACGTCTCGCTCTATGGACGCAGCTTCAGCGACTTCCCGGTGCGTCCCGAGTTTCCGGGGGACGATGGCAGCACGGACAGCCTGATCCTGACTTCGAACAACTACTTCGGCAACTGGCAGTGGATGGTCAATGCCCTGTCGGCGGCCGATAACGACGAGCGCGACATCGGTGAAGGGCAGGCCGCCGCCGACAGTGGTTTCCAAACCATGGTGGCCTACCACGGTGACAGCTTCTTCGGCCTGGGCGAGGGCAACTTCAAGGTGGCGCTGCTCCACGGCCAGGGCCTGGGGGCCGAGGTCAAGGGGCTCGGCAGCGACGGCGATCTGACCGATGATGCCCAGGCCACCCGCCTCGGCATCTACGGCACCACCTACGTGGCGCCCAACTGGCGCTTCGCACCGGTGCTGTTCGGCGAGATGAGCAAGGACCGCTACGCCGATGGCGACGACTACAAGTGGCTGACCCTCAATGCGCGCCTGGTCAACGAGATCACCCAGAACTTCGAGATGCAGTACGAGGCCAGCTACCAGTACATGGACCTCGACCCCAATGGTCGCGGTGACCTCAATGCGGTGAGCGGCGACTTCGGCAAGTTCACCATCGCACCGACCTTCAAGCCCCAGGTAGGCGGCTTCTGGCAGCGCCCCGAGATCCGCCTGTTCGCTTCCTACACCGACTGGGATAGTGAACTCAACGATTACGATACGACGTCCGCCTTCGGCAGTGACGGTTTCACCGGCGGGCAGTGGAGCTTCGGCGTGCAGACGGAGGTGTGGTTCTGAGCTAGTCCCGGCAAAGCCGGGGGATAGGCTCGCGTGCTGTTTCGATCCTTGCCGCGACCGGAGACGGTCGCGGTTTTTGTATCGGTGAGAGGTGGGGCAGGCCACGCCCATCGGGTAGAATGGCACGGCCCGTTTCCATGTAGGTGGCCATGCCATGAACGACACCCTCGAGTTGGATCAGGAAACCGCTGCCCTGAAGATGCCGCCTCACTCGCTTGAGGCGGAACAGTCGGTGCTGGGTGGCCTGATGCTCGATAACCAGGCATGGGACACCGTTGCCGAGCGGCTGGTGGCGGATGATTTCTATCGCTACGAGCATCGCCTGATTTTCAATGCGATGACCGGCCTGTCCGAAGCCAGCCAGCCGCTGGATGTGGTAACGCTCTCCGAGGCGCTGGAAGGGCGTGATCAGCTCGGTACCATCGGTGGCCTCGCCTACCTGGCCGAACTGGCGCGCAATACGCCATCGGCCAGCAATATCCGCGCCTATGCGGATATCGTTCGTGAGCGAGCCACCCTGCGCAAGCTGATTCGGGCGGCCAGCCAGATCGCGGATGGCGCCTTCAGTCCCCAGGGGCGGCCGGCCGACGAGCTGCTCGACGAGGCCGAACGCCTGGTCTTCCAGATCAGCGAGGAGCGCCCCAAGTCCGGCGGGCCCATCGGCATGAGCGAGCTGCTGGCCAAGGCGGTGGATCGCATCGACGAGCTGTTCAACATGCAGGGCGAGATGACCGGGCTCTCCACCGGCTTTCGGGATCTCGACGAAATGACCTCCGGCCTGCAGCCATCCGACCTGGTGATCATTGCCGGGCGCCCCTCCATGGGCAAGACCACCTTCGCCATGAACCTGGTCGAGCACGCGGTGATCGCGAGCGACAAGCCGGTCATGGTGTTCTCCATGGAGATGCCCGCCGAATCGCTGATGCTGCGCATGCTCTCGTCGCTGGGGCGCATCGACCAGACCCGGGTACGTACCGGTCAACTGGAAGACGAGGATTGGCCGCGGCTGACTTCGGCGGTGAACCTGCTCAAGGACAAGCAGCTGTTCATCGACGACACGGCAGCGCTGTCACCCAATGAGATGCGCTCGCGGATTCGCCGGCTGGTGCGTGAGCACGGCAACATGGCGCTGGTCATGATCGACTACCTTCAGTTGATGCAGATTCCGGGCTTCTCCGAAAACCGGACCGGCGAGATCTCGGAAATTTCCCGCTCGCTGAAGGGCATGGCGAAAGAGTTTGGCTGCCCGGTGGTGGCGCTGTCGCAGCTCAACCGCTCGCTGGAGCAGCGTCCCAACAAGCGACCGGTGATGTCGGACCTGCGGGAATCCGGTGCCATCGAGCAGGACGCGGACGTCATCGCCTTCGTCTACCGTGACGAGGTCTATAATCCGGATAATCCCGATAATCAGGGGCTCGCCGAACTGATCATCGGCAAGCAGCGTAACGGCCCCATCGGTACGGTGCACATGGCCTTCATCGGGCGCTATACCCGCTTCGAGGACCTGGCGCCGGACACCTATGGTGAGTCGTTCGGAAACTGATCGTCTTCCCGGGCCTTGAGCCTGAGGGTGGGCACCGTATAATGCCGACCCCCCGACAGATCACCAGGAGGCAGCATGGCAAGCGGATTCAGACGCGGCAAACAGCAGCGCCCCCCGAAACTCGAGGCGCGTGGCGAGCTCCAGTCGCTGGAGCGGGAAGGGCCTTTCAAGGAGTGGCTGGGGATGCCTGACCTCTACCGTTTTCACCTGGTCGTGGAGGGTGAGGCGTACAGCTATCAGACCGAGGATCCCGAGCTCGCGGTGGCCGTTGGTGATCGCGTGGTGTTCCGCTACAAGGAGACCAAGGCGGGGAAATGGGTGGACCGCCGCTCGCTGGCCAAGGCCATCGATCCTTCCGACTACCAGTAGCCGTTTCTCCAACCGTCTGCTGAAAAAACTGCCTTATCGCGATTCCGCCGCAATACCCACTGCCTGGGCTCGGATCTCGGAACCCTCCCGCTGTCTGATAGTCATAGTTTCAATATGCTACTGTCATGCAAATGCTATCGGGCACAGTCATGCTGTGCCCGAGTTGCATCCGTTTCGCGCGACTTTTTCGCACTACGTTTTGTCTGTTACATGGAGGGAACCATGGACTTCAACGATCTCAAGGCCTTTGCAGCCAATCACGCTAACTACGAAATTCGCGTCATCACCCATTCCGGCAGCCACTGCTACCAGGTAGAGCTGGAGGATATGGATGGTGCCAGACACATGCTGACACGACGCGGCAAGCCCGTCGTTTTTCGCTCGCTGGAGGATGTCTATCTGGAACTGCAGCGAGCCGGTATCCATCGTGCCTTCCTGGTGCAGCACGTGCCTCAGGATGAGGTCATCGGCCGTGCGGCTCACTACCGGGATCCCCTGACCTCTCGGGTGCCATTGGTCTTCTGAGGCCCTGAAGCTTGCTTGAGAGCCGTGCTTATCCGGCCCGGGTCTTGGCCCCCTCCGGCTAGTCGGTTCTTCTCAAGCTGTACAAAGAAAAAATCAAGTACAGCTTTTGTCCCTTCCTGGGGGCTGGCCTGATAAACTGTCTCCTGTCGTCGATCACCGACCAGTACTCGTCATTGACCAGAAGGAGCAGCGTGCATGACCTCAGCGGTAGTTGAACAGGACCAGCCCGGCAAGGGGCGGCTGACCCATGCAGCAGCGGATCACCCGCCGGTGGCGAAGCGCAAGATCGGTATCCTGTTGGCGAATCTCGGTACGCCAGATGCCACCGACTACTGGTCGATGCGGCGCTATCTCAACGAATTCCTCTCCGACAAGCGGGTGGTGGACTACCCGGACTGGAAATGGCAGCCACTGCTTCAGCTCATCATTCTATCTCGACGTCCTTTCAGCTCCGGCAAGGCTTATCGTGGTATCTGGAATACCGAGAAGAACGAAAGCCCGCTCCTCACCATTACCCGCGATCAGACGCGCAAGCTCGCCGAGGGGCTAGAGGCGCTGTATGGCGATCAGGTGGTGGTCGATTTCTGCATGCGTTACGGCAATCCTTCTACCGACAGCGTGCTGCGGCGGATGCAGGCACAGGGCTGCGACCGCATCCTGTTCTTTCCGCTCTATCCCCAGTACGCCTCTCCGACCACCGCCACGGCCAACGACCAGGCGTTTCGTACGCTGATGAAGCTCAAGTGGCAGCCGGCGTTTCGTACCGTGCCGGCCTATTTCGATGAGCCGGCTTATCTCGACGCCCTGGCAGCCTCGGTGGAGGAGGGCTACGCTGCCGCCGAAACGCCGCCGGAGGTACTGGTGGCTTCCTATCATGGCGTGCCGAAGCGCTATCTGATGGAGGGTGACCCCTACCATTGCCAGTGCCAGAAGACGACGCGACTGCTCAAGGAGCGCCTGGGCTGGCCCGACGATGCCATCGTCACCGCATTCCAGTCGAAGTTTGGTCCGGAGGAGTGGGTGGGGCCGGCCACGGTAGAGCATGTGGCCGAACTGGCCCGCCGCGGCCACAAGCATATCGCAGTGGTATCGCCTGCCTTCTCCGCCGACTGCGTGGAGACCCTCGAGGAGATCGAGGAGGAGATCAAGGAGAGCTTCCTTGCCGCCGGTGGCGAACGGTTCACCTATATACCCTGCCTGAACGACCGCGACGACCATATCGCCGCGCTGCTTGCGGTCATTCGCCGCGAACTGTCTGGCTGGTGCTGAGAGCGCCTTTCTCCTGGCAACTCAGTCAACGAACGACGAAGCGGGCTGCCACGGCAGCCCGCTTCGTTGGTGTCTTGGGTCGTTGGTGTCTTGAGTGGCAGTGACTCAGCGGCGCATGCGCGAGCGCTTGGCCCTGCGATACTTCCACGGGTGCTTGGCTCGCGCCGGGCGCGCCACGCGGCTCTGGCCGACGTCCTCGTCGCGGAATTCAGGAACCGAACCGCGGGTACCGGTGATGAAGCGCAGGTGCATGTGCAGCCCGGTCTTGGCCAGCATGTGACCGGTCACCGGTGCAGTGATGAACAGGAACAGGGTGATCAGCAGCTCCTGGACGTGGAGTTCGCGCTGGGTCACGGTGAAATAGAGCATCGAGGCGATCAGGATGCAGCCGATCCCCAGGGTAGTGCCCTTGGTGGGGCCGTGCAGGCGCATGAAGAAGTCCTTGAACTGCAGCATGCCCAGTGAGCCGGTAAAGGCGAAGATGCCACCGGCCACCAGCAGGAAGGCGATCACGCCTTCGGTAATGACATAGAAGGTCATGGCGTCGTCCTCATTCGATGATATCGCCGCGCAGCAGGTAGCGACAGATGGCCATGGTGCTGACGAAGCCGAGCATGGCGATCAGTATCGCCGCCTCGAAGTAGGTCTTGGTGTTGAGCCAAAGCCCCAGCAGCACGATCAACGCGATGGAGTTCACGTACAGGGTGTCCAGTGCCAGCAGGCGGTCCGGGATGTCCGGGCCGATGGCGAGCCGATAGATATTCATCGCCATGGCCAGCACGATCAGCGTCAGGCTGATCAGCAGGGCGGTATCTAGCATTCGAAGATCTCCTTGAGCGGCCGCTCGTAGCGTTCGCGGATCTCGCGCACCAGTTCCTGCTCCTCGTCCATGTCCAGCACGTGAATCAGCAGGGAGGAGCCGTCCAGGCGGATATTGGTGGATACGGTGCCTGGTGTCATGGTGATCGTATTGGCCAGCAGCGTGATGACCAGCCGATCCTTGACCTCCAGCGGATATTCGACGAAGCCCGGGTGTGGCTCCCGCCGGGGCAACAATATCAGCAGGCTGACATGTGCGTTGGCCTTGACGATATCCCACATGACGTAGGTGACGAACCAGGCCAGCTTGAGCGGGTGCTTCACCCGGGGCAGGGGCTCCCAGAAGCCCTGGGTCAGCAGCGGTATCCCCACGGCCAGGAAGGTACCCAGCAATAGCTGGCCTGGCTCGATGCTGCGCACCATGAGCAGCCAAACCACCAGCAGGACAAGCGAGAGGGTGGGGGTGGGCAGGTAGCGTCCCATTGCTCTCATGGCGCGTCTCCGGTGGTGTCTTGAAACTGCACGATCTCCCGCACCGGGTCGTCACCCAGCAGCTGGCTAATCGGCTCTTGAGGGTTGGCCAATTGCTCGGCAGTTGCCTGAGTGTATGCGCTCACCGGCCCGCCGAAGACGACCAGCAGGGGGGCACTGGCCAGCAGCCATAGCACACCGGCCAGCTGGGCCCGACTCACCTTGCCGGTGGCAACCTCACCCTTGTAGCTGGCCCAGAAGAAGACCGAGCCCGCCCGGGACATGGCGATCAGGGCGCAAAGACCGGCCAGCAGCAGCAGCGGCCATAGCCAGAGTCGTGCGCTGCCATCCGCGGCCTGCATCAGCAGCAGCTTGCCCAGTGCACCGGCAAGCGGTGGCAGCCCGGCAACGGCCACGGCGGCAACCAGGAACAGGCCGCCAAGCAGGTGGCGCTGGTGCAGGCGTCGGGCACGCACCAGGCGGGTGCCTGCCTTGCCACGTTGCTGGCCGATCATTTCGGCGATCAGGAACAGGGCGCCGCAGATCAGGGTGGTATGTGGCAGGTAATAGAGCAGGGCGGTGGTCGCCGCTGGCGTGCCCAGGGCCGCCCCGGCCAGCAGGGTGCCTACCGAGACGAGGATCAGGTAGGCGATCAGGGGGCGCAGGTCGCGGGCGGCGAGGACCCCAATCGCGGCCAGTACGATGGTGGCCAGGCCCGACCACCAAAGCCAGGCGGTAATGCCGCCCGCCGCGGGGCTGTCGATGAAGATCATCGTCTGCACTCGCAGAATGGCGTACAGCCCCACCTTGGTCATGATGGCAAACAGCGCAGCAACCGCCGCTGGTGCCGCCGAGTAGGTGCGCGGCAGCCAGAAATAGAGCGGCAGCAGCGCCGCCTTGAGGCTGAATACCACCACCAGCAGCAGCGCCCCGGCGGTGACCAGGGCTGACTGGTCGCCCGTCATGGTAGCAACGCGGCGCGCCATGTCGGCCATGTTCAGGGTGCCCGTGGCGCCGTAGAGCACCCCCAAGGCAATGAGAAACAGGGCCGAGCCCGCCAGGTTCAGGATGACATAGTGGAGCCCGGCACCGACACGTGCCTTGCCGCCGCCATGCATCAGCAGCGCGTAGGAGGCGAGCAGCAGGATCTCGAAGAAGACGAAGAGGTTGAACAGGTCACCGGTGAGGAAGGCGCCATTGAGGCCCACCAGTTGGAGCTGGAAGAGGCCGTGAAAGTTGCTGCCCTTGGCATCGTCACCGGCGCTGGCGAAAAGAACACAGCCAAGGGCCAGCACGGCGGTGAGCGTCAACATCAGGGCCGAGAGCCGGTCGAGCATCAGCACGATGCCGTAGGGTGCCTGCCAGTTGCCCAGACCGTAGAAGGTCAGCTCGCCGCTGGCGGCTCGGTTCAGCAGCAGCAGGCTGATGAGGACCAGGGCCGCCGTGAGAGACACGCTGATGCGGCGATGGGTGGTGAAGCTAGCCTTGCCCATCAGCAGGAGTGCCAGGGCGCCCACCATCGGCAGCAGGATGGGCAGGATAATGAGATGCTGGTTCATCGGCCCACGTCTCCCTCTTCGCCCTGCTGGCCATCCACATGGTCGCTGCCCAGTTCACTACGGGCGCGAATGGCCAGGATCACCACGAAGGCGGTCATGGCAAAACCGATGACGATGGCGGTCAGCACCAGGGCCTGGGGCAGGGGGTCGGTGGGCGAGATCGACTCGCCGATGACGGCGGCCGCATGGGTGTTGAGGCCGCCGGTGGAAAACAGGAAGAGATTGACGGCGTAGCCGAGCAGGGCCAGGCCGACGATGACCGGAAAGGTCCGGCCGCGCAGCAGCAGGTAAAGGCCGCTGGCGGAGAGTACGCCGACCACCAGCGAGAAGAGGGCTTCCATCAGCGTTCCTCCAGCGTTGGGCGGTTCACGGTGGTGACGCGGCCCAGGTTGACCAGGATCATCAGGGTGGCGCCGACCACTGCCAGGTAGACCCCTAGATCGAAGAGCATGGCCGTGGCCAGTTCGATCTCGCCGATCAGCGGAATATGGAAATGGCCGAACGCCGAGGTCAGGAAGGGGTAGCCGAATAGCCAGCTGCCAAGGCCTGTGGCCGTGGCGATGGCAAGACCGGATACCGCCACTACCGGATAGGAGATCGGCAGGCGCTGCCGGGTCCAGTCATGACCACGGGCCAAGTATTGCAGGATCAGGGCCACGGCAGTGACCAGCCCGGCGATGAAGCCACCGCCGGGCTGGTTGTGACCGCGCAGGAAGATGTACACCGACACCAGCAATGCCAGCGGCAGCAGAATCTGCGCCACCACCGCCAGGATCATCGGATAGCGATGCCTTGACCAGCGTATGCCCTCCAGGTTGCCCGACGGCATGAACAGGCGCATGCGGTTGAGCAGCTTGAAGGTGGCAAGGCCTGCCAGGGTCAATACGGTGATCTCACCCAGGGTATCGAAGCCGCGGAAATCCACCAGGATGACGTTGACCACATTGGTGCCGCCACCGCCTGGCAGGCTTTCACGGAGGAAGTAGTCGGCGATGGTCAGTGTTTCACGGGTCAGCAGGGCGTAGGTGAGCATCGCCACCACCACGCCCAGGGAGGCGGCCAGGATCAGGTCGCGCAGGATTCGCCGTCCCGAGACCAGCAGGGGCGGGCGCTGGGGAAGGAAGAACAGCGCCAGGATCATCAGGATCATCGAGGCGACTTCCACCGACAGCTGGGTGAGCGCCAGGTCCGGGGCCGAAAACCGCACGAAGGTCAGCGAGACGGCGAGGCCAACCACCGAGAGCATGAGCAGCGACACCAGTCGCCAGCGATGGCTCAGGGCACTGCCGATGGCGCCGAAGATCATTAGCCCGGCCCCCAGGATCAACATGCCGTCCAGCGGCTGCAGGCTCCGTTCGCCGGTGAGGGAGCCGAGCTGGGTCAGGCCGATAGCGGTCATGATCAGGGCGGAAAGGATCAGCAGCGCCTGATAGCGCTGAAGTGAGCCGTTTTCCAGGCGCAGGGTCAGCCACAGCGTGATCTTGATTGCCCGCTGCATGGCCGCCTCGAAGACCAGCCCGGCGTCACGGGACGGAAAGAGTGCCGCGATGCCGGCGAAGTAACGCTGATGACGCAGCACCAGTATGCCGCCCGCCACCGCCGCCAGGCTCATCAACAGGGGGGCGTTGATGCCATGCCACAGCGCCAGGGTAAATAGCGGTGTGGTTTCGCCTTGTACCGCCAGGCTTGCTGCATTGACCAGGGGGGCGGCCAGCGTCATCGGGAAGAGACCTACCAGCAGGCTCATGGCTGCCAGGAAGAGCCCCGGGGCCAGCATGCCGCGCGACGGGTCGTGGACCTTCATCGGCGGCTGGGCCTTCTGCTCACGGGTCAGCTTGGGCTCGGCGAAGAAGAGGCTATAGATCAGTCGCAGCGAATAGGCGACCGAGAGCATGGCAGCCACCACCACCAGCATCGGGATGACCACGCTCAGGGCTCCCAGCAGGTTATTGATGAGGCTCTGCTCGAACAGCATCTCCTTGGAGAGAAAGCCGTTGAACGGGGGGAAACCGGCCATGGCGGATCCGGCGAGGATCGTCATGGTGCCGGTGAGTGGCATCATCGACCACAGGGCGCCCAGGCGATCGATATCCCGGGTGCCGGTCTCATGGTCGATGATGCCCACCATCATGAACAGCGCCGCCTTGAAGGTGGCGTGGTTGAGGATGTGAAACACGGCGGCTACGATGGCCAGCGGGCTGCCCAGCCCCAGCAGCAGGGTGATCAGACCCAGGTGGCTGACCGTGGAGAAGGCCAGGATACCCTTGAGGTCGCGCTCGAGCAGGGCGAACCAGGCGGCATAGAGCATGGTGGCGAGGCCCACCAGCGACAGTGCCACGGCCCAGAGTGCCGTATCCCCCAGCGCCGGATTGAGTCGCGCCATCAGGAAGACACCGGCCTTGACCATGGTCGCCGAATGGAGGAAAGCCGACACCGGCGTGGGGGCGGCCATGGCATGGGGCAGCCAGAAGTGAAACGGGAACTGGGCCGACTTGGTGAAGGCACCGAAGAGCACCAGCACCAGGATCAGCGGATAGTTGGCCGAGGCGCGTATCGTGTCGCCGGCGGCCAGCACATCACCCATGGCGAAGCTGCCGACCGCCTGGCCTATCAGCAGGATGCCGGCCAGCAGTGCCAGCCCACCGGCACCGGTGACCGTGAGCGCCATGCGCGCGCCGCGACGGGCGTCGCTGCGATGGCCCCAGAAGCCGATCAGCAGGAATGACGAGATGCTGGTCAGCTCCCAGAACAGCCACAGCAGCAGCAGGTTGTCGGCCATGGCAATCCCCAGCATGGCCGTCATGAACAGCATCATGTAGGAGAGGAAGCGGCCATCGTCCTCGGCGGCACTCAGGTAATGGCCGGCATACAGCAGGATCAGGCTACCGATACCCAGGATCAGCAGGGCGAACAGCAGCGTAAGGCCGTCGATTCGCAGCGCCAGGTCGAGTCCCAGCAGGGGCATCCAGGGTATCTGTAGGCTGACCACGTCGCCGGCGAACACGGCTGGGGCATGCATCAATACCAGGCTCAGCGCCACCAGGGGGGCGATCAAGGTGGCTGCGACGCAAGCCTTGCGGCCATAGCGGGAGGTCATGATCGGCACCAGGGTGCCAATAATGGTGAGAAGAGGAATCCACAGCAATGACATTGGTGGTTCATCCATTCTGGCGGCGGATCGGTGACATTGCGCCACGTTAAGGGAGAGTTAGGCGTGGCGTGAAATGTGCCGGTTACCAAGTGGCTCATCGGAGCGATCGAAGATCGCCTGACTGGCGCGTTGGGAGCGACGAATGAAGAAACGGAGGGAAATCGCTATACTACCAAGCCGTTTCGCCGAGCGGTCTGTGCCAATTGCTGCCAGCTGCGGCGCAGAGTCTAAAGCTTTTGCGGTGCAATATACAGTGTGGGAAGGTCGTATCTGGCTTATCCATTGGGCGTAATACCGTGCTTGGCCGTGGCGGTGGAAACCTATCAGGCGGCGTTCATTTGCACGTTCGATGAGCGCTTGTCAAAGTGGCAGCGGCGCGTGATGCACCTCGCCGTTCGTGACGAATCAGATCGCCTGCCGTCGATCGAGGCAGGCATCGGCAAGGCGGCGAATATGCCGGTACCCCCTGACGGAAGAACGACTATGAAGAGAGCTGCATGATGCAACTAGCCGTGCTATCGGGTTTCTTGCTGGCCGCCTTTGCCCCGCTGCTGCATCGCTGGTTCGGGGCGAATACAAGCTTCGTGCTGGCTGCCTTTCCGGCCGCCCTGGCGCTGGGGTTCCTGAACCTCATGCCCGCGGTGATGAGCGGGGAAACGCTGACTTTTGGCGTGGAGTGGGTGCCTTCGCTGGGCATGAGTCTGACCTTCGTCGTCGATGGGCTCTCGCTGCTGTTTTCCCTGTTGATCACGGTGATCGGCACCTTCGTGCTGATCTATGCCGGCGGTTATCTCAAGGGCCATCCCGACCTGGTGCGTTTCCATATCGCCCTTGTGGCTTTCATGGTGTCGATGCTTGGCCTGGTGCTGGCCGATGGCCTGATCACGCTGTTCGTCTTCTGGGAGCTGACCAGCGTCACCTCCTATCTGCTGATCGGCTTCAATCATGCCGACCTGGAGGCGCGCAAGTCGGCCCGTCAGGGGCTGTTCGTCACCTTCGGCGGTGGGCTGGCGCTGATGGCGGGGCTGGTGATGCTGGGCAATGCCGGCGGCAGCTGGTCCTTCGCCGAGCTGGGCACCATGGGTGACGTGCTGCGTGAGCACGATCTCTATGCGCCGCTGCTGATTTGCCTGCTGCTGGGCGCCTTCACCAAGTCGGCCCAGTTCCCGTTTCACTTCTGGCTGCCCAACGCCATGGCCGCCCCCACGCCGGTGTCGGCCTACCTGCACTCGGCGACCATGGTCAAGGCCGGGATCTACCTCATGGCACGACTGCAGCCGAGCCTTGGCGGCACCGATATGTGGGTCGGTATCCTCTCGGTGGTGGGGGCGATCACCATGTTCACCGGCGCCTTCCTGGCCATTCGCCACACCAATATCAAGAAGCTGCTGGCCTACTCCACGATCATGGCGCTGGGTACCCTGACCATGCTGCTGGGTATCGGCACCGAAGGTGCGCTCATCGCCTTCGTCACCTTCCTGCTGGCCCACTCCCTCTACAAGGGCGCGTTGTTCATGGTGGCGGGTATTCTCGATCACGAGACCGGCACCAAGGACGTGACCGCCATGGGGGGGCTGCGCTCGCTGATGCCGGTGACGGCGCTGGTCGCAATGCTCGCCGCCCTGTCGCTGGCCGGTGCGCCGCCGCTGTTTGGCTTCATCGCCAAGGAGCTGATGTTCGAGTCGGTTCTCGAGGCGGGCGCCTTTCGCGGGCTGATGCTGCTGCTGGCCTTCTCGGCGGCTTTTCTGACCATTGGCGTGGCCGCCATCGTGGCCCTGAGGCCCTTCTTCGGCGAGCGACGCGCCACCCCGCGGGTAGCCCACGAGGCGCCGGCCTCGATGTTGCTCGGCCCTGCCGTGCTGGCAGTGCTCTCACTGCTGCTAGGGCTCGTACCGGTGCTTGCCGGCATGGGGTTGCTGACGGCGGCCGCCTCGGCGGTGATGGGCGAGCCGGTCACCGTCTCGCTGGCGCTGTGGCACGGCATCAATCTGCCCCTGATCATGTCGCTGGTCAGCCTGGCCCTGGGCTACCTGCTGTTTCGGCACTGGGATCGGGTGCGTGCACGTCTGGCGAGGCTCGACCCCCTGATTGCGCGAGGCCCCGAGGCAGGGTATGAAGCCTTCATGCACTGGATCACCGTCGTCTCCGACTGGCAGACCCGTATCCTGCAGAACGGCTATATGCGCAACTACCTGATGGTGATGGTGCTGACCCTGATCGCGTTGATCGGTAACTCCCTGTTGCTTCGTCACTCCCCGGAGATCGCCTTCCATCTCGACGTCCGCTTCCACGAAGTGGTCGTGGTTTCGATGATGGTGATGGGGGCGCTGTTTGCCGCCATCACCCGGTCGCGACTGAGTGCGGTGGTGTCGGTGGGCATCATGGGCTTCTCCATTGCCCTGACCTTCATCCTGTTCAGCGCCCCCGACCTGGGTATCACCCAACTGCTGGTGGAAACGCTGACCGTGATCCTGCTGGTGCTTGTGCTCTTCCGCTTGCCTCGCTTCGCCAGCCTGTCGACCCCCCTGGAACGAGTGCGCGACTTTCTGGTGGCGGGCAGCGTGGGTGTGCTGATCACCCTGCTGGTGCTGACCGCCTGGGGGATCGACCAGTTCGTGCCCATCTCGGGCTACATGATCGAGAACAGCGTGCCGCTGGCCCATGGGCGCAATATCGTCAACGTGATCCTGGTGGACTATCGGGCTCTTGATACCCTGGGCGAGATCTTCGTGCTGGCTCTCGCGGCGATCGGGGTCATTGCCATGCTCAAGCTGCGGGCGGCCGAAAAGCCCAGGCTGGCGTCGAAGGAGAAGGAGTCCGCCGATGGTTAAGTCCGGTACCCTGATACTGCATACGGCGGCCCGGATCCTGATGCCGCTGCAGCTGCTGTTTTCCGTGTTCCTGCTGCTGCGAGGCCACGATGAGCCGGGTGGGGGCTTCATTGCCGGGCTGGTGGCCGCCGGCGCCTTCACGCTCTACCTGTTCGCCTTCGGGGTCAGCGCCACCCGGGAGGTGCTGCGCATGGTCGACCCCCGTGACCTGATCGGCATGGGCCTGTTGCTGGGCATGATCTCGGTGTTTCCCGCCTGGTTCATGGATCAGCCATTCCTGACCGCCCAGTGGTGGGAGATACCCGGTATCGACTTCAAGGCTTCGAGTCCGCTGATTTTCGACGTCGGCGTCTACCTGGCGGTGCTGGGGTCGGTGCTGGCCATGGTCATGACGCTGATGGAGGTGGACAAGGATGAACCCTGATCGTACCGGCGTTGCCGACGTCGCCCCGTCAACTCGCGCTGGAGGTTCGTTATGGAGCCGGTAATGGCCGTGGCCATTGGGCTGCTGTATGCATCGGCGATCTTTCTGATGCTGCGTCGCTCGATCGTCAAGCTGGTAATCGGGCTGATGCTGCTCTCCAATGCCGCCAACCTGTTGATCTTCACCTCGGCGGGCATGACCCGTGGGGCGCCGCCCCTGATTCCCGAGGGGCTGACGGCGCCACTCGGCCCGGTGGCAGACCCCTTGCCCCAGGCGGTGGTGCTCACCGCTATCGTGATCGCCTTCGGCGTGCTGGCCTTTGCCGTGGTATTGATCCGACGTGCCTACGAGATCGTCAAGGCCGATGACCTGGACAAGATGAAGGAAACCGATACGTGAGGCCTGAAGTTGCACTGCCCGTTCTCCTGCCCTTGCTGTCGGGTGCCTTGTCGCTGTTGTTCTGGCGCTCGCGATCCACGCAGCGTTTCATCGCCGTGGCCGGGAATATCGCGCTGCTGGGTGTGGCGCTCTGGCTGCTGGTATCGGTAAGCCTGGACGACTATGTGGTGATCCAGATGGGGGGCTGGGAGGCCCCCATCGGGATCACCCTGGTCGCCGATATGCTCAGCGCGGTGATGATCGTGCTGACCGGCATCATCGGGCTGGCGCTGGCGGTCTATTCGCTGGCCTCCACCGGCCCCGGCCACGAGAAGTTCGGCTACTATCCCCTGATGCACCTGCTGCTGGCCGGCGTTGCCGGAGCCTTTCTCACCGGTGATATCTTCAACCTCTATGTCTGGTTCGAGGTGATGCTGGTGGCCTCCTTTGCGCTGCTGATTCTGGGTGGCGAAAAGGCGCAGATGGAGGGGGCGATCAAGTACGTGACCCTCAACCTGCTGGCGTCGGTGATCTTCCTGACCGCCATCGGGCTGCTCTATGGAATGGTCGGCACGCTCAATATGGCCGATATTGCCCAGCGCCTGGCCGCGGCCGAGAACCAGGGCATGGTCGAGGTGCTGGCGGTCATGTTCATGATCGCCTTCGGCATCAAGGCGGCGGCCTTTCCGCTCTTCTTCTGGCTGCCGGCCTCCTATCACACGCCGCCGGTGGCGGTTTCGGCCCTGTTCGCAGGGCTGCTGACCAAGGTCGGGGTCTACTCCCTGTATCGTGTCTTCACGCTGATGTTCGACCAGACTCTGGGGTATACCCAGGATCTGCTGCTGTGGGGGGCGGCGCTGACCATGGTGACCGGCGTGCTCGGGGCCGCGGCGCAGTTCGAGTTCCGGCGTATCCTCTCCTTTCATATCGTCAGCCAGATCGGCTACATGATCCTCGGGCTTGCGCTGTTCACGCCGCTCGCCATTGCCGGCGGGATTTTCGCGGTGATGCACAACATCGTGGTCAAGACGAACCTGTTCCTGATCAGCGGTATCACCCGGCGGCTCCAGGGTACCTATGAGCTCAAGAAGATGGGAGGGCTCTACCGCGAGCGTCCCTGGCTGGCCGTGGCCTTCTTCCTGTCGGCTTTTTCCCTCGCCGGCATCCCGCCGCTTTCGGGCTTCTTCGCCAAGTTCGTCATCGTGCGCGCCGGTATCGAGGCCGGCGCCTACGTGGTCACCGGCGTCGCCCTGGCGGTCGGCCTGCTGACGCTCTACTCCATGGTCAAGATATGGAACGAGGTGTTCTGGAAGACCCTGCCCGAGGACAACCTGGTGCCGGTGGAGCAGACCGTGGTGGGTGACGACAGCCGCATGGTGCCGGCGAGCCTCTGGCTGATGTACCTGCCGGTGGCGGTGTTGGCACTCTTTGCCCTGTTGATTGGCCTGTTTGCCGAGCCGCTGATGGTCGCCATGAACCACATCGGCGACCAGCTGATGAATCCGCAGGGCTACATCGAGGCGGTGCTGGGAGCCGAGGTGGGCATCGAGGATGTTCTGGTCGAGGGGCCTGACGAGGAGATGACGCCATGACGGGGGCGATATGGAACCTGCTGCTGGCCCTGGCCTGGGTCATTCTCAGCGGCGACTTCTCGGGGCCGAACCTGGTGATCGGCCTGGTGTTCGGCTATATCACCCTGGTGCTGATCGAACCCCAGGTGCCGGCTCTCAAGGGCTATCCGGGCCGCATTCCACGCATCCTGCGTTTCCTCGGATTCTTCATCAAGGAGCTGGTCCAGGCCAACCTGCGTGTCGGTTTCGACATCCTGACGCCACCCTGGCACATGAAGCCGGGCGTGATCGCCATGCCGCTGGAGGCGCGGACCGAGCTGGAGATCACCATGGTCGCCAACCTGATCTCCCTGACCCCGGGCACGCTTAGCCTGGATGTCTCCGACGATCGCAAGGTGCTCTACATTCATGCCATGTTCCTCGACGACGAGGAGGAACTGCGCCGCAACCTCAAGGAAATGGAATGTCGTGCCCTGGAGCTGTTCCGTTGAGTTCGATGATGGTGAGGTGGTGATGTGGATACCGTAATCCTGATCAGCCAGGTGCTCATGAGCTTCGCCCTGATCCTGGCCTTCGTGAGGGTGGTTAGAGGCCCCAGTCTGCCCGACCGGGTAGTGGCGCTGGAGCTGTTCGCCAGCATCGTGGTGGGCATGGTGGGTGTCTATGCCATCAAGATGGATGTTTCCAGCTTTCTGGATGCCGCCATCGTTATCGCGCTGATGGGCTTTCTGGCCGCCATCGGCTTCGCGCGTTTCCTGGAGCGTGGAGGGCCGAGGGATGATTGAGATGATCAAGGGCTTCCTGATTCTCACCGGGGCACTGTTCATGTTGCTGGCGGCGCTGGGTATCCTGCGCCTGCCCGACCTGCTGACACGCATGCATGCCACGACCAAGGCGGCGGCGCTGGGGGTGATCCTGATCATGCTCTCGGTGGCCGTGCATTTCGGCGAGGTGGCGGTGGTGGCCCGTGCCTTCGCCATCATCGTCTTCGTGGTCATGACGGCGCCGGTGGCGGCACACGTGATCGGTCGAGCCGGCTATTTCGTGGGCTCGAAGCTCTGGTCCGGCACCGTGAAGGATGAGCTACGGCCCAACTACGACCCGCTGACACATGAGCTGAAGAGTGGCCTGGAGACCGAGGCCAATGCGGTGCACCAGCCCCGGGAGAGCGATCCTTCCTGACGAGGCGGGGGTTACAGAAATCGACGATCCGATGACCAATGAGGCTGGTTTCGCCTGCGCTTCTGGGCCATTATCGTGGGCATTCAACGCCAAGGAATGCCGATACCATGATGCGCCAGATTTTCCCCGCCACCCTGCTGGTTGCGCTTCTCGCCGGATGCCAGAGCGGTCCGGTTCAGGAGGCGTCAGCCGCCGACCGCTCGCCTGAGGTTGCCAACGGACAGGCTGCCGGCGGACAGGAGGCCGAGACCGCCCGGGAGCCCACGACCAGTGAGCGCTCGGAGCCCGCAGCCACCCCCGCCGACTTCAATGCGTGGCTGGCCCGCTTTCGCCGCGAGGCCCGCGCAGAGGGCATCGGCGAGGCGACCCTGGCCCGGGCGCTGGATGGGGTTCGCTATCGGCCACGGGTCATCGAGCTGGATCGTTCCCAGCCGGAGTTCGTACGCCCCATCTGGCAGTATCTGGACAGCGCCGTTTCATCAACGCGTATCCAGCAGGGGCAAGCCAAGCATGCCGAGCATCGCGATACCGCCCGTCGCATGGAGGAGCGCTATGGCGTGCCGGCGGAGATCATCGTCGCGATCTGGGGAATCGAGAGCAACTACGGCGGTAACTTCGGTGACTTCTCGACCCTGGAGGCACTGGCGACCCTGGCCTTCGAGGGGCGCCGCAGCGCCTTTGCCCGCGGCGAGCTGATGGCTGCGCTGCGTATCATCGAGGCCGGAGACATCCCCCCGGAACGCATGGTCGGCTCCTGGGCCGGGGCCATGGGCCATACCCAGTTCATTCCATCGAGCTTCGAAGCCTATGCCGTGGATGGCGATGGCGACGGGCGCCGCGATATCTGGGGCAGCATTCCCGATGTCATGGCCTCCACCGCCAACTACCTCGCCCGGGCCGGCTGGCAGACTGGCCAGCCCTGGGGGGTGGAGGTCCGGCTGCCGGATGACTTCGACTACGCCCAGACCGAACTGACCACCCGTCGTGCCAGCCGTGAATGGGCTGCCCAGGGGGTGCGCGGCGTCGCTGACGGTTCGCTGCCCGAGTTCGCCGAAGCCTCGGTCATTGCGCCCGCCGGCGCCGACGGGCCGGCCTTTCTGGTGGGCCCCAACTTCCGGGCCATCCTGCGCTACAACAATGCGACCAGCTATGCCCTGGCAGTGGGCACGCTGGCCAACGAGGTTGCCGGTCGTCAAGGTATCCGTTCCAGCTGGCCGCGAGATGAGCAGCCGCTGACACGCAGCCAGGTCCGCGAAATGCAGCAGGCGCTCAATGCCCGTGGCTTCGAAGTCGGCACCCCGGACGGCATCCTGGGGCCCAATACACGTAGCGGCCTGCGCAGCTATCAGCGTTCGATCGGTGTGATCCCGGATGGTTTCGCCACGGTCAGCCTGTTGCAGCGATTACAGCGCTGACAGCGAAAGACCCCGCCGTGAAGGGCGGGGTCCGGCGAGGTCTTCCTGTTACCCTTTCCAGAGATGGCTGCTCATGAATGGTTTTTCATGAATGGTTCCTCACGAATGGATTCGAGAGGGTTCCGCCGATCAGTGTTGGGGCAGGTCAGTCGTTGTTGGTCCAGTTGTTGAGCAGGTCGCTGACCGCTTGGCCGGCTCTGTGGGCGCCTTCCTGGGTGCGCTCCCAGGCGCGTTCGGCACCCTCGCCGATGCGGTCGGCGCCTTCGCGCGTCTGGTGCCAGGCGCTTTCGGCACCCTCGCCGGCGGTATGCCAGGCATCCCGCGCGCGCTGTCGTGCCATGTTCCACCAGTCCTGGTCGTAGCGTGGCATGGCCGTCAGGGCATCTTCGTTGGCGTCCACGAGCACGTCATGGGTGGTTTCGCCATCCTCTTCATGGGTCACCAGCCGGTAGTGGGCATTGGTGACCACGATATGGTCGCCATCCTGTCCCACATCGGCATGGGAGCGTATGACCAGGGCGTGAACCTGCATGTCGTCACCGAGCAGCATATCGACGACATCGCTGGGCTGGCTGTCCGGGGCGGCTTCGAAGTGTACCTCGGCATCGAGAATCGCCCTGGCCGAATAGAGCCCCTGGGGTTCGAACTGGGCGTGTGCCCCGGCAATGGTGAGGCCGGCGATCAGCAGGCCAGCCGAGGTGGCAAGTGTCGTCCTTGCAAAGCGTCTCTGGGTCATACAGTGTCCTCCTGTTCCTTGATGACACCTTCAGTGTAGTAGATATACCTAAAGTTTGTTGTCCGGTAACCGCATGCCGGGGGGGAGCAGCCTGGGCGACTGGCATTCTGGGGAGGCGGCGCCATTCTTGTGGCTTTCGATAGGGAGATATCATGAACGTGGATTTATTGCTGCGCCGGCGGCTGGTCGCTCTGGCGCTCGGGGCATGGCTGCTGGTCGCTATTGCGCCTGCTTCGATGGCTGAACAGGAGGTCTTCGGCTGGGTCGAGAAGGCCACCCTGGAGCCTTGGGGGGTGGAGGTAAAGGCCAAGCTCGATAGCGGTGCGCTAACCTCGTCGCTCGATGCCCGCGATATCGAACGCTTCGAGAAGGAGGGCGAGGAGTGGGTGCGTTTTCGCCTGGAGCTCCTGGACGAGGCAAGCGGCGAGACGTTCTCCGAAACGCTGGAGCGGCCGCTCTATCGCGACATCCGCGTGCGTGGTGCGGGTGGCCGCGACGAGCGCCTGGTGGTGCTGATGAACGTCTGCATGGGCAGCACCATCTATGAGGAGCAGGTCGGTCTGCGCAACCGCGAGGAGATGCACTATCCACTGCTTCTGGGGCGGCGCACCATCGGCCACCTGGGCCTGCTCGACGTGACCCGCACCTTCCTCAACGGGCCCGACTGTGACGAGGACACCGAGGTGATGCGCTACGATAGCGATGACGAAGACGGTGAAGAGGACGGCGACGAGAGGGAGTGACACCCTCCGGCGGCTTCAGGACCATCGGGTTTTTATCGGCCCCTCAGAACAACCGGGCCAGCAGGGCGGTCACTGCGGTCTCTACCCGCAGGATGCGCGGCCCCAGGTGTATCCCCTCGCAGCCGGCCTCGATGAGTCTCTCCACCTCGAAGGGTATGAAGCCACCTTCGGGGCCCACCAGCAGTGCGACGGGCTCTTCGATGCCCCGTGGGCAGGGCTGTGGCATTCCGGGGTGTGCCAGCAGGCCTCGCCGTGTCTCGAGTAGCCCCGGCAGCACGTCCTCGACGAAGGGGCGAAAACCCTTGGCCAGATTCACCCTGGGCATCACGGTATCCCGGGCCTGCTCCAGTCCCAGCACGAGATGGGCGTGAATCTTCTCGGGGGCGAGTTCCGGCGACTGCCAGTAGCTCTTTTCCACCCTTCGCGAATGCAGCAGCGTGATCGTCTTCACCCCGAGAGCCGTGACGTGCTCGAGGCTCCTGGCCAGCATCCGTGGGCGCGGCAGCGCGAGGACGAGGTGTGCCGGTAGCGGCGGCGGCGGCGGGGTGTCCAGTGCGCCGAGGGCGAAGCGCGCCTCGTGCTCGTCGAGCGCCAGCAGCTCGCCGCGGCCGATGCCTCCACCCGCCACGCCCAGTGTCATCGCATCGCCGATGCGGGCGCGGTGCACCTCCTTGAGATGGCGCAGGCGGCGAGGGTCGCGAATGCACGCCAGCTGGTCGTGTTCGATGTCGTCGGGGGCGAGCAGGATCAGGTTCATCGGGTCTCGTTAATTCGGTTCGATTTGCAAGGGCGGTGGCGCGGTGCACAATAGCAGCAAAGGGCAAGCCTGCCTTTCATGACAAGGAGTGCCACCGTGCGCGTGATTCGCAAGTATGCCAACCGTAGGCTCTATGATACCCAACAGAGCCGCTATGTGACGCTAGAGGACCTGCGTCGCCTGATCCTCGACGAGGAGCCTTTCCGGGTCGAGGACGCCAAGAGCGGCGAGGACCTTACCCGCACCATCCTGCTGTCGATCATCATCGAGCAGGAGCAGGCCGACGGGGACTCCGAAGTCTTCTCCAATGACCTGCTGGCCCAGTTCATCCGCGTCTACGACATGGCCCAGCCGCTTCCCCTGGCGCGCTATCTGGAGCAGGGCACGCAGCTGATGCTCGAGCAGCAGAAGCGCATGCAGGACCAGTGGCAACAGGCCATGCGCCATTCGCCCATGGACCTGATGCGCGAGATGGCAGAAGAGAACATGCGTTTCTGGCAGAAGACCATCGGTCAGGGTCAGGCTAATAACGGTGACAAGCACGATGATGACAAGCGCGACGGGAAGGACGACGAGACCAAGGAGTCCTGAGCGGGGCGCGTCGACGGCGGCTTTCTGACATAATGCCGCGACGTTTTTCATGCCCGTTTTTCACGAGGCCCGGCCAGGCGTCGTCCAAGCCCGGTTTCACCCAGTCAGAGATAGGTAGTGTAGCGGATGAAGGTACTGATCATCGGCGGCGGTGGCCGCGAACATGCCCTGGCCTGGAAGGTCGCCCAGTCGCCTCGCGTCGTACGCGTTTTCGTGGCCCCCGGCAATGCCGGTACCGCCCGGGAGGCGGGCGTGGCCAATGTCGCCATCGACGTAGCCGACCTGGATGGGCTGGTGACGTTTGCGAAGGAGGAGGCCATCGACCTGACCATCGTTGGCCCGGAGGCGCCGCTGGTCGCGGGCATCGTCGATCGCTTTCGCGAGGCGGGCCTGGCCATTTTTGGCCCCACCGCCGGGGCGGCCCAGCTCGAAGGATCGAAGTCCTTCACCAAGGACTTCCTGGCGCGTCATGCCATCCCCACCGCTGCCTACCGCACCTTTACCGAGGTCGAGCCGGCACTGGCCTATCTGGCTGAGCAGGGCGCACCCATCGTGATCAAGGCCGACGGCCTGGCGGCCGGCAAGGGTGTCATCGTCGCCATGACCCTGGGCGAGGCCGAGGCGGCCGTGCGTGACATGCTGGAGGCCAACGCCTTCGGCGACGCCGGGGCACGGGTGGTGATCGAAGAGTTTCTCGAGGGCGAGGAAGCGAGCTTCATCGTCATGGTCGATGGCGAGAGCGTACTGCCCATGGCCACCAGCCAGGATCACAAGCGGGCGCTTGACGGCGACGAAGGGCCCAATACCGGCGGCATGGGCGCCTACTCGCCGGCGCCGGTGGTGACCGAGGCGGTCCACGAGCGGATCATGCAGGATGTGATCATGCCTACGGTGCACGGCATGGCGGCGGAGGGGCATCCGTACAGCGGTTTTCTCTATGCCGGGCTGATGATCGACGCCGAGGGCAATCCCCGGGTGATCGAATACAACTGTCGCTTTGGCGACCCGGAAACCCAGCCGATCATGCTGCGCCTGCGGTCCGACCTGGCCGAGCTCTGCCTGGCAGGAGCGAACGGGGAGCTGGCGGGCCATACCTGCGACTGGGATGGACGAGCCTCGGTGGGCGTGGTGCTGGCGGCCGGTGGCTACCCGGGCGACTACCGCAAGGGCGACATCATCGACGGGATCGAAGCGGCGGAGCGTACCGGCTGCAAGGTCTTCCATGCCGGTACGGCCGACAATGACCAAGGGCAGGTGGTCACCGCCGGTGGGCGTGTGCTCTGTGTCACGGCCCTGGGCGAGGGCGTATCCCGGGCGCGAGACCTGGCCTATGAAGGCGTTGACGCCATTCGCTGGAGCGACAGCCACTTCCGCCGCGATATCGCACACCGGGCGATCGCCCGGGAGCGGCAGGACGGCTGATTGCCGCTGGCGTACAGAACACGACCTGGGAGCGAGAATGGAGCGTATCAAGCTGGAATTTCCCGAGCACGCCTGGCGTCATGTGCACACCTTGAGCGTGCGCGTGGGGGACATGAACTACGCCCAGCACCTCGGCCACGATACGTTGATTTCACTGCTGCACGAGGCGCGGGCGGCAGCACTCGCCACGCTGGGTGCCAGCGAGCGGAATGTCGGTGGGTTCCCCGGTGTGGTGGGCGAGCTTGCCGTGCAGTATCAGGCCGAGGCCTACTGGCCGGATGTGCTCGAGGTGACCACCGCGATCCCGGTTCCGGAAGGCAAGGGACTCAAGGTGTTTCATCGCATGGTGCGCCGTAGTGATCGGCGCCAGGTGGCGACGGCCATGTTGACCATGCTGCTGGTCGACCCGTCCCGGGGTGGTAAGGTGGTTTCTCTACCGGAGTCTTTTCTGAGTCAGCTGGGCTCGGGAGAATTCGCTTGAGAGAGGGTAACTGATGTCGCGAGAATACCCCATTATCGCCGTGACCGGCTCCTCCGGGGCCGGCACGACGACGGTGAAGCGAACCTTCGAGCGGATGTTCGCCAGGGAGGACGTGCATGCCGCCATCGTCGATGGCGACGCCTTCCATCGTTACACCCGGGACGAGCTGGCGCGCATCTTCCGCGAGGAGCCCGAGCGCAAGGATGAGCTGTCCCACTTCGCCGTGGAGGCCAACCTGCTGGACCGGCTCGAGACGCTCTTCCTGGAGTATGGCGAGCACGGTACCGGGACCTTCCGGCACTATATCCACGCCGAAGACAAGCAGATGATCGAGGCCGGCTACCGGGTCGGCACCTTCACCGAGTGGCAGCCGCTGCCCTGCGGTACCGACCTGCTCTTCTACGAGGGGCTGCACGGCGGCCTGGTGACCGCCGAGCACGATATCGCCCGGCACGTGGACCTGCTGGTGGGTGTCGCACCGACCATGAACCTGGAGTGGATCCAGAAGATCGATCGCGACATCAAGATGCGTGGCTACTCCCAGGAGGCGGTGATCGATACCATCCTGGGCCGCATGGGCGACTATGTGCGCTACATCCAGCCGCAGTTCTCCCGTACCCACATCAACTTCCAGCGCGTGCCCACGGTGGATACCTCCAACCCCTTCGAGGTGCAGGACATCCCCAACGACGCCGAATCCTTCGTGGTCATTCGTTTTCGCGACCCTTCCACCGTGGATTTTCCGTGGCTGCTGGCGATGATCCAGGACTCCTTCATGAGCCGCCCGCACACCCTGGTGGTGCCCGGCGCCAGGATGTCGCTGGCCATCGAACTGATCCTGGCGCCGCTGGTGCGCCATCTGCTCGCCCAGCGGCGCTTTCGCTGAGCGCAGGGCCACTTTCTCTCTTTCACGACGACATCGCGACGACAGGAGCATGACATCGAATGGACTGCCTGTTCTGCAAGATCATCAAGCGTGAGATTCCCGCGGATATCGTCTTCGAAGACGAGCATGTCCTGGCGTTCAACGACATCAACCCCCAGGCACCGACCCACATCCTGATCATTCCCAAGCAGCACATCGCCACCTTGAACGATATCGAGGAAGCTGACCTGGCCTTGATCGGCCGGCTGCAGTACACCGCGGCACGGCTGGCGAAGGAGCGAGGCTTCGCCGACGATGGCTACCGCGTGGTGATGAACTGCAATGACCAGGGGGGGCAAACGGTCTATCATATTCATATGCACCTGATGGGCGGTCGACGCTTTACTTGGCCGGCTGGCTAGCCGGCGCCCTGCGGTGTAAACCGCGCGCGTCGAGGCGTGCGACGCATCAGGTGCATACCCGCAAACGCCACCCGCCAGGGTGGCGTTTGCGGTATTCGACAAGCGGCACTTCCGGGCGATGGCGGTTCGGTTGGGCCGGTGGTTTGATTCGTCTGTGCTGAAACGAGGGTGCCATGAGCCGCAAGCTGACCCATGCCGATACGCTGATCCACCAGTTCGATACCGTGCTGCGCACCCTGGTGCCCCATGCCGCACGCTCGTCGCGTCCCTCCCCGGTCACCGCGGATATCGACGATGACCCCATGACGCTGGACGAGCGCCGCCACGCCGCTGGGCTGATGCGCGTCAATCATACCGGGGAGGTGTGTGCCCAGGCGCTCTACCAGGGGCAGGGGTGCACCGCCAAGCTGCCCGAGGTGCGTGAGCAGATGGAGCACTCGGCCCAGGAGGAGATCGATCACCTGGCCTGGTGCGACGAGCGGCTGCAGGAGCTGGGTGGCCGTACCAGCCTGCTCAATCCGCTGTTCTATGCCGCTTCCTTCGGGCTAGGCGCCGTGGCCGGCGCGGTGGGCGATCGTGTCAGTCTCGGCTTCGTGGCAGCGACCGAAGAGCAGGTGGGCAAGCATCTGAACGAGCATCTGGAGACCCTGCCGCCGGGCGATCACCGCTCCCGGGCCGTGCTGCGCCAGATGGCCATCGACGAGGCACACCATGCCCAGCTGGCGCTGGAGGCCGGCGGTGCGCGTTTTCCCGCACCGGTGAAGTTCGGCATGTCGTTGATGTCCAAGGTGATGACCAAGAGCGTCTATCGGATCTGAGTGCTGCCACAAGCGGTTGGCCATGTCGCTTGTGGCCATGCATGGTTCGGATGGGATTTTCAGGCATCCACGATGGTGTAGGAGTGGGTGAGCGCGACGCCACCCTTGGCCAGCATGATGGATGCACTGCAGTACTTCTCGGCGGAGAGTTCCACGGCGCGCTTCACCTGGCTCTCCTTCAGGCTGTGGCCTGCCACGGTGAAGTGAATGTGGATCTTGGTGAAGACCGCCGGCACGGCATCGGCGCGTTCGGCCTCCACCTGGGCGACGCAGTCGGTCACGGCGGCACGCGACTTGTCGAGGATCTCCAGTACGTCGAAGGAGGCGCAGGCACCCATGCCCATCAGCAGCATCTCCATGGGACGGGGGCCGGTGTTGCGGCCGCCATGGTCGGGGGGGCCATCGATGACCACGCTGTGGCCGCTGCCGGATTCGGTCACGAACTGGCGACCGTCGGTCCATTTGACGCTGGCTTTCATGGCAAGGGTTCCTGTCGAGAAATGGGGTGACGATGGGAGCAGCATATCATTCGATGACGCTCGGCTCAGCCCGGCAGGCAGCGCAGCCGCTGGTCCAGCCTGGCGAGCCGCTCCGGGGTGCCTACATCGACCCAGGCGCCGCGATGATGGCTGCCGCCTACGCGGTCGCTGTCCATCGCCTGGCGCAACAGCGGGGCCAGGGCGAAGGCGCCCGGCTCATGGTCGGCCACCAGGGCCGGGTCGAGCAGGCTGATCCCGGCGAAGGTCAGTCGGGGGATGCCCTGGTCGAGCACGCGCCCGCCGGGGGTCAGGTGGAAATCGCCTCGCGGATGATGATCGGGGTTGTCGACCAGCACCAGGTGAGCGAGGTCGTCATCGAGGGTGGGCAGGCTGGCCGGGTCGAGATCGCACCAGATGTCGCCGTTGACCAGCAAAAAAGGCGACTCGCCCAGCAGCGGCAGCGCCCGGTGAATGCCGCCACCGGTCTCGAGCGGGGTCTCCTCACGGCTCCAGGCGATGGCGACGCCGAAGGCCGACCCATCGCCCAGGGCCTCGATGATCTGCTCGGCCCGGTAGCTGACGTTGATCACTGCCTCGCGAATGCCCGCCGCCGCCAGGCGTTCCAGGTGATGGGCGAGAAGCGGCTTGCCGGCCACCGGTAGCAGTGGCTTGGGGCAACGGTCGGTGAGCGGCCGCATGCGCGTGCCGAGCCCGGCGGCCAGGATCATTGCCTTCATGGCCGGGCTCCGGGATCGATGCCCTCGGCCGCGAGCCTTGCCGCGAGCGCAGGGCGGAGAGTGGTGGCGAGCCAGTCGCGAAATGCCTCGTGGCCGGGCAGGCCGGCCAGGCTCTCCTCCAGGTGGCAAAGGAAGTGAGGCAGGCGCTGAAGGTAGCCCTCGCGCCCGTCGCGCAGCGTCAGGCGGCAGAATATGCCCAGTACCTTGAGCGCCCGCTGGGCCGCCATGGCCTGCGCCTGGTGCAGGAATGTCTCGCGGGTGCTGGCACTGGAAAGGCGCCCGTCGGCGATGGCCCGCAGGCGGAAGGCCTCGATCCAGGCGTCGAAGCGCTCCGGCGGGAAACGGCAGTAGCGGCCGCGCAGCAGCGAGATCGGGTCGTAGCTGATGGGGCCGGCCACCGCATCCTGGAAGTCGATCAGGTAGAGTCGCTCGTCCTGCACCATCAGGTTCATGGCATCGAAGTCGCGATGTACCGTGACCACCGGCTGGGCCAGGGCCGAATCGATCAGCGTCTCGCGCAGCGTGGCCCAGCCCGGCGGTAACTCCGGCATGCCGAGCCACTCCCTCAGGCACCAGTCGGGGAAGAGCGCCAGTTCTCGCCCCAGCAGGGCGGCATCATAGGGCGGCAGGTCGTGGGGCCCGGCACGGTTCTGCAGCTCGTGGATCAGGTCGAGGGCGCGGTCGTGCCAGGCCAGGGTGCCGGGCTCGGCGTCACCCTGGAAGCGTACCTGAAGCGGCTCGTCTCCCAGGTCATCGAGTTCGATGAAGCCTTCGTCCAGGTCGAGTGCATGCAGGCTCGGCACCGGCAGGCCCGCGGCTCGCCAGCGTCGGGCGATGATGGCAAAGGGTCGGCTGTCCTCCTGCGGGGTCGGGGCATCCATCAGCATCCGCGTGGTACCGTCGGGCAGGCGCAGCCGGAAGTAGCGTCGAAAACTGGCATCGCCTGCGGCCAGCTGCAGATCGAAAGCATCGCTGGGGAGGTTGTGGTTCTCGGCCGCCCAGCGGCGCAGGGCGTCGAATCGCTTCGCGGTGTCGGCCTGGGGCATGCGGGCTCCTTGCTGATGTCGGGCGGTGCCGGTTGACGCCCGTTGGGCTCCGCCGCATGCTCGCTCAATGACATACGACAGGCCGGGTACGGTCTGTATAATACCGATTCTCTCCGGCAAGGACATCGTGGATCATGGGCAAGGGACAAGCAGGGGCAGCGCTCGCTGGCCTGATCACTTACGGCCTGACCTGCGGCGCACTGTCGGCGGTGGCGCTGGAGCCTCTCCCGGCCGCTCAGCTCGACTGGCACGCCTGGGGCGACGACCGTCCGGTGGGGGCGCTGTGCCGTGGCACCTACGTGATGCCCGAGTATCGCCTGCCGGCGACAGATGACCCGCAGCAGGTCCGCACCGAGTCCGACAGCGCCTTCTATGGCGAAGAGGGCGAGACGATCCTGGGCGGTGAAGTCATCCTGCGGCGAGGCGATAGTCAGCTGGAGTCCCCGAGGGTGAGCGTGCCGGCATCGCGGGAACAGGCGTTTGCCGAGGGGCCGCTGGCATTGCGCGATCAGAGCCTGCTGGTGCGGGGCCAGGCGGCCGAGGTGTCGCTGGTCAGCGATGCCGCCCATATCGACTCGGCCCACTACGTGATTCACGATCAGCGCCTGCGGGGCAATGCGCTGCAGCTCGCGCGTCAGGAAGATGGGCGCTATCGCCTGACCACGGCGAACTTCACGACCTGTGACCCGGGGGACGAGATGTGGCGCCTGGTGACCGGCGACCTGGTGCTCGACCGCGAGAGTGGTTTTGGCACGGCGCGTCACGCCCGGCTGGAGATGGGGCAGGTGCCGGTCTTCTATTGGCCCTGGGTGCGTTTTCCCATCGACGATCGCCGCCATACCGGCTTCCTGTGGCCAGAGATCGGCGCTTCGGGTGGCGCCCTGGACTATGCCCAGCCGTTCTACTGGAATATCGCGCCCAATCACGACGCCACCATCACGCCACGCCTGATCACCGACCGGGGCCTGCTGTTGGGGGGCGAGTATCGCTACCTCTTTCCCACCGATGCCGGCCAGGTCGAAGGCGCCTTTCTTTCCAGCGACGGTGGCGGCTCCAGCGACGATCCCAACGCGGCCTCGCGGCGCTTCGAGGGCGAGGATCGCTGGTATATCGACTATCGGCACTCCGGATACTTCGACCGGCGCAATCGCTATGACCTGCGCTATGGCGGTGCCAGTGACGGCCGCTACTTCGACGACTATGGCAGCATCTTCGGCGATGACCCCTCCAACATGCACCGCCTGGCCCGTCTGCAGCATCTCGGCGACGTCTGGCAATTCGATGCCCGGGCCGAAGGTTTCCAGCGGCTGGACGATCCGCTGCGGGATCGTGACAAGCCGTTCTATCGGCTTCCCAGCCTGACGGCGAACGCAGGCTTCACTCAGGAGGGGGGCTTCTATCAGCAGTGGCGCTCCAACCTCACCTATTTCTGGCGTGACGTGAACGAAGTGGCCATTCCGCGGGAGCGGGAAGCGGCCGTGGGCAGCCGACTTCATCTCTCCCCGGCCACGGGCTGGCGCTTCGATGAGAGCTGGGGCCATCTCGAGCCCAGGGTCGAGTGGCTCTATACCGCCTATGCCCTCGACTACGGACAGCGCGATACCGATCGGGACACCTCGCTGCAGCGGGCCGTGCCGGTGTCGTCGATCGATAGTGGGCTGGTCTTCGAGCGGGAACTGGATCTCGGTGGTCGCGACTACCGCCATACCCTGGAGCCAAGGTTCAACTATGCCTATGTACCGGCCAGGGACCAGCGTGAGTTCCCCGACTTCGATACCAGCGAGCGCGCCTTCTCCTGGAACCAGCTCTGGTCGCCCCATCGGTTTTCCGGCTCCGACCGGGTGGGTGACCTCAATCGGTTGTCGATGGGCCTCGAGTCACGCCTGCTCGAGGATGCCAGTGGGCGTGAGCGTCTTTCGCTCGGCGTGGGCCAGGCGTTCTACTTCGATGATCGCAACATCGACCTCGATGGCGATCCCGACACGCTGCCACCGGAGTCGGACGTCGAGCGCTTCTACAATGCCACCCGTGATCGGTCGTCGCTGATCACGCGGCTTGACTGGCAGATCGACGATCATTGGCGCAGCCGCCTGGAGTGGATCTATGACGACCGGCAGCAGCGTACCGAGCGAAGCTCGGCCTATCTGCAGTATCGAGCCGATGCCGGGCACGTGTTGAACCTTGGCTATCGCTGGGAACTCCAAGGCTTCGACCCTTCGGTGGAGCCCGATGATGACGAGTTCCGCGACTTCGACCGTGAGGAGTTCGATCTGTCGTTTGCCTGGAAGACATCGCCGCGGGTGGACCTGATCGGGCGGGCACTGTACGACTACACCAACGACCGCTTTCTGGACCAGCTGGCGGGTGTGCAGTGGAACGACTGCTGCTATGGTCTGCAGCTGGTCTGGCGCCGATGGATCGATGACAGTGGTACCGCCCGGATCGATAATGACGTCACCGAGCACGGGATCTTCCTGCGCTTCGTGTTCAAGGGGCTCGGTGGTGTCGGCGGTGACGCCGGCGACTATTTCGAGCAGGCCGTTCCGGGTTATCGCGCCACCGCTTTTTGAGGTGGCCCCAGCAGGTCTTTTATCAGAGATACCATGAGAGGAAAGAACGTTATGCGCATCCCGCGAATCGCCACCCTGGGCGCGACCCTGGCGCTGGCCCTGTGCCTCGGCGCCGTGTCGCTTATCGCCCAGGCCCAGAGTTTCCAGCCGGTGGAGCGCCAGTCGCTGGACCGGATCGTGGCAGTGGTCAACCAGCACGCCATCATGGAGAGCGAGCTGGCCGAGCGAGTGGAGATGATTCGTAGCCAGGTGGCTGGCCAGGGGCAGGGGCTGCCTCCCGAGTCGGTGCTGCGTGAGCAGGTGCTCGAGAGCATCATCGTCGAGGAGATCCAGCTGCAGATGGCGAGGAATGCCGGCCTCAGCATCGACGACACCGAACTCAACCGCCAGGTGCGGGCCATCGCCGAAAGCAACGGCATGACGCTCGAGCAGTTCGCCGATGCCCTGGAGGCCGACGGCCTGACGATGGCCACCGTGCGAGAGGAGATCCGCCGCGAGATGCTGTTGCGCGAACTGCACCAGCGCCAGGTGGGCTCGAGTGTCAACGTCAGTGAGCGCGAAGTGGAGCGTTTCATCGAGCAGCGGGGCGGTGGTGTGAGCCGTGACCAGGCGCGCCAGATGGTCTTCCAGCAGAAGGCCGAAGAGGCCTTGGATGCCTGGATCCAGGAGATCCGTGCCGAGGCCTTCGTCGACAATCGCCTGTCCAACTCCCGCTGATGGCAGTGGCGGTTCAGGCGCCTGTCCTGGCACTGACCACCGGCGAGCCCGCCGGTATCGGGCCCGAACTGGTGCTGCAGTTGGCGGCCGGTCTGTCGTTGCCGGCACGGGTCGTGGCGGTGGGCGATCCGCAGCTGCTGGCCGAGCGCGCCGCCATGGTAGACGCCCGGGTCGAGCTGGTGACGTTGGCACCGGATGAACCGGTGCCGGCGCCGAAGGCCGGTGTGCTGCCGGTCTGGCCGGTGGCGCTGCGGGAGCCGAGCCTGCCGGGCCGGCTGGCGGTCGCCAATGCCGACTATGTGCTGGAAGTCCTGGACCTGGCGGTGCGGGCGTGTCTTGCCGGTGACGCTGCCGGCATGGTCACCGCCCCCCTGCACAAGGGGGTGATACTCGATGCCGGCCATGCGGGGTTCAGCGGCCATACCGAATACCTTCGCGATGCCTGCGGCGTCGAGGAGGTGGTGATGCTGCTGGCCACCGACCAGGCGCTGCATGCCAGCGAAGCGAGCTGGCAGGGTGGGGCGGCACTGAGGGTGGCGCTGGCCACCACTCACCTGCCACTGAAGGACGTGGCCGGCGCCATTACCGACGCGCGCCTGGCGCGAATCCTGCGTATCCTGCAGGCCGACCTCAAGCGCTGGTTCGGTGTGACCGAGCCACGCATCGCCGTCTGTGGCCTCAACCCCCATGCCGGTGAAGGAGGCCACCTGGGTCGCGAGGAGATCGAGGTCATCGTGCCCTGCCTCGAGCGGCTGCGCGGCGAGGGCCTGCGCCTCGATGGGCCGCTGCCGGCCGACACCCTGTTCACGCCGCGACACCTGGCAGGCGTGGATGCCGTGTTGGCGATGTATCATGACCAGGGGCTGCCGGTGCTCAAGTATGCCGGCTTCGGCCGTGCCGCCAATATCACCCTGGGGCTGCCGCTGGTGCGGACCTCGGTGGATCACGGCACGGCGCTGGACCTGGCAGGCCGCGGCGTTGCCGACCCGGGCAGCCTGCGCGTGGCCATCGCGCTAGCCGCCGACATGGCCCGCCGTGGCGCGGCCGCTTCACTATCCTGACGAACGACAAGACAAGGACTTTTTCATGGCATCGCGCCCGCCGGTCCACCGCGCTCGCAAGCGCTTCGGCCAGAATTTCCTGCGTGACCCCGGCATCATCTCGCGCATCGTGCGGGCCATAGCCCCCCGCCCCGGCGATCGCCTGGTGGAGATCGGCCCCGGTCAGGGCGCCCTGACCGAACCCCTGGTCGAGGCAGCCGATGGACGGCTCGAGGTGATCGAGCTGGACCGTGACCTGATACCCGGGCTGCGGGTGCAGTTCTTCAACTCTCCCGATTTCATCATCCACGAGGGTGATGCGCTCAAGTTCGACTTTCGCGCCCTGCGCGGTGAGGGCGAGCCGCTGCGGGTGGTCGGTAACCTGCCCTATAACATCTCCACGCCTCTCATCAGTCACCTGCTCGAGGCGGGAGACGCGATAGCCGACATGCACTTCATGCTGCAGAAGGAGGTGGTCGAACGCCTGGCCGCCGAACCGGGCGGCCCCGACTGGGGGCGGCTGTCGGTCATGGCCCAATACCGCTGCCGGGTCGATGCGCTGTTCACCGTGCCCCCGGAAGCCTTCGTGCCTCGCCCCAAGGTGGAGTCGGCCATCGTCCGGCTGACGCCCCATGCGAGCCTGCCGTATCCGGCAAGCGACGAGGCGCTGCTCTTCCATGTGGTGCGCCAGGCCTTCGGCCAGCGTCGCAAGACGCTGCGCAACAATCTCAAGGGGCGCATCGAGGCCGATGCCCTCGAAGCCCTGGGTATCGAGCCGTCGCGCCGGCCCCAGACACTTACGATCGAAGAGTTCGTTCGTATCGCCAACCATCTGGCCGCTTTGGAGGCGACGACATGAATCGGGGAACGGAAACACCACAGAAGAGTGAAGTGCTCGTTGACGTCGAGCCCGCCTTTCGCGACGACGAATCCTCCAGTGACGAAGCACGCTATGTCTTCAGCTACACGGTGACCATCCACAATCATTCCGAACGCAGCATGCAATTGCTGGCCCGGCACTGGAAGATCACCCAGGGCAGTGGCAAGGTGCAGGAGGTGCGCGGCAAGGGGGTAGTCGGGCAGCAGCCGATGATCGGGCCGGGGCAGACCTTTCGCTATACCAGTCGCGCCATCCTCGATGGGCCGGTAGGGGTCATGGAAGGCGCCTACACCTGCGTCGACACCGCCAGCCAGCGGCCCTTCGAAGTGGAAATTCCCCCCTTCCGGCTGGCCGGTCCCAACCAGATACACTGAAGCGACGGCGAACGGCAGGGTGACAAGGAGAGGACATGACGACCTACGCCATCGGTGATCTGCAGGGCTGCCACGCCGAATTCGTCGAACTGCTCGAGCGGCTCGCCTTCGATCCCCGTCATGACCGGCTGTGGCTGGTCGGCGACCTGGTCAACCGCGGGCCGGCGTCGCTGGCCTGCCTGCGCGAAGTGCGGGCACTCGGCGAGGCCGCCGTTACGGTGCTGGGCAACCACGATCTGCACCTCTTGGCGGTGGCGCGTGGCGGGGCATCGCTTAACCGCAAGGATACCCTCGGGAGCATTCTCGCCGCGCCGGATCGTGAGGCACTGCTCGACTGGCTGCAGTCTCGCCCCTTGCTGGTTCGCCGGGCGGTGGCGGAGCAGGGCGACACGGTGATGAGTCATGCGGGAGTGCTGCCGCAGTGGTCACCGGCGCTGGCCGAGGGGCTGGCCGGCGAAGTGGCCGGCGAGCTGCGCAGCGAGCGCAGCGGTGCCTTTCTCAAGCAGATGTACGGCAATGAGCCCGCCTGCTGGCATGACTCGCTCGATGGAATCGAGCGGCTGCGCGCCATCGTCAATGTGCTGACCCGGATGCGCTTCATCGATGCGGAGGGCTGTCTCGACTTCTCTGCCAAGGAGGGTCTGGACAGCGCGCCATCCGGCTTCGCTCCCTGGTTCTGCTATCCTCGCCAGGATGATGCCCGGCTGGTGTTCGGTCACTGGGCGGCCCTGGAGGGGAAGGCTCCCGGTGCGTGCACCCGGGTCGAGGCACTGGATACCGGCTGCGTCTGGGGCGGCAGGCTGACGGCATTGAATCTCTCCACCGGCGAGCGCATTGGCGTACCCAGCCATCAGCGCCGCTGACCTTTTCCTTCGACCCGGGAGCTAGCCATGACGCCCCCCTCGTTCCAGCACCTGACGCCCGAGGCCCTCGATGAGTGGCTCACGGCCGATGCGCCCCTCACCCTGGTGGATATCCGTGATCCGATGAGCTTTGCCAATGGCCACATTCTCGGCAGCCGTCATCTGGACAACGACAGCGTGCCGGCGCTGCTCGAGGCTGCCCCCCGTGCGCAGCCAATGGTGGTGGTCTGCTACCACGGGCACTCGAGCCAGCAGGCGGCAGACTGGCTGGCGGGCCAGGGTTTTTCCCGGGTCTACAGCCTCGATGGCGGCTTCACCGAATGGCAGCATCGTCACCCGGACCGGGTGGAGCGCTGAAGGATGGAGGGACGGCGCGACCGCTATCTCGACGGGCTCGAGGCCTATCGGGTAGGCGGGGCGGTGCGTGATGCCCGGCTGGGCTGGCCGGTCACGGACACCGACTGGGTGGTGGTGGGGGCCACGCCTGCGCAGATGCGACGGCGGGGGTTTCGGCCGGTAGGTCGCGATTTCCCCGTGTTCCTGCACCCCGAAACCCATGAGGAGTATGCCCTGGCCCGAACCGAGCGCAAGTCCGGCCATGGCTACACCGGTTTCGTCGTGCATGCCAGCCCCGAGGTGACCCTGGAGGAGGACCTGGCCCGCCGCGACCTGACCATCAATGCCATGGCGGAGACGCCTGACGGTGCCCTCGTCGACCCTTACGGCGGCCTCGACGACCTCGAGGCCCGGGTGCTGCGCCACGTGTCGCCGGCCTTCGTCGAGGATCCGCTTCGGGTGCTGCGTACCGCCCGCTTTCTGGCCCGCTATGCCGGGCTCGGCTTCACCATCGCCGACGAAACCCTGGCACTGATGCGGGAGCTGTCGGAGAGTGGCGAGCTGGCCCACCTGGTGGCCGAGCGGATCTGGACCGAGACCGAGAAGGCGCTGGGCGAGCCCCGGCCGGCGGTCTATTTTCGGGTATTGGATGAGTGCGGCGCCCTGGCCGTGCTGTTGCCGGAACTGACACGGGATGCCGAAGCGCTGAGGGCGGCGCTGGTGCGGCTGGATCGACTGCCGGAAGGGCTCGCGAGCGACGAGCGACGCCGCTGGCGCTGGGCGCGGCTGATGGAGCATCTCGATGCCGACTGCCGTGACGCCATTGCCGAGCGGCTGCGGTTGCCGCGGGCCTATCGCGACCTGATGCGTCAGGCGGCATTGACGCGGTGGCTGCGGGCTCAGCCCGGTCCGACGCCGGCGGCGGTGAACGATTGGCTGGATGGCATCGACGCCTGGCGTCGCGGCGATCGGGTCGCGCCGTTGCTGGCACTGCTCGAACTGGAGGCGCCAGGGCTTGCCGATACACTGGAGCGCGCCTGGCGAGAGGTCTCTCGGCTGTCGCCCCGAGCGCTGGTCGATGAGGGCTTCAAGGGAGGAGCGCTCGGCAAGGAGCTGGCCCGACGGCGTCGAGCCATCCTCGAGCAGGTGCTCGGCCGGGGTGAGCGCTCGGACCCCTCGGTTACCTGACTGCCCGAGGCTGCCAACTGAATCCGACCGGCCAGAGCCGCTGGTCGGGCGCATCGAAGTCGGCCCAGAGCTCGCGGTAGGTACGTCCATCGCGGGGGTGGCGAGCCTCCGGCAGCAGCTCTGCCAGCGGCTGCAGTACGAAAGCGTGCTGCAGGATCTCTGCCCGCGGCAGTTCGACCCCATCATGCTCCCCGACCAGGTCGCCCACCGTCAGCAGGTCGATGTCCAGGGTGCGGGGGCTGAACTTGGGACTCTCCTTGCGCCGGCCATTGGCGAACTCCAGGCGCTTGCACCAGGCCTGAAGCTCCCCGACCGGCCAGTCGCTCTCGAAGGCGACGACAAGATTGAAGAAGTTGCGCCCATCCTCGAATCCCACCGGCTCGCTTTCGAAGACACGGGAGACCGCCAGGCTACCGAAGGTGCCCGTCAAGGCGTCCAGGCAGGTGCGAACGTGATGCTCACGATCAATGTTGCTGCCGATGCTGGCGCTGACCAGGGCCATCAGGTTTCCTCCGGCCGGGTGCCGCGCTCGATGCACACACCGACAGCGGCGGCGGTGGGCACGGCACCGGGTTTGCGCACCGTCAGGCGCAGCCAGGGGATGGCGAACTCGTCCCGCAGCGTGGCCGCGAGACGCTCACTGAAGGTCTCCACCAGGGCGAAATCGTGATCGCTGGCAAAGCGGGCGATCCGCTGGCTGATGGCGGCATAGTCGAGGGTAAGGGTGATATCGTCACTGGCGGCGGCGGGGCGGATGTCGGTTGCCAGCTCCAGATCGAGCAGCAGGCGCTGGGTTATGGTGCGTTCCCAGTCGTAGACGCCGATCACGGTTTCCACTGCGAGCGACTCGATCAATACACGGTCCATTGTGTCTCCCCGTAGGCGGAGGATGCGGCAGGCATCCGGTTTGGCGCACGATTGTACGTGAGCCGATGGGGGGATGACAGGGACCCCGCGCTGTCTTAACAGCATCGGGGCTGGCAGAATCCATTCATGAGCATGACAGGAGACAAACGCTGGTGACATCGGTCGAGTGGCTGCTGCCGCTGCTGGGATTGGGCTATCTCAGCGGCTCCTGGCTGGGTGCCCTGAGCGTGTGTCGAATGGCGGGCGTGGAGGACCCGCGGCTGGCGGGTTCCTGCAACCCGGGATTCTCCAACGTGCTGCGGTTGCATGGCCGTCGGCTGGCGTTGGCGACCCTGCTGCTGGACGCGACCAAGGGCATGCCGGCACTCTGGCTGGCCCTGTGGCTTGGGCTGGCGCCCTGGGCTCAGGGCATGGTCGGCCTGGCGGTGCTGCTGGGGCATAGCTACCCCCTCTGGCACCGTTTCCGTGGTGGCAAGGCCGTGGCCAGTGCCTTCGGCGTGATGCTTGTCCTGACGCCCTGGGTGGCGCTGTGCTGTGCCCTGCTCTGGGCGGTCCTGGCCTGGCGCGTGCGCACCGCTGCGGTGGCTTCCCTGGCCAGTGCCGGCCTGGCGCCGCTGGTCAGCGTCTGGCTGGCGCCGGACTATGTCATCGTGGTGGTGGCCTTTACCGCGCTGGTGCTGGCACGGCATATGCTCAATATCCGGCGCCTGGGGCGTGGCGACGAACAGGGGCTCTAGGACAGGCTCCTAGGACAGGTTGCCAGGGCAAGCGGCGCCGAGGGGGACGTCGCCAGCCATCAGTTGCCGGTTGGTGCTTGCAGGGTATCCATCGGCCAGCGTGGCACGGCCTTCATGATACCGATCTCGTCGCGCTCACCTGCCGCTAGCCGCTGAGCGCCCACATAGGCGATCATCGCGCCGTTATCGGTACAGAAGCGACCCCGGGGGTAATAGGCGCGGGCGCTGCGCTTGTCGGTCTCCCGTTCCAGCCGCTCCCGCAGGCGCACATTGGCACTGACCCCGCCTGCCACCACCAGCCGCTTGAGGCCGGTGACGTCCAGCGCACGGCGACACTTGATCACCAGCGTATCCACCACCGCCTCCTCGAAGGCCCGGGCCACGTCGGCGCGAGCCTGGTCGTCGAGTGCGTCATCCTGCTCCAGCCGTTTCAGGGCGGTCAGGGTATGGGTCTTGAGTCCCGAGAAGCTGAAGTCGAGCCCCGGACGGTCGGTCATGGGGCGCGGGAAACGAAAACGACCGGGGTCGCCCAGTTCGGCGAGCTTCGCCACCTGCGGGCCGCCAGGATAGGCGAGCCCCAGCATCTTGGCCGCCTTGTCGAAGGCCTCTCCGGCGGCGTCGTCCACCGACTCGCCCAGCAGCCGATAGTTGCCCAGCCCCTGGACCTCGACCAGCTGGGTGTGACCACCCGACACCAGCAGCGCCACGAAGGGAAAGGCCGGCGGTGACGTCTCCAGCATCGGTGCCAGCAGGTGCCCCTCCATGTGATGAACCCCGAGCACCGGGATGTCCAGCGCGCGTGCCATGCCATGGGCGGTGCTGGCGCCCACCATCAAGGCACCGACCAACCCCGGCCCCGCGGTATAGGCAATGGCATCCAGCGCTGTGCGCGTGGCGCCGGCCTCGTCGAGCACCTGCTGGATCAGTGGCAGCAGCCGGCGGGTGTGGTCCCGGGAGGCGAGCTCGGGCACGACGCCACCGTATTCGGCGTGCATGGCGACCTGGCTGTAGAGCGCGTCGGCCACCAGGCCCCGCTCGGTGTCGTAGAGCGCAACGCCGGTTTCGTCGCAGGAGGTTTCGATGCCGAGTACTAGCATGGGTTGGGCTCGCGGAAGAGGTAAAGCGGCATTCTAGCAAATCGGGCGCCTGTTGAGCGCTGCCGGCATGATGCGGAAATGTCGAGCCCCGCGCGGTCAGGCAAGCAATGGGGCTGTCGTGAATTTGCAAAGACCCGTTCCGGCGACTAGAATACTGTGCGCTGTAGGACTGGGTCGTGCATCCAGCAGGAGATCTTCCGCTTCTTCATGCAGTCCGGGCATTGGTGGCTTGCTGCCGGCCTGGGTTTCGTGATGACGGAAGTCGTCCAGAGAGGGTGTGCGTACAAACCGAACTCAAGAAATTTTAAGGTAGGTGAGTGCTTAATGCCTTCTGTAAAAGTACGTGATAATGAGCCGTTTGACGTAGCGCTGCGTCGTTTCAAGCGTTCCTGCGAAAAAGCCGGCATTCTGTCCGAGGTTCGCCGTCGCGAGCACTACGAGAAGCCGACTGCAGAGCGCAAGCGCAAGGCAGCCGCTGCGGTGAAGCGTCACGCCAAGAAGCTCCAGCGTGAGCGGAAGCGTTTCGAAAGGCTCTATTGATCCGTACGATGGGGTAGTCGACGCGCTCTGCATCGGCTGTTCCGGGAGGATGACCAAGCGGCCGCCGGCGGGTGGCCGTTTGTTTTTCCGCTGAGCCCGCCACGCCCTTCATCCGCCTGTCCAGTCTGGAGGAGGCGATACCTGCATGGCCGGTCAGATACCGCAGCGTTTCATCGATGACCTGCTGGCTCGCGTCGACGTGGTCGACATTGTGGGCGAGCGGGTGCAGTTGAAGAAGGCCGGGCGCAATCATGCCGGGCTCTGTCCCTTTCATCAGGAAAAGACGCCGTCGTTTACCGTCAGTGCCGACAAGCAGTTCTACCACTGTTTCGGCTGCGGCGCTCACGGCAACGCCCTGCGCTTCCTGATGGAGTACGACAACCTGCCCTTTCCCGAAGCGGTTGAGCAGCTGGCTTCCCGGCTTGGCCTGGAGGTGCCGCGAGAAGGCGCCGACGATCCTCGTGCCCAGGCGCGGGAGCGCAAGCGTCAAGAGGGCGTCAACCTGCTGGAGCTGTCGGCAAGCTTCTTTCGGGAACGCTTGAAGATGCCGGAAGGGCAGGGCGCTCGCCATTATCTGGCCGAGCGCGGCCTTTCGCCGGAGATTCAGGCGGCGTTCGGGATCGGCTATGCGCCGGACGAATGGGAGTCGCTCAAGCGCCACCTGTCGGCGCGGGACATTCCCGAGGCCGTTCAGATCGAGTACGGGCTGCTGGTTCACCGCGAAGAGAGTGGGCGAACCTACGATCGCTTCCGCGACCGGGTGATATTCCCGATTCGCGACGTTCGGGGGCGGACCATCGCCTTCGGCGGGCGAGTGCTGGGCGATGCCAAGCCCAAGTATCTCAACTCGCCCGAGACGCCGGTGTTTCACAAGGGGCGTGAGCTCTACGGGCTATTCGAGGCGCGCCAGGCCAATACGCGCCTTGAGCGGCTGGTGATCGTCGAAGGCTACATGGACGTGGTGGCCCTGGCCCAGTTCGGGATTCGCAACGCGGTGGCCACCCTGGGCACCTCGACCAGCGAGGATCACCTGTCGCGGCTGTTCCGCATGGTCGACGAGGTGGTGTTCTGCTTCGACGGGGACCGGGCTGGCCGCCAGGCGGCCAACCGGGCGCTGGAGGTCGTCCTGCCGCTGATGATCGACGGCCGGCAGGCCCGCTTCCTGTTCCTGCCCGAGGGTGAGGATCCGGATACCCTGGTGCGCAGAGAGGGGCCGGAGGCCTTTGTCGATCGGATCACCTGCGCCAGTCCGCTGTCGGAGTTTCTCTTCGACCAGGCGGCGCGGGGGCGTGACCTGGCGCGCATCGAGGATCGCGAGCGCTATGCCAGCCAGGTACTGGCGGCCATCGGCGAGCTGCCCGAAGGGCTGCTGAAATCGCTGATGCTCAATGAGCTATCGCGGCGAACGGGTGTCGAACGATTACGCTTCGAGGCGTTGATGGCACGGGCCGAGGGTGGGGCGGGGCAGCCTGCCGAGGCGGAGGCGGCCTCTGTCGTCTCGGCGATGCCGTCGGCCGTGAAGGCGGCAGGCACGCGCCCCGACCGGATGCCGCTGGGGCTGGTGGCGCGAATACTTCAGTTGTTGGTACATGAGCCGATATTGGTAGAACGGCTGCCCGAGGCGGATGACTGGTACCCCGAGGGGGACCCGGATGTCCCGCTCTGCCGCGAAGTGGTGCGCCTGTTGCGGGCCGGGCGATACCGCAGCGGCCAGGTCTTGCTGGCGCACTTCCACGGCAGCGACCAGGGACAGCGGCTGGCGGCGCTGGTGAAGCGCGAGATGCTGATTCCTCGCGATGCCAGGGCCCAGGAGCTCGATGGCCTGGTCGAGCATTTTCGTCGGCATCAGAGGCGCCCCTCGTGCCAGGAGCGGATCGATGCGCTGCTGGCAAAGCAGCACTCGGGAGAGCGGCTTTCGCCCGAGGAGCGGCAGCGGCTCATGACGTTGCTGGCCGAGCTGGGAAGCTGAGGGCCCGCTGCGAGAGACACGAACATGAACACGAAAGAGACAAGCGTCACGGATGACGAAGGATGTTGGCGGTGGGGGTTGAAATTGTTTCTACCATCACCACATAGGGAGCATGGATTCGCCCCCCCCGCGACAGCACAACCGGATAAACTAACACACCTGAGTGACCGAGCAAATGGGTTGAACTGGCGGTAAGGCGTGATTAGCCGCTATACTGTTCGGCTTCATGAGTTTTCTCCACCCAGCGCTTCAGGTGCTTCATTCTTCTTCGTCGAGATAGGGTTTCTATGGCTGGAAATGCGCAGCAGCAGTCACGTCTGAAGGAGTTGATCGCGCGCGGCAAGGAACAGGGTTACCTGACCTATGCCGAGGTCAACGACCACCTTCCCGAAGATATCGCCGACCCCGATCAGGTGGAAGATATCATCGGCATGATCAATGACATGGGCATCAGTGTCGTCGAGGAAGCCCCCGATGAAGATACCCTGATGATGTCTGATCACTCCACCGACGAGTCGGCCGCCGAAGAGGCAGTGGCCGCGCTGGCCGCGGTGGAGAGCGACGTAGGCCGCACCACTGATCCGGTGCGCATGTACATGCGCGAGATGGGCACCGTCGAATTGCTGACCCGCGAGGGCGAGATCGAGATCGCCAAGCGCATCGAGGAGGGCACCCGCGAAGTCATGTCGGCGTTGGCCTGGCTGCCCGGTGCCGTGGAGTCGATTCTCGACGCCTACGACGCTACCCAGGACGAGGAAGCGCCTGGCCGTCTGTCGGACCTGTTCTCCGGCTTCATCGACCCCGACGAGGGTATCCCTGGTGTCGCCGAGGCCGAAGTGCCCGAGGAGGAGCCGAGGGACGAAGAGGCGAGCGAGGACGACGACGAGGATGGCGAGGCCGAGGAAGAGACCACCGGCGGCCCCGACCCCGAGGAAGCCAAGGCGCGCTTCGAGCAGATTCGCCAGCAGAACGAGCTGGTGCGTGCCGCCATCGAGGCGCACGGCCGTCACTCGCCGGAAGCCCGGGTCGAAATGAATCGGCTGGCCGAGCTGTTTTCGCCGATCAAGCTGGTGCCGAAGCACTTCGAACGCCTGGTCAATCAGGTGCGGATCAGCGTCGAGCAGGTGAGGGCCCAGGAAAAGGCGGTCATGCAGCTGTTCGTCAAGAAGGCGCGGGTACCGCGCAAGACGTTCATCAAGGCATTTCCGGGCAACGAGTCGCGCCAGGACTGGCTCGACGACTTCATCGGCAACCACGGCAAGTATGCCGATCGTCTCGAGGCCATGCGTGGTGACATTCAGCGCTCACAGCGCCGAATCGCCTTCGAGGAGGACATGGTCCAGCTGGCGGTGCCCGAGCTCAAGGAGATCAATCGCCGGCTCTCCATCGGCGAGGCCAAGGCGCGTCGGGCCAAGAAGGAGATGGTCGAGGCCAACCTGCGTCTGGTCATCTCGATCGCCAAGAAGTACACCAATCGCGGGCTGCAGTTCCTGGACCTGATCCAGGAGGGCAACATCGGCCTGATGAAGGCGGTGGACAAGTTCGAGTACCGGCGTGGCTACAAGTTCTCCACCTACGCCACCTGGTGGATTCGCCAGGCGATCACTCGCTCCATCGCCGATCAGGCGCGCACCATCCGTATCCCGGTGCACATGATCGAGACCATCAACAAGCTCAACCGCGTGTCGCGGCAGATGCTCCAGGAGATGGGTCGCGAGCCCACCCCCGAGGAGCTCGGCGAGCGTCTCGAGATGCCCGAGGACAAGGTACGCAAGGTGCTCAAGATCGCCAAGGAGCCGATCTCCATGGAGACGCCCATCGGTGACGACGACGACTCGCACCTCGGCGATTTCATCGAGGACGGCACCATGCTGTTGCCGGTCGACCTGGCCACCGGCGAGGGGTTGATCGAGGCTACCCGCAACGTGCTGGGCGGGCTCACCGCCCGCGAGGCCAAGGTGCTGCGCATGCGTTTCGGCATCGACATGAACACCGACCATACCCTCGAGGAGGTCGGCAAGCAGTTCGATGTCACCCGTGAGCGGATTCGCCAGATCGAGGCCAAGGCATTGCGCAAGCTGCGTCACCCGAGCCGCTCGGAGCCGCTGCGCTCGTTCCTCGACGAATAAGCTCTCTTACCGGTTTGCAATGATCGGTATGCAATGAGTGTGCAATGACAAAACGCCCGCTGCCTTGGCAGCGGGCGTTGTCGTTGGGATGTGCCCCGCAGCTTGCGGGGCCTGGGCAGGCAAGGGCGTTCAGTCGCTTCGTGCGCTGCGCCAGCGCCGCGCCAGCAGCGTAAGCTCGATCACGGCGATCAGGATCAGCGCATAGCCCAGCAGCTCCACCACCTCCTCGGCGGCATCCTTGAAGGTGCGCACGTAGTGCTCCTGCAGGACCGCCTCCCAGAACACGCTGCGTCCGTAGAGTCGCGAGAAGACGTAGGTAGTCAGCACGCCGGCGGCGAACAGGCCGAAGGAGAAGCTGTTGGCATAGCCGGCAAACTCCTCGACGAAGCGCTGTCGTTCGCGAATGATCCAGTACAGGATGGGGACGATGACCAGCGTGACCAGTACCTTCCAGGTGTGATCGGCCACCCACAGGTCCAGCCAGTAATCCTGTTCGCGAATCAGTGAGCTGAACACGAAGGCAAAGATCAGCAGTGTCACGTTGGGCATCACCCTCAGCACCTGGCGCGTGTAGAGCAGCAGCGCCGAGGCGGTGGCCAGCAGTGCGCTCTGGGCCAGTTCGGTGAAGCCATGCTCAGAGAAGCGTACCTCGTGAAAGTAGAGGGCCTCGTAGTAGGCTCCCTGGGCCAGGGCGGCGATGAGCAGGATGTACAGGGTGGCGCGAACACAGGTGGCGCGAAAGCCGATGGGCCAGGGGTGGCCGGGAGGTGCGTCTTGGGGCATCGGGAACGTCCGGGGCAAGGGTGACAGGGCTGCGCGTCATTCTATCGTCACCCTTTCGTGCTGACTATGCTGGGGTCGGCATCAAGGGGTTGCCCGGTTTGCTTCCTCGACAATCCAGTCGTGTACCGCCGCCACGCGGCGATCGTCCAGGGCGCCGCTGGTGTGCACGATACCGTAGCGCTTGCCGGTAGGGATGCGCTGGGGGAAAGGCGCGATCAGTGTCCCTGTGCTGAGTTCGTTGGTGAGCAGCGCCTGGCGGGCGATGGCGACACCCATGCCGGCAACCGCCGCCTCCATGGTCAGGCGGTGCCGATTGAAGGTATAGCCGCGGCGGGCATTGAGCGGTGGGGCTTCCACTGCCTCAAGGTAGTGCTCCCATTCGGCGTAGGGGTGCCCGCCACGCCAGGCGGTGACGTCGTGCAGCAGCGGGTACCAGGCCAGTTCCTCGGGGCGCGACAGGGGTGGTCGGTGGCGCAACAGGGCCGGGGCGCAGACCGGGAAGATCACTTCCTCCATCAGCGGCGTGATGGCCAGGCCAGGGTAGTGGCCATCATTGAGGTCGATGGCCAGATCGAACTCGCCCTCTCGAAGCGACAGGCTGCTGTCCTCGGCAATGATCTGCAGCTCGATGTCGGGAAAGCGCGCCTGAAGGCGGGGCAGGCGTGGCATCAGCCACTTGCTGAGGAAGGCGGGTACGCTGCGTACCCGGATGATGCCGCTCATCACCCCGCTACGCAGGCGTTTCACTTCGAGGCCGACCGACTGGTAGGCCTCTTCCACCACATCGGCCAGGCGGCGTCCCTCCTCGGTCAGCTCCAGGCGACGCGGCAGGCGGCGGAACAGCTTGAAGCCCAGGCGCTCTTCCAGCTGCTTGATCTGCTGGCTGACGGCCCCGGTGGTCACGTGCAGCTCTTCTGCGGCGCGTGTGAAGGAGAGGTGTCGGGCGCTGATGGCGAACACCTTGAGCCAGGCGTGGGTCTGAGCGTGGAGTAGGCGGCTCATGCTTTAGTCATTCTATACTCAGTAGGGAGATATTCTCGTTTGTCTGACGGCGCTTGCCGTACCACCATAGAATCCAACGTGGTTGGATGGCAATAGCGTTTAGTCAGGCTCATCCATTCTTGACCACTCCGGAACGGATACGATCGGCAATCGCCGACCAGAAAAGGTGATCACATGGCACTCAGCGTCTTCGACCTGTTCAAGATCGGCATCGGCCCCTCCAGCTCCCATACCGTTGGTCCGATGCGCGCCGCCTTCGACTTCGTCCAGGCGCTGCGTGAGCAGGATATGCTGGAGCGGGTCGCACGAATCGAGGTGCGGCTGTTTGGCTCGCTTTGCGCCACCGGCAAGGGGCACGGTACCGACAGGGCAGTGATCATGGGCCTGATGGGGGAGCGTCCCGACCAGATCGACCCCGCCATCGTGGGCCCTTGTCTCGAGGAGCTCTTCGAGTCCAATACGCTGCAGCTTGACGGCCGTCTGTCGATCCCCTTCCTCTGGGCCCGCGACATGCAGTGGCACGAGGAGTGCCTGGAGTATCACCCCAATGCCATGACCCTGGTCGCCCACGGCCATAGCGATGAGCTGTGGCGCAACACCTACTACTCGGTGGGCGGCGGCTTCGTGGTCGACGAGGCCCAGGCCGCTTGCGGCGAACTGGACGGGGATAACACGACGCTGCCCTACGACTTCAATTCCGCCGCCGAGCTCATGGCGCTGTGTCGCATGCACAACCTGCGCATCAGCGAACTGATGCTGGAGAACGAGAAGGCCTGGCGCAGCGAGGCGGAAGTGCGCGCCGAGCTGTGGACAGTGTGGGAGGCGATGCAGGCCTGCGTCGAGACCGGCCTGAAGAACGAGGGGGTGCTGCCAGGCGGGCTGAACGTACGCCGTCGCGCAGCGACGCTGCATCGCCACCTGCTGGCGGCGGAAGATGACGCCTGCGTGATCGCCTCGACGTTTTCGGCCATGGACTGGGTCAATGTCTTTGCCTTGGCGGTCAACGAGGAGAATGCCGCCGGTGGGCGCATGGTGACCGCCCCCACCAACGGTGCGGCGGGCATCATTCCCGCGGTGCTGCACTACTATATGAAGTTCAAGGCCGGTGCCAGCGAGCGGGACGTGGTGGATTTCCTGCTGGCTGCCGGCGCCGTGGGCATGCTGTGCAAGAAGAACGCCTCCATCTCCGGCGCCGAAGTCGGCTGCCAGGGCGAAGTGGGTTCGGCCTGCGCCATGGCGGCTGCCGGGCTTGCCGAGGTGATGGGAGGGACCGTGGCCCAGGTGGAAAACGCCGCCGAGATCGGCCTGGAGCACAACCTCGGGCTGACCTGCGACCCTGTTGGTGGCCTGGTGCAGGTGCCGTGCATCGAGCGCAACGCCATCGCCTCGGTCAAGGCGATCAATGCCGCCCAGATGGCGCTGCGTGGCGATGGAGAGCACTTCATCTCGCTGGACAAGGTGATTCGTACCATGCGCGATACCGGCCGCGACATGCAGGAAAAGTACAAGGAAACATCCCGCGGCGGTCTGGCGGTCAATGCCATCGAGTGCTGAGCGCTAAAGACGCTTTCGTATCAACCGACTATGCTGAATCCACGCGATGCCCCATGCGGCATCGCGTTTTTGTTTGCAAGCTATTGAACTCTCGATCTTCTACGCCATTGGTCGAGTTCGACGTTTCAGGAGTTGCCCTGCGGGATTCTCTCCTCTAGCTTACGTTAACGTAAAGGTTAGAAAGTCCCCGGCTGATACACCGCAGCCACTGCTTTCATGACAAAGACAACAAATCAGCGCGTATCGCCAGCGGCGATTCAGAGAGGACGTCACATGACCCAGGAGTTCATACTGGAGACTCGCGGGTTGACCAAGGAGTTTCGCGGCTTCACCGCCGTGGACGATGTCAACCTGCAGGTCCGGGAAGGACATATCCACGCCTTGATCGGGCCCAATGGCGCCGGCAAGACGACCGTCTTCAACCTCCTCACCAAATTCCTGCCGCCGACCCGCGGCGAGATTCTCTATCGCGACAAGTCGATCACGAAGATGAAGGCCAACGAGATCGCCCGGCTGGGCCTCGTGCGCTCCTTCCAGATATCCGCCGTGTTCGCCCATATGACAGCGCTGGAGAACGTCCGTGTGGCCCTGCAGCGGCCGATCGGTACCTCGTTCCACTTCTGGAAGTCCGAACGCACCCTCGACCATCTCAATGACCGCGCCATGGAGCTGCTGGAGCAGGTGGGGCTTGCTGAATACGCCGATGTGCTCACCGTGGAGATGCCCTATGGCCGCAAGCGGGCGCTCGAGGTGGCCACCACGCTGGCCATGGACCCGACCCTGATGCTGCTCGACGAGCCCACTCAGGGCATGGGGGCCGAGGACGTCGACCGCATCGTCGAGCTGATACGCGAGGTGGCCAAGGGCCGTACCGTGCTGATGGTGGAACACAATCTCAGCGTGGTGAGCCGGCTGTGCGACCGCATTACCGTGCTGGCTCGCGGTGCCGTGCTGGCTGAGGGTGACTACAAGGCGGTTTCGGCAAATCCGTTGGTCAAGGAAGCCTATATGGGCACCGAGACAGAGGAAGAGGAGACCAGCGCATGAACCAGCTAGCCGAGCAGCCCGGCAAGACAGCGTATCGGGATCATGACGGTGCCGAGATGCTGCGGGTCAGCGACCTGCACGCCTTCTATGGCGAATCCCACATTCTTCACGGGGTCGATTTCGACGTGAAGCGTGGCGAACTGGTCACGCTTCTCGGTCGTAACGGTGCCGGACGCAGCACGACGCTCAAGGCGATCATGAACATGGTCGGCCGGCGTACCGGCTCGATCATGATCAACGGCACCGAGACCCTCGACATGAAGCCGCACCGCATTCCCCGGCTGGGGGTGGGCTACTGTCCGGAAGAGCGTGGCATCTTCGCCAGCCTCGACGTCGAGGAGAACCTGCTGCTGCCGCCCACGGTACGCTCCGGCGGCATGAGTCTCGATGAAATCTACGAGATGTTTCCCAACCTCTACGAGCGTCGTCGCAGCCAGGGCACCCGGCTTTCCGGTGGTGAGCAGCAGATGCTGGCCATGGCACGCATCCTGCGAACCGGCGCGCGCATGCTGCTTCTCGATGAAATCACCGAAGGCCTGGCGCCGGTCATCGTGCAGACGCTGGGTGAGGTACTGGTCAAGCTCAGGGACCGGGGCATGACCATCGTGCTGGTGGAGCAGAACTTCCGCTTCGCCGCACCGCTGGCCGATCGCCACTACGTGATGGAGCACGGGCGCATCATCGAGGAGATCTCGGCGGCCGAGCTGCCTTCGAAACGTGATCACCTCCACACCCTGCTGGGGGTCTGAGCGCCCCGCGCCCAACCGCCAGCTGACCAAAACGATAAATGGCAACTTGCGTAAACCGGAACAGCGACGCCTGCAGCTGCAGCGTTTGCCACAACAAGCCACAACAAGCCACAACAACAAGCAGTCCCCATGGGACTACGGAGACGTAAATGACCTTCATCAAGAAGACCCTCGCCAGCAGCATCGCCATTGCCGCCGCCGCCGCACTGGCAGCAACCACCGCCCAGGCGGAAATCAGCGATGGTGAAGTCCGCATTGGGTACCTGGCCGACATGTCCGGCACCTACCGCGACCTGGCCGGGCCGGGCGGCCTGGAAGCCCTGCGCATGGCCATCGAGGATTTCGGTGGTAGCGTCAATGGGGCGCCGATCGAAGTCTTCAGCGCCGACGACCGCAACAGTGCCGACGTGGGTGCCAACACCGTGCGCGAATGGGTCGATACCCGTAACGTCGACATGGTGGCCGGGATGGTCGCATCATCGGTCACCATCGCGGTAACCAATGTGCTCAAGGAGAACGACAAGCTGGGCATCATTTCGGGATCGGCAGCGTCCAGCATCACTAACGAGCACTGTTCTCCCAACCACATCCACTGGGTCTATGACACCTATCCGCTGGCCAACGGTACCGCCAAGGCCATCGTCGATCAGGGTGGCGACAGCTGGTTCATGCTGACCGCCGACTACGCCTTCGGTCACGCTCTTGAAGGCGACGTGACGCGGGTGGTAGAAGAGAGCGGCGGTGAAGTGGTCGGTGGCGTGCGCCACCCGTTCCCGACCGATGACTTCTCCTCCTATATCCTTCAGGCTCAGGGTTCCGGTGCCAAGATCATCGGCCTGGCCAACGCCGGGGCCGACACTGTCAACGCCATCAGTACTGCCGCCCAGTTCGGTGTCGTGGAAGCAGGCCAGCAACTCGCCGGCCTGCTGGTCTTCCTGAATGACGTCCATGCCATGGGCCTCGATACCACCCAGGGGCTGCTGCTGACCACCGGCTGGTACTGGGACATGGATGATGAGGCGCGCGAGTGGTCCGAGCGTTACTACGAGCGTATGGACCGTATGCCGACCATGGTTCAGGCGGGCGTCTATTCCAGTACCATGCACTACCTCCAGGCCGTCGAGGCGACCGGCAGCGATGATGCAGCCACCGTGCGCGAGTACATGATGGAGCAGCCGATCAACGACTTCTTCGCCCGCAACGGCCGTCTGCGCGAGGATGGCCGCATGATTCACGACATGTACCTGGCCCAGGTGAAGTCGCCGGCCGACTCCACCGGCGAGTGGGACCTCTATGAGATCCTCGCCACCATTCCTGCCGAAGAAGCCTACCGTCCGCTGTCCGAAAGCCAGTGCAATCTGGTCCAGAACTGAGCGGTGCAAGACACGGCGGCGGCCCCTGGCCGCCGTCCCTCTGACGGCGAGGAGAACCTAACATGACGATGATATTCGGGGTGCCGTTGGCAGTGTTCATGGGCCAGCTGCTGCTGGGCCTGATCAACGGTGCCTTTTATGCCTTGCTGAGCCTGGGCCTGGCGGTGATCTTCGGCCTGCTGAAGATCGTCAACTTCGCCCACGGGGCGATGTACATGCTGGGTGCCTTCGCCACCCTGCTGGGGATGCGCTACCTGGGCATCAATTACTGGGCGGCGCTGCTGCTGACACCGCTGGTGGTGGGCTTGTTCGGCATGGTGATCGAGCGACTGCTGCTGCGGCGTATCGGCCATCTGGACCACCTCTATGGCCTGCTGCTGACCTTCGGCCTGGCACTGATCTTCGAAGGCACGCTGGTCAATTTCTTCGGGGTGTCGGGCGCGCGTTATCCCACGCCGGAAGCCCTGCAGGGCGGTTTCCAGTTGGGCTTCATGTTCCTGCCCGTCTATCGGGCCTGGGTGCTGTTGGCGGCGCTAGTCGTCTGCCTGGGTACCTGGTTCATCATCGAGCGTACGCGGCTCGGTGCCTACCTGCGGGCCGGGACCGAGAACCCCGCGCTGATGCAGTCGTTCGGCGTCAATGTCCCGTTGCTGATCACCCTGACCTACGGCTTCGGCGTGGCACTGGCGGCCTTCGCCGGCGTGCTGGCGGCACCGCTCTACCCGGTCTCACCCACCATGGGCTCCAACCTGCTGATCGTGGTCTTTGCCGTGGTTGTCATCGGCGGCATGGGCTCGATTCTGGGTGCCATCCTGACCGGCCTGGGCATGGGCCTGATCGAGGGCCTGACCAAGGTGTACTATCCCGAGGCAGCCAACACCGTGATCTTCCTGGTCATGATCCTGGTGTTGATGCTCAGACCCGCCGGACTCTTCGGCAAGGAGGCATGACATCATGGCCACGACTCAAACCCTGACCCCCGTCATGGAGCGTCAGCGTCGAGCCAACATGCGACGCAATGCCTTCTACCTGGCGCTGATCGTGGTGGGGCTGCTGGCACCCTTCGTCGCCTATCCGGTGTTCCTGATGAAGGTGTTGACCTTCGCGCTGTTCGCCTGTGCCTTCAACCTGCTGCTCGGCTACGCTGGCCTGCTCTCCTTCGGCCATGCCGCCTTCCTGGCCACCGGAGGGTACGTTACCGGCTACCTGCTCTCGAGCTATCCGGGACTGACGCCGGAGCTGGGCATCCTCATCGGTACCGGTGCCGCGGTGCTGCTGGGTGTCGCCTTTGGCGCTCTGGCGATTCGTCGGCAGGGCATCTACTTCGCCATGGTGACACTGGCGCTGGCGCAGCTGATGTTCTTCTTCTACATCCAGGCGCCGTTCACCGGCGGCGAGGATGGCCTGCACGGTGTGCCGCGGGGTCACCTGTTTGGCTTCATCAGCCTGCGCAGCAACCTGGCGATGTACTATTTCGTCTTCGCGATCTTCCTGATCGGCTTTGCCATCGTACAGCGAGCCGTGCACTCGCCCTTCGGCCAGGTGCTCAAGGCGATTCGCGAGAACGAGCCGCGGGCGGTATCGCTGGGCTACAACGTCGATGCCTACAAGCTGCTGGCCTTCGTGATCTCCGCCGGCCTGGCCGGCCTGGCCGGCTCCACCAAGACCATCGTCTTCCAGCTGGCCTCGCTGACCGATGCCCACTGGCACATGTCGGGCGAAGTCATCCTGATGACCCTGCTCGGCGGTGTCGGCACGCTGTTCGGCCCGGTGGTCGGTGCCGGCCTGGTGGTCAGCCTGCAGCACATGCTGGCGCAGTCGCCGCTGGGCAACTGGGTCAACGTCATCCTGGGCCTGATCTTCGTGATCTGTGTGCTCAGCTTCCGTAGCGGTATCGTCGGTGAGATCACCAAGATGTATCGCAAGAACTTCAAGTAGCCGAGCCGAACGGGGCTTGAAACGCCATCGGGCGCCTCAAGGGGCGCCCGATGGCGTTTCAGAATGCAATACGCCCGGTCCCGTCAGAGTACTCCTTTGGCCTTGGCGGTATGAATGGCAATGGCATCCATGAGGGGCGGTGAGAGGCAGTCGTAGGGTGGCAGGCCCAGATCCGTGAGACGGGCACGCACGTCGCTCATCTTCTCCGGGTCGGCGCCCGACTCGATGATGGACGAGACGAAGGCCGCAAACTCCGGGGCCGCCCAGCCGGAGTCATCGGAGAGCTCGGTGTGAATGAAGTCCAGCCCGTGGAAGGGGTGGCCGGTGTTCTCGATGCGGCCGTACATGTGTACGCCACAGCCCCTGCAGGCATGGCGCTGGATGGCGGCGGAGGAATCGACCACGTCGAGCTTTTCCTCATGGGCGGTGACACTGACGCTGTCGCGGGGCACCACGGCCACCATCGAGAAGGTGGCGCCGGCCGGTTTCCAGCACTTGGTACAGCCGCAGACGTGGTTGTGGGCGCACTGCGCCTTGACGGCGACTTCGACCCTGTCGCTGTCGCAGTGACAGTGCAGGGTGCCGCCGGTGAAGCTGTCGCTGCCGGGCTTGACGCCGTCGTCCACGGCGGGATGGATGTGAACGTTGTGATGGCTCATGGTGGCTTGGCTCCCCTGTGTTGTCGTTTTTGCGGGGTTTCTCGCCGCGGGTGGCGGCGTACGGGGCGTGCTCTGTGGCGTGGCGGCGGGCTTGCCGCCGAACCAGCGCTGGATGATGTCCATCAGGCTCATGGTGCCTCCTTGTCCCTTGGACGCGGATCACTCGTTGTTGCGCTTTTCGTGCGGCTTCGGGCGCGTGTTAGTCATTCGCGCGTCACGTAGCATCGGACGTGAGTAAAAAGCGGCGCGTATCACCCGCGCGGCTTCGGGCGCGTATCAATAGCGAAGCACGGTACGAATGCTCTTGCCCTCGTGCAGCAGCTCGAACGCCTCGTTGATCTTCTCGAACGGCATCTCGTGGGTGATGAACTCGTCGATCTTGAGCTCGCCATCCATGTAGCGCTGCACGTAGCCGGGCAGCTCGCTGCGGCCCTTCACCCCGCCGAAGGCAGAGCCCTTCCACACCCGGCCTGTCACCAGCTGGAACGGCCGCGTCGAGATCTCCTCGCCGGCCCCGGCCACGCCGATGATCACCGACTCGCCCCAGCCCTTGTGGCAGCACTCCAGCGCCTGGCGCATCACGTTGACGTTGCCGATGCACTCGAAGGAGTAGTCGACCCCACCGTCGGTCAGGTCGACGATCACCTGCTGGATCGGATCGCTGTGCTCCTTGGGATTGACGAAGTCGGTGGCACCGAACTGGCGCGCCAGCTCGAACTTGTCCGGGTTGACGTCGATGGCGATGATGCGGCTGGCCTTGGCCATCTGCGCCCCCTGGATCACCGCCAGGCCGATGGCACCGAGGCCGAACACGGCAACGGTGGAGCCCGGCTCCACCTTGGCGGTGTTGAGTACCGCGCCGATGCCGGTGGTCACGCCGCAGCCGAGCAGGCAGATCTTGTCCAGCGGCGCTTCCTTGGACACCTTGGCCAGCGACACCTCGGGCAGCACGGTGTATTCGCTGAAGGTGGAGCAGCCCATGTAGTGGTGCAGCATCTTGCCGTCCAGTGAGAAGCGCGAGGTGCCGTCGGGCATCAGCCCCTGGCCCTGGGTGGCGCGTACCGCCTGGCACAGGTTGGTCTTGCCGGAAAGGCAGAACTTGCACTTGCCGCACTCGGCGGTATAGAGGGGGATGACATGATCGCCGGGCTTGAGGCTGGTGACGCCGGGGCCGACTTCCTCGACGACCCCGGCGCCCTCGTGGCCCAGCACCGAGGGGAAGAGGCCTTCGGGGTCGGCGCCGGAGAGGGTGAAGGCGTCGGTATGACAGACGCTGGTGGCAGCGATACGCACCAGCACCTCGCCGGCCTTCGGTCCCTCGACGTCGATCTCGACCAGCTCCAGCGGCTTGCCGGCGGCCAGGGCGATGGCAGCGCGTGATTTCAT
>NZ_JAKCMI010000040.1 GCF_021412585.1 Halomonas alkalisoli | reverse complement strand
TAGCGTTGCGTTTTCTTCCCCGTGATCATCTCGGGCATCGGTTCTCTCCTGCTGGGGAGTTATCGATGCGTGTCCACTGGGGTGGGGGAAGTCCACGTCGGGGTGAAACCGATTGTTAGGCCAAACGCTAGTCATAAACACCACCCCTCGAAGCGAAATCGAGCAGAAAAATGATTCGCTTGGTCTTTTCGGGCTCGTATACAAGACGGTAGTCACCGAGGCGATAACGCCAGCGCCCCTTCATATTCCCGGAGAGTGGCTTGCGTGTGTTTCCTTGGGGCGTGACTGGGTTTTCAGACAATTCCGAAATAGCTGACATGACCCTCCCCTGCAACTTCCTATCTACAGCTGAGATTGCCTTTCTGAATGTGTCGGTGAATGCAAGAAACCAAGCCATTGGTTTTGGTTCGGAAAGCGAAAACGGAACATCCGGCTCTCTTACACTGTAGGAGGCGCTGGACTTGAGGATTGCATTTTCGTCATTCCCTGGACCCCAGATTTCATTTAGCTCGCAATCAAGCTCCCACTTGTATTCGAGCGTGACAAAACGTCCTGCCGCAATATCCGCCAAGGCTAGATCTAGCTCGCTCATATCACCTTCCTTTCGGGCCTAACAGTGATTGGACCGCACGTCCTGATATTGAATGAACATCTTGCGCATTCATCAATATTATCTGACGCGCCTCATTTATCCCAACGCGTTGATTTTTCTCGAACCTAAGTATAGCTCGGCCACCTATGCAGAATTCACGCGCTTGCGCGTTTTGCCGGGACCAATAATACTGTATGTATATCCATATCATGAGGGAGCTGCTCTATGGATACGCACAACAGACCGCCGAAGCTGATGGACCGGGTGAAGGCTACCATGCGGGTGAAGCGCTACAGCCCACGTACCGAGAAAACCTACTGCTACTGGATACGCTACTTCATCCGCTTCCATGGCGTGCGCCATCCTTCCAGCATGGGAAGCTCCGAGGTACGCACCTTCCTAGAGCACCTTGCGGTGGAACGCCATGTGGCAGCCTCCACACAGAACCAGGCGCTGAATGCCATCGTGTTCCTCTATCGCCATGTCCTTGAGCAGCCCTTGGGAGACATCGGTGAATTCTCGCGCGCCAGGCGCCCACGCCGGCTGCCAGTGGTGCTATCCCACGAGGAAGTGATGGGCGTGCTGAGCCACCTATCTGGCTCCATGTATCTGATGGGGACATTGATGTACGGCTCAGGGCTGCGGCTCATCGAAACATGCCGCCTACGTGTCCGGGATATCGATTTTGAACGTCAGGTTATTACGGTGAGAGCTGGCAAGGGCGACAAGGACAGAACCACCCTGCTCCCTGCGATCTGCATTCCCTTCTTGCAGCATATACGCATGTGCTGGGAAAGGGCTTTGCCGGCGTACGTAGCCCTCTGGGATAAGAGATGATCGAAACATTCAGGCACGCTACCGCCAGGGGATGCTGCTACCAGCCCCCTCCCTGGCGGTTATTGGCCGCCGGCATGCCTCCATCGGGATGAGACCCCGCTTCGAAGCATGTGATTACATGCAGCTAACTAAATGAACGCATCGCCATGCGTAGCCGCATCTTGAGGAAAAGAGTCCTACGATGCAGGCCCGTATTGATTCTCCCTCGCCTGATACCCAGCCCTACGCCACATCCTGCATCTCCCGGCACTTGGGATAGGCCGAGCAGCCCCAGAACCGGTTGCCGGCGTTTGCGCCTCGCTTGGATGTGCGCAGCACCATGCCGCTGCCACACTTCGGGCATGTCCGTTCAGCGATGGATTCGAAACGTGCCTTGAGGTGTTTCACGTGCTGACGGTGCGTTTCGCGATTAGGCGCCAACCGGCCGGTTGTGATGCTTTCCAATACTTCCTGAACCTGAGCGTCCGACAGCACAGGCTCCTGGAACGACTTGATGTAGCGCACATAGCCGCCGCCGATAGTGACGTTGTCCGGCATCCTGGTCTTGAAGACGGCGCTACCGGAGAAAACCACCAACGAGTAAATGGTGTCCGCCGGCACGTCGAGCAGGGCTTCCAGCGCCTTCACATGCTTGTAGTTCTGACGCAGCGGGTTCTGGAACTTGAAGGTCTTGCGGTAGATCTTCTGGGTCCATTGGGCCTGTCTTTCGCTGCCGAATATCCAGCCCGTCATGTGCTTGGTTTCGATGACGAAAATGCCGTAGCGGGAGACGAGTGCGTGGTCGATCTGGGTGGTGCCATCGGGCGTGGGAAGCGTGACGTTGTGAACTCCCCGGTACTCCTCCGCCGGCAGCCGTAGCCTGGCGATCAGCTTGACGAAGGCTTCGCCGAAGATGCCCTTGAACCAGCGAGACTTGATGATGCCGAGAAGCACCACGATGGGAAGCACCCACCACAGCGGCCTTGCGGCTTCAAATATGATCGCGTAATCCAAGATGTCATCTCAGCTGTGGGGAACGGCATCAGGCCTTTGCTTCAGCCCGCTTAGCCCCAAGCTAACGTTTTCATACATGTAAATCTACGTAACGCGCCTGATTTTTGACCTTGGTCGTGACGATGAGGGTAAATGCTTACGCCATGTAAGCCATCTCTTACATGGGCCGGTTTTCAGCAAGGGTAAACAGAAAGCGCAGCGCCGTGGGCCCGGGATTGACCGTCTTATGCCAGGCCAGAGGCGGAATGAAGGCAGACGCAGCGCCGTCGCTGCATGCTGTTGCTAGCCCCCGGCTTCTAACCACGAACTGCCGCTTCGATCGCGGCGACGTCTATTTTTTTCATCGTCATCATTGCATCAAACGCCCGCTTGGCGGCGGAGCGGTCGGAGCCGGTATACGCCTTGGTGAGCGCGATTGGAATGATTTGCCAAGAGATGCCCCACTTGTCTTTGCACCAACCGCACTCGCTCTCCTGGCCACCGTTGCCGACGATTGCATTCCAATACCGATCAGTCTCGGCCTGGTCTTCCGTGGCAACCTGGAAAGAGAACGCTTCATTGTGCTTAAACGCCGGCCCACCGTTCAGCCCCAAGCAGGGAATACCCATCACGGTGAACTCGACGGTCAATACGTCCCCTTGCTTGCCCGAAGGAGAGTCGCCCGGTGCGCGATGCACCGCGCCGACGGACGAATCGGGAAAGGTCTTGGCGTAGAACAATGCCGCTTCCTCAGCATCGTGTTCGTACCAAAGGCAAACTGTGTTCTTTGAGATCTTCGTCATGATGGTCCCCTAGCGGCATGGCTCATCGCTGCCTGGTTGATGCTTTCCTCGGTCAGGAAAAGATAGGCCAGCCGGAAAGAAGCCGCCATGGGCTATACAAGGCCGGATTAGCAGGATAAGCGTTCAACAGCCGCTGCCCGCGGCGGGGCCCTTCAGATCGCTAAGCCGGCTGACTCGTCTACTCACCCTTCCTGGCAACGATGAAAACCGTCCCTTTTCCGGGCTGCCACTCCCGCTCGATGGAGAGCTCGGCATCGATCAGCTTGTTAGCCAGCGTCTGCTTGCCGAAGCGATTCACATAGGGAGCGAACCCCCAGTATCTGCATGGGTGGAATCACCAGGCGCAGCGGGCAGCACTTCTGTTCCGGAACGCTCTGGCGTTTTTCATCGATTTCGCTCTAGGTCAGCGCCTTCAGGTCATCACCCACTGCATCCCCGGCGTACCTGGAAGGTGGGCTTCAAGGGCGATGGGATATGAATCGAGGCGTGAGTTTCGGTTGAACAGCCGCCGGTACCGATCAAACGCCGTACTCGCGCTCCACCCTGGCGACTCGCACCCGAAAGCTGGAGTACCATTGCTCGCGCCCCAGCCGTTGCGCCTCCTGGTGCTCAGCATTGCTCTTCCACTGCCGTATGGCTTCCAGGCTTTCCCAGTAGGACACGGTAATGCCCAGGTTCTCCCTGGCGGACTCTATACCCAGAAACCCCGGCTGCGTTGCCGCCAGGCGCCTTGGTTGTTGTTTGACGGTTGATAAGCGACTCAGTAGAGCCAACGTCGGTACTCGGGGTGGAGTTCACGCATATCCTGATAGAGCCAGACCATCCGATCCAGGAACCAGAGCTTGCCCGCATAAATCAGTACCGAGCCCACCAGCGTAGGCCAAAGCTGGAGGTTGTACAGCCCCCACACGAGGAAGGGCAGGCCAACGACTGCGATGGCGCTCAACAAGTGTAAAGCACGGCTGTGATGCGCCGGTATGGGAACCTGCCCGCGGTTCAGCCATACACGCTCGCCGAGAACGGCTTTCGAAGCCCAGTTCTTCGTAGATGCGGGAACGGGAAAGAGACGCGGGTTGAGCCACGTCCAGAGCAGCGCAAGAAGGAGCGGTACCAGTGCCCACCAGCCCAGCCACACGCGACTCCAGATCGCGACCACGAGAAGAGGGAGGGCTGTGTTACGCGTCCAGACGCTCCAGGGGTTGGCGTGTCGTGCCCACGTCTGCTCGTTCATCCAGAACATGGCTGCCATCGCTCGCTCGTACGCCATAGCCCTCACAACCTCCAGATCTGCGAATCACACGCCTGCTGACGACGAAACTCGGCCGTCGCTTTCAGCGACCGCAGGGCTGCGATTTAATGGCTTTGTTAAAGCCATTACGGGCGGCCCCTCAGCCTTGCAAGAAAATGCACCCACCACGAGGCGTTAAATACCAGCGCCAACCCAATAAAAAGCTGAAACAGAAGACCCAGCGGCGACAAGACATGCACATACGACACTTCCATCGAGGACAGAAAGAAGCCAAGTGATCGAGGCAAATAGGCCAACGAAGTCACAATGAAATACACTCCTCCTAGCTGCAGCAGGAACTTCTGGCTTTGGTCATCCGTAGCAGAACCGCTTCCGCCAGCTTCGTAAGCCAAAACGGATTTTGCCGCGAGCCATATCAAATATACAGCCATCAGCCCAACAACGATAAAACTGCCTATCATTACAATGTAGACGTACCCTGGAATGATCTGCTCTTGGTACTGTTCCATGCTTGTGAGATACATGACCAAGCTGGGTACATTGAGGATCACTTGGACCAAAAGCCATAGTGAGAATAACCGTAGTGCTATTGCCGTGATTTCTTTCGTGGTCATACTTTACCCTTTAACGCTGAAGTTAACCCGCGGGCCAATGCATCCCCAATGTCAGTATCACTCACTTCAGGTCCGAACCTGACTAACCTGCGCAGCCCGCCACATTACCATCGCCCGCCCCAGGAACACGCCGCTGAACAGGCCATAGAGCAGGCTGACGGTGGCTGTGAACACCGCCGTGTCGGCGATGGGGAGCTGTCGTGCGCGTATCACTTCCACCGTGTACTTGGCGAAGAAGATCGCCAGCATGATGATCAGCGGTTGCCAGCTACCCGGCAGGTGGAAGGCTTGGCGTTCGGGAGAGAAGCGTACTGCCCTGGGGATGGCGAGCTTGAGGTGAAGCGCCACGGAGAGCGTGACGCCAAGCGCCCATAGGGCAAGACCGACGGGGTCGGTGCCGAATGCGGAAACGACGCCGTATAACGCCAGGACGAGGAAGACCGCCGGCAGGATGGTGGTACTGCGTCGGCTGGCGGTGCGTTCTCGGCTTTGCCGATAGCCGGTGACGAGCAGCACGATGAAGAGCAGGAATACCCAGCGCGGTGTGTTTCTTATTATCTCGAAGAGCATGGCCGATTCCCTGGCGCCGATTTCGCCTCAGCATAGCGAAGCGAGACCACCCCCTCCAGTCAGCATACGCTGCGTGAGTGTTCTGTAGCGAAAGATATAGCTGCGCTGAAGAAAGCCGAGTGCCAATATTTATCAAGGACTTGCACTCCACCCGCTCGGCTAGCCCATTGTGCCCCAACAACACCGGCAGGATGCCGACCACATAACAGGCAAAGGCTACGGTCGTGGCCCCACACCAGCGCCGCTGCGCGCTTCCAAGGCCTCGTAAAAAAAGCTCAAGATTGGTGTGGGCAAGCCAATAGGCTTTTACTAGACTAAATGTAATCTAATGTCACTAAACAGAATCTCTATGTATCCGAATGGCGACATCGACAGTGTCTCATAGCTAAAGAGGCAGAAGCAGAGCCAGCCGGTACTGTCGGGCGGTTGCCAACAGGGGTATCAGCATGATCGACAGGCTCAAGGCGGCGCCGCCCCTCGTCAGCAAGGCGCTGTGGCATCGCAAGAGGCCCGCCGAGCCGACGAGATCGAAGCCGAGCGCAAGCGCTCTGTGGTGAACTGGTGAATCCTGGCGCTGATGCGCCAGTGGAGGTGACGCCATGAACTGGACCAAACTCCCTGACAACTGGTGGTGCAACGAGTTCGGCGACCAGATCCACCGCTACGAGATTCTGGACGACGAGGGCCGATGCCAGATCGAGTACCACCTCCACTACGCAGGCGAGCGTCTGCCCTGGAGTGGCAAAACCCACACGCTGGCCGAAGCCCAGCGACAGTTGGAGCACAGCCGGATTCGATGACCTGAGAATCAGCGTTTCCTCTGGCTCACGGCACCCTATAGCACAGCTCCGCGAAACCCGTGCCCACCTGACGGACGGAGACCAGTTCCAGCGGCGGGTTCGTGATGCGGCGTGGAAACAGCGGCTTGCCGTTGCCCAGGGTGACCGAGCCCACCTGCACGAGGATTTCGTCCAGCAAGCCGGCATCATGGAATTGGCCGGCCAGATCGCCACCGCCCACGATCCAGAGGTTCTTTCCGCCTGCCGCTTGTACCATCTCGGCATGAATGGGCGAGACGCTACCCTGCACGAAGCGAATATCCGCACCTTCGATGCTCGGTAGCTTGCGGCTCGAGAAGACCCAGGTTGGCTGCGCATAGGGCCATGACGAGCCGGTTTCCTCGGCGACTTTTTCCGAATGACGCAGTATCCACTCATAGGTCGTAGAGCCCATGGCCAGCGCCCCGACCTCCGCGAAGAAGGCGGAGTAGCTCGTATCGTTGATGTCTGCCAGCGGAAAGAGCCAGTCCAGGGAATCGTCTTCGGTGGCGATGAAGCCGTCGAGGCTCGTGGCCGTGTAGTACTGCGTCTTCATGGTATTCGGCTCCGATTGATCAGGCGCTCTTCCGGCTACCTCAGCGGTCGTTCAGTCCCTTGCCCGCGAAAAAGGAATGATAGCCCACCAGTCAGCGCTTACTTACCCTCTAACCCTCTCAAACGTACCACTCCAATCCTTCATAGGGGCTTTTGCGCAGTTCCGCCAGCCGGCTTTCGAGATTGCCCGAGTGGATTTCGAGCTTGTGGCCATCCGGATCGAGGAAGTAGAGGCGATCGGCTCAAAGCCCACTACGCGAGTGTAGAAGTCGAATGAGCGTTCGAGATCACGCACCGCAAGCGTCAGATGGTTGATGCCGGTGACCATGCCTCGCTCCTTTCAGCGGGATGTTTCATTCACGAGAGAACGTATCATCCGGCAGGGATTGCCCCCGGCAAACACATCCTCTGGGATATCCTTCGTCACCACGCTGCCGGCTCCGATGACCGAGCGGGCACCGATGGTGACGCCGGGGCAGAGTATCGCCCCGCCGCCGATCCAGACGTCGTCGCCGATGGTGATGGGCTTGGCGGCTTCCAGTCCGCTGCGGCGCTGCTCGGCATCGAGCGGATGGGTGGCTGTGTAGACCTGCACGTTGGGGCCGAACATCACGTGATTGCCGATGGTAACGACCGCCACATCGAGGATCACGCAGTTGAAGTTGAAGAAGACCCGCTCGCCCAGGCTGATATTGCCGCCGTAGTCGCAGTAGAACGGCGGCTCGATAAAAGTACCCTTGCCCATGGCGCCGAACAGTTCGAGCAGCAGCCGCTTGCGCTCCTGGCCCTGATCGTCGCTCGAGTCGTTGAAGGCCTTTATCAACAGGCGGGCACGGCGGCGCTCGCGTTGAAGTTGGGCATCGCGAGGATCGTAGAGCTCGCCGGCCAGCATTTTTTCCTTTTCCGTCATGCTCACTCCTCGGCTCTTCCGCCTCCAGATACTCAGCAGCACATTCCATTCGCGCCTATCGGCACCAGTCGCGACGCGGAGCGGCGCTCCAACAGCGGTATTTTCTATCAAGGAGATGGGATGCTGCTGCCGAGGCGCCTGACGGCGCCAGTCGCGATGGGAACCAGCGCTCCAACAGCTGCCTTCTCCACCGACGGTGCCACGTCGTTGTTGGAGTATCTTCAGATCACGACTGGAGGCCGCAGGCCTCCCGGCGGTGTTGCCGGCATTCGCGACGACAAGCAACCTTTCAGCCTCCGCCAAGACGCCTGACGGCGCCAGTCGCGACGCGGAGTCGGAACGCCGAACCGGGCGCTCCAACAGCTGATTTTTCCTGCCATCGCAGGCATTACCGACGAGCCACCAGCAAACCTACCCCGGCACTGCCAAGCAGCGCCGCACAGCCACGATTGAACAGCCGCCGCATGGCGGGGCGGGAGAACCACTGGCGCAGGAAAGCCCCGACATAGGCATAGCCGGCGATGGCCACCCACTCGAGCAGCAGGAAGAGCGCACCGAGGACCGTGAACTGCAGCGCAACGGGGCCGGCAGGGTCGACGAACTGCGGTAGGAAGGCGGTGAAGATCAGGATCGCCTTGGGGTTGCCCGCCGCCAGCAGGAACTCCTGGCGAGCCAACCCCAACAGGCTGCGCTGCCGCCCTTCCAACTCCCGCTCCTCACCAGGTTCGGCGAACCACAGCTGGTAGGCCAGCCAGAACAGGTAGGCCGCCCCCAGCAGCTTGATGGCAAGGAACAGCTTTTCCGAGGCATACAGCAGCGTGGCAAGCCCGGAGGCCGCCAGTGCAATCATCGCCACGAACGCGACCAGGCGGCCGATCCCCGCCAGGCAGGCAACGTTGACGCCGTAGCGCTTGGCGTTGCTCATGGAGAGCAGGTTGTTGGGGCCCGGCGCCAGGTTGAGCGCGAAGCAGGCCGGTATGAACAGCAATAGCGTCGTCAGGTCCATGATGGCTATCCCAATCAATCAACCGGTATTGAGGGTATTGGGTTTCTAAGTTACTCGTAAAATCGTTTCGGAGTAACCGTCTATTCAGAGGACCTGAATTAATAGCTGCCTGTGGCGACAGGCAGCCTTCAAGCTAGTTAGAAGCTGATCGTAGCGCCATCCTCGGGGATTTCGACGCGGTCTTCGATACCCTTCCCGACGCCCCCCGCGAGTGCTTACTTACCCGCTACCCTTGAGTGTTGCTGGCTTCTTCTATCAAACACGGCCGCCAGATAGCGCCCGCCGGCCTGGCATTGGCTCCAGACCGGCAGTCGCTGTCCGCAAAGCAGTCGGCCCCGCTATTGCGGCGGCTCGATCACCCAGGGCTCCAGCTCCACCTCGTTCCTGCAACTGTCATCGACAGGCTCGTTCGGGGCGTCAAACGGCAGTGTCAGGGCTGCGTGCAGCACAGCAAGACACCCCTTATTTTAAAGGAGGCGGACTGTCACGAATTGCGTCATCTTGTAACTACACCGTGCAAAAGGATTCTGCTTCGAGAAGGAGGTGCAAGATGCGCTCTGGCACACCACTAAGAAACGGCCTGCAGCCGCTGGCGTTTGGAATTCCTCTACTGCTGACACCCGTGGCAGCACTCCATGCCGGCGAGCTTCCGGTACACACCCTGCCGGTGAGCATCGAGGCGGAAGGCGAACACTATCGCTATCGCTTTTTCATGGAGATCCAGGGCGAGGAATTGTACTGGACGTTGACCCAAGGACCGGAACTCACCCGTATCCATCCCGAAGAAGAAACGGGGTTAGGTGGCTCGGAAGACCTCTACGTCGGTTCATCCCTGGATAATCGCAGCTACCGTATTGACCCGCAGAACGATCTGCTGGTGCCGGTTTTCGACGCCGAGCAAACCGAACCGCCGCTGACGTACAAGGACGTCCTTGGCAAACAGCGCCGGGTGGATGAAGTGCATGTGCATGTAGCAGAAACCGGCGATACGCGGGAGATCGCCGGACGCGAGGCACATGGCTACCGCGTCGCCACGGTCACTGAACACACGTACTTGGAGGACGATGCCAACGAGCCCTATGCCATGATGAATTATGGCATGGCCTGGTTCTTCGAGGACCTCCCCTTCTCCCCTGCCGCCCTTCAGCCGAGTCCGGGCCTGTTCCGGATGGCTATCGCCCCGGCGGCTCCGGACGGCCTGGAAGGCTATTACCTGGATCGCCTGGTCGACGCCCTCGAACCCAAGGGCATGATCGCCGAGCTTCAGTTCCAGTCCTTCAGCATCGACCCGGAGCAACTGGCGTCGCTCGAAGCTCAGGGCTGGGAGCTGGAGGAGGGTGAGCCCGTCGGTCAAGCCCAGGGCTCCAGCTTCCGCCTGACAATGACCGAGTTCACTGATGGTGCAGAGCCGCTGGACTACGCGGTGCTGGGGAATCCACATCGAGTGGATGCCGCCACTCTGGAATATCTCGAAAGCCCACCGATGATGGCCAGAATGCTTGGCGCCTGCCCACCGCTGCCTGAGGGAATCGCGCGAGAGGCCCTGTCGGAAACCATGCAAGAACACGCCTCGTTTCGCGGCCGTGTGGAGGGCTTTCCGCAAGGGAGCGTGCTGGGCGAAGCCTCGTTCGGTAGTCAGGAGGATGACTTTTTCGGCCATGGTTTCGCCCTGACAGCAGAAACCTATCTGCCCTCGCTGGACCGCGCCGCTTGTCTGATCCTGCTGCGAGTCGGCGCAGGCATACCTGAGCCCGGGACCCTGCAGGTGGGCGCTGGAAACGCAGCCGTCGAAGGCAGCCTCATAGCCTATTACCTGGTCGGGGATGTCAGCGAACCGGGCGAGATCATGCACGTGGCCGTCGGCCGTGGAGTAAGCGGCGAAGTCCGCCTGAAAAGCATCGGGGAGGAAATCATGTATGGCGAGCTCGATGTGGAAGGCCACGTCACCCCGCTGAACAATTTGAGCGACACCCGCGAATTCCGTGTGCAGGGTGAATTCAACGCCCGCCGCGTGTGGGATCGGGTGCCCACGACCCGCTGAATGCAGCGGCCTAAGCCAGGGCGCCTATCGGTGCCAGTCGCGACGCGGAGTCGGAACGCCGAACCGGGCGCTCCAACAGCGGTATTTTCCGTCAAGGAGACGGCTGGCGGGCGACGGCGCGACGCCGTAGAGTGTCGTGCTGTCAGAGTGTCCACTGCAAACGGCAAAGGAGCGACAGGCGTGAATCCCGAGGATCTGGAGACGCTGGTTACATTGAGGATGCCGTTCGGCAAGTATGAAGGCTGGCTGATCGCCGACCTGCCCGGCCCCTACCTGAACTGGTTTGCCCGTGAGGGTTTCCCGCCGGGCGAGATCGGCCGGCTGTTGCACCTGATGCACGAGATCGACCACAACGGCCTGGGTGAGCTGCTCAATCCACTGCGTCGCAAGGGCTGACCATCAGGGAATACCGCCACCAGCCTTATATTGCCTGCTGCCTCAGTCGCTCGAACTCTTCCTTGCTGACTTCGTTGCGATCGGCATCGAGGATATGGCCGCCGATGGCGACGATGGATTGGGTGATGCGAATCAGCGTCTCGGGGTTGCGCGCCACGCTGCGTTTGTTGACGAAGTGAATCAGGATCGATACGCCGTTGACGATGGGCTGGTCGTCACCCTCGTGAATGGGCGGCAGTGTGCCGGGGGGCGAGGAGTTGGCGATGGTGAGCTTGTAGCCGGCCTGGGGGTCGCGGAGCACGTAGACGCCGAGCTTGGTGTCGTAGTGGGCATTCACCTCCCGGAACAGCTTGGCCAGGCGCCGATTGGTGTCGAGACCCGGCCAGTCGAGCACCACGAAGAGGCACTGCTTGATATCGTTGCCCGATACCGCCTGAAAGCGATGGGTGGGTGGCGGTTCCGCGGGCTCAGCGACGGCTTCCCGAGCCGGGCTTTCGGGCTCGACAGGGGCAGCCGGCTTGGCCGGCGGCGCTTCCGTTGGGGCGACTGGTGGAGTGGCGCTGCGCCGGGCGCGGCCCGAGAAAAACATCACCATGCAGACCATGGCCAGCAACAGCGCCGCGCCGGCCAATAGCAACACCACGATAGCCGGATCCATTCACTTCTCCCTACGTTGTCATGTCATGTTTTCGGCAGGGTGCGCCCTGCTTCTGCGTATCAAGCCGATCCTTTCGCCAATCGCCGGGAGGACAGACGCCGCTATCGGCACAGTCGCTCTATTCCCGTCGGCGTGTGCCGGCTCCCCGGTTAGCCTGAAAGCGTTATGTGCCGTGGGCTCGGGCCGGTTCAACGATCATTCAATAATATGCCGATATGGCACATCGAACCATGCCGGCTATCAACGCTAGCGGCTCACGCCGACAGGGTTGGCTCTGGTGGAACGGCGCTGATCGTTGAAGCCTTTCGATGGCAGGCCGGTGACGAAGGCGTCATGCTAGAGTCAAACGTCTGAAAGACGGTTGAAGAGGAGGAACCAGCCTTTCGTAGTGGCACTGGCCAGTGAGGATGCCGGACTGTCAGACGATGGAAAGGCAAGCGGGTCAGTGTCGGAGGTGCCCTCTACTCAGGAGCGTTGCCCGATGGTTCGACTCGACAAGAAAGCCAAGCGGCTCTATGTGCTGGACACCAATGTCCTGATCCACGACCCCGCTGCCCTGTATCAGTTCGAGGAACACGAGGTGGTCATCCCCATGACCGTGCTCGAGGAGCTCGACAAGCACAAGAACGGCCTGCGCGAGATCGCTCGCACCGCCCGCCAGGTCAGTCGCACCCTCTCCGACCTGACCAACCAGGTCTCCTTCGACGAAATCCAGCAAGGCATTCCCATTCCCCGCGCCGGTGGCACCCCGATGGGGCGGCTGCGGTTTCTCTGCTACCCCGAACTGAAGTCCCTCGAGCACCTGGAAGAGAGCCCCGACAACCGGCTGCTGGCGGAGACCTGCCGGCTGCGCGACGAACGTCCCGACGCCTCGGTCATCCTGGTTTCCAAGGATATCAACCTCCGGGTCAAGGCCGCCGCCCTGCGGGTACCGGTCGAGGACTACCTGACCGACCGCGCCTTCAGCGACAGCGACGCCATGCTCGAAGGCGTACGCATCTATCCCGACTCGGAAGGCGACAACGGTCCCTGGGACCAGCTCGAAGTGGACGTCACCGTCGAGCGGGTCGACCACCACACCTTCTACCGCCTGGAGGGGAGCATGCCCGCCGACTGGCACCTGGGCATGCTGGTATCGGACAGTGAGAACGGCGCCGGCTTCGAGGCCATCGTTCGCGAACTGGGCCCCAACCACGCCCGGCTGCAGTTGCTCACCAACTATCGCCACAAGGCCGGTGTCTGGGGGGTCCATGCCCACGACAGCCGCCAGAACTTCGCCCTCAACCTGCTGATGGACGACGACATCGACCTGGTGACCATCGCCGGCAGCGCCGGTACCGGCAAGACCTTCATGACCCTGGCGGCGGCGTTCCAGCAGACCCTGGACGCCAAGCGCTTCGAGCGCATCGTCTTCACCCGGGCACCCATCACGATGAGCGAGGACATCGGCTTTCTGCCCGGCACCGAGGAGGAGAAGATGTCGCCCTGGATGGGCGCCTTCCACGACAACATGGACAACCTGCTGCGCGACGAGCATGACGGCAGCACCAGCTGGAGCCAGGATGCCACCCGCACGCTGATCGGCTCCCGCGTGCAGATTCGCGCGCCGGGCTTCATGCGCGGCCGCACGCTCAACGATACCTTCCTGATCATCGACGAGGCCCAGAACTTCACCCCCAAGCAGCTCAAGGCCCTGGTGACCCGCGCCGGGCGCAACACCAAGATCGTCTGCCTGGGCAACGTCGGCCAGATCGACACGCCCTACCTCACCGCCAATACCTGCGGCATGGCGGCGGTGGTCCAGCGCTTCAGCAACTGGGCCCATGCCAGCCATGTCACCCTGAGAAGCGTGGAGCGCTCACGCCTGGCACTCGCCGGCGAAGAGCTGCTCTGACACCATGACACTCTGGCTGGAGCGGGCATGCCGCCCTACTCCAGCCAGAAACCCAGCAACAGCAACACCGCCACCCCGATCATCAGCGGCACGGCCAGCTGCCGGAAGCGCCGCTCGTAGCGTGTCAGTCCATCGATCCACGCCATCGCCCCTTTTTCCTGCGCCACCAGCCAGGCTCGCAGGCGTGAGCCGCGTGTTTCGAGGCCATCACCGAACGCCTTCAGTCCGGCGCCCAGGTGTCGCGCCAGCGACGCATAGGGCCACCAGAGGTCCCCCGGCATCAGCCGCCAGACGACACGCCGCCGCCGGGTGATATCCGCCAGCCCGTAGAAACCCAGGCCAGCCAGCGCCAGGCCAGCCCCCACCGGCCACAGCAGGCCAGGCAGCTCGTCGGGCGGTGGCCACGGGGAGTCGACGACGCCCCCGGCAACGGGTAGCCAGAGTGGCAAACTGGTGGCGGCCACGATCGCGAACAGCCAGGCCAGCGGCATGGTTCCGAGCAAGGGTATGGCATGGTGTCCCCGCTCGCGCCACTGTCGCCACAGTGCCCGGGCCATCAACAGCGTGGTGCCCACGGCGGCCAGGCTCAACCAGATGACCAGAGCGCCATGGCCACCCTCGTAGAGCACGCCCTTGAACGCCCACTTGCTGGCCAGGCCGGACGCCAGCGCCCCCGCCAGCGAGAGCGCCGGCAGCACCAGCAGCGGCCACAGCAGCCAGGCCGGCAGCCTCGGCGGGTGTTCGCTGATGCCGATGCCAAGGAACAGCGCTCCCTTGGTCATGCCGTGGTGAGCGGCGAACAGCACCACCGCCACCGACAGCGCCGGCCATAGCGCCGGGTCGGTCAGGCCGATGCCCACCAGGGCGGTGAGCATGCCCATCTGGCTGACGCTGGAGTAGGCCAGCACCGCCTTGGGATGGCGCTGGGTGATGCCGAACAGTGCCGCGCCCAGTGCCCCCACCAGGCCCAGCACGACAACCAGCCGCCCCAGGGGCTCGAGCCCGGCAGCCGGGTCGCCCAGCGGCAGCACGCTGAGCCAGCCCACCAGGCCGGCCTTGATCATGACCCCACTGAGTACCGCACTGGCCGGCGTCGGGGCCACCGGATGGGCCAGCGGCAACCAGACGTGCAGCCCCACCACCCCGGCCTTGACGCCGAATCCCAGCCACAAGATGGCCGCCATCCAGGCCCCCTGTTCGGCGTCGACGATGCTCTCACGCAGGCCGGTAAGGGTCAGCGTTTCCGCACTGCCCGCCGCCCAGAGCAAGCCGCCGAGGATCAGCGCCTCGCCGAACAGGGCCATGATCAGGTAGGCCCGCCCCCCAAGGTGGGCGTCGCGGTTATCGGCGTGGACCACCAGGCCATAGGCGGCGAAGGTCATCACCGCGAAGCCCAGGTAGAAGCTGGGAATGTCCTCGGCCAGCAACAGCAGCAGATTGCCGGCAAGCGTCAGCGGCCAGAGCAGGGCCAGGCCCGTCAGGCGGCGAAAGGTCTCGCCATCTCCCGCTTCGCCGGCCTGCTGCTCGGCAATCAGGTACCCCCGGGCATAGACACCGGCCAGCCCCCACAGCAGGGTGCTGAACAGCAGCCAGGGGCGGCGGGCCTCGTCGAGCTGCCACACGCCGCCAAGCAACCACCCCTCCAGCAGCAGGGTCGTTTCACCGGGCCAAAGCGCCAGCGCCAGGGCCGGCAGCGGGGCCGAGGCCCACCAGGCATCCAGCAGCTTCGGCCGGGGGCCCGGTCGCCACAGCGCTTCCTGCTCCATCATCAGCCGCAGCGGGCTTCGCAGCATCAGCACCAGGGGCCAGAGAATGGCCAGTATCAGCAGCAGCGTCGCGGTCATGGCAGGTACTCCTCCGTGGCCACGAGCGTTGCCAGGTCCAGCGGGCTGAAGGGCAGCCCGGCCAGCAGCCCCGCCAGCAGACTGAACAGCGCCGTGGCCAGGGACGGCCACAGCAGCCAGCCGCTGGTCTCGAAGCGCCCCAGGCAGCGCTCTTCGGGCCACTGCCCCTTGCCGTGTGCTGGCCCGGCACGAAACCATAGCCGGTGCAGGATCGGCAGGAAGTAGGCGGCATTGAGCAGGCTGCTGGCCACCAGCACGCCAATGACCCAGGGCATGCCGGCCTGCACGGCTCCCAGGCCCAGATACCACTTGCTGATGAAGCCGGCCACCGGCGGCAGGCCGATCATCCCCAGCGCGCCGACGGTGAAGGCCAGGCTGGTCAACGGCATTCGCCGGCCTGCCCCGTCGAGTTCGTCGATGCGGTGAATGCCGAGCTCCTCGGCGTAGTTCCCGGCGCAGTAGAACAGCGTCACCTTCATCAGGCCCTGGTGCATGAGGTGAGCCAGCCCGGCAATGGTGCCGAAGGGGCCGAACAGGCTGATGCCGAGCACAATGTAGGAGACCTGGCTGATGGTGGAGTAGGCCAGCCGCGGCTTCAGCTCCTGCTGGGCCAGGGCACGTATCGAGCCGTAGAGTATGGTGAAGACAGACAGCACCGTCAGCACCGTGAGCAGCCCCAGCTCGAAGGTCAGCTGGATGCCGTAGACGTCGTACACCAGGCGTACGATGCCGAAGGCGCCCGCCTTGACCACCGCCACCGCATGCAACAAGGCGCTGACCGGTGCCGGTGCCACCATGGCCCGCGGCAGCCAGCCGTGCAGCGGCACCAGGGCGGCCTTCACCCCCAGCCCCAGCAGCATTACCAGGAACAGCCCGATCAGCAGCGGATGATACGACGGGTCCAGGTCGCGCAGCATCTCGCGCTCACCGAAGGTGACGTCCCCCACCAGCGCATGCAGCCCCACGACCCCAAGCAGCAACACCAGGCCGCCGGACAGTGTGTAGCGCAGATAGACGGTGCCGGCAGCCAGCCCCGCCGGATGCCCCCGATGCACCACCAGCGGGTAGGTGGAGAGCGTCAGCAGTTCATAGAACAGCAGGAAGGTGAATAGATTACCGGCCAGGGAGATGCCAATGGTGCTGGCCACACAGAGGCTGAAGAAGGCGAAGAAGCGCTTGCGGTTGGGGGAGTCCTCCAGGTAGCCGATGGCGTACACCGTCGTGGCCAACCACAGCAGCGACGATAGACCGGCAAACATCATCCCCAAGGCATCGACCCTGAGCAGGAACTCGACCCCCGGCACCACGGTGAAGCCGAACGCGAACTCTCGTCCCTGATAGAGCCCCACCACCATCAGCCCCACCAGCAGCAGCTTGAGCAGTGCCGCCGAGAGGTTGAGCGCCGCCCGTGCCCGCCAGGCCCGTTCCGGCAGCAGCAGGATCAGCGGCGCCACCAGCAGCGAGGTGGCAAGGGTGATCAGCGGCAGCCATGCCTGGCTCATGGCCCACCTCCCGCGATCTCCAGCAGCGCCAGCGGCCACGTCGCCGCCAGGCCCAGCAGCAGCGAGGCAAGGGCCAGGATCAGGGCGATCAGGTCCATCCTCAGGGGAACCGGCCGGTAGTCCTCAAGCTCCACATCCTCGACGAAGGAGTAGCGGAACACGCGGAACACATAGGCGGCGCTGAGCAGGGTGCCCACCGCCAGCACCAGGAGCCAGGGCCACTGCCCGGCGGCCAGTGCCGCGTGGAGCAACAGCCACTTGGCGGTGAAGCCGGCGCTGGGCGGCAGGCCCACCAGGCTGATGGCGGCGATCCCGAAGCTTAGCAACGCCAGCGGGAAGCGCCGGCTGGCACCGGCCAGGCCCGACACCCGCGACTCGCCAGTGGCCAGCATCAGGTTGCCGACGGCCAGGAACATGGCGGCCTTGGCCAGGCTATGGGCCAGCAGCTGCAGCCAGACGCCGTCCCAGGCGATGCTGGCCACCGCCGGCGCCGTGCCGATGAGCAGCGGGAAGCCGATCAGCAGGTAGCCTAGCTGCGACACCGTGGACCAGGCCACCACGTCCTTGAGCTTGTCGGCCCGCCAGGCCAGCAGGCCGCCCCACACCACGGCCGCCGCCCCCATGCCACCCACCACCCAGGCCGCCACAGCCGCCTGGGGTGCGAATACCAGCCACAGCTGCAGGGCGATGAAGAACGAGGCCTTGATCACCAGGGCGGCATGCAGTGCGCTGACCGGCGTCCAGGCCGAGCCATGCACCGGCGCCAGCCAGGCATGCAGGGGAAAGGCCGCCGCCTTCAGCAGCAGCCCGGCGCTCAGCAGCGCCATGGCCACCCACAGCACCGGACCCGCCTCGACCGCCTCGGCCAGCCCCGCCAGGTCCAGGCGCCCCCAGGCCCCCAGCAGCAGCGCCAAGCCCAGCAGGAAGGCGAGCGAGCCGATCAGGGCGAGCAGCAGATAGCGCATGCCCGCCGCCAGCGCATCCTCCCGCCCCGGCAGCAGCATCAGGCCCACCGCGCTCAGCCCCATCAGCTCCAGGCCGATGTAGAGCGTCAACAGGTCGGCGGCCAGCCAGATCAGCGACAGGCTAGCCGCCAGCAGCCCCATCAGCGGCCAGAGCCAGGCCGGCCCCCTGCCCTGGGCCTGCACCGCAACACGCAGATAGGCCGGGGCATAGGCGGCGCTTGCCAGCACCAGCAGTTGGGTGAGCAGCAGCAACAGCAGCGTCAGGCCATTGGCACGCCAATGCAGCGTCAGGCCGTCGAGCTCAAGCACCCAGGCCTGGGTGCCCTGGGACACGACCAGCGGCGTCAAGGTCAAGAGGGGCAGCAGGGCAAGCAGCGACGCCAGAACCGCAGGCCAGCCGCGCTTGGGCCGACAGGCAGCGCCCAGCACACCCAGCAGCAATGGCAGAACGACGACCAGCAGCGCCATCACGCTGCTACCCGTCGTGGGTAGCTGGGTCGTCACCAGCCCCAGGCGCTCGATCATGACGCCTGCCCGTCGCTGGCCGAAGCCGGCTCCCGGCTCGGCACCAGGGCACCCAGGCGGCGAACCAGCAGCGCGCCTAGCGCCGTGCCGAGCAAGGCCACGACCAGGCCGGTAATCACCAGCCCCTGGCCCGCGGCGGGCGCCGTCTTGCCCACCAGCGACATCAACAGCAGGAAGATACCGGTACCGGTGATATTGAATGCCAGCAGCCGGCGCAGGAGATGGGTATGCAGGGCGAAGGCCCATAGCCCCAGGCCGATCAGCACCAGCCCGCTCCAGCGCGCCGCCAGGCTGCCATCGCTGGCCGGCAAGCTGCCCAGGGCGGCCGCGAGCATGCCCAGTAGGGCCAGAACGGGTAACAGGTGGACGAGCCCCCGCCGCCAGATCAGCGGGACAGGGTCCCTGGCATGGGCCAGCCGAGCCGTCGGCGCTCGACCGGCGAGGCCAACGCCAAGGGCGTGGAACAGGAAGCCGCCGGTCAAGGCGGCTCCCAACAGGGTTTCCAGCATCGCCAGCCAGAGGAAACCCAGCTTCCACCAGGTCAGCGCCACGGCGAGGGCAAACAGCACGAATAGCGAACAGGCGCGAACCAGGTGGCGATCGAGAAGGACAAAGGCCGCCAGCAATACAGGCAGCGTTACCAACAGCACATCGTCAAGTGGCGGCATAGGCAGCGCGACGCCTTATTTACCGTTGCGGTTGACGACCTTCTCGATCAAGGCTTCGCTCTCGCTGCTTGAGCCCTCCTTGAGCATTTTGGCAGCTTCCTCATAGGAACAGAGGTGGTGGTTGCAGGAAGCACAGACCACCTTGTCGTCGGGATTATGAGCTTCCGACACGCGGTAGTGGTGGCTGCCGCAATTGGGGCAGGCCTCGGGCAGGCGTAAATCCTCGGATAGATCGGGCATCGTCACAGTCTCCTTGTGCTTGATTACGAGGGTATCAATAGTGACACCTTGGGGTTCATCCTGCCTGACACAACCCCGAAGGGCCAATTCCGCCCCGCCTGTCGCCTACAGGCCGAGCTTTTCCGCCACGTAGTCGGCGTCCTTGTCGCCACGGCCGGAGAGATTGATCAGGATATGCTGGTCCCTCGGCAGCGTGGGGGCGACACGCAGCGCCCAGGCCACCGCATGGGCGCTCTCCAGGGCAGGGATGATCCCTTCGACACGAGACAGTGTCAGGAAGGCTTCCAGGCACTCATCGTCACTGGCCGTCTCGTAGTCGACCCGACCCAGCTCCTTCAGGTGGCTGTGCTGCGGCCCGACACCGGGATAATCGAGGCCGGAGGCGATGGAGTGGACCGGCATCGGGTTGCCCGCCTCGTCCTCCAGTACGTAGCAGGCCATGCCGTGGATCTCGCCGGGCTTGCCCAGGGTCAGGGTGGCGGAGTGGCGCTGGGTGTCGAGTCCCTCGCCGGCGGGCTCCACGCCCACCAGATGCACCGACTCGTCTTCAAGAAAGGCGGTGAACATGCCAATGGCGTTGGAACCGCCACCGACGCAGGCGGTGACGTGGTCGGGAAGGCGGCCGTGGCGCGCCAGGAACTGCTCGCGCGCCTCTCTTCCGATCACCGACTGGAAGTCGCGGACCATCTTGGGAAAAGGGTGCGGCCCCACCACCGAGCCGATGGCATAGATATAGTTCTGCGGGTCCTTGAGGTACTCCTCGAAGGCACTGTCGACGGCATCCTTCAGCGTCGCCGTGCCGCGGGTCACCGGCACCAGCCTGCAGCCCAGGATCTTCATCTTGGTGACGTTGGGGTGCTCCTTCTCGATATCCACCTGCCCCATGTGGATCTCGCAGGGGATGCCCACCAGGGCGCAGGCCGTGGCCAGCGCCACACCGTGCTGGCCGGCACCGGTCTCGGCGATCACCTTGGTCTTGCCCATGAACTTGGCCAGCAGGGCCTCGCCCAGGCAGTGATTGATCTTGTGGGCGCCGGTATGGTTGAGGTCTTCGCGCTTGAGGTGGATCTGCGCCCCACCGAGCTTCTCGGAGAGCCGACGGGCATGGAAGATCGGGCTGGGCCGGCCGACATAGTCGGAGAAGAGCTCGGCGAGCTCCTGCTGGAAATCCTCGCGCACGCGGATCTCTTCATAGGCGGCATCGATCTCGTCCATGACCCGCTTCAGTTCGGGCGGAATGAACTGGCCGCCGAAGCGGCCGAAAAAGCCCCGGGAGTCGGGAAGATTGGCGAAGGGGGAAGTGCTCATGGCGTAATCCTGACGGCATCCGAAGTATCCGCTCATCTTGCCCAGCCCGGCCATGGCTGTCGAGGCAGACCTTGGATGAAACGGCCCTCAGCCGGCCAGCAATAGTCCCGCATTGAGCAGGGTCAAGCTTCCCAGCAATACCGCCACATTGAGACCCATCAGCGGCAGCAGTGGAGCGAGCTCTCCCCGCTCCACATCGGCCGGCAGACACCAGAGCCCACGGGCCAGCCAGGCGGCGACCGGTGCCGCCAGCCACATCAGCCAGGCGCCGGTGGGCAGCGCCCCGAAGAGCCAGGCGAGCGGAATCACGCCGAAGCCGGCAAGCACCAAGGCCGCTGCCAGCCGGGCCCCACGACGAACCCCCAGCCGGATGGCCAGATGGTCGCGCCCCACACGACGGTCCGGCTCGATATCGGGGAGCTGGTTGACCAGCAGCAGCGCACTGACCAGCAGCGTCGGTACCAGTGAGGAAGCCAGGGCCGTGTGCGAGAGCGTGCCGGTGAGCGCCTGGTAGGCCCCTGCCACCATCAGGATGCCGAAGCCCACTCCGGGCGCCAGCAGGCAGAGCCAGGGCCGCCGGGTCAGCCAGCCGGTATAGGCGACGACCAGCAGCAGGCCCAGCAGCCCATAGGCCAGCATCACCGCCCCCACCTGCCACAGGAAGCCGGCGCCGATCGCCACTACGCCGGCCAGGCAGGTCCAGGCCGCCACCCGCACGGCACCGGCGGCCGCGGGATTCTCCGGCAGCGAGCCGCTTCCCCCCGAGAACGGCGTTCGGGTGGTGAGGCCGTCCAGCCCGCTATGGTAGTCGTGATGCTCGTTGAACAGGTTGACCGCAGCATGGGCCAGCAGCGCCGCGATCATGACCAGCAGGATATCGAGCCCCGCCGGCGAATGGCCGTCGTGCCAGGCGGCGGTTACCGCCAGGCCGGCGCACAGCGGCGCCAGCACCAGGAAGTTGGGCCGACTGCTGCGGAAACAGGCGAACAGGGCGGAGCCCGGCGCCAGCGCTTTCATGGGGCTCCTACCCTGCGCATGCCTAGCGGGCCAGCCGCTGGCTCAGCCACTTGCCGATATCGCCGATCTGCTGGGGGCAGACCGCATGGGCCATGGGATAGCTGCGATAGTTCGCCGGGTGGCCCAGCGACAGCAGCTTCTCGTAGCCCGCCTTGCCCAGCTGCTCGGGTACCACCGGATCGAAGGAGCCGTGGTGTACTTCGGCCGGCAGGTCACGGTTGGCCTCGGCCAGGGGGACGCTGTCGGCGGTGGCGAAATAGGTGGAGAGTGCCAGCAGGCCGCCCAGTGGCTCGGGGAACGAGAGCGCCGCGTGATAGGCCACCGCGCCACCCTGGGAGAAGCCGGCCAGGATGATCCGCCGGCTCTCGATACCGTGGGCGATCTGCTCCCTGATCAATGCCTGGATACGCTCGGCGGAGGCCACCAGCTGTTTTTCGTCGACGCGCCGATCGAGGCTCATCTCCAGGATGTCGTACCAGGCGGGCATCACCATGCCACCGTTGATGGTCACCGGAAGACGCGGCGCATGGGGCAGGATGAAGCGGACGTTGGCATCGGCCGGCAGCGGCAAGGCCGGGACCAGCGGCTCGAAGTCGCGGCCGTCGGCGCCCAGGCCGTGAAGGATGAAGACGCAGGCATCGGCGGGCTTGCCGCTCTTCGGCTCGATGATCAGTTCATCGTGGCTACTCATGAGCTTGGTTCCAATCTAAGGAATGGGCGAAAAGCGACACCCTAACGTAAAGCCGGGGTTACCGCGAGCAAGCACTGCTCAAAAGGGCCCGATCAAAAGGCCCAGAACAGGGGGATCAGCGTCAGCGCCGTGGCCGCCACCAGCAGGTTGAGCAGCCCGCCCACGCGCAGGTAATCGCCGAAACGGTAGCCACCGGGTCCGTAGACCATCAGGTTGGTCTGGTAGCCGATGGGGGTGAGGAAGCTCGCCGAGGCGGCGAACATGACCGCCACCACGTAGGGCATGGGGCTCACCCCCAGGCTTTCGGCACTGGCCATGACCACGGGAAAGACGATGACCGCCGCCGCGTTGTTGGTCACCAGTTCGGTAAGCAGCGCCACCAGCACGTAGGTGCCGAGCAGCAGCAGCCAGGGATTGCCGCCGGCAAGCTCCAGTGCCATTCCTGCCAGCGTGCCGGCGGCACCGGAGCTCTCCAGCGCCGCCCCCAGGCCGAAGGAGGCGGCGATGGTCAGCAGTACCTGAGTGTCCAGGCCCCGCTTGGCCGCTCCCACCGTGCAGCAACCGGTGACCAGCACCAGCAGGGCACCCAGCATGGCGGCGTTCATCATGCTCATCACGCCGAAGGTGGCAAGCCCCACCACCCCCAGCAGGATGCTCCAGGCCAGCCAGGCCTTCTCGTGTATCGGCCGCGCCGCACCATTGAGCTGGCTGATCAACAGGAAGTCGCGGGACTGCCGGTGGCGTTCGATGAAGGGGGGGCGCGCCTCCAGCAGCAGGACGTCGGAGGGCTGCAGCCGCACCTGCCCCAGGTTGCCGGCGACCCGCTCGCCGCCGCGGCATACGGCCAGCACCGCGGCCCCATAGAGCGTGCGGAAATGCCCGTCGCGAATGCGCTGGCCCACGAACTGGCACTGGTCGGAGACCACCGCCTCCACCAGCCGGCGCTCCTTGAAGTCCTTCTCCAGGCTCGACCCGCCGTGGTGCGACGGCACCAGCCCGCGAATCTGCTGTAGCTCCACCGCCGCCGCCGAAGTGCCGGCGAAGACCAGCCGGTCGCCGGCCTTGAGCCGTTCGCCTGGCCCCACCACGCTGACGATATTGCCTTCGCGTTCGATCTCCACCAGGAAAAGCTCCTGCAGGTGACGCAGCCCAGCCTCCTCCACCGTCTTGTCCACCAGAGGGCCGCCGGGGTCCACCTCCATCTCGATGGTGTATTCCCGGGGGTTCTCGAAGGCCTGGGCCGCGTCGCGCCGATGGGGCAACAGGCGGTGTCCGATGAAGAGCAGATAGGCCAGGCCGACCACGGCGACCGGCACGCCCACCAGGGCGATATCGAACACGCCCATGGCGAGAGTCGGGTAGCGCTCTACCAGCAGGCCGTGCACCACCAGATTGGTACTGGTACCGAACAGGGTGATGGTACCGCCCAGGATCGACGCAAAGCTGAGCGGCATCAGCAGCCGGTGCGAGGGGATCTGAAGCCGTCGGCTCCAGCTGAGTACGGCGGGGATATAGGTGGCGACCACCGGGGTGTTGTTGAGGAAGCCGCTGAGGGCGGCGACCGGCAGCAGCAGCCTTGCCCGGGCACCAGCCTGGGTGCGTGGACGCCCCAGCACGAAGCGAATGATCAGGTCGATGCCGCCGGTATCGCGAATGCTCGCCACCAGCACATAGAGAAAGGCCACGGTGAACAGGCCGCTGTTGGAAAAACCGGCCAGCGCCTCGCCGCTATCGATGACACCCAGCGTCAGCAGCAGAATCAGGGCGCCGAGCAGCACCATGTCAGGCCCGAGACGCGTGAAGGCCATCAGCGGGAAGACCGCGATGACAACACTGAGTGCGATCCAGGCGTCGAAGGGCATTGGGTGATTCCGTCGAAAATAAAGACCCCATTGTGCCTAACGACGCTTATTCCATAAAGATATTTGTGGAGATTTGTCTATTCGATAAAGGAATATGACGATTGTTACGTTCTATCAAAAAACAGGGTCCGCTTTCGCGGACCCTGCTCAGCGCTGCCTGCGGCAGCGCACATCAGATCAAACCGGGTCGGTGAAGACTCAGTCGACGACCTTGATGTTGGAAGCCTGGAGGCCTTTCTTGCCCTGGGTGACGTCGAAGGAGACCTTCTGGCCGTCTTGCAGGGTCTTGAAGCCGTCAGCCTGAATCTCGGAGAAGTGGGCGAACAGGTCGTCACCGCTGTCGTCCGGAGAGATGAAGCCGAAGCCCTTGGTGTCGTTGAACCACTTGACAGTACCAGTAGCCATTGTCGAATTCCTCGAATAGCGTTTTGATTTACCGGGAAATACCCGAGTTGCAGTGGGTAAGACAAGAAACTTTTCACCGGGAAATCGATGCCATGAGCCTTCGATGACCACTTGCGATGTTCGTCTTGCTACCAACTGGGCCTAGCTTGGCTCTTACACAAGCAGACGTCAAATGCTAATTTTGCAAATGCCGAACGCAGAAAGGGCCCGCCGAAGCGAGCCCTGACCTGTGCTACCTGACGGTAGCGACATCAGATCTGTCGATTAGTCGACGGACTTGATGTTGGAAGCCTGAAGGCCTTTCTTGCCCTGGGTGACGTCGAAGGAAACCTTCTGGCCGTCTTGCAGGGTCTTGAAGCCGTCAACCTGGATCTCGGAGAAGTGAGCGAACAGGTCGTCACCGCCTTCGTCCGGAGAAATGAAGCCAAAACCTTTAGTGTCGTTGAACCACTTAACTGTGCCAGTAGCCATTATCGAATTCCTCGAATAGCGTTAGATTTTTACCGGGAAATACCCGAGTTATGCTGGGTAAAACAAGAAACTTTCACCGGGAGATCGATGCTATGAGCCTTCGATGACCACTTGCGATGTTCCACTTGCTAACCAACTGGCAGCAAGAATGCGCCTTTGGCAGCCCCGCGTCAAATACTATTTCATCGCAAGCCTGAAAAGAGGCGCAAGGCGACGCCTCATGGGCAGGCCGCAGGGTGGCGGCCTTACGGCCGCTCCGCCAGGATCCAGCCCGCCGCCTTCTCGGCAATCATCAGTGTCGGTGAATTGGTGTTGCCGCTGGTGATGGTCGGCATGATGCTGGCATCCACCACCCGCAGGCCCTCGACGCCGTGAACGCGCAAGCGCGGGTCCACCACCGCCGTGGCATCGTCCGCCCGCCCCATCTTCGCCGTGCCCACCGGATGGAAGATGGTGGTGCCGATGTCCCCGGCCAGCTTCGCCAGCTCCTCGTCGGTCTGGTATTCCAGCCCCGGCTTTACCTCCTCGGGATGGTACTTGGCGAAGGCCGGCTGCTCGGCGATGCGCCGGGTGACCCGCAGCGAGTCCGCGGCCACCTTGCGATCCTCCTCGGTGCTCAGGTAGTTGGGCGCGATGGCCGGGGGCTGACGTGGGTCGCGGCTCTTGATGCGCACGCTGCCACGGCTGGTGGGATTGAGGTTGCACACGCTGGCGGTAATCGCCGGATAGTCGTGCAGCGGCTGGCCGAAGGCCTCCAGGCTCAGCGGCTGGACGTGGTATTCGATATTGGGGTGCTCGTACGCTTCGCTGCTGCGGGTGAAGGCGCAGAGCTGGGAAGGCGCCATGCTCATGGGGCCGGTACGCTTGAGCAGGTACTCCATGCCGATCTTGGCCTTGCCCAGCCAGGAGGCGGCCAGGGTATTGAGCGTCTTGGCTCCCGTGACCTTGTAAACAGAGCGGATCTGCAGGTGGTCCTGCAGGTTCTCTCCCACGCCGGGCAGCTCGTGCACCAGGGGAATATCGTGCTCGGCCAGCAGCGAGGCCGGCCCGATACCCGAGAGCTGCAGCAGCTGCGGCGAGCCGATGGCGCCGGCGGCCAGGATCACTTCACGGGTAGCCTTCACCTGGCTGATGACACCGTCGCGCTCGAGCTCGACGCCGGTAGCACGAGGCTTGCCCTCGCTGCCGCTCTCGAACAACAGCCGGTGCACCTGGGTGGAGTGCCAGAGGAAGAAGTTATCGCGCTTCGCGCACGTCGGTCGCAGAAAGGCCTTGGCCGCGTTCCAGCGCCAGCCGCTACGCTGATTGACCTCGAAGTAGTCGACCCCCTCGTTGTCGCCGCGGTTGAAGTCGCGGGTACGGGGGATGCCGGCCTGCACCGCCGCCTCGGCGAAGTCGTCCAGCACCTCCCACTTGAGCCGCTGCTTCTCCACCCGCCATTCGCCGCCATGGCCGTGGTAGTCGCGGTGTGCGGCGTCCGCATCGCCGCCCTCGTCGAGGCGATGGTGATGCTCGTGCTTCATGAAGTCCGGCAGGCAGTTCTCCCAGCGCCAGGCGTCGTCGCCGGTGGCTTCGGCCCAGCCGTCGTAGTCACGGGCCTGGCCGCGGATGTAGAGCATGCCGTTGATGCTGGAACAGCCGCCCAGGGTCTTGCCCCGGGGGTAGATCAGCGAGCGTCCGTTCAGCCCCTTGTCCGGCTCGGTGCGAAAGCACCAGTCGGTACGCGGGTTGTTGATGCAGTAGAGGTAGCCCACCGGCACGTGGATCCAGTGGTAGTTGTCGCGCCCCCCGGCCTCGATCAGCAGCACCCGGTTATTCGGGTCTGCACTCAGGCGGTTGGCCAGCAGGCAGCCGGCGGTACCGGCGCCCACCACGATATAGTCGAATTCCTGCTCTGCCATGACGTGCTCTCTCTCGACATGCCGCCGGCAATCTGAGCCAACAGCAAAGCGTCTCTTGTAGTACGGCAGTTGATGCCCGTTCGAGGCTGCTCCGAGGGGCAGACCTGCGAGGAGGCGCTGTAAACCCATCCCTGGGCGCTACATTTGCCATCCCTGGCAAATGACCTCCTCTTCGGTCTCCCCTCGGCGCCTCTCACTAGCGTCTTTGCCCATGCTGAAGCCTAGTCGGCAGGGACTACTTATGGGTCGGCATGGCGAACTCGGCGCCGGCGTTGATCGAGTCCGACCAGCGCTGCATGATCGACTTCTGCTTGGTGTAGAAGCGCACGCCCTCTTCGCCGTAGGCGTGGGTATCGCCGAACATGGAGCGCTTCCAGCCGCCGAAGCCGTGCCAGGCCATGGGTACCGGGATCGGCACGTTGATCCCCACCATGCCCACCTGGATGCGGCGACCGAATTCGCGCGCCACGCTGCCGCTTTCGGTGAAGCAGCTCACGCCGTTGCCGAACTCGTGGTCGTTGATCAACTGGATCGCCGTGGCGATATCGGGCACCCGCACGCAGGCCAGCACCGGGCCGAAGATCTCCTCGCGGTAGATGGTCATCTCCGGGGTGACGTGGTCGAACAGCGAGCCGCCCATCCAGAAGCCCTCGGCGCAGCCCTCGCCGGTGGCGGCGGCGTCGATGTCGCGGCCGTCGACCACCAGCTCGGCGCCCTCTTCCACGCCCTTGTCGATATAGCCGGTGATGCGCTGGTGGGCCGCCGCGGTGACGATGGGGCCCATCTCGGCGTCGAGCTCGAGGCCGTTCTTGACCTTGAGCGACTTCGCCCGCTCGGCCAGCCGCGGCACGATCTGGTCGGCCACGTCGCCCACCAGCACCGCCACACTGATCGCCATGCAGCGCTCGCCGGCGCTGCCGTAGGCGGCACCGATCAAGGCGTCGACGGCCTTGTCCAGGTCGGCGTCGGGCATCACCACCATGTGGTTCTTGGCGCCGCCCAGGGCCTGGACGCGCTTGCCGTGATGCGCACCGCGCTCATAGATCAGGTTGGCGATGGGGGTGGAACCGACGAAGGAGAGCGCCTTGACGTCCGGGTGTTCGATCAGCGCCTCGACGGAGGCCTTATCGCCCTGGACCACGTTGAACACGCCATCGGGGAGCCCCGCCTGCTTGAGAAGGTCGGCGATCAACAGCGAGGGGCTGGGATCGAGCGGGCTCGGCTTGAGGATGAAGGTGTTGCCGGCGGCGATGGCCAGCGGGAACATCCACATCGGCACCATCACCGGGAAGTTGAACGGGGTAATGCCCGCCACCACGCCCAGCGGCTGGCGCATCGTCCAGTTGTCGATGCCGGTGCTGACCTGCTCGGTGTAATCACCCTTGAGCAGCTGCGGGATGCCGCAGGCGAATTCGACGATATCGATGCCGCGGGCCACCTCGCCCTGGGCGTCGGTGAATACCTTGCCGTGCTCGGCGGTAATGGCCTGGGCCAGCTCATCCTTGTGGGCGTTGAGCAGCTCCAGGAAACGAAACATCACCCGGGCGCGGCGAATCGGCGGGGTATCGGCCCAGCTCGGGAAGGCGGCCTTCGCCGCTGCCACGGCGCGGTCGACGTCGCCCGGACCGGCCAGGGCCACTTGACCGGTCACCTGGCCGCTGGCGGGGTTGGTCACCGCCTGGCGCTGGGTGGCCTCGGCCGCGACACGCTGGCCGTCGATATAGTGATCGATATTGGTCGTTGTCATAATGGTTGCCTCAGTTCGATGCGTTCTGCCAGGAAATCTGTGCTGGCTACTAGGGTAGCGCGCTATTCACCTCAATCAATTGAGTAATTCCTAACCAGGATATAAGCTTTACTTATAATGCTGGAAAGCCCATCTCCCCTCTCTTCCTTCTTCTTCCTGGAGCGCGCCATGCAGGACCTGCAGACCCTTCGCGCCTTCATCACCGTGGCACGGGAAGGCAGCGTGTCCCGCGCCGCCGAAAAGCTCCACCTGACCCAGCCGGCGGTCAGCCTCAAGCTCAAGCAGCTGCAGGAAGGCCTCGGGCTGGCCCTGTTCCACCGCCGCCCCCAGGGCTTGAAGCTGACCGCCGATGGCTACGCCCTGCTGCCCGCCGCCGAAAGAACCCTGGCGGCCATGGCCGCCTTCGAACAGAGCGCCCATGCACTGCACAGCACCCTGCGCGGGCGACTGAAGATCGGCACCATCGTCGACCCGGAGTTCATCCGCCTGGGCGCCTTCCTGCATCGCCTGGTGGGCCGGGCGCCACAGCTGGAGACCGCCCTGCAGCACGGCATGAGTGGCAGCGTGCTGAACTGGATCCGACGCGGCGAGCTGGATGTGGGGTTCTATCTGGCGCCACCGGGCGAGGGGCCGGGAGACGATTCGCAGGATGTGGCGCACCGGGAGCTGACCCAGTTTCACTACCACGTGATCGCCCCCGCCGGCTGGAGCGGGCGACTTACCCGCACCGACTGGCCGAACCTGGCCGCCCTGCCGTGGATCGTGACCCCGCAGGAATCCGTCCATCACCGCCTGCTGCAGGGCGTGATGGAACCCCAGGGACTTGCCCCCAATGGCGTGGCCCAGGTGGATCAGGAGGCCTGCATGCTGGACCTGGTGCGAGCCGGGGTGGGGCTCAGTCTCGCCCGTGACGCCCTGGCCATGGCCGAGCGCCAGGAGCGGGGCCTGGTGGTCGTCGAAGGGGTGCGCCTGCCCTGCTCGCTGAACTTCGTCTGGCAGCGCCAGCGCGGCGATGAGCCCGCCATCGCCGCGGCGCGGGAAGTGCTAGAGGAGGTATGGCCAACCTAGACACCGGCTTGCGCCCGAATCCGAACCGCTTCCTCGCGCCGGCGCTTCACCTCGTAGGCGATGGCCAGTAGCACGGTGACGAGGATCAGTATCAGCCCCAGGGCGTTGACTGCGGGGGTGAGGCCGGTGCGTACCTTGGAGGCGATATAGACGGTAAGGGTCGTGTCGTAGCCGACCACGAACAGGGTGGTGTTGTAGTTCTCGAAGGATTGCAGGAAGGCGATCACCCCAGCCGAGTAGATCGCCGGCTTGAGGTACGGCAGCAGGATTCGCCGGAACATCTGCCACTGGCTCGCCCCCAGGTCCAGCGCGGCCCGCTCCATGGTGCGGTCGAAACGCTGCAGCCGGGCGGTGACCATCAGCATCACATAGGCGGCGATGAAGGTGGCCTGACCCAGCACGGTGAGGAAGATGCCGCCGCTCACCCCGAACTGGCGCCAGAAGATCAGCGTCGAGATGCCGATGATCACGCCGGGCGTGAGCAGGGGCGAGAGGATCAGGGCATAGAGGAACGGCTTGGCGCGGCTCGAGACCGTATTGAGGAACAGCGCCGTGGCGATGCCGATGGGCACGGCCAGGCAGAGTACCCCGACGGCCACGATCGCGCTGTTGCCCAGCGCCTGCCACATGCCGCCATCGGCCGCCAGCTCACCGAACCAGCGCAGGGTGGTGCCATCCCAGGGGGTCACCGTGGGGAAGCGGCTGTCGTTGAAGGTGGCCGCCGCCATGATCAGCAGTGGCAGGAACAGGTAGACGAAGAAGACCACCACGTAGAAGCGCAGGCCGAAGGCCATCAATCGCTGCGAACTCATTTGGCAATGTCCCCCAAACCTACCTTGAAGATCTTCATGACCAGCGACATGAAGCCGATACACAGCACCAGCAGCAGGAAGGCGTAGGCCGCCCCCTGGTTCCAGTTGCCGCCTTCGAAGAACCAGTTGTAGATGATCTGGGTAAACCAGCGGCTGCCGGGCGAGCCCAGCAGCGCCGGCACCGCGTAGCTGCCGGCGGCGAGCATGAAGGTCATGATGCAGCCGGTGGCGATGCCCGGCTTGGCATGGGGAATCACGATGCGCCGGTGGGTGCGCACGGTGCCGGCCCCCAGGTCCCGCGCCGCGCGCACCTGGTTGTCGTCGAGGCTCTCGATGGCGTTGTAGACCGGAAAGACCATGAACAGGATGTAGGCGTAGACCATCCCCACCATCACTCCGGCATCGCCGCTGAGGAAGCGGATCGGGCGGTCGATCAGGCCCAGCATCATCAAGACCTCGTTGAGCGGCCCGCGAAACGCCAGGATGATGAACCAGGAGTAGGTGCGCAGGATCTCGTTGATCCAGAAGGGAATGATCAGCAACAGGATGCAAAGCGCCGCCTGGCGCGGGGTGGCGACCTTGGCCAGGTACCAGGCCAGCGGATAGCTCACGATCAAGGTCAACACCGTGACCAGCACGCTCGACCAGAGGGTCTTGAAGAAGATGGAGCGATGGATGTCGTTGTTGAACAGCGTCGCGTAGTTGGCGATGGTCAACCGATCCTCCGGCCCCCCGACCTGGGCCGGCAGCAGGTTGGGCTTGAGCGAGTACTCGATCATCTGCAGCTGCGGCAGGGTCACCATCACGATCAACCAGATGCCGAGCAGCGTGAGGATCGCAACCGCCAGCGGTCCGCCGAAACGGGCACTAAGCTGACGAAACATGAGCGCCTCCCGCCGCGGTACGGCTTTCCACCATCTCGCCGGTGGTTTCGTCGACCACGGCGCTACCGTCATCGGGCAGCACCACCGCATCCGCCGGGTCATAGCCGAATGTCATTCGCTGGCCCACGCTGAGCGAGTCCGCATACTGGCGTGACACCTCATGGCCAAGCTGTACCCGCAGCTTCTCCCCGGAGGCCGTCAGTCGCGTCTCCAGCATCACCGAGGCGCCCTCGAAATGCACCGCTTCGATTTCCCCCTCGAGCCGCGGCCCGGCGGCATCGGCGGCCACCGGCTTGAGATGCTCGGGTCGAACGTAGAGCGCCACCCGGTCGCCGTTCCCCAGGCTAACGCCCTCCCCCGCGCTGCCGACGAGTTCGCCCAGCGCACCGCCGTCCAGGCGAACCCGCTGCCCTTCCCGGTCCACGAGCCTGCTCTCGAGGCGGTTGTTCTCGCCGACGAAGGCCGCGACGAAGCCGGTTGCCGGGCTGCGATAGAGCGTCATGGGGTCGGCGACCTGCTGGATCCGCCCCGCCGACATCACCGCGACCCGGTCGGACATGGTCAATGCCTCGCCCTGGTCGTGGGTGATATAGATGAAGGTGATGCCGGTCTTGCGCTGAATCGTCTTGAGCTCGGCCCGCATATGCTGGCGCAGCTTCAGGTCCAGCGCCGAGAGGGGTTCGTCGAGCAGCAGCACCCGGGGCTCCACCGCCAGCGCCCGTGCAATGGCCACCCGCTGCTTCTGGCCGCCGGAGAGCTCGGTCACCTGCTTGGGGCCGCTGCCCTCGAGGGCGACCAGCGCCAGCAATCGCTCGGACGTCTCACGACGCTGCTTCTTGCCGACACCACGCACCTCCAGGCCGAACTCGATGTTCTCGAATACCGTCATCAACGGAAAGAGCGCCAGGTTCTGGAAGATCATCGCCGTGGGGCGACGGTTGACCGGAACCCCGGCGACCGGCTCCTCGCCGATGAAGACCTGCCCTTGGCTCGGCACGAGGAAGCCACTGACAATATTGAGCAGGGTCGTCTTGCCACACCCCGAAGGGCCGAGAAAACTGAAGAACTCCCCCGAGCCGATCGTAAGCGATGTCTTCTCGATGGCGGTGAAGTCGCCGAAACGCATCACCACCTCATCCAATCTAACGCTACCGTCCATTCAATCGTTGCCTTCTTGAACTGAATGCCGAAGTGACAGCTGCTGACTCTCCCCTCGGCAAAACGGCACGTCAGCGCAACCGCTGACCACAAAGGCGTGGACCTGGCACTTCATTTGCGGCCTGCGCGTCGGATAGGAACAACATCCCTGTTGCCTATCCTCGATCGACATCCCTGTCGATCGCCGCGCGCCGCTGCATTCAGTGCCAGCGCCTTTGCGATGTCAGCTTATTGCGCTACGTGCCTCTATGCTTATGACCCAACTCACGCGCTCAAATAGCGATCCTGATACTCATTGCGCAGCGCCACATACCAGGGCTCCTGGATCGGCCACCACCAGAGGTTGGCCAGATCCTCTTCGGTGTAGGAGTCGGTGAAGAACTGACGCGTCTCCTCGGGCAGCAGCTCGGTGGCGCCCTTGGAGGTGGAGTTGTAACCGGTCGCCTTGACGAACATGGCGCCGGCTTCGGGGGTGTAGTACCAGTTGATCAGCTCGTAGACGGCATCGGGGTTCTGGGCGTTCTTGGGAATCACGAAGCCTTCCATCCAGGCCAGGGCCCCCTCCTTCGGTGCGCCGTAGGCGATGTCCTCACCCTCCTGCTGCAGGCGGAAGGCGGTGGAGTCCCAGGTCTGGCCGATGATGGCGCCATTGGTACGGAAAGCGGCCTGGGCCTCGTTCTCGGTATCCCAGAACTGGGCCAGCATGTGCTTGTGCTTGGCCGCCTCCTCGACGATGACGTCGAAGTTGGCGCGCATCGCCTCTTCGGACTTGTAGGAGTCGAGCATCGGGAACGGCAGCCGGCCCTCTCGCTCCAGCCACAGCCCGATACCCACCAGCGCCGAGTGGCCGCGAACCGTTACGCCCTGCCCGTGATCGGGGTTCCACAGGTCGGCATAGCTGAGGTTGGCGCGGTCCACGTCGGCATATCGGCGATGCCAGGTGATCGCCTCGGTGCCCCAGTCGCTGGGAGCGAAGAAGCGCTTGCCATCCACCACGCCGCCGACCTCGGAGCCCTCGATGGCACTGTCCAGGGCACCGTCCCAGTTGATCCGCGACTCGTCCAGCGGCTGCACCAGGTCATAGTCGAGATAGCCCGGCACCCGGTCCACCGTGGGCATGATCACGTCGAAGCCGCTGCCATCGGTGGCCCGCAGCGAGTTCATCAGCTCGTCGTTGGTGCCATAGGGCGTGAAGGTGGCGCGTATGCCGGTCTTCTCGGTGAAGTCGGCCAGCATTTCATCGGTGAAATAGCCGGCCCAGGCGTAGATACGCAGGGTCTGATCCTGGGCCAGCACCTTGTTGATGTAGAACGACGGCACGGTAGCGACCGCGCCAGCGGCCAGGGTGCCTTGCAGGAAACGGCGACGAGTGAACGACATGACGGGTCTCTCCATGAGGGCTCTGACACAGGGGTATCGAGACCGATGGGCAACGTTGCCACCGGCCTCGCAATGCGCCAACGAAACTATCGCGCTAATTCATGACGGCTGGATGATCATTGAATGACCGTTCAATACCGTTAATCTAGGTTAGCACCCTGTGAAGAAAGCTACGTATATCGTTTCAACGCTAGTTTCCCTCTCACTCAACTCGCCTGGATGGCCACCTTCAGCACGCCGTCGCGCTGGTGAGAAAAGAGATCGTAGGCATCGACGATCTGCTCCAGTGGGTAGCGATGCGTGACCATGGGACCCAGGTCCAGCCGGCCGGTTTCGATCACCTGCATCAGCCGACGCATGCGCTCCTTGCCGCCCGGGCAGAGCGAGGTGACGATCTTGTGGTCGCCAAGCCCGGCACAAAAGGCACCCAGCGGGATGGTCAGATCGCCGGAATAGACGCCGAGGCTCGAGAGCGTGCCGCCAGGCTTGAGCACCTTCAGCGCCGATTCGAAGGTGGACTGTAGACCGAGCGCCTCGATGGAGGCGTCGACCCCACGACCGCCGGTGAGCTTGAGGATTTCCGACACCACGTCGACCTTGCGGAAGTCGAGGGTGATATCGGCCCCCATCTGCCGCGCCATCTCGAGCCGCTCGTCGACGCCATCCACGGCAATGATCAAGCCTGCCCCGCGCAGCCGAGCCCCGGCGGTGGCGCACAACCCGATGGGCCCCTGGGCAAAGACCGCCACCGTGTCGCCAATCTTGATGCCGGCCGATTCCGCCCCGGCGAAGCCGGTCGACATGATATCGGGGCACATCAACACCTGCTCATCAGTGAGGCCGTCCGGCACCGGCGAGAGATTGGCCTGGGCGTCCGGCACCAGCAGGTACTCCGCCTGGGCGCCATCGATGGTATTGCCGAAGCGCCAGCCACCCATGGGCTTGTAGCCATGGGCGTGGTGGCCGCCATCCTGGGCACTACAGCCATCCTGGCAGGCGTAGGAGGTAAAGCTCGGGCAGATGGCACCGGCAATGACCCGCTGGCCTTCGATATACCCCTGCACGTTGGCCCCCAGTTTCTCGATCACCCCCACCGGCTCATGACCAATGGTCAATCCCTTCTCCACCGGATACTCGCCCTTGAGGATATGCACATCGGTGCCGCAGATGGTGGTCGTGGTAACACGAAGCAGAGCATCGTTGGGCCCGATCTTCGGAATCGGCTTGTCATCGATCTCGATGCGTCCCGGCTCGACGAAGATGGCGGCTTTCATCATGGCTGGCATGGTGGTGGTTCCCCTGTGGTCGACTGGTCGTTGGCGAAGAAAAGTGCGATGGCCACCACTACACTATCCGCCAAGGATGGCAGACATCACCTTGATGCAAGTCAAGATAGCCCAGACAACCGACATGCAGTGACAGATCGTACGGCGCCACCTCTCAAGGTAGGCGGATTGCCGCCACCTGGCAGCCGGAGGTCGATTCCATCGCCGCCCGAACGACAGGAAGATGCCAGACTGACGATTGACCCGACGATTCAAACCGAGGAGGTGCCCCATGACGACCCATACCGGCCTGTCCGCCGAGGCCGCGGTGCTGGAACAGCTGGAAAGCTGGGCTGCCGCGGTACGTGCCCAGGACATCGATGCCATCGTCGCCCACTATGCCCAGGATATCGTCGCCTTCGATGCGGTGACGAAGCTGCAGTTCAAGGGTGTGGCGGCCTACCGTGACCACTGGCTGGCGTGCCTGGAGATGTGCCCGGGGCCAATGGTCTTCGAGCTCCACGAAATCGCGATCTACGCCGACGGCCACGTGGGCTTTTGCCATGTCCTGCATCGCTGCGGCAGCACCAACGACAAGGGCGAGACAGAGGTGAGCTGGATGCGCATGACCAGCGGCTACCGGCGCATCGAGGGCCAGTGGAAGGTGGTGCACGAGCACTTCTCCGTCCCCTTCGAGATGGAGAGTGGCAAGGCGCTGTTCGATCTCGAACCCTGAGATTCGACCCTGCGCGTGTGTCGAAGACGGCACCTCCCCCGCCGTGCACGGGGGAGGTGCGGCACGGGCTTGGCTTTCGGCCTCGGCGACTTCACATCACCGGCACACCGGTCACCCAGACGTGCAGATGGAAGGCGAAGAGGTAATAGGCGATCAGGCCGCCGACCACGGTAATGGCCGTGCCGGCCATGCGGGGCGTCGTCGGCGGAGCCGGCTGGCGGCGACGCGCGGAGCGGAAGTCCAGCACCGCCCAGGCCAGGAAGGCACCGAAGAAGACGATGTCGCCCAGGCGGCCGTTGGCCAGCAGGTGAGCCAGGGCCCATACCTTGACCGCCAGCACCATGGGATGGCCCAACTTGGCCTTGATATGGTTGCCGGGGACATAGGCCGCCACCAGCAGGATGAAGGCCGGGATCATCAGCAACGCAACGGCATGGCGCAAGCCCGTGGGCGGAAACCAGATCCAGATGGGATCGAGCCGCATCTGGCCGTAACCCCAGATGGCGATGGCCAGGCCGATGACCGACACCACGGCATAGCCCGCCTTCCAGCCCAGTTCCCCCATACGCTGGACCTGTGCACTGCGCCAATCGTCGGCAAAGATGCGCACGGAGTGCACACCAAGAAAGAGCAATAGGCCAAGAATCATCACGAACATGCCGGGGCTTCCTTTGCGTTGGGTGTCGAAACGGATATCGAAACAGCGTGCAGCTTAACGACACCGGCTCGTAACACCAAGGCCTTGGTGGAAGATTCGCTCGGCGTACAGATCAGCTCAAGCCTGGGCCAGACAGGAGCTTTCGGCCTGCCCAGCGGGCCTCAGACTGGCAATCCAGTGCTTCCATGTCGTCTCCATAACGACTCCCTTCGTCAGGGCAACATTCAGGACAATGCGTACTTGCTGCTACTAGTTATGGAAGCTGGTGGGGAGCGGTGCTAACCGGGAAGCATCCAAGCGGTTAAAGATTCTCCAGAATCGGCCGATAGGTCAAATAAGAATCAATACTGATCGGTATTGCCGACACGAAGCGATTGCGATATCCAGCAACGCATGGCACAGGCAGTCTCCATGTCCAAGATCTCCCTGAAAGTCGTTTACTACGGCCCTGCCATGAGCGGCAAGACGACCAATCTGCTGCAGCTCCACGGCCAGTTGAACCCTCAACGCAAGGGCGAAGTGATGATCATGGAGACCCGTGATGATCGGACGCTCTTCTTCGACATGCTGCCCATCGGCTTCAAGCGGGAACAGGAAATCGACCTTCGTATCAAGCTGTATACCGTGCCCGGCCAGGTAGAGCATGACAGCACGCGCAAAGCCGTGCTGTCTCGAGCCGATGGGATCATCTTTGTTGCCGATTCGCAGCTGAGCCAACAGGAGAACAACGCCATCTCCTTCGAGAACCTGGCCGACAACCTGCTCAAGGTGGGGCTAGATATCGAGAAAATCCCCCTGACCATCCAGTTCAACAAGCGCGATCTCGGCAGGATCGTCAGCGAGGAAACACTGGAGGGGCGCTGGCTCAACACGCCCTGGTGGCCCTTGACACTTTCCAGTGCTCTCAAGGGCCAAGGTACCGCCGAAACCTTCGAGCAGCTGCTGCAACGACTGTATCCCGCCGTCGACCGAGAGCATGCACTGTCGAGCCGGCACGGCATCACCCAGAAAACCTTCCTGGAACACCTGACCCAGAGCAGTGACTACTGACATGTTCGATGCCAGAGATGACCTGACACTGGAAGAGCTGCTACTCCCGTCCCAGGTGGATAGTGCCATAGCGCTGCTTTCCCGCCTGTGCGGCACCGATGTGAAGCTGCTGCACGAGCCGAATTCGAAAGCCACTGCAGTGGAGTTCAATCTTGAAATAGTGGCCTGGTTAGGGGGCGACCTTCCTGAACAGCAGCGCATGGCGGCCGCCAAACTGATGGAAACGCTGCTCTTTCACGCGGGGAAATATCGTCTGGCGGCCAATCTCCACCACAATGCCACTGAAGCGAACTACGAGCAGCTGAAACAGCAGCATGCGGCACTACAAGCCTCGGAAGCCCGGTATCGCGCACTCTCGGAATCATTGCAGGAGCGGGTCGACAGCCAGATAGCGGTTATACGCGACTCACAGCAGAAGCTGTATGAAAGCGCCAGGCTGAGGGCCGTCGGGCAACTGGCCGCTGGCATGGCTCACGAGATCAACACTCCCGTCGGCTTCATTGCGAGCAACCTTAGAACCGCGCAGGAGTATCTTTCCGAGATCGAGGAGGCCATAAAGGGTGAACCCTCACCTCATGAAGTGCTCGAGGATTTTCAGTGCCTGCTGACGGAATGTCTCGATGGCGCCGCCAGAATCACCAATATCATCAAAGATATACGCGCCTTCGCCAATATTGATCAAACCGATTATCGTGTCTTCGATCTCAACGACCTGGTCCGGACCTCGGTCCAGCTGGTGACATCAGAACTGCAGCCCTGCTCGCCAATTACCCTCGAACTGGCGCCTCTGCCGAAGCTACCCGGCCATCCAGCCAGGGTTGGCCAGGCCATCTACAATGCCGTGAACAACGCCTTGCGCGCCCTGAGCGATGACGGCGAAGTAGTAGTGACCACACGCCTGGTCGATGAAATGGTAGAGATCACCATCTCCGACAACGGCCATGGCATGGGGGAAGAGATCCTCAGTCGTGCCTTCGAGCCCTTCTTTACTACGCGAGACGTCGGCGTGGGCGCCGGTCTTGGCCTCTCCGTGGTTCGCGATGTCGCCATGGACCACCAAGGGCAAGTGCTGCTTACCAGCCAGGAGGGGCAAGGGAGCCGCCTGGTCCTGCTGCTACCCATAGCCAGGGCTTCCATATGACCCACCGTTACGGAGCCCTGTTCACGGGCAGCACATCAGCCTTGCCGGAGCCCGCTGAACCAGGCCGGCCATACCGGTTGCTCTTCGTCGATGACGATCCGCATATCCTCTCAGCGCTACGCCGTGTGTTTCACCGCGAGAATTATGAGCTGCGTTTCGCGGAGAGTGCGGAAGCAGCACTGGATATACTGGAGGGCGAAGCAGTGGAAGTCGTCATCAGCGACTTCAAGATGCCCGGCATGGATGGCAATGCGCTGCTGCAGATCGTCCGCAAGCGCTGGCCTCGCATCCTGAGAATCATGCTCACAGGCTATGCCAATTCCGATGTCGTGCTGGGTTCCATGAAAGAGGGAGCCGTCTACCATTTCAATCTCAAACCCTGGAACGATGACGATCTCAGACTGACAGTGGCCCTGGCACTCGAGCAGTATGAGACGCGCAAGCGCAGGGGGGCCGTCAGCAAAACCGCTGCGGACCCGCAGCCAACATTCGACCTGGATGAGATCGGGGTGGCAACGCGCAGCCAGCTTGCTCACTTGCTGCATTCCCGAGGCATGATCAATGCCCGGCAACTGCAGCGGCTCCACGGCCAGATGCAAAATGCCCGACTGACCGCCATCCAGGGCATCCTGAGCAACGAATGGCTGGATGCCAATAGGCTATACGCCTTTCTGAGGGACGACCAGTTGTGCGAAGAGATCGACTTGCGCGAGGTGCAGCCGAATCCGAGCTTGCTCCCGGCCCTGCCTTTCTCCACGTGTGAACGACAATGGGTGTTTCCTTCCCGCCTCGAGGGAGGCCGGCTGGACTTGGCCATGGCCGACCCTCTCGATACCGGACTGATTGATGCCCTGGCGGTTATCACCGGCTATACGATTCGACCGCTGCTGTGCCGCATCGACCAGCTGACGGCCAAACTGGAGGAGACCGCCGAGCGATATGGCTGGCTGTGCGATACCGCTGCCGATGAGGAGGAGCCACCCTACGAGGAAATCGAGATCGTACTCGACGACTGGGGCAGCACCGAGAGCCTTCAGGAGATCCTAACCAGTTCGGTAGATCCCCCCGCCATACGCCTGGTCAATGGCATCCTGCTCGAGGCAGTCAAGCTGGGCGCCCGAGGCATCCTCATCCAGCCGAGACTCGATGCGGTGTCGGTGAGATATCGCCTCAACGGCCTGATGCAGGACACCATCCAGGTACCCACCACCCTGCTCGTTGCCGTGGTGTCACGCCTCAAGGTCATGGCCGAGCTGGACGTCGCCGAACAGCAGTCGCCTCAGGAAGGCCATATTATCGTCAAGACCCCCATGAACATCGTGGAAATGACAGTTTCCACGCTCCCCACAGCACATGGTGAGCAGGTCTATATCACGCTCGCCCCGCGCAACTCAAGCGTGATCCCACTGCACGAACTCGGCCTGTCACAGGCTAACCTGCAGCGACTGGAACACGCCTTCGCCCAACCCCGAGGCATGATCCTGGCCGCAGGCCCCGCCGACAGCGGCAAGACGATGCTGCTCCACGCACTGCTTAAGAGCGGCGGGGTCTCCCGTCATCACATCGCACTCGAACAACCCATGCAATACGTCAACGAGGCAGTGAGTCAATCGCGTCTGCTGCGCGAACTCAACGACAGCACCTCTGACATGCTCGATGCGGTGCTGGCTCAGAGTCCCGAAGTGGTACTGATCGATGACCATCGAGATGCCCGGATCATTGCCAAGGCGCTGCGGACTGCCGTCTACGAGGGAAAGGTCCTCACGGCGATGAGCGCCACCTCCATTGCCGATGTGTTCACGCGGCTACTCGTCTCCCAGGCCAACGCCCTGGAGATCGCTTCTGGATTGGAAGCCTTGGTGATGCAGCGCCTGGTAAGACGGCTTTGTACCCAGTGTCGCAGGCCGTCAAACACGGATGCGGCAGCCAGCGACACTCTCGGCGGCTCCTTCACCCAGGCGCCGAAATCCACCTGGCAGGCCGTGGGATGCAACCATTGTCATCGCGGATACCGGGGACGCACTGCTCTCCATGAGGTCATTCTGCTGACGGATGCGTTACGCAGTGCCATCGCCAGCGGACACGACCCCTGGCAGCTCCAGGCCCTGGCCAGAAGCGGGCAACACCTCACCCTGCTCGACGATGCCCACGCCAAGGTGTCGCAAGGCTTGACCACCACGGAGGAAGTGCTACGCGTCTTGGGTCCCCAGCCCGAAGCCGTGCAGAGCCAGGGCTGAATACTCTCGGCGGTCAGCACATGCAGGCTTTTCGTCCAACTTTTCTTCGGTGCGCCTAAAGGCCGCCTTCGGCAAGCCGATAAGAGAGGTAGAGCCTTCTCTTTCATCCTGTCGAGCGTCGCGGCGAGCCATACTGGAACCCACCATGATCCACAAGAAACACCTGCTTCGAGACCTCGCGGAGGTCGACGCCCAGTTGCTCCAGTCCGAGAAGATGGCCGCCATTGGCCAGCTCGCCGCAGGCGTTGCCCATGAAATCAATAATCCCATCGGTTATGTCTTCTCCAATCTCAAGGCCCTCGCCGGCTACGTCGACGATCTGGTCAAGATCATCGATGCCACCGAGACGGTAAGCAGTTTAGAAGAGCTCAAGAGTCTGATCGAAACACTCGAGTACAGCTATATACGCGATGACGTCCAAGCCCTGATCAGCGAATCGGAAGAGGGGATCGGCCGGGTAAAGACAATCATTACTGCCCTCAAGGATTTTTCGCATATCGACGAGGAGGACTTTCGCCCCTCCGACTTGCATCGTGGGCTCGATTCCACCTTGAACCTGGTCAGCAACGAACTGAAGTACAAGGCTGAGGTGATAAAAGCCTACGGCGACCTGCCGGAAATCGAATGCCTCCCTTCCCAGCTCAATCAGGTCGCGCTCAACCTGCTGACCAATGCCGCCCACGCCATCGAAGAGCGTGGCGTCATCACCTTGAGCACCGGCTGTGAAGCCGGCATGGCCTGGTTCGAAGTGCATGATACTGGACGCGGCATCAAGGCCGAACACATCGATCGTTTGTTCGAACCCTTCTTCTCCACCAAGGCGGTAGGAGAAGGCACGGGACTGGGCCTGTCCCTCTCATCGAGCATTGTGCAGAAGCACGGCGGGCATATCGAAGTGGAAAGCGAAGAGGGCCGCGGCACCCGCTTTCGTGTCTGGCTGCCTATTATCCAACCCCACTGAACTGTGAACGTAACGAAGGTTGGTATGACTGCTGATACCTTAATCACCGATGCCCCTGTCGCCAACATTCTTCTGGTCGATGATGAGCCAAACATCCTTCGTGCCCTCCGTCGCGTGCTGCGACAAGAGGGCTACCGCCTGCTCACCGCCAGTAACGGGGATGAGGCGCTAGCGCTCATGCACGAGGAGCCCATCGACCTGGTGGTTTCAGACTCGCGCATTGCCCAAGATGATGCCGCGGCCGACGCCCCCAGGCTGGCTAAGGCAGACGTCAATCGTAAAGCGGTTGAACCGCCCAGTCCGTGGCTGCTTGACCGCCACCGGCGGTGATCAGGAAAAAGCCCGACTGACCTGATCGCACGCAGCTGCGAGCAGCCGGGTCTGGCCGTGCCCTGCCATGTATCGCCTCGCGCTCCCTGCACCGCTATCCCGCTTGACTGATGGGCGATGGTTATCCATGCCTAAGCGGAATGCCCAAACGAAAAGGAGGTCGAGCGTCGTTGATCCGAGGTCAGACGGCGACACGTCAGCGGAAGGAGTCCACCTGGGTGCCATTGCAGGCTGCGGCTCGCCAGCCGTCGCAGCGTTGCTATGTATGCTGCTATACATCAGGGGGAAGACATCATCGGGAGGGCAATACAGTGACCCAGCATGAAAGGACCATAATGGCCTTCGACGACCAAGGCCGCGAGTACATGATCGACATGTTCACCAGCGCCCACGAACTCAGCGAAATGCAGCATACGGGCGCGGTTAGCGGCACCTCCGCCTTCCGAACTCACGATGGCCACGACGTGACCTACCTCGGCAACGGCGAGTTCATGGTCATGGTGCCGGGCGAGGAGGGTGGTGTGACGGTCAGAACCGATGATTCGGAGTTCGTTTGAGGCACCTGCCAGCACGACATGAGGCTGAGCGGTAAGGGTTGACAGATTTGTTCCTTTAATAGAACGTTCGTTAAAAGGAACAGTTCGGAACCCACTACCACCATGGACAAGCTCTCACTCGGCACCCTGGGCCAGCACCTGCAGACCCTGCGCCTGGCGCAAGGCTGGTCGCTCTCGCAGCTGGCCGCCGCCGCCGGCATCGCCAAGTCGAACCTGTCACGCCTCGAGCAGGGCAATGGCAACCCCACCCTGGACACCATCTGGCGCCTGGCGGTGCAGTTGAAGGTACCCTTCGGCACTCTTGTGGCCCCCATTGCCGTGCCGCTTGGCGAGGACGGCGTGGAGGTGCGCCTGCTCGACCAGGGCAAGGATCACCCCCAGGTGGATGCCTACTGGATGCGCTGCGCGCCCCACACCACGCGCCGAGCCGAGCCCCATACCCCGGGTGCCCGGGAATCCCTCACGCTTATCAGCGGCACACTGGAGGCCGGGCCGGAAGGCGCCACCAAGCGCCTCTCGGCCGGCGACACCCTCACCTTCGCCGCCGATTGCCCGCACCTCTATCGCACCCGGGACACCTGGGCCACGCTGCTGCTCAGCGTCGTCTATCACGAGGAGACCACCTCATGAGCCTGCAAGCCACGTCCTCGCCGTCCCGCGCCTGGTTGACGGGCATGCGCGAGGCCATTCCGCTGCTCGGCGGCTATGTGCCGGTGGCCATCTCCTTCGGACTGATCGCCACCCAGGCCGGCTTCAGTGCCTGGGAAGCCGTGCTCATCTCGACGCTGATCTATGCCGGCGCCTCCCAGTTCCTGTTCGTCGGCATGGTCGCCGCCGGGGCGCCGCTGTGGCTGGTGGTGGCCATGACCCTGCTGATCAACGTGCGCCACGTGGTCTACGCCCCCAACCTGGCCCCCTGGCTGACGTCCAGCCGATGGTGGCCGTGGCTGATGCACGGCCTTACCGACCAGGTGTTCGCCGTGGCCCACGCCCGCCTGCCCCAGCTGCCAGCCTCCCAGCGCCTCGGCTGGTTCACCGGTGCCGCCCTGCTGGCCTGGTTGAGCTGGATCGGTGGCACGGCGCTGGGCGCGGTGGCCGGCGGCGAACTGGTCGCCCGCTGGGCCCTGATGGGTGAGATCCTGCCCTTCGCCCTGCCCGCCCTCTTCCTGGTGCTGATAGCGCCCCGCTTCACCTCGCGGCGCTGGAGCCTGGCCCTGGCCCTGGCCATCACCATCGGCATCGCCCTGCTGCTGACGATGAGCGGGCTCACCAACGTGGCGATTCCGCTTGCCGCCGTCTGCGGCGCGCTGTGCTTCTATAGCGTGAAGTTCGTCACCACAGGGAAAGGAGAACGCCATGAGTAGCGCCCTCTGGGTCGCCGTCCTCGCTTCGGCGCTGGGTACCCTGCTGATGCGGCTACTGCCTCTGGTGTGGATGCAGCGTCGCCTGGAGCGGCAAGCCAACGACGACAGCCTGGAAGCGATGCCCCAGTGGCTAAGCCTGCTAGGCCCGTTGATGATTGCCGCCGTCTTCGGGGTATCGCTGATGCCGGTGGCGCCTGGCGCCCTCTCCTGGCTGGCCACCGTCATCGGTGTCTTGGCGACCCTGGCTGTCTGGTGGCACAAGCGTACACTGGGCTGGCCGGTCGCAGCCGGGGTAACGGCCTATGGTGTGGTGGTGATGCTGGCGGGCCTGGCGTCCTAGCGGGATCGTCGCAGCCGGGGTAACGGCCTATGGTGTGGTGGTGATGCTGGCGGGCCTGGCGTCCTAGCGGGATCGTGAGAGTATCCGGCCGTTGGACGAGCCCGAGTCGCGCGCCATCTGTCCGCCTTCGCCATGGAGAGCACCATGACCGACATCGACCAGCCCCCTGCCACCGACAAGCGCCGCCGCCATGCCGTGGCCCGGTGCATAGGGCCACTACCTCTGCTGCTTGCCCTGCTGCTGGGGGCCGCACCGGTGGCGGCCAGCTGCCCCGAGCCGTCCAGCACCGACCTGGCCGCCATCAAGGGCCATGGCGAACGTCCGGCCCTGCCTTCCGGCCACGAGGTGATCGCCGACGGCGTGGTGACCGGGGAGTTCCTCGGCCGCGAACGGCTGGGCGGTTTCTATCTGCAACAGGCGACCGAGCATGGCCCTGTCGGCCTGTTCGTCTATATGCCCAGCGCAACGCCGAGCGACGCGGCGCTTATCGCTCCCGGCACACACCTGCAGCTCCACGCCAGCACCGGCGAGTACCGCGGCCAGATCCAGTTGCAGCGGGTCGAGCGGATCGAGCCCTGCGCCCGCGACCAACTGCCTGAACCGTTGACGGTGAACTGGCCACTCAGCGAGGAGCAGCTGTCACGGAAGGAGGGACTGCTGCTGGCGTTTCCGCAGGCCCTGACCGTCACCGGCAACTACGAACTCGCCCGCTATGGCAGCCTCGCGCTGGCCGCCGAACGCCTGTTCCGCCCCACCAATACCCCCGGCGAGACCCAGCAGCGGGATATCCTCGTGCTGGACGACGGCAGCTACCGCGCCTTTCCGACCCCCATTCCCTACCTGGATGCGGACGGCAGCCGTCGCGTCGGCAGCAGCGTCGAGGGGCTGACCGGGATACTTACCTACGCCTTCGACGCCTACCGCCTACACCCGACCCTGGAGCCATACTTCGAAGACGCCAACCCGCGCCCGGGGCCGCTGCCGGCCCCTGAAGAGCGCCTGCGGGTGGCGACCTTCAACGTCGAGAACTACTTCACCACACTCGGCCAGCGCGGCGCCGCCAACGCCGAAGAGCTGGAACGCCAGCGAGCCAAGCTCGCCGCTGCGGTTGAGGGCCTGCAGGCCGACATCCTGGCCCTGGTGGAAGTCGAGAACGACTCGCGCGCCCTGGCCGACCTTGTCGAGCAGCTGAGCGAGCGAACCGGGGTCCGCTATCGTGCGGTCGGTGGGGATGCCAACCGCGGCAGCGATGCCATCAAGCTCGCCCTGATCTACCGGCCGGACCGGGTAGAAGCCGTGAGCGAGCTCTATGCCGACGACGACCCCACCCATCACCGCCCTCCGCTGGCGGCCTTCTTCCGCAGCCTGGACGGCGGCCCCGCCTTCGGCGTCGTCACCGCCCACTTCAAGTCCAAGACCGGCTGCCCGCCCCGGGGCGATATCGACCACGGCCAGGGCTGCTGGAACCAGCGCCGGGTGGAACAGGCACAGGCCATGAACGACTTCCTGGACCGCCTCGCTGCCGCCGAGGGACACGAGCGCCTGCTGCTGATCGGCGACCTCAACGCCTACGGCGCCGAGGACCCGATCCGCACCCTGACCCACGCAGGACTGGTCAACCTGATGGCCCGCAAGCTGCCGCCGGAGCGCCGCTATAGCTATGTGTTCCGCGGTGAGTCGGGCTACCTGGATCATGCCCTGGCCAGCCACGAACTGGCCGCAGCAACCGCGGAGGTCCGCCCGTGGCCCATCAATGCCGACGAGCCGCCTTTCCTCGGCTACGACGGACCGGACAATGCAACGCCCCACTTCAGCCCCGATCCCTTCCGCTCCTCGGACCACGACCCGATCGCGGTGGACCTGGAGTGGCGTTAGGTGGGAGCTGATCTTACCCTGTATTCGTAGACACCGGTCTATGCGACTTTCCTGGCCTCGAGAAGGCCTCGGGACTGATCTTCGCCGTGGCCAAGTGCCTCGGATAACCGGTCTGCTCGTCGCACAACATGTCGACCAACCATGCGGAAGGGGCAGAACGGAAGTTGGCGGATTCTGGACAGACAAACTAAACTAGACCAACTTAGTTTAGTTTATGAGCCTCAGGAGCCAAACATGGATATCGTGAATATCCACGAAGCCAAGACCCATCTCTCACGTCTGCTGGCTCGCGCCGCCCAGGGAGAAACAGTGGTGATCGCCAAGGCAGGCCATCCCATCGCCAAGCTGATGCCCATGGATGCCCCGGCAAGCGGTCAGAGTCAGCGCCTGGGCTTCCTGAAAGGCGCTTTCGAGATCCCCGAGGACTTCGACACCATGGGAGGCGACACCATCGCCGACGAGTTCGGAGGCGAGCCCACCACATGATCCTGCTGTTGGATACCCACCTGCTGCTGTGGGCGGCCTCACAACCCGAACAGCTCTCCGAAGCGGCACGTGCACGGCTTCTCGACGAATCCAACGAACTCTGGTTCAGTTCGGCAAGCATATGGGAAGTCACCATCAAGGCCGGCCTCGGCCGAGAGGACTTCAGGGTCGACCCCTATTTGCTACGCCGGGGTCTAGCGGATAACGGCTATATCGAACTACCCATTACCAGCGGCCATGCTCTGGCCGTGCACCACCTGCCCCCCATCCACCGCGACCCTTTCGACCGCATGCTGATCGCCCAGGCGGAAAGCGAAGGCATCCTGCTGCTCACGGCAGACTCAACAGTGGCACGCTACCCCGGCCCGATCCAGTTGGTTTGACCCTCTCACCACTCCTGCCCCGCCCCCTGTTCCAAGGGGATCAGCGACGCCGACGTCCCAGGTCGATGTCATCGCGGTTGGTGGCCGCCCCGACGGCAGCGCCCAGGCCACCACCGATCACCGCCCCCTTGGTCATGTTGCCGCCAGTCATGGCCGCGGTGCCGGCGCCGGCGGCCGCCCCCAGGCCGGCGCCACTCAGCGCTCGCTCGCCAGTGGTGGTGCCGCAGCCAGTGAGTCCCAGAGCCAGCACGCCGGTCAACAGCCCGATAGATAGCATTCGCATATCATTTCCCTCCCAACAGGGTTAATCGTGATCAATCATCCAGTTTGATTTCTTCGGCAACCGGGCGACCACCCGGTCTTCGGTATCCACCTCGACGCCTTGGCCGGGGCGCAAGTCGTCGAAACCGCGCAGCACGGCATCGAAATCGCATGCCATGGGGAATCCTACGGTTGCCGATTCGCTGTAGACCTTATACATCACCAGAAGGGAGACGGTTCATGTACCGGATAATGATCCACACTCTTTGGCAATTTCAGGCACTTGAGTATCGAAATGGCGACAGTTGATCGCATCCGGGTGGCGAGCTGTGAGGATGATGGCGAAACGGCTTGGGCGAGCCGCCAACCCGCAATTGGACGCTGACTTAACCCGCAATTGGACGACGGTATAACCCGCAATTGGACGGTGCATTAGCCAGCAATTGGACCTGCTTTCTGGCTGACGGACTCTTTAGCTTTTATCAATTTTGTGACCCCAAAGTACACAAATACGCTTACTATCAAAGAGATCTGCGGCAACCTCTTTGAAAACATACTAATATGTGCCCCATGAATGCACATAAAGAAGAGAAGCTAAAGAACACCCTTGAAGCCGTCCCTCCCGGCTTCATGGTCGATTCTGGCTGGCTGGAACGCCATGAGGTCAGCCGCTTCCTCGCGCGCAAATATGTGGATCGCGGCTGGCTGGAACGCGTGACTCGCGGCGTTTTCCTGCGCCCGGCGCCGGGCACAGGAAAACCCGATACCATCGAGTGGAAGACCTGCCTGCTCTCGATACAGCACATCATGGGCTACGATGCCCATGTCGGCGGCATGACAGCGCTCGCACAGCAGGGCTATAGCCATTATTTACCGCTGGGGGAGAACGCTCCGGTTTGGGTCTATGGCGAAGACATACCGAACTGGCTGGCCAGGCTACCGCTAAACGCACCGCTGGAAACGCGCACCACGCCCCTCTTCTCCGATCCGGCGCTCGGTCTCACCAAGGACGACTCCGATACCTCAAGCACCCTGCCCTGGGACTGGCAACTAAGGATGTCATCGCCCGAACGAGCGATCCTGGAAGTCATGGACGAACTGCCCGGCCATGAGAGCTTCCACAATCTCGACATGGTGTTTGAAAGCCTGACGACCCTACGCCCGCGCACCCTGTCGGCGTTGTTGCACAGTTGCAGGAAGATCAAGGTTACGAGGCTGTTCTTCGTCTTTGCCGACCGCCACAACCACCCATGGCGCAAACGCATCGACCCGCAGGAATTCAACCTCGGAAGCGGCGACCGCGCTCTGGTCAAGGGCGGTAGGATACACCCGCGCTACCGCATCATGGTGCCGGAAGAATTTGCGATAACGGAGGCAGCCGATGGCGCGTGAAGATTACGAAGCACGGGTCGCCCTGCTCGTGCGCATCCTCCCCTATGTCGCCGAAGAAGACATCTTCGCCCTGAAAGGCGGCACGGCCATCAACCTGTTCTACCGCGATCTGCCACGCCTGTCGGTCGATATCGACCTGACCTATCTGCCGATCAAAGACCGTGTCGAAAGCCTTGCCGAGATCAACGATGCGATGGATCGCATTGCCACTGCCATCGAGCGCGGCATCAGCGGTGTCCGGGCTGCCACTGTCAGAAAACGCGGGAACATGGCTTTGAAGTCATAGCCGGTTGAAGCGACAGCGTGTACGAACGGGAGAGCAAGAGACCGGAACTGGTGGTTTTGCGCAGGCTGAGCGTGTCATATCACGCAAATACAGCCGGGAAGGCAAGAAAGCTGTGTAAGTGACTGATAGTGAAGGGCCCATCTGGACTCGCACCAGCGACCAAGGGATTATGAGTTCGTCTTTAAATCAATAAGATACTGATACCCTCGCAAAAGCGACCGAAATCTAGAGAAAGGTACAGTTCTTTCAGATCAGTAGGTTAGCGAAATTTAAGGATAGCACACGAAGCTGGTGTGTGTACCGGTGGTGTACCACAAGGGCTACTAAGATTTTACCAGTCTCCCACCTACCTGCAGAGTCAGAGGAAATTGAGGCACCTTCCCAATTTCGCTTTTACCCTGAAGCTCGCGATAGTCTTCCTGCTGGGACATATCACTACTAGTGGCGGTATAGCCCCCCTGAAATCGCTTCAGCCGCTAGGATAGCCCCAAGCGCTGACACACGGCGTCAACGTCGCTGGAGTGGGCATTTTGGAGGCACTTCAGTCTTCACATAGCCACGTGGTTGACGCCTAGTTGACGCTTAGAGACATACAAGGTGTTGTGCTAGACTTTCTAGAGGAGCTACATTGGTACTTAATAAAAACCTGAACTCATAGCACACAAAAAACATTGCACCAACAGAGAAAAACTATTAAAAACATAAAACTAATTAAAAAAACTAATTCACGGAGATAATACTATGCACGCGACTCTTGAGAGCGAAAACAGAAAGTTCAGCTTAAAGTCAATAAAAGAAAGGGTGGAAAAAGCAGCTGAACGAGCCGAAAAACATCAAAACGCCAAAGTAATAGGAAATTCAACAGTTATCGTCTATTACAACAAAAGCAAAAACACCGCCATAAGAGAAAGAAAAAACATAAATGCTTTTTTAGATAAAAACATTAAAAACGTCAACAAGGACTAGTTAAAATTGATCGGACTTCTTTTATTCCCGATTTTAGTGTGCGGCTACCTATATATTACAACTTGGCCTTCAGAAAAAATAAGAATCAGCCTGTACCACGGATGGTCTCTCTATATCCGAGCTGCGGCATATGGAATGCTGATTGTAGCAATGATATTCTTTCTGTTTGGCATTGCCCTTCCTAAACTAGGATTTTTAATTGGTGAAAAAACCGGCTTTACCCCACTCCCAAACACTAATATTTTTTTATTTGTATCTAGCATTATAGAAGAAAACAATGTTCTCCATTTAGAAAAATCTGAAAGCACCAAAGCTTCTTTAGACATAGCTTCGATCTCAATCACATCAATATTTATTGCATGGCTACTAGCGGCGATCATGAGGAAAGTCAGCAGTGGAAACAGCAGGATTTCAAAGGTTATATCAAGAACCATCCGGCTAGATACGTTAATATTCACCAGTGTTGAAAGACTGTACGCGGCGAAATCACCAATAGAATACCAACTCCTCATGATTGCAAAAAAAGCAGACAGCGACATAACATACAATGAAGATATAGCGAATTTAAGGGAGGAAGTTTACGAAGCCATTCTTAGTGGCGAAATAGACAGAAAAGACAAAAATAAAATGAAAGACATCTTTAATACTCTTGAGTATAGAGAGCTAAACTACTCGCTCATCACTCTTGAAAACGATAAATTCTATATCGGCCTTCCAAAAATTCTTCCCGAGCCAGATGAAGAGAGCATTACCTCAAACTCAATACAAATCATACCAGTGATGTCTGGTTACCGTGACAAGGAAAAACTGCCAGTGTTTACCACTGAATATGACTTTGACCCTGGAACAATATCATCTCACGATTGCATCTCATTTCCAAGAGATAAGATTCTAACCGTATCAGGCTTTAGCTTTGAAACACACAACAGAATAAAGCAGATATCCCTTCGCCACAATCAAGAAAGAAGTGAAGTGTGACGGCATGCTCATGAAAACCGGCCACTAAAGAAAAAATGGTCATAGTAACCTCGCGGATTTAAACGTATTAGAGTTTACGCTCCGCCTAATTGCATATTCCCTAAACAGTATATCTTTATTATTTTCTCAACTTTTCTCGGGCGAATCTTTCAAACGGGCAAAAGTGTATAACAGCATGAAATGTATTCATGGATGCTTGAGGAATTGAACGAGCACGGGCGAAGGTGAGGCAATACCCGCGTTACCCAAGGGGCGCGATTCCAGATGCATTGGTTATTGCTTAGAACGGTGACATGAGGACTGAAACACTGCGGCGTCTGGCAGCGGCGGAAAGTGAAGCCAGCAGGTTAGATTCCTGAGCCAGCACACCAGGGCGTTACAGGCCAAGCTGACGGTGCAGGTGCTTATCGATAGCCTGTTCCGCGAAGCTGATTCCCAAAGCAACGCTGACCATATGGCGCGTGATCGGCGCCCCTGCTTGAATACAGGACGAAAGAAGAAAGTTAACAACCTCATCTGCAATAAGCTGTCGAACCGCATAAGTGCTCATGCCGTACTGCCTCCAGCTTTTGCATCGGGATCGGCTCCGGTCATGCCGACAAATTTTTGATCGTACTCGACCTCCTCCAGCAGTTTCATCCGCAGATTGATCACCTCGTCAACGGTGTGTAGTAACCGAGCAGGTAGATCAGGAGACCTTCAAAGACGCCACTGAGTAGTAAGGCAAGACCTACGACGGAGCTCGTCGACCACACTTGGAGGCACCAAAGAGGAATTGACATACTCAATTATGCCTCTTCTCGTATTAACCTAGCCAGCCTTTCTCCTGTCAAACTGGCCTTGGTGGTCGAATTTACCTCACATTCCCAAACGACAAACACCCTCCAGCCCAATGATTCTAACTCAGCTGCTACGCGCAGGTCCCGTGCAACATTTTTTTCGAACTTTTCGACCCAAAACGATGTATTGCTCTTTGGTGTCGTGGCAATCTTGCATCCAGCGTGCCGATGCCAAAAGCACCCGTGAATAAAGACCACAACCCTGTAGCGAGGAAATACTAGATCCGGCTTGCCAGGCAAGCCCCTGCCGTGCAGACGGTAACGTAGCCCGAGCCCATGAAGGACCTTGCGTAATACTAGCTCGGGCTGCGTGTCCTTGCTCCTGATACGTGACATCCTTTCCGAGCGTTCGCGGGGAGTAAGGAAGTCTACCATCTCGCTATTCCATTACTATCCAGTTAATCCTTTTCTAGCTTGTCTTCGACCAATTCGTAGAAAGGTAGCCCACGGACCACCTCACCTGCAACATCAAATGACTTATAAAGGCAGTGATGGTTAGGCAGTGTCTTAACTTGGTCGGACAGGTCGCCAAGATCAGTGGTAAAGCCTAACGTGCCAAGCTCTGCAGGGGTGGCATTTGGCACCTTGTGGATGAACCAAGTCAATAGAGGCTCACGGTAATCGGTCGCACTGGCCTTAAAATGCCTTAGGTATTGCGAGGCCAATATCACTCCAGACCCAAACTCACGGCCTTGCAGCAACAGCTTTCGCAGCACATCAAACTCATATCGCATGATGTTATCGGCTTCATCGACAAGCAAGTAGGAATCGATTACTCGTAACTGAGGATCCTCTCCGATAAAGGGCCGCTTCGGCGTCCTAAGCATGTTTTCATAAAACATGTTCAGCATGATCGCGACGAGCATGTTTTTGCTACGGTCATCCTGACCCATCGCATCAAGCGAGATCACCACCACGCCATCAAAAAATTCATCGAAAGACTGGGTCTTGCTAGGCTCGCGTTCGAATACCTCCATATCCACCAGATCATCAATGATGGCCATGGGCGAATCAGACTTCCCGCCAAGAAGTTCCCTATATTCGGCATGGATATCGTAGATCGTGGGTTGATTCCCGTTCGGCCCACAAGCTTCATACGCGTTTCGCACTGCGCTCTTGAGCTTGTCACGCTGTACTGGTCCGATCCCCGAATAGACTTTGTCTAGTACATCGGCAAAAAAGCGGAATCTATCCAGCCACGGTGCAACTGACTCATCCATGGATGTTGTGTCGAACAAATTCAAGGGCAAGCGGCTAGGCTTGACAACCTTGGCGCCAGTAGCAGCCACGAACTCCGGGCTACTATAGTCCCTCTTGTAGTCAAAAATAAGGAATCTTGGTTTGATGCCTTGGTTCTTCTGGCGTGACGTGACTATCTGAAAAATAAGAGACTTAAGCAACTGGGTCTTGCCCGTACCTAAATCACCCACTACACCAATGTTTAGCTGATTTAGCCGTGTGTCAGATATGTTCAGCTTCAGCTGGTGGGGCTCAAAGCCATCGACTGTTTGGCCAACCGAGAGGACGAGACCCGTGCCTGCCTCGACCTGCCCAGAATTCGGTGTGCCGGCTGCCTTGACCAAAGTTTCGATATCCAAATCACTGGAATCAGCAGGTTTGTTTTTAGATGCCGCTGATGGTGAATAAGTTGCCCCGGATTGTGACACGACTTCCGCATCTTCGCCTGAGGTAGAAGGGCCGAGCATGGAAGCTTTGCTGTCAGGCTTATCCGGCTTGGGTAACAGGCCCCAATTGCCAACTCTATTGCGAACGTCGTCGTAGAAAGCCTGTGCATCACCCGTCACCATACGCCCTGCATCTGTACGGGAAATAACAATGGTTTCTTCAAGGCCATCGTCATCATGGTCCCGGGAGCTGCTATGCAGTGAAGAATCTACTACTATGAGCCTGCCCCTGTCATCGATACTGATCGAAGATGGAGATGAACCAAGGATTTCGGCAGTAATGCGCTCATGGTAATCTGCCCAGCGCCCTGCCTGCGCAGTAGCCTGTTCATGCTGGCTGTAGACGCGCAGGCCGAAGCTAACCATCGACAGCAGGAGATGTTGAAACGCAAGTCTCCACGCCTGGGACTTCGATGCTCGTTCTTGTATGGAACGGAATAGCACGGAAAGCGCCTTGGCTTGACCAAGGGCATCTCTCGCATCGTTCGCGCTGAATGTGCTGCCTTGGCGGCATTTCACCTCGATGGGTGTGAGATGTAATGAAATCCGGTCCTGACTTGCATGGATTCCAAAGACCAGAAGATCGGGGCGTGATAACGAGGCGTCTTTCCGTTCCTTACCAAGTGAGCGCGCTAGGTCGGCAAGATAGCCTCGGAAAGGATCGACTGGAATGATTATAGCGATCGATGTGTCACCTTCCGAACCCGAAATAACGGGTAGGAGGCTTTCCAAATTGCCCGAGATACGAAACTGATCTTGTAGTAATCGCACGGCGAGAAAGAGGCCTAGGTCCCCTGTAGCTCCGGTATCGTCGCCAGAGAGGCCACGAATCGTAGGGATACCCCGTCTTGCCACCTCAAGAAGTATCTCCTCGACTTCATTTTCGTTCAACTCCTTGCCTCCAGGCACAGGCTCGAGGACTCGCGCCAATGATTCGCAGTCGGCATCTCCTACTTGGGACAACAAATAATATCCACTTGTATCCCCGGCGCGTTGTGAGTAGGAAGGTAGATCATAATCCCAAAGATAGGCTCCCTGAATCCAGCCACTCAAGAAGCAAGCGGGGTCAATAGCAGATGATGAGACCGCGACAAAACCTGCTTTGTGCTCATTGAGCATACTGGAGACAGCATGGACATCTGGAGCGAATTGCAATCCAATCTTGCCATCGGAGCTGCTTTCTAAAGCAATGATACAGCTTGAAATCTTGTCTGGGAATGTATCTCCCGAGGGAGGCATGGGCAGGGCCTGCCTTGACTCGCTAAGAAAAGCCCCGTGAAGTCGGCGTCTGACCCTATGTCGGATCAGCCCACCGAATCCAAGTGGTGAACGGATTCCCACTTCGGTCGACTCGGGCTGGGCAGAGTCCAACTGAGCGATTATGCCAAGGTCTGGTATCGCGCCTGTGGGTTGCCTCTCAAACCAACGAACTTGATTGGCGGTATCTTCGGATAGGTTAGCTAAAGTGGCCTGGTCGGGGCGTGATCCGGACGGTCGGGTGTCGTAGACTTCCAGAATTCTAGGGCCTACTCCGTGTCGTATCGCAGTCTTCTCATTGTACCCCAATCGCTTGGTACACCAGCTAGTCAGCCCCTCGTTGCAAGCGTCGGTAGTACCTCCTGCACTGGAGATAGCCAGACTGACAATGGATTTTGCGGCAAGTAGATCGGTTACGTCCTCAAGTGCGCGACCGACTTGGGCTGGACTGAAGCCGCTTGATATACCTCCAACAACCAGGCCAAACGTGTTATCAAAGGGGGGCTGCCGCGATCTTTCGGCGATCCCGCCCAGGCGTGACCCGTTCCACAGTACCGACCAATAGTCCGAGTTGCATTCGATAGAAAGGAAATCCACACGATCGATACCTTGTATTCCCCCTGGAGATTGGAGAGATATCGTCAGTAGATCAGGAACGCTACCGGGATCCAAAATACTGGCTGCGGGGCAGGGACGAGGATCGCTCCCTTCCACTTCATCATGGAGCACTTGCTGTGCGAGACAATGCCATGCGAGGCGCAAGGGGTGCAATGGGGATAGGATGATGGCATCCGGCACCCGCGCAAGGGTACGGCCACCTGCCTCTCGCGAGCACACAGCTATGGCGTCCACCCAGCAGGCAACATCCCGGTCGGATGCCAGCCATGCCGTGTAGGCGTCGAGGTATGCCTCAACGAGCGCGCGGAAGTCCTCGTCACGTGCTAGCCATTTCCCAAGCGGGGCCGACTCGACTAGACCTGATTGATCCTCGGTACTCTTCCTGACCCGTTCGGCGATGGCCCGCCTCGCCTCAACGAACCCTTGCGGTGGGTTGAACAATCCAGCCTCGGGCCTTGGATCGTGCAGAAAGCGGGCTTCGGACAGGATGGGACCATTAGGCGCATCCCAGTCGGGCGGTGCCCAGTGGGTCGCATAGTCATCCGCCAAGATAAGGGGAATGAATGACTTGGCAACATTGTACTCGTCGAGGATCCATGACTGCAGGCTGGAGGAACGGGCATGACGATCCAGCTGGACCACAGCCTTAGTATCGAATTTTTCCAAATGCTGTCGGTTTCGCTTGATGAGCCTTTCGAATTCGCTCCGACACCCCTCTTCTCTCGCATCCTCACAAGTAATGTAAATCCTGCAGGTCTCTTTCTCACGCTCAGGAGGTTGAAAGGTCACATCGAGTTGATACTTACCATCAGCCACTATTTCTAACTGGTACTCGCCGCTACGCACCTCATGAACCGCAAGTGTCTCAGGACCCTCCAGATCAGTCTCGGTAGCATCGTCAGATACGCCGACAGCTTCAATAATGCTTGTGCCTGGGGAGGTAAGTAGAAGCAATTCGTAACGTCCCGAACCAGGTAGTGAAATCGAGGACTCCCACTCTGGCCCTGTTCTGGTTCTGGCCTTGCGTGGCTTCCTTGGCGGGGAAAATTTGTTGGCCATCCTGCAGGTGACGAGGATTGATGGGGTCCAGTAGGCAAGTGAAATGACTCTCGCCTTCGCCGGCTTGAGACCAGCAGAGTCTACTTTGTAAGTGAGTGGTGTCCTATGCCCACTGATAGGAGGGGTATCATGAAGTGAAGTAGTAGCGCTACTGATCAATAATTGCATCCCGGTTTTGCCGTACGATCCACCGGTAAGGAGGGCCTCGACTGACCGACCTTCTTGATCATCGTCTAGGGATACCGTAAGCACTACCTCGTCACTTACTATCGCTGGCATGTTACGAACAACCGGAAGGATGGCGTTAGCACAGGTTATAGAGATAGCACCAGCCGCCTCATCGGGCTCTTCGGAAAGCAGCTCAGTCCAGCACTCAGCTGTCAACGTCTCCCACCACGCAGGAGGTGCCGTGAGCATGGGGGCATCTGTTGGTACGTAGAAGGCTTGCGTGGCGTGCTCAAAGGCTGTGGTCACGTCGCAACTTTTCTGTATATGTTCGAGAAACCCAGCAAGAGCCTGCTTGACCGAGTCCGACGAATCAACAGCGATACGGTCAACACCTGTCTTGAAGCCGTCTGCTAATTCGTCAGCAATTTTTGCAAGAATATCGAGCTGCAGCTTGGGCGAGATACCCCCTTCTTGCATAGGAGGGACACCGCATGCAAGGGCAAGCGCCGATCCAGCAGACAGTCCCGATTGCTCATCAGGAATGGAGTAGATGCGAGCCAATAGGCGCCAAGCTGCGTTGCGGCTCCCTTCATCCCGGTCCATTTCATCGAAAGCCTCAGCTGCACGCTCCACAAGCTGAATGGCCCCTCCTAACTCTTCTTCTAATCCGGCTGCTTTCAAGCCACGGGATACTAGTTGCTGAATAAACCCATCGTTCCACCATTCTTCGAAGGTCGCATGTCCCGTATTGCTCGAGGAGTGCATACCGAACTCCTCTGTCGTCGAGGCTACTGATTTGTTGTTATGTTGTCCTGGTGGCACAAGTGCCACAAAGCTGGGGCTATGTGGGTCGTTGCGAATATGAAGCAGGTGGTTTTCATCACACCTGCCAGATGTGCCTATGCCCGGATTGCCTCCTGACCTGACGCCAGAAGGAAGCTGCAGTATGACAGGCAGGGATGCATGCATGTCATTCGGGCCTTGCGGGACCTGTATGCCACCGTTGCTTACTAATTCCTCAAAGACGGCTTCGAGAAGGACAAGCGGGGGGCCATGGAAAATAAAGCGGGACTCGAGCCTGGCGCCACTGCGTCCTTTAGTTGCATCCAATACCCTTTCCTTAACGATATCGGCGAGCGTGCGTACCAACATATTCATCGTGCGTTATCCATAGCCTGGGTTACAGGAAAGGGTGGCAGCAACAACATGCCGCTTTCGGCATCCGGGCTATCAAGCACCAGCCCAAGCATCCGGAGTTGATGACCCAGATCGTTACTTGCGATGTCGTGGCGATCAATAGCAATACCATAGGCGGCTAGATGCTGGCCCAGTCGATGTATCGAACGCGGTCCACCCATGCCGGCCAATGCACAATGCACCAGAGCAAGAACAGCGACTGGCCCAAGGGATACTATCCACGGACTGGATGGGCCTTTGCCTTTCTGCTTGAGTATATAGCCTTGATCGTAGCCCCTGAGTAGGGGTATAGCAGATCGGCGCTGCCCAAGGGCATGGCGAGCGAACTCGTGCAAATTCGCCCCTATTCCCTTCTTGCAGTTCAGGGCCCGAGCCTCGCGCTCGCGAATGTCTACGATTTTTTGTCGTACATTGAGATTGACAAGGGCGGTGTGGTTATCGCGAATATGCTGACACAGTGAGGCAATTCCCTGACTGGAAGATAGGTTCCCTTCATAGGGTGAACCTACCTTATCTAAAGACCAAAGAACAGTGTTTATGCCCAGGCGTGCTGCGAGGTAGCCGGAAGCCCTGTGCTTAAGCCCAGGCAGAGCCTTGCCACCGTACGTCATATACTGTGCGGAAGTGGGAAAAAGAGCCTGCCTGGTATCGTTGGCGCCTTTTGGACCATTCATGTCAAGAGCGTCAGACAGGCATCGCCAGATTCTAACTTGAACATCACAGAGCCAAGTTACATGCGACACACTTGCTAGACGGAGCACTGCCTCTAGCAAGCTGGTCCATTGGCGGCGGGTCATGGCATCCTTGGCCTGGATAATAGCACGCAGGTCTTTCGAAAATTGCCGGGCTGGAAGGAAAGGGACATGCTTGAAGTCCTCTTCTGCCAATGATATAGACTCGGACTCGGGGATTGGTACTAGCTCCCACTTCTGAGGCGCCCCCCATGAATAGGTTTCCTTCTCAAGCCACCGGGCAAAGACATCGTCGCCTTCGTCCACGCTCAAGGCCAAGAAAAGATCTTTCCATAGCGACTGAGCCGCATCTTTGTCCTTCGAACCAAGAGAGACCATTCGGCGCACGAGGCTACCTGCGGGCCATGAGTTGTTAGACAGGCGAGCCGAGCCAGAGAAGAGCGCTGTTCCAGGAACGAGCGGGGTCACTTGGAGGAAGCGCTTGGACGATTGATTGGGTAGCTTGGGACTTTCTAGTATGCCGTGCAGAACGGCACTCCATGTACTCACGTCGACAGTAATGCCTTCAGGGGCCTTCGAAGGCTTGTCCCGAAGTTTCTGGATTTTTCTATCTAGCTCACGCCCAGCTTGCGGGATACCACCCTCGCTAACTTCTTTGAACCCAACGGTACGATAGAGCGATGCAACTAATATTTCCGAACTTGCATATTCAGGGGCTGGGCTGATTGAAAGTGCTGACTGCTTGTACCTGGCATGGGTGTTTTCACGCTTCCACGGGGCTTGTTCGAAATCAGCGAGAGTCATTCGTTGCTCCTTCCCTTCAACGATACGAACCCGTTCCAAGACTTGACAATCTCCGTACCATCATCGCCGATCCTAATCCTTGCATCAGCGAGTATGTCTTGATCGCGCACAATAGGGCCAGCGAGCCTCGAATTAGTAGTATCAATTAATGCTACCACCGTTTGAGGAAGAGATGCAGGCGATAGCCCACGTTCCAATTCTTGCACAGCTTTGAAGAGATCGTATGTCAATGCAATTGGTTGGGACGACTGACCGCGTCCCACCTCTAAGAAGCAAATGGGGGAATGTGGCCGCCCCTTTGTAGAAAGGGGTAACGGCCTGACAGGTTGTGGCTGAACAAGAAGGGTAGCCTGGCGCTGGCGGGGTGGCAGGGGCTGTCCGAACGTAGTCGTGAGCGAGGCTTCGAAGCCATGTCGACTATTGAGTAGGGTTTTCACCTGTTGGGCGACCTCGTATAGGCGCTTTTCTTGTTTATCCTCCACAACCTGCTGGAATGCCTTCAGAATATCGGCATCCGCGACAATGGCAGAGCGAGTGCAGATGCTGCGCCGTACAAGGCGACAGGAAAAATCGCGCAACATTCGCTGAATACGACTTGCTGCAGTTGGTTTCTTTCGACGTATGAGTGGCGAGGAGAGCAGGCTGTCAGCCTTGGCTAGCCGCCTGAGTAACTCAAGTTCGTTCGCGGATAGTGTCTGGTATTTTCGAATAAAATCAATGCCGCTCTCGATTGAGCGACTAAATCTTATGTCAAGATCACGCAGCACAACACTGCTACGACCACTGACCGCGACTTCGCTATCGGGGTTTGCTAGTGCCGGATCCAGCAGTTCGGCTAAATCCTCCATTAGCGATGCTATCGTCGCCGGTAAGTAAGGCGATGCTCGTTCCTGCAGAAAATACTGGAGCCCCCGCAATACACGCATATCAGCATCGCTGGTGTCGAGCCCAAGCTCTTTGATATCTTGACGCAGCGAGTTGGCCACCCCACTGTCCCAAAGATGGAACAGGGCATGCTGGTAACTAGATGTCGCGAGATTAAAGATCGCAGTTAGCTGTTGTCGCACTGGCCGCTTTGTCGTCTTGCTCGACTCATCTAGTTTTAGGAGATTCGCGGCCCAACCACATGGATCAGTTTGCTGTCCTTGCGAAGACTGATGGTGACCAGCAAGCAAGTACGACATCAAGGAGAACAAATCACGAAAGCTCCAGCGTTTACCACTTGCCAACTCGCACCATCTTAGAGTTCTCAACAAGGATTCTCTTGGTTCTATGTGCGATAGAAGGAAGCGGCTATAGCAGAACGGACAGTTCTTACCGGCAGCACACGCGCCATGGGGAGGCCACATATGCTCTGCTGTCGCTTGAGCTAGCAGTCTGGCAGCTGGAGGCTGAACACCTTCATCGGGCTGAACCAGCAGGGATTCAGCATCCATTGGCCACACTGCAATAGCTTCGTACTTCTCTAGAGGCCAGCATGAGGGGGCATCAGGAGCTAGGCTAACAGCGCCGGTGATAGCTGAGAGCAACCTTATTGGGACATCCAAATTGTTGTCCAGAGCATGTATCAGCGCATCGTCAAGTACACCTCGATTTACACAACATAAATAAATTTTCGAAGCGGGGGCATCACAAGAATTGACGAGCTCTTCAACGAGCAACTCGGCTGCCGATTTCCCTTCGTGACCAGAGGTAACAGATGCATCTTGCACGACTCCTAGCTCGAAGCCCCCCTTCTGCGCAGTAATCTTACTAGTATCGATGTTTACGATCCTAGGTACAGCATTCCCTAGAGGAGGTGTGAAATGCTGGACTAGCTCATCAACCAGCTCTCCGTTGCAGCCTAGCTCCTTATCCAAGGAATTGATTGTTAACTCGATAGCTTCTGTTTTCCCGTTTCCCGGCCCTCCTACCAAGAGTAAGATTCTCGGGATCCCTGCTTTGGCACCGGCTATATCCTTTGCCCAAGCCTCTAATCTAAACAATAAATTCGTCTTCAATATATCTTTATTAGGCCGACCACTATTTTCGTCGAAGAGTCGCCTCACCCCTCCTGAATGGTGGCCAGCCCAATCTAGCAAGGCTGCTGGGTATAAAGAGCCGACCTGTATTGTACTGTCCATCTGTTCCCCTTTTTAATTTTATCTTTCTATTTTTATTTTTCGGCGCTCACGCCTTCATATAGCTTAATTCCTCAGAAGGAGTTGCTTCTTGATCCAAATCATAAGCTTTCCTTTCTTCTTCATAAACCCCAGGAATAGATTTTGTACTCGCAGCTTTTTCGAGGTGCACCGATGCTTTCTGGTGTCTTGCGAAAAGCATACTTCCAATTGCGTTTGCTAACAGGGGGGGGACTGCATTTCCCACTTGAGTATAGCGGGGGCACTCATGTTTCCTAAATTTTCCTCCGGTAGTGTATTTCCCCTGAAATGAAAACCAGTCAGGAAAAGATTGAAGCCTTGCATTTTCCCTTACTGTTAGGATACGCGGCTCGCAATAATGTAGGATATCGTCAGGCAGAGTTGTAACCGTTGGTGCCGGGAGATCAGGATGCAAAACCGTAGTAGTGTGCTTCTTAATACCTAACAGTTCACGCTCTCTTTTTGACATCGGGCGCCCAGGCCGACAAATTTCCTGTACTTTTCTAAAGTACTTAACGGTTTCATCTTTATGATTGGCTAAACGACGACTATTCGGTGCTTCACCATCCGACTTTTGTCTCATTAACTTTAAATACCCAACCTCAACCAGAGGGGCAATGTACTCAGCCTCTTTGAACCCTTTAGCACTGGAATCTGAACTATCTAGCAAAGTTTTTCCGACAGTGCGCAAGTCACTAATAGCCTCTTCTGCAGTAACCTTTCGACTGTGAGGCAAATCATTTCCAGCCAAAAAATCTTTTCTCGAATCAAGCAGCTCTTTCAGGAGATTTTCATTACGTTTCTCTCCACCCTCATTGCGCTCACAAAGAAACAAATATCGTATACGGTTTTGTGGAACACCGAAGTCTGAGCAATTTACCAACCCTCGCGAAACAGAGTAACCGAGTTCCTCTAAACACTTTTCCACACAATCCGCATGGGAGGGAGGCTTCGCCTCCTGCACAAGGGAGAACAGATCGTCTTCCGATGCGAAACCCATATTAATTCCAGCCACGTTCTCAATAACAAGGTAACGAGGCTGTAACATTTCGATTAAAAGCAAGTACTGGCTTGTCATCTGGTTTCTTGGATCTGAGGGGTCACGACGCCCAGCCGTAGAGAATCCTTGGCAAGGAGGACCACCCACAAGTAGATCTATGCTCCCCCTCAGCCCAGCCAACTGATCAGGATAAGTTTCCAATAAGTCTTCACAAGACATGGCTTCTTTGGGTAGCCACTCGGGCCATTTAAACTGGAATTTCTCTCCATCTATCAGGTTGTGACGGAACGTTTCGAATGCTAAGGGGCTCTTCTCGATAGCAAAAACTCCCTGACAACCAGCCTGGAGCAAGCCGAGAGCAAGTCCTCCACACCCCGCGAAAACGTCGACAAAACGAAGAGGAGAAGTGGATTTATCCATAATATCGAAATTGCCTGTAGACACCATTCAGTAGGTCAAAAGAGTTTGACATGGAAAGAAGAAAACCTCCAGGTCACTTTAGCTATTGACATCGACGTATTCGCTCATAAGCCACCCTAGCAGGTTGCAACCGACTAAAATAGTGACCAAACCGGTAAGCGAAGCACTATGAGAGGCCGAAGCGGCTTCGTATGATAAAGCAACCTCGACAGCGAGTCGCCCACCTAGTCGGCAAGGGGCATCACACGACCGTCGAAGAAGGTGATCTCGTTGCTGTGTTTTCATAGGGGTGGGTCATACGGCAGCGGGGGTGCGGCGTGCCCAGTCTTGGGCGTCACGCTTGGAGCGGAAGGTCTTGGTCTTGGCCGTGGTGGGCCAGCCGGTCTTGCGGATGACGGTTTTCCAGCTACCGGCAGGGGGTCTTGACGATGGTGGCCATGAAAGTCTCCAGGGGGCTGAAGGATCGGCACTGTACCGAAACTGTACCCTTGGACTATGGGACTCACCACAGAAAATTCTTAAGTAGTTGATCTGAATGGTGGGCCCAGCTGGACTCGAACCAGCGACCAAGGGATTATGAGTCCCCTGCTCTAACCAACTGAGCTATAGGCCCTGCATTGCGCCGCCGTATGATAGCGAAAGCGGCTGGATGAGGCCAGCTCCTCGTTTGTTCCTTCTTTTCCGCTGCCGGACAGGGCACTTCCGCTCGGTTCCCGTGTCTCGATGGGTGGGCATATCGCCCATGGAGAGAGACGCTGATGAGACGATGCCATCGCCTGGGTAAGACATGGGGTCAAGGGGCTGGGTTGGCGAGCGGCCTGGCCCTGCTGCTGCTGTCACCGTTGCTGGCGGCGTGGGAGCTGGACCCGGCGCAGTCCCGCGTGTCCGCGACGATCGTGCAGATCGGCCCCGATGGGCCGGTGCCCCGCCATCATGAGGTACGTCGGCTGGCCGGCAGTGCGGATACCAATGGCGAACTGGAGCTGCCGCTGCGCTTGAACCAGAGCGATGTGGTGGAGCGGCTGGGCCCCCTGCCACCCTGGCTGTCCGGACTGACCGAGCGCCCCATGGCGACCCTGACCACCCGCTTCCCGCCCGAGCGGCTCAATGCACTGGCGGTGGGTGAATCGCTGGTGGAAACCCTGCAGCTTTCGGTGCAGACGGGCCAGACGACCCGCCAGGAGCCGCTGGAGGTACGCTTCACTCGGGTTTCCGCCGATCAGATCCGCATCACCAACGCCGAGCGGGTGGCGCTGGACGGCCAGGCGCTGATGGCCGACCCCACCCTGCGCTCGGTCATGCTGCTGCTCGGTTACGAGCAGATCGGCGACGAGGTGCCGGTGAGCCTGGATGCCCTCCTGGTCCGGTGATGAGCCCCGCCACAACTTCCTGAACCGCCTGCCCGGGGCTCCGCCAAGGGGCTCATAATCCCTTGGCCGCTCCTTCCTCTGAGCTGCCTCGCGACGGAGACGGGGCTGTCGCACGTTTTCATGCCAGCCGGAACAGCGGAACCAGCCCGAACCACAGCACATAACCCAGCGATGCGACCATCAGGCCATCGATGCGCCCGGGAGGGCGGTCCGATTGAATATGCCGGCTCAGCAGCCACGCCAGCCAGGCGCCGTGGGGGACGGCCACCAAGGCGATACCACCGAAGGCGCCACCGGCCAACCCCAGGAGTTGCCAGACCACGGCGACGGCAGCGGAAAGCAGCGTGCAGCCGAGTGCCACCTTGAGCGCTCCTCTTCGCCCCAGGCGCACCGCCAGGGTGCGCTTGCCGGCGCCCGCATCCGCCTCGAGATCGGGGATGCCCGACAGCGTGATGGACGGCAGGATCGCCAGCAGCAGCGGCAGGCTCAACAGCCATGGCAGCGGGTCGCTCCAGGCTCCGCCGAGAAACGCATAGCCGCACAGCAGCACGCCGATGCTGTGCGTGACGGCGACATCCAGCTCACCCAGGCCGCGATAGCTGAGCATCAGCGGCGGCAAGGTATAGCCGATGGCCAGGACCGCCAGCCCCCCCAGCACGAGGACCACGCTCGCCGGGGCCACCGGTGCCAGGCCGAGCAGCCAGACTGTGCTACCCACAAAGCCCAGCAACGCGGCGATGATCCCGGCCTTGACCTCACGTGGACTCAGCAGGCCCTCCACCAGTACCCGCGACCCGCCAGTGAAGGTGCTATAGAAGCGGTTGGCGCGATCGGTGCGCAGGTCGACCACCTCGTTGACCAGTACGGTGGCCACCTCGAGCAGGAACAGGCAGAGGTAGCCAAGCCAGAACACCGGGTTGCCGAACACGCCCCCGCCCGGCGAGGCAGCGAGGCCGCCGACGGCATAGGCGATCCAGGTCATGGGGTAGAACTGCAGGCGCAGGGCGCGCAGCCACGCCCCTGACTTGTGCTTGAGCCGTTCCACCGGGGTGATCCGGCCTCGCCCCAGCTGCCGTCCCAGGCGGTTGGCGCGCGCGAGCCAGGCCTGACGCTGCAGCGGGCTGGCTTCCTTGACAGAACCGAAGGCGAGCGCACGCACCGGACGAACGCCGCAGAAGCCCAGCGTCGCCCGCGCCATGGCATTCTTGCCCGGCTCCCGATAGAGCAGCCGGTGGATCAGCGGTGGCGTGTCCATGGTGGTGATCAGCTGCGCCGACCGGCCGTTCAACAGCCCCTCGTAGCCGATCCCCCCCTCACAGCTCCTGAACGCGAACCCCGGCGCCATGATACGGTCAAGAAATCCCTTGAGCAGCGCGGGAACCGACCCCCACCAGGTGGGGTAGACGAATACCAGATGCTCCGCCCAGGCGACGAGTTCCCTCGCCCGGTAGAGATCGGCCTCGAGGGGCTGGTCGTTGGGCGACTGCGTGTGCACGTGCGGATCGAACTCCAGCGTCGCGAGATCCAGGCGGCGCAGTTGGGTGCCCACCGCGCGAGCGCCTTCGCAGAAGGCGTCCGCCAGGGCCCCGCAGAGGCTGTCGGCGCGCGGATGCCCCAGGATGACCAGCACCTTGACCGGCGGCCGGACCGGTTCCCCTTCGCCGGCTGTCGTGTCGTTCTTCCTGAACGTTGTCATACCTTATCTATGTCACCGCATAGTCTTTAGAGGGGCGAGAGGAGCATGCGTGTCATCGAGCACGAGGCCGAAATCGCGGCCAGCCCGGAGGAGGTGTTTGCGCTCATCGGCCAAGTGGAGACGTTCGCCGACTACAGCGACGCCATAGACACCATAGTTCGCTTGGGGGAGCGTCGCTACCGCTGGCAGCTTCGCGTGGCCGGCCTGCCACTGAGTTTCGAGGTGGAGATCACGGAGTTCACGCCCCCCGAGCGCTTCGCCTGGCGCTCGGTGGGTGGCGTGCCCAACCACGGCTGCTACCGCCTGACCCCCATCGAAGGCGGCACCCGCATTCACCTCACCCTGGCGTACAGCTTGCCCTCTCCGCCGCTCGAGAAGGCTGTCAACCTGGCCGCCAAGCCCCTGCTACGCCAGCTGAGCCGGGACATCATCGGCAAGGTGGAGGCGCAGCTACAATCGCAACAAGACGGACGGAAGTAACACGATACCGTGTCTCGATGGGTGGGCAGATCGCCCATGGAGAGAGACGCTGATGAGCCCCGCCACGACCGCCTGAAACGCACACACGAAGAGAAGGGCGAAGAATAAGAGAGAATGTCCGGGGAGCGCCTCACCTACAGGCGCCGCAGCCAGCCGTAGGTGCCACCCAGCACCAGCCCGAACACGATATGACCCAGTAGGGTGGAAATGGGCGCTATCAACCCGAATCCCATGCCGAACATGCCCGAACCGGCCAGGGGGAACACTGTAACCATCACCACCAGCCAGGCGACCAGGCCGAACACCAGCCCACGACGCGTATCGCTGCTGCCGGGCAGGTGCGGAGCCCACAGCGCGAACAGCGTGCCCCAGATCAACGTGCCTACCACGAAGTGAATGATCCATCCCACGACAATGCTGTTCGGCGTGCCCAGCAGGCTCTGGGCCGTCAGGTTCATGATCTCGACAATGTTGTACCAGGGCATGATCCCGGCCGACAGGCGCAGGATCATGAACATGGAAATGACCAGTGTCGCCACCAGCCCTGCAATAATCCCTCTGCCTAGACGAGCGATCATGACACACCTCAATGGCAGGAAATTTCCTTCCAGTATAGGTGTAATGGCTGCGCCGGCCGCCAGTGCCATCGCTCTCGCAGGGTATTGCATGGTCGAACCGGCGGCTGCACGCAACGCTTGGCCAAGGTGGATTGCAGGAGCGTACCGGGTGGCAAGAAGCCAGCTCGGAAGGACGAGCTGATAGCCGTTCAGCCGACAACGGCCTATGAGCGTCACATACTCGGCAACGCACCCAGGGCGGCATCGGCGCTCAGCGCCCCGGTCTGGACCTTCCACTGGGCGGCATAGCGGCCGCCACGCTCGATCAACGCGCCGTGGGTGCCCTGCTCGACCACCCTGCCGCCATCGATCACCACGATCTCGTCGGCATGAACGATGGTAGAGAGCCGGTGGGCGATCATGATCACCGTGCGGCCATGGCCGATCTTGAGCAGCGAGCGCTGGATGGCCGCCTCGGTTTCGTTGTCCACCGCGCTGGTGGCTTCGTCCAGCACCAGGATGGGCGGGTCCTTGAGCAGCGCCCGGGCCAGCGACAGGCGCTGACGCTGGCCACCGGAGAGGCGAATGCCCCGCTCGCCCACCGGGGTGTCGAGCCCCTGGGGCAGGACCTGGATGAACTCCCAGGCCTCGGCGGTGCGGGCCGCCTCGATCACTTCCGCCTCGTCGGCATCGGGCTTGCCATAGGCGATGTTGTCGCGGATAGAGCCTTCGAAGAGGTAGACGTCCTGGCTGACCAGGCCGATGGACTGGCGCAGCGAGTTGAGGCTGACTTCGCCGATCGGCTGGCCATCGATACAGACCCGGCCGGCCTCGGGGTCGTAGAAGCGCAGCAGCAGCTTGATCAGCGTCGACTTGCCCGAGCCCGTGGCACCGACCAGCGCCAGGGTGTTGCCTTCGGGCACCCGAAGGCTGACGCCATCGACGCCCACACCGCTCGAGGCATAGTGAAAGCTCACCGCCTCGAAGCTCACCTCGCCGCGCACCGGTGCCGCCAGCGGCTTGCCTTCGTTGTCCTTCACGGTGATGGGCACCGCCAGCAGGTCGAGGATGCGCCGGGTGCTGGCCATGGCGCGCTCGAACAGGTCGATCACCTCGGCCAGGCCCGTGAGAGGCCACAGCAGGCGCTGGGTGAGAAACACCAGCACGCCGTAGGCGCCCACGTTCAGGTCGCCACGCAGCGCCAGCATGCCGCCCACGGTGAAGGTGGCCAGGAAGCCGGCCAGGATCGCCATGCGGATCACCGGAATGAACGCCGAGCTGACCCGGATCGCACGCCGGTTGGCCTCCACATAGGCCTCGCTGGTGGCACGCAGCCGCGCCGCCTCGCGCTCCTCGCTGGTAAAGCTCTTGATGGTGGCGATGCCGGAGAGGTTGTTGGAGAGCCGGCTGGCCAGATCGCCCACCTTCTCGCGTACGTCGGCATAGAGCGGCCCGGCCTTGCGCTGGAAGAAGAAGGCGCCCCAGATGATCATCGGGATCGGCGTGAAGGCCAGCAGGGCGATCAGCGGCGAGATGACGAAGAACACCGCCCCCACCGCGACCACGGTAACGCCAACCTGGATCAGCGAGTTGGCACCGCCGTCGAGGAAGCGTTCCAGCTGGTTGACGTCGTCGTTCATGGTCGCCACCAGCTGGCCGGAACTCCTCGACTCGAAGAAGGCCATGTCGAGGCGCTGGGCGTGCTCGTAGGTGTCCAGGCGCATGTCGGCCTGCAACCGCTGGGCCAGGTTGCGCCACAGGATCTTGTAGAGGTACTCGAAGATCGACTCGCCGGCCCAGATGAAGAAGGTGAGCACGGCCAGCATCAGGATCTGCTCCTGGGGCGTGGTAAAGCCGAGCCGGGCGACGAAGCTGCGCTCCTGGTTGACCACCACGTCGATGGCCACCCCGATGAGGATCTCGGGAGCGATATCGAAGATCTTGTTGATGATCGAACAGGTCGTGGCGGCAATGATGCGGCGGCGATAGCCACGCGCATAGCGCAGCAGGCGCACCAGGGCCTGGAAGCTGTTGGCTGAAGAAGACATGAGTACCCATCCGACGGTGGCGATGGCCAGAGTGTAGCGCGTTTAGCGGCCTAACGGTTTGCGTGGCAGGACCGATACCTCGACAATAGGCACGCAAAAGCCCCTTCCGCGAACAGTCACTCAACAGGACACCTGCATGGTTGCCGAACTCTTTGCCGTCATGGCGCCGGTATTGGCCGGTGCCGGGCTCGGCTTCACCTGGATTCGACTGGGCCACCCCTACCCCGTGGATTTCGTCACGCGCCTGGTCTTCAATATCGGCACGCCCGCGCTGGTGCTGGCCTCGCTTTCCGGGGCGGACATCGATGCCGGCAGCTTCGGGCGCACCATGCTGGCCGCCGCCCTGGTGATCATCACGATGGCGGGCATGGCCTTCGTGCTGGCCAAGCTGCTGCGGCGCGACTGGCGGGTCCTGCTGGCCCCCACCATGTACCCCAACACCGGCAACATGGGGCTTCCGGTGGTGCTCTACGCCTTCGGCAGCGCCGGCTTCGTGTTCGGTATCACGATAATGGTCACGGTCTCGCTGTTCCAGTTCACCATCGGCGCCATGATGGCCAGCCGCGGCAATCCGCTGCGCACCCTGGCCAAGACGCCTACCGTCTACGCCATTCTGATCGCCCTGGCCCTGCTGCTGACCGATACCGAACTGCCGCTGTGGCTGGACAACAGCGTCGACCTGATTTCCGGCTTTACCGTACCGCTGATGCTGATCACCCTGGGGGTCTCCCTGGCCAGCATCCAGGTCAAGGGATTGAAGTCGGGGATCGGCTTCAGCCTGCTGCGCATTCCCATCGCCGCGCTGGTGGCCTGGGGCATCGGCATGCTGGTGGGCCTGCCCCCCATGGCCCAGAGCATTCTCATCCTGCAGATGAGCATGCCGGTCGCCGTCTTCAATTACCTCTTTGCCCTGCGTGCCGGCCGCGGTGCCGCCTACACGGCCAGCCTGGTGTTCTGCTCCACGCTGCTGTCGCTGATCTACCTGCCGGTGCTGCTGGCAATTTTGATGTAGCCCGGGCGGCAGCACAGACCCCCTCGAGGCGTCAGCTGATGATGCCTCGCTCGCGCAGCGCGTCGCACTGCGCCCCGTCGATGCCCAGCTGCGCCAGCACTTCGTCGGTATGCTGGGCAAACAGCGGCGCCGGGCGACGTATGGTGGGCGGCGTGCGAGAGAGCTTGCCGGGGAAACCGATGGTCTTCATCTTGCCGATGGTGGGGTGCTCCATTTCCTGGACCATCCCCCTTGCCAGGTAGTGGGGGTCCTGAAGCGCCTCGGCGAAGTTGTTGATGGGGCCTGCGGGCACCCCGGCCTTGTCACACGCTTCGAGCCAGTCATGCTTGGTGCGCGTCACGAAAATCTCTTCCAGCAGCGCTTCCAGCTCCTCCACGTTCTGCCCACGCAGATGGTTGGTCGCGAAGCGCGGCTCCTCGAGCAGGTCCGGGCGCTGGATCACTTCATGGCAGAGACGCTCCCAGGTACGCTGATTGGCACAGCCCAGCATGATGTAGCCATCCTGGACCTTGAGCGCCTGGTACGGCGCCGACACCCGGTGCCGCCAGCCGGTCGGCTCGGGAATGGTGCCTTCGCCGAAATAGGCGGCGGCTTCCCAGGTAAACCAGGGCAGCCCGCACTCGGCGATGGCAACATCCACCTGCTGCCCTTCCCCGGTCGTCATCTTGTGGATATAGGCGGCCAGGATCGAGTAGGTCGCGGTGATGCCGGCGCCAATGTCGTACACGGCGATCCCGGTCTTCAAGGGGCGCCGCCCAGGCTCCCCCGTCATCGACATCAACCCCGACATGCCTTGCGCCACCAGGTCGAATCCGCCCTTGTGGCTGGAGGGCCCCGTCTGCCCGTAACCCGAAATGGAGCAGTAGATGATGCCGGGGTTCAGGGCCTGGATCGTTTCGTAGTCGACCTTGAGGGACTTGGCCACCCCGGGGCGATAGTTCTCGACGATGACATCGGCCTCCTTCGCCAGTCGGTAGAATATCTCCCGCCCCTCGTCTTCCTTGAGGTTGATCGAGATACTCTTCTTGTTGCGGTTTATCTGGGCGAAGCAGGTCGATTCGTCGTTGATGTAGGGCCCCATCTGCCGGCTGTCGTCGCCGCCGTTCTTCTCGACCTTTATGACCTCGGCCCCCATGTCGCCCAGCACCATGGTGCAGTACGGTCCGGCCATGATCTGCGAAATATCCAGCACCTTCATGTTGGCTAGGGGAAGCATATTCATTACCTCTTGGTCGGCGGATAGCGAGCGGCTCAACGGCCGCTCCAGCTATGCGGTGTCTTGTTGATGAAAGACGCGACGGCACCACGGAAGTCCTGGCTCGTGTAGCAGCGCGATATCAGGTCGATGTCGCTGCCCTCGGCCGGCTGGCGTGCGACCTGGACGCGATGGATCGCCTCCTTGCAGGCGCCCAGGGTCAAGGGAGCGAACCCCTGGAGACGCTCGATGACTCGCCCCACCTCTGCTTCGATCGAGTCGGCCGCGAAGCTATCGGTCACCAGGCCCGCGAGCTTCGCCTCATCCGCTCCGATCATCCTGGCCAGCATCAGCACTTCCTTGGCTCGTGCCGGGCCGACCAGGTCCACCAGCCGGGACACGTTGGTCATCGATACGCAGTTGCCCAGGGTCCTGGCGATGGGAATGCCGAATTTCAGGTCCGGCGTGCAGTAGCGAAAGTCGCAGGCCATGGCGATAGCCGCGCCGCCACCGACGCAGTAGCCCTCGATCAGGGCGATGGTGGGCTTGTTCAGGGCGTGCAAGCCGCCGATCACGCTATCGATGCGCCGCTCGTAATCGAGTGCATCCTGCGCTTCGGTGAAATTGGCAAATTGCTTGATATCGGTACCGGCGACGAAGGCTTCCCCTCCCGCCCCGCGCAGGACCACCACATCCACGTCGGGGTCATCGTTCAACTCGCGGCAGTGCCTCTCCAGCGCGTCATACATCGCCCAGGTCATGGCATTGCGCACTCGGGGGCGGTTGAACGTCAGCCAGGCGACACGGCCGATGCGTTCATGAAGCAGTTCGTCGCTGGGCTCGTTCATGATTCGTCTACCTCCTCGCGGCTGTTGCTGGTGGCTTTTGTTTATGGCTGCTGTTTACGGCCGCTGGCGGCACGCAGCCTGCGTCACAACATGATTATGAACACATAATTCATTTCAACATTTAGACTTTAGTCGTGAGCTAGCAAGGAGAGGAAAGAAAGGGTGAAGGAAATCAGCGGGGAAGCAGAAGATGGGAGAAGAGAGAAAAAGTGAATTCAAAATTATTGACGCGTTATGCCCCGCTTCCTAACGTAGGAGGTGGCGCCCTTTCCGGCACCCCGCGTCTTTCCGATATCGCCTTGACGGAGAACCACCATGGCTACCTATGCACTCGACGATCTGGCCCCGACCTATGACGATACCGTCTTCATCGCCCGTGAAGCCGCGGTCATCGGCGATGCCCGCCTGGCCCGGGACGTCAGCATCTGGCCCGGCGCCGTCTTGCGTGGTGACAACGAGGCGATCGTCATCGGCGCGGGCAGCAACATCCAGGAGAACTGCGTACTGCATACCGATCCCGGCTTCCCGATGGAGATCGGCGAAGGCGTCACCGTGGGCCACCTCGTCATGCTGCACGGCTGCACCATCGGCAACGGCACCCTGATCGGCATGCACTCCACGGTGCTCAACGGCGCCAGGATCGGTGACAACTGCCTGATCGGTGCCGGTTCCGTCATCACCTCCAACAAGGACTTTCCCGACAACTCGCTGATCCTCGGCTCCCCCGCCAAGGTCGTGCGGACGCTGAGCGAGGAGGAAATAGCCGGTCTCACCGTGAGCAGCAAGGACTACGTCGCGCGCAAGAATCGCTATCTCAGCGAGCTGACGCAGCTGACCTAGTCAGCCTCCCGTCAACCAGATACGAAGCCGGCCTGATTGGCGGTCCTGTCACGGCGCGGACGTTCCCCCTGACGATGGACTGCGGCGCGCCAATGCCACCTGCCCGCGCAGTTCGTCGATCAACTCGACCGCCGCCGTGGAGAGCGGCTGGTGCTTGCGGGTGATGATGCCGTAGTGGTCCAGCGGCTTGCCGATGGTCAATGGCAGGGTCGCATACTGGCCGCTGGCCAGGGGCCTCTTGAGGACGGAGTGGGGCAGCACGGCCAACATGTCGGAGGCCAGCAGCAGCTGCAGGATCGACTGGGTAGAGGTCGTCTCGATGATGTCCTCGGGCGTGGCAATGCCAGCCTCGGCCAGGGCCCTCTCGAAGACGCCGCGCATCGGACTGCTCAAGGGGTGCAGTATCCAAGGCCAGCGGCTGAGTACGCCTAGTGACGCCTCCCCGCCTTTCACCAGTGGATGCCCCGAGCGCGCCACGACACGGAGCGGTTCCTCCAGCAGCGCTTCGAAATCGAACTGGTTGTGCTGACTGACTTCCGTCAGGCGGCCGATGACCAGGTCCAGCTGTCGATACTCCAGCGCCAGCAATAGCCTATCGCTGCTCTGCTCGTCGATGCGCAGCGCCAGCCGCGGCCGCCGCTGCTTCAGGGCGGCAATCGCCGCTGGCAGGAGCTCGGGGGCCGCGGCCGGTATGGCCCCGATGGCGAGGCGCCCGTAGCCCCCCTCACGCAGGGACTCCACATCCTCGACCAGACGTTGTACGTCGTTGAGCAGGCGTTCGGCATGATGCAGCACATGCCCGCCCAGCTCGGTAGGCACCATGGCACGCGGCTGCCGCTCGAAGATCGCGAAGCCGAAGTAGGTCTCCAGGTCGCGCAGCATCTTGCTGGCCGCCGGCTGGCTGAGGTGCATCTGGCGAGCGGCGGCATGCATGTTGCGACTCTGGCCCAGGTTCACCAGCAGCTGTAAGTGCTTGAAGCGTAGCCAGGCACACAGGCTAGCCGTCGTCAGCTTGTCCATCGTCACCCTCCCCTTACTCCTCCGACTGATAACCAGAATGGATCAGCTAGGCGGAAATTTCGATTGGAAGGTTATTACACTCCCCTTCTAGGCTGGAACGATAACAACCGACGCACAACAGGAAACCGACTGTATGACCACCATCTCTCGCCTGTCCGTTCAGGATATTCGCTTCCCCACCTCGCGCTCCCTGGATGGCTCGGATGCCATGAATGCCGCCCCGGACTACTCCGCCACCTATGTCGTACTGCATACCGATGACGCACAGCTGGAGGGGCACGGGCTGACCTTCACCATCGGCCGGGGTAACGAGATCTGCGTCAAGGCGGTGGAGTCGCTGGCCTACCTGGTGGAGGGGGCGTCGTTGGCGGAGATCACCTCGAACATGGGGGAGTTCTGGCGCCGGCTGACCAGCAGCGACAGCCAGCTGCGCTGGATCGGGCCCGACAAGGGAGCCATTCATCTCGCCACCGCCGCCATCGTCAACGCCATCTGGGACCTGTGGGCAAAATCGGAGCAGAAGCCGGTCTGGAAGCTGTTGGCGGACATGAGCCCGGAAGCCTTGGTGAACAGCCTCGACTTCCGTTTCGTCAGCGATGCGCTGACCCCACAGGAAGCGCTGGCCATGCTCAAGCGCAACGCGGCGGGCAAGGCTCAGCGGGAGCAGGAGATGCGCGAGCACGGCTATCCGGGCTACACCACATCAGCCGGCTGGCTTGGCTACCCGGACGACAAGGTTCGCAAGTTGGCCCGCGAGGCCCTGGCCGAGGGCTGGACGCACTTCAAGCAGAAAGTCGGCGGCAACCTCGAGGAGGATCGGCGCCGCGCCCAGATCCTGCGCGAGGAGATCGGCTGGGAGCGTCCGCTGATGATGGACGCCAACCAGGTCTGGGACGTGGACGAGGCGATCGCCAACATGCGCGTGCTTGCCGAGTTCGACCCGCTGTGGATCGAGGAGCCGACCAGCCCCGACGACATCCTCGGTCATGCCGAGATTCGCCGGCGCCTGGCGCCGATCGGCGTGGCCACCGGCGAACATTGCCACAACCGGGTGATGTTCAAGCAGCTGCTCCAGGCTGGCGCCATCGACTATTGCCAGGTGGATGCCGCCCGCCTCGGCGGCCTCAACGAGGTCATCGTGGTGGTGCTGATGGCGGCCAAGTACGGCGTGCCGGTCTGCCCCCATGCCGGGGGCGTCGGACTCTGCGAATACGTGCAGCACGTCTCGATCTTCGACTACATCGCCGTTTCCGGCTCGCTGGAGGGGCGCATTCTCGAATACGTCGACCACCTCCACGAGCACTTCGTTGACCCCGTGGTGGTCCGCAACGGTCGCTACCAGGTTCCCACGGCCCCGGGCTACAGCATCACCATGCACCCCGACTCGCTGGCACGGCACGCCTATCCCGGCGGCGCCGCCTGGCAAGAAACCTGAGCCGACTCCCGAACAGCCCTGGAAGGAGAGGAACATGACTACACCCCGCCCCTGCATCGCCTTGACCCTGGGCGACCCCGCCGGCATCGGCCCTGAGCTGGTCGCCCGGTTACTCGCCGAACGAGGAACGGCGGATCAGGCCGCGATCGTCGTGGTCGGCGACCCCTGGCTGTGGCAGGAAGGCCAGCGCATCGCCGGCACCCATCTCGATCTTCCCGAGATCGACGATATGGCACAGGCCCGCGAGCTTTCCGGGCCCGCCTTGTTCCCCCTGCATACGCTGGATCGCGACCAAGCGGAGTATGGCCAGGTCTCGCCGGTTTGCGGCGCCTCTGTGCTGAAGGTACTGGCTCACTGCCTGGATGCCGCGAACGACGGTCACATCGACGCCATCTGCTTTGCGCCCCTCAACAAGCTGGCCATGAAGCAGGGCGGCTTGAAGCATGAGGACGAGCTGCACTTCCTGGCCGAGTACCTGGGCGTCACCACCGATGTCTGCGAGTTCAATACGCTGGGCAACCTCTGGACATCGCGCATTTCGTCCCACGTCCCGCTTGCCGAGGCCGCCCGCCATGTGACCCACGAACGCATCATGAGCGCCACGCGACTGATCCACGAGGCGCTGATCGCCAGCGGCCTGGAACATCCGAAAATCGCGGTCGCGGCGCTCAATCCCCACGCCGGCGAGGGTGGCACCTGTGGTCGCGAGGAGATCGACATCATTGCCCCTGCCGTCGAGGCCTGCGTCGGTGCCGGCTATCCCGCCCAGGGACCCTTCCCCGCCGACACGCTATTCCGGCGCGCACGTGACGGGGAGTTCGATGGCGTGGTGACCATGTATCACGACCAGGGCCAGATCGCGCTGAAGCTGCTTGGCTTCGAGCGCGGTGTCACCGTACAGGGCGGCCTGCCGATTCCCGTCACCACTCCCGCCCATGGGACGGCTTTCGATATCGCCGGCCAAGGCAAGGCCAACGTCCAGGCCATGCGGCACGCCTTCGATATCGCCTGTCGCATGGGCCGTCACCGACTCGAAAACGGTTGAGCCAACGGGCATAATGTTCTACAACTTAAAATGAATTATGTGTTCATAATGACATATTAGGCGTGATTGCCACGACCTGAACGAGCCAGCGCCCTCTCGGGAAGGCGCGGTTTCATCCGGCAGGGAGAGCCGCGACAAGGGCACCATGCGTGCCAGACAAGAACCACGACAAGAACCACGACAAGAACAACAGCGCATCAACGACAGTAAACGGAGAACAATCATGAAGAAGCACGCCAGCAAGCTGCTCTGCACCCTCTCGATCTCAGCCTTGTTCGCCCCATTGGCCCTGGCCCAGAGTTACGAGGCGACCCTGGCCCACCCGCATCAGAACTACGGGGTACAAGCCGCCGAGGCCTTCAAGAACCATGTCGAGGCGGCCACCGATGGCGAACTGACCATCAACCTGGTGCGCCATGGCGCGCTCGGTGGCGACCGGGAGATTACCGACCAGCTGCGCCTCGGTGAGCTGGAGTTCAACCTCCCCGGCGCTGGCGGCATCGCCAGTATCTTTCCCCATGCTCAGGTCCACAGCTGGCCGTTCCTGTTCACCGAGCGCAGCGTGTTCTGGGCACTGCCCCAGGATCCCGAGTACATGCAGCTGACCCGCGACGAGCTGCTCGATGCCAGCGGCGGCACCATGCGCCTGCTCGCACTGATGGAGAACTCGATCCGCCACCTCTATACCACCCGAGGCCCGATCCGGACTCCCGCCGACATGCAGGAACATGCCATCAAGATGCGCACCCAGGCCGTGCCGCTGCACCAGGAGCTGTTCGAGGCATTGGGTGCCGCACAAATCGTCACGGTGTCGGCGCCGGAACGCTATTCGGCACTGCAGAGTGGCCTGATCGACGGCCTCGAGGGCGGCTTGTCCTCCGCCTGGGATGCCGGCCTGATGGAAGTCGCCGATTATGTCTCCCTCACCGGCCACATGTACGAATACCTGTGGCTGGTATCCAACAACGACTTCTACGAAAGCCTGCCCGAAGCACACCGTCAGGCGGTGGACGAAGCCGCCATCATCGCGACGGCCACGAGCAACGCAATCAGCTTCCAGGATGACAACGAGGCCCTGGTACTGATGGCCGAGGCGGGCAAGGAGATCTATGTGCCCACCGTCGAAGAACTGAGCCAGTGGCAGGAGATCGCCGTGCCGGCGGCCCGCGACTTCATCGAGGAGGAGGTGCCGGAATCTTACATCGAGGCGACGCTAGCCGCCCTCGAGCGGACCGAGCAACGCATTGCGGGTGTGAAGGGTTCCACTACCGACTGACATTACGTCCATGAGTGCTCCCCCCTTCCCTCTGCGGGCTCCCGCGGCGGGAAGGGGGCGCAATCCTTCGACTCGGTTGGGAGTTGCCGTGATCGCTCTATCCCTGCTCATTGCCCTGGTCGGGCTGATCATCATCGGTGCACCCGTCTTCATGGCGATGGCCGGTGCGTCATTGATTCACTACTGGGAAACCGGCCGCGAGGCGACGATGAACATTCTCACCTTGAGGATGTTCGACGGCATGACCTCCTTCACCTTCCTGGCCATCCCGCTCTTCCTGCTGGCGGGGGAAATCATGTCCCGTGGCGGATTGACCGACCGCCTGATGGACCTGGCTCGAGCACTGGTCGGGCATTTCAAGGCGGGGCTTGCCCAGGTCAATATCGCTTCAAGCCTGTTCTTCTCCAGTATCTCCGGGTCGGCCTATGCCGATGTTGCCGCCATGGGTCCTGTCATGATCCCGGCCATGCAGAAAGAGGGCTATCCCCGCGGCTTTGCCGGCGCACTGACCGCCGCTTCGGCGACCCTGTCGCCGCTGTTTCCGCCCAGCATCGTCCTCATCATCTACGGCTCGGCCTTCAGCGTTTCCATCGGCGCCCTCTTTGCCGCCGGATTGACCATCGCCCTGACGCTGACCCTGCTGTTCGGCCTGGTTACCTACGCCATGGTATGGCGCTACGGCATTCCCTCCCATGGTTGGCTGGGTGTCAGAGAGCTGGCCCGCACCTTTTTCAAGGCCGCCATTCCCCTGGGCATGCCGATCATCGTGGTAGGCGGCATCCTGGGCGGCTTCTTCACCGCCACCGAGGCCGCCTCGGTGGCGGTGGCCTATGGCCTGGTAGTCACCGTAGGGGTCTATCGCACCATTCGCCTGCGCGAACTGATTCCCATCATTCGCCAGACCGCCATCACCAGTGCCGCCATCACCATCCTGGTGGGGGTCGCCGCGATGTTTTCCTATGTGGTGGTACGGCGCAACATCCCCACTCAGGTGGTGGATTTCCTGCTGCAGATCACCCAGTCCCCCATCGGCATCGTGGCACTGATCATTCTGGTACTGCTGATCGCCGGCATGTTCATCGACCGCAACTCGAACCTGCTGCTGCTGGGGCCGATCATCATCCCCATTTTCACCATGGAGCTGGGCTTCAGCGACGTCCAGACGGCGATGATCATCATCTCTGCCCTGGGGGTCGGGCACCTGACGCCACCCTTCGGCGGCACCCTGCTCACTGCCTCCCTGGTGGGCAAGATGTCGGTGGCGGAAATCAGCCGCTATGCCTGGCCCTTCATTCTGGTCAAGGTCGTGCTGACCGCGCTGATTGTGGCGATTCCGGCCCTCAGCGAGGCACTGCCTCGCGCCCTTGGCTTCGGAGGCATCTGATATGACCGCCAGCAATGTCAGTCACGCGCTAAGGCGCTTCGTCCAGGCCATCGACCTGCTGGCCTACTGGATGGACAGGGCGCTCCAGGCCATTCTAGTGGTGGTGATGTCGAGCATCTTCCTGCTGATGTTCGCCCAGGTCCTGCTGCGCTACGTGATCCACTCCCCGTTCGCCTGGATCGAGGAGGTCGCCGCCTATCAACTACCGATCCTCGCGCTCTGGGGAGCGGCCGTCTGTATCCGCCACGGCTCTCATCTCCAGGTCGACCTGCTGCTCAATGCGTTGCCCAGGATACTGAGGAGCCTGTTCGTCATCGCCATTCACCTGCTGATCTTCTACTTCGCCCTGAAGGTGTACCAGTCCGGCCATGCCCTGGTCGAACTGGGGCGCAACGAACTCGTCACCAGCCGCACCTTCTCGCTCTACTGGCCACGCATGACCATCGTGCTGGGCGGCGCCTTCATCATGTTCCAGGCCGGCGTCGTGGTCCTCAAGGAGGCAGCCGGCCTGGTCGGCGCCAACCCGGACGATGACGAAGGCAGGTCCAGCAAAGAGTGAACGCGTGCAACACCAGCGATGCTCACGACAAGCAACATGCTCACGACAAGCGACAGGAGGTATTCATGTCAGACAAGACAACCATCGGTTTCATCGGCCTCGGCAAGATGGGCGCCGGTTTCACCACGCGCCTGCTCGACAGCGGCTATGGCGTCGTCGGTTACGATATCGATGACGCCTGCTGCCAGGCCGCCAAGGCAAGAGGGGTGGAAATCGCCGCATCGCCAGCCGAGGTCGCCGAACGTGCCGATATCATCCAGGTTTGCGTCATTTCAACTGCCGCGGTGGAAGCGGTCATTCTCGGTGAGGGAGGTATCGTCGAGGTCGACCAGGGCGGTGGCAAGACCGTCGTCGATCACTCGACCACCGAACTCGACACCACCAAGCGCCTGGCTGAGACCCTCGCCCAGCGCAATGGCATGCAGTTCGTCGATGCGCCGGTATCCGGCGGCCCCGGTGCCGCTGCCGAAGGGCGCCTGGCGATCATGGCCGGTGGCGAGCAGGCCGCCATCGATACCATCCAGCCTCTGATGGCGACCCTGGGGCAGTTCACCCGCATGGGCGAGGTCGGCGCCGGCCAGGCCACCAAGCTGATCAACCAGGCCTTGGTGCTATCCAATTACTGCGTGATCGCCGAAGCCTGCAACCTCGGCAATCGCTTCGGCATCGATGTGAGCAAGATTCCCGAGGCACTCTCCTCCGGCTATGCCGGCAGCAACCTGCTCAATGACCTGCTGCCACGCATGGTGGAGGGCGATTTCGAGCCGCGGGGCTACGCCCGGCAGATCCTCAAGGACCTGCACATGCTGCAGGATGCGGCCAACGGCCTGAATGTCGCCATGCCCATGGCGGGGACGGCCAATGCGCTCTACAGCCTATTGATCGCGCAGGGCAAGGGCGAGCTCGACGGTGCGGCAATCGTGTCGCTGCTGGAAGGAAGCAACCCGGAGCACTGATTCATGAATGACATACCGCTCATCGATGCTCATCAACACTTCTGGGACCTGGAGCGCAACTACCTGCCCTGGCTGTGTGACGAGCCCATGATTCCCTTTCGCTATGGCGATTACAGTGCGATCCGGCGCAACTATCTGCCCGAGGATTACCGCCGTGATACGGCAAATTTCCGGATCGCGGGTACGGTATATGTCGAGGCCGAATGGGATCCACGCACGCCGGTCGAAGAAACCCGCTGGGTGCATGAGCTCGCCGACAGGGAAGGTTTACCGACGGTCATGGTCGCCCAGGCCCGGCTGAACCAGCCGGATGTCGGGGAGCTGCTGGCCGCGCACAGTGACTTCCCGCGTGTGCGTGGCATCCGCCACAAGCCAACGGCGGCCCGTTCGGCCGCCGAGGTGGTGCCGGGGGTGCCGGGCTCCATGGGCGACCCGGCCTGGCGACGCGGATTCGCGCTGCTGGCCGAACACCGGCTCTCGTTCGACCTGCAGACCCCCTGGTGGCACTTCGACGAGGCCGCCGAACTCGCCGAGGCCTATCCCGAGACGCAGATCATCATCAATCATACGGGGCTGCCGGCGGATCGCAGCGAAGAGGGATTGAGAAGCTGGCGGGATGCCATGGCCGCCGTGGCCAGGCAGCCCAATGTCGCCGTCAAGATCTCGGGGATCGGTGTACCGGAAACAACCTGGACGGCCGAGGCCAACCGGCGCGTGGTACTGGAAACCATCGACTGCTTCGGCGTCGACCGGTGCATGTTCGCCAGCAACTTCCCCGTCGATAGCCTGGTGGCATCCTTTGACACCCTCTTCGAGGGCTTCCAGGCCATCACGGGCACCTTCAGCGAAAGCGAACGCCTCAAGCTGTTCCATGATAACGCCGTGACATTCTACCGCCTCGAGCGTCAACGGTAGCCGTAGCCTGCCGGCACGGAGGCCGGCAACTCTCATTCCGCCATGTCGTCGAGTGCCGAGACCTCCATCTTGTTGCGCAGGTGACGACGCAGGATCTCGCCCAGGGCGACACCGTCGCGCGCCCTCAAGGCTTCGACCATGGCTTCGTGCTCGCCCACCGCCTTGGACCAATAGGCGCTGCTCAGCTCGGCGGTGAAGCGAACACGCCGCACACGGTGGTTGAGGTTCTTGTAGACATCGATCAGCACGTCGTTCTGCGACGCTACCACGATGGCCTCATGGATCTGTTGATTGACCAGCAGGTACTCCTTCATGTTGCCGCTCTTGTAGTGCGACAGCATCTGGTAGTGCAGCGCCTCGATATTGGCCAGCTCCGCCTCGGAGATCCGCTCCCCCGCCAACTCACCGGCCAGGGCTTCGAGATTCTGCATCACCTCGAAGGTGTTCTTGAGCGTTGCCTTGGTCAGCTTGGCAACCCGCGCGCCACGGTTCGGCAGGAGTTCGACGACCCCTTCGAAGGCCAGCACCTTGAGTGCCTCCCGTAGCGGCGTCCGCGAAACACCGAACTGCTCGCAGAGCTGCAGTTCCGGAACACGGCTTCCCGGCGTCAGCATGCCCTGGTCGATCATGTCCCGGATTCGGTTCGCGACTTCCCCATGCAGCGTATTCTGCCTAATCTTTTCCATAGAGCCTCGCGCAAGTGCAGAAGGGATACATATAATTATATATTCTGTATTCAGAAGCAGCAAGGCACCACCGTCTGACCGAACTTGGGAACCTGATTGGGGAACATAGCGCCCTTCGGGGGGTCCTTACTGCAGCATGAGGGAAGCCAAACACAGCGGATAATGACGAAGGGAGAGCGGGATGGACAAGCCCTGCAAGGCACTGCCGACAACCCTCTTGACACTCGGCATGCTGATCGCACCCCACACCAATGCCGAGGTCATCGACGAACGCATCGCCACCGAACATCTGGACCTGCGCCTGGAGCGGCTCGCTTCCGGCCTGGAGAATCCGTGGGCCCTGGCCAGGCTGCCCGATGGCCGCTTTCTGGTCAGCGAACGGCCCGGGCACCTGACGTTGGTCGCGGAAGACGGCACCACCACCCGCCTGGAGGGCGTGCCCGAGGTCCATGCCCGTGGCCAGGGCGGCCTGCTGGACCTCGCCCTGCACCCTTCCTGGGGGGACGGCGAGCACGACTGGATCTATTTCACCTGGAGCAAGCCGGACAACGGCAACACGGCCACGGCGCTGAGCCGTGCCAGGCTTGAAGGCGAAAGCCTGGTCGAGGTCGAGGAGCTTTTCGTGCAGGACCGTTACTCCGACCCGGGGCGCCACTACGGTTCGCGCCTCGCCTGGCTGCCCGACGGTACCCTGCTGATGAGCATCGGCGATCGCGGCACCCACCCGGAACGAGCCCAGGACAAGGGCGATCACGCCGGCAGCGTGCTGCGCCTGACCGATACCGGAGGGGTGCCCGATGACAATCCCTTCGTCGATGACGACGACGTACTCGACGAGCTCTATACTGCAGGCAACCGCAATATCCAGGGCATGATCGTGACCGCCGACGGTGCGATCTGGGCCAGCGAGCATGGGCCACGGGGCGGCGACGAGGTCAATTTCATCGAGGCCGGAGAGAACTACGGCTGGCCGGAAGTGAGCCTGGGGCGCGACTACGGCACTGGCCGGCCCATCGGCGAGGACTCCCTGCCTGGCATGCGGGACCCGGCCCATGTCTTCGAGGGCACCCAGGCGCCGTCCGGCCTGGCCCAGGTCACCGCCGACGCCTTCCCCGACTGGCAGGGCGACCTGCTCGCCGGTGGCCTGCGCAGCGAACGCCTCATGCGCCTGACCCCGGATGGGAGCGATATCGTTGCCAGCGAGACCATTCTCGACGGTCATATCGGACGCATCCGCGATATCCGTCAGGGCGACGACGGCAGTCTCTACCTACTCAACGACGATCCGCAGGGCAGCCTCTACCGGCTGGTTCCAGCCGATTGATTCCGCGGCAGGCGCCGGTGAAGGCCATACACCGGCGCCTGCCATTTCCGATTGCTGCTCGTGAGCCCCCATGCGCCTACGCAACTTGATCATCCTGACGGTCATCGCCCCGCTCTTCCTGGTACTGCTCATCTTCAGCCTGGTGGCGATCAAGTCGCTGGAAGACAACGTTCGCTCCCGCCTGGAGCGGGAAGTCCAGGTCATTACCCATGTCATCGGCACCACCCTCAGCCATGCCCTCAGCCGGGATGCCACGGAGCCACTGGAGGAGTCCCTCTATTCGGCGTTCTCCTTCCACCGTATCTATGGCGCCTATGTGTTCGATACCAACGGCCAGGAGATCTATGGCCTGGGGCTGGGGCAGGCCCTGTTCAGCGCCGACGCCATTCGCGACGTGGCGGAGCACGGCGAGATGCGCGCGGCCTATCGTGAACATGACGGCTGGCACTACTACTCGGCACTGAAACCCCTCACGTCGCCCACCGGGGAGATACGTGGTGTACTGCAGGTCAACCGCCTCAATACCGGCATCGAGAACTACACCGGCTTTCTCAGCCAGTTGGCCCTGATCGCCTTCGTGATCGGGGCCGGGGGTATCGTGTTGGGTATCTGGTGGGGATTTCGTCGACATATCGAACGCCCCCTCGAGCGCCTGCTGGCTGTCATGCAGCGTGTCGAGGAGGGGGATCGCAGCCAGCGCGCCGAGGCCAACGGCCCCCAGGAGTACGCCCGCCTGGCCGTCGGGCTGAATGGGATGCTGGATTCCATGGCCGAAAAGGACGCCGATATCGAGGCGCGCCGGCGAAAGGAGATCGAGCTGGAGAAGCGCCTGCGCAAGTCGAAGAAACTGGCGGAGCTTGGCGTGCTGGCCGCGGGGGTCGCCCACGAAATCGGTGCACCGCTCACGGTGATCAACGGTCAGGCCCAGCGCCTGGCACGCCGGGACCGCATCGGCGACGACGAGCGGGCCAAGCTGGACCGTATCCGCAGTGAGGTGGAGCGCATCGTCGAGATCGTGCGACAGCTGATGGAGCTCGGCCGGCGTCACAATGTCGAGAAGGAGCCCCTCGACCTCGACAGCCTGATAAACGCCACCCGGGAGTTGGTGGAAGATGACCTCGAGCGCAACGCCATTCAACTGGAAATGGACCTGCCGAATCCGTCACCTCAGTTTCTGGCCAACGGCCAGCAGCTGATCCAGGTGCTCACGAACCTGTTGCGCAACGCATCCCAGGCCGAGGGAGTGAAGCGGGTTCGACTCAGCGCCCGGCAGGAGGACGACTGGCTGACACTTTTGGTAGAAGATGACGGAGCCGGGATCGCCCAGCCCAATCAGTCGAAGGTCTTCGATCCCTTCTTTACCACCAAGCCCGTGGGACAGGGTAGCGGCCTGGGGCTATCCATGGTGCATCGCATTATCAACGACCACGGCGGCACTGTCGGTGTCTTCGATAGTGAAATGGGAGGCGCCGGCTTCGAAGTCGGCCTGCCCCTGAGCCCGACGGATTCCATCGAAGGAGGAACTGCCACGTGACAGGGAACATCACACCCAGCGGCTTGCCGATCCTGATCGTCGAGGACGACGCAGCCATACTGGAACTGCTGGAAGAAGAGCTGCAGGAAGCCGGATACCCAACCCTCGGCGTAGGCAGTGCCGAGGATGCACTGGCCACCATGAGCCACACCGACGTGGCACTGATCATCAGCGATGTCCGCCTTCCGGGCAGCAGCGGCATGCAGCTCCTCGAGCAGCTGCGCAGCGAAGGCAATCAGCTGGGCTTCATCGTGATCACCGCCTTCGGCACTATCGACCAGGCCGTGGAAGCCTTGAAGATCGGTGCCGACGACTTCCTGACCAAGCCTCTGGACCTGGAGGGTGTTCGCGAGGCGGTCTATCGCGTGCTGGAGAACCGCCGCCTGGCGGAGCGCTTTCATCAGGACCATCCTCCCGGCCACTTTCATGGCATCGTCGGCGAAAGCGAAACGATGCAGGCCCTCTTCCATGACGCCGCACGGCTGGCCAAGAGCGACGCCCCTATCCTGATACAGGGCGAGAGCGGTACCGGCAAGGAGTTGCTTGCCCGTGCCATCCATGCCGAGAGCCCTCGTGCCGAAGACCCTTTCATCGCCATCAACTGCGCCAGCATTCCCTCCGAGCTGATGGAGAGCGAGTTCTTCGGCCATGTAAAGGGTGCCTTTACCGGCGCCAGCGATTCCCGCCAGGGACTGTTCCAGGCTGCCAACGGCGGCAGCCTCTTTCTCGACGAGATCGGGGAGATGTCCATCGGACTCCAGGCCAAGCTGCTCCGTGCCTTGCAGGAGAAGACGATCAAGGCAGTGGGGGCCGAGAAGGAGGAGCGGGTGGATGTACGCATCATCGCCGCCACCCACCGCGAACTGGAGCAGGAGATCGAGAGCGGCAATTTTCGCAGCGACCTCTTCTATCGCCTGGAGACGTTCTCCTTGCGCATCCCCCCGCTGCGGGAGCGGAACGGCGACATCGAGCGGCTGATCTCGGCCTTGATCGAGAAGCACGCCACCGCTCAGGGCAAGCAGATCGAGAGCGTCGAGCCCTCGGCCCTGCAAGCGCTACTCGAGTACTCCTATCCGGGCAATGTGCGTGAGCTGGAGAACGCCGTCATGCGAGCCGTGACGCTCGCCGAAGGCGGCCTGCTCAGCCATGCCGACCTGCCGGAGCGTATTCGTCAACATGGCCTGGAACAACGCAGCAATGCGCGTTATCTCGAGGCAGGCAACGCCGTGGTGGCGGCCGAGAAGCAGCAGAACTGGCCCAGCCTGGAAGAGGTGGAAAAGCGCTATATACAGAAAGTGCTGGAAGCGACCGGCGGCAACAAGCGCCGTACCGCCGATATCCTGGGGATCGCCAGGCGCACGCTCTATCGCCGACTGGACGACGAGTAATCGGCTCTGCCACTCGGCCCGGCGACTCGACGCCATGATGACCAGACACGGCATGTGCATGGATAAAACGGGTAAATAGCCCGGCAAGACGCGATGAATATAAAAAAAGCCCCCTGGGAGGTTGGGGGCAAAATGCGCCATGCAATCCGACTGACGGTGCAAGGGGGAGGGTGGCGGTCCGTCAGTGGATTCTGCGCTTGCAAGAAGTCATTGAGGCTTGCCGTGTTCGCCATCCTTGGCTGGCTCCGGTGACTGGCACCGGAGCCATGAAACGAAGACTTAGTCGTCTTCATAGTACTCTTGTTCCCACTCGTCCTGTGCGGGATCCGCGCCCGGCATGGGCTCGGTGCCTTCACCGAATCCTGCATCACCCTCAGCGCCGGGTGCTGTCTCGGTGCCCGGTGCCGTGGGATCCATGGTCGGATCGGTCTGTGTCCCCTGCTCTGCCGGATCGGCCGGAGCGGTGGGGTCGGCAGGAGCTGCAGAATCGTCCGGGAAAGCCGGATCGGCCGGTGCCGTGGGATCCCTGGTCGGATCGGTCTGTGCGCCCTCCTCTGCCGGATCGACCGGAGCAGTGGGGTCGGCCGGAGCTGCAGCATCGTCCGGGTAAGCCGGATCAGCCTGGTCAGTCGGATCCATGGTCGGATCAGAGTGTGGCGCTTCGGGGGCTCCCGGCTCACTGTCGAATACTTGGCCAGACTCCTGTTGTCCTGCAGGGTCTTGCTGGGTTTGCTGCGCCATGACCAACGGGCTAGCCGTGAGGCCAACGGTAATACCCAGAATACCAAGATGCTTCAAAAATTCCTTGGACATCATGTTACACCTCCTGAAAGTCGTCTTTCGACGAAGTGTCGAGGGTCTCTCACCCTCCGCGCTTGCGTGACCGTTATCACTTCATCACCACAAGCGCTTGAGATAGTCATCACTCACTCAATTGAATTAACTCGATCCATTGACTTGAGAATTAACGATCGATTTCATCGTCCATGTCGTCATCCATGAACGACTCTTCCTCATCATCGGGCGCCATCGTGTCCTGCGCCCCATCCGGTACGGGCTCCTGCTCGGCTTCAGGCAGCGTGCCCTCGTCTTCGGGCATCTGCTCCATGGAACCCGCCGGGTCTTCCGCGCCATCGCCAGCCGCAGTACCGGTCTGGTCGATGCCTGGATCAGCAGTAGTATCCTGCATGGGAGAACCTTGTTGCTCTGTAGCAGGCGGCTCTTGCTCTACCGGCGGCAAGTCATCATCGTTGCCACAACCCGCCAAGCTCAACGTACCCAGCGACAGCGCCATGGCCGAAGCTAAAGCCGTCAAACGTCCGGCAGAGGCCCAGCGAACATTCTTTTCATGGCTCATATGAAACACTCCCTGTTGATCCGTAATCACCCTGACCGCAGCACAGAGCATGCCACACGGGGAATTTTTCAAGAAATCTCTTTTATATCAGTTGATTGAAGTTATGTAACTTTAGAAAAGTCCAAACATTAACGCCCGCTAAGTCTGGTTAAATATGACACATGAGCCAGAAATCCACGTCACCGACACCCCTTCCGGATACCAACCCGAAACGACATGGGGGAGGCATCTCTCGATGCCTCCCCCATGGAGGGTAACCTCGGCCATCTACCCCGGCGTGAGGCCCCGCATGCGCTCTCCACGACGTCGCAGAAGCTCCAGGGTAGTGAGCATCAACATCGACAGCAGCACCAGCATGGTGGCCACCGCCAGTATCGTGGGGCTGATCTGCTCGCGGATCCCGGACCACATCTGAATGGGCATGGTGCGCTGCTCGGGACCCGCAATGAAGAGCACCACGACGACCTCATCGAAGGAGGTGATGAAGGCAAACAGGGCACCGGAGACCACGCCTGGCGTCACCAGCGGCAATACGACCTTGAAGAAGGTTCGGGTCGGGTTGGCGCCCAGGCTGTGGGCGGCGCGGATCAGGGTGGTATCGAAGCTCGAGAGGGTCGCGGTGACGGTAATCACCACGAAGGGGATGCCCAGCGCCGTGTGCGCAAGGATAACGCCCAGGTAGGTCTGGGCCAGATTCACCTTGGAGAAGAAGAAGAACATGGCCGCCGCGGAAATGATCAGCGGCACGATCATCGGCGAAATGAGCAGTGCCATGATCACCCCGCGAGCCGGCATGTTGCGACTCGACAGGCCCAAGGCCGCTATGGTGCCCAGCACGGTCGCCAGGATCGTCGAGGCGATACCGATGATGAAGCTGTTCTTGATCGCATTGAGCCAGGCCCGGGAAGTAAAGAAGTCCTGATACCAGCGCAACGAGAAGCCTTCCGGATCGAGGGTCAGCATCTTTTGCGAAAAGGTAAAGTAGGGCTGGGCGTTGAAGGAGAGCGGGATGATGATCAGCAACGGCCCCACCAGGAACAGGAAGATCAGGGCACAGATGCCGAGAAAGACATAGTGCCAGATGCGCTCACCACGGGTGGCATAGGAAGGTATGGCCATCGGATTACCCCAGCTTGACCTTGTCGACGCCAATCAGGCGGTTGAAGACGAGATAGAAGATGATCACCACGAACAGCAGGATCGAGGCGATCGCCGCGGCCAGCCCCCAGTTGAGTGAGGTCTGCATATGATAGGCGATGTAGTTGGTGATGAATCGGCCCGACTGCCCACCCACCAGGGCTGGCGTGATGTAGTAACCGATGGAAAGAATGAAAACCAGAATGCCCCCCGCCGCGATGCCGGGAATGGTCAGCGGAAAGTAGACCCGCCGGAAACAGAGGAACGGACGACCACCGAGCGAGCGAGCCGCCCTCATGTAGCTGGGAGGGATGGTCTTCATGACCGAATAGAGCGGCAGAATCATGAACGGCAGCAGGATATGGGTCATGGCGACGATGGTGCCGGTCTTGTTATGAATCATCTGCCATCGTGCCTCATCGGCAATGACGCCAATCGCCACCATGACATCGTTGAGCACGCCCTGTGACTGCAGAATGGCGATCCAGGTCGTGGTACGCACCAGCAGCGACGTCCAGAACGGCAATAGCACCAGTATCATCAACAGGTTGGAATGACGCAGCGGCAGGTTGGCGAGCAGGAACGCGATGGGGTAGCCAAGCAGCAAGGTCAGGCCGGTGATCACGCCGCTCATCCAGAAGGTGCGCCAGAACAGGTTGACATGAATTCGCTGATTTTCCGGTGCGCGCACGATCTCGCCATCCGGCGTGAGCTGACGATCCAGCGCCATGAGGTAGTAGGACATCGTCAGTGGCGTGGCTTCACGCTCGATCAGCTTCCAGGTATCCACTTCACCCCAGTTATCATGAGCCTCGATCAGGGCCTCCTTGTAGGGCGGCTCCATGGTGCGCAGACCCCGCGCCGTTCTGGTGATCGCCGAACGCATGCCCGACTGCTCGTAGTTCAACCGGCTCGACAACAGCCCCAGGTTGCGCGCCTCCTGTCCCTCCTGCAGGTCCGCAGCCAGGGCAGCAAAGACGTGCTCATCGGGAAGCGACTGGCGATCCCAGCCCTCCAGCGCCTCGACGGTTCGCGTCAGTCCGGCCGAGACTTCGGGGTTGTCCACACTGCGCCACAACATGTCGAAGATCGGCATGACGAAGGCGATAATCAGAAACAGCAACAGGGGCGATACCAGCAGCAGCGCCTTGACCTTCGACCGCCGTACGGCGCGTCGCAGGCTGACCTTTAGCGGCACCCCGTCGGCAGTCGTCAAGGGGGAAGCGGGAGATTCAGACACGCAGGCCTCTCCAGTAAGCGACAGGACAATTCAGAAGAATTCGAGTGAAATGCAGCCGCCACCCATATCGGGTGGCGGCCAGGTCTTACTGGGCCAGCCAGGCGTCGAAACGCTGGCTCAGTTCATCGCTGTAGTCCGCCCAGAACTCATCATCCTTCTGGATGGCGGTGGCGAAGTTGGGCGGATAGGTCGGCATGTGCGGCATCATGTCGATACCGGCTTCGGCGTGGGTCGAGACCATGTCGGAAGAGGACATGCGTGCCGGACCATAGGAGATGTACTGGGCCTGATCGGCGAGCCGCTGGGTGTCGGTGGCGAAATAGAGATAGTCGCGCACCTTGTCGAGCTTGCCGGTTGGTACCACCCAGCCATCCAGTTCGAATACCTGGGCGTCCCAGATGATCTCGAAGGGCTGGTCTTCGCTGACCATGGCGTCGAAGATACGACCGTTATAGGCAGAGGCGAAGGCCACTTCCTGGTCGGCCAGCAGCTGCGGCGGCTGGGCACCCTCCTCCCACCAGATCACGTTGTCCTTGATGGTATCGAGCTTGGCAAAGGCGCGCTGGATACCCTCTTCGGTCTCGAGCATGTCGTAGACGTCGTCGCGATCAACGCCGTCGGCGATCAGCGCCCACTCCAGGTTATTGATGGGACGGCGCATCAGGGCGCGCTGGCCAGGGTAGTTCTCCAGGTCGAAGACATCCTTGATGGTGCTGGGCTGGTTGTCTTCCGGGAACATTTCGCTGTTGAATGCCACGATGTTCGAGTAGACGATCGAGGCCACGAAGCACTCGCCAAGAGCACCGTCGACGAAGTCTTCACTGGGCGGCGTACCGTCAGGGGCGTCTGCCAGCAGCTCATCATGGTCCAGCGGCTCGATCAGGCCCTCGGCGCAGGCGATCATGGCATCCGCCGGCAGCATATCGACCAGGTCCCAGGTCACGTTACCGGCCTGGCTCTGGGCGCGCAGGCCGGCCAGGGCATTGGCGCTACGATCGATATTGACGATCTCGTCGCCGGTCTTCTCCATCCAGGGTTCGTGATAGGCCTCTTGCTGACTCATGCTGTAGGCACCACCCCAGGAGACGATGTTGAGCGTCTGCTGGGCCTGGGCCATGCTGGACAGACCGACGACTGAGGCGCTCGCCACGGCCAGCGCCAAGGTGCGGCGTACCGCGCGCTTGTGATTTCCCTGTAGTTTCATGTCACTTCTCCACTTGTTGTTGTTGCTCACTCGCTTATTGCCATGCCAGCCTTTATCAAGCTGCTCTACCGCTATCACGGTTCCAATTACCGTTTGCCCGGCCGCCCCATTGCCCGGCTGACTCAGGCATCCAGCGCCCGGCAATCCTTGCTGGACCAGCCGACCTTGATGGTCTGGCCCGGCCTGAGGGCCGGATGCCCCTTCGCATTGGGGGTCTTGAGAATGAACTCATCGTTGCCGCAAACGGCTAGCCGGGTCCGCAGGTGGTCACCGAGGTAAATCACCTCCTTTACCTCGCCTTCAAAGCAGTTATCGAAGGGCGTCGACTCATCGAGGAGGATGCTGACCCGCTCTGGCCGCAGTGAGAGGGTCGTTCGCGCCCCAACACCACCCGCTGCCACCGCCTTGGCCAGCACGATCTCTCCACTGTCGAGGCGAACCTTGCACTCGTCTCCGATATGCTCGACCACCTCGCCCTGAAGGCGATTGTTCTCACCGATGAAGTAAGCCACGAAGGCGTTCTCGGGCTCTTCGTAGAGGGCTTCGGGCGTCGCCAGCTGCTGGACGATGCCATCATTGAAGACGGCAATGCGGTCAGACATGGTCAAGGCTTCGGTCTGGTCATGGGTCACGTAGATCATGGTCACGCCAAGGCTGGCATGGATCCGCTTGATCTCGTACTGCATCTCTTCACGAAGGTTCTTGTCCAGCGCACCCAGGGGCTCGTCCATCAACACCAGCTCGGGCTCGAAGACCAGCGCACGGGCCAGTGCGACGCGCTGCTGCTGGCCGCCGGATAGCTGAGCCGGGCGACGGTCGCCGAACTCTTCCAGGCGCACCATGGCCAGTGCCCGGTCGACCTTTTTCCGGGTTTCGGCCTTGGAAAGATGTCGCACTTCCAGTGGAAAGGCGAGATTCTCGGCAACGGTCATGTGGGGAAAGAGGGCATAGTTCTGGAAGACCATGCCGATCCCCCGCTTGTGAGGCGGTAGGCCGCTGATCGGCTCGCCCTGGAGGAGAATTTCACCATGGGTCGGGGTCTCGAAGCCCGCCATCATCATCAGGCAGGTTGTCTTTCCCGAACCGGAAGGCCCCAGGAGCGTCACGAATTCGCCATGCTGGATGTCCAGGTTGAATCCCTTGACCACCAGCTCGACACCATCGTAGCTCTTCTGAACATTCACGAAACGGGCAAAGCACTCCCCCGGATCTTTCGTTTCCCTTACGTCTGCTTCTACTTCAAGACTGTCGTTCATGCATGGTTCCCGCTAATAGCCAGCAACCAGCGGATCGCTTGGTGTCGAGGAGTTCCGCTAGCCACCTGGCCAAGTGGTGTTGTTCTCATTGGAATGGGTCGACACTAGTCCGATTACGACAGGTGCCGCAACCCCACAGAGTCCAATCAGCGTTGAAGGCATTGTGAACATTTGTGAGCAAAATCGGCTAGTGACGCAGTCTCGTCATGAAACCAACCGTCACCTATGCCTTTGCCAGGCCACCTGGGGCTCACCCTGGCCGGCAAGGTGCCTCGAAAATACTCCTCCCGGCCGGTACAATAGCTGTTCACGATACGGAACAAGATCCTGGGGGCTTTACAGAAACGCCTTTGTAACAGGACTGGTATCGTGGGCCAAAGCCGCCACACTCTAAAGTGCCATCAGCCGTATCGAGACTCGCTCGATCGCCCGGAGTACTAGGAGAAACGGCATGTACAAGAAGATCATGGTACCAATCGACTTGGCACACATCGAAGTGCTTGAACCCTCCCTGCAAGCGGTCGCCGACCTGGCCCGCCATTACGATGCCGAGGTGTGCTATGTCGGGGTCACATCCTCCGCACCAGGCAGCGTCGCAAGAACGCCGGAGGAGTTCACCCGCAAGCTGGAGGCGTTCGCCCAGGAGCGATCCGGGGTGCATGGTCAACCGGTCAGCACCCACACCATCGTCAGCCCCGACCCGATCGCCGATCTCGATGATCGCCTGATACAGGCCATCGACGATGTCGGAGCCGACCTGGTGATCATGCCCACTCATCCACCCAAGCACCTGGACGTCATCATGCCGTCCCATGGTGGCAAGGTGGCTACTCACACCAAGGCATCGGTTTTTCTCGTCAGGCCGAAGAGCGCCTGACGATTTCTCAACACACCTATAAACCCGACGACACCAATTGCAAGGGAGATGTCTCGTGGCCAACCCCCACAACGACGAGAACGACAAGGGGCCCAATGGCTCCGAAGGAATCCCGGCCCCGGAGGGGCCGGCAAACCTCATCGATACCGACTACGTCATTGGACAGGACAACATCACCACCACCACGCTGGGCGTTGATATCGACCTGCATGGCAAGGTCTTCACGATCTCCGCCATCGTCATCCTGTTCTTCGTGATCGTCACCCTGGCGCTTCAGGAGCAGGTCGCTCCCATCTTCGATGGCGCCTTCGCCTTTCTCACCGGCAACCTGGCCTGGTTCTTCCTGTTTGCCGCGAATGTTTTCGTCCTCCTGTCGATCATCCTGATCTTCACGCCGCTGGGGAAGGTGCGCATAGGCGGGGCCAAAGCCACACCCGACTTCAGCTATGCCGGCTGGTTCTCCATGCTGTTCGCCGCCGGGATGGGCATCGGCCTGATGTATTTCGGTGTCTCCGAGCCCATGGACCACTTCCAGTCTGCCCTGGGCGGCATTGCCACGGAGAACGGCGCCAGAACCGACTGGGCCCCGCTCGGTGCCGCCGAAGGTAACGAAGAGGGGGCGATCGCACTGGGCATGGCCGCCACCATCTTCCACTGGGGGCTGCACCCCTGGGCGATCTATGCCGTAGTGGCCCTGGCACTGGCGCTCTTTTCCTACAACAAGGGCTTGCCACTGACCATGCGCTCGATCTTCTACCCTATCCTGGGCGAGCGTGTCTGGGGCTGGCCGGGCCATGTGATAGACATCCTGGCGGTATTCGCCACTCTCTTCGGCCTGGCCACCTCGCTGGGCCTCGGGGCGCAGCAGGCCACCAGTGGCCTCAACGACCTGTTCGGCATCCCCGATGGTAACGCCACCATGGTGATCCTGATCATGGGCATTACCGTGGTGGCCATGGGCTCGATCATGCTCGGCGTCGACAAGGGCGTACAGCGGCTCTCCCAGCTCAACATGGTGCTGGCGCTGGTGCTGCTGCTGTTCGTGATCATCGTCGGGCCGACGCTGATGATCGCCACCGGCTTCTTCCAGAACCTGATCTCCTACGTGACCAACCTGCCGGGGCTCTCCAACCCCTTCGGTCGTGAAGACGCCAACTTCACCCAGGGCTGGACCGCCTTCTACTGGGCCTGGTGGATCTCCTGGTCACCGTTCGTCGGCATGTTCATCGCCCGGGTCAGCCGTGGGCGCACCGTGCGGGAATTCCTGATCGCCGTACTGCTGGTCCCTTCCCTCGTCTCGGTACTCTGGATGACCTCCTTCGGCGGCACCGGCATCGACCAGTTCATCCGGGGTACCTTCGAGGGCGAGACCGATGCCCTGTTCATCATGCTGGGTGGCCTGCCGTTGACGGAGATCACCTCCTTCATCGCCATCGTCCTGGTAGTGGTGTTCTTCATCACCTCCTCGGACTCCGGTTCGCTGGTGATCGACTCCATCACCGCCGGTGGCAAGATCGATGCCCCCCGGCCGCAGCGAATGTTCTGGGCAATCATCGAGGGTGCCATCGCCATCGCCCTGCTTCTGGGTGGAGGGCTGGCCGCCCTGCAGGCCGCGGTGATCACCACCGGCCTCCCCTTCACGCTGGTGCTGCTGGTCGCCTGCTACGCCATCATCAAGGGCCTGATGAGCGAGCCACGGGGCTGAGCCGATCGCAGGCCTGAACAAGCAAGAAGGTAAAAGGAAGGCGGCCCTCGGGCCGCCTTTTGGGTTCCGCATCCCTCAAGGGGCGCGGCCCCTGCTATGATGTCTCACCTTGAAAAACTCACTCGAGCGACGCCCTACTATGCAGGTTTCGGCACATCAGGGTAATGTCTTTAGTCAAGCCCTACAGACTAAGGCCTTCGGCCACTGGTAACCCGTCAACGCATCGGGCATATTTCAGTAAGCCCGCACTACAATTACGATAAAGGAGCCGTTCGACGCCCATGATGGCACCCGAAGACGCCTTCCGTCTGCTCGCCGATGGCCTGGGCAAAGCCGGCACTCCTCAGGCATTCGAGCATCTGGTCGAACGCATCGCGTCGATTTTCGATGGGGATCATGTCCTGATCGGCAAGGTGATGTCCGATGGCAAGACCATCCTCACCGTTGCCTTCTGGTCGCAGGGAAGCTTACAGCCGGCTGCAACCTACGAACTGGCCGGCACCCCCTGCGAACATGTGTTGAACGACGAGATCTGCCAGTTCCCCGATAGCCTCCATGAACATTTTCCCGATGATGAGATGCTTCGGGAACTCGGTGCGGAAGGCTATGTGGGCGTCCCTCTCCGGGCGCCGAATGGGCAGTTGCTCGGCCTGCTGGCGCTGATGAGCAATCGTCCGTTATCGCTGGCCGCCTATGCACCGGAAGTGCTGCGCATCGCTGCCACCCAGGCAGGCGCCGAGATGGCACGTCGAATCGCGGAGGAGACCCGACGCAGCAGCGACCAGCACATCGAGCAACTGATCTACTGGGACAGCGTCACGGGATTACCGAATCGCCGACACTTCATGGAGCGACTCCAGGAGTCATGTGACCAGGCTCAGCTTCAGGGCAAGAGCCTGGGCCTGCTCTATCTCGACCTGCAGCGCTTTCGCCAGATCAACGATACCCAGGGCCATGAGCGTGGAGACCTGCTGCTCGCCGAAATCGCCGGGCGGTTCGGAGCCCAGACCGAGCCCGGGGAGTTCGTCGCTCGCCTGGGGGGCGACGAGTTCATGGTACTGCTGACGAATACTCGCCCAGCCGCCATGGCTCACGCGATCGAACGCTACCGCAACAGCCTCTCGCCACCGATCCAGATCGCCGATCGTAGCTTCTCGATCTCGGCCAGCGTCGGCGCGGCACTCTTCCCACGGGATGCCGATAACGCTCAATCGCTGTTTCAGCATGCCAGCATCGCGCTCAATCATGCCAAGAGGGATGACAGCCGGACCCGTTTCTTCAATACCAACATGGCCGACGAACTGCATCAGCGTGAATTCCTGCAGCTGCGCTTCTTCGAAGCTCTGAACCAGGGCCGCCTGGCACTGCACTACCAGCCCCAGTTCTGTCTCAAGAGCGGAAAGTTGAGTGGTGCCGAAGCGCTCTGCCGCTGGCACGACGACGTCCTCGGCCACGTCAGCCCGGGGACCTTCATCCCCCTGGCCGAAGAGCAGGGGCTGATCCGGCAGCTGGGCGACTGGGTGCTGGACGAAGCGTGCAATCAGCTACATGCATGGGATGGCCAGAACAAGCCTTTTCCCGGGCGGCTGTGTGTCAACGTCTCGGCTCAACAGATGGACGATCCACGCCTGGCGGAGCATGTACAGCGCCTCGCTACCCGGGTGGCGCCAGGACGTCTCGGCCTCGAGCTTACCGAGAGCGGGCTGATGCGCAACCCCGAGCAGACCGTGCGTATCACCCGCGCCCTGCATGACGCCGGCTTCGGCCTGGCGATCGACGACTTCGGCACCGGCTATTCGTCACTGACCTACCTGAAGCGCTTTGCCGCCGATACACTCAAGATCGATATGTCCTTCGTGCAGGACATGCTCAAGAGCAGTCATGATCACGCCATCGTTGCCACCATCATCGCCATGGCCGAAACCCTGGGGATGCATACCGTGGCAGAGGGCGTCGAGGAAGCGGAGCAGGCCGAGGCACTGCGCGAGCTGGGCTGCACCGGCGTTCAAGGCTTCTACTACGGCAGGCCGGTGGACGGCAAGACCTTTGCCGACCTCTGGCTCTGAGCCCACTTGAAGCGGCAACGGCTAGCTCCACAGCTCGCCGACCGTCACCTGGGATCGATAGTGGGTGGCAATCTGGGCCTGGAGCAGCTCGGCGGTGGCCAGGGCATCGAGCAGCGCATGATGGCCCTGATACGTCGGCAGACCATAGCGAGCCCGGCTATCGCTGAGCCGTATGGATACGGGAGGCCGGCGCATCCAACGCCGAAAGCGTGCCCACAGCGAGAGCCGGTGTCGCCGCGCCTCCAGGGACATGGTGTCGATGACCGGAAAGCGAAGCCCCTCCCCCAGGCGAGACCTGGTCGCCTCGTCCAGGAACGGCCGCTCGATATGGCGAAAGTGCACCACGGCGAGGCGGCCGGCCATGGCCTCGAGTAGTTCGGGCAGCACGGCGGCCAGGTCCGGCGCCTCGGCGATTTCCGAATGGGTGATGCGATGGAAGGTGATCGACTCGCTGGAAAGCGGGCGAGTTGGCCGCACCACCCAATAGCGACGTTCGGCCCAGCGAATGCGGCCGAGGGTGAAGGGAACCAGGCCAATGCTGACGATATCATGACGGCGCGCATCGAGCCCGGTGGTCTCCAGGTCCAGCGCCACTAGCGGCGCCTCGCCGATGGGCGTGTCGGGGGCCGGGCAACCGGCGGCAAAGTAGCGGCCCAGTTCAGGCTGGGAGGCCTCGCCGGCACGCGCGGCAAGAAACTCCGTCCAGCCAGGAGGGGAGCGCTGCAGAGACAGGCGATGAGAGAGCATGGCCTAGCGAGACCGGCCGGTGCGAGCCGGCATCGGATAACGATACTTGAGGAACTTCTGTGCGTTGCTCAGGACCTGGAAGGCGTCCTTGAGGTTGTGGCGCTCGCTATCCTCGACGTTCTCCGGTTCGATGTTGTTGTCCGGCATTCGGTCCTGCTGGATGTCGATGACCTGATGGCGTATCCGTGCCATGGCGATCAGTTCCAGCGCATAGCGCAGCTTCTCGCCGGCCCCCGGTGCCAGCAGCTGGGTGTTGCCGATAGCGTCGAGCCGCTCGAAGCTGTTCTGTGCCTGCGAGCCGCAGGCCAGGGCATGCACCCGGATCAGGTCGACCATGGGTGCCGTGCCACGTCGCTTGAGGTTGATGGAATTGTTTTGCTTGCCATCCTTTTCCATCACGAAGGTCCGGAAAAATCCCAGCGGCGGCGTGCGATTCAAGGCATTGCGAGCCATGGCCGCCAGGAACAAGGGGCTTCCGGCGGCCTTCTGCGCCACCAGGTCCTGCAGCTGCTCGACATACGCCTCCTCGCCATAGTTGCTGTCCAGGTCGAAGAAGATCGAACTGTGCAGCAGCCGTTCCGGGGTGGGGTTGTCGATCCAGTCATTGAAGTAGCGTTTCCACACCGAGAGAGGCTGGCGCCACTTGGCGTTGGTCGCCATCACCTCCCCCTTGCAATACGGGTAGCCGCAGGCATCGAGGCCATCGCTGACACGCTCCGCCAGAGCCAGGAAGTAGGCGTCGTGTCGTTTGGCATCGAAATCGTCGGAGAGTACCAGGGCATGGTCCTGGTCGGTGACGATGGACTGCTCGTTGCGCGCCATGGAGCCATTGACCATGAAGCAGTAGGGAACCGGCGGCGGCCCCAGCTCCTCTTCGGCCAGCTCCAGCAAGCGCCGGGTGAAGCTGCGGCCGATGGTCGACAGGGCACTGCCCACCATCTGCGAGTTGGCCCCGTCTTCCACCATGCGCACGAAGGCGGCGCGCACATCGGGAGCCAGCTTGGCCAGCCCTTCGGCGCTGGACTGGTTGAAGATATTGCTGACCAGGTAGAGGCTACTGTGGGTCTCGTAGCGGATGATGTCCGATAGATGCACGATACCCACCGGACGGCGGCGATGCAGTACCGGTAGATGATGGATGTTGTTGCGCAGCATGCACAGCATCGCCTCATGCACCGATTCGTCGGACTGGATGGTGATCAGCCGTTCGCCCAGCAGTTCGCCGACGGGCGTGTCGGGCGAAAGGCCCTCGGCCACGACCCGGGTGCGAAAGTCACTGTCGGTCAAGATGCCACAGACCTTCCAGGGCCGGTCTTGGCTATCGGTGAAGGTGTAGCGTGGATTGTCGTCCGGTGCATCCAGTACCAGTGCCGCCGAAGCCTGGGCCTCCCCTATCTGGCGAGCCGCCTGCTGTACCGTCGTGGCAGCCTCGATCATGACCGGATAGCGCGTCAGCAGCTTGCGCACCCGAGTGATCATCATGTCGTTGGCTTGCTTGTGCTGTTCCACCGCCGCCGCCATGCGGGGTCGCCCCAGCTCGACGAAGTCGGCGAAATGCTCGTCGGCTTCACAGAGCTTATGAAACAGCGGCTCGGGAATGAAATAGATCAGGGTGTCTTCCAGGGCCCGCGCCGGGAAACGCACCCGATGATTTCGCAGCAGGCTGAAGTGGCCGAAGATGTCCCCTTCGCCCAGACGATTGTAGAGATCGCCGTTGCGACGATAGACCTCCACGGCGCCACTGCGGATATAGCACAGGTCATGCAATTCCTGATCGAGTACCAGGATATCGCTACCCGCCTTGAAATAACTCACCTCCACCTGCCCGGCCAATGCGTCGAGCAGGTCGTCGGAGAGGCTCTCGAAGGGAGGAAAGCGGCTCATGTGCTGACGAATTTCCAGCAGCTCCACTTCCATGCGTCACCCCACTGTCAGCACATGATTGGATGGCGACCAGTGTGTAAGGCTCGCTTGATGCTGTAAAGAGCCGAATGCGACGCGCAAATAGCAGAAAGGCCACCCTCGGGTGGCCTTTCTGCATCATGCTGGCGATGCGCCGTCACATCAGGATTGCTCGGCCATCTGCTGCACACGCTGCATCAGCTCGGGATCCTGCTGGATGGCGTGCCCGATGGCGTTGAAGGTATCCACGTCGAGACCGCTATCCTCGACCACTTCCACCATCTTGTCGTTGGCTTCCATACGCACTTCCTGCTGGGTCTGCTCATCCTCAGCGGCGTGCAGGCGCTCGGTGTACTCCTGGGAAATTACCGCGATATCCTGAGACGCATCGGCAAACTGCTGAAGCTGGTCATCAGAAAAATCCTGGGCGGGGGCAGCGGCCTGCGGCTGCTGCGGATCGGCGGCCGGATCTTGCGCTGCGTCCTGAGCGTGTGCCTGAACGGCCATGAGGCCGGCAGTAAGCAGGGCGGCCGAGAAGAGTGCAGTCATCCTTTGCATGAAATACCTCCAAAACGTATTGCGTGGGTGTGTTGCGTTACGTGGGACTGAGACGCGGGTGAGAACCATGGGTTCAGAATTTTCATGTAACGGAATGAAACAAGCCCCGTCGTGAAAATACTTATCTTGCTACCTTTTCCCGCGCTCCAAGACGCAGTATCGTCCCTACTTTACTCAGATACGGATGCTGGCTGTCAATGAGCGCCCCTACCCTCTCCCGGCTCGACACCATACTGCTGGCCGGCATGCCGGTGCTGTTCGTAGCCCTGTGGAGCACGGGCTTCATCGGTGCCAAGTTCGGTCTTCCCCATGCCGAGCCCTTCACCTTCCTGTTCGTGCGCTTCGTATTGACCCTCCTGTTGCTGGTGCCAATGGTCAAGCTGTTCAAGGGCGGCTGGCCACAGGGAGCGCGACTATGGGGGCACATCGGCGTTTCCGGAATGCTGGTACATGGCGCCTACCTGGGCGGGGTCTTCTACGGCATCTACCTGGGCATGCCGGCAGGCCTGGCCGCTCTGCTGGTAGGCCTGCAGCCATTGCTGACGGCCACCCTGGCCAGCCCCCTGCTGGGCGAGAGAATCTCTGTCATCCAGTGGCTGGGGCTGCTGCTGGGGCTTGCCGGCATCGTGATGGTGCTGGGCAGCAAGCTCGACCCGGGGGCGGCGCTGTTTCAAGGCTTCGGCCTGGGCGCCCTGGCCAGCATCCTGGCCGCCTTGGCGGGTATTACCCTGGGCACGCTCTACCAGAAGCGCTTCTGCACCGGCATGCCCTTGCTGTCCGGCACCGTGGTGCAATACCTGGCGGCAGGCTGCCTGCTGGGCCTCGGTGCCCTGCTGTTCGAGGAGCGCAGCATCGACTGGAGCCCCACCTTCATTCTGACCATGGCCTGGCTGGTGCTGGTGCTGTCGATCAGCGCCATCCTGCTGCTGATGGCACTGATCCGGCGTGGCGAGGCCTCACGGGTGGCGAGCCTGTTCTACCTGGTACCACCGGTCACGGCGCTGCAGGCCTGGTGGCTGTTCGATGAACGACTGCCGCTGATAGGACTGGTGGGCATGGTGGTCACCATCGTCGGCGTCGTGCTGGCCGTTCGCTACAAGCCGGCAGGCCAGGCCTGACGCGACCATTCCTCAATCAGCGGACAGTCGTTCCAGGTAGCGCGGGCCGTCGAGGTTGCGCATCTGCTGGCGTATCCACTGGCTGCGACGCTCAGTCTGTGGGCCCGGTCGCGCGGCATCCCAGGCCCGGGGATTGGGCAGTATGGCGGCCAGCCGGCTCGCCTGCACCTCGTTCACCTGGCTGGCCGACACGCCGAAGTAGTGCTGCCCGGCTGCCTCCAGGCCGAACACACCATTGTCCCACTCGGCAATATTGAGATAGACCTCGAGGATTCTCTCCTTGGGCCACAGTGTCTCGATCAGCAGGGTAAACCAGGCCTCGAGTCCCTTGCGGGCCCAGCTGCGCCCGGTCCAGAGAAACAGGTTCTTGGCGGTCTGCTGGCTGATCGTACTGGCACCGCGGAGACGCGCGCCGGAGCGACTGGCCTCCCAGGCACGCCGCATCTCGGCGACATCGAAGCCCCGATGATCGGCGAAGCGTTGATCCTCGGCGGCGATCACCGCCAGCTTGGCGTGGTCGGAGAGCTCCTCCCACGGACGCCACTGGTGCCGGATGGTCAGCGATTCACCGGCGAGCCAGGCTTCGACCTTGCGTTCCAGCATCACCATCGAACCGTAGGCCGGCACATAGCGCATCATCAGCACCAGCACCAGCGACAACACGACGAAGGCGGCCCCGACCAGGGCCGCCCAGCGCAGTACACGAAAGAGAACGGCGCGAATCATGCCACGCCTGACAGCGTTCGTTGATCAGCGTTTGAATAGGTACTCGGCATGATAGCGCAGGTGGTCCTCGATGAAGCTGGCGATGAAGTAGTAGCTGTGATCATACCCCGGCTGACGCCGCAGCGTCAGTGGGTGATCGTGTGTATTACACACCGCCTCGAGTCGCTCGGGCTTGAGCTGCTCCACAAGAAAATCGTCCTCCTCGCCCTGATCGATGAACAGGGGTTGGCTCGACGCCCCCTTGGCCACCAGCTCGCAGGCATCATACTGGGTCCAGCTGCCGGGGTCGTCGCCCAGGTACTCGTGGAAGGCCTTGCGCCCCCAGGGGCACTGGCTGGGATTGACGATCGGCGCAAACGCCGAGACCGAGCAGTAGTGACCGGGCCGGCGCAGCGCCATGATCAAGGCGCCGTGACCGCCCATGGAGTGACCACTGATGGCTTCACGGCCGTTGACCGGAAAGTGTTGCCGAACCACCGAAGGCAGCTCCTCGGTGACGTAGTCATACATCCGGTAATGCTTCTTCCAGGGCTCCCGGGAGGCATTGACGTAGAATCCGGCACCGGAGCCAAGGTCGTAGCTATCATGCTCACCCGGCAGGTCGGTTCCGCGGGGACTGGTGTCCGGGCAGACGATGGCGATTCCCAGCTCTGCCGCGACGCGTTGCGCCCCGGCCTTCTGCATGAAATTCTCGTCGGTACAGGTCAGCCCCGACAGCCACCAGACCAGCGGCACCCGCTCGGTCTCGGCCTGGGGTGGCAGGTAAATGGCGAATACCATCTCGCAGTCAAGCGCCCGCGAGCGGTGCCGGTAGCGCTTGTGCCAGCCACCGAAACTCTTGTTGGCCGATACCAGTTCGAGCTTTTCGGTCATGCTCATCGTTCGGTCTCCTCACGGTCGTCCCCGACTGGCAACGACCGAAACGGCTGATTGCGGGCGCGTATGACGTATCACGCGCAGTTTCGGATGCCTATCATCCGCGCGTCACGCAGCATCGGGCGTGAGTAAAAAGCGGCGCGTATCACCCGCGCGTCACGCAGCATCGGGCGTAAGTCAAAAGCGGCGCGTATCACCCGCGCGGCTTCGGGCGCGTATCAAAAGCGAAGCACGGTACGGATACTTTTGCCAGCATGCAGCAGCTCGAACGCCTCGTTGATCTTCTCGAACGGCATCTCGTGGGTGATGAACTCGTCGATCTTGAGCTCGCCATCCATGTAGCGCTGCACGTAGCCGGGCAGCTCGCTGCGGCCCTTCACCCCGCCGAAGGCAGAGCCCTTCCACACCCGGCCTGTCACCAGCTGGAACGGCCGCGTCGAGATCTCCTCGCCGGCCCCGGCCACGCCGATGATCACCGACTCGCCCCAGCCCTTGTGGCAGCACTCCAGCGCCTGGCGCATCACGTTGACGTTGCCGATGCACTCGAAGGAGTAGTCGACCCCACCGTCGGTCAGGTCGACGATCACCTGCTGGATCGGATCGCTGTGCTCCTTGGGATTGACGAAGTCGGTGGCACCGAACTGGCGCGCCAGCTCGAACTTGTCCGGGTTGACGTCGATGGCGATGATGCGGCTGGCCTTGGCCATCTGCGCCCCCTGGATCACCGCCAGGCCGATGGCACCGAGGCCGAACACGGCAACGGTGGAGCCCGGCTCCACCTTGGCGGTGTTGAGTACCGCGCCGATGCCGGTGGTCACGCCGCAGCCGAGCAGGCAGATCTTGTCCAGCGGCGCTTCCTTGGACACCTTGGCCAGCGACACCTCGGGCAGCACGGTGTATTCGCTGAAGGTGGAGCAGCCCATGTAGTGGTGCAGCATCTTGCCGTCCAGTGAGAAGCGCGAGGTGCCGTCGGGCATCAGCCCCTGGCCCTGGGTGGCGCGTACCGCCTGGCACAGGTTGGTCTTGCCGGAAAGGCAGAACTTGCACTTGCCGCACTCGGCGGTATAGAGGGGGATGACATGATCGCCGGGCTTGAGGCTGGTGACGCCGGGGCCGACTTCCTCGACGACCCCGGCGCCCTCGTGGCCCAGCACCGAGGGGAAGAGGCCTTCGGGGTCGGCGCCGGAGAGGGTGAAGGCGTCGGTATGACAGACGCTGGTGGCAGCGATACGCACCAGCACCTCGCCGGCCTTCGGTCCCTCGACGTCGATCTCGACCAGCTCCAGCGGCTTGCCGGCGGCCAGGGCGATGGCAGCGCGTGATTTCAT
>NZ_JAKCMI010000039.1 GCF_021412585.1 Halomonas alkalisoli | reverse complement strand
GGCGACACCTTCGAGTCGCGCAACCCGGCGACAAACGAGATCCTGGCCCAGGTGGCAAGCTGCGACGCCGTCGATGCCGAGCTGGCCGTGACCGCGGCCCGGGCGGCCTTCGCCGGCGGCGAGTGGTCCCGCCTGGCGCCGAGCAAGCGCAAGAAGGTGCTGCTGCGCCTGGCCGATCTGATGGAAGCCAACAAGCACGCGCTGGCGCTGCTCGATACCCTGGACATGGGCAAGCCGGTTTCGAGCTCGCTGGGCGACATGAATGGTGCCATCGCCTGTATCCGCTACCAGGCCGAGTGCATCGACAAGCTCTACGGCGAGGTGGCGCCCACCGGCGAGGACGCCCTGGCGCTGGTGCTGCGCGAGCCCATCGGCGTGGTGGCGGCCATCGTGCCGTGGAACTTCCCGCTGATGATGACCGCCTGGAAGATCGCCCCGGCGCTGGCCGCCGGCAACAGCGTGATCCTCAAGCCCTCGGAGAAGTCACCGCTCTCGGCGCTGCGCCTGGCCCAACTGGCGAAGGACGCGGGGATACCGCGTGGGGTGTTCCAGGTGCTGCCCGGCTTCGGCCATACCGTGGGCAAGGCGCTGGCGCTCTCCATGGAAGTCGACTGCCTGGCCTTCACCGGCTCCACGGCGGTGGGCAAGCAGCTGATGCAGTACGCCGGCCAGTCCAACCTCAAGCGGGTCTACCTGGAGTGCGGCGGCAAGTCGCCCAATATCGTCTTCGCCGACTGCAAGGAGCTTGACCGGGTGGCGAGCCACGCCGCCGCGGCGATCTTCCACAACCAGGGCGAGGTGTGCATCGCCGGCTCCCGGCTGCTGGTGGAGAACGCGATCCGCGAGGAGTTCGTCGAGCGCGTATTGAAAGCGGCGGAGACCATGCAGCCCGGCGATCCGCTCGACCCCGAGAGCTTCATGGGTGCCATCGTCGACGAGACCCAGCACCGGCGCATCCTCGACTACATCCGCCAGGGTGTGGAAGAGGGCGCGCGGCTGCGCACCGGTGGCCAGGCCATCGACGGCCCGGGGTTGTTCATTCCGCCCACGGTCTTCGATGGCGTCACGCCACAGATGACCATCGGCCGCGAGGAGATCTTCGGCCCGGTGCTGGCGGTGTTCGGCTTCGACAGCGAGGAGGAGGCCGTGGCGATGGCCAACGACACGCCCTACGGACTCGCCGCGGGGCTATGGAGCCAGGACATCGACCGCATCATGCGCGTGACCCGGCGGCTGCAGTCAGGCCAGGTGTTCGTCAACAACTGGGCCGGGGGCGACCAGACCATGCCCTTCGGCGGCGTGAAGCAGTCGGGTAACGGCCGCGACAAGTCGCATCACAGCCTGGAGGAGTACTCCAGCCTCAAGAGCGTGTGGATCAGCCTCGCCACCTGAGCGAGCCGCTCGGGAGAGGCTTTTTACAGCAACGAGGCCGGTCCCATGGGGCCGGCCTCGTTGTCTCTGGGGACTGCCGCTAATCCGATCAGCCGCCGCCGGCAGCATCACCTCGCAGGAACCGAAGGCCGACAAGCTGTCGTCTCAGCGCGACGGGCCCGGGCGGGGCTGCTGCTGGGTGATGCAGTGGATATTGCCGCCGCCGAGCAGGATCTCCCGGGCCGGGACACCGACCACTCGCCTGTCGGGGAACAGTTCCTGGAGAATGTCGTAAGCCTGCTCGTCGCAGGTCGGGTCCAGCAGAGGCATGACCACCACGGAGTTGCCGATATAGAAATTGACGTAGGAGCCTGCCATGCGATCCCCGGGCCGGCGCGGGTGGGAACTGTCGAGGCGATCGAGGCCGCTGGCCTCATCCTCTTCGATGTACAGCGGACCGGGCTGGGGCAGCTTGTGAACGCATAGCTCACGGCCCCTGGCATCGGACGTCGATTCCAGTACGGCCAAGGCTTCCCGGCAGATGGCGTGCTGGGGGTCGTCTTCGTCATCGCACCAGGTCAGCACAACCTCTCCGGGGGCGACGAAGCAGCACAGGTTATCGACATGTCCATCGGTTTCGTCCAGGTGGCAGCCCCGGGGCAACCAAATGACCTTGTCGACCCCCAGGGTGTCCTGAAGCACCCGCTCCATATCGGCGCGACTCACCGCTGAATTGCGATTGGGATTGAGCAGGCACTCCTCGGTGGTGATCAGGGTGCCCTCACCGTCCACATGGAGGGCGCCCCCCTCCAGAACCACCGGCGCCGCGAAGCGCGGGATGCCAAGCATCTCGGCGATCTTGGTGCGGACGCGCCGATCCTTGTCCCAGGGGAAGTAGAGACCGCCATCCAGCCCGCCCCAGGCATTGAACTGCCAATCCACCATCGCCAGGCGCCCGTCGGGGTGGGTCAGGAAGGTGGGGCCCACGTCGCGCATCCAGGCGTCGTTGCTGGAGAGCTCTACCACGCGAACCTGGGGCGGCAACTGGTGGCGGGCATTCTCGTACTGCTCGTCGTTGACCCCGACGTAGACGGTTTCGCTCTCGGCGATGGCCGTGGCGACCTCCACGAAGGCCTGCTGGGCCGGCTTGGCACCATAGCGCCAAGTATCCGGCCGCTGGGGCCAGAGCATCCAGCAGGCGTCGTGGGGGGCGAACTCGGCGGGCATGGCGAAGCCCTGGGCCCGGGGCGTCGGTTCGGCGGTCGGGGTGTCGATCATTGGCTCGTTCATGATTGGTCTCACAGGTGGCCTACCATCAGGAAGATACCGGCGGCGATAACGGCGGCGATCAGCACATAGGGCAACTGGGTCAGGGCATGGGCCATGGGCGTGCAGCCGCTGCCCTGGGCGGAGAGCACCGTGGAGTCGCCATAGAAGCAGGCGTGGCTGCCGAAGGCGCTGGCGGAGATCAGGGCGCCGATCACCAGCGGCATATGGCTGTCCATGCTGGCTGCCAGCGGCAGCACGATAGGCATGGCCACGGCGAAGATGCCCCAGAAGGAGCCGGTGGCGAAGGCCAGGAAGGCCATGGTGACGAAGACCACCGCCGGCAGCATGCCCGGGGTCATCAGCGGCTGGACGGTGGCGATCACATAGTCGGTGAGCCCCAGCACATCGTTGACCTCCTTGAGGGTGAAGCCGGCCACCAGGGTGCCCAGCGGCATGATCATCGCCTTGAAGCCATCGAGGGCGGTGTCGAAGGTGTCGTGGAAGCTCAGCAGTCGCTGGGCGGCGATCAGCACCAGGGTCACGGCCAGCGCCACGATCACGCCGCGCAGGATGTCGATCTCGTAGTACCAGGTGAAGAAGATCAGGGTGGCGATGGGCAGCAGGAAGTTGAGCAGGTGCGGGCGTTTCTTGCCGGTGTCCTCGACCTCCAGGGCATTGTCGTCGACGCCTGCCGGCATCAGCTGGCCGGCGGCGGCGCGGGCCTCGGCGGCCCTCATGGGGCCGAGGTTGGGAATCCAGCCCATGGCCACCAGGGGTACCACGGCGGCGGCTACCCAGGCGTAGAACATATAGGGAATGGACTGGATATAGAGGCCCATGCCGTTGCCGGCGACATTGTTCTCCTCCAGCAGGCCGGCGAAGAACACCGCCCAGGTGGAGAAGGGCACCAGGATGCAGATCGGCGCCGCCGTGGAGTCGACGATATAGGCCAACTTCTCCCGGGAGACCTGGAAGCGGTCGGTGATCTTCTTCATCGAAGCGCTGATGGTCAGCGCATTGAGGTAGTCGTCGACGAAGATAACGAGGCCGAGTAGCCAGGTGGCCAGCAGGCTCTGGCGGCGGCTGTGGATGCGCTTGGTGACGGCGTCGCCGAAGCTGAGCACGCCGCCGGTCTTGACCAGCAGGGCGATCAGGCTGCCGAACAGGCCGCAGACCAGGATGATCCAGGTGACGGTATCGTTGCCAAGCACCGTCAGCAGAATGTCCGAACCCTGCGATACCACTGTGGCGGGTTCGATCATGAGTAGTCCAACCACCGCCCCTGCCAGCAGGGATTCGATGGTTCGGCGGGTAACGATGGCCATGCCCAGCACCACGGCGGTGGGGAGCAGGCTCCAGGGGCCAAAGGTTTCCATACAAGACTCTCTTTTATCGTTATGGTTGTTGGTTCATGCGGGGGCCGGATAACCGGCCCCGGGGCGCTTACAGGTAGCCATCGGCCTTGAGTGAAGCCGTGGTGGCGGCGAAGGCCTCGTCGAGGATCGCCACCACGCGATCTACCACCTCGCGGTCCCAGATCAGCGGCGGCGAGAGGATATTGAGGTGACCCACCGGGCGAATGATCAGGCCGCGTTTCTGGGCTTCGGCGGCAACCCGGTCGCCGACTCGCGCTTCTACCGGAAGCAACTCCTTGGTGGCCTTGTCGGCGACGTTCTCGATGGCCAGCATGAAATGGCTGCCGCGCACGTCACCGACAGTCTCGTGATCCGCCAGGGTCTTGAGCTTCTGCGCCAGGTAGGGGCCCACCTCGCGGACGTTCTCGCAGATCGCCTCGCGCTCGATGATCTCGATGTTCTTGAGTGCCGCGGCACAGCTGACCGGGTGGCCGGAGTAGGTGAAGCCAGTGCTCAGCACGCCGCCCTTGCGCTGAGGTGTGCCCAGCACCTTGTAGATATCGTCGGAGATCAGGGTGGCACCGAGGGGGGCGTAGCCGGAGGAGAGTCCCTTGGCGCAGTTGATGATGTCCGGCTGGGTATCGTAGACCGCCTCGGAGGCGAAGAAGTGGCCCAGGCGGCCGAAGCCGGTGACAACTTCATCGGCGATAAAGAGGATGTCGTTGGCGCGGCATACCGCCTGCATGCGGGCATGGTATCCCTGGGGGGGCATCAGCACGCCACCCGCGCCCATGATCGGCTCGGCAATAAAGGCGGCGATATTGTCGGCACCGATCTCGGTGATGCTCTCCTCGAGTTCGGCCACCAGGTGATCGCAATACTCCGCTTCGCTCATGCCCTTGGGCCGACGATAGAGGTTGGCTTCGCTCAGGTGCGTGACCAGGTGGTCCAGGGTGTCGAAGTCCCAGTTGTTGCTTTCGATGCCGGTCAGGGTGGCGGCCAGGTAGGTGGTGCCATGATAGGCGTTGCGGCGTGACAGGATACGCTTCTTGCTCGGCTTGCCCAGGCGGTTGAAGTAGTAGTGCACCAGGCGGATGGTGGCGTCGTTGGCTGCTGACCCGCCGCAACTGAAGAAGACGTGGTTGAGGTTTGCCGGTGCCAGCTCGGCGAGCTTGGCGGCCAGTTCCGCCGCCGGGGCGTTCGACAGGTTGTTGAAGGTGGAGAAATAGGCCATGCGGGTAGCCTGTTCGGCCATGGCCTGGCCGATCTCGGCACGGCCGTGGCCCACATTGACGCACCACAGGCCGGCAATGCCGTCGATGAAGCGGTTGCCCTGGGCATCCTCCACATAGATGCCGTCGCTGTCCACGATCAGATCGCAGCCTTTCTCATGGAACAGGCTGAAATCGGTGAAGGGATGGATAAAGTGATCCTTGTCCTTCTGCCAAAGCGTGCGGCGATCGTAGCGTAGTGACGAAGGGGTGCTGCCAGCGGTTCGATGGGTCGTTGTCATGGTTGGCTCCTCACAAGTGACAGAGCCAGCCTACGAAGATGTGCCCCGTCGTCGGTATATCCTGATTGGGGTATATCGCCGCTGCGACCTTCCCGCCTAGGGTGGCTGGGAACAATCAAAAGGGAGACACCCATGACGGTTTCTATCGACGGCCAGCGGCTCTGGTCGAGCTTGATGGCCATGGCCGAGATCGGCCCCACCGCGAATGGCGGCAGCTGTCGGCTGGCGCTCACAGAAGAGGATGCTGCCGGGCGGCGCCTGCTGATCGAGTGGTGCGAGGCGATTGGCTGCAGGCTGCGGGTCGATCGGGTCGGTAATCTCTTTATCCGGCGCCCGGGAAAGCATGATGACCTTGATCCGGTGGCCACCGGGAGTCACCTGGATACCCAGCCGAAGGGCGGACGCTTCGACGGTATCCTCGGGGTGCTGGCGGGGCTCGAGGTGTTTCGCACCCTGCACGACCAGGGCATCGTCACCGAGCGGCCGCTGGAACTGGTGGTGTGGACCAACGAGGAGGGCAGCCGCTTCGCCCCGGCCATGGTGGCTTCCGGCACCTATGCCGGCGAGTTCAGCGAGGAATACACCCTGTCGCGCCAGGATCGCGATGGCGTGACCCTGGGCCAGGCCCTGGAGGCCAGCGGTTTTGCCGGCGAGATGCCGGTGGGCGAGCCGCGCCTGGCAGGCTACTTCGAGCTGCATATCGAGCAGGGCCCGGTGCTGGAGGAGGAGAACCAGGCCATCGGCGTGGTGACTGGCGCCCAGGGCATGCGCTGGTTCGACGTGACCCTGCGTGGCCAGACAGCCCACGCCGGCCCGACGCCCATGGGCTATCGGCGTGATGCCTTGGCTGGCGCAGCGCGGTTGATCGATTGCCTGCAGCGCCATGCCCTGGCGGACACCAGCGGCGGCACCAAGGTCACCGTGGGCTGCCTTGATATCGACAGCCCCTCCCGCAACGTCGTCCCCGGTGAGGTGCGCCTCACCCTCGACCTGCGCCATGTGGAAGAGAGTGAGCTGGATGCCCTGGAAGCCCTCTTCGAGCGAGAGTTGGCGGCCGTCGCCGAGACCTTCGGTATCGAAACCCGAAGCGAGCGGGTCTGGGCCTCACCTGTCGTCGAGTTCGATGCCGGTTGCATCGACGCCGTGGAGCGGGCCGCCCAGGCCCAGGGCGTGCCTTACCGCCGCATGATGAGCGGCGCCGGCCACGACGCCGTCTATGTCTCCCGGGTGGCCCCCACGGCGATGATCTTTATTCCCTGCCGCGACGGTATCAGCCATAACGAGGCGGAGTACGCCAGCCCGGAGCACTGCGCCCTGGGCGCCCAGGTGCTTTTTGATGCCGTGCTGGAGCGGGCCAACACCCTGGAGGCGAGCCAATGAGCGCCACCCCGACAGCGATTCCAACCACCAAGGCCGACTGGCAGGCCCTGGCTGAGGGGCTAACCCAAGGCCAGGCCCTTGAGGCCCGTGCCTATATCGACGACGCCTTCGTCGCCGCCGCGAGCGGCGACACCTTCGAGTCGCGCAACCCGGCGACAAACGAGATCCTGGCCCAGGTGGCAAGCTGCGACGCCGTCGATGCCGAGCTGGCCGTGACCGCGGCCCGGGCGGCCTTCGCCGGCGGCGAGTGGTCCCGCCTGGCGCCGAGCAAGCGCAAGAAGGTGCTGCTGCGCCTGGCCGATCTGATGGAAGCCAACAAGCACGCGCTGGCGCTGCTCGATACCCTGGACATGGGCAAGCCGGTTTCGAGCTCGCTGGGCGACATGAATGGTGCCATCGCCTGTATCCGCTACCAGGCCGAGTGCATCGACAAGCTCTACGGCGAGGTGGCGCCCACCGGCGAGGACGCCCTGGCGCTGGTGCTGCGCGAGCCCATCGGCGTGGTGGCGGCCATCGTGCCGTGGAACTTCCCGCTGATGATGACCGCCTGGAAGATCGCCCCGGCGCTGGCCGCCGGCAACAGCGTGATCCTCAAGCCCTCGGAGAAGTCACCGCTCTCGGCGCTGCGCCTGGCCCAACTGGCGAAGGACGCGGGGATACCGCGTGGGGTGTTCCAGGTGCTGCCCGGCTTCGGCCATACCGTGGGCAAGGCGCTGGCGCTCTCCATGGAAGTCGACTGCCTGGCCTTCACCGGCTCCACGGCGGTGGGCAAGCAGCTGATGCAGTACGCCGGCCAGTCCAACCTCAAGCGGGTCTACCTGGAGTGCGGCGGCAAGTCGCCCAATATCGTCTTCGCCGACTGCAAGGAGCTTGACCGGGTGGCGAGCCACGCCGCCGCGGCGATCTTCCACAACCAGGGCGAGGTGTGCATCGCCGGCTCCCGGCTGCTGGTGGAGAACGCGATCCGCGAGGAGTTCGTCGAGCGCGTATTGAAAGCGGCGGAGACCATGCAGCCCGGCGATCCGCTCGACCCCGAGAGCTTCATGGGTGCCATCGTCGACGAGACCCAGCACCGGCGCATCCTCGACTACATCCGCCAGGGTGTGGAAGAGGGCGCGCGGCTGCGCACCGGTGGCCAGGCCATCGACGGCCCGGGGTTGTTCATTCCGCCCACGGTCTTCGATGGCGTCACGCCACAGATGACCATCGGCCGCGAGGAGATCTTCGGCCCGGTGCTGGCGGTGTTCGGCTTCGACAGCGAGGAGGAGGCCGTGGCGATGGCCAACGACACGCCCTACGG
>NZ_JAKCMI010000038.1 GCF_021412585.1 Halomonas alkalisoli | reverse complement strand
ACCGACCTTGCCAGGCCCAGCAATCGGCAGGCACCTCGCTGGCTGAGCCAGCCGCCTGCCACCAGGTGCTTCACCGCACGCCGCTTCGCTTCGGGCGTCACCATTTTCCCGAGACAATCTCCTTGAGCGCAGCATTGTCGAGGGCGCTTTCCGCCAGGAGCTTCTTCAGCCGGGCGTTCTCGGTCTCCAGCTCGCGCAGGCGCTTGGCCTCCGAGACTTCCATGCCGCTGTACTTGGCCTTCCAGCGGTAGATGGTCTGCTCGGTCACGCCGTTCTACCGAGCCAGCTCGGCGATCGAGACGCCGCGCTCGTTGGCCTTGAGGATGCTGATGATCTGCTCTTCGGTATGTCGGTTACGCTTCATCGTGAGATCTCCTGCTATCAGAGTAAACGTAGCGGAAATCTCACATCGACGGTGGACCGGTTTCTGGGGGGAAGGTCAACTGGGCCTCCACAGCAGTACGATCAGTCGCGAGCTGCGCCGCAACACCACTTACGGTGGCTACGATCCTGTGCAGGACCAGTCCCTCAGTGATCGCCGGCGTCGCACCGCCTGGAAGTGGACGTAGCGCTTGCCGAGCATGGTCACCGCTGTTGTCGACCGGCTGCGAGAGGAGTGGAGCCCACAGCAGATCAGTGGCTTCATGGCGCCCTTGGCGGGCGTCGGCGTCAGTCATCAATGGATCTACTCCTTGATCTGGGATGACAAGGCTCAAGGTGGCGACCTCTGGCGACATCTCCGTCAGCCCAAGCGGCGCAGCAAACACCGGGCCCAGACCAAGAGCGCAGGGCTTGGCAAGATTCCCAACCGGGTGGGCATCTAGCATCGCCCGGCTGAGGTTGATGATCGTCTTTTCATCGGCCACTGGGAGGGTGACACCGTGATCCACGGGCATAAGCGATCAGGGCTGGTCACGCTGGTAGAGCGTCGCAGTGGCTACCTGCTGGCGGCACGGCTGCCCAGGATCTCAGCGGAGCTGACGCAAGCGGCCATGATCCGCCTGTTGAAGCCTCGTCGAGGAGCTGTCCAGACCATTACGCTGGACAACGGGCTACCTGCGGAAGTGGCAGCGTGGGACCAACGAGAACACTAATGGTCTGATACGGCAGTACTTCCCCAAGGGAACGGACTTCCGACAGGCCACCGATGCCGAACTGCGCATGGTGGTCAAGAAGCTGAATGACCGACCCCGAAAACGGCTCGGCGATCGGACACCGGCACAGGTGTTCCTGGGAGAATACTCAGGAGCCCTGGACACCGCAGGTGCTGCGCTTATTGCTTGAATTCAGGACTTTAGGTGAGAGTTTCTTGCTATAGCTTAAATTGTATTAGAGATAGATAAATAATGAAAGTTGTCCATGTAATACCTAAGAATGTGATTGGAGGTGTTGAAGTCGCCGCCAATACGATGTTGGATGAAGAAGTACAAGAATTTGATTTTTCCGTTTTATTTATTTCCAAGGAAGGGGGGTTAACAAACCCTATCACTCATCTTCGGTTGTTAAAGAAGCTCGTAAAGATAAAGCCTGATGTTGTAGTGTCTTCTTTGTGGTGGACTTCATTTGTCTGCATCATGTATAAGATCTTATATAGAAAGAGTCGGCTTATACTTTTTCTTCACAACCAAAAAAGAGCTCATTTCCTTGATTATTTATTGACGAAAATTACAGCAGCCTTTGCTGATAGTGTTTTTTGTGATAGTGCGGCCACAAAAAGCGCTAGTTTGGAATTCATAAATAAAAAAACTGTCAAAGTGATATCTTTTTTACACCGCAAGTTTTCTCCAAGTGGTGATATTAAAGCTTATGATTCTCCTGTTTTTATTTTTTGGGGAAGATTAAGTTTTGCTAAAGGTTTGGATTTGTCGTTATATTTTTTCCAGTCAGTGCTCTCTCAATATCCTTCTGCTATTTTTTATATTTATGGACCAGACTTTGGTGAGTTAAAAAAGCTGAAAGCTTTATCTGAAAGTTTGGGTTTGAGCGATAATGTGCATTGGAAAGGCCAAGTAGACAATTCAGATATAGCTGAGATCGCAAGTCAAGCAAATTTTTTTCTCCTTTTAAGCCGGCATGAAGGCATGGCTATGGCGGTAGTTGAAGCCATGCAGTGTGGGCTGATTCCCATAGTAACTCCTGTTGGTGAAATACCCAATTACTGCTATGATTTAAACAATTCAATTATCCACGATGATGAAGTGGCGTTGTTATCCAAGTTCAATAAGGTGTTTTCAGATAAAAATAAAAGATATCTTGTGAGTCTTAATGCAAGGAGCAAGTGGGATTTTTATAATTTGTATAGAGATGATTTTATCTCAAGCATCATGCAGCTGTCATTGAAAAATGAAAGCCAATGAGAGAGCCTGGAGAAATGGCTAACATTTTTATGTTGCTAACAGTGCTTGGTATTTAAAAAAATTTTCGTACTTCTGACCTTCCCCCTGGTTTAGGTCCGTCATCAATGTGAGAAACCGCTCCTTCAGGCACATTGCTGGGCATAGACCACGGGTCGCAAATAGCCCAGCGAGCTGTGCGGTCTAATATGGTTGTAGTGGGTTCTCCATTGCGTGATTTCGTGTCGTGCATCCGCCAGGCTCAGGAACCAGTGCTGATTGAGGCAGCTGTCTCGGAACTTGCCGTTGAAGCTCTCGATGAACGCATTCTGCGTCGGCTTGCCCGGTTGGATGAAGGCCAGCGTCACCGTCCGCTCACGCGCCCAGAAGAACATCGCCTTGCTGGTCAGCTCCGGTCCGTTATCGCAGACAATCGAGGCCGGCAGTGAGCGATGGTTGGCGATCTCGTCGAGGAACCGGGCCAAGCGACGTCCCGAGATAGACGTGTCCACCAACTGGCCGACACACTCGCGGCTGAAATCGTCCACGATGTTCAGCACACGAAAGCGGCGTCCCGAGGCCAACTGGTCCGACACGAAGTCCATCGACCAGCGCTGGTTGGGCCTGTCCGGCAGTGGCATCGGTGTTCTCGGCCGAACCAGCCGCTTACGCCGCCGGGTTCGGACCTGAAGACCCTGCTCGCAGTACAGCCGGTAGGTCCGCTTGCGATTGATCACCAGGCCCTCCTGACGCAACAAGGCATGCAGCAGCAAGTAGCCATAGCGGGGATAGCAGGTCGCCAAGGCTTTTACGCGGGCCCGAAGCGGCGCATTGTCACTCGGCATCGCCTGGTACCGGGCTACCGACCTTGCCAGGCCCAGCAATCGGCAGGCACCTCGCTGGCTGAGCCAGCCGCCTGCCACCAGGTGCTTCACCGCACGCCGCTTCGCTTCGGGCGTCACCATTTTCCCGAGACAATCTCCTTGAGCGCAGCATTGTCGAGGGCGCTTTCCGCCAGGAGCTTCTTCAGCCGGGCGTTCTCGGTCTCCAGCTCGCGCAGGCGCTTGGCCTCCGAGACTTCCATGCCGCTGTACTTGGCCTTCCAGCGGTAGATGGTCTGCTCGGTCACGCCGTTCTACCGAGCCAGCTCGGCGATCGAGACGCCGCGCTCGTTGGCCTTGAGGATGCTGATGATCTGCTCTTCGGTATGTCGGTTACGCTTCATCGTGAGATCTCCTGCTATCAGAGTAAACGTAGCGGAAATCTCACATCGACGGTGGACCGGTTTCTGGGGGGAAGGTCA